>NZ_JBBCUO010000001.1:0-1302124 GCF_037147815.1 Kaistia sp. MMO-174 | reverse complement strand
TTTGTCGGATGGCAGGGTGTAGATCTGGTCATTCTGGGCACCGTTGAACGTCCCGAAGAAGAAGATGATCGGGTAGTAGCCCTTCCACTCGTAGGTGAAATCGATGTCGGTGTAGACGTTGTCCGTGGGGCTGTCGGCCGCGCCCTTCCGGCTCGAGGCGGGCGCATAGGTCTTGTTGATGACCGAGAAGTCGTCGTCGGAACTGAAGACCATCTGCGCCTTCGAACAGGTCTCGACGTTGAAGCCGGGCCGCGAGACGTAGAGACCGTACTCACTGCCCCGCTTGCCCATCATCATCCGCGCCAGCGGGTGCGGATCGTCGCCGACGATGTCCAGATCGCGCGCCGGGATCTTGAAGACGATGGCGCAGAGGTAATGGTTGAAGCGAAACTGCCCCGACTGAGAATAGATCACCACCCGGTCGTTGTAGGCCTCATAGGTGAGCGATCCCGCTCCTGGCGCCAGCGGGCCGATATCCTCGCGCCACCAGATCGTGCTGCCGTCCGGGCTGGATAGAAACACCTTCACGCACGGGACATAGGGAAGCGCCGGGAAGAAGATCTGCAGCGGGCTCGAATTGTCCGGTCCAGGGCTCTGGCTTGCATTGATGCCAATGATCCTGCGGCTGGCGACCGCATGAATGTTGCCGGCGAAGGGCCAGGCCGTGTCGAAATCGAGCCTGTCGCGTGTCAGGCTCGGATCGGATGCATCGAAGCCGGGCTTTGAAACGCGAGCCCGCCAATCGCCCGGCGACAGCTGGCCCGCAAACAGGCGAGGAGTGGCGACCATCAGGGCTCCGTGAAGATCATGGCGTCGTTGCGCAGATCGAGCTGGACGACGCTGTTCGAGGACTTGATCACCACGCCGCTCATGTAGACGACGCCATCGACGATCGCGAACGGAACGACATTGGTGGCACCGTTACCGATCGAGAACTTGTCGACCTGGAACATGCAGCGCGACACGCCACCGACGATGTCGAGCACCATGCCGGCCTCTTTCCAGTTCGGCGTCCCGACCGAGCCGGCATTCAGGAAGATCTGGAACCGCACGTCGACGCCTGTCGGCGCCGCCGTCGCCGCGAACTTCACGAAGCCGCCGGCCGACATCTGGTCGGCCTTGACGTTGACCGCGGTGGTCTGGTCGGCGATCGCCGTGTCGCCAGCGATGTAGGCCTGCGTCACCTGCTGGATGGCAGCGACCAGGTCGCCGCGGATCGCCGCGCGCTGGATGTAGTCGGCGCCGACATTTTCTGCCCCGTCGAGCGCGATCCGGTCTATCACCTCGTCCAGTTGCCGCTGCAGTTCCTGCATCGAACCGCGAGCGTCACCCGTCATCAGCGAAAGCTCGTAGGCCTGCTGCTGCGTCATGCCTTCGGCCACATCCGGCGTCAGGACGTTCAGCCATCCCGACCAGGCGGTGTCGCGAGGCGATGCGGGACGATAGCGGCCACGCGCCTGATACTGCGTCCGGCCCAGAATGTTCTGCGAGATCAGGATTGCGCCGGCGTCATAGCGGTCCGTCTCGCTCTGCAAGATGACGGTGCCGTCGACGGCAAGGCGGATCTCGAACTGCACGCCATCGACGTCATCGACGTTCGGGTCCCAGGCGAGGCGGATGCCGGCACGCTGGCTACCCTCATCACCATTGATCGTCACCGGCGTCGCCGACCAGTCGATGATGATCTGCGCCGCTGGCGGCAGGTTGAGCGTCGGCGCGATGACGATCGGCGTGAGGGCGCCGGGGTTGTAGTCGCTCGGATCCACCTCGGTCAGCGTCCAGCCGCTGTTCAGGTTCGGCAGATCCTGCACGGCGTCGATGCGCCAGAGCTTGCCGGAATAACGATTGCGGTCGCTCGACCAGGCGACGAAGTCGTTCGGCTCGAAGATCGAGCAATAGGACGGCATCGGGAGGTTGTGGCGACGGAATCGGCGCGATTCATCGCGGGCCGCCTTCATGAGCCGTTGCACCTGCGTGCCGGAGAAGACGAGCGCATAGTCGACATCGACCGCCTGGCGCCGGCCACCATCATCCGCCTCGAGCGTGAGCGAATAGAGCGGCGGCGCATCCTTCTGCACCCAGCCTTCGCCGGGCTCGACATACTTGGCCGTGACCGCATTCACCGCCTGGTCGAGCGACGGGAACGGCTCCAGCGTCTGCTTGTCGGTCGAGAGGATGTCCCCATCGGTGAAGGCGAAGATGGCGGAGCCGGCTGCGCCAACATGCGGCTTATAGATGCCGCCGACCTCTGCCAGACGACCGTTGCAGGCCTTCATCAACTCGGCGAGCACGTCGGCCGGAAGCGCCTCGAGCGAGATCTCGCCGGCTGCGCGGAACTGCCTCTCCGTACCCGAACCGATCGCCGCCACCAGACGGTCGCACTCATTCGCGGCGGCCGTCCAGGTCGACAGCGGCAGTTGCGGCGACGCGACTGTCTGGCCGCCGAAGAGCCATTTGCCGGCGAAGCGGATGCCGCGGATGATGTTGTAGGCGATCACGACCGGGTTATCGGGCGAGCCGGTCCAGGTCGACGGGTCGGTCCAACGCTGCGCGCCGTCGCCACCGGCCGAACTGTCCGCGCGCCAGTCATAGAGCGGGATGCCATCGACGACGAACTTGTACTGCGGCAGGCCCGACCAGAGCTTGTCATTGAGGCGGGCCGTCATCACGACATAGGCCACACCCGTGCCGATGCGCGTGTTGAGGTAGGGGTGCGCAGAGCCGGCGAATTTCTCGACCATCAGCGTGTCGGCCGCCGTCTGCCGGCCGTCATAGAACCGCACCATCAGGTGGTTCTTGTCGTCGTTGCGATATTCCGGAATCGCGATGCCGATTCCGCCCGGCGTGGCGTTCGGATCCCATGTGACCTTCTCGCCGCCGACCCAGATTTCCGCCAGCCCCTGAACCGGCAGGTCAGAAAGCGCAATCACCATCGAGAGATAGGCGTTCGGGGTGTTGTCGACTTCGCCCCAGGTGCCGGCATAGACCAGTTTGCCCGCCGTCATGGCGCGGCCAAGGATGAAGCTGCGCGGCACGGCGCCGCCGCTCTGCAGCTTGCCCGACATGCCGCCGACGCCCTGCTGCGGCTTCTTGCCGAACAGCGTCTGCGACAGGTAGGAGAGCCCCAGGCCGACGGCGAGGTTGATGCCGGCGGCGACGACGGATGCGAGCGTTCCGGTCAGGCCGATGAAGCCGGCAATCGCAGCACCGATCGGCAGGGCCTGGGCAGGCTCGATCGCGCCGGCGAAGAACACCAGCGCGGTGAAGATCAGCATGATGAAACGCATGTCAGGGAACCCGGAACGCCTTGGTCACCATGGAGCGGTCGACGCTGCCGAGCCCGTCCGGCCGCAGCACGGTCACACGCGGTCCGCCATAGACGCCGAGCGACCAGCCTTCGGCCGTCTCGATCGCGGCGATGTCGCCGACGCCGGCACGAACCGGGTGGATTTCTTCGAAGAAGCCCGCGACGACATCCGGAAGATCCTGGAAGCCGGCACGACGGATCGCCTTCATGGCGCCGGCCGCATCGTCATACCCACCGCGGAAGCCGAGGCCGAGATCATGCCCGGTCATCGCCTTGACGCAGTCGGCCGCGAACAGCGCGCAGTCGCGCTCGCCCCAGCGGAAGGGGGCGCGGCGGGTCGTCTCGATCACCTCATGCAGGGCCGGCCGCCAGTCGTCGCGGCGCTGGATGGTCATGTCTGCTTCACCTTTGCCTGCTTCTTGCCCCAGAACAGCGTCCAGTCACCGGCGACGCCGGTATCGCGATAGAAGTCATCCGTCGAACTGCGCAGGATCTGGCTCTCATGCGAAGCGACGTCGGGGTTCTTGCGGCGCAGTTCCTGCGTCGTGGACGTGCAGGAGAGCGTGACGGTCGAAGCACCGCCCTCGGCCGCCGTCTCGATCGGCGCGGTATCGACCTGGCCGAGGAAGCGACAACGTGCCGGCGCCACCTGCAGCATGGTGACGGGATCGAGGTAGACGCGGTGGATCTCGATCGGCGCATTGCGCACGTCATAGGTCCGCACCGCCTCCTGGACGTCGTCATCGATCGCCGCCAGCACGACCTCAACCTCACGCACCGAGATGTCGGAGATCAGCGGGATCTCGCCAACGCTGATCAGGGCGTCGCCGATGAAGCTCCGCGCCTCGGTTGCCCCGGTGCGCGGGTTGATGACATTGAAGGCGCCCGGCCCGGCATCCATCCAGAAGCCGAGCGGCACGGGGTTGCCGGTGAGCCGATCCTTCACGGTGAGAGAAATCAGCGTGCGCGCGACGACGGTGCCGGCCTGGATCGCGGCGAGTTCGGCAGGATCAACGTCACGCATCAGACCACCTGCACCGCTTGCAGGTTGATCGAACCGAGCATGCCCTGCGCATTGCCATTGAACGATCCCGGCACCAGCCGCATTTCGGCGGTCGGACGCTTCAGCGTCACGTCGGCGTTTGTCGCGGCCCCGGTCCGCAGGTTGGGCACCACCTCGAATTCCGGCGTGACGCCGCCACCGTTCGCAGCCGCCGATACGGAGGAGATCCGGTGAAAGGCGCGACGTCCGCCGAAGTCGAAGCAAAGGGGATCACCGCGCGACACCACATAGCCGGGCGGGAGCCCCTTCAGCGACAAGCTCCGATTGTCGGCACCGAGGCTGTTGATCTTGACGGCGCTGGCGCCAAGACCGGAACCGTCCGGGTCGAGCTCCGGAAAAGGCCGGCGCGGATCCCAGGCGTAGAAGCTGCCCTTCGAGCCCCCGATCTGGTCGATCAGCGTCTCGACATTGAGCAACTGGTCGAGGGTCAGCGTCGAGCACTCGGCCTCCATGGTCCAGAGCGGCGAACGCAGGTCGGCGACACGAATAGTGCCGCCGGCCTGGCCCGACGTTTCCTGCCCGTAGCTCAGGCCGAATTTGACGCTTGCGACGACGAGCGCCGCCATAAGGTCGGTGTTCGCCATCAACCGCGCCCCTGAAACTGGCCGCGGACCTGCGCCTTGGTAACGAGGCCCGGCAGATCCGCGCGGAGCTTTCGATCTCGCCGATCGAGTTCCGACTGGAGCCGGGCGAGCGTGTCCTTATCGGCCCCGCCCTGCACGGTGATTGTCGTCGACGGGGCGAAGGTGATGACGTTGCCGCCGCCCCCGCCATTGCCAACGGCCTCGACGCCGAGCCTCCCCCCAGCCAGGCGGCGCAACGGCATGACCGCCTCGAAATCCTTCTCTCCCATGACGCCAGTTCGACCACCGGACATCGGGAAGGGTGTCGGCCGGGTGACGATGCCGCCGTTTGCGAACGGGATCACGTTGCCGCCAGAGAACGCCGCGCCGTTGGCGAACAGGCCTCCCGTGATGGCGCCACCGCCGCCGAGCACGCCGGAGAGCTGTCCGAACAGGCCGCTGATCAGCTGGTCGGTCGCCATCTCGATCAGCTTATCCGCGAGGCGGTTCAGCGAGTTGCCGAGCGCCTCGAGGATCGACTGACCGTCGCGCAGACCCGAGATGAAGCTGGACGCGAAATCCATCGCCATATCCTTGCCGATAGCCAGCTGTTCGTTGAGGCGGATCATCTGCGCCTCGGTCGAGTTCATGTCCTCCGGCAGGCCAGCGCCGCGCAGCGTTGCCGCCACCGTCTGATCGATCGCCGAGCGGCCAAGCTGGCGCCGATCGAAGAGCAGATCCTGCTGCAGGCGAGCCTTCGCCACCTGCTCCGCCAAGGCCGCATATTCGTCGGCCAGCTTCTCGATCTCCTTGCGCATCGGCTCGGAGACCTTGCGCCCCTTGTCGGTGGCGCTGGCCAGCAGTTCCTGCCGCATGCGGTACTTCTCCGCCGCGGCATCGGCCATGCCGACCGTCTCGATCTCGACATGCAGCTGGTCGATGCGGTCCTGCGCGTTCTTGACCAGATCGCGATAGGCGTTCGCCTCGCGCTCGGCCGCCTTGCCGGCGGCGGCGCCGTAGCTGCCGTCCGGGTTGGCGGCGAGATAGTTCGGCTTCGAACGCGGCAGCGGCACCTTGCTGTCGGCGATACGCTGGCGGGCAGATTCGGCCGCACTGATCGCGGCGGCTCGATCGGCAGCGCTAGCTGTGCTGCCCAGCGCTGTATCGAGCGCCCGGTCCACCTGCTCAAGGTCTGAGAGCTGCGGCAGGGCGATCTGCGAGATCGTCTTGAGGGCATTGGCGTAGTTGTCGAGGCTGACCTGGTTGCGCCGGGCCGCCGAACCGGCAGAGTCGAAGCCGCCAGTCAGCCCAAGGAGCGAGCCCTGCGCCTGATTGGCCGTGTCGGTGATTTCCATCAGCTTCTTGACGGATTTGCCGAGCGCCTCGTTGGTCGGGTCCAGATTGGCGAGGTTGGCCACCTCGGAGCGCAGCCTGCGAACGTCCGGCTGGCCGGAGCGCACGCTTTCGAAGAACCGGTTTAGCGGCGCCTCGAGCGCCTTGAACTGCTCGGCGAGCGCGAAGCCGCCGCCGCTCGCACCGCGGGCGAGGTCACCAAAGCCATATCGCAGGGCCTCAGAAGCCTTTTTCATCTGATCCTGAAGATCGTTCTGCTGGATGCGCGCAAGCACCTCGGCGACGTTGCGCCCCTCCGCCGCGAACGCCTCCAGCTTGGGAGCGGCATCGCCATAGCTCGCCTTCAGCGTCTGGATCACGGACTGGTGGCGCTTCAGCACGGACTCGAGGCTTTCGGAATCGCCGCGCATCTTCCTGAAGATCAGGCTGGCCGCGTAGCCGCCCGCAGCCAGCGCCGCCATGCCGAGCGTCACCGGCGTGATCATCGACGCCAGGCCCTGGAAGGTGCCGACGAGCGCAGTGCGGATGCCACGGCTGCCGAAGATCTGCGAGACCTGGCCGCTCTGCTGCGCCAGGATCATGAAGGGCGACTGCCCGGTCGCGAGGCCGGTGGCGATATCGTTCAGCTGGTAGGTGAGGTTTGTCACCTCGTGTGCGGCCAGCTTGCTGCTGCCGCTCATCCTGGTCAGCGAGCCGACCGCGTCATCATAGCGGCCGCGCGCCATCGCCTGCGCCTGCGCCAGCTCGCCGGCGGAGATCGCACCAGCGTCGGCGAGCCGGGAATACTGCGTCAGTTCGCTGTTGAGCTGGTCGAGCGCCGCACCGAGCGGATTGATCTGGGCGCGTAGCTGCGCGGCCTCGCGCGCCATCTGCTGCTCGGCGCGCGCGGCATCCTCGAACACAGCGGCGCTGTCGCGGGCAGACTTGCCACCGGGCGCAAAACTCGCCGAGAGATCCTGATTGAAGTTCTGGCCGGTCTGCTGCGCCATCAGCGCGGCAATCTCAGCCCTTCTGGCGTTCGTCGCGGCTAGCGTCGCATCCATTCGGGCATACTTCGCCGTCAGCCTCTCGACCGCCTCGGCTGCCGCCTGAGTATCGATGACGCCCTGCTCGAGCGCAGCATTGATTATCCGCTGGCCCTTTTCCATCTGCACTTGGGCACGATAGTCCAAATCAATCGACTGGCGCAGCCGGTCATAGGCGCCGGCCGAAGACGTCACCTTCTTGGCGACGGTATCGGTGGCGACACCAAGCGGACCGGCCGAGGCCGCCACCTGCTTCTGCGCCGTGTCGACCAGGCGCAGATCCGCCGCGACCTTGTCGAGGCCCTCCGAGTTGCCACGGACCGACAGTCGCCGGATGGTTTCAAGCGTTGCCATTGTGAGGCTGGTCTTTCCGGGCTTTCTCGCGCTCGCGCTCGAGGTGGTCGAGATAGGTGCTGTCCATCGCCCGGATCAGGGCATGGAAGCGCTCGAAGCTGTCGGCATCATCGAGCCGATGGCGGATGGCGAAACGGTCTATCGCCGTCCAAGGGATGGGTCCGGTCGCAAAGCCGACCGGGCGATCCGTAGTCAGGCACCAGAAGGCATCCCAGACGAAGCGTGTCGCCTCGTCGGGATCCTCGCGTGTCGCCAGGAACGGCAGGTCGCCGAGCGGCAGTCCACTCTCATCTGCCGCAGCCGCGATCCGTTCGGCATGCGCCCCCCACTGGAGATGCCAGTTGAGGGCGCCCGTCAGTTTCCCGCGTCGTCGTCGAGATCGGACTTGCGCCGCTCGGAGACGGCGCCGGCCGCCCAGATCACGCCGTCGCTGAACGCTCGCATGTCGGGATCGGAGAGGATCGCCAGCACATTCTCGCGAGTGAAGGCCAGAGGCTTGCCGTCATCGGCCTCGACCTTCTCCCAGCCCTCGAGCAGGGTCTCGACGATCAGGGTGTTCAGGATCTTATCCTGCTCCGCCGGCTCCTTGCGAAGGTGGCGCGGCAGCGCGGCGGAAAGCTCCGACTGGCGCCGGCGATAGTCGTCGTTGCCGAGACCACGCACACGCAGGCGGATGTCGCCTAGGCCGGGGATGTCGCCGACCCAATCGCCATGCTCGAGCCTGGCGGAATCGATCTTGAGATTTGCGAGTTTCATCGTGAGGGTCCGGGTTGAACAGAGGGAGGGAAGCGGCGCCGTCCTACGGCAGGAACCAGAAGCGGCCGATGCTCATGGTGAAGCCCTTCACGGCGTCCATGATCGCGTTGAAGCCGGCCGACAGCATCACGTCGGCATTCTTGCCGGAGACGCCCGGCGAGCCGCTCGAGAGCTTGATCGACGGGAAATCGAACAGCAGCGCTTCCTTGTTGCCGTCCTGGCGGCCGAGACGCAGGTCGAAGGAGGTCAGCGTGTTGTTGATGACCTTCTGGTAGACCGTGGCGTCGCCGAAATAGGTCTCGAGCGTACCGGTCACCGAGAATTCGCCATTGCCGATGCCGACCGCGCCGAGATGGGCGACGGCGTCCTGGCGGCGAAGATTGTTGTTCACCTCGAACTGCGCCGACATGACGAAGTTCGGGCCGGAGAGAGCCGCGCCGTCGAAGCCGAGGCGACCGACATTCGACGATGTGTTGAGCACCGGATAGGTCGGCGCCGGAACGTCTGTGACGCCAGCGAACCGCACCGATGCGACCTCGGCGTCGGCGCCGATGTAGGACTTAGTATAGGCGGCAGGCTTCTTGGCCGGCGCGTTGACCGACAGCCGGTCGAGCGTCTGACCACGCAGATACTCGTAGGTCACCGGCGAATGGTCGAGATACTGCCGCTCGATCGTGTTCGAGCGCTTCGTCGAGCCGTTCACCAGGAAGTCGCCGGCATAGATCTCGATCGACTTGCCGGTACCGGCGTCGGCCGCAAAGCCTGCCGGCACATTCTCCAGCGACAGCCGGTTCGCTCCGATCGCCGCGATCCGAGCCCAGCCATTCGCGCCGGCCGTCGCGAAGAAGCTGTTCGCCGCCTTGCCGCCGATCAGGATCCACTCGCCGACATGCAAGCCGAGCGTCGTGAAGTCGAGCGCCGTCGACGCCAGCGCATTGCCGCCAGCCGTGACCGCGGAGATGTCGGCCGCCGCGCCGGCGAAACCGACGACGCGCACCGCGGCGCCGACCGGGATCGGATCCGTCTCGGCGGCGAAGGTCGCGGCCGGGAAGACGATAGTCGTGCCGGTCGACGAGGTGACCTTGGCCACCTTGTTGTTGCCCGCGGTAGGCAGTCCGGAAAGCAGTACCAGATGGTTCGCCTTGAAAGGCGAGCCGAGCCCGGCGCCGACCGTCAGCGTCGTCGCGGAGACGTCCGAGATCTCGGTGTCGGTCGTTGCGACCTCGATCGCCGGCTTGCTCGCCCAGGTGCCCTGCAGCGCTTCCTCGAAATCGTCATCCGCCGAGCGAAACGACAGCTCGCCGCCGATGTCGCCGCCGGCCTGGATGCCGACCAGGATCAGGTCGGTCACCTGGCGGTCGGGCCGGATCTCAGCTGACACTTCGGTCTGCGGGCTCGCCGAAAGGCCAGAAGAGGTCTGGCGGATACTCTTGAATGCCGGATTCGGCGGCGTGACGCCAAAGGTCGCTTCCCGGACCTTGGCGAGGGCAACGCGGTTCGTCGACTGAAGGTCGGCCATGGTACGGCTCCGTAGGGTGAGAGGTCAGCCGACGAGATCGGCCTGGTAGGGAACGGCGATCGAAAGCAGCAGGTAGTTGCCGTTGTCGGTGTCGTCCTCGATCGCGGGCGACGTCGGCGCATAGGTCGTCACGCCCATGAAGGTGTCGCTGGCGCCGAATTGCTTGCCGCGGAAGAGCCGCGCCAGCTCGTCCGTCCAGATCAGCGCCAGCAGTCGCCCATCGACAGTGCGCGGCATCGCCAGCACCAGGCGGAAAGCGCCCTCCTCCCGGAAGACGTTGCTGCCCGGCGCGCCGATGGTGATCTGGTCCGACATCGAAACCGGGTACTGAACGACGAGGAAGGCCGAGCCATCGTCCGGCGTGTCGCCGTTGTTGTCGTCAAAGCCGCGAACCGGACAATGCGTCCAGCCGTCCGCGAGCCGCGCCTCGACCGCGGCCACCACCTGTTGCAAGGGCATGTTCAGTGCGTCCTGATCTTGATCGCCGGCTGGCGGCGCAGCCACTCGCCGGGCGCCTTACGGCGGCCATGCCGACGGGCATGGCGAAGCGCGCTGGCGGTGTTGGCCCATTCGTCGATCTGGCCGGCCTGCAGCACGACATGGGTGAAGGAGATCGAGGCAAGATTGGAAAAGCGCCGCGCTGCGATGGCGGCGACGGCCTGAAAGACGCCGTCCGGTGCCTGCGAAGACAGGCCGCGCTCGATCTTGCGGGCATAGGCGACCGAGCTGACGAAGACATATTCCGATGCCGGCGGCACGGCTGCGCCCGGATCAACCACAACGCCGTCAGCGAGGAACAGGAACGACCGCGCATAGCGCCCAGAGCGGATCGGCGACGCCTGCACCAGCATCTCGCCGATCTGGGCGAAGATGTCCTGCAACATCTCGAACTCGAAGACGACGACGCCATCCGGCCGCACGGTCTCGATCGCAGCGCCGGCGCGGCCGTCGACATAGGTGTCATGCGGCGGCACCTGGCCGAGCGCCTGCAGGTTGATGCGCTGCGCCTCGGCCAGCTCGCGCCGGGCGAATGACGCCAGCTCGAGGCTGCGCGCCTCCGGTGACAACGTCTCGTCGAGCATGACGGCGATGTCGCGCTCGATCGAGTCGATCCGCGAGGCGATGGCCATCAGCCGCGGACCTGCAGGTTGATCCGCACAAGCCGATCGTCGATCAGCAGGAAATCAGCAGCCTCGACATTGCGGACCCTACCCCGGATGACGACCTTGTCGTTGCGCCTGATAGGCGCGGCGTCAAATTGCGAACCGGCAATCTGGGTTGGCGAAAGCGCAATGTTGGTATCGCCTTGGGCGATGCCGCCGACGATCTCCTCCGGCTTGTAGTCGCGCACGAAGCCTCGCGCGGTCAGGTCGTCCGTGGCCCGTCGCAGAATGACCGTCTGGCCGTGACGCGCGACCGTCCGGTCGAGCATCGCAATGGCGGCGTCGGGTGTCATCTACAGCGGCCAGCGGCGATAGTTGGAGAGCAGCGCGGACACGGCGCGCTCGACAGATCCGGAGACCTCGACGACGCCGCCAAATTGGGTCGAGCCGACACCCTCGACCGTCTCGGTGCGAACGAGCGCATCCCGGCCCGCCAGGCTGGCCGCGAGGCCGACCAGCAGAAGTATGGCGGACCGGATCTGTGCCGGCACTCGCTCCGGCGAGCCATATCCCGCGACGGCCGTAGTCACAATCCGCGACCCTGGTTTCTTCGCAGGCCACTGTCGGCCCGGGCTCAGACCAATCATCGGCGACAGCTCGTCGGCATCGACGTGATAGATATCGGCGGGGACGATCACGCTACTACCGTCGAGGTCGGTGTAAGCGATCGCCAGCAGCTCCTGGATGGGAGCCACAGGCAACGACGTCAGGTCCGAAAAATCGTCGCAGCTCATCTCGATTGTCTGGGTTACCAGGCGGACGCTGCAATGGAGCTCGACGAATTCGCGGGCCGTGGAGATATGCCGCTCGAGCTCCGACTGCCGGTTCGAAGCGGTAAGCGAAATCCCGCATTGCGCGGCAGCCTCGGTGACCGTGGCGGGCTCTTCGGCCGGCCCCTCCAGAAGCTTCGTTGCGCGCCACACGTCAGCCGCGCCGCTTGCGAGGGGAGCCGGCCTTCTCGCTCGCTTCTCCGCCGGCCTGCGGCTCGATCTCTGCCGGCAACGCGAGCGCGGGCTGCGCCGGCTCAGAAGCCCCGGAATCGGCGTCGGCGGCCGAGCCGTCACGCTCATCCGCTACGGGCGCAACTCCGGACTCGACCGCAGCCGTGGCCACTTGGCCCTCGGTCTCGGCCAGCTCCGCAGGCGTGGACGCGGCGGCGCCCTCGTCATCCAGCGCCTCACCCGCCGACGGTTCGATCTGTACCGGTTCGACATCCGCCGCCGATACGGGCCCAGGCACGGCACCGCCAGCCGTCGGCTCGACGGCCACGGCATAGGCAGCCTCGATCAGCCGGGCAGCCTGGACCTCGTCGAAGCGATCCGTTTCGTCGCCGCGGGAAAGGGCAAAGTGAGACCCTGCCAGGCTGACGAGCATCCGCACTTTCATGATGTTTCTCCTCGGGTTTCGCGGGCGGCGGAGGCCGCCCGCCTGGCTGTGCCCTGCGGCCTACGATGCGGCGGTGATGAGGTGCTTGACGGCGGCGCTGTCGCCGAGCTCGCCATCGAAGCGGATCAGGCCGGCGATGCCGAGATCGGGCCAGAAGCGCTCGCGCAGCACGCCGATCGCCGGCGCGCCGACCTTGCGGACGTAGTACTTGCCGAAGTCGCCGAACAGCATGACCTTCTTGGCGGCAGCGAGGGAATCCATCGCCTGGTTGATGCTGTAGCGGTAGCCGAGCAGCGTTCCGGGCTGGCTCTTGGAGACGTCCCCCATCTGCCAGAGATAGTTGCCCTGGCCGTCCTTCAGCTTGCGGATGGCCGCCAGCGTCAGGTCGTTGAACATGAAGCGCACCTTGGGCGACTGGCGATAGGCCGGGTCGACTGAGTGCACGAGATCGATGATCTCGTCGCCGGTGATCGCCGCGGCGGCGACCGACGTCCGGCCAAGGCTCGACGCGGCAACGACGCCGTTCGGCGAGCTCGTGCCGGTTCCGACCGAGAGCTGGCTGTTGGCGATCCGCCCGAGCCGCTCGCCGAGCAGGCTGCCGAGCAACGTCTCGACGTTGAACATCGAGTCCTGGGCCAGTTCGAACGAGAACCGCACGAAATGCGTGTCGAACACGTAGGCGTCGAGCGACTTCTGGCCGAAGGTGACATCCTTGTCGCCGGTGTCGGTGAGCGCGGCGCCCTCGGTATGCGCGGTGGCGGTGACGGCGGTATCATCGACCGTCGGGATCTTCATCGGCACACCGCTCGTCGTGCTGAAGACCGTGCAGATGTCCTCGTCATACATCGGCCCCCAGGCCTTCATCGACTTGACGATCTCGTTCGCCAGCTCGACCGGCACGGTGTAGCCGCCGGCCGAGCCGCCGCCGCCCGAAGTCGACTGGGCGCGGAATTCGGCATTGGCGACCGCGCCGGCACGCAGCACCGCCCGCTCTTCGGCGGAGAGCTCGCTGGGGTCGCCGCCATGCGCCAGGAACTTGTGAAAGATCTCGCGGTACTCGGGCTGGTCGCCCTCGTCCTGGCCGCGCGCCTCGCCTTCCGGCGGAATCGGCCGCAGCCGGGCGCGCAGTTCCTCTTGCCGCTTCTCCGCGGCCACGAGCTGCTCCTCGCGCTCGATCTGCTTCTCGAGCCGGTCGTGCTCAGCCATCGCCTTGTCATGCTGGGCTTCCAGCTCCTTGGCGCGGGCCTCGTCGGTCTCGGCGCCGATCTGGTCGAGACGCTCGCGAGCCTCGGCAACGATGATTGCCTGCTTCTCGCGCAGTTCCTTGATCCGATTAAGCATCGGTCAATCCTTTCCGAAAATGGAGGGGATTGGGCCTTGGCGCGATGCCTAGGCTTTACTCCGGATCCTGAGATCCAGGTTGGTTTTCATCCGCAGCCGGTAGGCGGCGGCCGTGAAATTCTGTCGGCGCTTTTCCTTGCGGGCACTGTCGAGCGATCGCAGCGCGATCGAGGTGCCGTCGTAGGCCGGCTCGGAGACGATCGAGACTTCGCGAAGCTCGACCTCGAGGATGGTGCGAAGCGGGATCTCGCCAGATTCGTCCCACTCCTGGCGCAGCACGACGAAGCCGAACGACATGCCGCTGATGTCGCCCCGCTCGATCAGCGTGCGGATGTCGCGCCCGTCGGAGGTATCGGGAAGATCGATCTCGACCGCGAGCCCCTTCGCGTCCTCCTGCAGACGCAACGTTCCGGCGGTGGTACGCCCGAGCACCCGGCCACGGTCATGGTCGAAATAGGCGCGGACATCCGCCTTCTGCAGGGTCTTGGTGAAGGCACCGCGCGCCAGAACTTCCTTAAAGTACCCGCCAATGTCGGCGACATCGCCGAAGGTGGCGGCGTATCCGGAGACAGTTGTCGTATCTCCTTCCGCCCTTCGCTCGACGGGTAGGACAAGCGATCGCTGTTCCGCTTCAGGCCGCGTCGTCATTCGTGTCTCCAACATCCGAGGGGGCCTCGGCCGGCGGCGCCGGACCGGACAAGACGGGCGGCGTGGCACGACGCCCCAGTTCAACGGTCGCCCCCTGCATGAACAGTTCATCCGCCGCGGAATTCCTGTGGTTGGGGCGGTTCTCGATCGCCCGCCCCTCATTCGGTGTGAGCAGGCCAGACTGAACGCCACGCGCGAGGCCTTCGATCCGGCTCTTGAAGTCGCCGCGCATAAGCGCGTCGAGATTGTGTTCGATGTAGCGCGTCGGATTGAGCCGACCGAACAGCTTCAGGTTCAGCTCGTCCTCGAGCGCCAGGGTCCACTGGCCGATCAGGTGCTTGACCAGGTGCAGGTCCTGCTGCTCGGCATTGGTGAAGGTGGCCCGCTCAAGATCCTGGAGAAACACAGGCGGCAGCTGGTAGGCGCGCGCGATCTCCACGGTCTGGAACTTACGCGCCTCGGTCATCTGCCCCTTGTCCGGATCAAAGCCGACGGGCTTGAGGTCGTGTCCCGGCGGCAGCGGAAAGACCGGCTTGGCGCTCTTCTTGGCGGCATCGATGACGCGATGAATGTCCGCCATCGCCCGCTTCAGGGCGTCCGCACCGGCCGGAAGCGGTCCCGTCAGAGCCAGCGGCGGAACACCGCCGCCGGCAAAAAACGTACTGGCATAGTCATTCATCGCCAGCGCCAACTGGATGGCCTTGGAGGCGAGATTGATCGGCCCATAATGCGATAGCTGATTGGCCCTCAGCATGAACGGGACATCGATCACGTCGCTGCCTGGATATGTCTTGCCGCCGGACTTGTAGGCAAGTTCGACACCATCACGCTGGATGGTGGTGCGGGTCGGATCGAGCAGCCACATCCCCTCAATTCCGGCGGCACCCGGGCGGCTGCGCTCAATCCAGGCGAGGCCGCGTCCACCCGTAAAAACCTGCTGCCAGAAGAACTGCCAGAACTTGAAGGCGCCCATCTGGTCGTTCGGGCTCTTGTGCACGATCGTGCCGAGCTTACCCTTGACCCGGACCGGTCCTTCGGCGGTTTCGCGGTAGGCATGCTTCGGGACGGCGGCGAGTGTCCGGGACAGAAAGGCGACGGCTGCCATGACGGCCGGCACCTTCAGCGCCGTGTCAGTCGTAACCGCGGGCAGATCGACGCCCTGCATCCCGAAGAAGCCGAGAAAGTTTTCGGCACTCACCGGAATCGTTGGGTTTTCCAGCGAAGTTCCCGAGCGTGTCTCACGCTCGACCCGAAGCCCGAGAAACCTCATGCCGACACCAGGCTGAACTCGGGATCATCCCATGGGGAGGTGATGACGCGCTTGCTCCGCAGCGTGGCGACGCCGATCGACATCGCTTTCGAGACGATGCCGTCGATACGGCCGAACGCCTTGTCCTTGGCAAACATCCGATGCCCCGTCCTGTTCTCGTGATAGACGACGGCTGCCGCACAGCTGTTCATCATCGGGTTGCGGTCGATGCGGAGGCGCTTCTCGAAGAGCGCGTTCTCTAGCTTGTTGATGCTGTCCGGCATCCAGAGGTACAGCTCCTGCTCCCCCTCGACGGCGCCCGGCTCCTTCTCGATGATCCGCTTCTGGAAGCCCTGCGGGTGGATCGTGAGCGGCAGATCGGCGCCGATTTCGTTGACGTGGTCGCGGAGCTGTTCGAGGCCGTACTGATCGCAGCCGATCTCGACGGGATGGGTCACGGCGCAGATCTTGGCGAGCGCCTCGGCAATCCAGCGATAGGAAACACGATCGCCGGCGACCGCTTCGATGAAGCCCTGCTTCTCCCAGACATCGTAAGGGGCGCCATCCTTGGCGGCGCGCCGCGCCAGCGTATCACGGGGCGTCCAGAACCATGTCTTCGATGCAAAGACTTCCTGATCCTTGGTGTTGTCGAGCACCCAGGTCAGGGTGAGTGCCGTGAAGTCGCGGACCCGCGAGAGGTCCAGGCCGCCGAAACAGGGATAGCCGGCAAGCACCAGCGCATCGACATCGACATCGCCGACGCAGGCCATCCAGGCCTCGCGCGAGAAGGCCGCCGACTCGGCGTCGGTCCATTCGCAGAAATGCAGCCGCGCGATGCCGTTGCGCTTGCCCGGGATTGCCTTTGCCTGCGCCACGACGCCGGCCAGGTAGTCGCGCGTGATTGTGACGTCGAGCAGCGGGTTTGGCTTGCCCCAGCAGGTGGGATCGTTCTCCCAGTCGTCCATCTTGTCGAGGGAGCAGACGAAGGAAAAGGTCGTGTCATCCTGGATGAGGCCGGCCGCGACGTTCACCGCGTGCTGGTGTTCCTCGAAGCAGATCGAGTTCCGGTCCGTACCGGAGTTGGTCGCCATCGCCAGCAGCGGCTGCTTGCGGAACTTGAAGCCGCGCTCGAGCAGATCGATCGTGTCGCGGTTCTTGTGCTCGTGTACTTCATCGCAGAGCGCGAAGTGCGGTCGCGGCCCCGACTGGCCGTCATCGGATGAGATCGGCTTGAAGAAGCGCCGGTCATTGCCTCGCCCTGCATAGGACAACTGCCACACGGGGTCGATGCCGTGCGACCTCACGCGCGCCTTCAGCGATGGCGACTGGTCCCGCATCGCGACAGCATCACGAAACAGGACCATGGCCTGGTCCTTCTTCGACGCAGCGGCGTAGATCTCTGCACGCGGTTCTGGATCCTTTACCAGGCCGAGCAGGCCAATGCCGGCCAGCATTGGGCTCTTGCCGTTGCCCTTGCCTTCCTCGTCGTAGAAGCGGCGAAACCGGCGCAGTTTGGTGTCGCGCCACTTCCAGCCGAAGATCGAGCCGACCCGGAAGGCTTGGCTCGGATGGAGCTCAAACGGGCGGCCCTCGAAGTCACCGCCGTTCAAGCGGAGGCGGCGCGGGAAGAACCCGATTGCGTCTTCAGCAGCTGCGACATCCCAGAACAGGCCTCGCTTCGGACCATCCTCCAGATCGGTCAGATGGCGCTTGGCGGTATTGCGGACATTCGGACCCGCAACGATACGCCCGGCCGCAACGTCCTCGGCCCATTTGGTGACGGCATCGGTCACGCGAAGTCACCGTCGCCGAAGTCGAAATCGCCCTGATCGGACGTCGCCTTAATGCCTCGCTCGGCCGCAGGCGTGAGCCCGAAATCCCGCAACAGGGTCAGCGCCTGCCGGAAGCTCTCGTTCATCTGGCCGACCTCGGGCCGCGACTTCAGCTGAGCGCCGTTGCGCGTCTGCGTCTCGTAGGTCTCGCCTTCCAATTCCATGGCTGCGCGAAGCCGCTCGTGACGAGCGATGCAGCGGCAGAGCATCACGAAGGATTCGACCATATGCGCCGCCAGCCGATTGACCGTCGGATGGCAGACGCATGGCGCCAGCCGGTCCCAGACCTTCGACACATCGCGCTCGAGGCCACGAGGCTTGAGGCTCCTCGCCTTCGCCTTGGCCGATGCTTCGAAGTCGAGCCGCCGGACGTCTTCTGTCAGCGGTACGACGTTCGAGTTCTGAGGCTTCCGTCCACGCACGATCAGTTTCCCGGATCACAGGCCACTTCTCGAAAGTGGCTTTTTGTCTCCAATTTCCGCTCGCCACACAGAATTGCCCTGAGCGGTCCGGCACCCCAGGCGCTCCAGAGCCCGTGCCACCCCTACCCCATGGGCCAGCCATCGGCATCGAGGCGACGAGGCTGGAGGCGGCGGGTGAGACGTTGGGCGGCGCGGCTGTCGAGCCAGAGGTCGGCGACGCCGATTTCGCCGCTGTCGAACATCAGCTCGAGGCGCTTCTTCACCACATCGTGGTGCCATCGGCAGCACGGCTGCCACATCGAGCTATCCCAGAACTTGGCCTGGTCGCCTCGGTGCGGCTCAACGTGATCAGTGACATCGACGGCGGTCACCTTGCCGACCGCCTTGCAGCCAAGACAGCACGGATGCTGTCGCTTGAACTGCTGCGACGCTCGATCCCAAGCGGCTGTGTAGCCGCGATGTCGGGACGAACCGCGATCGCGCTCATACACGACGTATATGCCGCGCTTGCCAGGTAGCCATACCCTAGGAAGACGAATGCCCGACCGCATCGCTGCGTGCCGGGCATAGAAATCCATCGTGGAGAGCGGGGATCCGCCTCCTGGGGGCGCCCTGCCACTCGCCGTTTCCGGTGCGACAGATCGAGCGCGCTCGTCCTGTGGCCAGCGTTAGGCCAAGAGCCGAAGCAGGTCAACCGGCACACTGACCTCCCTCACGCCTCCAAGCATGCGAACGGACACCATGGCGCGCGCCTGTCCCTGCTCAAAAGAGGCGACGCGCGCCTCGTAACCCACTAGCGGACCGGCGATAATCGTCACCGATGCATCTCTATGAATGAGATCCGGACTGGTCGCCCTGACCTGGTCGAACTCGCCGCAGTCCTGTGCATAGCGCAGCGCGTCTACCAGCTCCGACCGGGCGCGAACCGGCCGCTCGTTGTTCGTCAGGATGCCGCCGACGCCATCGACCTGGAGCAGCTGGTACCAGCGCGGGCAGGCCTCTATCGCGACGAACATATAGCCAGGGAAAACGGCCACCTGCACTTCGCGCTCGGCCTTCACATGCCGAGGCTTGATCCACTTCTTGCCCAGCGGCAGGTAGACCTCGAAGCCCGCTCTCAGCAGCCTGTCCCGCGTCGCCATCTCACGACGCGGGACAGTGTAGACGACGTACCAATCGAACTCGCCTGCCATCAAAGACCTACTTTCAGAATCATCAGCCGGCCCTCGTCACAGTCTGAGCAAGATCGGACGGCCACTGGCTCGGCACCTTGATGAACGGCATCCGCAGGTCGTTGGCGTTGAAGCGGAACAACGAATCCTGCGCCATGCGATCCGCCCAGGCATGGAACTCCGCCGTCTGATTGCCGGCAGCGTCCCGCACGGCAATGGTCACCAGAGCCGCAACTTCGTCCTGTTTCGGGACCGCGTTGGCCGACACGCCGATGCCTTGCCGCGCCTGCCCCCCGAGCGGAAAGGCCTGCTCGAACATGAACTTCACGCGCTCGCCGGCCTTCCACCGCCGCCAGAACACGGCCCACCACAGATCGGTCCCGGGCTCGATCGGCAGCGGCACGCCAGCCGGCGACACGCCGCCGGTTTTAGAGGCGAGATCCAGCCATTTCCGTTCTTCGATGAACGTGAAGAAGCGGCAATGAGCCCTGTCGATGCGCAGCTTAGCGATGAAGACCGGCACGGCCGCGCTCGCAGCGACTCGATCCGCCGCCGACAGCCGCAGCCAGCTGCCATGGGAACGGACGATGTTGTCGGTGTCCTGTTTCGGCCACTGTCGAAACTGAGACATGAACGCTTCGTCGGCCCGCGCAACTTCGGCCAAGGCCGCTCGCTCGGCGCCGGCATCGAGCTTCCTGCGAATTTCCGATCCCGATCCAAGCGGCGCGCGCGCCTCTCTCTCCAAGTCGTTATTAGAAGGGATCGTTCTATTGGATGCCGGTTCTGGACCGGCATCCCCATGCCGGTTCTGGGGCGGCATGGGGGATGCCGGTATACCGGCATGGGGGGAAGCCGGATCGATAGTAACGTCGTCCTCGTCATCATCGGAATCATCAAGACTATTGATGAATTCGGCCGGCCGCTTGTCGTCGAGCAGAACGCGATATTCATGCGAACGCTTGCCATTGTTCGGATGGAAGCGCTCCTGTTGCTGGACATACCCGCACTCGACGAGGATCGCGATCGCCGCCTGGACGGTCGAGCGTGCGCACTGCAACTGCTCGGCCATCTTCACCTGGCTGCGCGAACACCAGCCGCCGCGATCCGTGTGGCGACCGAGCATGCAGAGCACTTGCAGGGCCTTGCCCTTCAAGCGCGGATCCGTGGCGGCCTCGCCATGGATGATCGAATAGCGCGGCCCGCTCATGCCACGCCTCCCGGCGGTCGCGGCCGATCTAGGCCGAGTCTTTCCGCATGTCGCGCGATGCCGTGGACAACAGAAGAATGATCGCGCTCGAGGAAGCGGCCGATCTGCGGCAGCGACAGTTTCGTCTCCTTGGCGGCGCGATACATGATCTCATGGCGCGCCCGCACCAAGGCAGGGTTCCGCCGGTGCGAGAACAGCTCATTCTCGTTGAGGCCATCACGCAGCATCACCGCGGCGGCAATCGACAGCAGATGTTCCATGTCGACGTCCGACGCCTTCCTCCGCGACGGCCGCGCGGCCACCACCTTGGCGGCACGCTCCCGCCGGCGGGCGACTGCCGCCGGCGCCAACAGAGGCGGCGGCTCGTCCCGCCGCACAGCAGTCGCCCCGGCCGCGATCTGGCCGCGCAGGCGCGCCACGGCGGCGCGCGCGGCGCCATCGGGCGGGTTCGCGCCATGGTGGATCAACAGCAGCGACAGGGATCGTCGGCAGGCCTCGATCCGCTGCCCGCGCGACATGGCGAGGTCTTCAGGTGTTGCGTGGTTCATGCCACCGCCTCCGGCGCTTCCAGCCCCCAGACGTCCCATCCCGGCCGCGCGCGGCGGGCGTTCAGCTCTATCTTGGGGAGGTTCGGGTAATAGGCTTCGATCATCTCGGCGAAGATCTCCGGCTTCGCCGAATGCTCGCCGACGGGCGCCTCGATCACCGAGGGCCATTGCTCGCCCATCGCCGGCGCAGGGATGTCGCCCCGCGTGCCGACGAGCAGCAGCTCGTGCTTGTTGCGGTTCCAGAAGCCGGTGCTGATCCGGTCCTTTAGCCAGATGAACTGCGCCTTGTAGGTGAAGCCCCAATGCTCCATGACGCGCAGCGCAGCCTTGATCATCGGCGCGGTCGCCCAGAGGAACAGCACCGAATCCTTCGCCGCGATGTCGCCGACCGGGCGCGCCACGATGTCGTTGGTCGGCGAGGTCGGATAGTGGTTGTCGGCCGCGCGATCCATGCCCGTCTCGCGGCTATAGACCTCGAACTGCCATTCCGGGTCGGCGTAGATCACGCCGAAGCGCTTTTCCGGCAACGCGCGCTGGCGAACTGCCAGTGCCGCCTCGCGACCGGCGCGCTTTGCCTTCTTCTCCGCCGTCTTTCGGTCGCGAAACTGGCGCGCCACGGCCGCGAAGGCGCGCGGATCGACGCTCTCGACCAAACGCTTTTGCTGGTCGATCGGCAAGGATGCGATGTCGGCCGCTGCTGAAACAGAGACGCGCCCGCCCTCGACGGCGCGGACCAGTTCGGCCGAGCCATGCGCCAGCACTTCGCGCGCCGTCGTGACGCTGCGATCCGAGACGTTCGCGGCGCGCGCCGCCTCGCCCTGGCTGACCTTCCGCAAATTTGCGGAAGGTTCGGTCAGGTCCGTTCGCTCGCCTTGGCGCATCGTCGCGACGCGCGCGGCGATGATCGCGCGCTGGCTCGGCGACAACTGACGGCGATGCAGGTTTCTCGACATGACATAGGCGAGCGGGTCGCTACCGCGAAACTGGCGCGTGTGAACCGTCGCGCCGACGGCGAGCGCGGCGCGGTAGCGGTTGCGGCCGTCGAGGATGGCGCCGTCGAGCAGCTCGATCGGCTCCTGCAGCCCGTTGGCTGCGATGTCCGCCATCAGGTCGTCGAAGGCGTCGCCCTCGATCAGCGGAAACAGGTTCGCCAGCTCGTGAAACGGCAGCTGGCCGACCGGCGCCGGCACATCGCCAGGCTGCCAGGGCGCCACCGTCGTCATGCCGCCTCCGCTGGCCGCGACAACGCGGCGTTGAAGGTCGTGATCATGTCGTTTGCGCGCTGCCGCGCCTCGGCATCGAGGTAGTAGCCCCGTCCCCAGAGCGTGCCGATCGAAATGTCGTGCGGCTTCAGTTTCCTGCGGATCTTGCAGATGAAGACGTCGATGATCTTGATGGCCGGCAGTTCGCCGTCATGCAGCAGGTCATAGGCAGCATTCATCAGCTGCTCCTTGCTGCAGACATCGCGCTTCAGCAGCGCCAGGAAGACCCGCGCCTCGTGTGGCGTCAGGCCCAGACCGGGCGGCAGGTGCAGATGAAGACCGGCGTCGCGCTCGAGCGTCGCGACACGGTCCCGGAGGATCGCGTTCTCGGCCTCGAGCATGGCCACCTTTGCCGCAAGATCAGCCATTGCGCGCCTGCCGTTGTTTCGGCGTGGCGCGGAACCAGGCGATGGCCAGGGCGCGAGCCATCGGCATCTTCATGCCCTTGCGCACGGTGGATTCGGCATGAGCCTGCCACTGGCGGGCCGACTTCGAACGGATCGTTGCCGTCAGGTCGGCCGGATCGAGCGAATCCTTCCATTCCGGCTCGGTCAGCAGTGCGGTGACCGCGCCGATCTCGGCCGAGGCCAGCGGCGCGCGCTGCGCATCGATCAGGATCTTCAGCATCCGCGCCGTGAAATTGACGCCGCGCCGCTCGGTAATCGCGCGCAGCCCGGCGATCGCCATCGTGTCGCCGACCTTGAAGATTCCCTGCGCCGGCGGGCTGCGCAGGATGCGCGCGCCCGCCTTTTCGCAGGCCTGATCCATGGCCACCGCGATCTCGTCGCCCGCGGCGAGCGCGGCGTAGTAGAGCTGGTTGCTCGTCATCGCGACGCGGTTGGAATTGTGCCGGACGAAGGCCATGGCGCGCAGCGCCAGCTCGGCCGCGTCGACCACCATGACGGGAATCGCGTCGATGCCGGGATGGCTCGCCGCGGCGATCGCCGTGTGCTGCCCATCGATCACCATCAACACGCCGTCATCGCCCTCGGCGCAGACCGGCGGCTTGAACGAATCCCACGACCAGTTCCCGACGATGCGGCGGATCAGGGTGACCGACTTGTCCGCCAGCTCGCGCTGATACTTTTCCTCGACGCAGAGCGTCGTCGGATCGACCCAGCGAAATTCAGGCCGGTCGGCCACGACTTCGTTCGGCTCGACACCAGCGATCGGAATCGCCTTAATCGGCCGGAAGCCCGGAACCATGGCGGCAAGGTCGCCGCCGGACACGTCATGCTCGCTCATACGCCATGCCTCCGTTCAATGAATTCAACGTGTTTCACCAGGTGTTTCGCGTGGAACCGGCGCTTCCGGCGGGTTCACCAGCCGCTTGCCCGTCTTGGGGTCGACGAGGAACCAGTAGGGATTGGCGTCGATCCAGAGGCAGAGCCGCAGCATGTTGCCGGCCGAGATCGGCTGCGCGCGTTCAGCGCGGCAGTGCGTGGCGTAGGAAATGCCGGTAATCGTGGCGGCTGCGCGCATGCTGACGCCGAGGATCTCGGATCGATGCGCATGGACGAAGAGGCCGAACGTCTGGCGATCGATGTCCCAGCCGATGGCCGCGCGCGCCGCGCTGTCTTGGGGCGACGCCATCAGACCATCCCCAGCGCGTTCTTGTAGAGTTCGAGGATTGCCTCTTCCTCTTCGCGCTCGTTCGGATCCTTCTTGCGCAGCGCCACGACCTTGCGCACCGTCTTGGTGTCATAGCCATGCGACTTGGCCTCGCCGTAGACGGCCTTGATGTCGTCGGCGATCGCCTTCTTCTCTTCCTCGAGGCGCTCGATCCGCTCGACGAGCGACCGCAGCTGCGACGCGGCAATGCCGTTGACGTAGTCGCCGCCTTCGCCATCGCTGTCGGACTTGTCGTCGGCCGCAGATTTCGGATTGAGCGTCTTGCCCAGCCGGGCATGGCCGACCGCATAGGGATCGTAGACACCCTCATGCTCGCTCATGCCGCGCCTCCGAACAGCTGGGCCTGGCCGGTATCGGCGGCCGGCGTCGCCAGGTCTTCCTGTTCGGCCAGCCATCGCGGAATGGTGACGATCGCGCGCGAGGTGCCCGCCATGGCGACATCCAGATGCGCGAGCGCGACCCAGCGCGAATTGCGCAGGTCGCCATCACGCGATACGCGGACGGCGCGATCCGTCCGGCCATGCACGAAGAGGTCGAGCGTCAGGATGGGAGCAGCCACGGCTCACCTCCCCGGCTCTGCGCCTCGACATGTCGCGGGTGCCAGGCGCGAAGCCGCGACATCCATTCGCGTGCGACATCCATCTGGCTGCCACCGCGGAAGAAATCCCAGCCCTCGAGGCTGCGGATCGGCGCGGCCGTCTCGACATTGTTCGCCCACGGTCCGGGCGGATCACCCATCAGCTCGTCACGCTCGCGCCGCAGCATGCGCAGATCCATGTCGGCGACGATGCCATGCAGATAGGCCGAGAGCGGCCAGTCCAGCCCCAGCCGGCGATAGATTTCGGCGTCGAGCCCCGCCTTCATGATCTTGAGAGTGCTCTGGATGACGCCGTTCACCGGCCGGCCGAGCCGGTCGATCGCCATACGGTCGAGGCTGGCGACGAACGGCGACGTCGGGTCGCCGATGAAGGCTTCGTGCGCGTCGTGCAGCAGGAAGGCCAGCGCGGCGTCGGTGTCGCCGCCGGTCTCCTGCAGCACGGCGTCGGCGCCGAGATAGGCGTGCTGCGCGGTCGAAAAGCCACCGACATCCAACTTCGCCGTATGCCCGGCGAAGCGGTTGGTCAGCGAAAGCGGAATGGCGACATCGACCATCATGTCGATCGCCGAGAGGTCCGGCCGCGCCAGGTCGACCGCAAGGCCGGAGCGGGTCTGCATCCATCTCATGATGCGTCTCCGCAGGAGAGGCAGAGGAAGCCCTCGCCCGTCGCGCGCCGGGTCCAGCCGAACAGATGGGCCAGGTCGAGGACCGCGGGAAGTTTCCCGCGCGCGCAGAACTGCCGCGGTCATGCGTGGCATGTCAGGATCATGTGGGCCACCAGAGCTTGAGGGAGCGTTGATAGATTTCGGCCGCGCCGATCAGTAGGCCGGCGCTGCATGCGAGCCAGAGCACGATGATGGCGATGACCAGCCAGAACCGATCGCGAGCGGGTTGCGGGTTCGGCTCGGTGCGCATGGCTAGCCGACCACCCGGAGCGTCGGCCCACCCTTGGCCTCGGCGATGCCGAGACGCAGACCCGCCACCACGCGCTCAAGCGTGCCGGCGTTGCGGTCGAGAATTTCGAGTTCGGCGCCGGTGATCAGCCCATCGGCGAAGGCCGTCGCCGCCGACCCCAGCAGTTCGGACGCGGCGCGCATCGTCTCGGTGTAATGGTTGAGCATCGCCGCCGCGCTGCCCGCCTGATCCGACGGCCCTTCCAGCCGGCGCCCGCCGAGATCCGCCATGACGGTCGTCACGAGCGGCAGGCCGCAATCGGCCTCGAGCACGAGCACGGCGGCAAGCGGAATGATCGCCTCGTCTGTGTCGACCTGCCAGCGAGAGACCTCGGATTTCGAGGCGTGCGCGATGGCCTCGACGCGCTTCAGCCCGCCGCAGGCCTGGACAAGGTCACGGGTGGCGGATTTCACGCGGTGGAACCAGGCGTCGGAAATGGGTCGGGACATGGTCGCCTCGGGCAAAGCTTTCCCGGCTCGGGAAACGCCATGAGGCTTTCCCAGAGTGGGAACGGTTTCGGTCTGTCAGAATGGGAGCGTCGGAAACGCCTCAGGGAGGGCCGCGCAGATGTCGACCGTCGGGACGATCACCCGCGAAAAGAGCGGGCGGGCACGGCGCGGATTTGCGCCGGCCTGCCCCAAGGCCAGGGAGGAAGGAGATCCCCGCGCGTCGGCGACGAGCACGCAGGGCAGTCACGATCGCCGGGAGGAGATGGCGATCGCTTCTCGGTCCGGCCGTAGCCGGGAAGTCGGAGCCTTCGGAGAAGCGAAAGAGTTGGTCGGGCGTCATGGCGCCGGGCTCTCGGAAAGGGAAAACCGGTCACGACCATTCCGCCGGAGCCAGTCAAGACGAGCAGAGTGCATGTCCTCGGCCTTCACTGCCCCATCTGTAAGCGCGCTGATGGCGTTGATGAGGTCGGCATCGGCGAGCGCCTCACCGCTTTCGATCCGATGGACAGCGCGAGCAACATTAACCCCGGCTAGGCCGAGGTCTCGCCCCACCTCAGCCAGGCTGAGCATTTTCTCTTTTCGCCAGTTTTTGAGCAGCATGGCGCGAATATAGCGCTCAACGCTAACCGCAAGTCAAGTTGATATAGCGCTTGACGCAATATGCCGTCTTAGCGCGTGGCGCTATATAGGAGCTATGGCGTTGAGAATTAAAGAGATAAGGAACCTGCGCGGTCTAACCCAGCAAGAGGTTGCCGATCGCATCGGTGTGCATTTGACCAACTACAACAAGATTGAGAATGGCCAGTCGGATCCGCCGCTGTCCCGTTTTCAAAGGATCGCGGAAATCCTGAATTGCCGCATAGAGGATCTCTTTGCCGACAATTCGGATCTCGGCCGTCGTGTTGATGTGGTGACCACCGTCGAAGCTGGCGCCTGGTCCGAGGGGCTGGATCTCAGCGGCGAAGGCGAAACGGTGACGATACCCAACCTGCCGGCATGGCTGGGCCTGACGCTACGGGCAGCAATAGTGCGAGGCGATTCAATGAACCGGCGCTATTCTGACGGTTCGACAATTGTCTTCAACGATCTGTACGAGACTGGCGAGCGACTTATTCCCAATGCCGCCTACGTCGTGCAGAGAGCCAGACACGGCGAGTATGAGCGGACCTGCAAGGTTCTTCACAAACGCGGTGATGGCAGCTTATGGCTTGTGCCTGACTCGCTTGATCCGACGTTTGAGGCATTCCAGGCAGCACCCCGAGGCCAGGATGATGAGATCTCGATCCTCGGCCGCGTAGTATGGTCGTCTCGTGTCGAGCCGGCAGGCGAGCAGATCACGGGCCCGACTGACTGACCTTCTGCTCAATCGCAAGAAGTTCGCGAAGCGCCACGGCCTCTGCAGGCTCAATACCCCCCAGCTTTGCCAGCTTCAGGGCACATTCGAGCAGATCTCCAGCGGCCTCAGCATGCTTCGCCAATCGCCGATAGTTGGCACGAAGGCTCTCCAGCGAAGGGGCCATTTCCAGCGCATCACTGATCGCTCGAGCGATAGTGAAATCGTCGATCACGCCGCCCGAATAGAGACGTACCCGCTCGGCGTACTCGTTCATGACACGGCGCTCATCGTCGTCACTCCCGCCGTCCGCTGCTGCTATATGAGCAAGGATCTTCAGTCCAGGCATCGCAAATTCCCGCACCCAGACTCGCTCAGCCGCCTTGTCGATCTTCGCCAGTACGTCCTCTACCTCGCGCCGAGCGAAGACAATGAGCTCGATATCCGCAAATCCGCTGTCGCTGAGATAGCCGCTCGCCATGGCAACCTTGTACTCGCGACCTTGTAGGTCCTCGGCCACCTCGCTCGGCAGATAGCCGACGTGGATGGTTCGAAAACCGAGACTTGTTGAGAAGTATCCGTCGATGGCGATCGCGTTGGCATCCCACTTGTTATCAGGCTCAGGACGAGCCCGAAGGCCGTAGGGCTTGGTGCGCTGGATCGCCGACCATGCGCCCTTCAGAAACTCCCCCGCAGCGGCCCGTCGGTAACGGACACCCATGACATCAATCCACGCGCCGCCGTACAGCCGAACAAATTCCTCGTCCGAGAATGGCGTCTCGCAACGGATCTTGATCACCACAGAGCCTCCCGCTCAACAGCGGGAAAACGTAACAACGACCACCTGAGAGTGTAATAGCGTCACACGCTATATGGGACTTGACAGGTATTTAGCGTTGAACGCTATAATGATCCATCGGCGCCGGACACCCGTCGCGCCGAACCTCTCAAGGTTCACGATGGAGACCGCCATGCTTCAGACCCAGACCCGCTTTTCCCGCCCGCCGCGCCAGATCCGCGAAACCGCGCTCGACAAGGCCCGCCGCCTCGGCCGCGTGCCCGAGCTGATGGCCTCCGAGATGATCAATCTCGCCGCCGGCCGCGACAGCTGCACCCGGGATGACCTCCGCGACTACGGCTTCACGCTCGACGAGATCATGACCCACGGCCCGGCCGCCCGCCAAGAAGCCGAGCGCCGCACGGAACGGCAAGCCGCCTGACACGATCGTCAGGCCAGCGCGGCTTCGGTCCCTGCCCCTCCCCCGCCGAAGCCGCGTCGCCGGACGATCCTGTCCTTCGACGAGACCCCCATGAAAACCGTTCTGGATTTCTATGACGCCGTTCGCGGAAGCGAACGCGACGACTGGCTGGCGCTTGCCTTCCTGCCGGCGATGGCGGGACTGGCGATTATTTTCGCGATCGGCTTCGCGCCATGACGGTCATTTCCCCGGCCGATCAGCAAGCCCTGGCCCACGCCGCCGACCTGATGAGCGAGGCATGGCGCCTGCTCTGCGACGCCAAGCGCCTGCGCCAGCCGACGCCGCGCTCCGCCGTCAACAAGGTGGCCCAGGTCGTCGCCACGGCCCTGCGCATCGCCAACGAACGCGCCCACGACGCCGCCCTTCTGGACGCGCTCGAAAAGTGGCTGGCCGAGGATGCAGCGCGATGATGGAGATCATCGTCGACAGCTTCGCCGGCGGCGGCGGCGCGTCCACCGGCATCGAGATCGCGCTGGGCCGCTCGCCCGACATCGCCATCAACCACGATGCCGAGGCGCTTTCCATGCACGCGGCGAACCATCCCGACACGCTGCACCTGCCGCACAATGTCTGGAAGGTCGATCCGCACGCGGTGACCGCCGGCCGCCCGGTCGGCCTGCTCTGGGCCTCGCCCGACTGCAAGCACTTCTCCAAGGCCAAGGGCGGCAAGCCCGTCGCCCGCAACATCCGTGACCTGGCTTGGGTCGTCGTCCGCTGGGCGCGCCAGGTGCGGCCGCGCGTGATCATCCTCGAGAACGTCGAGGAGTTTCAGGGCTGGGGACCGCTCCGCGAGGACGGCATGCCGTGTCCCGAACGGAAGGGCGAAACGTTCAGGCAGTGGACCGGCGAGCTGCGCAAGCTCGGCTACAAGGTCGAATGGCGCGAGATGCGCGCCTGCGACTATGGCGCGCCGACGATCCGCAAGCGCCTGTTCCTGATCGCGCGCCGCGACGGCCGGCCGATCATCTGGCCGAAGCCGGCGCATGGTGACCCGAAGTCGGAGGCTGTGAAGTCGGGCAAGCTGCGGCCCTGGCGCACCGCCGCAGAGATCATCGACTGGTCGCTGCCGTGCCCGTCGATCTTCCTGACGAAGGAAGAGGCGCGCGCCGTCGGCGCCAAGCGGCCGCTGGCCGAGGCCACCATGGCGAGGATCGCCAAGGGCGTGCAGCGCTACGTGCTGGATGCCGCCAAGCCCTTCGTCGTGTCGTTCCGGCACGACCAGGTCGGCCGCGCCATCGACGAGTCGCTGGCAACCGTCACCGCTAACAGCTTCATCAAGCGGCCCGGCGGCGCCGTGCCGCTCGGTCTGGTCACGCCCTTCACCGCGCCGCTCACCCATCAGGGCGGCGACCGCGCCCATTCGCTCGAGGAGCCCGCCCGTACCGTTACGGCCGCGCACCGCGGGGAAGCCGCGCTTGTCGCTCCGGTTCTTTCCTATGCGCAGCAGGGCGGCGCGGTCCGTTCGCCGGAGACGCCCCTGCACACGATCACCGCGTCGTCGAAGGACCAGAACTGCCTCGTCGCGCCGCATCTGATGACGATGCGTAACGCGCAGAAGCCCTTCAATGGCGCGGACGAACCGACGCACACCGTCACAGCCGGCGGCGCAGGGCTCAGCCTGGTTGCGCCCTATCTCGTGCCGCGATACGGCGAGCGAGACGGTCAAGAGCCGCGCACCATGCGAGCCGATAGTCCGATCGGGACCATTGTTCCCGATAGCAACCAGGGCAGTCTCGCCGCCATCCATCTCTCGCGGCAATTCGGCGCTTCGATCGGCAGTGCGGCCGACGCGCCTGTCGGCACGATCACCGCCGGCGGCGGCGGCAAGACAGCGCTCGTTGCAGCCTTCCTTGCTCAGAACAACTACCAGGAGCCCGGGCACGACGCGCGCGAGCCGATGTCGACCATCGTCGCGAAGGGCAGCACGCAGTCCGTCGTCTCCGCCGGCATCCTGAACCTCAAGGGCAGCGACCGCCGCGACGCCGAGATCGACGAGCCTGCGCCGACGATCTGTGCCGGCGGCGGCCATGTCGCCGAGGTCCGCGCCTTCATCGCGAAATACTACGGCTCGACCGAGGACGGTCAGCCGGTCGATGAGCCGTTGCACACCGCCACCGCCAAGCCGCGCTTCGGCCTGGTGACGGTCGAGATCAACGGCGAGCCCTATGCCATCGTCGATATCGGCATGCGCATGCTCTCGCCGCGCGAGCTGTTCCGCGCCCAGGGCTTCCCCGACAGCTACATCATCGACCGGGGCGCCGACGGCGCGCCGCTGACCAAGACCAGCCAGAACCGCATGTGCGGCAACTCGGTCTGTCCGCCCATGGCGGCGGCACTGGTCGCGGCGAACTACGCGGTCGAGGACGTCGATCTCCCCGCCCCTTTCGACATTGGCCCACTCTTTACGGAGGCTGCAGAATGAGCCGCAACTATCTCGTTTGCGCGGGCTGCCATCGGCCGCTCGACATCGGCGATCGCTACTATCCCGGCATCTGTTGCACGCTCGGTGTTTGCTGCGCGCCGACCTTCGATGCACTGCTCCAGGAGCCGACCAGCTTCGTCGAGCGAGACGACGACACGATGCCGCTCAGCCGCGAGAAGCGCCAGGCCATGCTCGACGAGCACCTCGCCACGGGCGGGTGCATGACCGACTCCATGGCGTTCGAGGTGGTCGAATGACCAAGCGCCGCGACATCACACCGGCCATGCGCCAGCAGGCGAACGACTTCCTGCACTGGCGCCAGGCGCGCGGCGGCGCCGTCCGTTGGGATCGAGGCGGAGCCGCCGCCCGCCGGCGCAACCGCGAGCGCCGCGACGAGATCGCGTCGACCGGGCTGGTACCGATCGACAGCTTCCTGCTCAACGAAGGAGTCCTGCCATGAGGGTGGAACGCATCGTTCTGATGATCCTCGTCGACCGCGCGGCGATCCTCGGCGTGACCGCGTATGCCGTGTTCTGGCTTGACCGGTCCGGCAGGTGGTTTCTGCTCGCCATAATCCTGGCCGGCGGCGCCGAGTTCACCTTCTCCGAGAAGAAGGACCGGCCATGAGCAAGCCCAAAGCCAAGGAGCGCCCCATGCTGTTTTCGGGGCCGATGGTCCGAGCGTTACTGGACGGCAGAAAAACGCAGACGCGCCGACGGCTGGACGCCTGGACAGAAGAGCCACTGGCATACGTCGAGGCTGGCGCGATCGAGGCCCTCGACGCCGACGACCGTCCCTATCGCTGGCCTCGGACCCATGCGGTCGGTGATCGTCTTTGGGTGCGCGAGGCATGGAAAGCGCACAGCACGTTCGAGGGGGTTCCGCCTCGCGATGTCCCGCCGTCACGTGTGTTCTATCTGGCTGATGACAGCTATTCGCCTTCGGGATCGCGCGGCCGTCCTAGTGTGTTCATGCCCCGATGGGCGTCACGGCTGACTCTCACCGTGACCGACGTCCGCGTCGAGAGGCTGCAGGACATCAGCAAGCCCGACGCCATCGCCGAGGGCCTCATTCAGTTGCGGACAACCCGGCGATGGGTCGCCAGCAAGGGAGACCAGTATCTGGGATACGCGCACGCCGACCCTCGGGTCGTCTACGGCTGGCTCTGGAACACGATCAACGGCGATGGCGCCTGGGAGGCCAACCCTTGGGTTGCCGCTTACACCTTCACCATCGCTAACCGGAACATCGAAGCGGAAACAGCATGACGACAGAGATCAACGAGCGCGATACCTTCGTCGAGCACGGCGAAGTCGGCGTCAGCCTCTATCAGCTTGAGTGCGCGATCCAGACATGGTCCGCGCTGCAGAGCCGCGAGACGTCGATCGCCGAGGCTGCGACGACGTTCAATGTCCGCCCCGAACTGGTGCGCGAAGTTGTGGAGGCGAATATCTGGATGTCCGTGACTGGCCACGAGAGCGATCCGACGCAGCAGTTCATCGAGCACGAAGGCAGCGACGAATGACCGAATTCACAATCCGCGACCTCGTCGAGGAATTCGGCCTCACCCTGCGCACCCTCCGCTTCTGGGAAGAGCGCCAGATCCTGAAGCCGGCGCGGCGAGGCGCCATGCGCATCTACTCGGACGCCGACCGCGAGACCGTCCGCCGGATCACGGCCTGGTCGGATGCCGGTCTCACGCTGCTGGAGATCCGGGAGATGTTGTCGATGACAGCACCGGCTCGCAATGCCTTCTTGCGACGGCGCCTGCCGGAGATCCAGACGGCGGCCGAGCAGTCTCATGCGCGGCAGGCGGCCGCCCTCCAGAGCGTACTGGCCGGCCTCGCCGCCGAAGAGGAAGCGGCATGAGCAAGCGGCTCCGGCTCGATCCAAAGCAGCAGGGTAGCGACAGCGGGCGGATATCCGCATCGAAGTCGGGCAACGCAACCAGTGAACGCGCGGACGGGGCCTTGCTACTTCGACGACAGAGCGCAGATACTCGCACCGACGAGCGATTGATGGAGTTTGTCCGGATCCTCGCGCGCAAGGCAGCCAGAGATGACTACCGCGCAAGGAATCAGTGGCCCAACAACGACAACGTCGAGAGGATCTGATCCCGTGCGGGTAGCGCTCTACGGCCGTTACTCATCGGACATGCAAAGCGCTTCGTCGATTTCGGATCAGTTCCGAATTTGCCGGGACCATGCAGCTCGCCTCGGCTGGACGATAATCGAAGAATACTCGGATCACGCGATATCCGGGTCCTCCATGTTGAGACCCGGGATTCAGGCGCTTATGTCGGATGCCATCGCCGGCCGGTTCGATATCGTGCTGTCGGAAGCGCTCGATCGCATCTCCCGGGACCAGGAGGACATCGCCGGCTTCTTCAAGCGGATGATGTTCAGCAGCGTCCGGATGGTCACCCTTGCAGAAGGCGAGATCAATCAACTTCACATCGGGCTCAAGGGGACAATGAACGCCCTCTTCCTCAAGGACCTGGCTGACAAGACACGCCGAGGCCAGCGGGGTCGAGTCGAGGCCGATCGGTCGGGCGGAGGCAACTGCTACGGCTATGACGTCGTCCTGACCCTGGGAGATGCGGACCGCGGCAAGCGCACCATCAATGCGGCCGAGGCGGAAGTCATCCGTCGAATCTTCAGGCAATACGCCATCGGCCAGTCCCCGATGGCAATTGCGTCAGCTCTGAACGCTGCTGGTGTCGCCGGCCCTCGCGGCGGAGAATGGTCGGCAAGCACGATCAACGGAAACCGGAAGCGCGGCATCGGCATTCTGAACAATGAGCTCTACCGCGGACAGCTGATCTGGAACCGACAGCGGTTCCTCAAGGATCCGATCTCCGGCAAGCGGATCGCCCGGGAAAACCCCGAGACAGAATGGATCATCCGAGATCGACCGGACCTGCGGATCGTCAGCGACGAAGAATGGCAGACCGTCCGTGACCGGCAGGAAAGCCTGACGCGCGAGGATTTCGGCCAGAAGCCGCTAAATGCCCGGAAGCGCGCGAAGTATCTCCTATCGGGCCTCCTGGTCTGCGGTGAGTGCGGCGCCAACTATGCAGTGAGCGGCAGGGATCACCTGCAGTGCAGCAGAGCCACCAACAAAGGCACATGCGCCAATCGACGCCTCATCCGGCGCTCGAAGGTCGAGCGCGCCGTCCTGGATGGCCTGCGCTTCAATCTGCTCGAGATGGATGCCTTCCAGGAATTCTGCGACACCTACGTCCGTGAGACCAACCGCCTGCAGGCGTCGATCCTGGCCACGATCCAAGCCGATGAGGCGGAGATCGCGAAGATCGATCGGGATCTCGGCCGCCTGGTCGATGCCGTCCTGGCAGGAACGCTCTCCGACGACGTCGTGCGAGAAAGGAGCCAGAAGCTGGAGGCGCGGAAGACAATCCTGGCTGACCGTCTTGCCGGGGCCAAACGCCCGCCCCCTGCTCTTCATCCTCGAATGGCCGACAATTATCGGAAGCAGATCGAGGAGTTCTACGAGCAGCTCCAGGACGAGACGGCCAAGCCGGAAGCGATGGCCCACATCCGGAGCCTCGTCGAGCGGATCGAGATCACGATCCGGGGCGACGAAGTCATCCTCGATGTGGTCGGAGAATTGGCTGGAATCCTCACGATCGCCGCAAATGAAAAAGCCCCAGCCGTTAAGGCCGGGGCTTATCAAGTTATGCTGGTTGCGGGGACCAGATTTGAACTGATGACCTTCAGGTTATGAGCCTGACGAGCTACCGGGCTGCTCCACCCCGCGTCACGCGCGGCGACTGCCGTCGTCGCGCAGGGGTGATATAGGGGGTCTCACGGCGGTTTGAAACCCCACCCGGCGAATTAATCACGGGTTATGCACGGCGACCGACGACCGTGCAGCCAGGCACGAGCGTCCGCCGATGGCGAACAGCGCACCCGGCAGATCCGCCCCGGGCCTCCGGCAGTCGAAGACGCCGGCAGGGCAAGGTTGGGTCGCTCCGCCGGATGCGCGGGCCTCGCAGCACCCCAAGCTTCCACCGGCCACCCTGTCGCCGAGATTATGTCCCGTCTTTTTCTGTCCGCCTGCAAAATAACCATACCGCCGAAAAGCATATCGATCGCCATCGACATCGCCGGATACGTTCCGATTTGACATCCAAGTTTTTCGGTATCTGATGGGCCGCAGTTTCGTTGGAGGTTCCGATGCACTGGATACACGAAATCTTTCAACAGTCCCCCGAAATCGCTCTGTTCCTTTCGCTTGCCGGCGGCTATGCGATCGGCAAGATTCAGTTCGGCAAGTTCCAGCTCGGCGGCGTCGCCGGCTCGTTGCTCGTGGCCGTCCTGATCAGCCAGGTCGGCGTCTCGATCGACAACGGCGTCAAGTCGCTCCTGTTCGCACTTTTCATCTATGCGGTCGGCTTCGAGAGCGGCCCGCAATTCTTCCGCTCGCTCGGGCGCCAGTCGCTACGCGAGATCGCCATGGCCGTGGTGCTCGCCGTTAGCGGCCTGCTGACCGTGGTGGTGCTGTCGCGCATGTTCGGGCTCGACAAGGGTCTCGCCTCCGGCATCGCAGCCGGCGCGCTGACGCAATCGGCGATCATCGGCACCGCCAGCGCCGCGCTTGGCAAGCTCGGCCTCGCCGCCGACGAGGTGCAGCGACTGCAGGGCAACGTCGCCGTCGGCTACGCGGTCACCTACATCTTCGGTTCCTTCGGGGCCATCCTGATCTGCGTCAACCTCCTACCCAAGCTGATGGGCCGCAGCATCCGCGACGATGCGATCAAGGCCGAGGCCGAGCTGCTCGCCGGCGTCCGCGTCTACGGTCCGGGCGAGTCCGCCGCGGCGCCGGATCTGGTCGGCCGCATCTTCCGCATCGACAAGGTCGCCGGCAGGACCGTCGCCGAGGTGGAGGCCGGCACGCCCAAGGAGGCCGCGATCGCGATCGAACGGGTGAAGCGACGCGGCAAGCTGATCGGCGTCGAGCCCAATCTCCAGCTCGCCAAGGACGACATCGTGCTTCTGGTCGGCCGCCGCGCCGGCATGGTGGCGGCGGCCCCGACGATCGGCGCGGAGCTGCAGTCCTCGGAGGGCATGGATGTCGTGGTGGCGCTCCGCGACGTCACCATCAACAACCCGGAATTCGTCGGCAAGACGGTCGAGCAGATCCGCAACATCGCCGCCGCCGATCTCCGCCACGGCATCTTCGTCGTCGGCCTCAAGCGGGCGGACCGGCCGCTGCCACTCGCCCCCGACACCAGGATCGAGACTGGCGACATCGCCACCATCTACGGCACCGACCAGGACCTGCAGCGCGCCGCCAGGTCAATCGGCACGGTGCTCGTGCCCAGCGACAAGACGGACTTCGTCTTCCACGGGCTCGGCCTCGTCGTCGGCCTCCTGATCGGGCTCGCCGTGGTGCGGATCGGCTCCGTGCCGCTGACGCTCGGCAGCGGCGGTGGCGCACTGCTGTCGGGCCTGCTGTTCGGCTGGTACAGGAGCCGCAACCTCGCCATCGGCAACATGCCGACGGCAGCGTCGACACTGCTCCGCGATCTCGGCCTCGCCGGCTTCGTCGCGGTGGTCGGGTTGCAGTCCGGCCTGCAGGCGGTCCAGACCATCGCCACCAGCGGCGTGTCGATCTTCCTGATCGGCGTCGTGGTGACGATCCTGCCGCTCATCATCACCATGCTGTTCGGTCGCTACGTGCTGCGCTACGACAACACGGCGATCTTCGCCGGCGCGCTCTCCGGCTCGCGAAGCGCCAATCCGGCCTTCGGCGAAATCCTGGACAAGGCGGGAAACTCGATCCCGACCACGCCCTTCGCCATCACCTACGCCCTCGCCAACGTATTCCTGACATTGCTCGGTCCCCTGGTCGTCGCATTTGCCTGAGGAGAACGTCATGCCCCGCGAAGACTATAGCCAATACGCCAAGCTCAGCCCGTTCGAACTCAAGGACGCGCTGATCAAGATCGCCTCCAGCGACAAGAACCGGCTGATGCTGAATGCCGGGCGCGGCAATCCCAATTTTCTCGCGACCCTGCCGCGGCGCGCCTTCTTCCGGCTCGGCCTGTTCGCCGCGACGGAGTCGGAGCTCTCCTTCTCCTACATGGAGAACGGCGTCGGCGGGCTGCCGAAGATCGAAGGCATAGAGGGCCGCTTCGAACGCTACATCGCCGATCATCGCGAACAGCCGGGCGTCGTCTTCCTCGGCCGCGCGCTCAGCTATGTCCGCGACCAGCTCGGCCTGTCGGCGTCGGACTTCCTGCATGAGGCGGTCGAGGGAATCCTCGGCTGCAACTACCCGGTTCCACCCCGGATGCTCCGGATCAGCGAACAGATCGTGAAGCACTACATCGTCAAGGAGATGGCCGACGGCTACGTCAGCTCGTCCCAGATCGACCTGTTCGCGGTCGAGGGCGGCACGGCCGCGATGACCTATATCTTCGACACGCTGAAGCAGAACAAGCTGATCCAGGAAGGCGACACCGTCGCCATCGGCATGCCCGCCTTCACGCCCTATATCGAGATCCCGGAGCTGAACAATTACCGCCTGAAGCAGATCCATATCAACGCGGATCCCAAGGCCGACTGGCAGTATCCCGACTCCGAGATCGACAAGCTGCTCGACAAGGACGTCAAGATCTTCTTCTGCATCAACCCGAGCAACCCGCCCTCGGTGAAGATGGACGATCGCAGCCTCGATCGCATCACGCAGATCATCAAGGAGAAGCGCCCGGACCTGATGATCCTCACCGACGACGTCTACGGGACGTTCGCGGACGACTTCAAGTCGCTGTTCGCCACCTGCCCGGCCAACACGCTTCTGGTCTATTCGTTCTCCAAATATTTCGGCGCGACGGGATGGCGCCTCGGTGTCGTCGCGGCGCAGCGAGGCAACATCTACGACGAGAAGCTCGCCGCGCTCCCCAAGGCCGACCGGAAGGAGCTCGACGAACGCTATTCGACGCTGGTTCCCGACGTCTCGAAGCTGAAGTTCCTCGACCGCCTTGTCGCGGACAGCCGCACGGTGGCGCTCAACCACACGGCCGGCCTCTCGACGCCGCAACAGATCCAGATGGTGCTGTTCTCGCTGTTCGCGCTGATGGACGAGAACGACGGCTACAAGGCCGAGCTGAAGAAGCTGATCCGCCGGCGCGAGGCGGCGCTCTATCGCGAACTCGGCCTGCCGCCCGAATCCGGCGGCAACCAGGTCGACTACTACACGCTGCTCGACCTCGAGGACATTGCGCGCCGGCTCTATGGCGAGGATTTCGCCGCGTGGGTGACGAAGAATGTCTCGCCGACCGAGCTGCTGTTCCGCATCGCCCATGATACCGGCGTCGTCCTGCTGCCGGGCAGCGGCTTCGGCACGCTGCATCCGGCCGGCCGCGCCTCGCTCGCCAACCTGAACGAGTTCGAATACGCGAATATCGGCCGTTCGCTGCGCCAGCTCGCCGATCAGGTCTACCAGACCTATCAGGGCGGCAAGAAGAGCAAGCCCAAGAAGGGCTGACCCTTGGCGCCGGGACACGACGACAACGGACCCTTCGGCGGCCACCGCCGAAGGGTCCTGCATTTGGCCCTTCCGCCAAGCTCTCCCTTTTGGGCGCGAGGGATCCCGTCGATCGGCGCAGCGCCACGGCCTGACCAGGGCGTAGCACTCGACAACGGCGAGGCGACCGCTAACTAGCAATCTGGGCGAGTTGCCCCTTCCCGGGTCGATCAACCAGTCCGATGGAGTTGGCCATGCCGGCAGAAGACCCGTTCCGCCTGGATGGCGGCGTCGCCATCGTAACCGGAGCCGCCGCCGGAATCGGCCGCGGCATAGCGGAGACCTTTGCCAGCGCCGGCGCGGCCGTGGTCGTCACCGACCTGAAGAAGGCCGGAGCCGACCAGGTCGCCCACGCGATCGTCGCCGCAAGCGGCAGGGCGATCGGCGTCGAATGCGATGTCACTGACGAAGGGCATCGCGAGGTGGTGATCGACGCCGCGCTCAAGGCGTTCGGCAGGATCACCATCCTGGTCAATAATGCCGGCGGCGGCGGCCCCAAGCCGTTCGACATGCCAATGCGCGACTTCGAATGGGCGTTCGACCTCAACCTCTTCTCGCTGTTCCGCCTGACCCAGCTCGCCGCCCCGCACATGCGGGAAGCCGGTGGCGGGGCCGTGCTCAACATCTCGTCCATGGCGGGCGAAAACCGGAACGTTCGCATGGCGTCCTACGGATCCTCGAAGGCCGCCGTCAATCACCTGACGCGCAACATCGCCTTCGACTTGGGGCCGATGGGCGTCCGCGTCAACGCGATCGCGCCCGGGGCGATCAAGACCCAGGCCCTGATGTCGGTGCTGACGCCGGAGATCGAGGCGGCGATGCTGCGCCACACGCCGCTCGGCCGGCTGGGCGAGACGCAGGACATCGCCAACGCAGCGCTGTTCCTCTGCTCGCCGGCCGCCGCCTGGATCAGCGGCCAGGTGCTGACGGTTTCGGGCGGCGGGGTGCAGGAACTCGACTAGCCAGCCCCGGACGCCGACAGGTGCGAGCGCACCCTGCTCTCTCAGTGTGGAAGATCAAACGCATGTCCGGACGCGCAAAACAAAAGGCCCGCCGGTTAGGGCGGGCTTTTCGCTGTGCTGGTTGCGGGGACCAGATTTGAACTGATGACCTTCAGGTTATGAGCCTGACGAGCTACCGGGCTGCTCCACCCCGCGTCACGCGCGGCGACTGCTGTCGTCGCGCAGGGGTGATATAGACGGACGCCCGGCCTTTGTGAACCCCGGCTAAGAACAATTCGCCGTCGTCCACAGGCCAGGCTCCTGCCGATCAGGTCGGCAGGTTCAGGCGGATGTGCAGCTCGCGCAGCGCCTTCGGCGTCGGATCGCTCGGCGCGCCCATCAGCAGGTCTTCCGCCTGCTGGTTCATCGGGAACAGCGTGATCTCGCGCAGGTTCTGCGCGCCGCAGAGCAGCATGACGATGCGATCGACGCCCGCGGCCATGCCGCCATGCGGCGGCGCGCCGTACTGGAACGCACGGTAGAGACCACCGAAATCGCGCTCGACATCTTCCTTCGAACGGCCGACCAGCTCGAACGCCTTGACCATCGTCTCCGGCAGCTGGTTGCGGATCGAGCCCGAGGCGATCTCGAAGCCGTTGCAGACAGCGTCGTACTGATAGGCCTTGATCGTCAGCGGATCCTGGTTGGTCAGCGCCTCGATGCCGCCCTGCGGCATGGAGAAGGGGTTGTGCGCGAAATCGAGCGTCTTCGTCTCGTCGTCCCATTCGTAGAACGGGAAATCGACGATCCAGCAGAGCTCGAACCGGTCCTTGTCGACGAGGTTCAGGTCGGTGCCGACGCGCGTGCGCGCATCGCCGGCGAACTTGTAGAACTTCTGGGGATCGCCGGCGACGAAGAAGACGGCATCGCCGTCGTCGAGGCCGAGCTGCTGGCGGACCGCCTCGGTGCGCTCCGGGCCGATGTTCTTGGCGACCGGGCCGGCGCCCTCGAGGACGTCGCCTTCCTTGCGCCAGAAGATGTAGCCGAGGCCCGGCTGGCCCTGCTGCTGCGCCCAGGAGTTCATGCGGTCGCAGAAGGCGCGGCTTCCGCCGGTCTTCGCAGGGATCGCCCAGACCTCGGCCTTCGGATCGGCCTCGATCATGCGCGCGAACACCTTGAAGCCGGAGCCGGCGAAATGCTCGGTGACGGCCTGCATCTCGATCGGGTTGCGCAGGTCGGGCTTGTCCGAACCATAGGTGCGGATCGCCGTGTCATAGGGGATGCGGCGGAACTTCTGCGTCACCGGCTTGCCGTCGGCGAACTTCTCGAAGATCGCGCGCAGCACCGGCTCCATCGTGTCCCAGACGTCTTCCTGGGTGACGAAGCTCATCTCGAGATCGAGCTGGTAGAACTCGCCCGGCAGACGGTCGGCGCGCGGGTCCTCGTCGCGGAAGCAGGGCGCGATCTGGAAGTAACGGTCGAAGCCGGCCATCATCAGGAGCTGCTTGAACTGCTGCGGCGCCTGCGGCAGCGCGTAGAACTTGCCGGGATGGATGCGCGACGGCACGAGGAAGTCGCGCGCGCCTTCCGGCGACGATGCGGTCAGGATCGGCGTCGTATATTCATGGAAGCCGATCTCGGTCATGCGCTCCCGCATCGAGGCGATGATCTGGGTGCGCTTGACGATGTTGGCGTGCAGCGTCTCGCGGCGCAGGTCCAGGAAGCGGTACTTGAGGCGGATGTCTTCCGGATATTCCGGCTCGCCGAACACCGGCAGCGGCAGCTCCTTGGCCGCGCCGAGCACCTCGATCTCCTGGGCGAACACCTCGACCTGGCCGGTCGGCAGGTTGGCGTTGACGGTCTCGGGCGTCCGCTTCTTCACGAAGCCGTCGATCTTGATGCACCATTCCGAGCGCAACGCCTCGGCCACCTTGAAGGCGGGCGAGTCGGGGTCGCAGACGACCTGGGTCAGGCCGTAATGGTCACGCAGGTCGATGAACAGGACGCCGCCATGATCTCGCACGCGATGGACCCAGCCCGAGAGACGGACGGTCTCGCCCGCATGGGTCTCGCGGAGTTGTCCGCAGGTATGGGTGCGATAGCGGTGCATGGTGCTGGGATCCGAGTTTGGTCTGGCGACAACGGGGCATGCGCAAAGACCGGCTGACAAGATAGCTGCGCACGCGCGCGGAAGAACACACGCGGGTACGGCTTTGTCAAGAACGGGGGCCTCGGCGCCGCCTCGCGCCCACCCCTTGCAATCCGAGAAAGCCTCCCCATCTAAGTCTCATCCCAGCCACACAATACGGGCCGCGCGCCGCAAGGCGCCGCAGCTCGAACGATCGGGTCAGGACGGATGTACTCCGGCCCGTTCGGTTGGCTCGCGACGGGCTAGCCGTCGCGCGCCGCTGCTGATTGCAGGTTGGCGGGAAATCGGATTGCCCAGGCCCGCAGTCGACGCATGAGGCGCTTTCTCCTGGCGCCCGGTGTCGCCGGAGCCTGGGCTCTCTATGTCTGCGAAGCCGCCTCCCCCCGCGACAAGCCGGCCGGCCTGCGCTATTAGAAGCTTCATGACCGATATCATTACGACAACTGAACACCTCGCCGCCGCTTGCGATCGCCTTTCCCGGTTCGATTTCGTCACCGTCGATACGGAGTTCATGCGCGAGACCACCTACTGGCCGAAGCTCTGCATCATCCAGATCGCGAGCACGGACGAAGCGGTGGTGATCGACGCCGAGGCCCCCGGACTGGATCTCGCCCCCTTCTTCGCCCTGATGGCGAACGAGGCCGTGGTGAAGGTCTTCCACGCCGCCCGCCAGGACATCGAAATCGTCTGGCACCTGGGCGGCATCCTCCCGCACCCGATCTTCGACACGCAGGTCGCCGCCATGGTGTGCGGCTTCGGCGAATCGATCAGCTATGATCAGCTCGTCGGGCGCATCACCGGCCACCCGATCGACAAGTCGTCGCGCTTCACCGACTGGAGCCGCCGCCCGCTGACGCCGCAGCAGATCGAATATGCGATCGCCGACGTGACGCATCTGCGCGACGTCTACAAGGCGCTGAAGAACAAGCTCGACAAGGAAGGCCGCAACGACTGGGTTGCCGAGGAAATGAACGTGCTGACCTCGGTCGACACGTATCAGGTCGATCCGGCCAATGTCTGGAAGCGCCTGAAGATGCGCATCAAGAAGCCGCTGCAGCTGGCCGTGCTGATGGAAATCGCCGCCTGGCGCGAGCGCGAGGCGCAGGCCCGCGACGTCCCGCGCGGCCGCATCCTGAAGGACGACGCGATCTACGAGATCGCCGAGCAGCACCCGACCACGGCCGAGGCGCTCGCCCGCCTGCGCTCGATCCCGCGCGGCTTCGAGCGGTCGCGCACGGCCGAGGACATCCTCGCCGCCGTCAAGAAGGCCGTCGATCTGCCGAAGGACAAGCTGCCCAAGGTGCCGAAGGTGAAGCCGGCCTCGGAAGGCAACGGCGCCGCCGTCGACCTGCTGAAGGTGCTGCTGAAGATGACCAGCGAGGAGCACGGCGTCGCCGCGCGCGTGATCGCCACGGTCGACGATCTCGAAGCGATCGCCGGCGACAACAACGCCGACGTGCCGCCGCTGCATGGCTGGCGCCGCGAACTTTTCGGCGAGCAGGCGCTGAAGCTGAAGCGGGGCGACATCTCGCTGCGCCTCGACGGCCGCCGCGTGACGATCGTCAGCGACGAGCCGAAGCCGGCCATCGAAGCCGCCTGAACCCGCGGATCGAGGGCATCCTCGAACGACAAAGCGCCGACGGCCCGCCGTCGGCGCTTTCTTTTTGACCGCCTTCGCGGCGGATCAGCCTATGTGTCTTCGACGACGATCGCCGGCTTCATCGCGCCGAGCTTCGCCAACTGGGCGACACGGCGCTGCAGGCGGCTGCCGGCGAGCATGCCGCGATCGGTCGGCAGAACCAGGGTCAGCTGGTCGCCGCGCGCTTCCATCCGCGTGCGCGGAATAACGCCGGCCATGGCCCCAGAAACGAGATAGGCGACGCGAAGCGCGGCGCCGAGCGCCCTCGCCCGCTCCAGCAGGCGCGTCGTCGCCAGTTCGCGGATGCGCGAGGAGATATGCTCGTCGACGAGGCCTTCGTGGCGATAATAGTTGGCGAGCGCCAGATAGGCCCGGCCGGGATGGTCGATGCCGACGAAGGAGCCGTGCGCGATCATGTTGAGGCTCTGCTCGCCGCGATAGTCGGGATGGCCGCGCCAGCCGAGATCGGCGAGCAGGCAGGCCGCCGTGCGCAGGCGGATCTCGTCCGGCGTTTCCTCGATGCCGATCGCGGCCAAGGCCTGGCCGGTCCAGGGGCCGAGCTCGCGGGCATGGCCGGGCGAGCGCGAACGCAGCAGCGCCAGTTCGTCGGCGGCGGCGATCAGCGGGTCGAGCTGCTGCGTCTCGGTGTCGAGCAGGTCGTAGAGCAGCCCCTCGCGCACGCCGAGCGCCGACAGGATGATCATCGACGGCTTCATGGCGCGGATGACCTCGCCCAGCACGATCGCGCCATAGGGCAGCAGCAGACGGCGGCTCTTCGAGACCGCCTCGATCGAATCGAGCGATTCCGCGTCGCGGCGCGCCACCATGCGGCAGAAGTCGAGCGCCTCGCCGGCGGGAATGGCGTATTCGTGCATGATATGCAGCGGATAGCCCTTCTGGCGCATGTGCAGGCGGGCGAGCGAGCGCCAGGTGCCGCCGATGGCGTAGAAGGGGCGACCCTGCCCGTTTGCCAACACCGCCGAACCCGAAAGCGCGTCGGAAGCGATCTTCTCGGCTTTCTTCAGCGTCTTCTCGGACACTTCCTCGAGGCGAAGACCGCCGAGCGGGAAAGTCTCGCCAAGGCCGATCTCGCGGCCCCGGATGTCGACGACCTCGAGGCTACCGCCGCCGAGATCGCCGGCGATGCCATCCGGCTCATGCACGCCCGACAGCACGCCCATGGCGGAGAGGCGCGCCTCTTCCGGGCCGCTCAGAAGCGCCACTTCAGCGCCGGTGATGTCCTCGACCTGGGCCAGAAATTCCGGGCCGTTCGCCGCCTCGCGCGCGGCGGCAGTGGCGAGCACATGCACGGACTGCACCTGCATCTGCTCGCAAAGCCCCATGAAGCGGCGGATCGCCGCCAGCGAGGCCTCGACGGCCTGGTCGTTCAGGCGGCCGGTGGCGGCGATGCCGCGACCGAGGCCGGCGAGCTCCTTTTCGTTGAAAAGGGCCATCGGCGTGCGGCTCAGGCGCTCGTAGACGACGAGGCGGACCGAATTGGAGCCGATGTCGATGATCGCGACGGGACCGCTGCCATTCAGCCGTCCCGGCGCATATTCATGCGTCAGCAGGGTTCCCCCTGTCCCGATATCCATTTCAAGGCTTGGCAGGTCGGCTTCCGATTGACCGAGGGGAGCTGTTTTTGAGCGATTTTCCACGGCCAGAGAGACTCGGGTTCGTCATGAAATACTGATGGGCGTTGAAGACTTCTTCGCCCTTGCGCGGCACGATCCGTTTGGACGACCCGTCAGGCTGGATTTCCCAACTCTGCTGATTGTCCTTCAGGTTGGCGACCATAATCTGATCGAGCACCTGTTCGTGCACGGTCGGATTCAGCATCGGGATCATCGCCTCCACGCGACGATCAAGGTTCCGCGGCATCAGGTCTGCAGATCCGATATAAACGATCGCTTCCGGCGAGGGCAACCCGTGGCCGTTGCCGAAGCAGAGAATGCGGGCATGCTCCAGGAAGCGCCCGACGATCGACTTGGCGCGGATCCGGTCGGAAAGGCCCGGCACGCCCGGCCGCAAACAGCAGATTCCCCGAATGACAAGATCGATTTCGACGCCGGCGCGGCTGGCGTCATAGAGCGCGTCGATGATCTGGGGATCGACGAGCGAATTCATCTTCATCCAGATCGCGCCGGGGCGGCCAGCCTTCACATGGTCGATCTCGGCATAGATCAGGTCGAGGATGCGCTTGCGCAGGAAATGCGGCGAGGTCGACAGCCGCTCGATCTCGACCGGCTCGGTGTAGCCGGTGATGTAGTTGAAGATCCGCGCCACGTCGCGGGCGATCGCCGGATCGTCGGAGAAGTAGGAGAGATCGGTGTAAACGCGCGCCGTGACCGGGTGATAATTGCCCGTGCCGATATGGACGTAGCTGACCAGCGCCCCGCCCTCGCGACGGACCACCAGCGACAGCTTGGCGTGGGTCTTCAGCTCGATGAAGCCGTAGACGACCTGCACGCCGGCCCGCTCCAGGTCGCGGGCCCACTTGATGTTGGCTTCCTCGTCGAATCGCGCCTTGAGCTCGACCAGCGCCGTCACCGACTTGCCGGCTTCGGCGGCTTCGGCCAGCGCCTTGACGATCGGGCTGTCCTTCGAGGTGCGGTAGAGCGTCTGCTTGATCGCCACCACGTCGGGATCGAGGGCTGCCTGGCGCAGATACTGCACCACGACGTCAAACGACTCGTAGGGATGGTGGACGATCAGGTCCTTCTTGCGGATCGCGGCGAAGCAGTCGCCGCCATTCTCGCGAATGCGCTCGGGGAAGCGGGCCTGATAGGGCGGAAACTTCAGGTTGGGACGGTCGATGCCGACGAGCTGCGACAGGTCGTTGAGCGCCAGCATGCCGTCGACCAGGAAGATCTCGTCCGGGAGAACGGCGAGCGCGCCGGCGACGAAGTTGCGCAGCGCCTCGGGCGTCGCCGATTCGATCTCCAGGCGGATCACCGAACCGCGACGGCGGCGCTTCAGCGCCGTCTCGAAGAAGCGGACGAGATCCTCGGCTTCTTCCTCGACCTCGATGTCGGAGTCGCGGATGATGCGGAAGGCGCCAACGCCCTCGATGGAATAGCTCGGGAACAGGCGCGCGGTGAACAGCGAGACGGCATTCTCGAGGCTGATGAACCGCTCGATGCCCGCCTCGGACGCCGGCAGGCGGATGAAGCGGTCGAGCGTCATCGGCACGCGCAGCAGCGCGGTCATGCGGCTGCCCGTCGCCGGGCGCACCAGTTGCAGCACCAGCGAGAAGCCGAGATTGGGGATGAACGGGAACGGATGGGCCGGATCGATGGCGAGCGGCGTCAGGACCGGGAAGACCGAGTCCATGAAATAGCCCTCGAGCCAGATCCGCTCGTTTTCCTTGAGGCCGGCCGGATCGACCAGCATGATGCCGGAGATCGCCAGTTCGTCGCGCAGTTCGGCCCAGCGGCTCTGCTGGTCGGAGGCGAGCGACGAGACGGCATCGGCGATCTTCACCAGCTGTTCGCTCGGCGTCAGGCCGTCATCGCTGGTCAGGCTCACGCCCTCGCGCTGCTGGCCGCGCAGACCGGCGACGCGCACCATGAAGAACTCGTCGAGATTGTTGGCCGAGATGGAGAGGAAGCGGAGACGTTCCAGGAGCGGATGCTGCGGATTGCCCGATTCCTCCAGAACGCGCCGGTTGAACTCCAGCCAGGAGAGCTCGCGGTTGATGAAGCGCTCCGGGCTATGGCGCAGCCGGCTCACCTCTTCCGCCTCTACCTTGATCGCAGCCAGGGCCGCCTTGGCGTCCGGATTCTTCTGGTCCATTTCCGCTCTTCCACTCGCGTTGTCCGGGCAGGATACACGCGAATTGTGACAATTGCGTCAGGATCAGGCCGGCACCCGATCTTTAGTCGTCGAAAGGCAATTCCGGCTCGTCGCCTGCCTCGCGGGTCAGCACCGCCGCAGCCAGCTGGCGGTTGATCGGCCGGCCGGCGGCCAGCGCCTCGCGGTCGAGAAGCTCGACCAGCCGGTTGGCCGCGCCGAGCGAACGCTCCATGCGGTGGCTGATGAAATCGATCACGGCGGGGTCGACCGTCACCTGCCGGTCGGCGAACAGCTTGAAGATGACGCGGGCGAGAAGCTCGTCTTCCGGCTCCTGCAGTTCTACCGGCACGGCTGCCCGAAGGCGCGAGGCGAGGTCCGGCAGGTCGAAGCCGAGCGCATGCAGCGGCTTGCGGCTGGTCAGCAACGCCGAAACCCGGCGCTCACGCACCAGGTTAAACAGATGGAACAGCGCCGGCTGCGAAACACCCTCGTCGTGCAGGTCTTCGACCAGCACCGGGTTCGCGCGGACGAGCTCGTCCAGCCCGGCGGTCGCGAGATCGCGCGCAGCGATCTCGACGGCGCCGGCGGCGCCCTTCCAGATCTGGCCGAGATGGGTCTTGCCCGATCCCTCCGGTCCGACGAGCAGGGCGACCGGATTGGGCCAGTCGGGAAAGCGGTCGATCAGCGCGACAGCCGGCTGGTTCGCGCGGCCGACGATGAAGTCCGCGCGCGTCATGGCCGCGCTGTGCGGCAGCGAAAGCGGCAGCTGCCGCAGGGGTTCACTCATATCGACAAGGCTCGAACGAAGACGCTCAAGGATGCGCGGGAGGCTGGTCGTCGCCGCCCAGCCGGCCCCGATAGATCGGGCTGGTCAGATAGCGCGCAATCGCAAAGCGCATCAAGACGGCGATCGCCGCGGAAGCGGGGACAGCCACCAGCAATCCGACGAAGCCGAACAGGGCGCCGAAAGCGAACAGGGCGAACATCAGCCAGACCGGATGCAGGCCGACGCTGCGTCCGACGAGGCGCGGCTGCAGGATATTGCCCTCGATGAACTGGCCCACGGCGAAAACCAGCACGGTCGCGCCTATCCACTGCCATTCGGGCCAGAACTGCACCAGCGCGACGCCGACCCCGACGATGAAGCCGACCGTCGTGCCGACATAGGGGATGAAGGACAGGATGCCGGCGCCGATGCCGATCAGCAGGCCGAAATTCAGCCCGACCAGCATCAGGCCGAAGGCGTAGATGCAGCCGAGCAGGGCGCAGACCAGCCCCTGCCCGCGCACGAAGCCGGCAATGGCGTGATCGATGTCGCGGGCGATCGATCGCACGGTCTCGACATAGTCACGCGGGACCCAGCTATCGATACGGGCGACCATCTTGTCCCAGTCGATCAGCATGTAGAAGGCGACGACGGGCGTGACGACGAACAGCGCGCCGAGGTCAACCAGCGCCGACCCGCCGCTCCAGATCGATTTCAGCAGCGCCGACAGCCAGCCGGCGGCCTCGCTCATCAGGGTGCCCATCGAGTTCGACAGCTGGCCGGGATCGACCTTCAGCATCTGGCCGAGGCGCGTTTCGAGGAACGCCTGCACCAGCGCCTGCAATTGCTGCGCGTAGGTCGGGATCTTGTCGATCAGCCCGGCGAGCTGATTGACCATCAGCGGCACGATCAGCACCACAAGCAGCGCGAGCAGAACGACGAAGCCGATCAGAATCACCAGCGAGGCTGCGAGCCGGCTCAGGCCCCGTCGCTCGAGCCAGTCGGCGATCGGATCCAGGCCATAGGCGACCGCCATGCCCACCAGGAAGGGGAGCAGCACGTCGCGGAAGATGAAGAGGAACAGGACAAAGACCAGGAGCGTGCCCAGCCAGAATCCGATCTGACGCTGCAGATTCATGGCGTTCGCACCCTCTCGCTTCGTCGGTCGGCCGGGTACTCACCACAACCTGTTGTGCCCCAGATAGGGTTTCGAGGGCTGGATGGTCAAGGCGACCCGTTTGCAAGACACATGAACTCAAGGCAAAGTCGATCGATGTTCGCCAATATTCCAGATTCTGCCTGCATAATCGACGCACGATCGGGCGAGAGCTTCACCCGGACCGCGCTGGCCAGCGCAGTCCGGAACCGGGCTGAGGCACTGCTTGCCGCGGGGATCCGCGCCGGCGACCGCGCGGCCGTAGCCCATGGCTCGCCGGTCGGCGTGCTGATCGATCTCTTCGCACTCTGGCGGATCGGCGCCGTCGCCGTCCTGCTGAGCAAGACGCTCACCGCAAGCGAGCGAGCGAATGTGGTCAGCGCGATCCGACCGAGCCTCTGGATCGGCGATATCGACGACGGTCTCGTCCGGCACCTGCCGCCCGCATCCGCCACCTCCGGCATGGCGCTGCTCGCCCCGACCGACGAGCGGGACAATTCGGATCCGGATGCGCCGGCGCTGATCCTGATGACTTCGGGCACGACGGCGACACCAAAGGGCGTGGTGCACACGCGCCGCTCGCTGATGGCCCGGATCGCCCTCAACATCGCCCATATCCCGGCAGTGGATCTCGCCCGCAGCCTGTCGCTGCTGCCGATGCATTTCGGCCATGGCCTGATCGGCAATTGCCTGACGCCGCTCTTCGCCGGGGCGACGCTGGTGCTATCGCCCGATCCCGGCGCGATCGGCCTCGCCCGTCTCGGCGCGCTGCTCGATGCGCAGCGGATCACCTTTATGAGTTCGGTGCCGTCGCTCTGGCGCATCGTCCTGAAGACGAGCCCGCCGGCCGAGCGCGGGACGCTGCGCCGCGTCCATGTCGGCTCGGCCCCGCTTTCGACCGAACTCTGGCAGGCGATCGCGGCCTGGGCGCGCACCCGGCACGTCGTCAACATGTATGGGATAACCGAGACGGCGAACTGGATCGGTGGCCACGATCTCGCCGAGGGACTGCCCGCGGACGGCCTGGTCGGCCGGCCGTGGTGCGGCGCCTTCCGCGTGCTGCGCGAGGACGGCACGCTGGCCGGACAGGGTCGCGGCGAGGTCGCCGTGTCGACGCCCGGCGTGATGACGGGATATCTCGACCAGCCGGACCTGACCGCCTCCGTGCTGCGGAGCGGCTGGTTCCTGACCGGCGACAGCGGCGAGATCGATGCCGAGGGCCGGCTCAAGATCGTCGGCCGGCTGAAGCACGAGATCAATCGCGGCGGAATCAAGATCCCAGCCGAGGAGATCGACCTGCTGCTGGAGCGCCATCCCGACGTGATCGAGGCCTGCGCCTTCGCCCTGCCCGACCCGATCAGCGGCGAGACGGTCGCAGCCGGCGTTGTGATGCGCGCCGGATCGACGCTATCGGCTGCCGACCTCAGGGCCTGGTGCCGGAGCGTCATCCGCGCCGAGGCCGTGCCGGAACATATCGCGGTCCTCGCCGAGCTGCCACGCAACGAGCGCGGCAAGCTGGACCGGCGCCGCATGGCCAGCACATTCGAAGCTATGCGCGCGGTGCCGGCCGGATGAGCACCAGAGTGCGAGGTCTCGCATGAACCCGTTCAACAGGAGCGGAAACATCGAGCTGGCGCGGAGCGTCATCGCCGCCGCCCTCGAGATTCCGCCCGAAGGCGTGCCGGCCGATGGCACGATCGAGACCGTACCCAGCTGGGACAGCATCGGCCATGTCCGCATCATCCTGGCGATCGAGACGCATCGCGGCGAGCGCCTTCCGCCGGAAGAGATGCTGCGGGCGATCGACGTGCCCTCCGTCGCCGAATTGCTTGGCTGAGCGATGTCGGCCGGGAAAGCGCCCTCTGGACGAAGGAGTGCCGGGTGGTCAAATCGTTGCTGAAGCGGTTGTTGCCGCTGCCCCGCGTCGTCATCGAAACCGAGCGCTTCACGCTCAGGGCCGTGCGCCGCGATTGGCTCGGTGCGCGCAGCCTGCACTGGTCTGAAGACACCGATTTCGTCGAGGGCCTGGGCTGGCCTCCCGGTCCCTACAAACCGCGGCAGTGGCGGCGGCGCTTCAACCGCCCGGACAACCGGAAGATCTTCCACTTCGCCATCTTCCCGCGCGGGACGGAGACGCTGATCGGCGCGCATGGCGTGAATTTCACCGAGCCCGGTATCGCCTCACTCTATGTCGGCATAGGCGACCATGCCTGGTGGGGCAAAGGCGTCGTGCAGGAAGTGCGCGCAGCGCTGCTCGACTTCATCTTCGACCAGGCTGGCGGCCATCGCGCCTTCGGCATGGTGCATGCCAGCAATACCGCCTCGATCTACAACTACCAGCGCCTGGGTTTTCGCCATGAAGGGACCCTGCGCCGGCACCGCACCCTTGCAAGGACCGGCGAGCAGGTCGACCTGCTCGCCTTCGGCATGCTCAAGGAAGAGTGGCAGGCCCGCCGCCGGGGCGTCAAAAGCGCCGCAATCGCAGGCATCCGGTGATTCCGGGTTGACGGCGACGGCGCGAATGTGGTCCTCCCTGCCCAAAGCAACCGGGATCCTTCGATGACCGAAAAGACCGGCGCCAAAAACGCCCTGAGCTATGCCGACGCGGGTGTCGATATCGACGCCGGCAACCGTCTCGTCGACATGATCAAGCCGCTGGTGAAGGCGACACGCCGTCCCGGCGCGGACGCCGATATCGGCGGCTTCGGCGGCATCTTCGATCCGAAGGCGGCCGGTTACACCGATCCGCTGCTGGTTGCCGCCAATGACGGCGTCGGCACCAAGCTCAAGGTCGCGATCGATACCGGCATCCACGACACGGTCGGCATCGATCTCGTCGCCATGTGCGTCAACGACCTGATCGTGCAGGGCGCCGAGCCGCTGTTCTTCCTCGACTATTTCGCCACCGGCAAGCTCGACCCGAACGAGGCCGCTACCGTCGTCGCCGGCATCGCCGAGGGCTGCCGCATCGCCGGCGCCGCGCTGATCGGCGGCGAGACGGCCGAGATGCCGGGCCTCTACAAGGCGGGCGACTACGACCTCGCCGGCTTCGCCGTCGGCGCCGTCGAGCGCGCCGGCCTGCTGCCGCGCCCGGATATCGCCGAGGGCGACGTGCTGCTCGGCCTCGCTTCCTCCGGCGTGCATTCGAACGGCTTCTCGCTGGTGCGCAAGATCGTCGAGATCTCCGGCCTCGGCTTCGACGCCCCTGCCCCGTTCGCGCCGGAACTTTCGCTCGGCCGCGCCCTGCTCGCGCCGACCCGCATCTACGTGAAGCCGCTTCTCGCCGCGATCCGCGCCACGGGCGCGATCAAGGCGATGGCCCACATCACCGGCGGCGGCTTCGTCGACAACATTCCGCGCGTCCTGCCGGATGCGCTCGCCGCTTCCGTCGATCTCGACGCCGTCGCCGTGCCGCCGGTCTTCGGCTGGCTCTCCCGCACGGGCGGCGTCGCCGAGCACGAGATGCTGCGCACCTTCAACTGCGGCGTCGGCATGATCGTCGTCGTCAGCCCCGACGCGGTCGAGGCCGTCACCGCGGCGCTCGCCGCCGAGGGCGAGACCGTGATGCGGCTCGGCACGCTGGTTCCGCGCAGCGGCGAAGGCGTCGAATTCTCCGGCGCGCTGGCGATCTGACCATGGCAAGAAAGCGCGTCGCGATCCTGATCTCGGGCCGCGGCTCGAACATGACCGCCCTGATCGAGGCGGCGGCGGATCCCGAATTCCCGGCCGAGATCGCGCTGGTGCTTTCGAACCGCGCCGATGCGGGCGGCCTCGTCCGCGCGGCGGAAGCCGGCATCGCGACGACCGTCATTGATCACAAGGCCTATGGCAGCCGCGCCGAGTTCGACGCGGCGATGGATGCGCACCTACGCGCCGAAAACATCGATCTCGTCTGTCTCGCCGGGTTCATGCGGCTTCTGACCGATGGCTTCGTCGAGGGCTGGCGCGACCGGATGATCAACATCCACCCGTCGCTGCTGCCGCTGTTCCCGGGGCTGCACACGCATGAGCGCGCGCTGGAGGCGGGAATGCGGCTGCATGGCTGCACCGTGCATTTCGTCCGCGCGCAGATGGATTCCGGCCCGATCATCGGCCAGGCCGCCGTGCCGATCGCGCTCGACGATACGCCCGACACGCTGTCAAAGCGGGTGCTGACAGCCGAGCACCAGCTCTACCCGCTGGCGCTCGCCCTCGTCGCCTCCGGCCTCGCGACCGTCGAGGACGAGCGGCTGAAGCTGCACGAGGACCTGCCGGCCGATCTCGGCGGCATGCTGATCGGCCCCACCTTCGAAAGCTAACCGGCAGAACGCTCAGCCGGCAACCGCCCGCGCCAGCAAGAAGGCCGCTGTCGCGACGAGCAGCGTGATGGCCGAAACCCCGCCGAACAGCCGTCCAAAGCGACCTCGGCCGACCACCAGTGCATAGACGGCCTTGGCGATGGTATTCACCGCCACCGTCAGGGCGATCGCCAAAGCCGCGATCCCGGTGTCGAGGTTGGGAAGCTTCGCCACGGTCACGATCGCGGCGTCGACATCGCCGATGCCCGCCAGGGCGGACACTGACACGATGCCGGCCGAACCGAAGACGCTCGATGCCGCGCGCACGGCGAAGCCGATCGCGGTCAAGAACAGCACGACCTTCAGCACGCCTGCCAGCTCGAACGGATTGTCCAGCCGGCCCAGTTCATGGGCGCTGGCGAGGCGGCCGCGCACCAGCCACAAGGCGGCGGAGGCCATGACCAGCGCCCCGAGCAGCAGCGGCGGCAGCAGGAAGCCCGCAAGCGCGGGCGCGAGGCCGACCGCCAGCACGGCGGAGCGAAGATAGGAAACGCATCCCGCCGCGGCCGCCCCGGCCGCGAGCCGGTCGGCATCGCCGCCGGCGGCGACGCGGCGCGCATTGTCGAGCGTGACCGCCGTCGAGGATACAAGCCCGCCGGCGGCGCCTGCCGCCAGCTCGCCCCTCCCCGCGCCAAAGAGGCGGACGGCGACATAGCCCACATAGGAGATCGCCGCGAGCAGGATGGCGAGCGACCAGACGGACCGCAGCGACACGCCGCCAAACGGCCCATAGGGCGCTTCCGGCAGCAGGGGGAGGATGACGAAGCTCATCGCCAGGAGGATGATCGCCGAACGTAGCTCGACCCAGCTCAGCTGCTCGATGAAGCGGTGCAGCGGTTCGCGGCTGGCGAGGATCGCGGTCAGGCCGACGGCGCCGGCGGCGGCAAGGCGGAGATCGCCGACCACGGCCAGGACACCGAACAGATAGGTGAGCATGGCCGCGACCACGGTCGTCACACTGAAGTCAGATTCCGCCTGCTCCTCGCGCCACTTGTAGAAGGCGAAGATGCCGGCAAAGGCGAGGAAGATCGAGGCGACGACAAGGCCCGGCGGCCCGCCGGCCGGAAGCGCCGCCTCGATCAGTCCGGCGGCGCCGCCCAGCATGCCGATCAGCGCAAAAGTGCGAATGCCCGCCGTGCGCTGACCGGAAGCGGCCTCGCGCTCGCGCCAATGGCGCTCGACGCCGACGGTCAGGCCGATCGCGGCAGCCACGGCGAGGCGATAGAACGGCTCGAACTCGGTCACGCCCATCTCCGGCAGGGAATCGACGATGCCGATCATAGCGGCCGCCGCCGATCGCGGCACGGCGTCCGGCGACGTCGCCTGAAACCGTGCCGAACCGGGCCTGCGCCGACGGGTCGAAAGGACGGCCTCAGGCCGCCCTCACCCACACCTTGATGTCATGCACCGCCGCGCCGCCGAAGGGAGCGACGGGATCGGCGCCGGTCAGTGTGTTGATGCCCTTGCCGTCGACGAAGGCGCTGTTCGGCCAGAGACCTTCCGAAATCACCACGCCGCGCTTCAGCCCCTCGAACAGGCGGGCATGCACCTTCACCTCGCCACGCCGGTTGCCGACCGTGACCAGGTCCTCGGCGGCGATGCCGAGGCCGGCGGCGTCGTCGGGATGGATCATCAGTTCGGGGCGGCCCTCGCGGCCGATCGAGGAAGGCGTCTCGTTGAAGGTCGAATTCAGGAACTGCCGCGCCGGCGAGGTGGCGAGGCGGAAGGGATGCGCCTCGTCCGCCGCCTCGATCGAGCCCCAGTGATCGGGCAAGGTCGGCATGTCGGCATGCGGGCCGACGAGACCGTAATTCTCGTTGTCGACCGAGGCCCAGTCGACGCGGAAATGATACTTGCCGTCGGCATGGCCGAAGCCGTTCAGGAAATGCGCGGTCTCGAAGTCCGACTGGCAGTCGATCCAGCGCTTCTCCTCCAGGTCGGCGAGCGTGCCCCAGCCTGAACGCTGCAGCATCAGGTCGATGTGCTCGCGCTCGGTCATGGCGAAGCCGGGCTGCTTCAGCCCTAGTCGCCTGGCGAGGCCGGCGATCACCTGATGGTTGGTGCGGCACTCGGCCGGCGGGTCGACCAGCTTGGGCCCGAAGATGATGTACTGGTGGCCGCCGCCCTTGTAGATGTCGTCATGCTCCAGGAACATCGTCGCCGGCAGCACGATGTCCGCCATCTTCGCGGTGTCGGTCATGATCTGCTCATGCACGGCGACGAAAAGGTCCGGCCGGGCAAAGCCCTGCTTCACCAGCGTCTGGTCCGGGCAGACCGTCACCGGATTGGTGTTCTGGATGATCATCGCCGTCACCGGCGGGCCGCCGGCGAGCGCGTCGGGATCGTTGGTCAGCACCGAGGCGGTGCGCGACTGGTCGAGCTGGCGCACGTTCGGGTCGAGCAGGTCGAGGCCTTCGATCGCGGTCCGGTCGAGATGATAGATGCTGCTGTTCGAGTGGAACGCGCCGCCGCCCTCATATTGCCAGGCGCCGGTTACGGCCGGGATCGACAGCGCCGCATGCATGGCGACCGCGCCGTTGCGCTGCCGCGAAAAGCCGTAGCCGAGCCGGAAGAAGGTGCGCTTCGTCGTGCCGACCAGATGGGCGAACGCCTCGATCTCCGCGGCTTCGAGCCCGGTGATCGCGGCGGCCCATTCCGGCGTCCGTCCGGCGAGATGCGCTTCCAGCGCCTGCGGCTCGTCGGTGTAGCGGGCGAGATAGGCGCGGTCGGCGTGGCCGTCGCGGAAAAGCACATGCATGACCGCGCAGGCGAGCGCCGCGTCGGTCCCCGGCTTCAGGCAGAGCGCGAGGTCGGCCTGCTTCATCGTCTCGTTCTGGTAGATGTCGATCGCGACGATCTTGGCGCCGCGTTCCTTGCGCGCCTTGATCGCGTGGGTCATGACGTTGACCTGCGTGGCGACCGCATTGGTGCCCCAGATCACGATGCAATCCGACTTCGCCATCTCGCGCGGGTCGGAGCCGGCGATCTTGCCGGCGCCGGCGATGAAGCCGGTCGACGCCATGTTGGTGCAGATCGTGCCATAGAAGCCGGAATATCGCTTGGCGTGGCGGAGCCGGTTGATGCCGTCGCGCTGCACCAGCCCCATCGTGCCGGCATAGTAATAGGGCCAGACCGTCTCGGCGCCGAGCCTGGCCTCGGCCTTGACGAACGCCTCGGCGATCTCGTCGAGCGCGTCCTCCCAATCGACTACCTGCCATTCGCCGGATCCCTTTTCGCCTTTGCGGCGAAGGGGTTGCGTCAAGCGGTTCGGATTGTGAATCCGCTCGGCGTAGCGGGCGACCTTGGCGCAGATGACGCCGGACGTATAGTCGTTGTCCTTCGCCCCGCGAATGCGGCCGATCTTGTTGCCCGCCAGCAGCTCCACATCGAGCGCACAGGTCGACGGGCAATCATGCGGGCAGGCCGAATGACCGATGCGGGGAAAGGCGGGAGCGTTCATGGCGTGGGGTTTCCGTGTGTCGACCCGTTATCGCGCGATATTTCCCCGCGGTCCATGGCAACAGCGAGGCACGCCGCGACGCGTCGCCGCGCCCTTTGACAGAATCGTGCGTGCCGGACGATCGTCGGCCGGCATGCAGGCAAGGAGGCGGCCATGAGCGAAGCGGTGACATCGGGCGGCGACGCATTCGTCCGGGAGGGCGGCTGCCGCTGCGGCGCGGTCCGGCTCCGGATCCGCGCCCGTCCGCTTTTGACCATGGCCTGTCACTGCACCGGCTGCCAAAGGATGTCGTCGAGCGCCTATTCGCTGTCGGCCGCGATCCCCAGCGCCGCCTTCGAGGTGACGAAGGGCGAGCCGGTGATCGGCGGCCTGCGCGGCGCGTCGCAGCACTTCTTCTGCGGCCACTGCATGACGTGGATGTTCACGAAGCCGGAAGGCATCGACTTCTTCGTCAACCTGCGGCCGACCCTGCTCGACGACGCCAGCTGGTTCGTCCCCTACATGGAGACCTGGACCGGCGAGAAGCTCGCCTGGGCGACGACGCCGGCGGTGCGCAGCTTCGCAGCGCTGCCGCCGGAGGACGCCTACGGCGACATGATCGCGGGCTACGCCGCGACATGGGAGGGCGGCGACATGGGAAGGCGGGGCGGCTGACGACGCTCCCATCGAACACGCAAAGCTGATCGAACGAACGCGGATTGCGATGTCGGCGCGCCGCGCGCGGGCTCATAATGGCGCAACCCAACGGCGCAGGGCGCGTTGGCGTGATAGGTGCGCACCCCATGCCGGGAGGCGGCCGCCGTCCGCAACGATCCCCGCAGGAAGGTTTCCCATGCCCGATTTCCTCATCCATCACAACGCCCTGGTCCTGGTCGGCGACGGGCGCAAGGCGCTCTTCCTGCGCAATCGCGGCACGCCCCAGGCGCTGGACCTGGTCGTCGAGGAAATCCTCGACGGCAGCGACAATCCGCCGACGCGGGAACAGGGCACCGACCGTCCGGGACGGGTGATGCAGAGCGCGGGCTTCTCGAGAAGCTCCGTCGAACAGACCGACTGGCACCTTCTGGAAGAACAGAAATTCGCCGGCACCATCGCCGAGGCGCTCTACAAGGCGGCGATGGCCAACAGCTTCAGCGAACTGGTCATCGTCGCGCCGCCGAAGACCCTCGGCACGCTGCGGCAGAGCTTTCACAAGCAGGTCAGCGACCGCATCCAGGGCGAGATGACGAAGACGCTGACATCGGCCCCGATCGACGAGATCAGCCGGCTGCTGGCGGCCTAGGCGGCGAGCGCGTAGCCATCACGACCGTCGCGCTTGACGGCATAGAGAGCCCGATCCGCCAATTCCAGCAGTTCCGTGCCCGTCCGGGGATGGGCTGCGCTGGCTTCGGCCACGCCGATGCTGAGCGTCAGCGGGATGCCGCCCCCGCCCCAGGGCACGGGCCGCTGGCGAAAGGTCGCGACAAGCTCTGATGCGATCGCCGAAGCCCGCGAGCCGTCGAGATCAGCGAGCAGGATGCAGAATTCGTCTCCTCCCGGCCGGGCGACCAGATCGGCCGGGCGAAGCGCACCGGCGGCGATGTCGGCGACCTGGCGAAGGCAGGCGTCGCCGGCAGCGTGGCCATGCTCGTCATTGATGGACTTGAAGTTGTCGAGGTCGACCATCATCAGCGTGAAGGGCAGCCCGGTGTGCCGCAGGCGCTCCTCTGCGGCGACGAGCCGCTCCTGAAGCAGACGCCGATTGCCGACGCCGGTCAGCTCGTCGCGATAGGTCAGCACGGCGAGCTCGGCGCGCAGATGGTCGATCGCCATGACGATCATGCCGAAATTCCAGACGACGCCACTGAAGATCACGAGCAGGATTACGACGGTCTCGATCGTGTCGTAGTGAAGCTGGGCCATGCCGCCATGGGTGAAGGCGAAGTTCGCCGCGGTCTCGACGCCGTGAACGAAGATCGCGATGGCCATGGCGACGGCGGCCAGCATGCTGCCCGGCGTCCGCCGGCCGGGCCGGGTCAGATCGAAGATGGCGCAGGCGAGCGGAATCGACTGGCCGATGGCATAGACCGCGTTGCGCGCGCCGTTGCTCGGATAGGCCGTCGAGAAGACAACAAGCGCCACCATCGCGCCCGTCGTGATCAAGACGCTTTCGACCCAGGGCCGGCTGCGGCCATAGAACTGGCGCACGCCGACCCAGTAGAGGCAGAAGCCGAAGAAGATGACGCCGTTGCCGATGACGTTGGTCGGCACCTTGGCGAGCGATTCCAGCGCCAGGATCAGCCCGCCCAGCGCCGTGGTCAGGCAGGCGAACATCCAGATCCGGGCGGCGGCAAAGCTGCGATAGGACCACCAGATCAGGCCCCAGATGATCGCCATCGTGAACGCGTTGAGCAGGATGACGATGGACAGCGTCAGGAAATCGAGAACCATGGCGATCTTCGGAATCCGCGGCGGATGAGAGGGAGGTGGCCGGACATGCGCGGACGATCAGCTCGCCCAATTCCAGGAGACTGCAGCACCGACTAATTCATTCGGACCCCGATCGTCAACCTGAGGTTGAGATAAAATTCGCCCCGGCGCCACGAAGCCCCTCGTCGGACGCCTGAGATCCGGATGGCGGAGGAATGCCCCTTGCGCGGCCAGCGCGGCAATGCCAACACCTTGGCCATGAACTATCGTCACGCCTATCACGCCGGAAACTTCGCGGATGTCGTCAAGCACGCCATCCTCGCCCTTCTGCTCGAGCACCTGAAGGCCAAGGACAAGCCGTTCCGGGTGATCGACACCCATGCCGGCATCGGCCTCTACGACCTGACGGCAACAGAGGCGGGCAAGACGAACGAATGGCAGGGCGGCATCGGCCGGCTGCTCGACGCCGACGGCAAGCCGGCGGCCGAGCTGACGCGCAAGCTCGCCGAGGCGCTGGCGCCCTATCTGGAGACGGTGAAGGCCGCCAATCCGGATGGCGGGCTGAAGCATTATCCGGGCTCGCCCTGGCTGATCCGCCACCTGCTGCGCAAGACCGACCGCATGACCGCGGTCGAGATGCACCCGGAGGACCACGCGACGCTGGCCGCCCTCTTCGCCGGCGATTTCCAGGTCAAGGCGATCGAGCTCGACGGCTGGCTGGCGCTCGGCTCCTTCGTGCCGCCGAAGGAGCGGCGCGGACTGGTGCTGATCGACCCGCCCTATGAGCAGCCGGACGAGTTCAAGACCCTGTTCGACCGGTTCGAGAAGGCCTATCAGCGCTGGCCGACCGGCGTCTACGCGCTCTGGTATCCGATCAAGGACATCGGCGCCGTCACGAACTTCCACAAGCGGCTCGCCGAGAGCGGCATTCCCAAGATCCTGGGCGCCGAGCTCTGGGTGCGCGAACGGACGACGCCCGACACCTTCAACGGCACCGGGCTCGTGATCTGCAATCCGCCCTGGCAGATCGACCGCACGCTCGACGGCCTGCTGACAGGCCTCGCGCCGATCCTCGGCGAGACGGAAAAGGCAGGTCGCCGCGTCTGGTGGATTCGCGGCGAAACCTGACACTCCTGCCGGTCAGGCCGCGAAGGCGCGGTCCGGCCTCGCGTCGAAATCGAGGATCGGCCCGAGCGGAACGACGCCGGTCGGGTTAATCGTCTTGTGGCTCTCGTAGTAGTGCCGCTTGATGTGGTCGAAATCGACGGTCTCGCGGATGCCGTCCACCTGATAGAGCTCACGCGTGTAGGACCAGAGCGCGGGATAGTCGACCAGCCGGCGCAGGTTGCACTTGAAGTGGCCGACATAGACGGGATCGAAGCGCAGCAACGTGGTGAAGAGCCGCCAGTCCGCCTCGGTCAGCCGGTCGCCCGTCAGGTAGCGCTGCTCCGAGAGCACCCCCTCCAGCCAGTCGAGGCTGGCGAAGAGCGGATGGATCGCCTCCTCATAGGCCGTCTGGCTGGTCGCGAAGCCTGCCTTGTAGACCCCGTTGTTGACGGTGTCGTAGATACGCGCGTTGAGCGCGTCGATCTCTGGCCGCAGCGCCTCCGGGTAATAGTCGCCCGGCTTGGCGCCGACGCCGTCGAAAGCTGAATTCAGCATGCGGATGATCTCGGACGATTCGTTGCTGACGATCGTCCCGGTCAGCTTGTCCCACAGCACCGGCACGGTGACCCGGCCGGAATATTCGGGATCGGCCTTGGTATAGACCTGGTGCAGGAACCGGAAGCCGTTGACCTTGTCGGCGGTGACGCCCGGCCCGGGCTCGAAGGTCCAGCCGTTCTCGGCCATCAGCCAGTTGACCACCGAATAATCGATCATCCCCTGGAGCCTCTTCAGCGCGCGGAAGATCATCACGCGGTGGGCCCAGGGACAGGCGCGGGCAATATAGAGATGATAGCGGCCGGGCTCGGCCTTGAAGCCGCCCCTGCCCGTGGGGCCGGGGCTGCCATCCGCCGTCACCCAGTTGCGAAAACCCGCCGCGCTGCGCTGAAAGCGACCGCCCGTGTTGCGGGTGTCGTACCATTGGTCCTGCCAAACGCCATCGACCAGAAGGCCCATATCCGTGCTCCGTTCATCGTTGAACGACATATCGGCTTAATCAGGAGTTGTTGCCAGCACTCCACACGGCGACTCTCTGTTCACCACCCTGCCCGATCCGGCCGGTGAATGCTTGACCGTCGTGGCGGCTGTGACGCATCGTCTGGCAGAGCGTCCTCTGGGGAATCGCAATCATGATCCGTCGCCTCGTCGCAGCCCTTTCCTTCGTCGCCGCCCTCGCCGGATCCGGCGCGGCCCTTGCGGCGGACTATGACGGCAGCTACGGCCAGGAAGTGCATCGCGGCAGCGTTCCGCTCTGCGATTCGCCCAAGGTTCTCTCCAACATCGCCGAGCGCTACCACTGGGCCAACACGCATACCTGGGGCAACAACCTCGCCTTCCGCGAAGTCGCCTCGGTCACCGAGACCCAGTTCCGTCCCGGCGATCCCGGCCTGATAGACCGCCGCTTCTGCAAGGCCGACGTCTACATCGCCGACAATGTCCGCCCCACCGCCGTCTACTACCTGATCGAGGAGCGCATGGGCTTCGCCTCGATCGGCTGGTATGTCGATTTCTGCGTATCGGGCCAGGATCCGTGGCGCGTGCATGACGGCTGGTGCCGCACGGTTCGTCCCGGCTGGTTCTGAGCGTGAGGCCCTCCTCGGTCGTGCGCGGCCTGTTCGCCGCCTTCCTGGTGCTTGCCGGCTGGGTGACGAGCGCGCCGGCCTCGGCCGATACGCCAGGCGACTTCGATTTCTACGTCCTGTCGCTGTCATGGTCGCCGACCTATTGCCAGGATCGCGGCCGGTCGGATCGGATCCAGTGCGGCGGTCCGCGCCCGTTCGCCTTCGTCGTGCATGGCCTCTGGCCGCAATATGAGCGTGGTTCTCCGCGCGATTGCGATGTGGGCCCGCGCAGCGGCCTGCCGCGCCGCCTCGTCGACAGCATGCTCGACGTGATGCCGAGCCCGTCGCTGGTCCGGCACGAATGGCGAACGCACGGATCCTGCTCCGGCCTGCAGCCGGACGACTATTTCGACCTGACGCGGCAGGCGCGCGAGGCCGTGGAGATCCCGACGCAGTTCGTCGACCTGCCGGACTATCTGACCGTCTCGCCCCGCGACGTGGAATCGGCCTTCATCGCCGCCAATCCCGGCCTCAAGGCGAATGGCATCGCGGTCAGCTGCGATTCGCGCCGGCTGAAGGAAGTCCGCATCTGCATGACCAAGGACCTGCGCTTCCGCAGCTGCGCCGAGGTCGATCACAAGGCCTGCCGCAACAACAGCCTCGTCATGCCGCCCGTCCGCTGACGCGGGCGGCGGCCGACGCCCGGCCCGCTTCTCCCTCCTTCGGACAAGGACCCCGAACTTTGCTCGTCCTGCGCAGTTCCCCCGCCTCGCCCTTCGGGCGCAAGGTCAGGATCGCCGCCCATCACCTGGGTCTGATCGACCGGATCGATATCGTCGCCGCCGACACCACCGATCCGAACGAAATCCTTCGGCAGCAGAATCCGCTCGGCAAGATCCCGGCTCTGATCCTCGAAGACGGCACGGTGGTGTACGATTCCCGCGTCATCGTCGACTATCTCGACCATCTCGCCGGGGGCGGGAAGATCATCCCGGCCGACGCGGCGTCGCGCTATCCCGCACTGGTGATGCAGGCGCTCGCCGACGGGATCGCCGACGCCGCGCTTCTCCAGGTCTATGAGAGCCGCTGGCGCGAGGAAGGGCAGCAGAGCGTCACATGGAAGACGCATCAGCAGGGCAAGGTCGAGCGCGGCCTCGCCGCCGCGGAGGCTCTCCCCTTCGACGGCGCGGTCCATGTCGGCACGATCGCGCTCGCCTGCGCCCTCGGCTATCTCGATCTTCGCTTCCACGGAGCCTGGCGCGCGACGCATCCGAATCTGGTCGCCTTCCTCGACGACTTCGCGGCCCGTGTGCCGAGCTTCGAACAGACGCGCTTCAAGTCCTGATCCTTTTGTCTGGCCGCGTCTTCCGCCTGCGAGCCGGTGTCCGCTTCGCCGGAAGACGCCCCCCATCCCGGAGATTCGCATGAGCTTTTCAGTGGGCGATGCCCAGACCGTCGCCCGGATCCTGCGCGACGCGGCCGAGGCCGAGATCCTGCCGCGCTTCCGCCATCTGAGCGCCGGCGCCATCCGCCAGAAAACCTCGGCCGAGGACCTGGTCACCGACGCGGACGAGGCGGCCGAGCGGAAGATCACCGCGGCGCTGCTCAAGGAATTCCCCGGCGCGGTCGTTATCGGTGAGGAAGCGGTATCCGCTGACGAGACGCTGCTCGACCGGCTCGACGGGGCGGACCTCGCCTTTGTCGTCGACCCCGTCGACGGCACCAAGAACTTCGCGTCGGGACTGACGCTCTTCGGCGTCATGGCGGGCGTCGTCGTGCGCGGCGAGGCGGTCGGCGGCGTCATCCTCGATCCGATCGGCGGCGACTGGACCACGGCGCTGCGCGGCGAAGGTGCCTGGACGGAGAATTCCCGCGGCGAGCGCAACGATCTTCGCGTCGCCGCGCCGAAGCCGGTCAACGAGATGGCCGGCACCGCGTCCTGGTCGCTCCTGCCCGAGCCGCTGCGCACGCAGGTGTGCGCCAATCTCGCCGCCACCCGCTCGGCCGCCGGCTATCGCTGCGCGGCGCACGAATACCGGATGCTGGCGGGCGGCCACAGCCATTTCGCGCTCTATGCCAAGCTGACGGTCTGGGACCATGTCGCAGGCTGGCTGATCCACCGGGAGGCCGGCGGCTATTCCGCCCGTTTCGACGGCAGCGCCTATCTGCCGGCGCATCGCGAAGGCGGCCTGCTCTGCGCGCCGGACGAGACAAGCTGGCGGGCGCTGCAGGCGGCCCTCTTCGCCGGCACGGAATATGCCGTCGCCTGAACGGCGCTATATCGCCATTTCCGCAGAGAGCACCGGCATTCCACCGGTGCTCTTTTCATTTGTGCGCTCAGACGCCGCGCCCAAACGAAAAGAGCCGGCGGGTCGCCCCGCCGGCTCTTCGATACGGTTCGGAAGAACCGATTAGAACTTCACGCCAACGCCAGCACGGATCGTGTTGGTGTTGAAGTCGATGTCGGTGCCGCCCGGAGCGCCGATGTCGTAGTGCTCCTTGCCGTACGAAGCGTACTGGTACTCGACGCGAGCGGTGACGTTGTTCCAGACCTGGGCCTCGACGCCGGCGCCGACGGTCCAGCCCATGTGGGTCTTGTCGTCCGAGCCAGCACCGTCGACCGAAGCCTTGGCGCCCGAGAGAGCCGCGCCGCCCGTGCCGTAGGCCAGGTAGCGGTCGAAGGCGTAGCCGACGCGGGCGCGGGCCGTGCCGTCCCACTTCTGACGGACGCCGCCGATGGCGTTCGAGCCGCTGACGTCGTCGAGGTTGGCGTCGATTTCGGCGCCGATCACCCACTGGTTGCCCAGGTCGAAGTTGTAACCGGCGTAGAGGCCGCCCTTGAAGCCGTCACCGTTGACGCTGCCGAAAGCGTAGCGCGAATTGGCGTCCGAGGAGGACCAGCCGTAGCCGACCAGGGCGCCGACATACGGGCCGGTCCAGCTGAAGGCCTGCGCTGCGGGAGCGAGCGGAGCCGGAGCCGGCTCGTAGGTGAGATCCGCAGCCAGAACCGGGGCTGCCGAGAGGGCCAGCGCCATGGCGCCGAGGGAGAGGGTGCGGATACGCAGCATCTTGGTCTCCATGCGTACTAAACTAAAAGCTACAAAACTTGATCCGGGAGCGACCTTCTGCCCCGGATCCGATGGTCTGAATTAACCCTGCCATTGCGGCAGAACATGACAGGAATTGCGGCATGTTCGAGGCATTCGCGCCTCGTTGCCAAAATCACGCAATCCGCCGTTAAGCATCTGATTTCATGCAAATTTTAGCGACCGGAACCTTTCCGCGTTAACCTCTCTGACATGGTGTCGACGCAGGTGTTGACCACATTTAACGAAGCCTAACTAAGGCTTACCGAAATGGGCCTGCCACCCTATCTTCGCAGCTCCACGGATTCGCACGAACGGCAGGCAACATGACGGACGAAATGGGCACGGCACTGGTCACGGGCGGCGCGCGCAGAATCGGTCGCGCGATCGTCGAGGACCTCGCCCGGAACGGCTTCGCCGTCGCCATCCATTGCCGCAGCTCCGTCGACGTCGCCGAAGCGCTGGCAGACGACATCCGCCGCCAGGGCGGGCGCGCCCTCGTGCTTTCGGCCGATCTCGCCGACCTCGACGCAGCGCGCGCGCTCCCGGCCCGCGCCGCCGAGGCGCTGGGCCCGCTGACCCTGCTCGTCAACAATGCCTCGATCTTCGAGGCGGACGGCATCGGCGCGCTCGATCCCGAACGCTTCCAGCGCCAGACGACCGTCAACCTCGCCGCGCCGGTCTTCCTGGCCGACGCCTTCGCCGCGCAGTTGCCGGCTGGTCGCGAGGGGCTCGTCGTCAACATGGTCGACCAGCGCGCCTGGAAAACGACGCCGCATTTCCTGTCCTACCAGCTATCGAAGTCGGGCCTGCTGACGGCGACCCGCACGCTGGCGCAGGCGCTGGCGCCGCGCATCCGCGTCAACGCCATCGGCCCCGGCCCGACCCTGCCCTCGCCGCGCCAGGATCCGGCCGAATTCCGCAAGCAGGCCGAGGCCGTGCTGCTGCGGCACGGGCCGGACCTTTGCGAATTCGGGCGGACGATACGATATCTCTACGAGACGCGTTCCATTACCGGCCAGATGATCGCGCTCGATGGCGGGCAGCATCTTGCATGGGAAACGCCCGATATCGTAGGCATCAGCGAGTGAACACCCTGCCCCCCAACGATACCGACAAGTCCGAGATCGCCGCCGAAGCCGGCCCGCCGCCGGCGCTGTCGAGCGCAGACGCCGGCAGCGAAGCCGCGAAACCGGCTGAAGACGACGCACAGCCGGCCGAGGCCGCCTTCGAGGCGGGCGGCGAGCTGGTGGCGCGCGGCAAGGGTGCGGCCGTCATCGCCGATTTCGTCACCCGCCTGCCCAATGCGCCGGGCGTCTACCGCATGTTCGATCAGGGCGGCAACGTCCTCTATGTCGGCAAGGCGCGGAACCTGAAGAAGCGCGTAACCAGCTATACGCGCGTCGGCATGCAGTCGAACCGGATCATCCGCATGATCCAGCAGACGGCGACGATGGAATTCGTCACGACGCGCACCGAGACCGAAGCGCTGCTGCTGGAAGCGAACCTGATCAAGCGCCTCCGGCCGCGCTACAACGTGCTGCTGCGCGACGACAAGTCGTTTCCCTACATCCTGATCACCGACCACGAGGCGCCGCAGCTTGTGAAGCATCGCGGCGCCCGCAGCCGCGGCGGCGAATATTACGGCCCCTTCGCCTCGGCCGGCGCCGTCGGCAGCACCATGAACGCCATGCAGCGCGCCTTCCTGATCCGCACCTGCACGGATTCGGTCTATGAGAGCCGGACGCGGCCCTGCCTGCTGTTCCAGATCAAGCGCTGCTCCGCCCCCTGCACAGGCGAGATCTCGCTCGGCGACTATGCTGAGCTCGTGCGCGAGGCCAAGGGCTTTCTCACCGGCAAGTCGTCGGCCATCAAGACGGACCTCGCCCGCGCCATGGAGGCCGCCAGCGCCGATCTCGACTTCGAGCGCGCCGCCATCTACCGCGACCGCATCGCCGCGCTGTCGCATGTCCAGTCGCACCAGGGCATCAACCCGCAATCCGTCGACGAGGCGGACGTGCTGGCGGTGCATCAGGAAGGCGGCCAGAACTGCGTGCAGGTGTTCTTCTTCCGCACCGGCCAGAACTGGGGCAACCACGCCTTCTATCCGCGCGCCGACAAGAGCCTCGACGCGGCCGAGATCCTCGGCGCCTTCCTGGCGCAGTTCTACGAGGACAAGCCCGTGCCGGCACTCATCCTGCTCAGCCACGAAGTGGAGGAGATGGACCTGATCGCCGCGGCGCTCTCCGAGCATGCCGGGCACAAGGTCGAGATCGCGGTGCCGAAGCGCGGCGAGAAGAAGGACCTGGTCGACCACGCGCTGCTCAACGCGCGCGAGGCGCTCGGTCGCAACCTCGCGGAAACCTCCAGCCAGGCCCGCCTGCTCGAAGGCGTCGCCGAGGCGTTCGGGCTGGAGGCGCCGCCGCGCCGCATCGAGGTCTACGACAACAGCCACATCATGGGCACAAACGCCGTCGGCGGCATGATCGTCGCCGGGCCGACCGGCTTCGTGAAGAACCAGTACCGCAAGTTCAACATCCGCTCGGAAGAGATCACGCCGGGCGACGATTTCGGCATGATGCGCGAGGTGCTGACGCGGCGCTTCTCGCGGCTGGTCAAGGAAGTCGGCTCGCGCGAGACCGCGCCGCGCGACGAGGACGGTTTCGGTCCCTGGCCCGATCTCGTCTTCATCGATGGCGGCCAGGGCCAGCTCTCCGCCGCGCAGACCATCATCGACGAGTTGGGCCTGACCGACCAGGTGCCGCTGATCGGCATTGCCAAGGGCCCCGACCGCGATGCCGGCCGCGAGAAATTCTTCGTGCCGGGCCGCGAGGCCTTCATGCTGCAGCCGCGCGATCCCGTGCTCTATTTCGTCCAGCGACTGCGCGACGAAGCGCACCGCTTCGCCATCGGCACGCACCGCGCCAAGCGCAAGGCGGCGCTGACCAAGAGCCCGCTCGACGAGATCGACGGCATCGGCCCGACGCGCAAGCGCGCCCTGCTCGCCCATTTCGGCACCGCCAAGGCAGTCGGCAGGGCCAGCGTGCCGGACCTGCTCGGCGTTCCCGGCATCTCCGAGCAGATGGCCCGCAACATCTACGATTTCTTCCACGACAAGGGCGACTGAGGCGTTCGGGCGGCCTACTGGACCGCCCGGCGCCAATAGGCGATCGCCACCGGCCCCAGCTGGTCGGCCGCTTCGGCATGCAGCGCTTCGAGCGCGGCCAGAAAGCTGCGCGCCTCGCGCTCGAGCCCGAGCAGCGTCAGGGCGCGCAGGATGCGGCTGATGCGCAGCAGGTTGTGATTGCCGGGCCGCAGCCAGTTCCGCGCCTTTTGCGGGAACTCGGCCGTCCGGCTGATTTCAAGCCCGTCCTCCGTCTTCACCTCGGCGAAGCCATAGAAGGCCAGCAGCCGCTGGAGGGCCCTGTGCAGCGAGGTGCGCAGATCGGCGCGCTCCCGGAACGCCGCGATGTCGGACGGGGTCAGGATCGGCGCATACGGATTGAAGCCGCTCCGCTCCGGGAGAGGAAACAGCCACTGGATGTAGTCGTGGACCCGTTCGAGATCGTCGTCACCCCAGGCAAGTATCTCGGCGATCCGGCGTCCCTCGCTGTCGGTGGCGACGCCGGCGTGGAAGCGGACCAGCGCGGATTCGGCCGTCGTCATCCTGCCGCTCCCACGCCGATCGAAGGACCTGACGGTTTCGGGCACATTCAGTTGCCCTTCCCCGCGCCCCGCGCGGTCTTCTCGCCATATTTCATGCCTTCGAGCTTCAACCCGTCCGGGTCCAGGAAAAACACGGCGTAGTAGTCGTCGTAGTACTCGCCCGCGGGATCGACGATCTCCACCTTTTCCCGTTTCAGGAAGGCCTCGAGATCATCTACGTCCTGCCGGCTCCGGAGTTCGAAGGCGTAGTGGTGGAAGCCGATGTCGCCGATGCGGTATTTGTGCTTCTTGCCTTCGGCATCGGCCTCGCCGATCCAGAAGCGCGTCTTGCCGTTGGTCCAACCGATCGTGTCGCCATAGTCGCCCAGCACCTCGAAACCGAGAAACGCGAAGAGGCGGCCATAGAAGGCCTTCGATATCCCGAAGTCGCTGACGCGGATGACGAGATGGTCAATCCCGACGACGCGGACCATGGCGTGTTCCTCCTCCCGGCCCTCTCGAGGGGCATTGGAAACAATTCGCCGGCCGAAAGCCCGTTCCATCGTTTTGCTCAAAACCACGCGAGCCAGAAACCCCGCCGGATTCTGCGCTCATGAAGTTTATACGGGAAGCATAACATCGTGAACCCGTATCAGATCTATCCGGATCGCGAATTCCGGAAAGTAAAAATCGCGCATAAACCGAATTTACTCGACGGAACATCGGCAATCGCCATAGTTGCAGCCTGCGGAACATCTCACCCAGACCGCCTCGGGCGGAGAAAGCAGGCCAGGCTGATGCGTACTCGATGGATCGCCGCGACGCTGGGGGCTGCGCTGGCAGTCGCGGCCTCGCTGCCGGCTCAAGCGGAGCCGGCCCTGACAAAGGAGCAGGCGCGCGCCATCGGCGCCGACGCCTATCTCTACTTCTACCCCATGCTAACCATGGACCTGACCCGGCAGCAGAGCACCAACATCGAGCCCGGCAAGGAATTCGGCCGCGGGCCGATGAACATGTTCGTCAACGTCCCGGAATTCCCGCCGGCCGATTACAAGGTCGTCGTCCGGCCCAACTTCGACACGCTCTATTCGGTGGCCTGGCTCGACATGACGAAGGAACCGGTCGTCGTATCCAATGCCGACACGGACGGGCGCTACTTCCTGCTGCCGATGCTGGACATGTGGTCGGACGTGTTCGCCTCGCCCGGCTGGCGCACGACGGGCACCGGCGCCGCCAACTATCTGGTGACGCCGCCCGGCTGGCGGCCCGACTTGAAGGATTCGTGGCGCACGGAACTGAAGCTGCCGGAAGGCACGAGCCGCATCGAGGCGCCGACACCCTATGTCTGGGTCGTCGGCCGCACCAAGACCGACGGGCCGCCGGATTATGACGCGGTCCACAAGGTCCAGGCCGGTTACAAGGTCACGCCCCTGTCGGAATGGGGCAAGGACGCCAAGCCGCCGACCGTGACGGTCGATCCCAAGATCGACATGAAGACGCCGCCCAAGATCACCCTCGACACCATGCCGGCCGACCAGTACTTCGCCTATGCGGCCGAGTTGCTGAAGCTGCATCCGCCGCACATCACAGACCAGCCCATGGTGGCTAACCTGGCCAAGATCGGCATCGTGCCCGGCCAGTCCTTCGATGCCGGCAAGCTGTCGCCCGAGGTCCAGGAGGGCCTGAACCTGGCGCCCAAAGCGGCTCAGGACCTGATGGCCTGGAAGGTGAAGTCGCTGGCGCGCAACGTCAACAACTGGTCGATGAACACCGACACGATGGGCGTCTATGGCAACTACTACCTGAAGCGCGCCATCGTCGCGCAGCTGGGCCTCGGCGCCAACCTGCCGGAAGACGCGATCTACCCGCTCAACCTCGGCGACGCCTCCGACAAGCCGCTGGACGGCAACAACGACTACGTGCTGCATTTCGAAGCCGGCAAGACGCCGCCCGTCGATGCCTTCTGGTCCGTCACGCTCTATGATCCCGACGGCTTCCAGGTCGCCAATCCGCTGAACCGCTTCGCGGTGTCGAGCTGGATGCCCTTCGTCAAGAACGCCGACGGCTCGCTGGACCTCTATTTCCAGAACGCCAGCCCCGGCAAGGACAAGGAAGCCAACTGGCTTCCGGCCCCCAAGGGGCCGTTCAACCTCACGATGCGTCTCTACGCGCCGCAGAGCAGCGCGCTGACGGGCCGCTGGAACCCGCCGCCGGTCGAAAAGGCCGAGGCAGCGCAGATGCTGGCGCAGTAGGTCCTGTCGCTCCGGCAAAAATGCAGAAGGGCGAGGCGCAAGGCCTCGCCCTTTTTTGCGTGAGACAGCGAAGGACTGTGTCAGTCGAGCTTGGCAAGCAAAGCCAGCAACTCGCCAAGATGCGGCACCTCACGGAAGCGCGGCGCGCCGACCGGCGCCTCGACATGCTCGAATGACCACGTCAGGTCGTGCGGAACATAGACGCCCCAGCTTCCCGCCTCGATCGCCGGCACGATGTCGGACTTCAGCGAATTGCCGACCATCATGCTGTGCGCGGGGCCATCGGCATGGCGGGTGAAGATGCGCTGATAGGTCGAGGTGTTCTTGTCGCTGACGATCTCGACGGCATCGAACAGGTCGCCAAGGCCGGAAGCGGCCAGCTTGCGCTCCTGGTCGAACAGGTCGCCCTTGGTGATCAGGATCAGCCGATAGGCGCCGGCAAGCTGCTCCAGCGTCTCGCGCACATGCGGCAGCGTCTCGACCGGATGCACCAGCATGTCACGACCTGCGGCCAGGATCTCGCTGATCGCCGCCGACGGGATGCGGCCGCCGGTCAGCTCGATCGCGGTCTCGACCATGGAAAGCGTGAAGCCCTTGATGCCGAAACCGTAAAGCTTGAGGTTGCGCCGCTCCGCTTCGTTCAGCCGCCGCGAAATCTCCTCCCGGTCGCCATGCTCCGCCAGCAGGTCGATGAAGCGCTGTTCGGTCAGCCGATAGAACTGCTCGTTCTGCCAAAGCGTGTCGTCGGCGTCGAAGCCGATGGCGGTGAGGGAGGATCGCGGAGAGGGCATTCGAATTCTCGTATGGGGCGCCAGACAAAAATGGCGGGACCGGATTCTAGCCGGACCCGCCAGGAATTGTCACGGGCGCGCTTGCCGCGCGCTCGTCATTCGGTCCGGAGGCTCAGGCCTCCTGGATCGCCGAGAGCTTCCATTCGCCGCCGGCCTGACGGGTGAATGTCCAGATCTCGGTCGTCTCCGTCGGCGCATCGGCATCGCCCGAGAGGATCGCGCCGGTCGTCCGGTCGCGCATCACGTCGCGGCTCTCGTAGCGCATCGCGACGGTGGCGTAGTCGGTGTCGCCCTCGCTCCAGGCCTCGGCGAGATCGCCCTGCAGCAACGTGACGTCGGTGACGTCGTTGCGCTGGCCGCTGGTGGCGTTCTGGCTCAGTTCCTCCGAGAGATAGGACATGATCTCCGGCGTCGTGTGCTGGCGCAACGTCGCGTAGTCCTCGCGGCCGAAGGCGCCCTGCACTTCGCCCAGCAGCTTCTGGAACGCGTCGAGATCGCCGCCGGTGATGCCGACCTCGTCATTGGCGTTCATGGCGTTGGCCGGCCGCGCCGGCTTGGCGCCCGAACCGAAGCCGCCGAGGCCGCCGAAACCGCCAAAACCCGAGCCGAGGCCGTTGCGGGCAGCCGCCTGCGGCGCATCCGCCGCCGGGGCATCCGGGGTCATGCCGCGAGCCATGCCAGCCGGCGCCGCGCCGGCCATGCCGGCGGAGGCGGCCGCCGTGCGATTGCGGCTACCGAGGAAGCGGAACAGAAACATCGCGGCAATCGCGAGCAGCGCGATCTGCAGGATGAAGCCGAAGGCGCCCGCCATGCCCCCGAGGCCGTTGCCCAGCAGCATGCCGATCAGGCCGCCCATCATCAGGCCGCCCAGCATCGAGCCGCCAAGACCGCCCAGGAAACCGGGGCGTGACGCCTGCTGGGCCGCCGGACGAGCCGCATTGGTCGCCTGCCCGGCCGACGACTGCGTCATGGAACGCTGCACGGGCTGCGCCGCGCTGGGCGCGGTCGGCGTGGTGGCCGGAGCCTGGAAGGTGCGCGCGCCGCGGCTGCCGAAGCTCCCACCCCGCCGGGCGTCCGCGTCGTCCACAACAGCGAAGCTCATCGCCGTGGCGATGCCGACCATCGCCAGAAATCCCGGTGTGCGCTTGCCGAAAAACATGTCTCGTCCCTTGTTTGAAAGAGTGGGCCCTTTCAGGCCCTCGGACGCCATGTAGGAACGATGCAAGCCCTTGGTTAGGGGCAGCCCGCGTCATTCTTGCGATTTCTTCAATCGCGACATCGTGTTATTGGCTCGCGCCATGACATACAAGGTTGCCGCTCTCTATCAGTTCGCGTCGCTTGCCGATTTCGAGGACCTGCGCGCGCCGTTGCTGGAACTGTGCGAAACGCACGGGATTCGCGGCACGCTGCTGCTGTCACCGGAGGGGATCAACGGCACGATCGCCGGCCCTGACGCGGGCATCGACGCGGTCGTGACGGAGCTCGAGACCGGTGACCTTTTCGGCGGCCGGCTCAACCACATGGAGCTGAAATTCTCGACTGCCGCCGCCATGCCGTTCAAGCGGCTCAAGGTCCGGCTGAAGAAGGAGATCGTCACGCTGGCGCAGCCGCATGTCGACCCGACGAAGCAGGTCGGCACCTATGTGGCGGCCGAGGACTGGAATGCGCTGATCTCCGATCCCGACGTCGTTGTGATCGACACGCGCAACCGCTTCGAAGTGAAGATGGGAACCTTCCAGCGGGCGCTCGACCCGGAGACGCGCAAGTTCTCGCAGTTCCCCGACTTCGTCAGCCGCACGCTCGATCCGGCCAGGAACCAGAAGGTCGCCATGTTCTGCACCGGCGGCATTCGCTGCGAGAAGGCGAGTTCCTACCTGCTGTCGCAGGGCTTCGCCGAGGTGTTCCACTTGAAGGGCGGCATCCTGAAATATCTGGAAACCATCCCGCCGGAAGAGAGCCTATGGCAGGGCGAGTGCTTCGTGTTCGACGAGCGCGTTGCGCTCGGCCATGGCCTGGTCGAGCGCGTGGCCGCGGAGGAAGAGAGCGAAGGCGAAGCGCCCTAGATCAGGATGACGCATCGTCCCTCACCTCTCCCTGAAGGAGATGTCGACGCACGAAGTGCGGCGGGTGAGGGTATACGGCCTCACCCGATAGTTCCCTAAACCCTCACCCGGAGCTTCGCCCCGACCTCTCCCTCAGGGAGAGGTGAAGGATCGGGTCGCCTTAGCCGGCGTCTTCGGCGTCGTTGCGCAGATAGGCCTCGACGACGCCCTTGAGCTTGATCGTCAGCGGATTGCCGAAACGGTCGCGCGCCTTGCCGGCGGCGACGCGGATCCAGCCTTCGCTGATGCAGTATTCCTCGACATTGGTCTTCTCGGCGCCGTTGAAGCGGATGCCGATGCCACGCTCCAGCAGGGCCTCGTCATGGAAGGGGCTCTTCGGATCGTTCGAAAGACGGTCGGGCAGCGTGTCGGTCATGATGAAGCCTTCAAATCGATGAGCATTGGCCGGGAGACATAGCGGGACGGCACCGTCCTGCCAACCCGCCTGACACGGCGGTTCACCGGCCTATCGCGGCCGCGACCGTCAGCAGCAGCACATAGATCCCCGTGCCGATCAGCATGAACATCACGGCAGCCGAGCCGAGGTCCTTGGCGCGGCGCGCGAATTCGGAATGCTCCGGCGAAACGCGGTCGACGATCTCCTCGATGGCCGTATTCAGAGCCTCGACCGCGAGCGAGGCGAAGGCGAGCATCAGGTAGACGCCGATCTCCGCCAGCGAGCGGCCAATGACGACGATCCAGACGAGGCCGACGACGCCGGCCGCCAGTTCCATGCGCGCCGCCATCTCGCCCCGGAACAGATCGGCCGCCCCGGCGCTCGACCAGCGCAGCGCCGAGAAGAAGTGGTCGATCCAGGCCCGCATGCTTGTTCCCCCATCCATGCGCGCCAGAACCGGCAGCCAGGATCCCTTGAATTGTTCCATGGTCGCGCATTTTTTGCGCGACGCGCTTATCATGTACGCGATTCCCCGCGATTGCCTCCCCCCGCATCGCATCCCCGCCATTCTTGCCTGCATAACCTTGGCAGGGCGCGGTCCGGATGCAATATGAGGGGAAGGGTTCAGGACAGACATGAGCGAACTTCGCACCTTCGACGTCAGACGGCCGCAGCGGGCACTCCTGCTCTCGCTTCCGAACATTCTGACCTATGGCCGCATCCTGGCCGTCCCGCTCGTCGTCTTCTGCGTCGTCGGCGGCAAGGACACCTGGCGCTGGACGGCGCTGGCGCTGTTCATCATCGCCAGCATCACCGACTATCTCGACGGCTATCTGGCGCGGATCTGGAAGCAGCAGTCATCGCTCGGCCGCATGCTCGATCCCATTGCCGACAAGCTGCTGGTCTCGGCCTGCCTGCTGGCCCTCGTCTTTGAGCGCACCATCGACGGCCTGTCGCTCTGGGCGGCGCTGATCATTCTCTCGCGCGAGATCCTGGTTTCGGGCCTGCGCGAATACCTGGCGGAGTTGCGCGTCAGCGTGCCGGTCTCGCGCCTCGCCAAGTGGAAGACGGCGCTGCAGATGGTAGCGATCAGCTTCCTGCTGGCCGGTCCGGCCGGCGACGCCTATTTCGCCTATACGACGCTGATCGGCCTCGTCCTGCTCTGGGCCTCGGCCATCGTGACGCTCTACACCGGCTATGACTATTTCCGCGCCGGCCTCGGACACATCCTGGAGGAAGAGCCGTGAAACTCGTCTATTTCGCCTGGGTCCGCGAGCGGATCGGCACGGCGGAGGAGACGGTGGAGCCGCCGCGCGGCGTCGACACGGTCGGCGATCTGCTCGGCTGGCTCCGGACCCGCGGCGACAGCTACGAGGCGGCGCTCGCGGAGCCGGCGGCGATCCGCGTGGCGCTTGATCACGACCACGCCGACCATGAAGCGTCCATCAGCGGAATTCGCGAGGTTGCCCTCTTCCCGCCCATGACCGGAGGCTAGGTTCGCCATGACCCATGCCCGTTCTCCCAATGTCCGCGTTGCCATCGTTGCCGAGCCGCTCGACATCACGGCGGAGATCGAGCGCGTTTCGGCAGGGCGCGGCGACATCGGCGCCATCGTCACCTTCACCGGCCTCTGCCGCGACGAGGACGGCCGGCTCGAGGCGCTCGAACTCGAGCACTATCCCGGCATGGCAGAGACCGAGGTCAAGCGCATCGCCGAGCAGGCGGCCGGCCGCTGGGAAATCTCCGACGTCACCGTCCTGCACAGGCACGGCAAGGTGCGCCCGGGCGAGAACATCGTCCTCGTCGTCACCGCCTCCAAGCACCGGCACGCCGCCTTCGAATCGGCCGAGTTCATCATGGACTTCCTGAAGACCCACGCTCCCTTCTGGAAGAAGGAGCACACGGCCGCCGGCGCCGTGGCCTGGGTCGCCGCCAAGCAGGCGGACGACGAGGCGGAAGAGCGCTGGAACAACTCCGATTGAGCCATTCCCGAAGTGACCGGCCCGGCGGCGCCTTCGCGCCGCATGAGCCCTTGGCCGAAGCGCTGCTGCCGCATGCGACGTCGAGCGACGACGGCTCGCACGATGTCGCGCATCTTGCGCGCGTCTGGAGCAACGCAGCCGCGATCCTGGCCGAGGAAGGCGGCGCAGCCGAGGTCGTCGCGGCCGCGGCGCTGCTGCATGACTGCGTGACGGTCGAGAAGAACGATCCGATGCGCGCCCAGGCCTCCCGCCTCGCCGCCCGCAAGGCGGAGACGGTGCTGCGGGATCTCGGCTGGGACGGCGAGCGGATCGCCGCTGTCGCACACGCGATCGAGGCGCACAGCTTTTCCGCCGCGATCCCGCCGGAGACGCTCGAAGCGAAGATCCTGCAAGACGCCGACCGGCTCGATGCGATCGGCATGGTGGGCGTGGCGCGCTGTTTCTATATCGCCGGGCGGATGGGCAGTGGCCTCTACGATCCCGCCGATCCCGAGGCTGCGTGGCGCCCGCTCGACGACAAGCGCTTTGCCATCGACCATTTCGAAAACAAGCTCTTCAAGCTCGCGGCCGGCTTCCAGACCCGGACGGGCGCCCGGCTGGCCGAATTGCGGCAGGCGCGGCTGCGTCGCTTCTACGACGAATTCCTCGACGAAATCTGAGCCGCGCCGTCGAAAGCCGGCCATGGGAGACACTTCATGCTGACGATCTGGGGCCGCAACAACTCGAACAACGTCAAGAAGGTGCTCTGGTGCGCCGAGGAGATCGGTCTCGCCTATGAATCGATCCCGGCCGGGGGTAGCTTCGGCCTGACCGCCGATCCCGCCTATCGCGCCATGAACCCGAACGGGCTTGTTCCGACGATCCGCGACGGTGACTTCGTTCTGTGGGAATCGAACGCCATCGTCCGCTACCTGGCCGGGCGCTATGCGCCGGGCGTGCTTTCGCCGGAGGATCCGCAGGCTCGCGCCAGCGCCGACCGCTGGATGGACTTCACCACTTCCAGCGTCGCCGCCCCGTTCCGCGACCTGTTCTGGGGCATGGTCCGCACGGCGCCGGACAAGCGCGACCTGGCCGCGATCGAGGCCGGCCGCGCGAAATTCGCCACGCTGCTCGCGATCGCCGATCGCACGCTGGCCGAGCAGCCCTTCCTTTCGGGCGACAGCTTCGGCATGGGCGACATCCCGCTCGGCTGCTTCACCTATGCGTGGTTCGAGATGCCCATCGAGCGCCCGGACCTGCCGCATCTTGCCACCTGGTACGAAAGGCTGAAGCAGCGCCCCGCCTACCAGAAGACGGTGATGATCGGCCTGAGCTGAGATCGGCTCACGGCGATCGCCAAACAAAAATGGCCGGGACGAGCCCGGCCATTCGCAACTCTCCGAAGCTTCGGCGAATTAGCCGACGAGTTCGATGCCCGAGAACCAGTAGGCGATCTCCTGGGCAGCGGTCTCCGGAGCGTCCGAACCGTGCACCGAGTTCTCGCCGATCGACAGGGCGAATTCCTTGCGGATGGTGCCGGCGTCGGCGTTGGCCGGGTTGGTCGCGCCCATGACTTCGCGGTTCTTCAGGATGGCGCCTTCGCCTTCCAGGACCTGCACGACGGTCGGGCCGGCGGTCATCGTCTCGACCAGCTCGCCGAAGAAGGGACGCTCCTTGTGGACGGCGTAGAAGCCTTCGGCCTGCTGGCGCGACATCCACACGCGCTTCGAAGCGACGACGCGCAGGCCGGCCTCTTCCAGCTTGGCGGTGATCTTGCCGGTCAGGTTGCGCTTGGTCGCGTCGGGCTTGATCATCGAGAAGGTGCGTTCGATCGCCATGTCTTCGGTCCTGTCGAATGGAAAGGGGTAAATGGGTGGCGCTGTATAGCCTTGGCGCAGGCACCGGGCAAGGGCGGCGACGGCGCCTGCGATCGTTTGAACCGCCCGGATTCGGCTACGAGATCGAGAGAGCGCCTTGATTCGGTAAGCCGGCTTGCTCGGGCAAGGCGCTGTGGGACGTCTTCACGGCAAGGTCGTGGCTGAGCAGCCCGCGCAGCGCGATGTCGATCGCCTTCTCCTTTCGCATCAGGGCGCGAAGCCGCCCGACATCCCATTGCAGCACGCGCGCTCCGGCCTGCAGGCGCACATCGGCCGTGGCGGGACCGCCGGTCAGGAACGCGATCTCGCCGATAAACGATCCGGCTCCGACACCGAGCCGCCGGCCGTCCTTGTTCACCTCGGCGGCGCCGGAAAGCACGTGGAACAGCGAAGTCGGCCGCACGCCCCGCTCCGTCAGCGGCATCGCTCCTCCCCGGCGCTCCGCGCAGGCGAGCAGCCTGCGGAACTGGCCGGGCGACAGCACGCCAAACGCCTCGAACAGCGGCTTCACCTCGTCGTCAATGCCGAAGCGCAGCCGGTCGCGGAACAGCAGGGCGATCATGACGACATTGACGACGATGGTCAGGATCTTCCAGCTGAGCGGATCCCAGAGCGGTCCGCCGGCCGAGATCAGCACGTAATAGCTCGACTGAAGGATCATGCTGACGATGACTACCACGCGCAGATGGATCTGGTCCCGGAACAGATAGGCGATCAGCGCGATCGCATTGCCGACATGAAAAATGATCTCCAGCAGGAGCGGGTGGGATATTCCCATATCGCGAACGAAGCCTCAGCATTGCGCGGGATTCGCCCGCCGGTCTGACGCTAGGTTATCCGCAATATTCCCCCTGCCGTATGACAGGCTTCATATATTCCCGCCGCCGCTTGCCGTCATTTGGAGAACCCGAGGCCATGAAGCCGCATTTCGAGATGTTCGCCGCCTATAATGGCTGGGCCAATGACCGCCTCTATGGCGCGGCGCGCGCCCTCGCCCGCGCGGACTATCTCGCCGATCACGGCGCCTTCTTCGGCTCGCTCAACGGCACGCTCAACCATCTCCTGGTCACCGACCGTATCTGGATGCGCCGCTTCACCGGCGAAGGCCCCGCCCCTGCCGCACTCAACGAGTTGGTGACGGACGACCTGGAGGAACTGGCGACGCAGCGGGCGACCGAGGACGCGCGGATCATCGCCTATGTCGACGGGCTCGATGAGGCGACCATCGCCGGCACCTTCACCTATCGCCCGGTCACCAATCCGGTCGAGATCACCCAGCCGCTCGGCCCCGCCCTCGCCCATCTCTTCAATCACCAGACCCACCACCGCGGCCAGGCGACGGCGATCCTGACGCGGATCGGCGGCCGCGACGCCTGCCCGAGCCTCGACCTGATCCAGTTCCAGCGGCAGACCGGAATCGGCCTCCGCTGAGCGACGGCCAGTCGCGCAAATATATCGGAGATGTGTGAAGCCGGTCGCTTGATTCAACCGGCACGGAAGCGCACGCTTTCCAGAGTCTGTACCTGTCTCTGTGAGTCCTCATGTTTCGGCCCCTGGTCCTTGCGTTCGCTCTTTCCGTCTCCGCCGCGCAGGCAGCGACCCCGAAGCTCGAGGCCGAGCCGCCGCAGGGAATGTCGGATGCCGAGATGGCCGAGGTCGTCGATTTCGTCGTCGGCAACGCCGTGTTCGCGCTCTATCACCAGGCCGGCCACATGATGATGGAGCGCTACGGCATCGAGCCCGCCGGCGGCGAGCAGGCAGCCGACGATTTCGCGGTCATGACCCTCCTGGAGCCGCGCAGCGGCGCCGGCGACCAGACGCTGGTCGACGCCGTCGACAGCTGGATGCTCTCGAATCACCTGACCGCCTCGGCCGGATCCGACGCCATTGGCCTGCCCGACCGGCATTCGGTCGACGCCGATCGCGCCAATGCCATCGTCTGCAACATGGTGGGATCCAACGACAAGGATTTCGCCGACATCGCCGACGCGGCAGCGCTCACGCCCGCCGCGCGCGCCAACTGCGCGACCTCCTACCAGAGCAAGCGTTCGCTCTGGGACAACGCGCTGAAGCCGATGCGACGGGCTGCCGGCGCGCCGCTCTCGGTCATTCCGGTCGTCTACGACCCGCCGGCCGCCAACGAGGTCGTCGAGCTGACCATCCTGCACGACAACAAGGTGCTGGAGGAGGTCGCGACCCGGCTCGCCAACGATTTCACCCTGCCGCAGCCGCCGACGCTGCGCGCCAAGAGCTGCGGCGCGGTGACATCCAGCTATGACCCGGCCAGGAACGAGATCGTGCTCTGCTACGAGCTGTCCGGCTATCATGCCGAACTGATCGTCCGCGACATCCAGGCCCGCTGAGCCCCAAGCAGCGACATCTTCACGCGATCCGCTTGCGTCCGCCCGCAAGGCACGGCACATAGCCGCCATGCTGCACGTCAATGAAGTCACCTATCGCATCGCCGGCCGTACGCTTCTCGAGGAGGCGACCATTGCGCTGCCCGACGGCGTGAAGGCGGGCTTCGTCGGCCGCAACGGCACCGGCAAGACGACCCTGTTCAAGCTGGTCACGGGCGACATCGCTCCGGAGAGCGGCTCGATCGGGCTACCGCGCGGCGTGCGCATCGGCCAGGTGGCGCAGGAAGCGCCCGGCACCGAGCAGTCGCTGATCGAATTCGTGCTCGCCGCCGACACGGAGCGCGCCGCGCTCATGAAGGAAGCCGAGCACGCCACCGACCCGCACCGCATCGCCGAGATCCAGATCCGCCTGACCGATATCGGCGCCCATGCCGCCGAGGCGCGGGCCGGAACGATCCTCGCCGGCCTCGGCTTCGACGCCGAGGCGCAGTTGCGCCCCTGCTCCGCCTTCTCCGGCGGCTGGCGCATGCGGGTGGCGCTCGCCGCCGTGCTGTTTTCCGAGCCGGACCTGCTGCTCCTCGACGAGCCGACCAACTATCTCGACCTCGAAGGCACGATGTGGCTCGAGAACTATGTGGCGCGCTATCCGCACACCGTGTTCCTGATCAGCCACGATCGCGACCTCCTGAACCGCGCCGTCGACATGATCGTCCATCTCGACCAGGGCAAGCTCACCGCCTATCGCGGCGGCTATGACAGTTTCGACCGCCAGCGCCGCGAGAAGCAGGCGTTGCAGCTGAAGCTGAAGAAGAAGCAGGACGAGCAGCGCAAGCACCTGCAGGCTTTCGTCGACCGCTTCAAGGCGAAGGCCTCCAAGGCGCGCCAGGCGCAGTCGCGCATGAAGGCGCTGGAGCGGATGCAGCCGATCGCAGGCATCGTCGACGAACACGTCACCCCCTTCTCCTTCCCGCCGCCGTCCAAGATCCTGGCGCCGCCGATCATCGCGCTCGACAACGCCTCGGTCGGATACGAGGAAGGCAAGCCGATCCTGCGCAAACTCGACATCCGCATCGACGTCGACGACCGCATCGGCCTGCTCGGCGCCAACGGCAACGGCAAGTCGACCTTCGCCAAGCTGCTCGCCGGCCGTCTTGCCGCCGCCGGCGGCGCGATGCGCCGCGCCGACAAGCTCGACATCGCCTTCTTCGCCCAGCACCAGCTGGACGACCTGAGGCCAGCCGATACCGCGGTGCAGCATGTGCGACCGCTGATGCCGGACGCGACCGAGGCGCAGCTTCGCGCCCGCGTCGGCGCCATGGGCTTTCCGACCGCCAAGATGGACACGCCGGCGCGCGAGCTTTCCGGCGGCGAGCGCGCGCGGCTGCTGCTCGGCCTCGCCACCTTCCGCGGCGCGAACCTGCTCATCCTCGACGAGCCCACGAACCATCTCGACATCGACAGCCGCGAGGCGCTCGTGCAGGCGCTCAACGACTATCCGGGCGCCGTCATCCTGATCAGCCACGATCGCCATCTGATCGAGGCCTCGGTGGACCGGCTGCTGCTCGTCGCCGACGGCACGGTATCGCCGTTCGACGGCGACATGGACGATTACCGCAAGCTGATCGTGAAGGGGCCGGAGACGGCCAGCGCCAAGCCGGATGCCGACGCCGCGAAGACCTCGGCGCAGGATCGCCGGCGCGAGTCGGCCGCCCGGCGCACGGAACTCGCGCCACTCCGGAAAAAGATCAAGGAAACCGAGTCCTTGATGGAGAAGCTTCAGAAAGAGATTCAGAAGCTCGACACCGCCCTGGCCGATCCGAACCTCTACACCCGGGACCCAGCCAAGGGGACGACGCTCGCCAAGCAGCGCGCCGACGCCGTCAAGGCGCTGGCCGAGCGCGAGGAAAGCTGGCTGGAAATGTCGGCGGAGTACGAAGAGGCGGTCGGCGCGGACTAGCCGTCACGAGGGGGCTATCGAAGCGGTTCGCTGCTGTCCGTTGATCACCTCTCCCAGAGGGAGAGGTCGACGGCCGAAGGCCGGCGGGTGAGGGGTTGAGCCCTCGCCGGATGGTTCCCTACCCCCTCACCCGGAGCTTCGCTCCGACCTCTCCCCATGGGAGAGGTAAAGGCAGAGGCGTCCCCGGCCGAGCCCCGCCTCACGCCTTCTTCTGCCAGCGGCCCTGTTCGGATTGCTGCCAGTAAGTCGCGTCGTGGCCCTCGGCCTTGACGCGCTTCCAAGAGGCGCGGGCGGAATCGAGCGCTTCGGGATCGTTGCCGTCGAACATCAGCACCACGCGGGCATAGCCCGCAAGGTCGCCCGCCGAGGCGCCCGCGACGAGGAAACGGACATTGGCGCCGTTCGGATTGCCAGCCCCCGGCGTGATCAGGATCGGGTGCTGCGCGGCTTCCGGATCGCGCCAGAGGCCATGCGGCAGGAAGCTGTCGTCGGAATAGGTCCAGAGCAGCGCGTCGAGCTGGTCGCAGCGCTCGGCCGAGCCGGCCTCGACCACGACGCGCCAGCCGCGTTCGAGCGACTTCTCCAGCAGCCCGGGCAGGAGCGCTTCCAACGGCTGCTGCTGCAGATGGTAGAACAGGACCTCGGTCATCACGCCTTCTCACGCGGCGCCGTCCGCCCCGAGGCATTCGGAGCGGGCGGCGTCTCGCGGGACTTGTAGCAGATCAGCCTTCGTAATTGTCGGCGACGAGGCGATCGAGAATGCGCACGCCCCAGCCCGAGGCCCAGGAGCGGTTGATCTCGGTCTGCGGCGAGCCCATCGCCGTGCCGGCGATGTCGAGATGCGCCCAGGCGACGCCGTCGTCGACGAAGCGCTTCAGGAACTGCGCCGCGGTGATCGATCCGCCATAGCGGCCGCCGGTGTTCTTGATGTCGGCGAACTTCGATTCGATCATCTTGTCGTAGGCGGCGCCGAGCGGCATGCGCCACACCTTCTCGCCGGTGGCGGCGCCCGCCTTCGACAGCGCTTCCGCCAGCGCGTCGTCATTGGCGAACATGCCGGCATGGTCGCTGCCGAGCGCCACCATGATGGCGCCGGTCAGCGTCGCGAGGTCGACGATCGCCTTCGGCTCATAGGTCTTCTGCGCGTACCAGAGCGCGTCGGCGAGCACGAGGCGGCCCTCGGCGTCGGTGTTGATGATCTCGATCGTCACGCCCGATGCCGCCTCGACGATGTCACCCGGGCGCTGGGCGTTGCCGTCCGGCATGTTCTCGACGAGGCCGATGATGCCGACGACGTTCGCCTTGGCCTTGCGCGAGGCGAGCGCGTGCATCAGGCCGACCACGGCGGCGGCGCCGCCCATGTCACCCTTCATGTCCTCCATGCCGCCGGCCGGCTTGATCGAGATGCCACCCGTATCGAAGACGACGCCCTTGCCGACGAAGGCAACCGGCTTTTCCTTCGACTTGGTGCCGTTCCAGTGCATGGCGACGAGGCGCGGCGGCCGGACGGAGCCCTGCGCCACGCCGAGCAGCGCCCGCATACCGAGCTTCTTCATCTGCTTTTCGGTCAGGGTCTCGATGGTGACGCCGAGCGCCGCCAGTTCGGCCGCCTTCTCGGCGAACTCGACGGGGCCGAGCACGTTAGCAGGTTCGTTGACGAGTTCACGCGCGAGGATAGCGCCCTCGGCGATGGCCGAGCGCGCCGCCCAGGCCTTTTTCGCCTTGCTGGCCTCGCCGGCGACGATGTCGAGCCGGATCGGGCCCTTGGCCGCCTTGCCGTTCTCGCCCTTCGAATCCTTGCCGGCCTTGCCGCCCTTGTAGCGATCGAAGGAATAGCCGCGCAGCACGGCGCCGAGGCCGATATCGGCGAGTTGGTCCGCCGACATCGCCGTGCCGTCCGGCCGCTCGGCCAGGAGGGTCGCCTGTTCGCCCTTTCGCAGCGCACCCAGGACCGTCCCGCCGAGACGGGACCAGTCTTCCTCCACAAGTTCTTCGGCCTTGCCGAGTCCGACCACGATCAGCCGGTCAAAGTTGAGCCCGGCCGGCGCCAGCAGATCGAGGGTTGCGAGAGCCTTGCCCTTGTAGTCGGCCGTCCCTGCGGCCTTTCGAAACAGATCGGCGATCCCCGACGCCTGTGTTTCCACACCCAGGGCGAGCGTTTCGTCGGTGAGGACCACCAGCGTGCCGGCCTCGGACGAAATGGATTTATGGAAGGAAATGGCTGGGCTTTCGGTCATTTTAATACTCGCGGACGAGGATGGGCGGGCGCCGATCGGCGCTGTCTGGGACAGGGGGTGCGTGCGTTAGGCCACACCCAGAGGATGATCAATCTGTCCATGGCCGGCGTCTCTGGCAAGTAGCGCCGGTTCCAGTTAAGCGTTTACGCTTTGTTAAGGGCGTTCATTCGCGTTTGATTCACCCAATTGGTTCACCCATGGACGGGGTCGAACCCGAGCTCGCAAGGAGGCTGGTCCGCCAATATCTCGCAGCCAGGCAAGGCTGACATCGCAGGGGCGTTCAGAGTTCGAGGATCGACGAAACCAAGATGAAGCTCATCGAGCGCTACATCTTCAAACGCATGTTCGCAGCGTTCCTGCTGAGCCTTTGCGGCTTGTCGGGCACCGTGTGGCTGAGTCAGGCCCTGCGCGAGCTCGACCTGATCACCAGCAAGGGCCAGAACTTCGTCACCTTCTTCCGTGTGTCGAGTTTGATCTTCCCGGGCCTGCTGCTGATCGTCTGCCCTGTCGCCCTGCTGATCGGCGCGATCTACACGTTCAACCAGCTCAACGCCGATTCCGAGCTGGTGGTCATCAACGCCAGCGGCGCCTCGCAGACCCGGCTGCTCAAGCCGGCGCTCGCCATGGGCCTGATCACCGCCATCATCGTCGGCTCGATGTCGCTCTATCTGGTGCCGCGCTCGCTGCAGGCATTCCGCGGCCTGCTGACGGGAATCAATGCCGACCTGATCACCAGCTTCGTGCGCGAGGGCCAGTTCATGGAACTCGGCAACCGGCTGGTCTTCCATGTGAAGGACCGCAAGCCGGACGGCACGCTCGAAGGCATCTTCATCCAGGACGGCCGCCAGCCCGACCAGACCTCTGTCTACATCGCCAATCGCGGCGCGGTGCTGAAGAACCCGCTCGGCACCTTCCTGATCATGCAGAACGGCACGATCCAGCAGAAGTCCGAGACCAACCACTCGATGTCGATCATCGAGTTCGAATCCTACGCCTTCGACCTGTCGACCTTCGGCAGCCGCAACAGCCTGCCTGACTACACGGCCTCCGAGCGCAGCACCGCCTATCTGCTCGCGCCGAACCCGAACGATCCGGAATACCAGAAGCGGCCGGGCGCCTTCCTGTCGGAGCTGCATGACCGCCTCGCCGCGCCGCTCTACGCCCTCTTCTTCGCGATCCTGCCGGTCGCGGCGCTTGGACAGGCGCAGACGACCCGCCAGGGTCGCGGCATCGTCATTCTCGGCACCATCGCGGTCGCGACCGGCGTGCGAATCGGCGGCCTGATCCTCGCCAGCCTCGCGGCCAGTGATTCCCGGCTGATCCCGGCTCTCTACGCTCTGCCGATCGCCTTCATCCTGCTGTCGCTTTTCGCCGTCTACAGCTCGTTCCGCTTCTCCGCCTCCGACAGCATCGGGTCGATGGTGACGGAGTTCGTGCAACGAATCGCCAATCGGTTCAGGATTGGCCCACGCCCATCGGCAGGGGGCCGGACCTAAGCCATGTTCCGAAACCCGACGCTCAGTCGCTATTTCGCCAAGCGCTTCGCAAAGACGGCGCTGATCATCTTCATTGTCGTCTTCGTCCTGATGGCGTTCATCGACTATCTCGAGCTCGCGCGCCGCGCCGCGCGCCGCGAGGGCTTCGACGCCTTCCTCTATCTCCTGGTGTCACTCGCCCGCGTGCCGAACGTCATCGAGCGCGCCCTGCCCTTCACAATCCTGTTCGCTGCGATCGCCGCCTTCGTCATGGCGAATCGCCAGCTCGAGCTGGTGGTCGCGCGCGCGGCGGGCGTCTCGGCCTGGCAGTTCCTGCTGCCGGCCGGCCTCGTCGCCGTGATGATCGGCGTGTTCGCGACGACGGTGTTCAACCCGATCTCGACCGACCTCAAGGCGCGCTCGATCCTGCTCGCCAACGAGCTGGCGCAGAACCGGGCCAAGCTGGAGGCGAAAAACAATCCGACGCCGACGCCGGAGCCAGCCGCCGAACCTCCGCCATCCATGCCGTCCGACGTGTCGTCGACTCCCGAATCATCCTCGTCCGACTGGACGATCTGGATGCGGCAGACGGGACGCGAGGGCTCTTCGATCATCGGCGCCAAGCAGAGCCTCAATCGCGGCCTTTCGCTCGTCGACGCGTCGGCTTTCGTGTTCAAGAGCAACGGCACGCTGGACCATCGGATCGACGCATCCACAGCTGATTTCGAGAGCGGCGACTGGGTGTTCCGCGACGCCACCGTGACCCGTCCGGGCAGCCGTCCCGCACCGGAAGCCGAGGTCCGCCTCCCCACGGATCTCAACGCCAACCAGGTCAGCCAAAGGCTGGCCGACCCTGAGACAGTTTCGTTCTGGTCCTTGCCGGAACTCATTGAAATATCGAGAAAATCGGCAGTTCCGAGTGATGCGTACGAAATGCAGTTCCAGTCCCTGCTGGCGCAGCCCCTGCTCTTCCTCGCCATGGTGTTCGTCGCCGCGACCGTGTCGCTCCGATTCTCCCGTTCAAGGGATCTCGGGCAGGTGATTTTGACTGGTGTCGCCGTAGGCTTCGTGCTTTATGTTGTCACTGAATTGGCGAGGGGTTTGGGGAGGAGCGGCGTCGTGTCACCGATGATTGCCGCTTGGACTCCAGCCGTCATCGCCAGCTTGTTGAGTATCACAGTGCTTCTGCATCGGGAGGACGGATGATGTTCGTTTCCGTTCCTCTCCGAGGGCGTAGCGTGATGTCTCGCGCCAGGCGCGGTCTCGGCGTCCTGCTGCTCGCGGCGACGATGGGGCTTGGCTTCGCGGCCGTCTCCGGCAGCGCCCATGCGCAATCCAAACCCGGCACGCTCGGCTTCGGCGCCGACAACCTGCCGCGTCCGGCCAAGGACGCGCAGATGGTGCTGGAGTCGGACCAGCTCGTCTACGACTACGACAAGTCCGCGGTGTCGGCCGTGGGCAAGGTCAAGATCTACTATGACGGCTATACGCTGGAAGCTGACCGGGTCACCTACGACCAGAAGAACAAGAAGATGCGCGCCGAAGGGCGCGTGAAGATCGTCGACCGGACCGGCGCCGTCATCACGGCAGACACGATCGACATCACCGACGATTTCGCCACCGGCTTCGTCAACGCGCTGCGGCTCGACACGCCGACGCAGACGCATTTCGCGGCCGAGAAGGCGTTGCGCGACCAGGGCAAGACCACCACCTTCTATCGCGGCGTCTACACCGCCTGCGAACCATGCCGCGAGAAGCCCGAAAAGGCGCCGATCTGGCAGGTGAAGGCGGCGCGCATCATCGTCGATCACAACGAGCACATCGTCTACTTCAAGCAGGCCTCGCTCGAATTCCTGGGCATGCCGATCGCCTATTTCCCGGCGTTCTCGGCGCCCGATCCGACGATCAAGCGCAAGAGCGGCTTCCTGTTCCCGTCTGCCGGCTACAAGAAGACCCTCGGCGCTTTCATCCAGACACCCTATTTCTGGGCGCTGGCTCCGAACTACGACCTGACGCTGGCTCCCGCCGTCTACACCAACCAGGGCTTCCTGATGGATGTGGAATGGCGCCATCGCCTTGAATACGGCCAGTATTCGCTGCGCATGGCCGGCATCAACCAGTTGAACCCGGACGACTTCTACGACGAAGGCACACGCAATTCCGGCGTCAAGGATTGGCGCGGCGGCGTGAAGACCGAAGGCGAGTTCTACCTGAATCGCTACTGGACCGTGGGCTGGGACGCAACGCTGCTCAGCGACCGCACCTTCAGCCGCGACTACAACCTTCTGTCGAACAACACCGATATCAACGTCTCGAACGTCCACCTGACGGGCATCAGCCAGCGCAACTATTTCGACGCGCGCGCGCTCTATTTCCAGGTGCTGACCAATGACGAGGACATCAAGTACGACCAGGGCCGGCAGGCGATCGTCCATCCGGTGATCGACCACAGCTACCTGTTCGATGATTCGATCCTGGGCGGCCAGCTCTCGATCAAGTCGAACCTGACCAGCCTGTCACGCGACGAGACCGACATCGTCAACAACAAGGGCGATGGCATCACGGTCGCCGAGGGCGTCACCAACGGCGTGCTCGATAACAACGCCCACATTCTCGGCCTCTCGGGCAACTACAACCGCGTCAGTTCGCAGGCGACGTGGGAACGCAGCATGATCGGCCCTATGGGCATGGTCTTCAAGCCGTTCGGCTATCTGCGCGGCGACGGCTACTACCTGAACCAGGACCAGATCATCGCCGGCCTGAACGATGACGGCACCTATTTCCGCGGTATGCCGGCGATGGGCCTGGAATGGCGCTGGCCGATCATGGCCGCCGGCCTTTCCTCGAGCTTCCTGTTCGAACCCGTTGCGCAGATGATCGTCCGCCCGAACGAGCCGATGGCCGGCGAGCTGCCGAACGAAGACGCGCAGAGTCTCGTATTCGACGATTCGAGCCTGTTCGACTGGGACAAGTTCTCCGGCTATGACCGCATCGAGGGCGGCACCCGCGCCAATATCGGCTTCCGCTACCTGGCGAGCGTCGGGCAGCTGGCGACGATCCAGGGCGTGGTCGGCCAGTCCTACCAGGTCGCCGGCGAGAACTCCTTCGCCGTCACCGACCTGACTTCGACCGGCGCCGTGTCGGGCCTCGAGGACACCGTCTCCGACTTCGTAGCCGGCATGACGCTGGACACGGGCTACGGCTACTTCCTGACGGCGCGCGGCCGCTTCGACCACGACAACCTCGACGTCAACCGCGCCGAGCTCACGGCGACCGGCAAGTTCGGCGACGTGACGGCGTCTGCGTCGTACTTGTTCCTGCGCGAGCAGCCGGCGATCGGCAACGATTCCCGCACGGATACGATCAGCGGCAAGGCATCCTGGCAGATGACCGAGACGTGGCGCGTGTTCGGTTCCGTCGCCTGGGACATCGAGGGCGACCAGCTCGCCTCCAGCGGCATCGGCATCGCCTATGACGACGAGTGCACGACCTTCTCGATCGCCTATAGCGAGATCCGCCAGGACTACACCGACCTGCAGACCTCGAAGCAGCTGATGGTGCGGCTCGAGCTCCGGACGCTCGGCGGAACGAAGCTCAAGAGCGACGTTGGCTCGCTCACGAGCAACAGCAGCTATTGATCTTCATGGTTTCGCCGGATTTGCAGGGTCTATCGCGTCGAAATCAACTCCTCCGTAGCGGCAGGATGATTCGACGCGCCGTGATGCTGGCGCATCCCCGCAGCTGACAGGACCCGGATTTTCGCCATGCGCAATCGACTGAACTCCACTCTTCTGCCGGCCATCGCGATCGCCCTCGGCGTGGCAGGCGCCAGTCTGCCGGCCACTGCCTTCGCGCAGGCGGCAGTCCGGGCGACGGTCAACGACCAGGCCATCACGTCCTATGACGTCAGCCAGCGCATCAAGCTGATGAAGCTGTTCCACCAGCCTTCGGGCGACAAGGCGGTGCTCGACGACATGATCGACGAGACCCTGCTCGACCAGGTGGCGAAGCGCCGTGGCATGAGCGTGCCGGATTCGGCGGTCGAAGAGCGCTTCAACGGCATCGCCAAGCAGGTCAAGCTGCCGCCGGCGCAGTTCGCCAAGGCGCTCAGCTCGCAGGGCGTGCAGGCCGATACGCTGCGCAAGTTCCTGCGCGCGCAGATGATGAGCGGCATGGTGATCAAGGCGCGCGCGCGCAGCATCAAGGTCAGCGAAGCCGACGTGCAGGCGCAGATCGAGAAGCAGGGCATCAACACCGAGAACGCGACGATCAAGGAGTTCAAGCTCCAGCAGATCGTGTTCGTCGTGCCCAAAGGCTCCTCGCCCGGTTTCGTCGGCCAGCGCCAGCGTGAGGCCGAGGCCTTCCGCAAGCGCTTCGCCGGCTGCGACGGCAGCCTGGCCCAGGCCAAGGCCATGAAGGGCGTCGTGGTGCTCAACATGGGCCGCCGCGACAGCGCGCAGGTCCAGGGTCCTGTCGGCGACGAGCTGAAGACCACGCCGGTCGGCGGCACGCTGAAGCCGCAGGTGACCGAACGCGGCGTCGAGATCATCGCCATCTGCGAGGCCAAGGAAGTCCGCAGCTCCGCCGGCGTCCGCGCGGAGATCGAAGAGAAGCTGACCGCCGAGCAGGGCAAGAATCTCGGCAAGGATTTCATTGCCGAGCTCCGCAAGGATGCCAAGATCAATTACAAGTAAGGCGGTTCCGCGCATGGCGGAGCCTATCGAGTGAGACGACATGGTTGATTCCGCATCGTTCCGGCCGCTTGCACTGACCATGGGGGAGCCGGCCGGCATCGGTCCGGATGTGACCCTGGCGGTCTGGCGGGAACGGCGCGAGCGCAACCTGCCGCCTTTCTACGTTCTGGCCGATCCCGAGGCGCTGCGCAGCCGCGCGGCGCTGATGGGGCTGGACATCCCGATCGAGACCATCGACGCGCCGGAAGCGATTGACGCGTTCGATCGCGTGCTGCCGGTGGTGGCTCTCGAATCGCATGCCGTCGCTGCGCCGGGCGTTCCGGAACGAAGCGCCGCGCGCGGCGTCATCGAGGCGATCGCGCGGGCCGTTGGCGATGTCCGCGCCGGGCTCGCTTCTGCACTCGTCACCAACCCGATCAACAAGAAGGCGCTGTTCGACGCCGGCTTCCAGCATCCGGGCCATACCGAGTTCCTCGGCATGCTGTCGGCGGCCTGGAGCGGCTCGCCCGCCCACCCGGTGATGATGCTCGCCGGCCCCGGCCTGCGCGCGGTGCCGGCCACTATCCATGTGCCGATCGCCTCCGTACCCAACCTGCTGACCGAAGAGATGCTGATCCGCACCGGCCGCACGATCGACCACGACATGCGCCGCCGCTTCGGCCTCGCCAATCCGCGCATCGCGGTCGCGGGCCTCAATCCGCATGCCGGCGAGGGCGGCGTCATGGGCACCGAGGACGACGCCGTGATCCGTCCGGCCGTCGCCGCGCTGCGCGCCGAGGGCATCAACGCCTTCGGGCCGCTGGCGCCCGACACCATGTTCCATGCCGAGGCGCGCGAGCGCTACGACGTCGCGCTCTGCATGTATCACGACCAGGCCCTGATCCCGACCAAGACCATCGCCTTCTCGGAGACGGTCAACGTCACGCTCGGCCTGCCCTTCGTGCGGACCTCGCCGGACCACGGCACCGCCTTCGACATCGCCGGCACCGGCAAGGCCGACATTTCGAGCCTCGCGGCGGCGCTGCGCCTCGCCGACGAGCTGGCGCGGCACGAGGCGGATTATCGCCGGCTCGAGACTGCGGGCGCCGCTTCGTGACCCTGGCGCAGGACGGGCTCCCTCCCCTTCGCGAGGTGATCGCGGCGCATGGCCTGCAGGCCATGAAGGCGCTAGGGCAGAACTTCCTGCTCGACCTGAACCTGACCGGCCGGATCGCCCGCGCCGCCGGGCCGCTCGCCGGCGTGACGGTGATCGAGGTCGGGCCCGGCCCCGGCGGCCTGACGCGGGCGCTGCTCGCCGAGGGCGCGGAGAAGGTCATCGCCATCGAGCGCGACCGCCGCTGCCTGGATGCGCTGGCAGAGATCGCCGCGCACTATCCCGGCCGCCTCGAAGTGATCGAGGGCGACGCGATGCAGGTCGACATGGCGAAGCTCGCTACCGGCCGCGTTCGCATCGCCGCCAACCTGCCCTACAATATCGGCACGCCGCTGCTGCTCGGCTGGCTGCAGAGCGAGCCGTGGCCGCCCTTCTACGAGAAGATGACGCTGATGTTCCAGCGCGAGGTGGCGGAACGAATCGTCGCCACGCCGGAAGACGACGCCTATGGACGCCTCGGCGTCATCTGCGGCTGGCGCGCCGAGGCGCGCATCCTCTTCGACATCTCGCCCAAGGCCTTCACGCCGCCGCCCAAGGTGGTGTCGTCGGTCGTTGAGGTCATCCCCCGCCAGGCGCCGCTCGCATGCAGCCGGACGAAGCTGGAGCGCGTCACCGCCGCCGCCTTCGGCCAGCGCCGTAAGATGCTGCGCCAGAGCCTGAAGAGCCTTGGGACCGATCCGCTGCCGCTGCTGGCTGCGGCCGGCATCGTCGAGACAGCCCGCGCCGAGGAGATCGAAGTCGCCGGCTTCGTCCGCCTCGCCAACGCCCTGCCCTAGCGCGAGCGGCGCAGTCGGGTATTTGTCCGCACCCGGCGCCGGGACTCTCGAGAGTCAGCCGCGAGGCGGATCCCATCCATGTCTCGCACTAGGTTCCGACAGGCTGCAGCCCGGCGCTGAGAGCCGCACACGCCAGTGCCACCGTCTTCGGGATTGCGACGGCGCGACCGTCTTCGCGCCTAACCCCGCTTTCGTAGTTTTGAACCGAGCCCGGCGACAGGCCGAGGGCCTCGGCCGCCTGCCTCTGGGTCAAACCGAGTTGATCGCGCCAGGACCGGAACTCATCCGAGGTCATTTCGCATTCTCCAGCAATGGGGCAGTCAATCGCTTTGCCACACGCGGCCCAGGCCTTCCCCGTCCACCCGATCGCGCTTAGCCTTCAGGAGCAGTTTCCGGCCGCAAAGCCTGTGGATCCAATCCGGGTCTTCGTCTTGACGGATCCCGCCGGCGCTTGGCGCGTCGGCGGGTCCAACCTGGCCCTAATCCGCGGTTTCGCAGTTCGTGGTCTTGCCCGCGATCGTAAGGGTCGCGCTGCTGCCCTTGATCCAGAACTCGATGTCGTCCTTGGTGTAGCGGCCGCCATCGGCGGAGACGGCCTGCGGCAGCGCCACCTTCTTGCCGTCGGCGAACACCAGATCCGCCACGCCATGCGCCTGTTCCGGCGGGCTGAACGTCGCCGTCAGCTCCGTTCCATCCTCGCACTCATACTGAAAATCCTTGGCAGAGGCGGCCTGGAGCGCGAGGAAGCTGGAAGCGACACCAAGGACGATCGCAAGGCCCAAACGCGGGAAATACATGGTCGGCTCCAATCGACAGGATGTTTCGGCAATTGTCGCAGCCGCCAGGATCGAAGGCAATCGGGCAAGGGCCAAGGGAGAGCCGCGCGGACCGGACCCGTTCTTGCCGTCCGGCAACCCCTATGCCTGCTGCAACAGGTCGTCGACGAAGCCTTCCAGCCAGGTCGTGCGGGCGCGGCGCATGCGCTCGGCGTAGAGGATCGCCTGCGCTTTCTCCAGCGAGGTCTGGAGGTCCTTATTGATCAGGACATAGTCGTAGTCGCGCCAGTGCTGGATCTCGGCCCTGGCGTTCGCCAGCCGCTTGGCGATCACGTCCGGCGCGTCCTCGGCCCGGCGGACGAGGCGCGACGCCAGCTCGGCCATGGTCGGCGGCAGCACGAAGATGCGGACGAGATCCTCCGGCATCGCCTTGGCCACCTGGTCGGCGCCCTGCCAGTCGATGTCGAACAGCACATCCTTGCCGGACGTCAGCCATTCCTCCACCGGCGCGCGCGGCGTGCCGTAGCAATTGCCGTGCACCTCGGCCCATTCCAGCAGTTCGCCGCGATCGCGCAGCTTGTTGAAGGTCGGCTGATCGATGAAGTGATAGTGGACGCCGTCGATCTCGCTCGGCCGGCGCGCGCGCGTCGTCACGGAGACGGAGAGGACGATGTCCTTGTCCTCCGCCATCAGGTGGCGCGCGATGGTGGACTTGCCCGCGCCGGACGGCGAGGAAAGCACCAGCATCAGGCCGCGGCGCGAGGGGGAGTTTCCGGCAAGCGACATCAGGGACTTCCTATTCGAGATTCTGGACCTGCTCGCGCAGCTGATCGACGGCGGCCTTCAGATCGAGGCCGATTGCGGTCAGGGAGCGATCATTCGCCTTGGCGCAGAGCGTGTTGGTTTCGCGGTTGAATTCCTGGGCGAGGAAATCGAGCTTGCGGCCGACCGGCCCGCCCTCTGCGAGCAGCGCGCGGGCAGCGGCGACGTGGGCCGTCAGCCGGTCGAGTTCCTCGCGGATATCGGCGCGGGTCGCCAGAAGCGCCGCCTCCTGGTGGAGACGGTCCGGATCGAGCGCCGGCGAGGCGTCAAGGAGCGCAGCGACCTGGTCGGCGAGCTTCTTGCGGATCGCCTCCACGGTGCGCGCCGGCGAGGCCTCGGCGGCGGCCGTCAGGCGCTCGATCTCGTCCATGCGGGCGTTGAGCACGGCGCCGATCGCGGCGCCCTCGCGGTTGCGGGCGACAACGAGCTCGGCGAGCGCGGTGTCGAGATCGACGAGCAGATCGGCTGCGAGCGCCTCGGCGACGGCGGGGTCATCCTCGGCGTCGACGGTTTCGAGAATGCCGCGGATCGACAGAAGCCCATCCAGCGTCGGCGGCGCGGCATCGATCTCGCTGCCGACCCGGCGGACGAGATCCATCACCTGCCGCAGCAGTTCCTCATTGACGCGGAGCGCCGAGGCCGTCGTCTCGCGCTGCAGGCTGAGGCCCACCTGGAGGTTGCCGCGCTGGAGCGCCCTGCCGACGCGCTCGCGCACCGGCTGTTCCAGATGGTCGAAGCTCGGCGGCAGGCGAAGGCGGATATCGAGGCCCTTGCCGTTGACGCTGCGCAGTTCCCAGGTCCAGCGATAGCCGTGCCCGGCGCCTGCGGCGCGGGCGAAGCCGGTCATGCTCGTCAGTGCCATCGGAATTCCCCGGCTGTGAATGGTCTCTGGCCATGAAAAGCATCCGGTCAGGCCCGCCGGTTGGAGGCGGACAGTAATCCGCGCGCCGATAGCGCTCAAGGGCGCGGGCACGGATATCCGTCAAACCGACACACAGACAGCCTTAGATATGTTCTATGGTTCCAACTCTACCTGGCCGGTGCGCCTTGCGCGGCGAGCCGGCCGACCATCCCTGCCGGGGGCCCGCATGCAATCCATCCTGAAATTCTCGCTCATCGCCCGCTACAGCGCCTTCGCGCTCTGCATCCTGGGCGCGCTGCTGGTGCCGCTGATCCCGATGGACCGGACGCTCAGCTTCGCGCTGACTCTCGCCTTCGCCGCGCTTTCCGTGCTCGGCGTCTTCGACCTGCTCCAGAAGCGTCATGCGATCACGCGCAACTATCCGGTGATCGGCCATATGCGCTTCCTGGTCGAATCGGTCCGGCCCGAACTCCGGCAATATCTGTTCGAATCCGATTCCGACCGCCTGCCCTTCTCGCGGGCCGAGCGCTCGCTCGTCTATCAGCGCGCCAAGAACGAGGCCGACCAGAGGCCGTTCGGCACGTTGCTCGACGCGTATGCGCATGGCTACGAGTTCATCGGCCATTCGATGCGCCCGGCGCCGCTGCAGGATCCGGAAACCTTCCGCATCACCATCGGCAACGAGCAATGCAAGCGGCCCTATTCCGGCTCGGTGCTGAACATCTCGGCCATGAGCTTCGGCGCGCTGTCGGGCCAGGCGATCCTGGCGCTGAACCGAGGCGCCAAGCTGGGCGGCTTCGCGCAGGATACCGGCGAGGGCTCGATCAGCCCTTACCACCGGCAATATGGCGGCGACCTCGTCTGGCAGATCGCCTCGGGCTATTTCGGCTGCCGCAACGCGGACGGCACCTTCTCGGCCGAGAAATTCGCGTCGCAGGCCGCCGACGACCAGGTCAAGATGATCGAGATCAAGCTCAGCCAGGGCGCCAAGCCCGGCCATGGCGGCATCCTGCCGGCCAACAAGGTCAGCCCCGAGATCGCCGCGACGCGCGGCATTCCGGTCGGTCGCGAATGCGTATCGCCCGCCGCCCATTCCGCCTTCTCGACGCCGACCGAGATGATGCTGTTCGTCGCCCGGCTGCGCGAGCTTTCCGGCGGCAAGCCGGTCGGCTTCAAGCTCGCCATCGGCCAGCCCTGGGAATTCATGGCCATCGTCAAGGCGATGCTGAAGACCGGCATCGTGCCCGACTTCATCGTCGTCGACGGCGCCGAGGGCGGCACGGGCGCGGCGCCCGTCGAGCTCACCGACCATGTCGGCACACCGATGCGCGAGGCGCTGCTTCTGGTCCACAACACGCTGGTCGGCGCGGGACTGCGCAAGCATGTCCGCATCGGCGTCGCTGGAAAGATCGTCTCCGCCTTCGACATCGCCGCCGTGCTCGCCATGGGCGCCGACTGGGTCAACTCGGCGCGCGGCTTCATGTTCGCCGTCGGCTGCATCCAGTCGCAGAGCTGCCACACCAACAAATGCCCGACCGGCGTTGCCACCCAGGACGCCCTGCGCCAGCGCGCGCTCGTCGTACCGGACAAGGCCGAGCGTGTCGCCAACTACCACCGCAACTCGCTGCATGCGCTGGCCGAACTGCTGGCGGCGGCCGGCCTGGAGCACCCGTCGAGCCTGAAACCGCACCACGTCGCGCGCCGCGTCAGCTCCAACGAGATCCGCCTCTATTCGCAGCTCTTCCCCTATCTGGCGGAAGGCGAGCTTCTCGGCGGCGACAGTCCCCACCCCTTCTATCGCCAGGCCTGGGCGCTCGCCTCGCCGGACGGCTTCGCCATCGCAGGCGAACTGCGCAAGGCCAGCTGACACTTGCAACCCTGAGGGGAGACAGATAGCTTTCGCGACCCTATCCCGGCGCGAGAGACCCCATGTCCGCATCCCATCACGGCTCGTGCCTCTGCGGCGCGGCCCGGTTCGAAGTCTCCGGCGACTTCCAGAGCTTCTTCCTGTGCCACTGCTCGCGCTGCCGCAAGGACAGCGGCTCTGCCCACGGCGCCAACCTGTTCTCGACCGAAGCGCGGCTCGGCTGGCTGTCGGGCGAGGAGAAGGTGCGGACGTTCCAGCTGCCGGAGACGCGGCATCAGCGCAGCTTCTGCGCCGATTGCGGCTCGGCCCTGCCGGGGCTGCAGATGGACGGCGCATTGCTGGTCGTGCCGGCCGGCAGCCTCGACAGCCCGCTGCCGATGCGGCCGAACGCGCATATCAACGTCGCCAGCCGCGCCGACTGGGACGAGCATCTGGAACAAATCCCCCGTCTCGACGGACTGCCCGGCTGAGGCGGGGTCGTCGGTCCGCGGAAGCGATCAGGGCTTCGGGGTCGGCACCGGCGCCGCATTGGCGCTGTCGTCAGGCGCATCGCCTTCATCGACGGCATCGCCCGGACCCGCACTCTGCTCGGCGGCCGCCGCATCGCCCTTCGCCTTCTGCTCGGCGACCCACTTGCGATAGCGCGCAACGTTCTTGCGGTGGTCCGCATAGCTCTCGGCGAAGGCGTGGCCGCCGGTTCCGTCCGCGACGAAATAGAGATCCTTGGTCCGCGACGGATTGGCGACCGCGGCCAGCGACGCCTTGCCCGGATTGGCGATCGGCCCCTTGGGCAGGCCATTGATCTTGTAGGTATTGTAGTCGTTGACGGCGTCGAGATCGGAACGACGGATCGGCGTGCCCGAAGGCAGGCCGGCGCCGCCATAGATGCCGTAGATCACGGTCGGGTCGGACTGCAGGCGCATGTTGCTGCGGAGGCGGTTGATAAAGACGGCGGCGACGCGGCTGCGCTCGTCGGCCATGCCGGTTTCCTTCTCGACGATCGAGGCGAGCGTCACCAGCTCCGCCTGCGTCTTCATCGGCAGGTCCTTGTCACGGCTGGTCCAGATCGCGGTCATCACCCGGTCGCGCTCGCGCAGCATGCGGTCGATGATGTTCTGGCGGCTGTCACCGCGCGAGAAGCGGTAGGTGTCGGGCAGGAGGCTGCCTTCCGGCGGCACTTCCTTGATCTCGCCGACCAGGCCGGGATCGGCGTTCAGCCGGTCGACGATCTGCTGGCTGGTCAGGCCTTCCGGGATCGAGACGGAGTAGAGGATCGCCTTGCCGCTCACCATAGCGTTCATGATGTCGCGCATGCTGGAATGCGGCGCGATCAGGTAGTCGCCCGATTTCAGATCGTCCTGCATCTGGTTGGCGCGGACGCCGGCAATGAAGATCCACTTGGACGAGATAAGGCCGCGCTCATGCAGTTCCTCGGCGATCTCACGCAGGCTCTTGCCGCGCTCGATCGAGACCGTCCGCGCCTGGCCGAAATGGCTCGCCTGCTCGAAACGGAGCTTGCCGAAGAAGAAGAGGCCGACCGCACCGAGAACGCCGACGACGAGGATCGTCATGGCGAAATTCATGATGATGACGATGGGGTGGCGCGCCTGCTGCGAACGGGGCGGCGGCGGCGGCACGCGCTCGGGACGGAGCGCGTCGCCGGGGCTGCGCGGGTTGATGCGATTGCCGAATTCGGCCGATCCGACCTCACCGGCATCGCCAGCCTTGTTGTCCTTGGCGCCCGGTTGGTTGGTCTCGTTCATCGCATCCTACTTCTCACCTGCCGACATCCGGAGAGGATCCGGATGCCGAGAGGCGAATGTATGGAGGATTATGGCGAAAGCGCGAAGACGCGCTCTCAATCCGCGTGCCGACGGAAGACGAGCGAAGCGTTGGTGCCGCCAAAACCGAAGGAATTGGAGAGCGCTACGTCGATCTGCCGCTTCTTGGCAACCTTGGGGACAAGGTCGATCGCCGTCTCGACGGAGGGGTTGTCGAGATTGAGCGTCGGCGGCGCGACATTGTCGCGAATCGCCAGCAGCGAGTAGATCGCCTCGACCGCGCCGGCCGCACCCAGCAGGTGGCCCGTCGCCGACTTCGTCGAGGACATGGCGATCTTCGAGGCGGCGTCACCGACGACGCGCTCGACCGCCTTGAGTTCGATGCCGTCGGCCATGGTCGACGTGCCATGGGCGTTGACGTAGTCGATCTCGGACGGCTGCAGGCCGGCGCGCTTCAGCGCCGCGACCATGCAGCGATAGGCGCCGTCGCCGTCCTCGGACGGTGCAGTGATGTGATAGGCGTCGCCGGACATGCCGTAGCCGATCACTTCGCCATAGATCTTAGCGCCGCGACGAATTGCGTGCTCGCGCTCCTCGAGCACGACGATGCCCGAGCCCTCGCCCATGACGAAGCCGTCACGGTCGCGGTCGTACGGACGCGAAGCTTCCTGCGGGCGATCGTTGAAGTTGGTCGCCAGCGCCTTGCAGGCGGCAAAGCCTGCGAGCGCGATACGGGAGACCGAGCCCTCGGTGCCGCCGGCGATCATGACGTCGGCATCGTCGAGCGCGATCAGGCGCGCGGCGTCGCCGATCGCGTGCGAGCCCGTCGAGCAGGCCGTCACGACCGAATGATTCGGTCCCTTGAAACCGTAGCGGATCGAGACCTGGCCGGAGGCGAGGTTGATCAGGCGGCCGGGGATGAAGAAGGGGCTGATCCGGCGGGGGCCCTTGTCGCGCAGCGTGAAGCCGGCCTCGACGATGCCCTGGATGCCGCCGATGCCGGAACCGATCAGCACGCCGGTGCGGATCTGGTCCTCGTACTCGGTGGGCAACCAACCCGAATCATGCACGGCCTGGTCGGCCGCGGCCATCGCGTAGACGATGAAATCATCGACCTTGCGCTGGTCTTTCGGCTCCATCCAGTCGTCCGGATTGTACTTGCCGTCGGCCTTGTCACCGTGCGGGATAAGGCAAGCGATCTGAGCCGGCAGGTCCTCGACCTCGAAGCTCGTGATCTTCTGGGCGCCGCTCTTGCTGGCAAGAATGTTCGACCAGTTGGCGTCGACGCCGCAACCGAGCGGCGTCACCATACCCATCCCGGTTACAACGACTCGTCTCATACGCTTCCCCCGATCCGGACCCAGGCGGGTCCGGCCGTTCTTGTCATTGGCTTACGATGGATGAACATCGGCGATCAGCCGGCGTTCTTCTCCAGGAAGCTGACTGCGTCGCCGACGGTCAGGATCGTCTCGGCTGCGTCGTCGGGGATCTCCACGCCGAACTCTTCCTCGAACGCCATGACCAGCTCGACCGTGTCGAGGCTGTCAGCGCCGAGATCGTCGATGAAGCTCGCGCCCTCGGTCACCTTGTCGGCTTCGACGCCGAGATGCTCGATGACGATCTTCTTTACCCGATCAGCGATGTCGCTCATGTCTCAAAACCTCGATTGTTCTCTGTCTACTATTGCCGCGACTTCTCGCGCGCTGGAAACCCGGACGTCTCGGCAATCCCCCGAAAACGCACCGCGATATCGTCACTAGTCTTCGGCGATCGTCAATCCACACCCGCTCCGCCGCGAAAGCGGCGAAGACGCGGCACTGATATTGCGCGGTCCTAACATAGTTTCTGAACCTTGACCAGCCGCCGCGAAGGGGTGTGACAGACCCTCTCCGAGAGGTTTGCGCGAACGCAGAAACCTCAATTAGATCATAGCCATACCACCGTTGACATGAAGGGTCTGGCCGGTCACGTAGGCCGCTTCTTCCGAGGCCAGGTAGACCACGGCGGCGGCGATGTCCTCGGGCGTGCCGAGACGCTTGGCCGGCACCCGCTCCAGAAGCGATGCACGAATCTTTTCGTTGAGGGCGTCGGTCATCGCCGTCTCGATGAAACCGGGGGCGACGCAATTGACCGTGACGTTGCGACTCGCCACTTCCTGGGCGAGCGACTTCGACATCGCGATCAGCGCCGCCTTGGACGCGGTATAGTTGCCCTGGCCGGCATTGCCCGTCACCGCGACGATCGAGGTGATCGAGATGATGCGGCCGGAACGGCGGCGCATCATGCCGCGCAGCGCGGCGCGGGTCAGGCGGAAGGCCGAGGTCAGGTTGACGTCGAGGACTTCCTGCCACGCCTCGTCCGACAGGCGGGCGAACAGCATGTCGCGCGTGATGCCGGCATTGTTGATCAGGAGGTCGACCTCGCCCATCGCCTCTTCGGCGCGCGGGACCAACTGCTCGACCTCTTCGGCGACCGACAGGTTGCACGGCAGGACATGGACATTGGTGCCGAGCTCGGTCGCCAGAGCCTCGAGCGCCTCGCGGCGGGTGCCGGAGATGGCGACGGTGGCGCCCTGCTTGTGCAGCGCCTGGGCGATCGCCCGGCCGATGCCACCGCTGGCGCCGGTAACGAGCGCGCGCTTGCCGGTCAAATCGAACATGACGACTTCCTTCTGATGATCCGGTTCATACCTGGATTGGCTGCCCTGGACGGACTGTGACGCGGCCAGCGCTCAAGCGAGACGCTCGATCGCCGCGGCCACGTCGTCGGGCGTGCCGACATTGAGCGTCTGTGCCTCGGGGGCGATGCGCTTGGCAAGCCCCGACAGCACCTTGCCGGCGCCGATTTCGACAAAGAGATCGCTGCCATTGGCGGCGAGCCAGCCGATCGACTCGCGCCAGCGCACCATGCCGGTCACCTGCTCGACGAGGCGGGCGCGGATTTCGGCGGGATCGGAGATCGGCGCGGCCAGCACGTTGGCGACCAGCGGCACGACGGGCGCGTTGATCGTCACCTTGGAAAGAGCGTCGGCCATCACGTCGGCGGCGGGCTGCATCAGGCGGCAATGGAACGGCGCGCTCACGGGGAGCAGCAGCGCACGCTTGGCGCCCTTGGCCTTGGCGATCTCGAGCGCGCGCTCGACAGCGGCCTTGGCGCCGGAGATGACGACCTGGCCGGGACCATTGTCGTTGGCTGCCTGGCAGACATCCCCCTCGGCGGCCTCGTCGGCAACCGCCTTGGCGGCGTCGAAATCGAGGCCGAGCAGCGCGGCCATGGCGCCCTCGCCTACCGGCACGGCGGCCTGCATGGCGGTGCCGCGGATGCGCAGCAGGCGGGCCGCGTCGGAGATCGACAGGCTGCCGGCGGCGGCCAGCGCCGAATATTCGCCGAGCGAATGGCCGGCGACATGGGCCGCCCTGGAAACGGAGAAGCCCTGGGCCTCCAGCACGCGCAAGGCGGCGAGGCTGACCGCCATCAGGGCGGGCTGGGCATTGGCGGTAAGGGTCAGCGTCTCGATCGGGCCATCCCAGATGACGGTCGAGAGCTTCTCGCCGAGCGCTTCGTCGACTTCATCGAAGACGGCGCGTGCTTCGGCGAAATTGTCGGCGAGCGCCTTGCCCATACCGACGGCCTGGCTGCCCTGACCGGGAAATGTGAGAGCGATCGTCATGGCTGTTCCCGCACGAAATGTTGGCGCGATGATCATCGCGTGTCGGCGGCGGCTAATCCTCTGTTACGGCCGCGAAGTCAAGCCTCGGGCCGATTTTTGCCGCTGCGGGGCCTCGCTGGAAAGGACTTCCGGCCACGTCCGGAACAGGCGCCGCCGCGCTCCTGGCTGAGGACCGCCGCGGCGGCGGGACGTCGCGGCGGCAAGGATTCTCACGCTTAGACCGGCCCGACAGTGGGGATTTGTCCACCGCCGGGCTCGGGATCGTGGCGTCAGGCGGGCCTCGGTTTGCGGATGTTCGGCAGGAAGGCCGTCAGCAGACCGAGAACCGGCAGGAAGGCGCAGATCTGGAACACGAAGGTGATCGAGGTCCAGTCGGCGAGTTCGCCGAGCGCTGCCGCGCCGATGCCGCCCATGCCGAAGGCGAAGCCAAAGAACAGGCCGGAGACGAGGCCAACCTTTCCGGGCACCAGCTCCTGCGCATAGACGATGATCGCCGGGAAGGCCGAGGACAGGATGAAGCCGATCACGATCGACAGCGCGATCGTCCAACCGAGGCTGGCGTGCGGCAGCAGCAGCGTGAACGGCAGCACGCCCAGGATCGAGAACCACATCACGAACTTGCGGCCGAAACGGTCGCCGATGGGGCCGCCGGCGATGGTGCCGGCCGCGACGGCGGCAAGGAAGACGAACAGGTAGATCTGCGCGTCCTTCACCGACACGTTGAACGTCTCGATCAGATAGAACGTGTAGTAGCTGGTCAGCGCCGCCATGTAGAAGAACTTGGAGAAGATCAGCACGGCGAGGATCAGGATCGAGCGGACGACCACCTTGCGCGACAGCGTCTGCACGACCGGCGCGACATTGGCCTTCTTGCGCTCGCGCTGATGGTCCCGATACCAGAAGCCGACCCGGGTCAGGATCATCGCGCCGACGAGGGCGACCAGCGAGAACCAGGCGACGCTGGCCTGGCCGCGCGACAGCACGATGACCGCGGCGAGCAGCGGGCCGATCGCCGAGCCGAAATTGCCGCCGACCTGGAACAGCGACTGGGCAAAGCCATGCCGGCCGCCGGACGCCATGCGGGCGACGCGCGAGGCTTCCGGATGGAAGATCGACGAGCCCATGCCGATCATCGCCACCGCGAGCAGCAGCATCGGATAGGTGTTGGCCATCGACACCATCAGCAGGCCGCAGAGCGTCACGCCCATGCCCACCGCCAGCGAGAAGGGCTGCGGATGCTTGTCCGTATAGATGCCGACCACAGGCTGAAGAATCGATGCCGTCAGCTGGAACGCCAGCTGGATCAGGCCGATCTGGCCGAAGCTCAGCGCGAACTCCGTCTTCAGGATCGGGTAGATCGCCGGAATCACCGACTGCATCAGATCGTTCAGCATGTGGGAAATGCTGATGGCCACCAAAATGCCCAGGGAGGTCCGCTCGGCGATGCCGCGGGCGGACGATGCGGGCAAAGCTTGCGCGCTCTCGCTCACTTCCGAAGTCCTTGATTGAGATGACCTGGGGAAGGGCGAGCCCAAAAGCGGCGATTCCGGAGGTCTTTTCGAAGAAAAGCACTATGGCCGCGGTCGATTGGAAAGAAAAGTGCGGAAAAATTGATGCTGTCATCACGAAAATCGATGTTTTGCATGGCCGAAAGCGGCCAGCGCGATCGCCCTGCCCGCCACCGCGACCGGCTGGCGGCAACGTGATGTCCAATCCGCCGCCATTGCGATAGAAAACTGGCAGGCACAACCGCCGCGACGCCCGGGCTACCATCAGGCGTCCGGCCGGAAGCCAGTCGCCGCATCACCCGCTGAAGGGACGTGTCGATGACCACCGATCCGGGCAGCCCGCGCGAACCGACACCGCGAATCGATTCGACCTTCCGCAACGGCTCGCTGACGGCGATGGGTATCGTGCTCGGCTTCTCGCTCGGCTTCACCGTGCAATGGGCGACCGACGATTCGCCCTGGATGACGACCGACTTCATCGAGGCCATCGCGCTGGCGATCGGCGTCGCGCTGCAGATCAAGGCGCTGGCCGAGATGCTCGAGGTCAACTCGCTCGAAATCCCGATCTACCAGCGCGCCAAGAACCGCTTCATGCTCGGCCTTCTGGTGACGGCGCTCGGCATCGCCATGATGATCGTCGTGAACGTCGTCTCGCCAACCTGAGCGGGAGCCTCAAGCGCGCAGCGCCGACGCCGCCGGCTGGCGATAGGCAAGGATGGCCGGGATCGCCGCCAGCACCGCCGCGACCGCCAGCAGCGAGGCGACCAGAACCCAATCGGCCCATGCGAAGCCCACCGGCAGCACGACGCCGTTCTGCCGCGTGAACAGCGCCGACAGGAAACGCGCCGCGCCATAGCCGAGCGCCAGGCCGAGCATCACGCCACCCGCGACCAGCGCGAAGAGTTCCGACCAGACGATGCCGAACAACGCCAGGCGTGGTGCGCCGAGCGCCCGCAGCGCGCCGATCTGGCGGCGGCGCTGGCCAACATGCACGATCGTGACCAGAGCGATCGCGGCGGCCACCAGCGCCTGCGCGCCGATCGCGACGGCGCCCAGCACCGTCTTGGCGTCGCCCAGCGTGGCATAGAGATTGGTCAGCACCTCGCCGGGGAAAACGGCCAGCGTCGCGCCGGCGCGATACTGGCCGCGCAGCTTGTAGGCATCGGCGAAGGTCTTCGGCTTGACGAGGATCGCCGGCACGCCGGGCGTCGTCTCGCTCCACGGGCCGCCGAGCGCGGCCGGCCCGGCTTCGTCGTGGCCGTGATCGTGATCTTCGGCATGCGCGTGTCCGGGCTCCGCTGTGTGATCATGCTCCGCTTCCGGCGCCGCCCCCGCATCCGCCTCGTGAGCGTGATCCCGGTCATGGTCGTGATCGTCGCCGGCCCCGGCCGCCTTATGATCGTGCCCGGCTTCCATGCCGTGGATGCCCCAGACCGCCTCGATCGGCACCAGAATGGCGCGGTCCCAGGGCGTGCCGGTCGGCGGCATGCGGCCGACGACGCGATAGGCGATCTCGGCATGCGTGTGACCGCCCTCGCCCGGCATGCCGTGCATCGGCTTGACCTCCTGGCCGAGCTTGAGCGGCACGGCCGAGCCAATGACGGCTTCGGGCTTCGCCGCGAAGGCGCGGCCTTCCGCCAGCCCGCCGCCGGCGCCATCGATCAAGCCGACGGTGGTGCCGACGATCGGGTAGCCATCGAAGGAATCGCCGAAGCCCACCGGCGCCGCCCAGCTGACGCGCGGATCCTCGGCGAGGTCATGCAGCACCTTGCCGGGCACCAGCGGCAGCGGTGCCGCCTGCAGGAAGATCGAGGAAAGGACAAGCTGCGTCTCGCTGCCGGCAGCGCCGACGACCAGATCGAACTTGTCAGCCGCCCGGGCGCTGCCGAGGCGCAGCGCACGCTCCTGCAAGGTCACCGCGACACCGAGCGCCGTTGCCAGCGCCACAAGCAGCACGACCACCAGCGAACCGGCCCAGAGGCGGCGGAGATCGGCGAAGACGAAGCGAATCATGGGGCCAGGCCTCCGGCGGCGGCTGCGAGGTCTCCGTCAGGCTCGGCAGCGATGCGGCCCGCGACGAGGCGGATGGCTCGATCCATCCGTTCGACCAGACGCGGGTCGTGCGAGACGACAAGGAGCGTCGCCCCCTCCTCGCGCGCCAGTTCGAGCAGCAATTCGGCGACGACGGCGCCGCTCTCGGCATCGAGGCTCGCGGTCGGCTCGTCCGCGACGATGACGCCCGGCCTGCGCAGCAGCGCGCGGGCAACGGCGACACGCTGCATCTCGCCCCGCGACATGGTGGTGATCGCCTGGTCGAGCCGGCGCAGCCCGACACGGGCGAGCAGTTCGCGCGCCCGACCGAGATGGGCGCCGACGCCGCGCATGCGCAGCCTGACCGGCAGCAGCACGTTCTCCAGCGCCGAGAGACCGGGGAAGAGGTGAAAATCCTGCATGACGAGGCCGACATTCTCAGCCCGCCAGCCATCGCGCGCGCGTTCGGAGAGGCGGCCAATGTCGGTATCGCGCCAGCGCACGACGCCCTGCTTCGAGCGTTCCAGCCCGGTGACGATATGGACCAGCGTGCTCTTTCCCGAGCCGGAAGGGCCGGTGACGGCGACGCGCGCGCCGGGGGCGATGTCGAGTTCCGGAATCTCCAGCACGGGCGCCGGCAGACCGGGGAAGGAGACCGAAAGCCGTTCGATATGCAGGCCGAGCATGGATCTAGACGAGCCCGAAACTGGCGTCGCGCAGGCGCAGCAGGCTGACGAAGCCGGTCTCTGGATCCGTCCACGAGCCGTATTCGAGAATGCCCTTCACCTCGATGACCGCGTTCGGCTGAACGAAGGTCTGCTTCTCGCCGAGATAGACGACGATGATGTTGTCCGGCCAGTCGGCATCCGACGAGCAGAACGGGCAGAGCGACATCGGGATTTCGGTCAGGACGAAGAAGGCGGCTTCAGCCTTCAGCGGCGGCGCCATGAAGCCGCGCATCGTCACGGCCTTCCCCGCCAGTTGCTTGACCTTGTCGGAGAAGGTGAGGCCGAGCACGCCGACCGAGCCGTAGAGCTCGTCGAAGGTCAGTGCCGGCAGGGCGGCAAGCGCGGGACGCGCCGGGATCACGGGGGCCGCCAGCGCGGCAAGACCTCCGAGCAGCGCATCGCGCCGCGAAATCCGAACCAACGGCATCGGTCTCTCCTCAAAAGGAAGCGGCCTCGGGCGCTTGCGCCCGAAGCCTGTCTTTCAGGATGCGGCCAGTGGCCCGCGGATTATTGCTTGGCGGGCGCCAGCGCCAGGGCGTCGACGATCACGCGGTAAACGTCGCTCTGCTCCATGTAGCCCTTGAAGCCTTCCGAGCCGGGGCCGGTCGACTGCAGGACGACGTCGTCGACGGCATGGACGCCCGAGTCGCCTTCCTTCGGAATATTGCCCTGAACGAAGACGGCGCCGGGAACGTCCTTGTAGGCTTCGTTCGCGACATATTCCTTCTTCTCGTTCTGCACGGCCGGCACGAACGGGCCATCGAGCTTCGGACGGAAGGTCTCGTAGTGGTCCGGGCCGTTGTTGGCGGCGAGGAACAGGCGACGGCTGACGTCGATCTTGTCCGGGTAGCCGTCCTTGTTCTCGTCCGTGTAGTTCGGGAAACCGGCGTCGGCATAGGTGCCGACCTTTTCGCGCATTTCCGAGCCGGCCTTGTCGTCATCGACGGTGCCGATGATCGAGACGCCATGCGTGTGATCGCCGGTGACGACAATCAGCGTGTCCGGATTCTTCTCGGCGAAGGCGCGCGCCACGCCGACCGCCTTGTCGAACTCGATGGTCTCGACGACGGCGCGGTCCCAGTCGAGCGGATGGGACATCTTGTCGATGTTCGCGCCCTCGACCATCAGGAAGAAGCCCTCGGGGTTCTTCGAGAGCTGCGCCAGCGCGGTTTCCGTCATCTCGACGAGGCCGGGCTGGTTCGGGAACTTCGAGACCGTGCCCTTCTTCAGGAACTCGCGGTCGAGCACGGTGTCCATGTTGCCGGTATGGAACAGGCCGAGGATCTTGCCGGTATTGGTGCCGGCCGCCTTCTCGAGCTCGGCCTTGTCGGTGGCGAGCGTGTAGCCGGCATCCTGGAACTGCTTGATGTAGTCCTTGTCGTCCTTGCGCTTGGAGCCGGGGGTCTCCTTGCCGAGGAAGTAGGCGGAGCCGCCGCCGAGCACGACATCCGGCTGGACGTCGAACATCATGCCGGTGATCTCGGCCTTGTCGGCGCGCTTGCGGGTGTGGGCGACGACGGCGGCCGGGGTCGCGTCCTGCAGTTCGGAGGTGGTGACGATGCCGATCGACTTCTTGGTCTGGCGGCGGAGCGCCTCGCCCAGCGTCTCGACCTTCGGGTCGTCCATCGAGGCCGGGGTACGGTCGGCATAGACGCCGAGGGCGTTCACGGCCGTCTTGTGGCCGGTCATGTAGGCCGACATGGTGTTGGCGCTGTCGGTGGCGATGGCTTCGGTCGACGAGGTGCCGATGAAGGCCATGTGGTCGAGGTCGTCCATGTTGAGGCGGCCGTCCGCCTTACCCTCGGTCACGCCCTTGGACATGATCCGCGCAGCGGTGCGGTGCGCGACCGAGAGGCCGTCCCCGAGCAGGAAGATGACGTTCTTGGCCTTGGGCTGGGCGGCGGTGCCGTAAACGTCCCAGGTGACCGACTTGGTCTCGCCGCCGGCCGAGGCCTCGACCGTGTAGGTGCCCGGCGTGGCGAGCACGAGCTTGCGCAGGATGACGGCCGAGCCGAGCTTCTTGTCGTCCTTGCCGAGTTCGGTCTCGGTGAACGTCGCCTCGGCGCCGAAGACCGTCTTGTAGTCCTGGCCGTTGACGGTGATCTTGACGTCCTCGGGCTTGACCGTCTCCTTGAACTCGACCTTGAAGTCGAAGGGCGAGCCGGCGAGAATCGTCGCGCGGTCGAGCGGATAGACGGTCGCGGCCTGGGCCGCGCCGGCGAGCATGGTCGTCGCAGCCAGGGCGAGCAACATCTTGCGCATCGGGTACCTCATGGATTGGGGAGACCGCCAAGGCGGTCGACAATCCGGACCTAAGAGTTGCGCATGACACCCATGTGAAGGCAGCCATAGGAAGGAGCGGACAACATGCGGCCGGCGATCACGGCCGCCAAGGGTTCGCACGGATGAAATCGATGAAGGCACGAAGCGGCGCGGGCACCAGCCGCCGGCCGGGATAATAGAGAAACGGTCCCGAGAAGCGCGGCCACCAGTCCTCCAGCACCGGCTCCAGCGCACCGCTTTCAATATGCGGCCGCAGCCAATCCTCGAACAGATAGACGATGCCCGTTCCCGCGATCGCCGCCTGGACGGCGAGGTCGGTCGCGGATCCCGCCTGGACAACCAGCGGCCCGCCCGTCTCGACCCGGACCGCCTCGCCATCGCGCTCGAACTCCCACAACGGCATGGCGCCGCTCGAGAAGCGAAAGCGCAGGCACGCATGGTCGGCAAGCGCGCGCGGATGGTCCGGGCGGCCATGGCGGTCGAGATAGGACGGCGCGGCGGCGGCTGCGAAGCGCTGCGTGCGCGGCCCGATCGGCACGGCGATCATGTCCTGCTCGAGGCTTTCGTCGTAACGTATGCCGGCGTCGCAGCCGGCGGCGAGAACGTCGACGAAGCTGTCCTCGGCGATGACCTCCAGCCGGATCTCCGGATAGGCGGCGAGAAAGGCGGGCACGATGCTGCCGAGCACCAGCCGCACCGCGCTGATCGGCACGTTCAGGCGCAGCGTTCCGGCGGGCCGGTCGCGAAAGCCGTTGACGACATCGAGCGCCGCCTCGACCTCGGTCAGCGCCGGGCCGAGCCGTTCCAGCAGGCCCCGGCCGGCCTCTGTCAGGACGACACTTCTTGTCGTGCGGTTGAAGAGCCGGACGCCAAGCTGCGCTTCGACCCGGCGCACGGCCTCGCTCATCGCGGAGGCGCTGCCGCCGCCCACCCGCGCCGCCTCGCGAAAGCCCTGCGCCCGCGCCACGGCCACGAAGGCGTTGAGATCCCCGAGATCGATGGTCATTGTTCGAAATTCCGTACAGCTCGTGCCGATTGTACGCGATTATCGCAGAGCCCGGCAGGGTCTATCTCCATGCCACCGCAAAGGAGAAACACCATGACGACAACGACGATCGACACGGCCGGCACCTACAGGCTCGGCGACCGCAGCGTGAAGCGGCTCGGCTATGGCGCGATGCAGCTCGCCGGCCCCGGCGTGTTCGGCCCGCCCAGGGATCATGACGCCGCGATCGCCGTGCTGCGCGAGGCGCTGGCGCAGGGCGTCGACCATATCGACACCTGCGACTATTACGGCCCGCACGTCACCAACCAGCTGATCCGCGAGGCTCTCCACCCCTATCCCGACGATCTCGTGCTGGTGACCAAGATCGGCGCAAGGCGCGGCGCCGACGCGTCGTGGCTGCCGGCCTACGCGCCGGAAGAGCTGACGGCGGCGGTGCATGACAATCTCCGCAATCTCGGCCTCGACGTGCTGGAAGTGGTCAACCTGCGCATCATGTTCGACACGCACGGCCCGGCCGAAGGCTCGATCGAGCCGACGCTGACGGTGCTGGCCGATTTGCAGCGCCAGGGCCTCGTCCGCCATATCGGCCTCAGCAACGTGACGCCGACGCAAATTGCCGAAGGGCGAAAGATCACCGACATCGTCTGCGTGCAGAACCAGTACAATCTGGCGCACCGGGCCGACGACGCGCTGATCGACGACCTCGCCCGCGACGGCATCGCCTATGTGCCCTTCTTCCCGCTCGGCGGCTTCAGCCCGCTGCAATCCGCGACGCTGAACGACGTCGCCACGCGTCTCGGCGCCACGCCGATGCAGGTTGCCCTCGCCTGGCTGCTGCAGCGCTCGCCGAACATCCTGCTCATTCCCGGCACCTCGTCGGTCGGTCACCTCAAGGAAAACCTCGCCGTCGCCGATCTCGTTTTGCCGGACGACGCGCTGGCCGAGCTGAACGGGATTGGCGGGAAGTAGGGCCCTCACCCCACCCCTCTCCCGCTCGCAGGAGAGGGAGTAAGCCCCTCACCCCAACCCTCTCCCGTGCCGGGAGAGGGAGCAAGCCGGTGCCAGTCGGCTCGGCTGTATATTGGAACAAGCGCTGCCCTTGGCCCTCTCCCGCGAGCGGGAGAGGGTTGGGTGAGGGGCTTTCTTTCTACGAGCCAGTGCACCAACTCCTGTCCGGCCGAATAATCCGTCCGGCCCCCACAGGCGGCGATCCAAAGAATCGCGCCACGCCTTGCCTTCTCGGCCATTCCCGTATATGCACCGCCCGTCGTAACGACACCCGGCCGGGGGTTGAACGGAAGGCGGCGCGAGCCGCAGGGATCAGAGATCCCGTCTTCCCGTGTCTCCGCTCTCGAAGTTCGTACCGATCAGCCTTTCTCGAAGGCTTCGGTGAGGCTTGGCGCCGGGAAACGAAAAGGAAGGGCAATCATGCCGCTTTATGAGCACGTATTTCTGTCGCGACAGGACGTGTCCGCACAGCAGGTCGAAGCACTTACCGAGCAGTTCAAGGGCCTCATCGAGGCCAATGGCGGCACGGTCGGCAAGATCGAGCAGTGGGGCCTGAAGTCGGTCGCATTCCGGATTCGCAAGAACCGCAAGGCGCACTACACGCTGATCAACATCGACGCCCCGGCCGCCGCAGTGGCCGAGCTCGAGCGTCAGCAGCGCATGAACGAAGACATCCTCCGCATCCTGACCCTCAAGGTCGAGGAACACGAGGAAGGCCAGTCCGCGATGCTGCAGAAGCGCGATCGTGACGATGGCGACCGTGGCGGCCGCTTCGGCGACCGTGGCGACCGTCCGCGTGGCGGCTTCGGCGGTGGCGCCGGCGGCGGTTTCCGTGGCGAGCGTCGTCCGCGCTCGGAAGATTCTGAAGGAGCGGCTGAATAATGGCTGAGATCGGCACCACCAGCGCGTCCAGCGGCGGCCAGCGCCGTCCGTTCTTCCGTCGCCGCAAGACCTGCCCGTTCTCGGGCCCGAATGCGCCGAAGATCGACTACAAGGACATCCGTCTCCTGCAGCGCTACATCTCCGAGCGCGGCAAGATCGTTCCGTCCCGCATCACGGCCGTTTCGGCCAAGAAGCAGCGCGAGCTCGCCCAGGCGATCAAGCGCGCCCGCTTCCTCGGCCTGATCCCCTACGTGATCAAGTAAGACGCCGGTCGCCGGAGACCCAGGTCTCCAGCGACGCGCGACCCGATTCGCCGGACCGACGCCCGCCGCCGGTCCGGCACCGCCCTTCGGGGCTGACGATTTCAGTGCCTGAATGGCAAGACTTGGTTGGGGTATGGCCGGGCTTCCCGTGACCTGCCTCTAACCGCTCTCGAAGCGGGACAGCGAGATATCATGTCGATGCGGAACATCCTGATTGGCCTTGGAGCCGGCCTTGCGGCAGCGTTGCTGTTCGCCGGGCTCGTCAGCGGGACCGCCCTCGCCCTCCCCCTCTTCATCCTGTCGCCGCTGCCGATCGCCATTGCCGGGCTCGGATTCGGCACGTATTCCGCCGCCGCGGCCGCCGCCGTCGCCTCGGCGATGATCGGCCTCGCCATCGGCCACCTCGCCGGCGGCCTCTATTTCATCCTGTTCGCGGCGCCCGTCGCCTGGGCAGCGCATCTCGTCGGCCTGTCGCGGCCCGACGACGCCGTGCCCGGTGGTCGCCAGTGGTTCCCGCTCGACAACGTGCTCGTCCGCGCCGCCCTCGTCACCGGCGCCGCCGTCGTCGTCACCGGCTTCCTGCTCGGCTACAACCCCGAGGCGCTGATCAGCCAGACGGTGAGCGTACTCAAGGACTGGCTGGCGCAGTCCTCGGCCGATGGCATGGCGCCGACCGAGGCGGAGATCGAGCCGCTCGTCCGCTTCAACATCGCGCTGATGCCGTTCACCTCCGCCAGCCTGACGCTGGGTATCCTCGTGCTTGCCACCTGGCTTGGCGCCCGGATCGCCCGCATGTCGGGCCTGCTCGCGCGCGAATGGACGCCGCTCTGGGCCGTCGTGCTGCCCCAGTCGGCGGCGCTGTTCTTCGGCCTCGCCTTCATCGTCAGCCTGCTGCCGGGCGTCCCCGGCCAGGTCGCGGGCGCCTTCGCGGGCGCCATGGGATTCGCCTTCGCGCTGACCGGCTTCGGCCTGCTGCACGCCATGCTCAACGGCAAGGCGGCGCGGCCGCTGCTGCTCTTCCTCGTCTATGCCGTCAGCTTCGTCTTCCTGCTGCCGCTCGGCATCATGGCCGTGGTCGGACTTGCCGACACCGCCCTCCAATTCCGGGCGCGCCGTTTCGCGGCGCGGTCCGGCATCTCGTAAGTCACGTTTCGAATTCAAGACCAAAGGAGTCACATCATGGACGTCATTCTGCTGGAGCGCGTCGCCAAGCTCGGCCAGATGGGCGAGATCGTTCACGTCAAGGACGGCTACGCCCGCAACTACCTGCTGCCGCAGGGCAAGGCGCTCCGCGCCAACGAAGCCAACAAGAAGCGCTTCGAGGCCGAGAAGGTCTACCTCGAGGCCCGCAACCTCGAGCGCAAGAGCGACGCCGAGAAGGTCGCCGAGGCCCTCAACGGCCAGTCGTTCATCGTCGTCCGCCAGGCCGGCGAGACCGGCCAGCTCTACGGTTCGGTTTCGAGCCGCGACGTGGCCGACCTGGTCAGCGAGGCCGGCTTCTCGGTCGCCCGCAGCCAGGTCGTGCTCGAGGTTCCGATCAAGTCGATCGGCCTGCACAACGTCGTCATCGCCCTGCACCCGGAAGTCGAGGCCACCGTCACCCTGAACGTCGCCCGCAGCGTCGACGAAGCGACTCGCCAGTCGCAGGGTGAAGACCTCTCGACCGTCCAGGACGACTTCGAGCTGGAGCCGCTGCCGGAGGGCGAAGGCTTCGCCGGCGTCGACGACGAAGAGATCTAAGAAGCGCCCTTCACCTGAAGGGAGCCTTATTTTCTGGGAGGGCGCCGCGGTTTCCGCGGCGCCCTTTTTCTTTGGCAGACGCTACGAAATCGGCTTAGCGCGTACCCGCTTGAAATTGCGGCAAAATCAGGGCTACCATCCCTGTGACGGCCGGACGTCACCGACCGCCTTGTCGCAACCTGCCTTGGTAAACCAAGACATTCAGGGAGGGGGCAGCGGATCACAATGAACCGGTTGCTCATCAACTATCTGTCAGGCGTTCTGAAGCGTGGATCGCTTGAAATTATCGATGCCAAGGGAAAGCGTCACCGCTTCGGTGACGGCAGCGGCATACCCGTCCGCGTCCGCTTCACGACAGCGGCGGCCGAACGGGCCGTACTCAGCAATCCCGAGCTGAAGCTCGGCGAGACCTTCATGGATGGCAGCTTCGTCGTCGAGCAGGGCTCGATCTACGACTTCCTCGAAGTAGTGCTGCAGAATGTCGGTAGCGGCGGCCGGTCCTGGTGGATGCGCGCCATCTACCGACTGCGCGTGATGACCCGCCGCCTGCGCCAGTGGAACACGCCATTCCGCTCGCGCCAGAACGTCGCCCATCACTACGATCTCGACGGCAGGCTCTATTCGCTGTTCCTCGACAGCGACCAGCAATATTCCTGCGCCTATTTCGAGACGCCCGACACCAGCCTCGAGGAAGCGCAGATCGCCAAGAAGCGGCATCTCGCGGCCAAGCTGGCGCTCGCACCGGGCCAAAAGATCCTCGACATCGGCTCGGGCTGGGGTGGCCTCGGCCTCTACCTGGCCACTCATGCCGATGTCGACGTCACCGGCGTCACGCTCTCGGAAGAGCAGCACAAGGTGTCGAACGCCCGCGCGGCGGCGCTGAACCTCGCCGACCGGACCCGATTCAAGCTGCAGGACTACCGGGCGCTCAAGACGCAGTTCGACCGCATCATCTCGGTCGGCATGTTCGAGCATGTCGGCGTCGGGCATTTCCAGGAATATTTCGACAAGGCGCGCGAGCTGCTGACCGAGGACGGCGTGATGGTGCTGCACGCGATCGGCCGCTTCGACCTGCCTGGCGAGACCAATTCCTGGATCCAGAAATACATCTTCCCGGGCGGTTACATCCCGGCGCTCTCGGAGGTGTTTCCGGCGATCGAGAAGGCGGGGCTGAAGGTAACCGACGTCGAGATCCTGCGACTGCACTATGCCGAGACGCTGAAGGCCTGGCGCGAACGGTTCCTCGCCCGCCGCGCCGAGGCGGTGGCCCTCTATGACGAGGCGTTCTGCCGGATGTGGGAGTTCTACCTCGCCGCCTCCGAGACCGCCTTCCGCTACCAGGACATGATGATCTTCCAGATCCAGATCGTCCGCGACCAGAACGCCCTGCCGCTCACGCGCGACTATATCTGGCAAGCCGAGGAAGCCCTGCGGCTGCGCGACCATGCCGGACAACGGCCGTCGCTGAAAATCGCCGGCGGCGGCTAGGTCCTTCGGGACCCGCCGGCCCATCCTCACCAGACCCACGCGACCGCCAGCACGTCGAGACATTTCCCCGCTTCCAGAAACGGGGAAATGCCTCGACGGGCGGCGCGAATCGGGCATCCATCACGAAACTGTCACCGAAACGCTTCGCACAAGCGGCAAACGCCGCTTTCGCGGCGGCGTTGGCGTTAGCCTATGGATAACGGGCAATAACCCAGCGAGCATTGGCCTCGCGACCGCTCCTGTCCTTAACTGGGATCAAGGGATCTGAGAGCCAATCGACCATGAACGTTCCAGCGCTTGCCGTGACGCCGCAATCTGCCGAATTCTATCGGCAGCCGCCGCAAAACATCGAGGCCGAGCAGGCGCTCCTGGGCGCCATCCTCGTCAACAACGAGGCGTTCTATCGCGTCTCCGACTTCCTCGAACCGGTTCATTTCTACGAACCGGTGCACCGGCAGGTGTACGAGCTCATCGCGCAAATCATCCGCCAGAACAAGATCGCCAACCCGGTCACGCTGAAGAGCTTCCTGCCGGCCGACCTCGCCATCGGCGAGCTGAACCCGGCGCAGTATCTCGCACGCCTCGCCGCCGAGGCGACGACCATCATCAACGCCGAGGACTATGGCCGCTCGATCTATGATCTGGCGCTTCGTCGCGCGCTGATCGGCATCGGCGAGGACGTCGTCAACATCGCCTTCGACGCCCCGATCGACATGCCACCCAAGGCTCAGATCGAGGATGCCGAACGACGCCTGTTCGCGCTGGCCGAAACCGGCCGCAACGACGGCGGCTTCCAGTCGTTCGAGGACGCGCTCAAAGCCGCCATCGACATGGCCAGCGCCGCTTACCAGCGCGACGGCCATCTCTCCGGCATCTCGACCGGCCTTGACGACCTCGACCGCCAGATGGGCGGCCTGCAGCCGTCCGACTTGATCGTGCTCGCTGGCCGCCCGGCCATGGGCAAGACCTCGCTCGTCACCAACATCGCCTTCAACATCGCCAAGGCCTATCGCGGCGAGGTTCAGCCCGACGGCTCGACCAAGTCGGTCAATGGCGGCATTGTCGGCTTCTTCTCGCTCGAAATGTCGGCAGAACAGCTGGCGACGCGTATCGTCGCCGAACAGTCCGGCGTCTCGTCCTCGCATATCCGCCGCGGCTCGCTCGACGAGCGCCAGTTCGCCAAGGTGGTGGAAGCCTCGCGCGAAATGGCGCGTATCCCGCTCTACATCGACCAGACGGGTGGCATCTCGATCGCGCAGCTGACCGCCCGCGCCCGCCGCCTGAAACGCCAGCGCGGCCTCGACCTGCTGATCATCGACTACCTCCAGCTGCTGCAGGGCTCCGGCAAGGGCCAGGCCAACCGCGTGCAGGAAATCACCGAAATCACCACCGGCCTGAAGGCGCTCGCCAAGGAGCTCGCCGTGCCGGTGATCGCGCTGTCGCAGCTCTCGCGTCAGGTGGAAGCGCGCGAGGACAAGCGGCCGCAGCTCGCGGATCTGCGTGAATCCGGCTCGATCGAGCAGGACGCCGACGTGGTGATGTTCGTCTATCGCGACGAATATTACCTGAAGGGAAAGATGCCGAAGGAAGGCACCGAAGAGTTCTTCAAGTGGCAGGCCGAGATGGAACAGGTCGCCGGCGTCGCCGAAGTCATCATCGGCAAGCAGCGCCACGGCCCGACCGGCACGGTGCCGCTGCAGTTCGAGGCGGAGATCACCCGCTTCTCCAACCTCGCCAAGCGCGACCACCTGCCCGAATCCTACGAGTAGCGCTACGCGTCACGGCTTCTGCTGCAGCAGGTCCCACTTGTTGCCGTAGAGGTCCTCGAACACGGCGACGGTGCCATAGGCCTCGTCCCGTGGCGCTTCGAGGAAGCGGACGCCATGCGCCCGGAAGGCGGCAAAGTCGCGCTGGAAATCGTCCGTATGGAGAAACAGGAACACGCGCCCGCCGGACTGGCTTCCGATGGCGCGCTCCTGCGCCTCGTCGCGCGCCCTGGCGAGCAGGATCCGCGTCTCAGCCGGGGGATTGGTCGCCATCAGCACCCAGCGCTTGCCGTCGCCCAGCGGCGTATCCTCGACGCAGACGAAGCCAAGCCTGTCGCGATACCAGGCGATGGCCTCATCATAGTCGCGCACCACCAGGGCCACGGCTCCGAGGCTGCGCCGCGCCGCGCCCGCCGGCGTCACGATGCGCTACCGCGTTGCGCCAGCATGCAGATTGGCCTTGAGATCGCCGCGAAAATGGCAGAGACCAACGGCTGCAAATTCCTGCTCCATGCTCGCCGCGCTGGCGGCCCCGAATCGCGTACCCTCGCTTGATGGAACAATCGGATCCCACTCCCGTCCAGACGCCGGCCACCACCGGCAACCGGCTGACGATCGATCTCGGCGCGCTCGCCCGCAACTGGCAGGCGCTGGCGGCACAGGCCGGCACGGCGGAGACGGCCGCCGCCGTCAAGGGCAACGCCTACGGCATCGGCGCGGAACCGGCCGCAAGGGCCCTTTCCCGCGCCGGATGCCGCACCTTTTTCGTCGCCCTGCCGGAAGAGGGATTTGAAGTGCGCGCCGTCGCGCCGGAAGCGACCATCTATGTGCTGAACGGTCTCGCGAGCGGCGTCGCCGCCGCCCATGAAGCCGGCAATATCCGCCCGGTGATCGGCTCGCTCGACGAATTGCGGGAGTGGTCCGCCTATCGCGCCGACGGCGGCCAGGGCCACGCCGCGCTGCATGTCGACACCGGCATGAACCGCCTCGGCGTCACCTTCGCCGAAGCGCTGGAGCTCGCGTCCGATCGTGGCCTCACCGAGCGGCTGGGACTGACGCTGGTGATGAGCCATCTCGCCTGCGGCGACACGCCGGCGCATCCGCTCAACGCGCGCCAGCTGGCCACGATGCAGGACGTCCACGCCCTCTTTCCCGGCCTGCCGGTCTCGCTCGCCAATACGGCCGGGATCGCGCTCGGCCGCGACTATCATTTCAATCTGGTCCGCCCCGGCATCGGCCTCTATGGCGGCCCCTATATCGAAGGCGAGCCGCCGCTGGAGACGGTCGTCACCGCCGAGGCCCGCATCATCCAGATCCGCGACGTGCCGGCCGGCGAGACGGTCGGCTATGGCGCGGCGCAGACCATGGCCCGCCCCTGCCGCATCGCCATCCTTTCGACGGGCTATGCCGACGGCTACCACCGCAGCGCCGGCGCCACCGACGGGCATCCGGGCGCCAGCGTGGTCCTGCACGGCCACCGCGCGCCGCTGGTCGGGCGCATCTCGATGGACCTGATGGCGATCGACGTAACCGACATCCCGGCGGCGCGGCGCGGCGACTGGGTCGAGCTGTTCGGCCCGAACATGCCGGTCGCAGAGGTGGCGACAGCCGCCCGCACCATCAGCTACGAACTCCTGACCAGCCTCGGCGGCCGCTATGCCAGGCACTATCGGGGAGCCCTCTGATGGCGCGCGCGAAAATCCAGTTCATCTGCCAGAACTGCGGCGCCGTCAGCCCGCGCTGGCAGGGCCGCTGCGAAGCCTGCGGCGAATGGAACACGATGGTCGAGGAAAGCGCCTCGGGCGGCATCGGCGGCGGCCCCGCCAAGGGCCCGGTCAAGCGCGGCCGCATCGTCGAGCTGCAGGCACTCTCCGGCGGCAGCACGCAGCCCCCGCGCATCGCCTCGGGCATCGCCGAACTCGACCGCGTCACCGGCGGCGGCTTCGTCCGCGGCTCGGCGCTGCTGGTCGGTGGCGATCCCGGGATCGGCAAGTCGACGCTGCTGCTGCAGGCGTCCGCAGCGCTCGCCTCGAAGGGCGAACGGGTCGTCTACATCTCCGGCGAAGAGGCGATCGCGCAGGTGCGGCTCCGGGCCGAGCGCATGGGCGTCGCCCACACGCCGGTGGCGCTCGCGGCCGAAACCAGCGTCGAGGACATCCTCGCCACGCTGCAGGCAGGCCCCGTCCCTGCCCTCGTCATCCTCGACTCGATCCAGACGCTCTGGACCGAAACGGCGGAATCCGCACCGGGCACGGTGACGCAGGTGCGCGCCGCGGCGCAGGCGATGATCCGCTACGCCAAGAATTCCGGCGCGACGCTGGTGCTCGTCGGCCATGTCACCAAGGACGGCCAGATCGCCGGCCCCCGCGTCGTCGAGCACATGGTGGACGCGGTGCTCTATTTCGAGGGCGAAGGCGGCAAGCAGTTCCGCATCCTGCGCGCGGTGAAGAACCGCTTCGGCGCCACCGACGAAATCGGCGTGTTCGAAATGACCGGCAGCGGATTGCGCGAAGTGCCCAATCCGTCTGAGCTTTTCCTCGGCGAGCGCAACGCCGCCTCGCCGGGCGCCGCCGTTTTCGCCGGCATGGAGGGCTCGCGCCCGGTGCTGGTCGAGATACAGGCCCTCGTGGCCCCGTCGCTGCTCGGCACGCCGCGCCGCGCCGTGGTCGGCTGGGACTCCGGCCGCCTCGCCATGGTGATCGCCGTGCTCGAATCGCATTGCGGCGTGAAGCTCGGCTCCAACGACGTCTACCTGGCGGTGGCCGGCGGGCTGAAAATTACGGAGCCGGCTGCGGATCTCGCGGTCGCTTCCGCACTCGTCTCCTCGCTCTCCGGTATTGCCCTGCCGGCGGATTGCGTCTATTTCGGCGAAGTCAGCCTTTCGGGAGCCGTCAGGCCGGTCGGCCACGCTGCGCAGCGCCTGAAAGAGGCGCAAAAGCTTGGTTTCGCCCGGGCTGTCCTGCCGGTCGCATCGATCGACAAGGAAGCCAATCTCGGTCCCGGACTGCAGGGGATCGACCAGTTGGCCGGCCTCGTCGCCATGATCGCGGCCTCGGGGACGCGTCCGCAGCAGCGGGCGGTGCCGGACCCTGCGGCGCGACGGCGGTCGACTGTGGCCGATGAGGCATTGGATTCGTGAGAGCGACGGGCTAAACCGCAACCTTCTGCGGCGCGGGGCAAGGGGTCATCGAAGGAATGCCGGTCACGATTCTCGACGGTGTGGTCTTTGTCGTCATTCTGGTCTCGGCGATGCTCGCCATGGTGCGCGGCTTCGTCCGGGAAGTGCTGTCCGTCGCCTCCTGGGCGCTGGCGGCCGCCGCGGCCTTCTTCTTCTACAAATCGCTGCTGCCCTTCGTGGAGCCTTACATCGCCAACAAGAACGTGGCGATCATCGCGACGGCGGCCGGCATCTTCTTCATCGCCCTGATCGTCGCCAGCTACATCGCGATGAAGATCTCGGATTTCGTCATCGACAGCCGCGTCGGCCTGATCGACCGCATCCTCGGCTTCTTCTTCGGTGTCGCGCGCGGCCTTCTGCTCGTCGTCATCGCCTTCGCCTTCCTGTCCTGGATCCTGTCGGATCGCCAGCCGGCATGGGTTGCGAACGCGCAAAGCGCCCCTATCTTGAAGTCACTCGCGGACAAGCTCGTCGCAGCGCTGCCGGAGGACATCGAAAAGACGATCCAGGATCGTCTGCACGGCAAGGGCGAGGAAAACACCGCGCCGCCGGCGGACGCACCGGCCGACGACGCGCCCGACGCCGCCCCTGCGCAGCCGGACGCGCAGCAGCAGCCGGACGCGCAGCCCGGCAGCAGCTATGGAACGCAGGAACGCAAGGGCCTCGACAACCTGTTCGACAACAATGGCGAGGCACCGGCCGAAGAGCCGGACCAGACCCCAGCGCCGGACTGACCCGGGGACGCACCACTTCCCTGACGCGATCGCCACGGATCGCTCATCAGGTTAAAAGGACCGGATATGGACGATTTTTCGATGCTGCCAGCTTCGGCCGACGACGACCACCTTCGCGAGGAGTGTGGCGTTTTCGGCGTTTTCGGGCATGACGACGCCGCAGCGCTGACCGCGCTCGGCCTGCATGCGCTCCAGCATCGCGGCCAGGAAGCCGCCGGCATCGCCGCCCATGACGGGCGACAGTTCTCGATCGAGCGCCACATGGGCCTCGTGGGCGACAATTTCACCCGCAAAGCAGTGATCGACCGCCTGCCCGGCCGACGCGCCATCGGCCATAACCGCTACGCCACGACCGGCGGCGTCGGCCTGCGCAACGTTCAGCCTATGTATGCCGAGTTCGCCGGCGGCGGCTTCGCCGTCGCGCATAACGGCAACCTCACCAACGCGATGACCCTCAAGCGCGAATTGCAGCGCCGCGGCTCGCTGTTCCAGTCGACGTCCGACACCGAGACGATCATCCACCTGATCGCCACCTCGATCCACGGCCAGCTTCTCGACCGCTTCATCGACGCGATCCGCCGCATCGAGGGCGCCTATTCGCTGGTCGCGCTCTCCGAGAAGAAGATGATGGGCTGCCGCGATCCGCTCGGCGTGCGCCCGCTCGTGCTCGGCAAGCTGGACGACGCCCACATCCTCGCTTCCGAGACCTGCGCGCTCGACATCATCGGCGCCAGCTTCGTGCGCGACATCGCGCCGGGCGAAGTCGTCATCATCACCGACGAGGGCATCGAGAGCTTCTTCCCGTTCGAGCGCCAGCGCTCGCGCTTCTGCATGTTCGAATATGTCTATTTCGCCCGGCCGGATTCCTCGGTCGACGGCCGCGGCGTCTACGAGGTGCGCAAGCGCATCGGCGCCGAACTGGCGCGCGAGAGCGGCGTCGACGCCGACGTCATCGTGCCGGTGCCGGATTCCGGCGTGCCGGCGGCAATCGGCTATGCCGAGGCGGCCGGCATCCCGTTCGATCTCGGCATCATCCGCAACCACTATGTCGGCCGCACCTTCATCGAGCCGACGGACGCCATCCGCCACATGGGCGTCAAGCTCAAGCACAACGCCAATATGGGCGTGATCGCCGGCAAGCGCGTCGTGCTGGTCGACGATTCGATCGTGCGCGGCACCACTTCGATGAAGATCGTGCAGATGGTGCGCGATGCCGGCGCGGCGGAAGTGCATATGCGCATCGCCAGCCCGCCGACGACCGATTCCTGCTTCTACGGCGTCAACACGCCGGAAAAGGCGAAGCTGATCGCCTCGCACATGTCGGTGCAGGAGATCGCCGATTTCATCAAGGCGGACAGCCTGGCCTTCCTATCGATCGACGGGCTTTATCGTGCCGTCGGCGAAGCGCAGCGCGACAATGTCGCGCCGCAGTTCTGCGACGCCTGCTTCACCGGCGACTACCCGACCCGGCTCGCCGATTTCGAAGATCGCGGCAAGGTTCAGCCGCTGACGCGGTTGGCCGAGGCGAGCTGAACGCCCGCATGCCGGCCGCCCCCGCCTTCCTTCCCCTCCCCGTCTCCCCGGAACGGTCGCGCCGCCTGATCGGCGCGCGCCCGGCCGGGCCGAGCGCAGCGCTTGATTGGACGCTTCCGTGACTTCTCCCGACCTCTCCGGCCGCATCGTCGTCGTCACCGGAGCCTCGCGCGGCATCGGCTGGAACGTGGCCCTCGCGGTGGCGGAAGCCGGCGCCCATGTCATCGCCATCGCCCGCACCGTCGGCGCGCTGGAGGAACTCGACGACGAGATCAAGGCCAAGGGCGGCACGGCAACGCTGGTTCCGCTCGACCTGCGCGACCTCGACGCGATCGATCGCCTCGGCCTGTCGATCTACGAGCGCTGGGGCAAGCTCGACGGCCTCGTCGGCAATGCCGGCCAGCTCGGCATCATCACCCCGGTCGCCCATCTCGACCAGAAGATCTGGGACGAGGTGATGACGGTCAATGTCACCGCCAACTACCGCCTGATCCGCTCGCTCGATCCGCTGCTGCGGCAGTCCGACGCCGGCCGCGCCCTGTTCCTGAGCTCGGGCGCCGCCGTGCATTGCGGTCCCTATTGGGGCGTCTATTCGGCCTCGAAGGCGGCGCTGGAAGCGCTGGTTCGCACGTATGCGGCGGAGGTCGATTCGAGCACCGTGCGAGCGAACCTGTTCGATCCAGGCCCGCTGCGCACCCAGATGCGCGCCAAGGCCAAGCCCGGAGAGGATCCCGAGACGCTGAACCACCCGGGCGTCGTCGCCGCCGACATCGCGCGAATGATCGCGCCCGGCTTCACCGACAACGGCACCCGGTTCGAGTTCCTGACCGGCAACGTCACCCGTTTCCTGGGTTAGGGTTTCGCAGGAATCCCCTCACCGCAACCCTCTTCCGCCAGCGGGAGAGGGAGTGCGCTACCCCCGCCTCGCCAACGCGCAAGCCAAAAAGCCCTCGCCCGCTTGCGGGAGAGGGTTGGGTGAGGGTCTTGCTTGCAGACTGCAGGGCGCTCAGGAGCGAGCCGGCCGGCCCGGCAGAATCCTAGAGGATCGAAACGCCCTTCAGCCGCGGCAGCACCGGCCGGTTGACCAGGCGATCCACGAGGATCTCGCGGCGGGTGAACCAGCTCAGGACGTTTTCCGCCCCCATCACCGCGATCCGCTCCATCGTCGCCGCCGTCTCGGCGGCGATATGCGGGGTGATGATCGTGTTGGGTGCGGTCAGCAGCGGGTTGTCGGGCTTGGGCGGTTCGGCCGCCAACGTGTCGAGCGCCGCGCCGCCGAGGCGGCCCGAGACGAGCGCCTCGGCCACGTCGGCCTCGTTCAGCAGCCCGCCGCGCGCGGTATTGACCAGGAGCGCGCCCGGCTTCATGCGCGCGATCGCGTCGCGATTGAAGAAGCCGCGATTGGAGGCGTCCATCGGGCAGTGCAGGCTGACGATGTCGCTCTCGGCCAGAAGCTTTTCCAGCGGCAGGATGGCGAAGCCGCTGGCGGTCGACGGCGTCGCGCCCGGCCGGCCGGAAGCGACGACGCGCATGCCGAGCGCCCGCGCCATCTCGCCGACCTGCCGGCCGATGCGGCCAAGCCCGACAATGCCCAGCGTCTGGCCGCGAAGTTCGGTGGCGATGTAGCGGCCGCGATCCCAAATGCCGGCCTTCAGCCGCGCATCGAGGCGCACGACGTCGCGCCGGATCGCCAGGATCAGAGCGATAGCCATCTCGGCCGTGGCGTCGGCATTGGCGTCGCCGGCCGTCATCACCGGGATGTCGCGCTCGGTCGCGCCGGCGAGGTCCACGCTGTCGACCCCAGCCCCCATCTTGGAGATCATCGCGAGATGCGGCGCCGCATCGAGCACGCCGGCGTCGAGCGGCGGGTTGGCCCGCACGAGGATGGCGTCGAAGCGGCGGGCCGACAGGGTCGCGATCATGCGGGCGCGATCGATCGGCCCGCTCATCGTCTCGATGGTGGCGCCGATCGGCGCCAGGATCCGGCTGGCCGGCTCCAGCAGGTCATCGCCCGTCATCAGGACATGGATGGGCGATGTCATGGCTCTCGTTCCTGTCCAGCGCGACTGTACCTTCACCTCTCCCAGGGGGAGAGGTCGGAGCGAAGCTCCGGCTGAGGGCTTGCGATCTCTCCGGTGAGGCCTGAACCCCTCACCCGTCGGCCTGCGGCCGTCGACCTCTCCCTATGGGAGAGGGGAAAGACTGCGCCCCGCCCGACCCTAGCGCTTCTTCGCCTTGTTCTCGAACGGGTTCTCACCCTTGCGCAGCGTCAGGCGCAGCGGCACGGCGCTGAGCTTGAAGGTGTCGCGGATGCCGTTCAGCAGATAGCGCGTATAGGCGTCCGGCAGCGCCTCGGGGCGCGAGCAGAAGGCGACGAAGGTCGGCGGCCGCGCCTTGGGCTGGGTCATGTAGCGCAGCTTGATGCGGCGGCCGGAGACGGCGGGCGGCGGATGATGCTCGAGCACGCTCGCCAGCCAGCGGTTCAAGGCCGCCGTCGGAATGCGGCGGTTCCAGGTCGCGTAGACCTTGAGCAGCTCGCCCATCAGCTTGTCGATGCCGGAGCCGGTGAGGCCGGAGAGCGGCACCAGCGGCACGCCGCGCACCTGCGGCAGCAGGCGCTCGGCCATTTCGCGCAGCTCCGCCATCTTAGCCTGGCGGTCCTCGACGAGATCCCACTTGTTCAGCGCGATGATCAGCGCACGGCCCTCGCGCGCCACCAGATCGGCGATCTGCAGATCCTGCTTCTCGAAGGGGATGGTGACGTCGAGCGTCAGCACCACCACCTCGGCGAAGCGGATGGCGCGCAGCGTGTCGCCGACGGAAAGCTTCTCCAGCTTGGTCTCGACGCGCGCCTTCTTGCGCATGCCGGCGGTGTCGAAGAGCTTGATGCGGCGGTCGTTCCAGGTCCAGTCGACCGAGATCGAATCGCGCGTGATGCCGGCCTCCGGGCCGACCAGCAGGCGATCCTCGCCGAGCATGGTGTTGATCAGCGTCGACTTGCCGGCATTCGGGCGACCGACGATCGCGACCTTGATCGGCTTGGACAGGTCGAGCGGCGCCTCGATCTCCTCGCCCGTCTCCGGATCGATGGCGAGCGGCGCATCGACCTCGTCCTCGTCGTCGAATTCCTCTTCCTCGCGCTCGAACGGCAGCAGCGCCGCGAACAGGTCGGCCATGCCCTCGCCGTGCTCGGCGGAAAGCGCCACCGGCTCGCCGAGGCCGAGCGAATAGGCCTCCATCACGCCGTTCTCGCCGAGCTTGCCCTCGGCCTTGTTGGCGACGAGCACGACCGGCTTGCCGACGCGGCGCAGCAGCTCGGCGAAGTGCTCGTCGACCGGCGTCACGCCGACGCGGGCGTCGATCAGGAACAGCGAGACATCCGCCTCCTCGATCGCCATCTCGGTCTGGGCACGCATGCGGCCCTCGAGGCTGTCCGGATCGGCGTCTTCGAGACCGGCCGTATCGATGATGGTGAAATGCAGATCGCCGATGCGCGCTTCGCCCGGCCGACGATCGCGCGTCACGCCCGGCGTGTCGTCGACGATCGCGATCTTCGAACCGACGAGGCGGTTGAACAAGGTCGACTTGCCGACATTGGGACGGCCGATGATGGCGACGGTAAAGGTCATGATGGGTATGGCCTCAAATGGCGTCGGGAAGCCGCGGCAACCGCGACTTCCCGAAATACTGCCACGTCGAGGTTCCGGCAACACGCCCCGCGTGGCCCGGAACGATGAAAGCGATAGTGTCGTCGATCAGCTCTTGGCGGCGACCGGCGCGGCGCCGATCTTGGCGCGGATCAGATCGAGCATCAGCTGCGTGCGGCTCTGCATCGACTGCGGCGTTTCCGGATCGTCCGCGATCGACTGGAAGTAGCCGCGGGCCCCCTCGAGGTCGCCGGTGCGCCAGGCCGTCAGGCCGAGCAACTCACGGGCGCTGTGGCGCCAGGGGCCACCGACGACGGCGAGATCGCCGACCCGGCTCTTCATTGCGGCGAGGTCGGCCGTGTCAACCACCAGCAGTGCCGCGCGCAGGCGCGCCATCGCCTTCAGGAGGGCCGGCGTATCCGCCTTGGCGGCGATCGCGTCGAAAGCCTTGACGGCCTCGTCGGTCTTCTTGGTCGCCGCCAGCTCGGAAGCGGCGCGGAAGCTTGCCAGGACGGGATAGCCGCCGGTGCCGCTCGCCGCGATCGCGTCGAGAGCCTTGATGGCCTCGTCATGCTTGTTGTCGTTCGCCAGCTGCAGCGCGGCGACGAAACGGTCGCCCTCGGCGGCGGCCTGCTGCTCGCGCCAGTATTCCCAGCCACGCCAGCCGGCGACCGCCACGACGATCAGAACGGCGGCCAGAAGAACGTAGGGTCCGAAGCGCGCCCAGAGGCGCTTCGCCTGTTCACGGCGCAGGTCCTCTTCGACTTCGTGAAAAATGTCAGTCATGCTCTTCTTTCCGGCTCCGGTCAGCGGCGCGCACCATAACGAAGCGACCTTGCGCTGGCAAATCGATGATTGCGGTTCTGGGCCATGAAAAACGTGGATCCGCCGCGACGTCACGTCGCCGACGGATCCCGGTACGGCAGAGGGCGCATCCCGATCGCCGGGAGGCGCCGGAAATCAGGCCTTCGACGTCGAGCCCGGCTCGGTCGTGGCGGCAGCCTTGACCTTGTAGACATTCTCCGGCGACGGGAAGGTCCGCGCCTTGACCTCGTCGGCATAGGCGGAGATCGCCTCGCCGATCAGGCCGCCGAGATTGCCGAACTTCTTGACGAATTTCGGCACGCGCGGCGACAGGCCGAGCATGTCCTCGAGCACCAGGATCTGACCGTCGCAATCCGGGGACGCGCCAATGCCGATGGTCGGAACCGCGACCGCCCGGGTGATGTCGCGCGCCACCGGCTCGATCACGCCCTCGACGACGATGGCGAAGGCGCCCGCATCGGCGATCGCCTTGGCGTCAGCCATGACGGCCGCGATGCTCGCCTCCGTCTTGCCCTGCACCTTGAAGCCGCCCATCGTGTTGATCGACTGCGGGGTGAGGCCGATATGGCCCATGACGGGAATGCCGCGCTGGGTCAGGAAGCGCACGGTCTCGGCCATATGCACGCCGCCTTCCATCTTCACCGCGCCACAGCCGGTTTCCTTCATGATGCGCGCCGCCGAGCGGAACGCCGCCGCCGGGCTCTCCTCATAGGAGCCGAACGGCATGTCGACGACGACGAGCGCCCGCTTCGAGCCCCGCATCACGGCAAGCCCCTGCAGGATCATCATGTCGAGCGTGACGGGAACCGTGCTCTCCAGGCCGTGCATGACCATGCCGAGCGAATCGCCGACCAGGATGAAGTCGACATACGGGTCCATGATCGTCGCGGTATGCGCGTGATAGGAAGTCAGCGAGACGATCGGCGTGCCACCCTTGCGGCTGCCGATATCGATCGCGGTCAGGCGGCGGGTCTGGGGCTCGACGGACATGGGGGTCTCCTTTGGCGCGGAAGCCGGACGTCTTCTGAAATCAAGCGTTCGATGCTGTCTTCGACCGCCCCGCAGGCCCGGATCCTTCCGTTGGCCTCCGGCGGAGACTTGCTAGCATGGTTCGCCGTGACGTTCGACCGCTGCAGACGCAGAGCTGCCAGTTGCAATTGCAACGGCTGGGTTCTTTACAACAGAATTGCGCCTTCCAGATTAACGGTTGTTCAGGCCTTCAGTACTACCTTGAGGAAATGCAGCTCGTATTGCCCCGGGAGAAGACCTCCATGCGCCGTTGTCTTTCAGCTCTTGGCCTAACCTTTGCGATCGGTATCGCCGGCTTTCTGGGCGCCGCGCCGCAAAGCGCGCGGGCCGATGTCGTCGCTCGGATCAATCTGAGCACCCAGCAGATGGTCGTCTATGTCGACGGTCGCGCGCGCTATGGCTGGGACGTCTCGACCGCCCGCCGGGGCTACGTCACGCCCGTCGGCAGCTATCGTCCGACGCGCATGCACCGCATGTGGTACTCGCGCAAATACGATATGGCGCCCATGCCGAATTCGGTGTTCTTCCGCGGCGGCTATGCCATCCACGGCACCCCGCATGTGCGCTCGCTCGGCCGCCCCGCCTCGCATGGCTGCGTAAGGCTCGCGCCCGAAAACGCCCGCACCCTCTACCAGCTGATCGCCGCGCGCGGCATGAACAACACGCGCGTCGTGATCACACGCTGAGAAAATCGTACGCCCGGCCGCCGCCGCGTGACGAAGGTCACTGACTCCGCGGTTGTGGACAGCTAGAACAACATCAGGAGCGGGCAGACGACTCGGCAGCCCGCCCGACAGCTTCTCCTTGACCCGGCCGGACGCCGACAGTGCGGCGCTGGAACTTTCGGAACCGCCTCCATGATCGCCCGCCTGCTCGCCTCCCTGACCGTCGCCTCGATCGCCCTGGCCGTTGCCCCGGCATCGTCCTCCGCCAATTCGCTCTTTCCGGGCCCCGCCGGCGTGTTCGCCACGGTGAACCTGACGAAGCAGCAGATGGATGTCGTCGTCAATCGCGGCAATGGCGTGAAGGAAACCTATAGCTGGAAGGTCTCGACCGGGCGCAAGGGCTTCGAGACGCCGCCCGGCAAGTTCCGCCCCGACTATCTCGACGAGATGCACCATTCGACGAAGTACGAGAACGCGCCGATGCCCTATTCGGTCTTCTTCAACGATGGCATCGCGGTGCACGCCACCACCGAGACCCGGCATCTCGGCCGCCCGGCCTCGCATGGCTGCGTGCGCCTCGACAAGGCGAATGCCGAAGTCTTCTTCAAGGCCGTCAGCGAGATCGGCATGATGCGCACGGCGATCATCGTCGAGAAATAGGCCGCTCGCGCCGACCGCGACCCAGCCTCAAGACAACAAGGCCGCCGATCCATCTCGGCGGCCTTGTCTATTTGGGCGCGCGCTCGCGTCAGTGCGTCTTCGCCGGCGTCATGAAGGCGTAGGGGCGCGCTTCCATGAGCTTCCAGGCGCCCCCGCTCTTGCGGGCGAGAAGCACGACATGGATTTCGAGCGGCGCCCGGCCGCCGGCCTGCGTGCTCGCGACCTCGTGCAGCGCGTCGATGAAGACGGTGTCGCCGAGCTCGCGAAGCGACTCGATGGTGAAGTGGCTGTGCGCGCCCTTCAGGATCGACGCCATGTCCGACGCCAGGACCCTCTGGACACCGGAATGACCCGTGCCGCGCAGGCCGGTCGGGCTGATGACGGTGGCGTCCTCGGTAAACAGCCTGATCGCCTCTGCGGCGTCGCCGCGGTCCATGCAGGACGCGATCTCGTCGAAGAGCGGCTGCAATTCGTCGGCGAGCTTGCGGCTCATCGGGCTCATCGCAGCGTGCGGATGCGGGGTATGCTGTTGCGTAGCCATGACGGCTCCTCCAACTGTCGGATCCGGATGATCCGGGCTGGAGCATAGACCCGCGCACCGCGGCCGGAACGCACGTCTGCGCGATAACCGGCGACGGTCCGATCCGAGCCGCCTCAGGCGACGCGCTGGCCGTGCCGCCAGACGCTGCGCACGACCGGCACGCCTTCGCCCGCCCGCACGCGGACGATATCGGCGCGAAGCCCAGGCCGGATCGCGCCTCGATCGGTCAGCCCGACCGCCTCGGCCGGCGCGCGGGTCACGAGCCGCACCGCCTCCGGCAGCCGGATCGACGGCACGATCTCCGGCAGCGAGAACACCGCGATCATCAGGCTGAACGGCACATAGTCCGACGACAGGATGTCGAGATGGCCGGCCTCGGCCAGCGCTGCGGCCGAGACATTGCCGGAATGCGAGCCGCCGCGAACCAGGTTCGGCGCGCCCATCAGCACGCGGATATCGGCCGCCTGCGATGCGGCTGCCGCCTCGACCGTGGTCGGGAACTCGGCGATCGAGACACCGTCCGATGCGGCCTCGTCGACATGGGCCACCGTCGCGTCGTCGTGGCTCGCGACCGCGATGCGGCGCGGATGGCAGAGATCGACGATCTCGCGGCGATGGCGGGCCGAGAACTCCTCGGCCTGGGCGATGCGCTTGGACGCGAACGCCTCATAGGCGGCGTCGGACATGCCCATCTTGCCCTGGTAGAAGGCGCGATAGCTGTCGAGGCTGGCGAACTGGCGCTGGCCGGGCGAATGATCCATCAGCGAGACCAGCCGCACGGGCAGCACGTCGAGGAAGCCGGCCAGGCCATCGAGCACGTCGGGCGCCGAGACCTCGCAGCGCAGATGCAGGAGATGGTCGACGCGCAGTCGGTCCTCGCGCTTCGCCGTCTCGATGGCGTCCGCGAGGTTCTGCATCTCGGCCGTCGAGGTGCGCGCATCCTCGTCCATACCGACCCGCAACGCGTCGAACACGGTGGTGATGCCGGCGCCTGCGACCTGCGCGTCATGCGCCTGCACCGCCGCGATCGGGTTCCAGCGTACGCCGGGACGCGGCGCATAGTGGCCTTCGAGATGGTCGGTGTGCAGCTCGACAAAGCCCGGCACCAGATAGTCGCCCTCGACATCGTCGCCGAGACGGGTCGGGCCGGTGTCGAAATCGGCGATCAGCCCGTCGCGCAGGACAAGGCTGCCCTCGACGATCTCGTCTTCCAGAACGATGCGGGCATTGGCAAAGACCTGTTCGCGCATCAGGCCGCGCTCCCCGAAAGCAGCGCGACATGCCGCACCAGGAACGGCGAGCCCCGCTCCGGCTCGATGAACAGGCCAAGCCGGTCGAGCGCGAAGGGCGCACCGTCAAATCCAGCGAAATGCTTCTTCAGTTCGGTCTCCATCGCCTCGGCGTCGTCCTTCGGAACACGCCCCGTGAGCGACATATGGAACCGGAAGGCGTCGAATACATAGGGATAGCCCCAGCGGATCAGGTTCGTCTCCTCGTCCAGCGTCAGGCCGGCGACGCGACGGCGGGCGATGTCGGCCTCCGAAAGCGGCGCGCGGAAGGGCTCGAACTCGGCGACGATCCGCCCGGCGAGGTCATCGAGCTCCGGCACGCGCTCGTTCGGCACGAGGGCGAAGAAGCGCCCGAGGCGGCGAATGACCAGTTCCGGCACGGTGATGGCGGCGGACTGCGCGGCGAAGGCGTCGAGCGTCGCGATCAGGTCCGCCTCGCTCTGTCCGTCGGCCAGGGTGAAGGGCGCCTTCAGCGTGGCGTGGAAGCCATAGCGCGCCGGATCCGCCAGATAGGCCTCGATCGTGCCGTCCGAGAAGCCGTTGACCGGCGGCAGCGGATGGTCCTCGCCGGTGAACGCATCGCGACCGAGCCAGCGGACGGCGGCACGCGCGAGGGGATGATCGGCGGAAGGCGTGGCGTAGATGGCGTATCGCAAGGATCGTCTCGACAGTTGGGGCCGAATCGCGGACCGGCAGTGTAGCGCAAGCCGTATGGCGGAACGGAGACATTGCCGCTCCGGCGAGCCGATCACAAAAACGCGCCGACTGCCGCTTTCCTTGCAATGACACGTTGCATTTCACGGTTCGACAACGATATCCCGTCTAGATGAAGACTGCAGTCATTCGTTCGAATGAGGATCCAAGATGAGCCTGTCCAAATCCGCCCTCGGTCTTGCCGCCCTCGCCTTCCTGGCCGGCTCGGCGGTGCTTTCGGCTTCGTCGCCTGCCTCGGCCGGCAACACCAATCACGGCCCGACCAGCATCCTTGATCCCAATTCCGGCCCGCTGGCCGACTGGGAAGTGTTCGGCTTCGACCTTTCCAGCATCCCGGACGATCCGGCTTCGCTCGCCGCCTTCCGCGCCTCGCTCGACCCGTGGACGCAGCGGGGCATCACCAATCGCTGCCGCTACGACATCGGCATCCACCCCTTCCGCTATTCGCCGAAAGTCCGCGACTTCTGCTGGGCGCGCTGAGGCGCGCCTGAACGGCGGAGCGACCGGCTCAGCTACGGTCCACGCCGCTCAGATGGCCTGCGCCATCGCCAGCCGGTCGATCTGGACCAGGAATTCCGTCCGCGCTGTCGGTTCGCGCAGGCCGCGCGGGCCATAGACACGTCGTGACAGGAAGTGGCCAGTCAGGCGGAAAGCGTCGCGGAGCTCTTCCGGGCCGCCATTGCTTGGCCCGCCGGTCATGAAGGGCGCGAGGCGCAGCAGTCGGTCCTCGTAGCCGACCGCGCCGGCCCGGCTGACGGCCCGCCCGGTCTTCGGCGAAACATACTGCAGATCGTCCCGCGCGCCCGTCGCGGCGCAGGCGGAAAGATCGAGCCCGTAGCCGAGTTCCTCCAGCAGGGCGAGCTCGAAGCGAGCGATGAAGGCGCCGAATTCATAGAGCGCCGGCCGGTCCGCGCCAGCGAACGCATCGAGCGCCGCCTCGACCGCGCCATGCAGGGCCGGATGCGGCTCTCGCTCGGCCAGGAGACGCAGATGGCCGGTGAGCGTCTGCAGGGCGAAGATCGCGCCGGGATCGGCGATCAGCCGCGCCGCGCGGCTCACCAGCGGCTCCACCGTGAAGATGCCGAGATGCTCGTCGAGCCGCGCCCGCCAGACGACCTGCACGGTATTGCCCGGCTGCAGCACCGGGGCGAGCCGGCGCGAGCGGCCGCCACGGACGAGGCCGAGATGACGACCGCGCTCCGCCGTCATCAGTTCGAGGACGACGCTCGTCTCGCCCTGCTGCCGGACGCCCAATACCAGGCCCTGATCAGTCCATTCCATGCGGCCATTCTAGTCGAAGGGAGGGGCCGGCGAAATCCGCCTTGCTCGCGAGATGGAAGGCGGCAACAAGGATCCGGCATCCGGGCCGCGCCCCGGCATCAGCCGCGCCCCGATGCCGCCCCATCGCGCTTGATCCCGCCCGGGACGACGCTAATGTCCCCCATTCCATTCCAACCACAGGGAAGACCGCCAGACATGACCGCTCTCGACCAAAATGCGATTCTGGAGCGCCTGCGCTCCGTCGAGGGCCCGGACGGCAAGGGCGACATCGTCAGCCTCGGCCTAGTCTCGGACATCCTGATCCATGGCGGCAAGGTGATGTTCTCGATCACCGTCGACGCGGCGCGCGCCAATGCGCTGGAGCCGCTGCGCGAAAAGGCGGCCGCCGCCGTGCGCGGCCTCGACGGCGTCGAGAGCGCGCTCGTGATCCTGACGGCGGAGCGCCGGGGCAACAGCCTCGCCACCAATACCCCGCCGCCGCGCCCCGCCCCTTCCGCCTCGTCCCCGGCCGCTCATCCGCCGCGCCCGGCGCCGGCGCGGCCCTCCGCCTCCGGCAAGCCCGGCATCCCCGGCGTGACCGCCATTATCGCGGTGGCATCCGGCAAGGGCGGCGTCGGCAAGTCGACCACCGCCGTCAACATCGCGCTCGGTCTTGCCGCCAACGGCCTCAAGGTCGGACTGCTCGACGCCGACATCTATGGGCCGTCCGTGCCGCGCCTGCTCGGCCTCTCCGGCCGGCCCGAGGCGATCGAGGGCCGTACGCTGAAGCCGATGGAGGCCTATGGCATCAAGGCGATGTCGATGGGCTTCCTGGTGGAAGAAGAGACGCCGATGATCTGGCGCGGGCCGATGGTGATGTCGGCGATCACGCAGATGCTGCGCGAGGTCGCCTGGGCGCCGCTCGACATCCTCGTCGTCGACATGCCGCCCGGCACGGGCGACGCGCAGCTCACCATGGCGCAGCAGGTGCCGCTCGCCGGCGCCGTCATCGTCTCGACGCCGCAGGACCTGGCGCTGATCGACGCGCGCAAGGGCCTCGCCATGTTCAAGAAGGTGGACGTGCCGCTGCTCGGCATCGTCGAGAACATGAGTTACTTCATCGCCCCCGACACCGGCGCCCGCTACGACATCTTCGGCCATGGCGGCGCCAAGCGGGAGGCGGAGCGCCTCGGAGTGCCGTTCCTCGGCGAGGTGCCGCTGGAGATGGTGATCCGCGAGACGTCGGACAGCGGCAAGCCGGTGACGGCGACAGCGCCGGACGGCCCGCATGCGCGCGTCTACAAGGACATCGCCGCCAAGATCTGGGCGACGGTCTCCGGCGGCACGGGCGCCAGGCCGGCGCCGCGGATCGTCATCGAATAAGAGGCGGCGAGCCTCTACGGCTTGCGGAACAAGAACGCCGCCCGGAGCCATCCGGGCGGCGTTTCGATTCGAAGGCGATCAGACGCCGACGGTGAAGCGCTTGTGCTTGTGGCGGCGCTGCTCGGCCTCGTCGATGATGGCGACGGCGAGATCGTTGATCGAGATATGCGCCGTGCCGGTCGCCGGATCGACGACGGGATTGTCGGCGCCGAGGCGGTAATGGCCGGTGCGCGGCGTGTCGTGCTCGAGGAAGGCGGCCGGCGACAGGAAGGTCCAGTCGAGCTCCTTCTCCTTGCGGATCTCGTTCAGCCCGTCGCGCGCGGCGCGGGCGCCCGCCTTCCAGGCATCGGGGAATTCCGGCAGGTCGACCGCCTGCACGCCCGGCGCTACCTCGAGGCTGCCAGCGCCGCCGACGACGAGCAGCGGCAGGCCCGCCTTCCTGGCGCCGGCGACGATCGCCGACGCGCCCTTCAGGTACTCGTCATAGATATTCGGATTGGTCCAGCCGGGATTATAGGCGCTGACGACATAGTCATAGCCTTCGACCAGCCTGGCAACGCTGTCGGCGTCGAGGACATCGCCGGCGATCCGGGTCAGTCCCGCCGCGTCGGCCAGCTTTTCCGGATGGCGGGCAATCGCGCCGACCGTGTGGCCGCGCGCCAGCGCCTCCGCCACGACATGCGCGCCGACAAAGCCCGTGGCGCCGATGACTGCGATCTTCATTTCGAACCTCTTGCTCCAGGCGGCGCGATCCCGCGCGCCCTCATTGCATTCCTTCACCGCCCAGGCGGTTACCAATCATAACTAGGCGCTTGACTTGCATGCGGGAAGGACGCATCTCCGGCGCACCAGAGCACAGCGAGGGAACCGCCTCGCCGGTGGAAGGAGCAAATTCATGGAAGAAGTGGCGGAAAGGCTCGATTCGGAGGCGATCGACCAGCCCGTCTCCGCGGCGATTGTCGCGCCGCTGATGAACGGACCGTTCGCCGGGACGGTGGTGCTTCCGGCCGAGCAGTGCCCGGTTCGCGACGTGCTGGACCGGCTCGGCGATGCCTGGAGCTTCCTGGTCGTGCTCCGCCTGACGGCGGGGCCGCATCGCTTCAACGCGCTCCGGCGGGCGGTCGACGGCATTTCGCAGCGGATGCTGACCGTGACGCTGCGCAGCCTCGAACGCGACGGCCTCGTCAGCCGCCAGGTATTCCCGACGACGCCGCCGCAGGTCGAATATGCCCTGACGGAGATGGGATGGTCACTGGCGGAGCCGATGCGCGTGCTGACGCAATGGGCCTCATCCAACCACGACCGGATCAAGGCGGCGCGCGGCGCTTATGACGCGGAGCGCGACGCCTAGGCTCCGTATTCAGCGCGGCAGCAGGCCCTTCAGCGCGACATGCTGGAGCAGCAGGATGGTCTTGGCGTCGCAGATGCGGCCGTCGTCGATCATGGCGAGCGCCTCGGCGAAGGGCAGTTCCAGAACCTCGATGTCCTCGCCCTCATTCTCGTGGCCGCCGCCTTCGCCGGTGCGGTCGCGCGGCGAATAGCGGGCGACGAACAGATGCAGCTGTTCGACGACGCTGCCCGGCGACATGAAGGGAATCATGACGCGCTGCGGCGCCTCGAGGGTGACGCCGAGTTCCTCCTCGGCTTCCTTCTTAATGCAGGTGAAGGGGTCGTCGGCGTCGAGCAGCCCGGCACAGGCTTCGATCAGCGGCTCCTGGTGGCCGCGCACCCAGGCCGGATAGCGGAACTGGCGAATGAGCAGCACCGTGTCGCGATCGGGGTCGTAGGGCAGCACGGCGGCGCCGTCGCCGCGATCATAGGTCTCGCGCGTCTGCGTCTGCCAGCTTCCGTCCGAGCGGCGATAGTCGAAGATGTTCTTGTAGAGCCTGCCCCAGCTGTCCGAGAGCAGGATGCGCTCGCGCTCGCGAACCCGGTCATTCCAGTCCGTCATCCGGTTTTCCTTGCCATTCCGACTGTGCCGCCGCCGTGCGAGGCGTCCGCGGCATGCTTCGATGTCGAGCCTAGTTCAGCACGAGACGCCTTATCAAAGCTGAAATCGCCGCGCGGTAGTCGGCCGGGTCGGCCCCGGAATCGATCGCCAGTGCCGCGCGGTCGAACGCGGCTGACAGGAGGTCGGTGAGCGCGGCGAGCGGCAGGCCGGCATCGCGCCCGGCTTGCGACAGGGCGGCGGTAAGCCCCTCGCCGAGCGTCCGAGCCGCATTCGACTCGTCCAGCGCCCGGACCTCGGCCATGCCCAGCACGGCAGGCGCCTCGATCAGCAGCAGCCGCGTCCGCCCCGGTTCGCGCATGGCGTCGAGATAGGCGACGCCGCCGGCGACCAGCGCCTCCAGCGGCGGCAGCGTATCCGGCGCCCTGCCCTCGATGGCGCGGGCGACCTCGCGCGCCTCCTCCGTCACCACTGCCCGGAACAGATCGCACTTGTCCTCAAAGTGGTGATAGAGCGCGCCGCGCGTGATTCCGGCCGCCGCCACGATCTCCGGCGTCGACGTCCCGGCATAACCTTTTGAGATGAACAGCGCCCGCGCGGCGGCGAGCAGAGCGGCACGCGTCTTCTCGGTGCGGTCCTGGTTGGTACGGGCGGTCGATTGCATACATACAGCCTGTATGTTAATTGAGGAGATACATGCAGACTGTATGTCAATCGAGAGAGAGCGCAAGACCATGCGGATCACGAGCTTCTACCCCGTGCTGATGACCGGGGACGTGGCAGGAACGGCGGCGTTCTACCGCGCGCATTTCGGCTTCGTCGCGGCGTTCGAAAGCGACTGGTATGTCCATCTCCAGGCCGCGACGGATCCGGCGGTCAATCTCGCCATCCTCGACGGCGCGCATGCGACCATCCCCGAAGCCGGGCGTGGCGCCACGGCCGGCGGCCTGCTGCTCAATTTCGAAGTCGAGGATGTCGATGCCGCGCATGACCGGCTGATGGCTGCGGGCCTGCCGATGCTGCTGCCGCTGCGCGACGAGCCGTTCGGGCAGAGGCATTTCATCACGAGCGACCCGAACGGCGTGCTGATCGACGTCATCACGCCGATCCCGCCGGATGCCGATTTCGCCAAGCTCTATGCGGCCGACGCGCTGCCGGGGTCGACCTGACGCGGCTCTATGGCGAATTCGCCATCTGGTCGAGGAGCCAGGCGCGGAAGAGGCGAACCTTGCGGCTGCGCGCCTTCGCCTCGGTGGTCACGAACCAATAGGCGAGATCCGTCTTCGCCTCTTGCTCGAAGGGCCGGATCAGGCGGCCGGCGGCCAGCGCGTCGGCAACCACCATCTGCCAGGCGAGCATGACGCCCTGCCCGGCCAGCGCCGCTTCCAGCGCCAGCACCGGATCGGTATAGGACGGCCCCGTCAGCTTGACCGGCGCCTCGCCGGTGGCGAGGAACCAGGCGTCCCAATCCACCATCGTCCCCTCGTCGGCGATAACAGGCACGCTGGCGAGATCGGCCGGCCGGCGGAGCTGATCGCGCCAGGCCGGCGCGCAGACCGGAAAGAAGGGTTGCGGCGTCAGCGGCTCGGCCGCCACACCCGGCCAGGCGCCGCGCCCAAGCCGGATCGCGCAATCGACGTCGCTGCGGGCGAGATCGATGACGTCCGTGGTGGCGACGAAGCGGATCTCGATGTCGGGATGATCGCGCGTGAAGCGGCCCAGCCGCTGCACCAGCCAGCGCGCCGCGAAGGTCGGCGCCGTGGTGATGGTCAGCATACCGCGCTGGTCGGCATCGATCAGCGCCAGAGCCTCGGCGATCGAGCGGAAGCCCGCCTGCAACGCCGGCAGAGCCGCGTCGAGCGCGGGCGTCGACACCAGCCCTCGCGGCGTCCGCTCGAAAAGGTGAACGCCCAGCCGCGCCTCGGCGCGCTTAATATGCTGACTGATGGCGCCCGGCGTGACGCCCAATTCCGCCGCCGCAGCGGCCAGATTCCCGCTTCGCGCGACGAATTCTATAGCCCTGAGGGCATTGAGCGGAACTTTGAAAGCTTCGGTCATATAGATTTTCTAAAGTGTGACCGAGATCATGTCGATACCGCCGCGATCGGTTTAGGACCATGTTGCCTCAGCGTCAGCCGAGGAAACGAAACCATGACGATCTATGGACTCTATCGCGCCGCCCTCGATTGGGCGGTCGAGCCAGTGGCCGTCGCTCACAATGTGAACGCACTCTGGCAGTTGACTGTCCGCGAACTGGCCGATCTGCCGATCGGTCCCGAAGCGGTCGATGCGCTGCCGGCGTTCGATCCAGAACCAACAGTCGCTGCGCCATGCGCTGCGGCTGGGAGAGGAGCCTAGAAATGACTTCGCAACAGCAAGCTACCTGGCGGGAACAAGACGTTCGCGCCAGCGAGCCGAGCGTCCGCGAGGAAAACCTGCAGCGCCACTACAAGGCGCTGAATCCTTGTCTTGCCGCCGCCGTCCTGCACGCCCGTCCCGCCGACAAGCGGCCGTCGCCCCAGATGGCGATGTCGCAATCGGGCGGTGGCCGCGACGCGGAAATGGAATAACCGCGCCGCCGGCTCTCGGGCATAGGGCCCTCACCTCCTGCGGGAGATGAGGGCGCGCCGGGATTAGCCCCGGTCCAGCCAGGTCACCTGCTCCGGCGTCAGCTGAATGTCCAGCGCGGAGAGGCTGTCTTCCAGTTCGGCCAGCGTGCGCGGGCCGATCAGCGGCACCACCGGGAAGGGCTGCGCCAGCACATAGGCGAGGGCGATGTGGATCGGCTCGCGGCCGAGCTTCCCGGCCAGTTCGATGGCCCGGTCGCGGCGCTCGAAGTTCTTTTCCGAATACCACACGCGGACGATTTCCTCGTCGTCGCGCTTGCCGCGGCCGGCGCGGTCGGTGAAGAAGCCGCGTCCCTGGCTCGACCAGGCGAAGTTCGGAATCTGGCGCTGATTGAGCCAGGCCTTCCACTCGTCATCCGATGCCGCGACGCAGCCGGCCCAGATCGGATCGAGCATTTCCGCCAGCGAGAAGTTGTTGGAAAGCGCACCCGGCTTCTGCTTGCCGGTCTTCTCGGCATAGGCGATCGCCGCATCCATGCGCTCGCGCGTCCAGTTGGAGCCGCCGAACGGCCCGCGGATGCGACCTGCCTTCACCTCGGCATCCATGGCGTCGACGAATTCCGAAACGGGAACGTCGGGATTGTCGCGATGCATGAAATAGATGTCGACATGGTCGGTCTTGAGCCGGTCGATCGTCTCGGTCAGCTGCTTGCCGATGACGTCCGGATAGACGAGCGGCGAATGCGCGCCCTTGCCGATGACGACGGATTCATTGCGGACGCCGCGCGAGGTCAACCAGTCGCCGAGGATCTTCTCGGTCTTGCCGCCGGCATAGATATAGGCGGTGTCGAACAGGTTGCCGCCCGCCTCGTGGAAGGCGTCGAGCAGCACCGAGGCGCTGGCGAAATCCGGGAAGAACTCGAAGCCGAGCGCCGCGACAGAGGTCGGCTGGCTGACGCCCGGAAGCTGGCGCTTCGGGATCGACTTCGGCCCACGCGCAAGCTTGGCGCCCTTGATGGTCGTGGTCTTGCGCGACGCCTTCTCGATGTCGAAGACGAGGCCAACGGAAGCGCGCCACTTGTCGAGCGTGCGGAGATTGCCGAGCGTGTCGGCCCAGCTCATGCCGGGCGAGGCAAGCTGCTGTTCGCCGGCGCGGATCGCTTCGCCCGCCGCGTCCACCTCGAACGAATAGAGCCAGCCGGATTCGGCCACCTCGACCAGCTCGACGCTGCCATCGGCGCGAACGATGCGGATCTCGCCGGTGCCGCCCTGCTTGCCGCCGGCAAACCAGAAATCGGCGACCTCGATGCGGCCCTTGGTGCCGAGGATGCGCAGCACATTGTCCTGCGCCAGCGACACGCTGCACGAGACTTCGGCGATGATGTCGTTCGGGAAGGTCAGGAGCGCCGCCGCCCATTCATCGACGCCGGACTGGCCGAGATGCGCCGAACCCTGCACCTGGACCGGATCGAGGAACGGCTTGCCGGCAGCCGCGCCGGCGATCAGGCGGGTCATTGAGACCGGATAGCAGCCGACATCGAGGATGCCGCCGCCGGCGAGGTCGTTGGCGTAGAGCCGGTGCTCGGGATCGAATTTCGGCATGGCGAAGCCGAAGCTCGACTTGATGGCGCGCACCTCGCCGATCGTCCCGCTGGCGACGAGATCATAGAGACGCTTCGTCTGCGGATGGACGCGGTACATGAAGGCTTCGCCCGCGAAGGTGCCGGCCTTCCTGTGGGCGTGGAAGATCGCCTCGGCCTCATAGGCCGTCAGGCCGAGCGGCTTCTCGACCAGAACATGCTTGCCGGCCTCGGCCGCCTTGATCGCCCATTCGGCATGACCGGGATGCGGCGTCGCGATGTAGACGGCCTCGACATCGGCGTCGTCGAGCAGCGCCTGGTAGCCGTCATGGATGCGCGCGCCGGGAAAATCCTCGGCGAGGCCGGCCTTGCCGGGATTGCGCGAGCCGATCGCGACCAGCTTGCCGGTCTTCGAATGCGTCAGGCCGTCGCGAAACGCCTTGGCGATGCCGCCGGGTCCGATGATGCCCCAGCGGACGGGATTGGGCGAAGTCTGGCTCGTGGCCATGGGGGATTCCTCTTCCTGCGAAGTCTGGTGTCTGCGAGTCGAAGATCTGCGCGCGGCGGCGGCCGCCCGCACTAGGCGCGGGAAGAGAATTCAAGTCTATCGATCATCAGGCAGTTCCTCCCGGCGGACGTGCCGGCCCGCCCGGAGGATCGGAGCGGCCTCCCCCGCTTTCCCCCCATCCCCGGACGGCCGGATTTCACGGCCTTTGCAACCCAATTAGTTCGGGACTCATCAATTCTGTCAATGAGCCGCCGGCCCTATTCCCGGCTTTCGGACGGCCATTTGCCGTGAAAGGCGAAGTCCCGGACGGGGAGCCTTTCGCGGCCGCCGAGTTCGCGCAGGCGGTCGCGCTCGGGCAGCATGTCGGGATCGCCGGGGAAGCCGATGCCGATGCCAGTGCAGGGCTCGAACCCCTCCGGGACATTGGCGGCGGCGATCACCTTGTCGCTGTCGAAGCCACCGAACGGATGCACGGCGAGGCCGTTCGCCGTCGCCTGCAGCAGCAGATAACCGAGCGCGATGCCGGTGTCGTGGCGGTTGTGCCAGAGAGGGCGGCCGCTGTCGGAATGCAGCTTGGCGACGGCATAGGCGAGCACCGAGACGCGCCGGACCCAGGGCTGGTTGCCCTCGGCCGCGCAATCGACCAGCGCGTCGAAGAAGGGCTCGCCGCGGAAGGCATAGACGAAGCGCCAGGGCTGGGTATTGCTGGAGGAAGGCGCCCAGCGCGCCGCCTCGAACAGCGGCTTCAGGTCGGCCTCGGTCAGCGTCTCCTCGGGATCGAAGGCGCGCGGGCTCCAGCGCTCCGCGATCACGGGCAGGATCGGCACGGCGGTATCGGCAGGCTTCCGCATTCTCGGCATTCTCCATCGAGCGGCGCACCGGCTGGGTGCGCCCGGACGCAATGGTAAAGCTCCCTTCTGTTCAGGAAAGCCCCCGGCTTGAGAAATACGGGACATGATGTTTGATCGATCCCGTGAAGGCGAAGCAGATTCGCCCGGGAGGAGCATTCGATGAAGACCGTTCTCGCCTATGGCGATTCCAACACCTGGGGCGCCGCGACCGTGCCCCGTCCCGACGATCGCTATGCCCGCGACGAGCGGTGGCCGGGCGTCGCCCAGGCGGAGCTCGGATCCGGCTGGCATGTTATCGAAGAGGGCCTGCCCGGCCGCTCGACCGTTCATTCCGACCCGATCGAGGGCGAGTACATGAACGGCAAGACCTATCTCCTGCCCTGCCTCAGGAGCCATCGGCCGCTCGATGTCGTCGTCATCATGCTCGGCACCAACGACCTCAAGGCGCGCTTCAACGTTCCGGCCGAGGATATCGCCAAGGGCGTCGGCGAACTGATCAAGGTGGTGAAGCAGGCCGAGGCCGGCAACGATGCCGGCGTGCCGAAGATCCTCGTCGTCGCACCGCCGCCGATGCTCGACCACACGGGAGAGAAGCCGGAATACACGCCGATGCTGGAAGGCGGCTACGCCAAGTCGCAGAAGTTCGCGACGCTCTATGCGGCGATCGCCAGGGAGCACGGCGCCGCGTTCCTCGACGCCGGCCAGCACATCCGCTCCAGCGCCTTCGACGGCATCCATTTCGACCCGGCCGACCAGATTGCGCTCGGCAAGGCCATTGCAGCCGTCGTCAAGACGCTCGCCTGAAAGGCGTGACCGGATTCGACAGGGCGCTTCCAGCCGGTGACGGCGCGAGGCGCCCTATACGGGCGGATGGACTTGGCGCGGGCCGATCGCTCAGGCCGTCCGCAGGACCTCGTCCGTATCCGACCCGTTGTTGCAATCATCCAAAAGTTCGGTGATGTGCGCCGCCGACATCGGCCGCGCAAAGGCGAAGCCCTGCAGATAGGCGCAGCCCGCCTGGCGCATGATTTCGCCGTCCGCCTCGGTCTCGATCCCCTCCGCCGTGACCTCGAGATTGAGCGCGCGGCCGAGTGCGACGGTCGCCTCGCAGAGGCGGCGCGTCTCGAGGTCGATCGAAACGCCGTGCACCAGCGAGCGATCGATCTTCAGCTTGTCGAACGAGAAGCGGCGCAGATAGCCGATCGACGAATAGCCCTTGCCGAAATCGTCGAGGGCGACGCTGACGCCGAGGATGCGCAGCGAGGCGACGATATGCTGGGCGCGGTCGGGGAAGGTGACGAGATGTGTCTCGGTCATCTCCACCTCCAGCCGCGCGGGCGGCAGGCCGGTCTCGGCGAGGATGGCGGCCAGGTTCCGGTCAAAGCCCGGATTGCGGAACTGCACCGGCGAGACATTGATCGACAGGCGGATATCCGGCCAGCGCAGCGCATCGCGGCAGGCGTTGCGCAGCACCCAGTTGCCGACCGCGTCCATCAGGCCGTTTTCCTCGGCGACGGAGATGAAGAGATCCGGCGGAATGAACCCGTCCTGCGGGTGCTTCCAGCGCAGCAGCGCCTCGACCAGCGCCGGGCGCATCGTCTGCGCATCGAAGATCGGTTGATAGACGACATGCAGCGCGTCGGTTTCGACGGCCTCGCGCAACTCGTTCGCCAGCCGCTTCCGGTCGATCTTCTCGGCGTCGATCGAGCGGTCATAAAGCGAGACGCGGCTGCGGCCGAGTTCCTTCGCCTGGTACATGGCGACGTCGGCGCGACGGAGCAGTTCATCGGCCGTCACCGCCTCGTCCTCGACTACGGCGATGCCGACGCTGGTGCCGATGACGATGACGCGATCGTCGATGATGATCGGGCTGGCGAGATAGCGGACAAGCAGGCTGCCGATCTCTTCCGCCGAGGCGACGGAATCGCGATTGTCGAGCACCAGCGCGAACTCGTCGCCGCCGACGCGCGCGAGCAGGCCCCGCCGGCTGCAGATCGATTCGAAGCCGCGCGCTACGTGCTGCAGCAGCCGATCGCCGATCTCGTGGCCGTAGGAATCATTGACCTCCTTGAAACCGTCGAGATCCAGGAACAGCACCGCCAGCGGCTGCGCCGGATATCGCCGGGAGGCCACGCCCAGCGCGCGGGTGAGCGCCGCGCGATTGGGCAGGCCGGTCAGGCTGTCATGATTGGCGTCATAGACCGCCTGGCGCTCGCGCCGGCGGACGGCAACCAGATTCGCGTAGCCGATGCCGAGCAGGAACAGGATGGTGAGGCCGATCACGCCCAGCGTCAGATAGGCCATCGGCGCCACGCGCGAGAAGGCCTCGCCACCATGGCTGCGCCGCGCCCAGGTCAGCGCGCCGATCGCCCTGCCGGTCGGGTCGACGAGGCGGACGCCATGGTCGACCTTGTCCGGATCGAAGCGGAGCGCCATGCCGTCGATGACGAAGTCCTGCGCCATCTGCCGGATCGTCAGATCGTCGAGAACGCGCGCGAGGACGAGCATGCGCGGACGGCCGACCGGCTTCGCCACGGCCGAGGACGACGGGAACACCGAACCGACCGCGACCACCGCGACGGCGCCGGAGCGGTCGCGCATCAGCCCGACGGTGGCGTCGAAGGCGTGATAGTTTCCGGCAAGCCCCGCCACCAGCGCCTGCAGCGGCGAACCGAACTCCTCCAGCGCGCCGCGCGGCGCCACGCCGCCGCGTCGGAACGAGAAGACCGCCTGGCCCTTTTCGTCGAGCAGGTAGGCGGCGTCGAAGAACACGCCCGAGCGGGTGCCGTCCTTGTAGTTGCTGATCGCGAAATCCTGATCGACCTGACCGTAGAGCTTCGCCGCCGCATCATCCCAGACGGCATAGTCGCCATGGGTGTCGCGCAGCCGCCGCTGCAGGGAATGCAGCGAGGCGCTGACGGAGCGCTCGATCGCCGCATCGTCGATCCGGTCCACCTCTCCCGCCATCTCGTTCAGCGTGAAGAGCATGAACATGATCGAGCCCGCCAGCACCAGCAGCACTGGCACGGCGACGCGGAACGCGAAGCGGAATGTGGATCCCTTGAAGAAACTCATGACACGGCTAACGAAACGCCCTTCGCAACACGAACCGGCACGCAGGCTCCGGACTACAACTCATTCCTGCGATACGCAACGGAATCACAACCTAGGTGGAATAACCTTTCAGGATAACAGCCAGCGGCGCACCGGACTCCACGTCGACATCCGCAAGGCCGAGCCAGGTCGCCAGATGGCGTAGCTCCGCCGCGAGCGCTTCCAGCATGGCGTCCGGCCGCCGCAGCCCCTCCTCGGCAAAGACGCCGAGGACACGCAGGCGGCCGGCGGCGCGATCCGCCTTGAGATCGACCCGCGCCTCCAGACGGCCGCGATGCAGGAACGGCATGACGAAATAGCCGAAGGTGCGCTTCGGCTCCGGCGTGTAGAATTCCAGGCGATAATGAAAATCGAAGATCCGCTCGGTGCGTGGGCGATGCCAGACGAGCGGATCGAAGGGCGACAGCAGCGCCGTCGGCGTCGCGCGCGCCGGAATCTCCGCGTCGGCCGCGAGATACGCGGCCTGCTGCCAGCCATCGACCCGGACCGGAACGAGCGCGCCCTCCTCGACCAGCTCGCGCAGCGCGGTGCGCGTCTCGGCGTTGGGCAGGCGGAAATAATCGCGGATGTCGACCTCGGTCGCCACGCCGTGCGCCCGTGCGCCGGCCAGCGTCAAGGCGCGGATGGCGTCGGGTTCGTCGGGCGTCGCCGCGGCGCCGATCTCGCTCGGGATGACGCGCTCGGGCAGGTCATAGACCCGTTCGAAGCCGCGGCGCTGTCCGGTCGTGACCTCGCCGGCCCAGAACAGATATTCGAGCGCGGTCTTGCCCTTGTGCCAGCCCCACCAGGGCCCGCTGCGGGTGCCGGGATCATCAAGCTCGCTCGCCGCCAGCGGGCCGCGTCGGCCGATCTCGTCAACGACGGCGCGGACATAGTCGCGATTCTCGATCGCGAACTTGGCGATGCCGGAATAGATGCCGATGCCGGCGGCGGCGCGGCGCATGCGCCAGCGCATCCAGGGATGCAGGTCCAGCGGAAGCAGCGACGCCTCATGCGCCCAATACTCGAACATCGCCCGCTTCCTGCCGCCGGCGAAGGCGCGGGCATCGAGCGCGGCGCGGTCGTAGGCGCCGATGCGGCTATAGGTCGGCAGGTAGTGCGAGCGGACCAGCACGTTGACGGAATCGAGCTGCAGCAGCCCCATGCGGCGGATCGCCGGCGCGATCTGGCGCCAGGATGAAAGCTCGGCATTCCGGCGTCCGCCGAAGCCCTGCGCGGCCAGCGCGATTCGGCGCGCCTCCTCCGCCGTCAGAACGTCCCTCACCTGCTTCCCCCCAGCCGATTCTCCCGTTTATTGCAAAGCCCGGCCGCCGAAGCCAGATGGCGGCGGTCAGGACTGGATCGTCAGCACCGGCCGGCTCGGCTCATAGCCGCCCAGATCCAGCTCCGGCAGGATGCGGCGGCTCTCGCCGAGCTCGGCCAGGAGGGCGGTGATGCCAGCCGCCGGCATCGGCTTCGCCAGGTAGTAGCCCTGGACGAATTCGCATTGCAGCAGGCGGAGAAGCTGCAACTGCTCGACCGTCTCGATGCCCTCGGCGACGACGGCGATGTCCATGGCGTCGCCGAGCGCGATCATCGACTGGATCAGCGCGTTGGCGGTCGGGTTGCTGCCGAGTTCCGAGATGAACGACTTGTCGATCTTCAGCCAGTCGAACGGGAACTGGCGCAGATAGCCGATCGAGGAGAAGCCGGTGCCGAAATCATCGAGCGAAAGGCCGAAGCCCATCGACTTCAGGCGGGCCAGCTTGCGCTTGGCGATGGTCGGATTGCGGACCAGCAGGCCTTCGGTGAGCTCCAGCTTGAAGCGGTTCGGCACCACGTCGTGCCGGCGGGCGATGGCGCCGAGATCGTTGGCGAAGCTCGGATCGCGCAGCTGCGCCGGCGAGACGTTGATCGACATCTTCAGGCCCGGCCAGTCGACCATGTCCTGGCAGGCGCGCTGGAACACGAACTTGCCGATGTCGTGGATCGCGCCGGTCTCCTCGGCGACCGGGATGAAGTCGACCGGCGAGACGCGACCGAACTCCTTCGAGTCCCAGCGGACCAGCGCCTCGACCGAAACGATGGCGAGATCGCTGGCGCGGACGATCGGCTGGTAGACGACCGACAGCTCGTTGGCCTCGATCGCGCCGCGCAGCGCCATGCCGAGCCGCTTGCGATGCAGCGCGCCGGTTTCGAGACCCGGATGATAGGGCACGGCGTCGCGCTCGGCGGCGTTCTTCGCCTGGTACATGGCAAGGTCGGCACGGCGCAGCAGTTCGGCCGGCGTCACGTCGCCGCCATCGGAGATCGCGTAGCCGACGGCCGCCGTCACCTGGAACTGGAACCCGCCGACCGTGAAGGACTGGTCGAGCGCATGCACCATGGCCGAGGCGACGCCGGCGACGGCGCCGAGCGCGGCACGCCCGGTCAGAGCCACGGCGAATTCGTCGCCACCGACGCGGGCAAAGCGGGCGTCCGGCGGCAGGATCATCGACAGGCGGTCGGCCAGCATGCCCACCAGCTCGTCGCCGCCCTGGTGACCGATCGAGTCGTTCACCGACTTGAAGCCGTTGATGTCGAGATAGATGATCGCGGCCTCGCCCTTGGCGCAGGCCTCCTCAAAGGAGGCGCTGGCGCTCAATTCGTTGAAGCCGAAGCGGTTGGTGAGGCCGGTGAGGCTGTCGGTACGCGCCGCCTCGACGGCCTGCCGCTCGCTCAGGGCCTGCGACAGCGCCAGCCGGCGGGCCCGGAGAACGGTCCACATCGCGATCAGGCAGAAGACGAGCAGGCCGCCGGCGATCGGCGCCACGACGTTGCGCAGCACGGCGAAGCCGGGCGTCGGCGGCGTCCAGACGAAGGCGCCGATGATGTTGCCATCAAAATCGCGGATCGGCGGGAAGCCGTCCTCGACCGCGGCGGACGCATTGGCCGAGTGGTCGATCTCGAGGTCGTCGATCAGGAACTGGCGGCCAAGGTCGAACAGGCGCTGATGGTTCAGGTAGATGCCCTGGACCAGGAAGGGCAAGGTCGCGGGGTCCACCTCGGAAGCGCGCGAGACCGGCGCGATGCGGGCAACCGCGATCAGCATGATGTCGTCGCCGACGCGGAAATAGGCGGGCCGGGCGGCCTCGTTCACCACCGGCATGCCCTCGGCGAGCTTGGCGATCTTGGCGCGGATTTCCGGCGAGAAGATCTCGCGCGGCGTGCCACGGTGATCATCGATCGACCAGGCGTAGGGGATCTCCCCCTTCGGATCGATGATGACGAGGATGTCGGAGATCTGGGTGTCACGGATGCCGGAACCGAAGTTCTCGTCCACCCACTTCTCGTCGCCGGCCATGTAGGCGTTGTAGCCGGCCTCCCACCAGGCATAGTCGTTGGCGAACGCCTTGACGTTGTCCTCCATGGCGACGATGCCGCCGGTCACCATCGTGCCGGTGTTCTCCTGGGCCTGCTTGTTCTGCTTCTCGGCCATCCACCAGACGGCGACCGTGACCGTCAGAATCGTGACGAGGATACCTGCCACGAGGTTCAGCGTGATGCGCCCGGCGATGGGATGAGACATTGCGGAATCGACCCTGTTCATTCAGCCGGGACCATTGCACCCAACATTTTAGAGACGCTTAAACGGATTGATTCGGTTTTTAATCAATCCTCGAAAGGTTGCTGCGTCGGCCTGATCTTCAGCGATAGCAACAGGGCCGCGCAAAACCGAAGACCCCAGAGAATACCTGGACTTTCCCTCTCCAAAGCGGCCATTCGATGGCGCTGCCGGGACCGTCGTGTTGCTCGTCTACGGACCGTAAACTATGGTTTTGATATCGCTAAATCACTCGCTCCAATTCGCAATGATGCGGACTGGGCTGAGTGATTTTTCGTGCGTAGGAGCATGACATGCGTCGGGGGACAGATCTGCCGGCTTCGACGGACGAGGCGGCGCCGGCCGCTTGTCCGTTTCACCAGCAGAGGGGGATTGTGCCGACAGAGGCATTCGACCGATGGCTGGACACGGACCTGCGCTGTTCGGCGGGCAAGCGGGAATTCCAGCTCGGCCGCTATACCGTCGCGCATGTCCGCAACGGCTACCAGTTCCTGGAAGCGCTCGAGACTTTCCGCGAGGGCGTCGATGCCCACAGCAAGACCGGCTACATGGCCATCGTTCCGAGCGAGCCGGGCGATTTCACCGATTCGGTCGGCGAGCTCCGGCGGCTCGGCGAGATCATGGTCGAGGCGGGCTTTGCCGACAGCGCGGGCGCGCTGATCAACAGCCAGACCATCGCGATTCCCTTCGAGATCAAATGCCCCGTCACCGGGCAGATGACCATCTACGAGTTCTTCCCGGTCGCCTTCTGCCGCCATGCGGCCGTCGTCGCGGATCCGCTCTACGACCCGTCGCTGAGCACGCCCTTCCTGGCGATCAACACGACGTCGGACGCCTTCGCCTTCGGCATGCTGGTCAAGGATCTCTGCCAGCGCCACTTCCATTGCGAGCCCTATGAGGTGAAGGACCGCGCCGATTTCGAGCGCCTCCTGCACAAATGCGCCAACGCCTGGCAGAACATGTCGGCGAACACCATCCAGGGCTACAACAAGATCGCCGCCAATCCCGAGCGCGCCGTCCACCTGTCGCCCGACCGTCAGGGCTGGATCGCCCCGCACAACGATCCGGTCTTCGCCGAGATGACGAAGGAGCCGCACAGCCACGAAATGCCGGTGATCTACGCGCAGCGGCTGTGCGAGAAGTGGACCGCGGCCCTGTTCGACGGCGCGACCTATACGCCCGGCCGCGACGGCCAGTCCGGCGGATGGTCGGTCTCGTTCGCCGAGCTCGGCCTCACCGACCCCTCCACGCCCTGACCGCGACGGCCGACGACCCGAGGACATCACCATGCGGTTCTGGCGCGTCGCCGGCATCCTGTTCCTGATCGGCGCCGAGGCGCTTCTCTATGGCTACAGCTATCCGTTCTTCTCGCTGGCGCTGGAAAAGCGCGAGCTGGCGAACTGGCTGATCGGCCTCAACGCCTCGCTCGCCGGCGTCGGCATCCTGTTCTTCGGCCATTTCCTGCCGCAGGCGATCGACCGGCTCGGCATCGGCAGGCTGATCGGTCTGTTCTTCTTCATCCCGTTCCTCGCCTTCGGCGCGATCCTGCTGTTCGACCATGTCTTCGTCTGGTTCGCCGCCCGCTTCGTGATGGGAACCTGCTTCTCGGCGCTATGGACGACAACCGAGATCTGGCTGAACGGCGAGGTCGACGACCGCAACCGCGGCCGCATCATCGCCGGCTCGGGCACGCTCTATGCCATCTGCCAGTTCCTCGGCCCGCTCGCCCTGGGACTGACCGGCGTCGAGGGCTCGCTGCCGCTGGTCGCCGCCATGGTGCCGCTCGCCCTTGGCGCCATCCTCTCCGTCTCGATCCCCGCCCGTCCGCTGCCGCCGCACGAGGCGGCGGACGAGGCCGCCTTCGAAGGCGTCGGCAACCTCCGCGTCGCCATCACGCTTGCCGGCACCATCCTGCTCGTCGCCTTCATTTCGGGGATCGGCGAGACGGCGATGCAGAGCCTGCTGCCGCTCTATGGCACGGCGCACGGCCTGTCCGACGCCGCCGCCTCGGGCCTCGTCGCAACCTTCGCGCTCGGCGAGGCGGTGCTGGTGATCGGGCTTGGCCTGCTCGCCGACCGCTACGGCCGGCGCGCGGTGCTGATCGGCGCCACGCTGGTCGCGATCGTCTCCACCGCCACCCTGCCCTTCGCGATGGGCCACGATCTGCTGCTGCAACCCGCCCTGTTCCTGGCGGGCGGCACCATCGCCGGCGTCTACACGCTCGGCATCGTGCTGATCGGCCAGGATTTTCGCGGCCAGCGCCTGGCCATCGTCTCGACCGGGTTCGGCATGTCCTATTCGGCGGGCTCGGTGATCGGCGCGACGCCGATCGGCTACCTGATCGACCTGTTCGGCGTCGAGGCGCTGCCGGTGGCCGTCGCCGCCGGCTTCATCGCCCTCCTCGTCTTCCTGATGCGCCCGGCCAGGGCAGCGGCCGGATCCAGCGACCCGTTCGCGGCGGGCAAGTAGCGCCGGGCCGGCGACTCCGGCTCCTTGTTGGGTCGCGGTTTCGTCGCGCGAACCCATGTCCAATTCGTTCGAAAACGCTCCAGCCCGAGAAGGAGAGCGGCGACGTCCCTATGCTCCGGATGGCGCTCGCCTTCGCCGGCAACCGGATCGCCGCCACCTTCCTGACCGGCATCGGCGAAACGGCGATGCAGAGCCTGCTGCCGCTCTATGGCCTGGCGCATGGCCTGAACGAGGCCGGCGCCTCGCGTCTCGTCGCGGTGTTCAGCCTCGGCGAGGCCGTGCTGATCGTGGCGCTCGGCTGGTTCGCCGACCGGCACGGCCGCCGGCTGACGCTGATCGGCACGGCCGGCCTCGCCGTCATCAGCACCCTCGCCTTCCCCTTTGTCATGGGCAACACGTTCCTGCTCGAACCCGTGGTCTTCATCGCCGGCGGCACGGTATCCGGCCTCTATACGCTCGGCATCGTGCTGATCGGCCAGGATTTTCGCGGCCAGCGCCTGGCAGTGGTCTCGACCGGCTTCGCCATGGCCTATTCGGCCGGCTCGGTGATCGGCTCGACGCCGATCGGTTTCCTGATCGACCTGTTCGGCCCCGAGGCCCTGCCCGTCACGGTGGCGGTCGGCTTTGTCGCGCTGCTAATCTTTTTGGTGAGGCCGAGGCAGAAGAAGGCGGCGGAAGCGTTGGTGGAGTGACGACTAGATCGGGCCTATGACACCCTCATGCAACGGCTGCAGCAAATCCCGCGTAAGCACAAAGTTCGCTCACGACCCCATTTCAAACGTTGCAGTGCAAAAACTGTGTATCTAGTGCGGCCATTCTGCCGATAAGTTGCGCTTCATATGTGGACCCCGGCGCACCAAATCTATACGTTTCATACCGTTTCAATCTACGCGCTAGAAAGCGACCATAATATAGACTCACTGAGGCAGCATGCTAAAATGACAAACACGCTTGATGAGCTCTTTGAAGACGAAGCGACCATTGCAGATCAGAAGCAGTCTGCCTTTGGCGAGTGGCTAAATACCGAAATGTCGGCCAAAGGAATTAGAATCCAGGATTTGGTCGCACGGACGGGTATTACCTACACTGGCATCTGGAATATTGTTAAGGGAAATACTGCATCACCTAAGAAGGAAACACGAGATAGGCTAGCCGCTGCATTGAACGAAGCTATTCCAGAAGCCATCCAGACAGAAATCGCCGAGCAGTCGATGCCGATCGCTGGCTACGACTGGGTAGACTTTACACCCAGTGATCTAGAGACGGTTCCAGAGCAAAGCGGCGTTTACGTATTCTATGACGTTACCGACCGCCCCGTATACGTTGGCAAGTCAAGCAAGAACGTTAGAACTCGAGTGAAGGATCATAAGACACGATTTTGGTTTCAGGCACCGCTGGTCGTGCGCGGCGCATTCTTGGCCATTCCTGACCCTGACATGTGCCTGAAAATAGAGACCGTTCTTATCAAATTCTTGGGGAAGCATGCTCTGCTCAATTCTAAAGGCGTCATCAGAGATCTAGACGAATAGTTGATCCGACCACTAAATATTGGACGCCTCGGCCAGCCGCAACGACTGGAATGATCTTCCGCTATACACCTTTGCTATCTTAAGCGGCCTGTCATCTTCCGACCCCGTGCCAGACATTCCCGACTCAGTACACCGCGTCGCCAGCTCGCCAACAAAAGGGCCGCCCTCGATAGCAGTGGCGGCCTTGTTGTCCGTAGCCAATTCGGCCTTGTTCGTAGCTCGTCACCAACTCAATCTAGGTGAGGCGAGTCTGGAGGAGAAATCATGCTCGGTTCGGTGTATTGAAATCATGGATGTCGAGGACCTTCCGGAGAGCATCATCGAGCGAGTGACGATGATGGAGGGCATACTGATTGACTCTGCGACAGGCGGATCTGCAGACAATCGCGTCTATGAATACCTGCGCCGGGATTTCATGGCCGATGATACCTTGAAGATGTTGCTTCCGTCATTTGTCCGAACCTACCGCAACCTGAGCGCGTTCTGGCCATTCATCAAAAGTCAGGCCGGCTCGTATGCCGAGTGTCGACAAATCATCAGCAGCGCGTTCACGCCGATCATCGAGCACCTTGAAGGGGCGAACCGGGCACCAATTGACGCCGTCGCAGGTGAAGCATTGGCGTCCTTTGACGCCGATGGCGTACATGCGGTGTGGGCCAAGGCCTTGTCTCGCCGGGCCGCCGATCCAGAAGGTGCAATAACGGTCGCGCGCACTCTGCTTGAAACCGTCTGCAAGCGAGTGCTGGACGAATGCGGGATACGGTACGGCTATAAGGACGACCTGCCTAAACTGTATGGCTTGGCGGCTCGCGAACTCAACATGGCGCCGGACCAGCACATTGAGGAGCCGATCAGGATGATACTCGGCGGTGCAATGAACTTGGTCAATGGCATCGGCACACTGCGCAACAGGTTCTCAGACGCGCATGCCCCCGGCGGCAAGATTCCCGTTAGACCCTCGGCCCGCCACGCGGCACTAGCAGTCAACATGGCGGGCGCCATGGCCACCTTCATGGTCGAAACGTACGTACAGCAACTAGGGAAGGAAGGCGCATAGACCCGCTTTGGAAACCGGCCGATGGCAGTTGAAGATCAGCCCGTTCTCTTCCCCAATGTCAGACCTTCGAATTGCTGCCAGCCGGTCGCAAAAAGGCCGCCCGAGATAGCTCGTGGCGGCCTTCTTGTTCGTAGCCATCCGGCGTCCGCACGACGCCCTAGCAGAGATCAGATCGACATCTGGGTGCCGATCTCGACGACGCGGCCGGTGGGAATATGGAAATATTCCGTCGCGTCGCTGGCGTTGATGGCGAGCTTGATGAACAGCTTGTCCTGGATGCGCGAGAACAGGTGGTGGCTCGCCGGCTTGATCGAGCGGCGCGAAAGGAAGAACGACGTCGACATGATGTCGTATTTCCAGCCCTGCTTGCGGCAGAGGCTGAGCGCCTTCGGCACGTTCGGCGTCTCCATGTAGCCGAAGCTCATGAAGATGCGCGTGAAGCTGTCGTTGATCGGCTCGATGCGGATGCGGTCGGCATCCTCGATGCGCGGCGTGTTGCTGGTGACGACGGTCAGCAGCACGTTCTTCTGATGCAGCACGCGATAGTGCTTCAGGCTGTGCAGCAGCGAGGACGGCGCCGTCTCGGGATCCGAGGTCAGGAACACCGCCGTGCCGGGAACGCGGACGACGCTGCTCTTCTCGAGGTTCTTCACCAGTTCGCTCAGGGGCACGTCGTTGCGGCGGCTCTTGTCGAACAGGATGCGCGTGCCGCGCACCCAGCAGCGCATGATGAACATGATCGTGAAGGCGAACAGGATCGGCAGCCAGCCGCCTTCGGTGATCTTCAGCAGGTTGGCGCCGAAGAAGACGAGGTCGATGACCAGGAACGGCGCGATCAGCAGCGCCGATACCCAGAGCGGCCAGCGCCAGAAGCGCCAGATGACGATGAAGGCGAGGCAGGCGGTGATGACCATTTCGGCCGTGACCGAGATGCCGTAGGCGGTGGCGAGCTTGCTCGACGAACCGAACATGACGACCAGCACCAGCACGGCGATCATCAGCAGCGTGTTGACCTGCGGCATGTAGATCTGGCCGACATGGGTTTCCGAGGTGTGCTCGATCTCCATGCGCGGCAGCAGCTTCAGCTGGATCGCCTGGCGCGTCATCGAGAAGGCGCCGGTGATGACCGCCTGCGAGGCGATGACGGTCGCCATGGTCGCGAGCAGCACGACCGGCAGCAGCGCCCATTCCGGAAACAGCAGGTAGAACGGGTTCTGGATCGCTGCCGGATTGGCGAGCACCAGCGCGCCCTGCCCCAGATAGTTGGCGGTCAGGGCCGGGAAGACGAAGGCGAGCCAGGCGGCCTGGATCGGCCGGCGGCCGAAATGGCCGAGATCGGCATAGAGCGCCTCGGCGCCGGTCACCGACAGAAAGGCGGCGCCGATGACGAGAAGGCTGGTGTGGCCATGCGTCGTGACATAGCGGACGGCGTGATAGGGGTTCAGCGCGGCGAAGATGCCGGGATCGTCGGCGATGTGCAGGAAGCCGCCGATGGTCATGACGATGAACCAGACGGCGGTGATCGGCCCGAACCAGGCGGCGACCTTGGCGGTGCCGTAGCGCTGGACCAGAAACAGCGCCGCGATGATGGCGATCGTGATTGGCAGCACGTAATTGTCGAAGGCGGGCGTCACCAAGGTGAGGCCCTCGACGGCGGAGAGCACCGAGATCGCCGGCGTGATCACCGCGTCGCCGTAGAACAGCGCCGCGCCGGCCACGCCGAGCACGAAGACGATGGGCGCCGACTTGCCCATGGTGCGGCTCGCCAGCGCCATCAGCGAAAGCGTGCCGCCCTCGCCATTGTTGTCGGCGCGCAGCAAAATAACGACATATTTGAGCGTGACGATGATCGTCAGCGTCCAGATGATCAAGGAAATGACGCTGATCACATCCTCGCGGATGAGCTCGCCATGCGCCTTCTGGGCCGCGTGCAGCGCTTCGCGAAGGGCGTAGATGACACTGGTGCCGATGTCGCCATAGACAACGCCGACGGAGCCGAGCGCGAGCGTGAACAGGCCAGCATGAGCTACCGGGCCGCCGACGCCGTTTTCGTCGGAGGCCGATCCGGTCGGCGCATCGCTGGCCAGGCCCGGAGTTGGGGTTCCGGTTCCGGAACCCTGCGCATTCAGAGTCATGAACTGGTCATCTCGTTCACCGCACGTACCGGCGGCCGCGCGTGCTTATAGCAGATGACGTACGGCATACAACGCGCCCCACGAATTCAAAGGAATCCCCTGCGTCATCGGGATCCTATCATCTTTTCGCCCCCGCGCCGCCTGGAAGAAACGGGGAAGGCGCGCGACCGTTCCCCTCCGCCCGCTCGCGGGCCGGATTTTCTCCCATGCCGGTTCGGCCCGTCGAAGACGACGGGCCAAATCCCTGCACGGCCGAGCGAATTCGCCGGGGCGCCGCGCTGCCTCAGCTGTCGCCCATCGCCATCAGCGAGGCGTTGCCGCCGGCGGCTGCGGTGTTGACGGAGACGACCTGCTCCTCGGCGAAACGGAGCAGGTAATTGGGGCCGCCGGCCTTCGGGCCGGTGCCGGATAGGCCGGAGCCGCCGAAGGGCTGCGTGCCGACCACGGCGCCGATGACGTTGCGGTTCACGTAGACATTGCCGACGGCGAGCTTCTCGACGATGGCGTCGACCGTCTCGTCGATGCGGCTGTGGATGCCGAGCGTCAGGCCGTAGCCGGTGGCCTGGACCTGCTCGATCACCTTGTCGAGCTCCTTCGCCTTCCAGCGCGCGACATGCAGGATCGGCCCGAACACCTCGCGGTCGAGCGTCCTGGCGTCCTTGAGCTCGACGATGGTGGGGGCGACATAGGTGCCGGCATTCGGCACCCTGCCCTCGAAGCGGATCCTCTCGCTCTTCTTCATCGCCGCGACATGGCGGTCGAGATTGGCCTTCGCCTCGGCGTCGATCACCGGGCCGAGGTCGACCGAAGGCTGGCGCGGGTCGCCGACCGTGAGTTCGGCGGCGGCGCCCTCGATCATCTCCAGCATCCGGTCGGCGACATCCTCCTGCAGGTAGAGGATGCGCAGCGCCGAGCAGCGCTGGCCGGCCGAGCGGAAGGCCGAGGCGATGACGTCGTCGGTCACCTGCTCCGGCAGGGCGGTCGCGTCGACGATCATGGCGTTCAGGCCGCCCGTCTCGGCGATCAGCGGCACGATCGGCCCCTTCTTCGCGGCGAGCGCCCGGTTGATCGACCAGGCAGTCTCGGTCGAGCCGGTGAAGGCGACGCCGGCGGTTAACGGATGGCTAACAAGCGCGGCGCCGACGCGGCCGTCGCCGGTCGCGAGCTGGCAGGCGGCGACGGGGACGCCCGCCTCATGCAGCAGCCGGATGGCCTCGAAGGCAATGATCGGCGTCTGCTCGGCCGGCTTGGCGATGACGGTGTTGCCGGCGGCGAGCGCCGCCGTCACCTGGCCCAGGAAGATCGCGAGCGGGAAATTCCACGGCGAGATGGCGACGAAGACGCCACGGCCGCGATAGCTGAGCTCGTTGCGCTCGCCGGTCGGCCCCGGCATCCGGATCGGCTCGGCGAAGTGCCGGCGCGCCTCTGCGGCGTAGTAGTGGCAGAAATCCGTCGCTTCGCGCACTTCGGAGAGCCCGTCCGGCAGGGTCTTGCCGGCCTCGCGGGAAAGCAGGCTCATCAGCCTGTCGCGGTTCGCCTCCAGCAGATCCGCCATCTTCTCCAGGATCCTGGCGCGATCCTCGGCCGGCGTCGCCGACCAGCTCCGGAATGCCGCCTGCCCCGCCTGCAGGACGGCATCGACCGTCCCGACGGGGAGATCCGCGACCGAACCCACCACGGTGCGGCCGTCGACCGGGCTCAGCACCGGCGCCGGCTTCGCCTCGCCGATCGCGACCGCGACGATCGGCTTCGCCGCCAGCGCCGTGCCGTCTTCCGCTCTCAGCCCGTCGAGCAGCGCCGAAAGCGTCGCCGCATGGCCGAATTCCACCCCGGCCGAGTTCCTGCGGCTCGCGCCATAGAGGTCGGCGGGCATGGGCAGGTTGCGGTTGCGGGCGCGGGCGCCGCCCTCCAGCGTCGTGTCGGGCCGCGCCAGCAGGCCGGCGATCGGCACGGACCGATCGCCGACCACCGCCACGAACGACGAGTTCGCGCCATTCTCCAGCAGGCGGCGCACCAGATAGGCGAGCAGGTCGCGGTGACCGCCGACCGGCGCGTAGATGCGGGTCGAGACGGTCGGCACGCTCTCGTGCACCGCCTTGTGCAGCGCCTCGCCCATGCCGTGCAGCCGCTGCAACTCGAAGCCGGTCGCCTCGCCGGCCATCTCCAGGATGGTGGCGACGGTCAGCGCATTGTGGGTGGCGAATTGCGGGAAGATGCGTGGCCTGAGATCGAGCAGCTTCCGCGCGCAGAACAGGTAGTTCTGGTCGGTCGCGGCCTTGCGGGTGAACACCGGGTAGTCGTCGAGCCCGCGCTCCTGCGCCCGCTTGACCTCGGTGTCCCAATAGGCGCCCTTGACCAGGCGCACCATCATCTTGCGGTCCAGCTTTTGCGCCAGTTCGCCGATCCAGTCGATCACCGCGGCCGCGCGCTTCTGATAGGCCTGGATGGCGAGCCCGAAGCCGTCCCAGCCGGCAAGCGACGGATGGGCGAACGCCGCCGCGATGACGTCGAGCGACAGCTCCAGCCGGTCCGCCTCCTCGGCATCGACGGTGAAATTCAGGTCATAGCCCTTCGCCTGCGCCGCCAGCTTGACCAGTTGCGGCACAAGTTCCGCCAGGACGCGGTCCCGGTTGACGGCCTCGTAGCGGGGATGCAGCGCGGAAAGCTTGACCGAGATGCCGGGACGATCCGGCAGCGCCTTCTTGCCCGCCGCCTTGCCGATGGCGTCGATCGCCATCGCGTAGCTCGCGAAATAGCGCTCCGCGTCCTCCGCCGTGCGGGCGCCCTCGCCCAGCATGTCGTAGGAATAGCGGAAGCCCTGCTTCTCCAGCGTCTTCGCCCGCTTCAGCCCGTCCTGGATGGTCTGGCCGAGCACGAAGTGATAGCCGAGGAAGCGCATCGCCTGACGGGTCGCGGTGCGGACGGTCGGCGTGCCGACGCGCTTGACCAGGCCGGCGATGATGCCGTCGGCGCTGTCCGTCGGCGTCACGATGCGCGCCGACAACCCCAGCGCCCAGGTCGAGGCGGAGACGAACCAGCCTTCGGCCTTGCCGCTATGCTCGCTCCAGTCGGCGCCGCCGAGCTTGTCCTCGATCAGGCGGTCCTGCGTCGCCGCGTCCGGCACGCGCAGAAGCGCTTCGGCCAGCACCATCAGCGCCAGCCCCTCGCGGGTCGAAAGCCCGAACTCGCGCAGGAAGTCCTCGATGCCGCCGACCGCGCCGGACTGGCCGCGGATCGCTTCGATGAAGGCCGTGGCGCGGCGGTCGATGCGCGCCTCGGCGCTCGCGTCCAGCATGGCGCCGCGGATCGCATGACGGATCAACGCGGCGTCATCGCCGGCAAAGGGGGCGCGGAAAGGTTCGAAGGCGGCGGTCGGCATGGAGAACTCCGGATTGCGAAGTCCGCAGGATATCGCCAACCGAAACGCTGCTTTCGGGTTTGATGGAGGCCATTTCCGTGACTCTCGCGGCCGATTGGCAATTTTCCGGGATATTCACTAGTCTCTCTGTTCATCTCATCGGGGAGGCTTTTCCGTGCCGTTTCGCGACGACGAACTGGTGCAATTTGCGGCGGACGGCACCTCGCCTTTGCCGGTCACCGACGCGACCTGGATCGTCGAGAACGAAGGCGCGCGGATCTGGTGCGCAAGCTATGGCGAAGGCGCGCCGGTGATCCTGCTGCATGGCGGCCTCGGCCACAGCGGCAACTGGAACCATCAGGTTCCGGCCCTGGTCGACGCCGGCTACCGCGCCATCGTGGTCGACAGCCGCGGCCACGGCCGCAGCACGCGCGACGGCCAGCAGCCCTATTCCTATGATCTGATGGCATCGGACGTGCTGGTGGTGATGGACCGGCTCGGTGTGACGAAGGCGGCGATCATCGGCTGGAGCGACGGCGCCTGCACCGGACTGGTGCTGGCGCGCCGCCATCCCGAGCGGGTCGCCGGCGTGTTCTTCTTCGCCTGCAACATGGATTCGAGCGGCACCAAGCCCTTCGTGGGCACGCCGGTGATCGACCGCTGCTTCAGCCGGCATGTCGCCGACTATGCCGCGCTTTCCGCGACGCCGGACGATTTCAAAGCCTTCTCCGGCGCCGTCGGCCTGATGCAGCAGACCCAGCCCGAATATGGCGCCGACGACCTCGCCGCGATCGACACGCCGGTTACGGTTTGCCAGAGCGCCGAGGACGAGTTCATCCGGATCGAGCACGCGGAATATCTGGCGCAGACGCTGCCGGAGGGCCGCCTGAAGATTCTCGAAGGCGTCACCCATTTCGCGCCGCTGCAGCGGCCTGCCCTCTTCAACGAAGCCATCGCCGATTTCCTGGCGACGCTGCCTTCGCGCTGACGATCACGAGACCCGACATCCATGGACCGCATCGACCGCGCCATCCTGAAGGCTCTGCAGGCGGATGGCCGCATCACCACGCTGGAGCTCGCCGCCAAGGTCAACCTGTCGCCGACCGCGACGGCGGACCGCGTCAAGCGACTGACGCGCGAAGGCTATATCGAGGGCTATCACGCCCGGCTTTCGGCGGAAAAGCTGGATCTCGGCCTGCTGGTCTTCGTCGAGGTCAAGCTTGACCGGACGACGCCGGACGTCTTCGACCATTTCGCCACCGCGGTCCGGCGGGCTTCGGAGGTGATGGAGTGCCACATGGTGGCCGGCGGCTTCGACTACCTGATCAAGGCACGGGTCAGCGACATGAACGCCTATCGCGCTTTCCTCTCCGATAGCCTGCTGTCACTGCCGGGCGTCCGCGAGACGCACACCTACGCGGTGATGGAAGAGGTCAAGAACACGGACCTGCTGCCGCTGTAGGCTATTGTCGGCAAGAAGGTCGTGCCAGGCTCCGATGTCCAACATCCTGAGGAGCCTTGCCCAGGCAAGGCGTCTCGAAGGACGCACGACATCCGGGCCGCCGACTCTTTTGGCATGCACGCCGTGCGTGCTTCGAGACGGCCCTCCGGGCCTCCTCAGCATGTTGGGGCGTTGGTGCGCTCGCAAAGCGGAGTGCGAGCCTGCGATTTCACGGCTGCATGGATCCCTGCTTTCGCAGGGATGACGGCGAGGTTGGGAGTCTGGGCAGTGTCCAACCGGCGAGGCCTAAGCGGACGGAGTGATACCGCCGAAGTGGTAGATCGAGCAGGGTGCAAGCCGGTGTGCTTGGAATGCACGACATGGAAATGGCGACGGCGGGCGGTAGGGACGCTCAACAACCTCGGTCGTCATCCCTGCGGACGCAGGGATCCATCCATCCGCGCCGCGTCGTAAGCCGAGTGAGGTTCTGGCCGCCGCTGAAATACATCTCGCTTCGCAGACGACAGCGCAGTTGGGGCGTCCAATATGGGCGACTTCAGCGCCTGCGCAAACAAAAAGCCCTCCCCCGCAGGGCGGGAGAGGGTCGGATTAGTGGCTCGCTTGACCAGATCGAGAGACGCACCGCCGCTCGAAAAGCTCCCCACCCCAGCCCTCTCCCGCAAGCGGGAGAGGGAGAAACGTCGAGCCGACTTAGAACGGCGAGTCGGGGTAGTAGAAGTCCTTGGCGTTGTCCTTGGTCACCAGCGTGGCATCGAGGATGTAGCTGCCGCGGACCGGCAGGTGGTCGTAGAGACCGGCGGCCGTCAGGTCCATCGCGACGGCGACCATCGCCGGCGGATAGAGGATGTCGACCGGAATCATCTTGTCGCCATCCATGACCTTCTTGATCATGTCCTTCATGCCGGCGCCGGCGACGACGAACTGGATGTCGGTGCGCTTGGCCTGGTTGATGGCCTCGAGCACGCCGACGGCCATGTCGTCGTCCTGCGTCCAGACGGCGTCGATCTGCGGGTACTTCGACAGGTAGTCCTGCATGACCTTGAAGGCGTCGTCGCGGCTCCAGTTGCCGAACTGGCGATCGAGAACCTTGATGTCGCTGCCGGCGATACCCTCGTCGAAGCCCTTGTTGCGCTCTTCGTCGATGACGATCGGCAGGCCGCGGATGACGACGACGTTACCCTTGCCGTTCAGTTTTTCCTTGATGTACTCGCCGGCGACGCGGCCGAGAGCCGGGTTGTTGCCGGCGACGTAGAGATCGGCGACCGAGTTGTCGGTGAGCGCGCGGTCGACGACCGTGATGAACACGCCCTTCTGCTTGACCTGACGGATCGGGTCCGTCAGCTCGTCCGAATTGTGCGGCAGAGTAACAAGCGCGTCGATGCCCTGGGTCGTCAGATCCTCCAGCGCGTTCGCCTGCGAGGCGCCGTCAGGCGAGGTCTTCACGATGACCTTCAGGCCCGGATAGCGCTGCTCGAGGCGCTTGGCCTGCTCCTGGGCGTGGTAAACGACGCCGCCGGTCCAGCCATGGTCGGCGGCCGGAATCGACACGGCGATCGTCTTGGTTTCCTGCGCCTGGGCGATGCCGGCGGCGAGCATCAGGCCCGCTGCGACGGATCCGAATAGAAGCTTCCGCATTTCTCTCTCCCTTTTTTGTTCAGTTATCGCGGGGAGGCCTTGCGCCTCCCCCTGCCCCTCACCGCCGCCGGACCAGGGAACGCTGGACCAGCATCGCAATGATGATGATCGCGCCCTGAACGGCTCCGATGAGGTATTCGCTGACGAAGTTGGACAGCACCATGATGTTGCCGACCACTTCGAGAATGAGCGCGCCGCAGATGGTGCCCCAGATGCGGCCGACGCCGCCCTTGAGCGCCGTGCCGCCGATGACGACGGCGGTGATCGCCTGGAGCTCCCAGAGCAGGCCCGTCGTCGGCGTGGCGGCGCCGAGGCGCGGCACGTAGACGAGCACGGCGATGGCGACGCAGACGCCCTGGATGACATAGGTGAGCGTGCGCACGCGATTGACCGGAATGCCGGAATAGCGCGCGACATCCTCGTTGGAGCCGACGGCGATGACATGGCGGCCGAAGGCGGTACGGTAAAGCAGGAAGGCGCCGATCAGCGCTACCGCTATGATTACCAGCACGGGGATCGGCACGCCGAGGACGTTGCCGAAATAGACCGGCCGGTAGGCGGCGCGCAGGTCCGGCGCCTTCATGGCGATCGAGCCGCCCTCGGCGAGATAGATCGTCAGCGCGCGGAAGATGCCCATCGTGCCCAGCGTCACGATGAAGGGCTCGATCCGGCCCGCCGTGGTGATGACGCCGTTGGCGAGGCCGCAGAGCGCGCCGATGCCGAGCGCCAGCAGCATGGCGACAGCCAGCATCGGCAGGCTGCCCGCCACGACGCCGGTGTTCATGAACAGGATCATGACGCCGGCGACGAAGGCCGACATCGAGCCGACCGAGAGGTCGAGCCCGCCGGCCGAGATGACGAAGGTGGCGCCGACCGCGATGATCGCGATGAAGGCGCTGCGCGTCAGCACGTTCAGCAGGTTGTCGAGGCCGAGGAAGTTGGGGTTCACCAGCGCGCCGAGCACCAGCAGCACGGCGAGCGCCACGAAGGGCGCCACGGCGCGCAGATCGATGTCGCCGAACGAGCGGCGGGCGGCGGTCTTGTTGGCCGTCGTATCGGTCATGCGTGTTCCGCCGTGACGGCGGCCTCCCTCGATGTGACGCCTGTCGCCAGGACGACGATCTCGTCTTCTGTCATGTGTTCGCCGGTCACCTCGCCGACGATCCGCCCGTTACGCATGACCAAGATGCGGTCGCAGACGCCGATCACCTCCTGCATCTCGGACGAGATGACGATGACCGATTTGCCGCTCTGCGCCAGCTCGGCGATGAACTTGTAGATCTGCTCCTTGGTGCCAATGTCGATGCCGCGCGTCGGCTCGTCGATGATGACGATTTTCGGGTCGAGCAGCATCATCTTGGCGAGCAGCAGCTTCTGCTGGTTGCCGCCGGAAAGCTGGCCGGCGAGCAGTTCCTTGTCGCGGGTGCGGATGTCGAACTCGGCGATGGCGTCGTCGAGCGCCTGCGCTTCCTTGCGGCGGTCGATCAGCATGCCGCGCAGGAACTGGCCAAGGGCCGCGAGCGTCAGATTGATGCCGAGCTTCTGGGCGAGCAGCAGGCCTTTGCCCTTCCTGTCCTCGCTCAGATAGACGATGCCGGCCCGCATGCTGTCGCGCACCGTGACAAACTGGACCGGCTTCCCATCCAGCTTCATCCGGCCATGCGCGGGCCGCAGCCCGACGACGCCCTCCAGCAATTCGGTCCGCCCAGCGCCGACCAGGCCGGCAAAGCCGAGGATCTCGCCGCGCTTCAGCTTGAACGAAGCGCCCTGCGCATAGCCGGGCACGTCCAGCGCCTCCACCTCGAGGGCATAGTCCTCCGCCTTGGTGGCGACGCGGTCGGGATAAAGCTTGGCGACGTCGCGGCCGACCATCAGCCGCGCCATGTCGACGGGCTCAAGCCCCTCGGCCGAACGGGTCGTGATCAGCTTGCCATCGCGCAGCACCGTCACCCGGTCCGCGATCTCCTTCACCTCCGGCAGGCGGTGCGAGATGAAGAGGACGGCAGCGCCCTTCTTCTTGATGTCGAGAATGACGCGCAGCAGCGCTTCGGTCTCGGTCAGCGTAAGGGATGCCGTCGGCTCGTCGAAGATGACGACCCGATGCGGCACCAGCAATGCGCGGGCGATCTGCACAAGCTGGCGCTGGGCAATCGAGAGCCGGCCGACCGTGATGGTCGGGTCGATGTCGACGCCGAGCGCGCGTACGGCTTCCGCCGCGCCCTTGTTCATCGCCTTGTCGTCGACCGAGAGGCCCTTCCGGATCTCGCGGCCGAGATAGATGTTCTGCGCAACGGTCAGGTCGGGTGCGAGCAGGATCTCCTGGTGCACCAGCACGATGCCGCGCGCTTCCGCGTCGACGGGGCCGGCCAGCACGGCCGGCGTCCCGTCGAGCTTCAGCTCTCCCCTCGTCGGCGCCAGATGGCCGGCGAGGATCTTCATCAACGTGGATTTTCCCGCGCCGTTCTCGCCGATGATGGCGTGCACTTCGCCGGGTTCGAGGGCGAGGTTGATATCCCCCAGCACCTCGACCGGTCCGAACGACTTCGAGATCTCCACCGCCTCGAGGAGAGGCGGCCTTGCTGTCGTCACCATCTCTCCTCCCCAGGTGATGGTTGTCAGCCGACCTTGGTCCAGACGTTACCCGCTGCGGAAGAAGCCACGGCCGCCTGGATGAACTGCATGCCGACAAGGCCATCCTGCACCGTCGGGTAGTTTACCGCCGGATCGACCGGGCTGCCGTCGCGCGCGGCATGAATGGCGCGGGCCGCTTCGGTATAGATGTTGGCGAAGCCTTCCAGGTAGCCTTCCGGATGACCGCCGGGCACGCGGCTGACGCGGGTTCCTTCCGCCCAGGCGCCGGCGCCGTTGCGGGTCAGGAGCTGCTTCGGCTCGCCGAAGCGGGTGAACCAGAGATAGTTCGGGTCCGCCTGCGTCCATTCCAGGCCGCCCTTGGTGCCGTAGACGCGCAGCTTCAGGCCGTTCTCGTTGCCGACCGCGACCTGGCTCGCCCAGAGCATGCCCTTGGCGCCGCCCTTCCACTTCAGCAGGATCTGCACGTCGTCATCGACCTTGCGGCCCTCGACGAAGGTGGAAAGCTGGGCCAGCAGCTCGTCGAGCTCGAGGCCGGAGACGTAGCAGGCGAGATTGTAGGCGTGGGTGCCGATGTCGCCGATGCAGCCGCCGGCGCCGGTACGGGCGGGATCGGTGCGCCATTCGGCCTGCTTGTTGGAGCCGGTCGCCTCGGCGCGCTCGGTCAGCCAGTCCTGCGGATATTCGGCCTGCACCAGGCGGATCTCGCCGAGCTCGCCGGCGGCGACCATGGCGCGCGCCTGGCGGATCATCGGATAGCCGGTGTAGTTGTGCGTCAGGGCGAAGATCTTGCCCGACGACTGCACCAGATCCACCAGTTCCTTCGCCTCGTCGACCGTCAGCGTCATCGGCTTGTCGCAGATGACGTGGATGCCGGCCTTCAGGAACGCCTTGGCGGCGGGCGCGTGCATGTGGTTCGGCGTGACGATCGAGACGACCTCGATGCCGTCCGGACGGGCTGCTTCCGCCTTGGCCATTTCCTCGAACGAGGTGTAGGCGCGATCGTCGGCGATGCCGAGATCCTTGGCCGACGCCTTGGCGCGGGCCGGATCCGACGACAGCGCGCCGGCGACGAGCTCATACTGGTCGTCGATGCGCGCGGCGATGCGGTGAACCGCGCCGATGAACGCGCCCTGACCGCCGCCGACCATGCCGAGGCGGATGCGACGGCTGGTGGCTTCTTCCTTGCTGGCTCCGATTGCCATGATGTTTTCCGATCCTTGCTGCGTTGCCGGGTTCAGGCGATGCCGAGAATGCGGCGGTTGGCCGCCTCGTCGGTGCCGGAACCGGCGAAATCGTCGAAGGCGTGTTCGGTGACGCGGATGATGTGGTGCTTGATGAACTCCGCACCTTCGCGCGCGCCGTCCTCCGGATGCTTCAGCGCGCATTCCCATTCGAGAACGGCCCAGCTGTCATAGTCATAGGCCGTCAGCTTCGAGAAGATCGAGCCGAAATCGACCTGGCCGTCGCCGAGCGAACGGAAGCGGCCGGCGCGGTTCACCCAGCTCTGGAAGCCGCCATAGACGCCCTGGCGGCCGGTCGGGTTGAACTCGGCGTCCTTCACGTGGAAGGCCTTGATGCGCTCGTGGTAGATGTCGATGTAGTCGAGATAGTCGAGCTGCTGCAGCACGAAGTGCGAGGGATCGTAGAGCAGGTTCGCGCGCGGATGGTTCTTCACCTCATCGAGGAACATCTCGAAGGTGATGCCGTCATGCAGATCCTCGCTCGGATGGATCTCGTAGGCGACGTCGACGCCATTCTCCTCGAAGACATCGAGGATCGGGGTCCAGCGCTTGCCGAGCTCGGCGAAGGCTTCCTCGACCAGGCCGGCCGGGCGCTGCGGGAACGGATAGAGGAACGGCCAGGCGAGCGCGCCCGAGAAGGTCGGATGCGCCTTGACGCCGAGATTCCTCGAGGCCTTCGCACAACGCTTCAGATGGTCGACGGCCCATTCCTGGCGCGCCTTCGGGTTGCCGCGGACGGCCGGAACGGCGAAACCGTCCATCAGTTCGTCATAGACGGGGTGCACGGCGACCAGCTGGCCGATGATGTGGGAGGCGAGCTCGGTGATCGCGAGGCCGTGCTTGGCGGCGGTGCCGGCCAGCTCGTCGCAGTAATCCTTCGATTCCGACGCCTTGTTGAGATCGATCAGGCGGCTGTCCCAGGTCGGGATCTGAACGCCCTTGTAGCCGAGGGAGGCTGCCCAGCCGCAGATCGCGTCGAACGAGTTGAACGGCGCCGCGTCGCCGGCGAACTGCGCCAGGAAGATGGCCGGCCCCTTGATCGTCTTCATCGAAAACCTCCTTCGGATATTTCGTCCCGGGCTGGCGCCCGTCGTCGGTTGAAAACTGGAGCAAGCGCCCGCTAGGGAACGTTGTCCCGGATGAAAATGTCGATCTTGATGCGCTCCTGGCCGGGGACGATCTCCATCCCCTCGCGCATCGCCAGAAGGATGCGGGCCGCGCTGCGCGCCATATGGCCCGGATCCTGATTGATGATCGCATCGATCGAGCCGCGGATCAGGTTGCGGCGGTTGATGGCGGTCAGCTCATGAGCGACGAAGACGATGTCACGCGTGTGACCGGTCTTCTCCAGCGCCGTCACGACGCCGGGCGTGCCGGCGCCGACATTGTAGATGCCGACCAGGTCCTCGTGCTCGGCCAGAAGGGCCTCGGCGACGCGACGGACGCGGTCGTCCTCGTCGCGCCCTTCGCGCACCGGCAGCACTTCCAGATCCGGATATTCGCGCGCCACCACCTGCTCGAAGCCGTATTGGCGCTCGATGTGGTCGCGCAGCGCCAGCGAACCGGCGATCAGCCCGACCTTGCCGCTGCGATGGCCGAGGAAACGGCCGAGCAGGCTGGCGGCGGTGCGGCCGGCAGCGGAATTGTCGATGCCGACGAAATGGGCGCGGCGCGTGCCCGGCAGGTCGGAGACCAGCGTGACGACGGCGATGCCGCGATCAGCGATGGTGTTGATCGCCTCGGCGACGGCGGGATGATCGAGGGCGACAACGGCGACGCCGTCGATCTCGGCCGGCAGCGCCTCCAGCGCATTGGCCAGCGCCTCGCCGTCGAAGACGTCGACGAGCGTGATGTTGAGAAGCACGCGCTCATGCACGTAGCGCTCGGCGGTGGCGCGGAACTCGGTCTCGAGCACCCGCATGAACTCGTTCGAGCCGATCGGAAGGATGATTTCGAAGCGATAATCACGGCCGCGCGCCAGGCGCGACGCCATCCGATCCGGCTGATAGTTCAGCCGATCGACAGCCGCCTGCACCTTTTCGACAGTTCGCGCGTGGACGCCGGCTCTCCCGTTCAGCACACGATCCACCGTCGCGAGACTGACGCCAGCCTCCCGGGCGACGTCCTGAAGCGTCGTCTTGCCCACGAGGTACTCCTCCCTGGTGATGAAATATCATCAGGAAATGAGGTAGGCAACTCAGGGCTGGCCAAAGCGGCGTCCGCGCCGGCCTTGTGCACCGGCGCGGTGGGGATATCACGGCGCGGGAAGCGTGATTTCGCCTTGCAGTTGCGCCTTTTCGAAATCGCTGACGAGGAGATCGAGCCGGATCGTCCAGGTCCCGCCCGCGGCCAGGCCCGGCATCGTCGCCTGCCATCGACCGTCCGCGCCCGGCGTCGCCGCCACCCGAATCGGCTCCATGCCGCCGCCGGCCGGGGCCAGCGCCAGCGTCACCTCGAGCGGCCGGAACGGCACGCCGTCGCCATCGAGCGGCTCGACCTCGACGGTAGCGTCCCGCTGGCGATGCGGCGTCACCACCACCTCGGCCATCGCCTTCTCGCCATGCAGGTGCACCTCGATCGCCGGCAAGGCGACGTCGAGCGCGCGCGGCGGCGGCGTGAAGCGCCAGAGCGCGGCGAGGCCGAAGATCGCCAGGACCAACGCGATCTCGGCGACGATCGATCCGACGAGGCGGCGTGTCGCGCGCCCGTCGCCACGCAGCACCGGCGCCGTCAGCGCGAAGCGGTTGTGCGCGGCGATCGCCAGCACCAACGCCACGGCCGCCAGCTTGGCGGCAAGCACCCGGCCATAGCCGGTCGTCCACAGCGCATCGACGGACCCGAGCTGGACGACGGCGATCGCCGCGCCCGAGGCGAACAGGAGGGCGAAGACGGCCGGCGCCGCGACCGAGAAGCGGGCGAGCGCGGCGCGGCCGCCGCCGGCAGCGAGCGCCACCGCTAGCGGCAGGAGCGCCCCGGCCCAGGCCGCGATCGCCGAGGCGTGCAGGAACACCAGCGGCCGCATCAGCAGTTGCGGATCCGCGGCAGCGGCATGGCCGGTCGCGGCCAGGGCAAGGCCGGGCCCGAGCATGGCGAGCGCCGCCAGGCTTCGCCGGACAGGCCGCCGCGAAACGAACAACGCTGCCAGCGCGAGAGCGCAGCCGAGCATGGCGAGGATCGTTGTGCGGCCGAAGCTGGTGGAGAGACCCGCCTGCCAGACCGAGGCGGAGGCGAGCCCGGTCGCCGGCAGACCCAGCGCATCCAGCCCCTGCGCACAGAGCCCGACCAGTGCCGTCGCCATGCCGATCCCAAGCAGCGCGACAAGGCCCCGTCGCAGGCTGCCCGGCGGAAGCGGGCCGATCATGGCGAAGGCGCGGAAAAAGACGCCGCCGATGCCGAGGAACAGGCCGGCATAGAGCCCGAGCCGCGCCAGCCACAACCCCGCCGCGACGACGGGATCGCGGTCGGCCGCATAGGCCGCATTCGCCGCGCTGCTCGCGGCGCCGACCGAGAACACCAGCGTACCGCCGACCGGATGGCCGTCCTCGGAGACGACGCGCCAGGAAAGCACATGCGTACCGCGCGCGAGGTCCGCTGGCAGCGGCGCGGTCACGCGGCTTCCGGCGGCAGCGGCGCCCGCCAGGTCGGCCGGCTTTCCGTCCGGCCCGAGCAGGCGGAAGACGAGCGGCGCCACCGGCTCGCTGAACGTCAGCGTCGTGGCGGACGGCGCCTTGTCGAGGACGGCGCCGGTCGCCGGCTCACTCGAGACGAGCGCCGCATGCGCCGAGGCTCCCCGCGGCGCAACCAGCGCCGCGAGGATGATCAGGGCGAGGCACAGAAACAGGCCGCGCAGGGACATGCCTCACCCCTTGGGCGAAAGGGACACGGCCGGCGCGGGCTGCTCGTAGTCGTCGGCCGACTTGCCCGCCGCCGGGATCTCGATCCAGCGCTCGCTGCCCTTCTCGCATTCCTGGACGACAGGGAAATAGAGCGGGCCGGCCGGCAGGTCCGGCGTCAGGTAGGTGCGGAAGGCGAACTCGTCATAGAAATCGTCCGGCAGGCTGCCGCCCGACCAGACGATTTCCTTGACACCCTCGGAGACCTTGGCGCCCCAGAGGTCGTAGGTCCTGGCATAGGTTCCCTTGACCGTCTCGACCGTCCAGCCGGGCTTCGGCTGCGGCTTGACGTTGATGACGCCCTCCGGGATCTGCACGCGCAGCTTGACGGTGGGCGAGCCGGCGCAGCCATGGCCGACCTGCAGAACGGCCTTGTAGGTGGAGCCGAGCTTGGCGTCGGACTGGGCGAGCGTGACATGGGCGGAGGCGGCCGAAGCCGAGACGAGCAGGACGCCGAACGCGCCCGCGAACAGAAGCTTGGTCATGGAAATACCTGAAATCGCAAGGGAAAGCCGACGCTCATCGCGCCGGACGCAGGACGTCCCTCTCGGGCCGTCGGCGAGATCAGGCGAGCGGCGGTCCGCGCGCATCCGGCAGATAGACCAGCATCGCGCCGGCATCGACGCGCGGACGCTGGATGGCGAGCCGGACCGGTGCATGGGCCGCCGGGGCAGCAAGCTGGAACGTCGCGCCCGGACCAAACGCCTTGGCGGCATGGGCGAGAATGCAGAGATCGCAGGCGGCGGTCGTCGTGCCCTTGGCCGGATCGGCGGCAGGATCCGCCGCGTCGCTGCCGGGCATGCAGAGGATCGTCAGGCCGGTCCTGTCGCCGAGCGCGAGACGGGCCTCGGCGGTGGTGTGCAGCGGCATCAGCAGCGTCAGGACGAGCAGGGACAGAACGCCGAGCGCGCTCCCCACCTCCGCCGCAATCTGCCGCCACGAATTCCGCATGCCACCGCCCCATCAGGCCCGGTGCCTGAACAGCGCCCCAATAGCTACAGGGTCTCGCGACATGCGGCCAGTGCGGCGCTTTGGCTTTGGACGGGCGACGGGGAAAAAGGTTCCGGAGTTCCGGGGATTTCCGGCTTTGCCATAGCGACCTCCGGCCGAAGCCCCTATCTTGGAGGTCGCTCAATCTGCCGGCGTCGAGCCGGTCGCCGACGGGAGTAATGTTCCATGAAGACCGAAGCCGCGCCCTTCCGGCTCGAGGACTATCGCGCTCCCGCCTTCACCATCGATACGGTCGAGCTGGACTTCCAACTGGCCCCATCGGCGACCCGCGTCACCGCCAGGCTCGCCATCCGCCCGAACACGGACGAAGCCCGGAGCGGCCGGCTCGAACTCGCCGGCGACGAGATCACGCTGAAGGGCCTGAAGCTCGACGGCGCGCCGCTCGCGCAGGGCCGCTACACGGCAACGCCGAGCCTGCTGACGCTGCATGACGCGCCGAACGGGCCCTTCACGCTGGAGATCGAGACCGAGGTCGATCCGGCCGCCAACACCAAGCTGATGGGGCTCTACCGGACCACGGGAACCTATTGCACCCAGTGCGAAGCCGAGGGCTTCCGCCGCATCACCTATTTCCTCGACCGCCCGGACGTGCTCGCCGTCTACACGACGCGGCTGGAGGCGGCGAAAGCCGACGCGCCGATCCTGCTCGCCAACGGCAATCCGGGCGAAAGCGGCGACATCGCCGGCACGGACCGTCACTTCGCGATCTGGCACGACCCCTTCCCCAAGCCGTCCTACCTGTTCGCCATGGTCGCCGGCGACCTCGGCGTGATCACCGACCGCTTCACCACCCAGTCCGGCCGCGACGTCGAACTGCGCATCTATTGCGAGCATGGCAAGGAAGCGCGCTGCACCTATGCGATGGACGCGCTGAAGCGCTCGATGAAGTGGGACGAGGAGGTGTTCGGGCTCGAATACGACCTCGACATCTTCGTCATCGTCGCCGTGTCGGATTTCAACATGGGCGCGATGGAGAACAAGGGCCTCAACGTCTTCAACGACAAATACGTCCTGGCCGACCCGGATACCGCCACCGACGCCGACTATGCGAATGTCGAAGGCGTCATCGCGCACGAGTATTTCCACAACTGGACCGGCAACCGCATCACCTGCCGCGACTGGTTCCAGCTCTGCCTGAAGGAGGGCCTGACGGTCTTCCGCGACCAGGAATTCTCGTCCGACATGCGCTCGCGCGCGGTCAAGCGGATCGCCGACGTGCGCACGCTGCAGGCGCGCCAGTTTCCCGAGGACGGCGGCCCGCTCGCCCATCCGGTCCGCCCGGAAATCTATCATGAAATCAGCAACTTCTATACGCCAACGGTGTATGAGAAGGGCGCCGAGGTGGTGCGGATGCTGAAGAGCGTGCTCGGTCCCGACGGCTTTCGGAAGGGCATGGACCTCTATGTCCGGCGCCATGACGGCGACGCCGCGACGATCGAGGACTTCCTGGCCAGCTTCGCCGACGCCACCGGCACCGATCTCGGCCAGTTCAAGCTCTGGTATTCGCAGGCCGGCACGCCGCAGGTCTCCGCGCATGGCAGCTATGACGAGGCCGCCCGCTCCTACAGGCTGACGCTTACCCAGAGCACGCCGGCAACGCCCGGCCAGAGCCGCAAGCAGCCGATGCACATGCCGATCCGCTTTGGCCTGATCGGCCCGAACGGCGAGGACATGGCGTTCGACGCCGTCCGCGGCGGCCGCGTCGAGGGCGACATCATCCACCTGACCGAGGCCAGCCAGACGCTGGTGTTCGAGGGCGTCGGCGCCCGGCCGGTGCCGTCGCTGCTGCGCGGCTTCTCGGCGCCCGTCCGCCTCGCCATCGACATCTCCGCGTCCGACCTGCTGTTCCAGGTCCGCACCGACGCCGATCCGTTCAATCGCTGGCAGGCGGCGCAGACGCTCGCCATGCGCAACCTCGTGGCGGGCACGCACGAGCAGATCGCGGGCCGCACGCCGAAGGCGGAGCCCGCGCTGATCGACGCGCTCGGCAGCGTCCTCGACAACGAAGCGCTGGAGCCGGCCTTCCGCGCCCAGGTTCTGCAACTGCCGAGCGAGGCCGACATTGCCCGCGAACTGGGCGAGGACGTCGATCCGGACGCGATCGCGACGGCGCGGCGGGAGTTGCGACTGGCGATCTCGACCGGCCTCGGCGACCGGCTGGCACGCCACTACGAGGCCCTTTCCGGCGACGGCTCCTTCCATCCCGATGCGGCGAGCGCCGGCAGGCGCGCGCTACGCAACACGCTGCTCGACCTGCTGCTCGCAAGGCGCACGCCGGCGGCGACCGCGGCGGCGCTGCGCCACTTCGAGACCGCCGACAACATGACGGACCGTCTCGCCGCGCTCGCCGCGATGACGCAGGCCGCCCTGCCCGAACGGCGCGCCGCCCTCGACGCCTTCCATGCCCGCTACGCCGACGACGCGCTCGTGCTCGACAAGTGGCTGGCCCTGGAGGCGACGGCGCCGGCCGCCGAGACGCTCGACCGCGTCAAGGCGCTGCTCAAGCACCCGTCCTACTCGCCCAACAACCCCAACCGCGTGCGCGCCCTCGTCGGCAGCTTCGCCGGCGCCAACCAGACGCAGTTCAACCGCAAGGACGGCGCCGGCTACGATTTCCTGGCCGATTTCGCGCTCGACCTCGACAAACGCAACCCGCAGACGACGGCGCGCCTCCTGGTCAGCTTCCGGTCGTGGCGGGCGCTGGAGCCAGTGCGCCGGGCCCGCGCCGAGGCGGCGCTGCGCCGGATCGCCGCGGCCGAAAACCTCTCCCCGGACACGCTCGACATCGTCACGCGGACGCTTGCCTGAGCGTCCGCAAGGGTATTTTCAGCCTGCCTTCACAGGCCTGCGAGCCCGGCTTCCCGGGCTCGCCCCGCCGCCCGACTCAGCCCTCGAAATTATGCTTAACGAATCCCTAATCCGGTCTGGACAATGTGATTCGGGTCGATTCAAATGGGAGTGATTCGGGGCGTGGGACTGGCCCGATGATAGCCGATATCAGGGGGCTGAGATGGCGCGGGCAGAGACAGCCAGTGCGTCTGCGAGCGAGCGCATGCCTATTGCCGGGATGTTGTTTCGACGCAAGCAGATGATCAAGGGGCACGCTCGGCTACTGGCCAAGCCGGCCTACGAAAAGCTCGTCTCGGCCGAGCCGATCCTGCGTCGCTGCATTCCCGTGCTGATCATCCTCTTCCTGCTGATCGTCGCCCTCGCGCGCTTCATCCAGCTCTATGACCTCCGGATGGAGCGCGAGAACCAGGCGCGCGACATGATGGGCATGGTCGCATCCTATCTCGCCCAGTCGCTCGACCAGGCCGAGCCAACGCTGCCGACCGACCGCTACCAGATGGCGGTGCAGAACGCGCTCGACAATTTCGTGCCCCAGAGCGCCGCCAATGCCGGCGAGCGGGTCTACGTCGCCGACTCCACCGGCCGCGTGATCGCCACGGCGCCCCGCTCCACCTCGGAGGAAGGCCGCAGCTTCACCGAGATCGTCGGCGGCGCCCAGCCGCTGGTGATCTTCGGCGAGCGCGCCGGCGTGCTCAAGGTCAGCCTCGACGGCGACCAGGCCGCCTTCGCGACGCTCCGCCATCTGAACGGCCGGCTCGGCTTCGTCGCCGTCGCCACGCCGCTGCCCGCGATCTACCGCGACTGGCGCGCCGACGTGTCGCTCAATGTTTCCGTCTTCGTCGGCACCAGCGCCATCCTGCTGGTGATCCTCTACGGCTACTTCTCGCAGTCGGCCCGCGCCCAGGAAGCGGACGAGATCTACCAGGAGACCTATGACCGCTTCGACACGGCGCTGCGCCGCGGCCGCTGCGGCCTGTGGGACTGGGACGTCGCCCGCGGCCGCCTGTTCTGGTCGAAATCGATGTTTGAGCTGGTGGGTCTCGCGCCCCGCGACACGCTGCTCGGCTTCGGCGAGGTCAATGAGCTGGTGCATCCCGACGACGGCGACCTGATGAACCTCGTCGAGGCGCTTTACGAGGCGAACGAGACGACGGTCGACCGCATGTTCCGCATGCGCAAGGCCGATGGCAGCTATGTCTGGCTCCGCATCCGCGTCGAGCTGGTCGACGCCGACGGCACCGAGCCGCACCTGATCGGCATTGCCGTCGACGTGACCGAGCAGATGCGCCTCGCCGAGAGCTCGCGCACCGCCGACATCCGCCTGCGCGACGCCATCGAGACGATCTCCGAGGCCTTCGTGCTCTGGGACACCCAGAACCGCCTCGTCATGTGCAACTCGAAGTACCAGCAGCTGCACGGCATTCCGGATTCAGCGCTCGAGCCCGGCACGCCCTACGCGAAGGTGATCGCCGCCGGCCGCCAGCCGGTCGTGCAGGCGCAGATCCCGAGCGAGGGTAGCGCCGAGGAAGGCGCCCGCTCCTTCGAGGCGCAGCTGAACGACGGCCGCTGGCTGCAGATCAGCGAACGCCGCACCAAGGATGGCGGCTTCGTGTCGGTCGGCACCGACATCACCACCATCAAGCGCCACGAGGAAAAGCTGATCGACGGCGAGCGCCGCCTGATGGCGACCATCGCCGATCTCCGCCAGTCGCGCCAGAAGCTGGAGCAGCAGGCGCAGGAGATGGTGGAGCTCGCCGAGAAATATTCGGAGCAGAAGGACCGCGCCGAGGCCGCCAACCGCACCAAGTCGGAATTCCTCGCCAATATCAGCCACGAGCTGCGCACGCCGCTCAACGCCATCATTGGCTTCTCGGAGATCATGCAGTCCGGCCTGTTCGGCCCGCTCGGCTCGCCCAAATACGGCGAGTACTGCCAGGACATCAACGCGAGCGGCAATTTCCTGCTCAACGTCATCAACGACGTGCTCGACATGGCGCGCATCGAGGCCGGGCGGATGACGCTCGACATGCACCCGCTGCGGCTGGACGAGATCGTCGACGAGGCGACCCGCGTGATGTCGCCGGAGGCCTCGGCCCGCAAGGTCACCATCGCCGCCGACCTCGAAGACGCGCTCGACCTCACCGCCGACCGCCGCGCGGTGAAGCAGATGGTGCTGAACCTGCTATCGAACGCCGTGAAGTTCACGCCGGAAAACGGCCATGTCGCCGTCCGCGCCCGCAAGATCGGCAACGCCGTGACCCTGACCATTGAGGACAACGGCATCGGCATTCCGAAGGAAGCGCTGAAGAAGCTCGGCCAGCCCTTCGAACAGGTGCAGAACCAGTTCACCAAGAGCCACAAGGGCTCCGGCCTCGGCCTCGCCATCACCCGCTCGCTGGCCGAACTTCATGGTGGCGCGATGCGCATCCGCAGCCATGAGGGCAAGGGCACGATCGTGTCGATCCGCCTGCCGCTGCAGCGGACCGCCCAGCTGGAGCCACCGACGGGCGCTTCCGCCGGCGTCGCCCTCCGCCTCGGCGCCTCCGCCGAACCATCCCGCTGACGCCGCCGAGCTGCCCGCAGGGACGCGCGGCAGCTAGGCCTTCTTGCTCTTTCGCACCTTGCCGATGATCCGTTCGAACGAGGCGCGGACATCCTTCTGCGTTGCCTGCACATGGGCGTCGAGCGTGGTGAAGTCTGGGAGTTCCCCCGCCCGTGATAGCAGGTCCAGCAAGCCGCGCGGCGCCTCGCTCGCCCGGAACGGCCCATCGACGCAGAGCCGGAGGATCAGCACCAGCCGCTGGTAGAGCCGCAGAGCCGGCAGCAGGATCTCCGCCTCGGTCGCCGGCAGGATGCCCGCGCGCGAGGCCGCGGCCAGCACCGTCTCCGTCTCGACATCGAGGATCGCGGGATGGGCGGCGCCGTGCACGAGTTGCAGGTACTGCGCGATGAATTCGATATCGACCTGGCCACCCGGCACCTGCTTCAGGTCCCACGGACCCTCGGCGGTCTTTTCCTCCTCGAGCAGCTGACGCATTTCCAGGACGTCGCGCTCGACCTTCCTGGCGTCATGTGGCGACGACAGGATGGCGCGGATGTTCTCGACGGCCTCGGCGATCAGCGATGCGTCGCCATGTACCGGCCGCGCCCGCGTCAGCGCCATATGTTCCCAGGTCCACGCTTCCTTGGTCTGGTACTCGACGAAGGAGCGGATGTGGGTGGCGAGAGGGCCGGAATTGCCGGACGGGCGCAGGCGGAAATCGACCTCGTAGAGCGAGCCCTCCGCCGTGGGCGCCGACAGCGCCGCGATCAGGCGCTGGGTCAGGCGGGCATAGTACTGGCTGCCGGTGAGCGGGCGGGCACCGTCGGAGCCGGTTTCCGACTCGGCGAAATCATAGAGCAGGATCAGATCGAGGTCGGAGGACGCGGTCATCTCGCGACCGCCAAACTTGCCCATCGCAAGCAGCGCGATGCGGCTGCCGGCGATGCGGCCATGCTGCGCCTCCAGCGCCGCCTTGACGTGATCGAGCAGAGTCGACACCAGCAGGTCGGCGAGGTCAGAATAGGCGATGCTGGCGGCGCGCGTGCTGACCGAACCAGCGATGACGCGGACGCCGATCAGGAAGCCCTGCTCCTTGCCGAAGATGCGCGCGCGGTCGAGCACGTCCTCCAGCGACGCCGCCTCGGCCAGCATGTCCTTCAGCCGCGCCGTCAGCGTCGCCTTGTCCGGCAGACGGCCGAAGAAGGCGGGATCCAGCACGGCGTCGAGCACATGCGGACGCGCCGTGACGATCTCGGCGAGCCGGGGCGCCGTGCCCATGATGGTGGCGAGCAGGTTCAGGAGGCCGGGATTGGAGCCGAGCAGCGCGAAAAGCTGCACGCCGGCCGGCAGACGGGCGAGGAAGCGGTCGAAGGCGTTAAAGGCCGCATCGGCATTGTCGGTCGTGGCGAAGGCCTCGAGCAGCGCCGGCGTGATCTCCGTCAGCCGCTCGCGCGCGGCGGCGGAGCGCATCGCCGCATAGCGGCCGAAATGCCAGCCGCGGATGGTGCGGCTCACCTCGCGCGGATTGTGATAGCCAAGGCTCGCCAGCGTCGCGACCGTTTCCGGGTCCTCGTCGTCGCCGGTGAAGACCAGGCTGCCCATCGCCGAGGACAGCGGCGGCGCCGCCTCGAACAGCTGGATATAGTGATCGCGCACGGTCTCCAGCGTTTCCACCAGCGCCTTGGAGAACGCCTTCACCGTCTTGAAGCCCATCAGCCGGGAGACGACGTCGAGCCCCTCCTCGCTCTCCGGCAGCGTGTGCGTCTGCTCGTCGGCGATCATCTGCAGGCGATGCTCGATGGCGCGCAGGAAGCGGTAGCAGCGCGCGAGGTCGTCGGCCGCCTCGTCGGCGATCCAGCCCTTGGCGCGGAGTATCTCCAGCATGTCGAGCGTGCGGCGGCCGCGCAGTTCGCGGTCGCGTCCGCCCGCGATCAGCTGCTGGGTCTGGACGAAGAACTCGATCTCGCGGATGCCGCCGCGGCCGAGCTTGATGTTGTGGCCGGCGACCGCCACCGACTCATGGCCACGGTGATCGTGGATCTGGCGCTTGATCGAATGGATGTCGGCGATGGCGGCGAAATCAAGATATTTGCGCCAGATGAACGGGGCCAGCTCCGCCAGGAACTGGTCGCCGCCCTCGATGTCGCCGGCGAAGGGCCGCGCCTTGATCATGGCGGCGCGTTCCCAGTTCTGGCCGCTTGCCTCGTAATAGAGGAAGGCGGCGCTGGTCGAGATCGCGACCTGGGTCGAGCCCGGATCCGGCCGCAGGCGCAGGTCGGTGCGGAAGACGTAGCCGTCGCTGGTGCGCTCCTGCAGGATCTTCACCAGCCGGCGCGTCATCTTCACGAACAGCGCGCCGATCTCGTCGGGGTCGGCGACCACGGCCCGCTCGCGGTCGAACAGCACGATCAGGTCGATATCGCTCGAATAGTTGAGCTCGCGCGCGCCGCACTTGCCCATGCCGATCAGGATCCAGCCCGATCCGCGCGACGGCTCGTCCGGATGAAGCAGGGTCAGCTTGCCCGCAGCGTGCGCATCGGCCAGTAGGAAATCCGTCGTGGCGCCGACCGCGGCTTCGGCAAAGGAGGTCAGCGCGCCGGTAACGCGCTCGACCGGCCAGAGCCCGCCGAGATCGGCGAGACCGACCAGAAGCGCCACTTCGGCGCGCGCCTGACGCAGCCGCGTCATCAGCGCCGCCTCGTCGGTGTCGCGCCAGGATGCGGCGACCTCGGCCATCAAGCGGGGAAAATGCTCGTCCGGATTGCCGGCGAGGATCGCGACCAGGCGCGGCAGATCGTAGAGGGCCGTCTCGCGCAGGAAGGGCGAGGCGTCGAATACGGCGGCCAGGAACGAGCCGAGCTTCTTGTCGGCCTGCAGCAATTCGGAAAAGGCGGGACCGACGCCGGCCTCCTTGGCCGCGGCCTGCAGGTCCTGCAGGATCTCGCGCGCCCGCGCCGCCTTGGGAGGACGGATATCGGCCTGGATGGAGGCGGCAAGCGATGATCCGGCCGAGCCGGCCGTCGACCGCGAAGTATTGGCTTCCATCATCCGGTCCTTCAGTTCTCGGCCGGGAAACGCAACGTCACGACAAGCCCCGGTCCGGCATCGCCCAGGGCGACCGTACCATGGTGTAGCTTCACGACGGCGTCGACAAGGCTGAGCCCGAGGCCGCTCCCCGGCTGTGAACGACTCTTTTCAAGGCGGACGAAGCGTTGCAGCACGCGCACCCGCTCGGCCTCCGGAATTCCTGGGCCATTGTCGGCGACCGAGACGACGATCTCGTTCTCGACCTGCCGCGCCGTCACCGCCACCGTCGGAGCCTCCACGACGGGTTCGCCGCTCGCGACATACTTGATCGCGTTGTCGAGCAGGTTGGCGAGAGCCTGGCTGATCAGTTCGCGGCTGCCGCTCAACGGCAGCGGCCCCTCGGCGGAAAGGGTGAGCGTGACCCCGGCCTCCTCCGCGACCGGCTCGTAGAACTCCACGACGTCGGCGGCGATCTGCGCCAAATCGAGCGGCCCGAGCGCTCCGTCCGGCGAGCCGGCCTCGACACGCGCGATCATCAGCAGCGCGTTGAAGGTGCGGATGAGCTGGTCGGATTCCTCGATCGTCGCCTCGAGCGCGGTGCGATAGGCCTCGACGTCCGCCGGCCCGGCCAGCGTCGTCTCGACCCGCGTGCGCAGGCGCGTCAGCGGCGTCTTCAGGTCATGAGCGATGTTGTCGGAGACGTCCTTCAGACCATGCAGCAGATGCATGATCCGATCGAGCATGGCATTCAGGTTTTCCGCCAGGCGGTCGAACTCGTCGCCGGCGGGCGTGATCTCCAGCCGGCCGGAAAGATCGCCCGCCATGATCTGGCGGCTCGTGGCGGTGACGGAATCGATCCGCTTCAGCACCCGCCGGCTGACGAAGAACCAGGAGACGAGCGCCAGGCAGATCAGCAGCACGACGGCGCTGATCATCGCCTTGCCGATCAGGTCGCGGATCCGTTCGATCTCGCTGATGTCGCGGCCGACCAGCATGCGGAAGCCGTTCGGCAGCGGAAGCACCTGCACCATGGCGATATGGTGGGTCGTCTCGCCTTCGAGGCGCTTGTAGGGAACCGTGACCGGGTCGAGGCCGCTCAGCTTCAGCAGCGCCGGCGGAACCTCGGTGACGTTGCCGGCGACGACGCGTCCCTGCGAGTCGGTGACGACATAGAGGCTGGCGCCGGGAACGCGACTGCGCTGCTCGATGGCGGCGACGATGCCCGTCAGGCCACTTCGCAGGCCCTCATCGGCCAGGATGCCGATCTCGGCCTCGATGGTGTCGCGGACCTGCTGGGTCAAGAAGCGGTCGGTCTCGCGCGTGATCCAGCCGACGAAGGCGATGGCGAAAACCGAGAAGACCACGAAATAGATCGCGGACAGCTTGAACGCGGTGGTGCGGACGACCTTACCGAACGCTGTCACGTACCATGTATCCCGCGCCCCGGACCGTATGCAGCAGCGGTTCCGAGAAGCCCTTGTCGATCTTGGAGCGCAGCCTGGAGATATGGACGTCGATGACGTTGGTCTGCGGATCGAAGTGATAATCCCAGACATTTTCCAGCAGCATGGTGCGGGTGACGACCTGGCCGGCGTGCTTCATGAGATATTCGAGCAGGCGGAATTCGCGCGGCTGTAGCGGGATGTTGATGTCGCCGCGCCGGACCAGATGGCTGAGGCGGTCGAGTTCGAGCTCGCCGACCTTCAGGACGGTCTCCGCCTCCCCGGGCTTGCGGCGGCGCGCCAGCACCTCGATCCGGGCCAGCAATTCGGCGAAGGCATAGGGCTTGGCGAGATAGTCGTCGCCGCCGGCGCGCAGGCCGGTGACGCGGTCGTCGACCTGGCCGAGCGCCGAGAGGATCAGCACCGGCGTGTCGTTGCCCTTGCGCCGGGTCTCCTCGACCAGCGTCAGGCCGTCCTTCTTGGGCAGCATGCGGTCGACCACGATGACGTCGTATTTGTTGGCATCGAGAAGGAACGCCCCCTCCTCGCCATCGGCCGCGTGGTCCGGCACATGACCGACCTCGCGCAACGCCTTCAAGAGGTAGCTGGCCGTCTCTCGATCATCTTCGACAAGCAGGATTCGCATGGCTTTACGTTAGACGCTTTTTGCAACCAGGGGCAGAACGCCGTCATCACAAAAAAGAGGCAGGCGGGATAACTCCCGCCTGCCAAAGCCCAGAGGAAACGCTGAGGGGCTCACACAGCGTCCCCTCGGGCTTTCAAGGCAGGTGCCTCAGGCCTTCCCGAAGGGAAGAGCCACGAAGCGAGTCTGGTCGCCAGACTTCACCCGCATCAGCACGGCCTTCATGCCCTGCTTCTTGGCATCGACGACTTCGCGCTCGACGTCGCCGGGACGCGTGACCTCACTGCCGCCGACGGCGAGGATGAGATCGCCCGTCTGGATGCCCTGCTCGGCCGCCGCGCCGTTCGGATCGACGTCGGAAACCACCACGCCCTTGCCGTCCGGCGCCGAGGACAGCGAGAGGCCGAGATCCGCAACCGAGGCGGCCTTGTCGGCAGCCGGCTTGGCGCTCGCCATCTTCTCGGAGCCGGGGAGCTTGCCGAGCTTGACGCTGACGTCCTCGGCCTTGCCGCCGCGCCAGATGCCGAGCTTGACCGTCGTGTCCGGCGAGTAGCCGGCGATGATCTGGGCCAGGTTGCGGGCGTCCTCGACGGTCTTGCCGTCGACGGTCAGGATCGCGTCACCCGACTTGATGCCGGCGGTCAGCGCGGGGCTGTCCTCCTGCGGCTCGCTGACGAGCGCGCCCTTGGCTTCCTTCAGGTTGAGGCTGTCGGCGATCTCCTTGGTGATCGGCTGGATCTGGACGCCGAGCCAGCCGCGGACGACCTCGCCGTGGTCCTTCAAGTCCTTGATCACGCGCTCGGCGGTCGCGGCCGGAATGTCGAAGGCGATGCCGACGCTGCCGCCCGACGGCGAGTAGATGGCGGTGTTGATGCCGATCACTTCGCCGTTCAGGTTGAAGGTCGGGCCACCGGAGTTGCCCTTGTTCACGGACGCGTCGATCTGGATGAAATCGTCGTAGGGGCCGGCGCCGATCTCGCGGCCGAGAGCCGAGACGATGCCCGCCGTCACCGTGCCGCCGAGACCGAAGGGATTGCCGACCGCGACGACCCAGTCGCCGACACGGGAATGACCCTTGGCGAAATCGACATAGGTGAACTTCTGGGCGTCATCGACCTTGAGCAGCGCGAGATCGGTCTTCTCGTCGGTGCCGATCAGGCGAGCCGTGAACTCCTTGCCGTCCGAGTTGGTGACGGTGAAGTCGGTGGCGCCGTCGACGACGTGGTTGTTGGTGACGACGTAGCCATCTTCAGAGATGAAGAAGCCCGAGCCGAGGGCAACCGCCTGGCGCGGCTTCGGACGCTGCATGCGCGGGGACTGGCCCTGCGGGCCGCGCTGGTCCTGGAACTGACGGAAGAAGCGCTCCATCGGCGAGCCGGGCGGGAACTGGTCCGGGCTCGGGAAGCCGAAGCTGTCGGGACCGCCGGCGGAAGCGTCATCGGCCTCGGTGGTGGTCGACTTCACGCGAACGCTGACGACGGCGGGCTTCACCTTGTCGACGAGGTCGGCAAAGCTCGGCAGCTGCGCCGACGGCTGCACGCGGACGGCGTCGGCATAGGCTGGCGTGTGCGAGCTCACCACGGCCTGTCCCGCGATTCCGCCAACGATCAGCGCGGCGAGTGCGGTTCCAAGCAGGGCGCGGCTGCGGAAGCGGGTCTGGGGGGACTTCGGAGCGGAATTCTGGTCGGTCATGATGGTCTCCGTCTCGTATCTGGGAAGCAGCGTTTCTGGGGGGCGCTGCTCATACGTCCGAAGATGCATCGGCCAACCTTACAGCCGTCTGTCATCATCATGAAAGGTTCGTAATGTTGGGAAATGGCTCGACGGCGCGGCTGGCGAGCCAAAAGCCGGATAAAAATACCGATTTCAATTCAATCGGTTAGCCGTCACATCCGCACACTGACGGAGGAACGGGTCGCCGTTATTCCTCGCGCGCCAGCAGCGCCTCGATGCGCGCCTGTTCATCTGGCGTCAGTTCGGTCGCGGTCGTCGCGCGGCGCCGGCGGAACAGCCCGAAAGCGAGCGCGCCGCCCACCACGAGCAGCGCCGGCGGCGCGCCCCACAGCACGATCGTGTGCCAGGTCAGGCGCGGTCGCAGCAGCACATACTCGCCATAGCGATCGACAAGGAAGGCCTTCACCGCCTCGTCGCTGTCGCCCGCCTGCAGGCGTTCGCGCACGAGCACGCGCAGATCATGCGCGATGGTCGCGTCCGAATCATCGATCGACTGGCTCTGGCAGACAAGACAGCGCAGTTCCGCCGACAGCGCGCGAGCGCGCGCCTCGAGCGCCGGATCCTGCAGGATCTCGCCCGGCTGCACGGCGGCGAAAGCGGGAAGCGCCGCCACGATCAGTCCGAGCGTCAGCATCAGGCGTCGCATGGCGCTACTCCGCCGGCACAGGGACGGAGCGGCGGGCCGGCTTGGGCGCGCCGACACGCAGACGCCGGTCGGAGAGCGACAGCACGCCGCCCGCCGTCATGACCAGCGCACCGAGCCAGATCAGCGCGACCAGCGTCTTCCAGTAGACCCGGACCACGGTCGCCCCATCCGCCGACACGTCGCCGAGCGAGACATAGAGCTGCGAGAAGCCGAACGTCTTGATGGCGGCTTCGGTGGTCGGCATGTTCTGCACCGTGTAGAGGCGCTTCTCCGGCTCCATCGTCGCGACCACGTTGCCACCCTGGCGAACCGTGAAGCGGACGCCGGTGCCGGTATAGGTGCCCCCGCTGAGCGGCACGAAGCCATCCATGGTGAGAACGCGCGAGCCGATCGTCACCGTCTCGCCGGGCTTCAGCGTGACGATCGTCTCGGTGTTCCAGGCGGTCGACGCGATGATTCCGAGCACCGTGACGCCGATGCCGAAATGGGCCACCATCGTGCCCCAGGCCGAGCGCGGCAGGCCGGCGCCGCGCCGCCAGCTCTCGGCCAGCGAAACGCGGCCGAGCTTGGTGCGGAAGCCTATCTCCGACAGTGCGCCGACCATCAGCCAGACGGCGAGCGCGACGCCGAACAGCGCCAGCGCCGACGGCGTCCCCATCAGCGCCAGCCCGATCACCACCACCGCCATCGCGGCACCGAAGGCGAAGAGCAGGCGCTGGCCGGCGGCAACGATGTCGCCGCGCTTCCAGGCGAGGAACGGACCAAACGGCACGGCGATCAGAAGCGGCACCATCATCGGGCCGAAGGTCATGTCGAAGAACGGGGCGCCAACCGAGATCTTCTCGCCGGTCAGCGCTTCCAGCGCGAGCGGATAGAGCGTGCCAACGAGGACGGTCGCGCAGGCCGCCGTCAGGAGCAGGTTGTTGAGAACGAGCGCGCCCTCGCGGCTGATCGGGGCGAACAGGCCGCCCTGGCCGAGCGAGCCGGCGCGGGTCGCGAACAGGGAAAACGCACCGCCGATGAAGACGCAGAGGATGCAGAGGATGAAGATGCCGCGCGTCGGATCGGTCGCGAAGGCATGCACCGAGGTCAGCACGCCCGAGCGCACCAGGAAGGTGCCTAGCAGCGACAGCGAGAAGGTCAGGATGGCGAGCAGGATCGTCCAGATCTTCAGCGCCTCGCGCTTCTCCATGACGATGGCCGAATGGAGCAGCGCCGTCGCGGCGAGCCAGGGCATGAAGCTGGCATTCTCGACCGGGTCCCAGAACCACCAGCCGCCCCAGCCGAGCTCGTAGTAGGCCCAGTAGGAGCCCATCGCGATGCCGAGCGTCAGGAAGCACCAGGCCGTCAGCGTCCAGGGTCGGACCCAGCGCGCCCAGGCGGCGTCGATGCGGCCATCGATCAGCGCGGCGATGGCGAAGGCAAACGAGATCGAGCAGCCGACATAGCCGAGATAGAGCAGCGGCGGGTGGATCGCGAGGCCGACATCCTGCAGCAGCGGATTGAGGTCGCGCCCCTCGAGCGGCGCCGGATCGAGCCGCAGGAAGGGGTTGGAGGCGATCAGGATGAAGAGCAGGAAGGCGGCGCTGATCCAGGACTGCACCGAGAGCACGAGCGCCTTCAGCTTCAGCGGCAGGTTCTCGCTGAACATCGCCACGAGCGCGCCGAACAGCACCAGGATCAGAACCCAGAGCAGCATCGAGCCTTCGTGGTTTCCCCAGACGCCGGAGATCTTGTAGAGCAGCGGCTTCAGCGTATGCGAGTTCTCGACCACGTTCTGGACCGAGAAATCGGAAACGACATAGGCGTAGGTCAGCACCGCGAAGCTCAGCGCGACGAAAAGGAACTGCGCCACCGCCGTGGTCGAGGCGACCGACATCAGCCTGACGTCTCCGCGCAGCGCGCCCCAGAACGGCAGCGTGCCGCCGGCCAGCGCCAGCGCCAGCGCCAGGACGAGCGCGTAGTGGCCGATCTCGACGATCATCGCTGCACCGCCTGCGGCGCGGGGCCGTTGCCTTCCTCGGGGCGCCATTCGCCGCTCTTCTTCAGAGCCTCCACGACTTCCTTCGGCATGTAGGTCTCGTCATGCTTGGCGAGCACGGTATCGGCCTCGAAAAGGCCGTTGGCGTCGACCTTGCCCTCGGCCACCACGCCCTGCCCCTCGCGGAACAGATCCGGTAGGATGCCGACAAAGCGCGCCGGCACGCTGGCCTTGCCGTCGGTCACGGCGAAACGGACGACGCCGTCCGCTTCCTTCACGACCGAGCCCTGCTCGACGAGGCCGCCAAGACGCACCCTCTGCTCCGGCGCCGGCGGCTTGGCCAGCACGTCCGAGGGCGAGGTGAAGAAGGTGATGCCGTCCGACAGCGCGAACAGGACGAGCCCGACGGCGCTCGCCAGCACGACGCCGGCAAGGCTGATAAGGGTCAGGCGGCGCTGCTTACGCGTCATGTCGAACGATCATTCCTTGCCAATGCCAATATCATGCGCCGCCTGCTCGACGACGGCGAGAAGATCCGGCCGCTCCTTCAGCTTGGCACGAGCCCGCGCGAGCGCCGCCTTGGCTTCGTCCGGCTTGCCGAGCACCATATAGGCACGGAACAGGCGCTCCCAACCGGTGGTGTCGAGCGGGTCGGCATCGAGCTTGCCGGCGAGGCCGGCGACCATGCCCTCGATCATCTGCTGGCGTTCGGCCGGGCTCTGGTCGGCGGCGGCAGCGACATCGGCAGCCGTCGGGCCGGGCGCGACCGGCGAAACGGGAGCGGCCGGCGTGACGGTCGCGGTCGGCTGGAACTGCGCCAGCTCGGCCTTTGCCGCCGCGAGCCAGGGCGCATCGGCCGGCGCCGAGGCGATCAGCGCGTTCCAGGCGGCGACGGCGTCGTCCTTGCGGCCAGCCTGGCCGAGCGACATCGCGACGAAGAAGCGCGAGCGGACATCGGCGGGATCGAACTTGAGCGCCCGGTCGAACGCGGCGCGCGCATCCTCGGTGACGACATTGCCGCTCGCCCGCGTCAGCGCCTCGCCATAGAGCGATTCCCGGTCGGCGGTGGAGCCGAGCAGGCGCTTGGCGTTGCCGAGCGCGCGCACGGCATCGTCGAAGCGACCGAGCCGCATATAGATCGGTGCCAGCACTTCCCAGCCGCGACCGTCCTCGGGATTGGCGGCGAGATGCGCCTCGACCTTGCCGATCAGGTCGTCGACGCTGCCTTCCGCGGCAGGCTGCGCCTGATGGCCGGCGGCCGGACGATCGGCCAGCTGCGGCGCGCCGACATAGAGATAGGTGCCGATCGCCACGACCGGGATGGCGACCAGCGCAACCAGCCGCTCGATGCGGTAGGCGGGACGGGGCGCCGCCGCGTCGGCCGCCGCGCCAGGCTCGCTGTTGAGCAACCGGCGTGAAATCTCGATGCGGGCGGCATCCGCCTCGGCGTCGCCGATCAGCCCGCGCTCACGATCGCGCGCCAGCTCATCGAGCTGATCGCGATAGATCGAACGGGCGGCGCCGGCATGGGCGGAGACGACACGGGGAGGCCTGCCCAGCGGAATGAGCACGGCAAGCGAAGCGGCGGCCGTCAAAACGGCCATGGCGATCCAGAGAAGCATGTGTCTGTTCCTGGACGCGTTCTAGCCTTTAAGCCGCGCCCGCGCACGCCGCATTCTGTCGCGGAGGGAAACCGAGCGTTTCAGGCGGTCAGTCGACCGGACGCCAGGCGCCGTCTTCCTGACGGCAAGCCGTGCCGCGCGCCGCCTGCGGCTCGCCGCCGGCCCAGATCTTGTGGGTATAGTCGCGGCAATCCGAGGCGTTGACGCGATAGCGCGGGCCCGGAACCACCTCGCCGCGAAACCCCTCGCGGTCGCTGCTCCAGTCGACGGGAGAGCCCGGACGGCCATATTCGAGCGCCTGGTATTCGGCCTGCTCGGCACGCTGGCGCTCGCTATCGTTGAGGCCGCGGCCGATCGACTGTCCGGCGACGCCCCCGACCAGCGCGCCCGAAGGCGGCGCGGCGACCCGTCCACCAGCAGCGCCCGTCGTTCCGCCACCGGTGCCGGTGCTGACACAGCCGGCCAGGGTCGTCGCAACCAGCGCCAAGACAAGCCATGAACCCAGCCGCATGATCAACCACCCCGTTTGTCCGCTCGATCCGGGCGGACGCCCCCAAACCGCAATTTCGCAGATCCGACATCAGCATGGCGGAAATGCGATTCCAAACCAACTCACGCCGCCGGCAGCCGAAGTTCCGCCCGCAATCCACCGAAGGCCGAGCGGTCCATCTCGAAGGCCCCGCCATAGAGCGATGCGAGATCGGTGACGATCGATAGGCCGAGGCCGGAGCCCGGCTTGCTTTCGTCGAGGCGCCGGCCGCGCCGCGTCGCCTCCTGCATCTGCTCGGCGGTCAGGCCCGGCCCGTCATCGTCGACACGAATGACCAGCGAGCCGTCCATCTCGCCCGTCGCCGGAAGACAGACGACCTCGACGGCGACCCTGGCCGACGCCCATTTGCAGGCGTTGTCGACGAGATTGCCGACCATCTCCTCGAGATCCTGCTGCTCGCCGCGGAAGCGCGCCGTCTCGGGCGCATGCAGGTCGATCGTCAGGCCGCGATCCTCGTGGATGCGGCGCATGGCGCGCACGAGACGCGCCAGCACGGGCTCGACCTCCGTCACCGCGCCGATCACCTGCGACCGCGCGGCGATGCGGGCACGATCGAGATGATGGTTGATCTGCATCCGCATGATCTCGGCCTGCTCGCCCACCTTCGAGGCGAGCTTGCCGTGGTCGGACCGCGCCTCGTTGGTGATGACGCTGAGCGGCGTCTTCAGAGCATGCGCCAGATTGCCGACATGGGTGCGCGCGCGCTCGATGATCTGCTGGTTAGAGGCCATCAGCGCGTTGAGCTCCTTGGCGAGCGGCTCGATCTCGGCCGGGAACGGGCCGTCGAGGCTCTGCTCCTTGCCACTTCTGAGCGCCGCCAGGCCGCGCCGCACCTGGTCGAGCGGCCGGAGGCCCCAGCGGATCTGGAACGCCGTCGAGGCGACGAGGCCGATGCCGAAGACGGCGAGCGTCAGCGCCACGCTGGTGCGGAAATCCGTGATCTCCCCCTGCATCTCGGACGCATTGCCGGCGACCAGCACGTCGTAGCGATGATCGACGTCGAAGGTGATCGTCCGCTGCAGCACGCGCAATTGCTGCTTGTCGGGGCCCGTCATCGTCGCCTGCTCGACGCCGTCGACGGAGCTTCGCGATGTGGCGTTGGCGATGTCGAGCGTGTCGGTGGAGAGCGAGCGCGAGGCGAGCAGGACTGGGCCGTTCACCTGGCGGATCTGCCAGTACCAGCCGGAATAGATCAGCTCGAAGCGCTGCTCGCCGAGATTGCCGGGGTCGCCGAGCTGCCCGGGCGCCTGGGTGGCGAGATTGCCGACCAGCGTCTTCAGATAGACGGAAAGCCGCTCGTCAAAGGCGCGCTCGACCGTGTCGCGATAGAGCGAGGTCAGAATCACGCCGGCGACGACCAGCGCGATCGCGCTCCAGAGCGACGCGCCGGCGATCAGCCGAAACGCGAGCGAGTTGACGCGCATGTCAGTCGGCGCCGCCGGCGGACGCCGTTCCCGGCGTGACGACCCGGTAACCGAGCCCGCGCACCGTCTCGATCAGGTCGCTCGAGACCTTCTTGCGCAGGCGGCCGACGAACACCTCGATCGTGTTGGAATCGCGGTCGAAGTCCTGATCGTAGAGATGCTCGATCAGTTCGGTGCGCGAGACGACACGGTCGCGATGGTGCATCAGATATTCGAGCACCTTGTACTCATGCGAGGTCAGCTTGACCGGGTTGCCGTCAACGGTGACGCGGCCGGATTTCGTATCGATGCGCACCGGGCCGCATTCGATCTCGTTGGTGGCGTGTCCGGCGGCGCGGCGCACCAGCGCGCGGATGCGGGCCAGCACCTCCTCGATATGGAAAGGCTTGGCGACATAATCGTCGGCGCCGGCGTCGATGCCCTGCACCTTGTCGCTCCAGCGGTCGCGCGCGGTAAGGATCAGCACCGGCATGTTGCGGCCGGCACGCCGCCAGGCTTCCAGCACGCTGATGCCGTCCATGCGCGGCAGGCCTATGTCGAGCACGACCGCATCATAGGGCTCGGTATCGCCGAGAAAATGGCCATCCTCGCCATCTCCGGCCGAATCGACGACATAGCCCGCCGCCTTCAAGGCTTCGGTGAGCTGGCGATTGAGGTCCGGATCGTCTTCGACGACGAGAATTCGCATTCCACTAGCGTCCCATGATCGAGCCGCTGCGCGCATCGACGCGCACGCGCTTCACCTCGCCGCCACCGCCAAGCACATTGACGATATAGACAAGGCGGTTGCCGGCCCTGCAGAGCTGCGCCGAAACCACTTCGCCGCCATCGCCCGCCAGCGAGCCACGGATTTCGCTCAAAGATATGGCATCGCCCTTCTGCACCGCCTGGCGGGCCTCGCCCTGCGACAGGCAGGAATCGCCATAGGCCGCCGTCGGACCGTATCCGGGCGATCCGAACCAGACGAACATGGCAGCCAGAAAGAGGATTGCGATGACGTTCTTCGACATGCCCCCGTCCTAAGCGCCCTCATATGAACACGACCTGAATGCCGGCAACTTTCGCGCGAACCCTATCACTTTCCGCCGAGGGGCGCGCGGGCTCTCCACCGGCCGTAGAGCGTCAACCCGGCGCCGGCCAGCGTGCCGATCGCCACCGCGACCTGGCCGAGCGTGGCCTGGTCCTCGGACGAGATCGAATGGCCGAGCAGGAGCCCCAGGATCGGCGCCAGGGCGGCGATGATCGCCCCCCAGGTGACGCGCGAAACGTACCATGGCTCGGCGTTCGCCGCATGGATCACCGCCGGGTCGGCGACGATCTCCTCGACGATGGCCTTGCTGATGCGCGGCGCAATTTCCGGCGTCAGCGGATTGTCGGCGCGGCCGGCCATGCGGGTGACGGCCCCCTCGAGCGCACCGAGGACGATATCGACGGGATTGAGGCTGGGCAGGCGGGTCATCAGGACCTCCAGATCCGGATCCGGGAACGGATTTCATCGCGATAGCGCCAGCCGGTGAAGACGAGCGCGGCGATGGCGACGAGCGCCACCGCGACCACGAGTGCCGCGGGCGGCAAGGCGAGCGCGGCCGGATCTGCAGGCAGCGCGCCGGCCGTGCCACCGGTTGCCAGCGCCCCGCCGGCCGAAGTCGCGACCAGCGCCCTGCGCGCCGCGGCCAGGCGGGCGATCTGCGCGCGCGTCGCCGTGCCGACGATGCCGTCTACGGTCAGGTTCGGATGCGACGCCTGGAAGGCACGGACGGCCCTCTCCGTCGCGGCGCCAAACACGCCGTCCGCCGGGCCGTCGAAGAGGCCGGCGCGGATCATCTCCGCCTGCAGGACACGGACGTCGTCGCCGGTGTCGCCGGCCCGCAGCGCCGCGAACGCCACTTCCGGCACGATGCGGCGCCCGTCCAGGATCAGGTCCGCCTCGCGGGCACGGCGGCGCGTCAATCCCGCGACCACCCGGCCGCCGGCTTTGTTCCAGGCCTCGATGCCGGTTCGCGCCGCGCTCCGGTCGCCCGCGCGCCAGGCCTTCACCCAGGAAGCCCTGGCGATCGCGCCGGTGTTGAAGTGAAACGACACAGCGCCGTCGAAGGCATGGGCCGGCGCCCCGGGCATCGCCGCCGCGACGGCCGGCTCGTAGCGCCGCTTCAGCGCGGCTACGAGCAGCCGTCGGCTCTCGGCCTTCGTGATCATCATGCCGGCCCGCGGCGTCACCACGCCGGATGCCGCCGTCAGGCCGACACCGATGGTCCAGACGCCCGCCACGTCTCGATAGGCGCGCAGCACCTCGCCCTCTTCGGCAACGAGCTGTTCGAGCCCCGCCGGACTGATTTCGGCCATGCCGGATCCCCGCTCCAGGTCGATGAAAAAATCTTCGCGGAAAGGTGGAATTGCGGGGAACCGGCGCTACTCGGCGACGTTGACGAGTCGAGATGCCAAGGCACCTCAGTGCCGGCCAAAAGCCGGAAAGAGCCCGCCGCTTCGCCCCCCCAAGCGGCGGGCTCTCTATTTTCCCCGCGACTGCTTCATTCAATAGGTCGAGATCGTCGCTCCGGGCGCGGTGACCTGCGCCTGCCCCGCCCCGGCGCGATGCCGCCGCAGGCGAATGGTGGAGCTGTCGCCGGCGACCAGCGACCGCGACGAGCCGGAGGATCGTGTCCGCTCCAGCCAGAAAGTCGTCGTCTCCTGCGTGTTGAAATCGACGGCCTCGACCGTGCCGCCGCGCGGGCCGTCGCCGAGGCTGTCGCGCGCCTCGGTGCCGAGGCACCAGAGCCGGGACGCGGCGTTGGAAACGACATTGGCGCCGAAATTGTCGTGGTAGAGCCCGCCGACATCGATGCCGACCAGACCGTCATGGCTGGTCAGGCCATTGTTGGACTGGCTGTCGTAGCGGCCATTGCCATGGGCGCGGCAATCGATCGTCACATGATGCAGCGCCGGCGTACCGCCGAAGCTCCAGTGGAAGTTGAAGCCGTCCTTGGCGTTCGACGCCGCCACGCAGCGGACGAGAAGCGCCAGCCCGCTGGTGTCGAGGATGCGGAAGCCGTCATAGAGATGGCTGGGGCCGCCGGCATAGCGGGCCGAGCATTCGACGAAGACAAGCGCCCGCTCGGCCGCTCCGTAGATGAAGACGCCGCCATTGGCGCCGCCCTGGAAATCGAAGCCTTCGAGATAGATGGACTTGGCCGTGCCATCGAGCACGAAGGCGTCGACGACGAGCAGCACGCGGGTATTGGCGTTGGTCGGCGCGGCGCCATCGGCACGGTGGACATAGAGCGTGCCGCCGGCCTGCGCCCAGGATCCTGCCGTCGCGTTGCAGGCCGCGGCATCGGCGACCCGGACCAGTTCCGCCGGATCGCCGAACGAATTGGCATCGGCAAGATCCAGCACGACGGTGACGTTGGAGCGCGCGATCGCGTAGCAATTGCCATAGGTGCCGTCCGGCGCGCCGGACCAGCCGAGATCACCGCCGGCCCAGCAGGTCACGCGGCCGCCGACGGAGCGATAGGCCGCCGGCTGGGTCGGGATCACCATCGGGCCAGCATTGGTGAAGCTGTTGGCGCGCGGATAGACGCCCGCCTTCACCGCCACGTTGAACGGCACGCCGCCGGCATTGCCGAGCTGGGTGGCGACAAAGATCGACTTCAGCGCCGCGCCCCAGCTGGTGCCGGGACTGCTGTCATTGCCGGTGGCGATGTCGACGAAATAGCTCGGGCCGGCGAACGCCGCCGCCGCATGGGCCTCCGGCTGGATATCGGTGAGAAAACGGCCGCCGCGCCGGCGGAGGCGAAGCGGATGTTCGTCGAAGGGAAAGCCGAGGCCGGAGGGCGGCGCCACCCGCCGCCCGGCGTTCGCCCCCGTAGCCAGACCGAGACCGGGCATCCGCATCAGATCCACCCGACCAGGGTCGCGGTCGTGCCGGTCGCCAGCACCCGCACGGCGCGGATCGGCAACACGTCGCCGGCATAGCGGCCATAGGTAACGTCGGTGCCGGCCTCGTCGCGCAGCACGGCGTCGCCATCGGTCTGGAAGACGAGCGCGCGCGGACGAACAGCGAGATCGACGCTGTCGGAAGGCGAGATGGCGAAATGACGCGTCGCCGGCCCCGAAAGGCCCGACGCCGCCCCGGCAAAGGGATCGCTCATGATGGTCTCCACGGTTTGGGAATTTTGCGCGCACGGCAGGGGCGCGCTGCCTCACGAAGGGCCCTCACCCCAACCCTCTCCCGTGAACGGGAGAGGGAGAAGCAAGGGCGGTCTCCGGCCTGAAGCCCTCGCCCGCTTGCGGGAGAGGGTTGGGTGAGGGTCTTGCTTCCTGGATAAGGCTGGTTAGTGAGACCGCCGTCACACGCTCGTCCAGCCCGCCGCCTTCAACACGAGCAGCGTCTCGCTCGCCTTGTCAAAAACGATCCAGCCGATCTCGGGTGTCGCGAACCACCAGGCGCCATCGGCATAAACGGCGAGGTCGCCGCCCTGCCCGGCCCAGTCGCCGGTCGGGCTCAGCCCGAGCAGATGGCGCTCGCCCTCGACCGGCGCGCCCGGCGGCGTCACCGCATCCACGGCTTCGACCGCGAGTTGGACCAGCCCGTCGAGACGGCGCAGCGCCTCGTTGTAGGTGACGTGCTTCTGCGCCTGCGACGGCGCGAGATAGGGCAGCGCAAGATGCGCGGTCTGCTCAGCCATGGACGACAATCTCCGTTGCGATGCCCGGCCCCGCCGTGGCGCTCAGCTGGCGGACGCGGACGGTGAAGGCAGCATCCGGCGCGCTCAGCGCCGCCGCGAGGTCTCCAGCAGAGAGCCCCAGCGCCGGAACCGGCGTGTCGAAGCTCGCCCGAAGCGTCGCGCCCTCGAGGAGGTCGACCCGGTAGGCTTCCGCCGCCTCGCCGAGCGGCACTTCGACGACGTCCCAGCTATCGCCGCCGGTCCGCGTCTGTCTGATCCAGGTGAGCGCGACATCGCCCGCCGCATCGCGGCGCCCGCGGAGATGAACCGGCGCGAAGGGAAGCAGCCAGCGACCGGCGACGGTGAAGTCCTGCGTCGTGAAGCGATCCGGGTCGTAGGCGATCGCCAGCGGCCCGACGCGCAGGGCGCGGGTCAGGCCGAGTTCCGCCGGCGCAAGGTCGAGCAGGCGTGTCGCCACATCGATCAGGACGAAGCGCGCGCCGCCTGCATGACCGCGTGCGGCCAGATCCGACGTGCCGCCCTGCCCGCGCAGCAGGCCGGAGACGCGCCATTGGCCGTCGCCGACAAGCTCGGCGGCGCGGAACTGGATGACTTCAAAGCCGTCCGCCGCGTTGCCGATCGCAGCCAGGTTGCGGCCGTTCAGCACCGCCTCGTCCGGCAGGGCGGCCAGCGCCCCGACCGGCATGGCGACATCAAGCGTCGTGGCAAGGTCCCAGCGACCGACCGGCCCCGGCGGCACGGCGGCGGCGATGGAGCCTAGCGTCGCGGCCTGCGGCGCGATCTGTCGCAGCGGGAAGCCGGCCGCCTCGGACCCGATCGAAATGCCGAATGGCCCCGGCCAGGGATCGGCAAAAACGGCGATGCGCGCCGCGACCGCCTCGGTGCCGGTCAGGGACGGCAGATCCAGCACGACGACGTCCGGCGGGCCGGGATCGGCCGACCATTCCGGCGTGCCGCCGGTGAGGCTTCCTGCCGGCACCGGCGCGCCGAACGGATCGACGGTCCGCCCCTCGATCCGCCGCGCCAGCCCGTCCTCGACCTTCGTGACGCGAAAGCTCGTCGGGCCGTCGGGCCGGAGCAGCGTGACGACATCGGCCGGCTCGATGGCGAGGCGGCGATCGGTCAGCGCCAGCGACACGGTCTCGCGGCCATCCCAGATTTCCTGCAGCCGCTGATCGGCCAAGGCGACGGCGAGCGCATCGTCGGTGACGATGCCAGTCGTAAGCGTCGCCTGCCGATGCCCCGCCGCCTCCAGCCGGCGCGAGGCGACGACGCGGTCGCGATAATCGCTCGCGCCGTCGATGAAGCCGAAGGCAAGCTCGGCCGGCAGTTCGGTTTCCTGAGCACGGCGGATGACGAGAAGCGGCTGCTCGCCCTCCTCGACCAGGTCGGCAGGCGTCAGCGCCAGCCGTGGCAGACCGCGCCGGACGAAACGAACGACGTCGCCCGCTTCCGCCGCCTCGAAGCCGAGCGCCTCGGCAAGGCCCTGAAGCGCCTGCCGCGCCGAGCCGAGACGCGCGATGACGAAGCCATCGACCGAGCCATCGAGATCGCCGATCCGGTAGGGCTCGAAGCCGTAGTCCTGGAGGATGCGCTCGACCAGGCGAATGGTGGTCAGGTTGCCGAGCCGCCCGTTCAGCCAATGCCCGGTCTCCCAGTTGCCTCCATCCGACCAGACATCGGTCAATTGCGGAAAGGCCGGAAAAGGCCGCGCGTCCCAGGACCAGACATAGCTGCGCGCGGGATCCACCATCCGGCCGAGGTAGACGTCGGAGGCGGGATTGTTCGTCGCGACGAAATCGGGCGAGGCCGGATCCCAGTAGCCGAGCACGGCGGTCAGGAACCGCTCCTGCATCAGCGGGTCGCGGCTGCCATTGGAGAAATGCGGCAGTCGTGCGCCGCCCACTTTGGGATCGGGAAAGATATTCGGCTCGTTGGCGCCCTTGTCGATCGCGGCGCAGCCGATCTCGGTGAACCAGATCGGCTTCGATTTCGGCGTCCACGCGGTCGCCGTCGACGCCTCGACGCCGCCCGGCCGGTCGAAATGCTGGTTCGACCACCAGTTCACGAGATCCTTGTAGCGGAACACCCAGGGCTTGCCAGCGCCGCCATCGCTGATCGGCGAGCGGACCTGCGCCAGCCGGTCGGCGTCGCTGGCATAGTACCAGTCAAAGCCCTCGCCGCCGGCGATGTTGGCGCGGAGATAGTCGACGTCGCGGCCGCTCTCGCTTTCCGCCGCGTCGAGATGGTCGTAGCCGTCGCGCCAGTCGGAGAGTGGCACATAGCTGTCGATGCCGATGGCGTCGATGGCATCATCGGCCCAGAGCGGATCAAGATGGAAATGCACGTCACCCGAACCATCGGCCGGCTGGTGACCGAAATACTCGCTCCAGTCGGCGGCATAGGTAATCTTCGCCGTCGGCAGGATGACCCGTACGTCGGCGGCAAGCGCCCGCAGCGCCGCCACAAACGGATAGGTCGAGGCGTCGGAGCGGAGCGTCGTCAGGCCGCGGAGTTCGGAACCAACGAGAAAGGCATCGACGCCGCCGGCTGCCTTGCAGAGGTTTGCGGCGTGCAGGACCATGCGCCGATAGGTCCATTCATCGGGGCCGGAATAGTGCACCGCTCCGCCCGAGACGGAGAAATCCGTCCGCGCCGCCGTCCCGACGAAACTCGCGATCTCGGTCGCCGCCGCCGCGGTCTGGTCCGGCGTGCCGACCCTACCCGGCGCGATCGAGGCGGTGATCTCGCCGCGCCAGGGATAGGCCGGCTGGATCGCATCCCACCAGGGATGCGGCAGCTCGTTCTCGGCCGGAATATCCATCATCAGGAAGGGATAGAAAGTGACGGCGATGCCGCGCGCCTTCAGGTCGCGGATGGCGCGGATCACGCTCGCGTCGGACGGCGTGCCGCCGAAGGCCGGACGGTCGTCGATCCGGCTCACCGCCCGCGCCGCGCTCCGGTTCAGCCCGGCGACGCGCCAGGTGGTCGGGCTGGTGATCGTCAAATGATCCTCGACGCGGGGCGAGACGGTGCAATGGCCGGCACGCAGGTCGTCGCCGAACCAGGAGACGGCGAGCGCCGCTCGCCCGAGATTGGGGCAAAGCGACTGCAATTCGTCGATCGAGGCTTCCCAGTCGGTCCGCGCGCCATCGACATGGCGGTTTATCGTGACGCGGCGGCCGGGGCCGCGTGACGTGTAGACAGGCAGCGGATCATAGGCGAATTCCGATGCGCCGGGGATGATGACGACGGCGCGGATCTCGTCCTCGACGCCGCCGACCGGTCGGAAGACCTCGAAGGCGAGCTGCGGCAGGCGGTTTCCAAAATCGCCGACCGGCATCCGCTCGAACACCACCATCGCCGTGCCGCGATAGGCGGGCGCGCCGATTGCGCCCTGCTTGGCTTCGATCAGGCTGTCGGCCGCCTGGGTCTCGCCGCCGAGATAGACGCGGTGGTGCAGATCGGCGAGGTCGATCAGCTCGCCATCGGCCCAGACGCGACCGATGCGCGAGATCGGCCCCTCGCAGATCCCGACGGCGAAGTTCGCGTAATAGGAGTAGGTGGTGATGGTCGGGCCGGCCTTGCCGCCTTCCTCGTGCTTCACCTCCTGGAACCGCGTCGCCCAGATCACCTGCCCGGCCAGCCGCGCGCGGCCATAGACGCGAGCGATCGGCGTGCCCTCCTCCGAGCGCTGCACCGAGAGATCGGAGAGGCGCGGCCCCTCGATGTTCTGGCCGAAGAGCGTCTGGTCGATCGCGTAGCCGGCCATGGCGCCGACGGCGCCGCCAAGGATCGCGCCGACGGGGCCGAACAGGCCGCCGATCGCGGCGCCGGCCGCCTGCAGGACGAGGGTCGCCATCAGTCGGTCACTCCGGGAAACGAGAAAGCAAAGGCGGCGCGACGGCGCCACCAGGGCGACAGCGCGGCGGTGGCGACGGCGGCGCCGTCCTGCGCGTGCAGGAAGCGATCCGGCGCGATCAGGATCGCCGCATGCTTGGCCGGCAGGTTTTCGCGCCATCGGAACAGCAGCAGGTCGCCCGTCATCGCCGCCTCGGGCGGGACAGATGCCATGTGGCGGCCGGCAGCCTCTGCAAACCGGTCGCCGCCCCGCGCCTCGGCCCAGTCGGCCGTATAAGCCGGCATTTCTCCCGGCTCGTCGCCATAGAGCTCGCGCCAGACGCCGCGCAGGAGGCCGAGGCAATCGCAGCCGACGCCCCGAAGCGACGCCCGGTGCCGATAGGGCGTGCCGAGCCAGGCCATCGCCACGTCGACGATCGCCTGGCGGGTGACCGGGTTTGTCATTTCGATCGCCTTCCGAATCTGCGACGGTCCGCCGGCTTCATCGAGACAAGGCCCGCCATGCCCAGGCACACCGAGAACATGCGCGCCCTGCGCGAAATCCTGACCGGACTGACGCGCGAGACGGCGTGGCCGCAGAAGAACGAGGTCAGCCGCAACATCGACATCGCCATGTCGCATGTCGCCTGGACGCCGGCCGTCGGCGCCACCGCGACCGATGCGGCCGCGCGCTGCTTCGAAGTCCTGCAGATCGTCAGCCGCGCCTCGTCCGGCGCGGAAAAGCGCGCCGTTGCCATCCGCGACGGCCTCGCAGCCATCGACGAACTGGAGCGCGTGCTCGACGCCTCGGCCTAGCTACAGCCGCCCGCCATTGTTGCGGTTGCCCTGGCGGGCATAGCCGAGCGCGAAGTCATTCCCCGGCATGTGCGGAAAGCCGCGAAAGTTCAGGCGATTGCCAAACTTGTCGCGGCAGGTGCCGAAGCGCTTGTCACAGCCGGCCGTGACGATGAACGCATCGCCGGGCGCGATCGCGCCGGTCATCGCGTTCCAGAGCTCGATCGTCGGCGCGCCGACGACGTCGCGCTGCGCCTTCACCACGGCGCGGCGGCCCGAATTGGCGCCGCTGGTCCAGGTCAGCGTGCCGCGTTCGAACCATCCGCTCGCGAAAGCCTCCAGCCCCGAGACGGTGAACCGCCTTCCATCCATCGCGGCGACGACCGTTCCCTCGCCGCGAAAGGCGGGAAGGTCGAGATCGACCTTGCATCTCTCATCGCCGAGATCGGCATCACAGGCCGCGCGAAAGACCCGCCCCTGCGGCTCGTCCAGCCCGGCGGCAAGACCGCGGATTTCGACGCGGAACGCACCATCCTCGCGCAGCACCTCGCCGATATGGCCGACGCGCAGCAGCAGCCTCTCCTCCGGCGCCGACCAGTTGACGAGAAACGTCTCGATCCTGGCGTGGTCGAAGGCGCCGGCGGCGAGCTCAACCTCCGACAGCCGGTCGGAGACCAGCGCGCCGGCGACCTCCATGCCGCCCGTCACCATGCCGGTCTCGGCGCTCGCCTCGCTTGCGGAAAGCCCGGTCGCCGCCTCGAAGGTGACGCCGTCGAAGACGAGGTCGCGGTCGTGATCGGTGAAGCCGAGCACGACGCCGTCCTTTCGCTGCAGCCGCCAGGCATGGCAGGTCGTCGAGGCCTCACCGGCCAGATGCGCTGCGAGGCCGTCCGGGATCGTCCTCATGTCGCGTGCCTCATGGCCGGATCTCCACGATCGGGATCGAGGGGATCTCGCCGGCCTCGAAGGCGGCGAGGTTGATGACGAGCTGATCGGCATCGAAGCGCACCGGCACGTCGAAGCGGAAGCCGGCCGTGACGATCCCGCCCTCGGCCGGCGCCTCGCCGAGCGTGACGAGGCCGGTCGCCGGATCGACGACGAAATCCTCGGTCGAAACGCCATCGATGGCGATGCGCACGCTGCCCGCGACCGGCTTGGCGATCGCCCGTTCATAGGGCGCATGCAGCACGCCATAGGTCTTCTTGAGCGCAAACACGACTGTCTCGCCATCCCCGACGCCGAGCGCCTGGTCAGTCGGCGCCGGTTCCGTTCCCGGCGGCGCGGAAGCGTCGTCCGCCCGGTCGCGCCAGCGGAAGCCGAACAGTTTTCCGCGACGCTCCTCGAAGAAGGCGATCACCTGATGCAGGTCGGCGAGCGACCGCACGCCATAGCCGGCGTCGTAGCGACGACGCGATTCCGCCCAGCGCGCATTGCGCCGCTCGCTTCCCGAGCCGAGCGTCACCACCTCGGTGCGCCGCTCCGGCCCGCCGGAAGAGCCGAAGGCAATGTTGGTCGGAAAGCGGATCTCGTGAAAGGCAGGGATCAGCGGCATCAAAGCCCCCTTCTGCCGCGCCCGACGGCGCGGGCGAGCGTCGCGGCGACATGCGCCTCGGATTTGCGGAAGCTCTGCGCGTCCGGCGTCTGGATGGCGATGTTGACGGTGACCGGCGCCCCGCCGCCGGAAACGCCGAGGCGGCCATCCGGCCCGCGCGAAAGCGGCATGATCGCCTCCGCCCCGGCCTCGCCCATCAGGCCGAGCCCGCCCGACAGGGGAAAATAGGTCGGGCTGGCGACGACGCCGCCCTTGGCGAACGGCTTTACCCCGCCGAGCGAGCCGACGAGGCCGGAGAGAAGCCCGCCAATACCGCTCTCGATCGGCTTCAGCGCGGCATTCAGCGCCATCGTCGAGAGGCGCAACGCCAGCCCCTTCAGGATGTCGTCGAATTCCTTGCCGCCGACGACCGCGTCGCGAAACGCGCGGCTGATGGCGCCGGAAAAGCCATCCGCCTGCCTGGCGAGCCCGTCGAGGGAAGCGGTGAAGGCGGAGGTGTCGGCCGTAATGCGGACGGAAAGTTCGTCGATCGGCGTGGTCATGCTGTTTCCCCTTCTGGAGCCGCCCCCCGGGCAGCCTTGACTTCTCAGTCCCGCATCCATGCCACCGCTCATCATCCTGAAGTGCTTCGCGCCAGCGAAGCCTCGAAGGATGGTCCGGCGGAACTCAGGAATCGCCCGCCGGGCTGCAGCAAGCGCTTCTCTGGACCGTCCTTCGAGGCCCGGCTGCGCCGGGCCTCAGGGTGATGCGCCAGGGGGCGATCAGGGTTCTGATTGAGCCTTGTCCGGAAACCGCCGCGCCAGGTCGTCAAACGCGGCGCGGTCCATCGGCGCGCTGGTCCCGCCGGTCAGGCCCTCGATCGCGGCGGCGAGTTCGCGCGGCGTCAGCGACCAGAATTCGCGACTTGAGAGCTTCAGCACCCCGAAACCGATCGCCATCGCCTCGCGCCAGGGGAAGGGTTGCGGTTCAGAAGCAAGCAAGGCCCTCACCCCAGCCCTCTCCCGGTTGCCGGGAGAGGGGGTGGACCGAGACTCGGACGACGGGGCAGACCGAGCCTCTGGCGACAGGTCCGAGGCCAGCCCGTCCGACGCCCCCACTCCGCACGAACGCCGCTGAGGTCGAGGAAGCGCTTCATCCGCCCCCTCGCCCGCTTGCGGGAGAGGGCTGGGGTGAGGGCCTTTCTTGTCTACTTCGTCGCGACCACCCGGACTCACCCGCCGCCCCCGCCAAAGGTCGCGCCGAGCAGTTCGGAGACGATGGCCGCGAACCCCGCCGCGCCATGCGGCGTCCGCATCGCCGCGACCTGGTGGTCGTCGATCACGGCGCCGGCGCCACGGAGCCCCGCGCCGAGAATGCGGATCGCGTCGCGGGCCGAAAGCCGTCCCTCGCCGAAGCGCGCGGCCAGTGCCGAAAGGTCCTCGGCACCGAAGGCCGATTCCAGTTCCGCCAGCGCGCCGAGCGTCAGGCAGAGCACATGCGGCCGGCCGTCGAGCTCGGCCTCGATCTCACCGCGATGCCGGTTCGCCATCACGAAGCCGCCGCGAAGGTGACCGGGCCGGCCGATTCCAGCGCGAGTTCATAGGTGACGGCGCCGTCATGCTCGCCGCCATAATCGAGCGCGGTGAGCTGGAAAGGCCCTTCGAGCGTGCCGAAATCCGGCACGATCAGCTGGAAATCGCGGATCGCGCCATCGAAGAACAGGGTGCGGATGGCGGCGTCCGTCGCGGCATCGCGGAAAATGCCGGAGCCGGAGACGCTGGCGCGGCGCACGCCGGCGCCGGCCAAGAGTTCGCGCCAGCGGCCGGCCGAATCCGTATCGGTGATGTCGACCGTCTCGGCGTTCAGCGCGAAGCGCCGCGTCCGCATCCCGGCCACGGTGGAAAAATCGCCGGATCCGGTGGTGTCGATCTTCAGGAGCAGGTCCTTGCCCTTCTGCGCCGTCATCCTCTATCCCCTTTTCATCCGCCAAACCTGTTTCGCCCGCATGGAGCCGGCCGCCGATGCCCGAAATCGAAGTCGTCCGCGCCACGGAAAGCGACATCCCGTTCATCGTCGCGACCGAGCGGCGGCCGGGCTTCGAGAGCCTCGTCGGCCGCTGGGAAGCGGCGCAGCACGCCGAGGCGATGACCGAGCCGCGCTATGCCTATTTTCTCGCCCGCGCCCTGCATGACGGCGGCGAACCGCAACCGCTCGGCTTCGCGCTGCTGCGCGACTGGAACGGGCCCGAGCGCTCGACGCTGCTGAAGCGCATCGCCGTCGCCGAGCCGGGCCGGGGCAATGGCACGGCGCTGCTCCACGGGCTGATCGATCGCGTCTTCGGCGAGACGCAGGCGCACCGGCTGTCGCTCGGCCTGTTCCCGCATAATCTGCGCGCCCGGCGCGCCTATGAATCCGCCGGTTTCCAGGCCGAAGGCATCTCGCGCGGCAGCGCCTTTGTCGGCGGCGAGCATCACGACGAACTGGTGATGGCGATCCTCCGGCCCGACTGGCTGGCGCGGAAAACCTAATCCTCGACCAGCGCGGCGACGCGCACCACGCCATGCTCGGTGATGCCATCGGAATCGAGGCGGACCTCTGCATAGATGACGCGGATCAACACCAGCGCGTGGCCCGCGAGCCCGCGTTCCGCATCGTGCAGCAGCCGCATCAGATGGCCGATGATCGTCCAGGCCTCGCGCTTGCCGATCGCCCGCGACCAGACATGCAGGTCGAGACGGATATCGCCGCCGGCCTCGTCACCGCTCGACCAGTCGGCCTGCCCGGAGGCGCCCAGCGTCACCGAGGGAAAGGCGAGGCCACGCGGCGCACCGTCATGGATGCGGTCCGCCACCAGAGCCACGAGGTCGGCATCGGCCAAAAGACAGGCGACGAGCGCCTTCTGCAAGTCGAGCGCGGCCGTCATCGCGACCTCCTCTTGAGACGGCTCAAGGCCGGGGCGATGACGGGATCGGCCGCCGCATCGAGCGCGCCGAATTCTCGGGCGAACAGGTTCGAGCCTGTGATTGCGACGTCGAGTGAGTGCCCAAAGCGAGCGCTCACCTCACCTCTCCCTTGGGGAGAGGTCGACGGCGAAGCCGGCGGGTGAGGGGTTGCGATCTCGTCGGAGAAGACTGCCCCCCTCACCCGGCCCTGCGGGCCGACCTCTCCCTCAGCGAGAGGTGAAAGGTCGGCTTCCTCCAACGCCACCCGCAGCCGCTCAGCATTGCGCTGCAACGCCTCGGAAACAGCGGGATCGACGGCCTTCCTGAGCGCGGCCGCCAGAGCCTGTCCTGTCAGGGCGCGCGCGTTCATGGCCGTTCCTCCACCGCTTCGAGCACAAGGAGACGCCGCGTTTCGTCCGGGTCGCGCCAGGACGCGATCATGAGGGTCCGTCCGCGATGCATGACCCGCATGCCGCCCTCGACATCGCCGCGAAAGCGAAGGGTGATCCGGTGCGTGACGCGGGTCGCGAGCCGGTCGGCGGCGTTGCGCTCGCCGGCCTCGACCGGCTCGATCCGCGCCCAGAGCGTCGCGACTTCCTGCCAGTCGACGGTTGCGCCGCCGGCACCATCGCCGCTGCGCACAGGTCGTTCCAGCGTGACGCGGTGCGACAGTCGGCCGGGGTCGAGGCCGGTCACAGCGCGCGCACCCGATGGGGCGCGATCAGCGCCTCGAAGCCGAGCGGCGCGACGTCGCCGGCGCGGTCGAAGCCCACCGCGCCGCGATGCTCGTACCAGTGCGCCACCAGCATCAGGATCGCCTGCCGGAGCGCCGCCGGCACGGAGAGGCTGGAGACACCATAGCCGGCGGTGACGTCGATCTCGATGCCATTGTCATAGAGCGCCGCCTGCGGCCGGAGTTTTGCGACGATGCGCGGCGGCAGGCGGGCGGCATCGACGCGATAGTCGTCGGGATCGAGGACATGCGCGGCGCCGACGATGTCGTAGAGCGTGATGCTCTCGACCGAGATCAGAGGCGCGATGGGAAGCTCGATCGCCCGGCCGGACGGCCATTCGTCGAGATAGAGGCGCCAGCCCTGGGCGATCAGCTTGCGCCGCGTCTCACTCTCGACATGGGTGCGCGCCGCCAGGATCGCCGCCTGCAGCAGGCTGTCCTCCGCCGTGCCGTCGACGCGCAGATGCGCCTTCACGTCGGCCAGCGACACGGGCTCGGTCGCCGGCGCGGAAATCAGCGCTGCGGTCATGATCGCTCCTTGCGATGGGAAACTGCTCCGATGGGTCGGAGCGGCGCCCGCGAAAACGGGACGCCGCTTCGGGCCGGCTCCGGCGGGAGGGGACCGGGGCCGGCTGTTGGGTATGCAAAGGCCCTCACCCCGGCCCTCTGCCGCCTCGCGGGAGAGGGAGAAGCGGAGCTCCGCCCTTGCCCTCTCCCGCGCGCGGGAGAGGGTTGGGTGAGGGTCTTTCCTGACCTAGCTCGTGCCGAACTTCAGCAGCTTGATCGCGTCAAAATCCTGGACGCCGCCGCCGACGCGCTTGGTCGTGTAGAAGAGTACGTAGGGCTTGGCGGAATAGGGATCGCGCAGCACGCGGACGCCGAGGCGGTCGACGACGAGATAGCCGCGGCGAAAATCGCCGAATGCGAGCGACAGCGAATTGGCGGCGATGTCGGGCATGTCCTCGGCCTCCGTCACCGGGAAGCCCATCAGCGACGCCTCGCCCCCCGCCACCGCCGCCGGCTGCCAGAGATAGTGGCCGTCGGCGTCCTTCAGCTTGCGGACCGTCGCCTGGGTGCGGCGGTTGAGCACGAAGCGGGCATTGGCGCGGTAGCCTGCCTTCAGCGTGTAGATCAGGTCGACCAGCACGTCGGAGGGATTGCTGGAGGGGAGCGCCGCGGAGGTTCCGGTCACGACATAGCCGAGCTTGCCCCAACTCCAGCTCGCCTCGGCGGCCGTGGTGTAGGCCAGGAAGCCCTTCGGCTTGTTGGTGCCGTCGCCGGAAACGAAGGCGGTGCCTTCCTGAGCCGCGAAGGCGCTCTCCACCTCGGCGGCGATCCAGTCGTCGATGTTGACGGCGCTGTCGTCGAGCAGCGCGGCGGTTGCCGCCGGCATGGCGTAGAGCTCCATCGCCGGGAAGTCGAGCGCGGCGATGGTGGGCGACGTGGTCTGCGAGCGGCTATCCGTCTCGCCGGCCCATCCGACCGCCGGACCAGCCGTCATGAAGGGCTTGCGATAGGTGCCGCTCGATACCTGGCGGACGTCGGCGATGGCGCGGATCGGCGAGATCGCGGCAAGTCGTTTGCCGATCTCCGTCTCCGTCTCGACCGGCACGAGATAGCCGCCATCGGCATTGGTGCCGGCCGAAAGCGCCTTCTGCTCCAGCCGGCGGAAGCCTTCCACGTCGCCGCCGCGCACATAGCTTTCGAAGGCCTGCTTGTGCTCGGACGGCCGCGCCGTGCCACGCTCGGCCGAAAGCGGCGGCCGGCGGCCCTTCAGCGTCAGTTCGTCCAGCGCCTTGTTGATGCGGTCGAGCTTGTCGGTGGTGACGACATCGGCCGAAAGCTTGGTCTCGATCTCGGCGAGCCGCTCGTCATTGGTGTCCTTGAACGCCTCGAAGGCGCGCATGAAATCGTCGAAGGCGGCGGAAACGTCGCCGCTCTCGGCGGCCTTCGCTTCGGGGGCGGCAGGGGAAATCTCGGTCATCGCGTCGTCCTTGTCAGGTTGGGGGAAAGGCGGGCCGGATGGAGGGTGCGGGCGGCCCGGCGCATCCGCGCGGCGAGGCCGGTGGTCTTGACGCTCGAGACGCGGGCGTCGGGCTGCATCGGGAAGGTGACGACCGAAATCTCCCAGAGGTCGATTTCGACCAGCCGGCGAACGCCGGCCGTGCGATCAGCGCGGGCCTTCACGGTCTTGAAGCCGATCGAGAGGCCATCGAGCGCGCCGGCCCGCATCAGGCTCGCCACCTCGCGGCCGCGCGCCACGTCGGCCATCAGCCGGCCCCGCACGAAAAGGCCGCGCGGGTCCTCGCGGATCTCCATCCAGACGCCGATCGGCTCGGCCGGATCGTGCTGGTAGAGCATGCGGATGCCGGCCGCGCCGCGTTTGGCGATCGAGCCGCGAAAGGCGCCCGGCAGCACGAGGTCGCCGGAGAGATCGGCCGTGCCGAACAGGCTGGCATAGCCGGAAAACACGCCTTCGCCGTCGACGCCGGAGAGGTCGGCGGCGGCGAATTTCGTTTCGAGCGCGGGCGCGGTGGAAAGGGTCATGCGGTCTCCTTCGCGGAAAGTTCCGCGTGGAAGGGGGAGTCGGATCAAAGGGGTGTGGTGGACGGCTGAGGCGTTGATTCAGGCAGCAGGCTCACGCCCGCCATCATCCCGGGCGAAGACCCGGGATATTCAGCCGAGGCCTTGGACATCGCGAATTCATCAGGACGCCGACAAACCCAGCTGCATGGATCCTCGCCTTCGCGAGGATGACGCCGGTGCATGGACCGGCGGACGTACCGGGGTCGTGCATTGCGGGGGAGCCGAACGGGCTTGCCACCGTGCCGGCGGCCGAGCTTTCATTTCATCATGCCCGACTCGCTTCATGCCATCGCCGCGTCCGTGCGCACCTTCCTGGAACCGGCCTGGCGACACTGGCAGCCGGGCGCCAAGCCGCCGTCGAAAAACACCTGCGGGCGCAGCAGCCTGTTTCTCGAACGCGTATTGCGCCACGAGGGCTACGAGGCCCGCTGGACCAACGGCATTCCCCGCCTCGCCGAGGATGCGCCCGATCTCGGCCCGTTCGGCTTCTTCGACGGTACGCGCTGGGAAAGCCATGCCTGGATCGAGTGCGACGGCTTCATCGTCGACGTCACCGCCGACCAGTTCGGCGCGCCGCCCGTCCTCGTCACGCCGGCGACCGACCCGCGCTATGGCGCGCGGACGCTGGATACCGCGAGCCCGGAGGCGGTCGCCGCCCGGCAACGGACGGTCGACGAACTCTGGCGGGGCTGGGGGACGCGCTAGCTTCGCGCCAGAAGCCTTTCGAGCGCGCCGGCGAAATCGCGAAACACCTTGCGGTGGTCCGGCGCGAGGCGCTGCAGGATGCGGTTCAGCATCTGGGTCATTCACGTTCTCCAGTCGGCTCGTGACGCGAGCCCCACACTCACCGCTTTGATGGACGCTCCGCGCTTGCGCCAAGCTCGCCTCATCCTCGCGAAAGCGAGGATCCATTCATCCGAATGCCTCGGGAGGTTCGAGCCGTCCCGAGCCTGCAGTCTCCGCGAACCCGGCTGCATGGATCCTCGCCTTCGCGAGGATGACGCCGGTGGGTGTCGGGACGGGCTGAGCCCAGTAGGGAACGCTCCCCACCCTGGCTCATAGCGCTGCCCTCACCCCGGGACTCGCCCGCTGGACGGAAAAGGGAGAAAAACCATCGCCACACGAATCCCTTACCGCCGGTCGTTGAAGAAGCGTGTCAGCCTCGCGATCTCGGCGACGAAGTCGTTGAAGCGGCGGTTCGAGCTGGCGAGTTCCTTCAGCGCCCAGACGAGCAGGCCGCTGGCGCCCGACGCCCAGAGGAACAGCGCCAGATGCGCGAGGTCGCCGCGACTGGCAAAGGCGCGGGTCAGTTCGTCCACCCCTCGTCTCCTTCCTGCCCGCCCTCGCCTGGCTGAGTCGCGCCATAGCCGACCGCCTGGCGCTTCTCGTCGCGGGAGAGGAAATCCGCCGCGCCGACCCGGCTCCAGAGCGCATTGCGTTCGTCGGAAAGCGCGGAAATCGCGTCGGTGTCGAAGCCGAGCCGAATGGCGCCCGGAAAATGCGGCGCCAACCAGGCGGTCAGCGCGTCGGCGGTGCGGCCGACAAGCGGCAGCACCGTCTGGCGCCAGAACACCCGGTTGGCCTCGGCATAATTGGCAAAGGTGTTGTCGCCGGGGATTCCGAGCAGCATGGGCGGCACGCCGAAGGCGAGCGCGATCTCGCGCGCCGCGCCGTTCTTCGCCTCGATGAAATCCATGTCGTGCGGGGTCAGCGCCATCGAGGTCCAGTCAAGCCCGCCTTCGAGCAGAAGCGGCCGGCCGGCATTGACCGCGCCGGTATAGTTCGCCTCCAGCTCGCGCTTCAGCCGCTCGAACTGGTCCTGGCTGAGATTGGCGCCGCCCTCGCCGCGATAGACCAGCGCGCCGGAAGGCCGCGCCGCATTGTCGAGCAGCGCCTTGTTCCAGGCCCCGGCCGCATTGTGCAGATCGAGCGCGGTCGCCGCAGCCTCCAGCGGGGCGAAGCCGTAGTGATCGTCGAGTGGATGATAGAGGCGAAGATGCAGGATCGGCGACTGGCCATGCTCGACCGGAAATCGGACCGCGCGGCCGGCGACGGAATACTCATAGGCCTCGGGCCAGCCATCCGGCCCCGGCACCACCTTCACCCGGTCCGGCCGTAACGCGTGCAGTTCGGCCGGCTCGCCGCCGAGCTGGACCAGTTCGGCATAGGCGTTGCCGGCGACGAGCCAGTTCCCATAGAGCGTCTCCAGCCAGGCGGTGCCCGACTGGCGTGGGTTGGGTCGCGAAAGCAGCCCCAGCAGCGGATGGTCCGGCCGTTCGGCCTCGCCCTCATAGGCGAGCCACGGCACCGAGGCCGCCGCCTCCGCGATCATCGACACGGCGCGATAGACGATGGCGTTCTTCATGAAGCCTTCGCGGGCGAGGCTGGCGAGATCGCGCGGCGTCCAGGCCGGGCGCCCCTGCCCCTGCAGCGCGATCAGCGGTCCGGCCCTCGAGGCCTTCGTCGCGGGCGCGGCAACGGTTCCGCCGAACAGGCGGGAGAAGAGATTCGCTTTCATCGCGTCTCCGATCGAAAGAAGGCCAGAAAGCCCGCCTTCGGGTCTTGGTTGCATCGAATAGGCATGCACAACCAGCGGAATCATCGTCCCGATGGCCGGAATCGATCGAAGCGCCTGCGGCTTTCGCTTGCATTCCGAACCGTCAACTGAACTATGGGCGCAGTTTTGGAGGCGAAGTCCGAGGCGAGATCCCGCCCTGACGTCGCCCAGAACTTTCCGGCCCCCTTAGCATCTCGGCTGAAAGAGGACTCACCGGTGCTCGACTTCGCCTCGCTCCTCGTCGCCATCGGCTTTGCCACGGCCTTCCTGGCGGCGATCCTGCTCGCGGCCTGGAAGACGACGCGCCGGGACGGCTTCCTGTTTTCCTGCGCCGTCGGCACGCTGCTGGTCGCCGTCAGCGTCGGCTTTTCGACGGTCGACAGCATTGATCCCTCCTGGTGGGCGCAGGGCCTGGGCCTCGGCCTGCTGCTGGCCGGCGAGGCGAGCCTCTATGGCAGCGCGGCGCAGTTCCGGCTCGGCACATCGCCCGGTCCGCGCATTATCCTCGCCACCGTGCTTTCGGTCGTGCCGGTCCTGCTATCGCTTTTCGCCGGCTATAACGGCCTCGCCTATTCCGTCAGCTATGCCGGATCGGCGGCCCTGCTGCTGCTGGTCGCCCACCAGTTCTGGCTGGCGCGGGCGGAGGCGCCGATGACCGCGACCGGCATCGCCGCCCTCTATTTCCTGGTCGGCCTGTCGTTCCTGCCGCGCGCGGTCCTGGTGCTGACGCGCGACGGCCTGATCACGGCGGGCCCGCCGCGCAACTGGGCGCAGGACCTCTCTCTGATACTGATCATCGGCGCGATCCCGGCGCTCGGCGCCATGACGATGGCGCTGAGCCAGATCCGGACCGCCCACGCGCACCGGCGCGAGGCGCTGACGGATTCGCTCACCGGACTGATGAACCGCCGCGCCCTGTTCGACACGCACGACGTCTCGATACCGCCCTACTGCGTCGCAATCCTCTTCGACATCGACGAATTCAAGGCGATCAACGACACCCATGGCCATGCCATGGGCGACCGCGTCATCGCCCTTTTCGCCAAGGCGCTGAAGCTCGACCTGCCGGCCGACGCCTCGGCGGCGCGGATCGGCGGCGAGGAGTTCGCTCTGATCCTCAGGGACATCGGCGTGGACGAAGCGCTCCGCCTTGCCGATGCCGTGCGCCGGCGCTTCATCGATCTCGCAGCGAGCGAGGTGGGCCTTCCCTGCACCGCGAGCGCCGGCCTCGCCGCGAGCGGGCCGCTCGGCATGCGGACGGATCGCATCCTCGCCGACGCCGACCGAGCGCTCTATGAGGCGAAACGAGCGGGCCGCAACCGGGTCATGGTCGGTCGGCCGTCGCAACTGCCGGCGCAAGCCTCCGCTCCGACCGACATGGGCAACATCGGCGGCTGACTTCGCGGCTGCGCACGGCCGCTCACGGGCCGCTGAAGGCGATGCTGGCGTTCTTCTGGTTGGTGAACAGCAGCGACGGATCGAGCGCCTCGAGCCCGTCATAGGGGTTGGCGTGGATCGCCAGGATCCACAGGCTCATCGACGCCGTGATCGCATAGATCGCCAGCGCCCGCCGGCCGGCGCGGGTTCTGTCGGCGTGGGTCGCGGCAATGGTGACGGCCGTCAGCACCGTCAGGAACATGACGAGATACCATTTGTAGTAATCGATCGAGGTGTTGCCGACCGCGAGGCGAAGGTTGCGGGCGTCCTGCAGGTCGTTGAAATCGGTCATCACCTGCGAGACGAGCGAGGCCGGCGCATTGCCCCGCGCCAGGGTCGCCACTTCGCCGCGCAGATCATGCAGGATGGTCTCGACCTGATCGTCCGGCGTCTCGTTCTTGTCCTGCAGCCATTCCTTGCTCGCGACCTGCTGGCGATAGGCGATGATGCCCGCCGCCAGCTTCGAGGAGTCGAGGATGTCCGACTCGGCGCTGCGCAGCAGGCGGGCGATGGCCGAGCGCTCCATGCTAGTCGCCTGGTCGGCGCGCGAATTCACCGCCCAGATGTCGGCAGCGATGAAGCCGAGCGACAGCGCCCAGGCCGTCGCGATCGTGCCGAGGAACGCGGATTGCGGAATGGAGCCGACATCGCGGATGGCGTGTCCCGAGAGAAAATGGAGCGCCACGCGGCCGATGCCGTAGAAGGCGAGACCGAACGCCGTGAACAAAACGAACAGCATCGGCACCGAGAGATGCGTGGCGAACTCCATCGATTGACCCCATCCATCTGACATCGTCGTAAAAGCTCCACCGACCTTCCGATGGAATCCATCCGCTCGACCGATGCTTCGGCGGATTCGCCGCGCAAGACAACCGCGCATGCGGCCAGAAGATCCACAGGGCGCCGAACAATCGTGTCCGGCGCGGTCGCGACGGTCACATCGTGCGGATCCTCGGCTCGCCCGGCGCGCGCAGCATCAGCGCCGTCAGCGCCCAGACCAGCGCGTCGAGCCTGTCCGGTGAACGGCCGTTGGCGAGGCCCTCCGGCCCGAAATCGGCCATCTCGTCCTCCAGCGCCGGAAAGGTCCCGGCATGGCGCACCCTGCCCTGCGCATAGAGTGCCGCCACCGGCTCGGCCCGCAGATATTTTCCACGCGTCGCCCGGACGGAGGTGACCGGCACGGCCGGATCGACCTCGTTGATCACGCTCGCCACCATGTCGCCGCCCTGGTTGACCTCGGCGACGAGCAGGTCCGCGTCGAGCGCCCGGTAGAGTCCGACCGCGACGGCGGCCCAGGCGGCCGGCTTCACCTCGGCCAGGCTGCGGTCGGCCAGCACATAGGCGGTGCCGTCCACGGCCAGCCCGCAGGCGACGATGCCGCAGGCGTCGGCCCCCTTGCGCCGCGAGGCCGGCGGATCGACCGCGACGGCGATGCGCATCAGCTCCGGCGCCTTCTCCACCCGCGCCCGCTCGATCGCCTCGCGGCTCCAGAGCGCGTCGGCGCGATCCTCGATCCATTCGCCGTCGATTTCCTGCCGGCCGAGCCGCGTGCCGCGATAGCGCCCGACGACGCGCTCCAGGAAGCCGGGCGCCAGATTGGCGAGGTTGGCGCCCGTGCCGGCGCGGGTGGTCACCGTGCGCTCGGCGGCGAGCAGCCGCTTCAGCAGCGGGATCGGGCGCGGCGTCGTGGTGACGAGCTGGCGCGGCATGTCGCCGAGCCGGAGGCCGAATTGCAGCATGTCCCAGCACGCCTCTGGATAGCGCCACTTGCCCAGTTCGTCCGCCCAGGCCGCCTCGAATTGCGGCCCGCGGAGGCTTTCCGGGTCCTCCGACGAGAAGCAAAGCGCCACCGCGCCATTCGGCCATTCGAGCCGGCGGCGCGAGGGCTGCCAGTTCGGTCGCTCATGGCGACGATGGACGGAAAGCAGCCCCGAAACACCCTCAATCATCACGTCGCGGACATCGGCCAGCGTCTCGCCGATCAGCGCGATCCGGCCGACCGGACTTTCCGCGAAGCCGGATCTGCCACCGGCCAGTCCCCGGATCCATTCGGCTCCGGCGCGGGTCTTGCCAGCGCCGCGCCCGCCGATCATCAGCCAGGTCAGCCAGTCGCCACCGGGCGGATACTGGTCATCACGGGCCCAGAAATCCCAGTCATGCTGGAAGGCCTCGATCTCCTCCGGCCGCAAATCCGCCAGCAGGCGCGCCGGCCGCCTCCCCCGCCGCATCGAGCTGTTCCAGGCGCGCCTGAAGCCGCGCGCGGAGGGCGTCGATGTCGACGGGAGCAGCGCCTGCGTCATCCTCCGTCCCCTCCCGCAATTTCGCCAGCGTCTCGAGCGTGCGCGCCAGCACCGAAAGCGTGCGCGCATCCTTCTCCTCGACGCCGCCCTCGCCACTCGCAAAGCGAAGTTCGAGCTCGGCGACCTGCTTCTCGAAGGTGCGATAGAGCCGCGCCACCAGCTTCTCCGAGGCCGCCTCGTCCGGCAGCGGCGGCGCCTCGCCCGGCCTGAGCCAGCCCTGCCGCTCCGCTCGCTTCGCCACCGCGACGTGGCTGACGCCATGCTGCGCGGCGATGTCCCGCAGCGGCAGCGCCGACGTTTCATAGGCGACGCGAACCGCCGCCCACTGGTCGAGGGTAAGCTCGGGCATCTCATGGCTCCCAGCTCGAGGGCGGCGTGTGTTCAAACGAGTCGCGACGACGAGCGTGGGGAGAAACCTCTCGGATCTCACCGCCAGGCACCAGCGCCCGCCCCAACCTCCGCCGTCATCCCTGCGAAAGCAGGGATCCATGCAGCCGTGCATAGGCGTCAGGCCAACCCGGCAAAGATGGATCCCGGGTCAAGCCCGGGATGACGGCGAGCGCGTGAGAAACAGGGAAGCCAAAACCCGAGGCGGTCAGAAGCGACACGATCTCACCGATCCGGCGCCGCCATCCCCTGAACGCAACTCTTCGACCATGCCTGAACCCTACCGGAGCAGCGTCACGGTGTCAAGGATTATTTTCCTATGGCGATGCGACAAGGCTCAACGTCTCCCCGGCCGCACGTCCTGCTCCGGAGCTTCGGAAGCGCTTTCGCGGGAAATGGGCGACTGCTAGGCTGTCTGGGGAGAAGGTCTGGGGGAGGCATGCTTGCCGGCTGTTTTCGGGCTGTCCTATGAGCTGACGGTAGCGCTCCTGACGTTCGCCTGCCTCTGCGCAGCGTCGCTCGGCACCCTCCACGCCTATCCCCGCCTGCCGGCGCACTACCGCGACGACGAAACGCTGCAGACGGTGCGCCTCGTCGCCAACATCTTCGGCATGCTGAGCTCGCTCGTGCTCGGCTTGATGGTCTCCTCGGCCAACAGCAATTTCGAAGATGCCGACAAGGCGGTTCACGCCTATGCGACCGAAATCATCCTTTTGGATCACTCGCTGCGCGGGCTCGGCCAGGACGGGGCCGGGCTACGGACCGAACTCTCCGACTACGTCGCGACGATCGTCGGCTCGCGCGAAATCGAGCGGGCCGCCCTGCCGACGGAGAACCGGACGGCCGAGACCACGCTCCGCGACATCCGCGCCGGCCTCATCGCGCTGCCGCCAGGGGATCCGGCGTGGACCGAGGATCGCGACCAGGCCAAGGCGCATGTCGACACGCTGCTGCGCACGCGCTGGGGTCTGATCGAGCGCAAGGAAGCAACGATCCCCTTTCCGCTACTCGTCTCGCTCGTGCTCTGGCTGAGCATGACGATGGCAAGCCTCGGCTATCGCGCGCCGCGAAACTGGGCCGTCCGGACCATTTTCGTCGTCGCATCGCTGCTGCTTTCGGGCGCGATCCTGCTGATCCTCGACCTGGCCAATCCCTTCGACGGCCCGATCCAGGCGTCATCGGCGCCGTTCGTCCGCGCCCTCGCCGAGCTGAAGCTCTAGGCCAGCGCCGCCCCATTTCCGCTTCTCCGTCGCCGCTGGTGTGTGGTCTATAAGCGGACAACGATCGCCCGAACCATCGGGCGGCACGGGACTGCAACTCTTTGTCTGGTCGCGTTTTCTTCACGCGAACCGGCATCCACTTCGCTCGAAAACGCTTTAGGAAAATCCCTGGGAGGGGAACTCATGACCGACCTGCCGAGCTTCGACCTTACCGGCCGCACGGCCCTCGTCACCGGCGCCGCGCGCGGCCTCGGCCGCGCCACCGCGCTGGCGCTCGCCGCCGCCGGCGCCGATATCGCGCTCGGACTGCGCGACGCAAAGGCCGATGCCGGGCTGGTCGCGGAGATCGAGGCGATGGGCCGCCGCGCCGTGCCGCTGCAGATGGACGTGCTCGACCTGAAGCAGGCCTATGCCGCCGTCGATGCGGCGATCGCCGCCCTCGGCCATATCGACATCCTGGTCAACAATGCCGGCGGCGGCACCATTGGCCCGGTCGAGGATTTCACCGAGGAGGACTTCGATTTCACCGTCAACTTGACCGTCCGGTCGACCTTCTTCCTGTCGCAATATGTCGGCCGCCACATGATCGAGCGGAAGAGCGGCGCGATCATCAACATGGGCTCGCAGGCCGGCGCCATCGCGCTCCCGGGCGAGGCGATCTACTGCCTCAGCAAGGCGGCCGTCAGCCACATGACCAAGTGCTTCGCGGTCGAGTGGGGCAAGCACAATGTCCGCGTCAATTGCGTGGCGCCGACCTTCATCCGCACCGACGGCACCGCCGAGATGCTGTCCGATCCCGAATTCCACGCCGACGTGCTCGACCGCATCGCCGCGCTGCACCGGATCGGCGAGCCGAAGGAAGTCTCCGGCGTCGTCCTCTTCCTCGCCTCCGACGCCGCCTCGATGGTCACCGGCCAGACCATCCTCGTCGATGGCGGCTGGACGGCACGGTAACGCGCCGCCCCCCCGATCTGACGCCCTGCCTCGACAACCGCCGATTCCAACAGTTTCGTGACTTTCACATCGCAACTGTTGGAATCCGGGCGGGATCGTGGTTCAATCGTTTCCAACACCTCGGTCCGATTTCGATCCAAACTGTTGGAAGCATGCGATTTCAACAACTTGATAACGACCAGCGTCGGGAAATGGTCAATTCCCGACAGCGTTTCGAGGGCTTCCGGGCAGCGCAGAAGCGCGCCGACGGCTATCGCGGCTCCATGGTCTTCTCCGAGACAGCCGGCACGGACTATCTGCTGCGCAGCTATTACGATCCGAAGACGGGGCTCCGGCGGCAGAAGTCGCTGGGCCGGCGCAGCGCCGAGACCGAGGCGATCAAGGCTGCCTTCGATGCCGGCCGCGACGAGGCCGAGGCGGATCTCGCTGCCGCCCGCGCCGCGATCGAGCGGCAGGCCGCCATCAACCGTGCCCTCGGCCTTGGCCGGGTGCCGGATCCGGGCGCCCGCATCCTGCGCGCCCTCGACGCGGCCGGCGTGCTCGGCCATGGCCTGCGGGTGGTCGGGACCAATGCGCTCTTCGCCTATGAAGCGGCGGCCGGTATCCGCTTCCCCGTCGAGGTGACGACGACGGAAGACATCGACATCCTGTTCGATGCCCGCGCCCGCCTCGCCTTTTCGGTCGAGGAGGACCAGGATGGCCGCAGCCTGCTGGCGCTGCTTCGCAAGGTGGATCGTTCGTTCGCCCGCACCAGCGCGGCATTTCGCGCCCGCAACCGCGACGGCTATCTGGTCGACCTGATCCGGCCGATGCGCGAGCCGCCCTGGAAGACGGAGCCCGCCTCGCTGGCCGAGCATGGCGGCGCGCCGGACGCGGACGACCTCGCCGCCGTGAGCGTGGAAGGGCTCAACTGGCAGGAGAACGCCCCGCCCTTCGAGGCCATGGCGATCGACCAGCGCGGCTATCCGACCCGGATCGTCGCCAGCGACCCACGCGCCTTCGCGGTCCACAAGCTCTGGCTGTCGGCGCGGCTGGATCGCGCCGCCGAACAGCGGGCCCGCGACCTGGCGCAGGCGCGCGCCGTCGGCCAGCTTGTGGCGAGCCATATGCCCCATCTTCCCTTCGATCCCAAGGCGCTGAAGAACTTTCCGCGTCCGCTGGTCGAGGCGGCGATGACGCTGTTCGTCGCGGAGCCGGAAGCGGGTTTTAGCTGGTAGCGTCCGGCTCCAGCCGCGACAGGCACCAGCCTTCGCCATGCAGCCAGCAGGTCTGGTCCTCGTCGTGGCGGTCGCGGCGGAGCGAGCGGACGGCGGCGCCGCGATCGCGCATCAGCGCCCCGGCGAGCGGATGGTCGAACCGTCCGTCGCGCGCGCCGACGAAGGGAATGAAGGCGGCGCTGCTCAGGAACTCGGCCGCATATCCGTCGGTGGCGCGGCGCGTGACCAGGAGCATGCCGCCCGGACCATAGGTCGACGTCATCGGAAACAGGAGCTGGCCGCCCGGCTTCAGCGCGTCGAGCCAGAGCGCGAGCGGATGGGTGGCGCCGGCGCTGGCGACGATGCAATCCGCGTCCGGCAGGGCCATGTGGGCGCCGTCGCCCTCGACGACGCGCGCCTGCGGCCAGGGCTGCAGCGCGATGCGCGCCCGCTCCGCCAGCCCCGGCTCGATCTCGACGGCCAGGATCGTCGCCTCCGGCCCGGCGAGTTCGGCCAGGATCGCCGTGTAGTAGCCGGTGCCGCAGCCGAGATGGACGATCGACGCGCCGGGCGGAATCGCCAGCCGGTCGAACACCAGCGCCCAGAGGCTGGGCTGGCCGTTGTTGATGCCGCGCTCGCGGTCGAGCGTCACCAGCACGTCCTGATAGAGCGCCGCCGGATCGCGGATCGTCCCCGACCAGAAGTCGACCAGCTCGGCCGGATCCTTGATCCGCCAGGGCGGCGGGCCGACGAAGCGCTCGCGCGGCACGCGGGCAAAGGCCGCGACCAACGGCTCCGAGCGCAGGCTCGCCCGGTTGCGCAGTTCCTCGGCATAGGCCCGCCTGGCGGCTGCGATGCGGTCCGTCATGGCTCTGCTCCGATTGCCCATCGTCGCGCCAACGTCGTTTCCAGTCAAAGGCCGGCGCAAAGCCCGCCGTTCGCGGGGCCAGGCCGCCGCGAACGGCGCCGGATGGCCAGCAAAGCCGCGCAGCCGCCTCGTATTGCCCGCGAGGCTCCAATGTCTCGCGGGCGATGGCGAACGCTGTGCCCGGCTTCGACACCCAATATTTACGCGCCAACGCTATGCCGATGCCGCGGCTTGGCGCAGATGCCGGGGCAGCCGCGAGACCGGACAGACATCCGGGAAATGGAACATCATGACGAAAGCCGTTCGCACTCTGGCGCTCTGCGCCGTGCTCCTCGCCATCCCGCCCGTCGCCAGCGCCGCGCCGCAGGAAGCAACGTCCGCCGCCGCGAGCGATGCCGGCGCGATCGCCGTGCCGTCCGGCGTCAGCTATGAGCTGCTCGGGCGCTGGGATACCGACCGGCTGAACCAGATCCTTACGACCGATTTCCCGAAATTCGCCGGCATCGACGTCACCTACACGCCGGCGCGCAACGCGGTGAAGCTCTACCGCGTCACCTATCCCTCCGTCGTGCCCGAGCGCGGCAACAAGCCGATCGTCGCCACCGGCCTGCTGGCGATCCCCGATACCGACGCGAAATCGTTCCCGATCCTCTCCTACCAGCATGGCACCGTCTATGGCCGGCAGGAGGTCCCCTCCTTCCCCGAGCAGTCGACCGAGACGCAGCTCATGCTCGCGCAGTTCGCCGGCCAGGGCTATGTCGTGATGGGCGCCGACTATTTCGGCATGGGCGCTTCCAAGGAGCCGGAAGGCTACATGGTCAAGGCCAGCCACCAGCAGGCCTGCCACGACATGATCCGCTCCGGCCGCGGGGTGCTCGACAGCATGGGCATCACCAGCGACAAGCTCTTCCTCGGCGGTTGGTCGCAGGGCGGCTTCGTCACCATGGCCTGCCTGGAGAAGCTCGAAAGCGCCGGCGTCGCCGTCGATGCCGCCGCCACGGCCAGCGCCCCGATCGATGGCTTCGCGCTGATGAACGGCTTCCTCAACTTCCCGCGCGAGATCGACGCGAGCTGGGTCAACAGCCTCTTCGTCCTTTCGGCTTTCTCCTATGAAAACTATTATGGCGTGCCGGGCCTGGCGCGCTCGGTGTTCAACGACGCGTATTATGACGCGGCGCGCCGCGTCTATGAGCGCCAGCCCTTCGAGGCGTCGGAAATTCCGACCGACCTGCACAAGCTTATCCGCGCCGACTATTTCGACCCGCAATTCTTCGCAGGCTCCGCCTATGGCCGGATCTTCCGCGAGACGCAGGCCTATCGCTGGGTGATCCAGACGCCGGTGCGCAACTACTATGGCGAGGCGGACGAGGTGATCCCGCCCGGCATCGGCAAGATGGCGATGACCTACCAGCAGGCGATGGGCGCGGGAAACACCAAGGTCGAGGCGATCTCCACCGGTCCCACCACCCATCGCGGCACCTACGCCAGGGCGGCCGCCCAGTGGAAGACCTGGTTCGACGGCAAGTAGCGGGTCCGCGGCTCACGAGGCCGGCGGTGCGATCCGGCCATCAGACTGGCCGGATCCTTCGCCAGGGGAAGGCAAGGCAGCACCCGAAATCCGTGCTGCCATGCTTCCATCCCGCATCAGGCGGCGACGAGCGTGATAGCAAGCGGGGCGGCCCCGCCAAGGATCTCCAGCAGGCGGTCGATATTGGGATGGGCGCCCGGCCGGCTCCTGGCATCGGCCGTATGTTCGGCGAAAACCTCGAGCCCGTGGGCTGCCGCCTCGGCATGGAGCGCGCCGAAGCTCTGCTGGAGGTATTGATAGACGGCCAGCGAACCCTGCTTGCCCGGCAGGTTTTCGATGGTCGCCACGATCCCCCCCGCCGGATCGACGAGATCGATGCGGGCAAGACCATCGATCGAGGGCAGCAATCGCAGGTTTTCTTTGAACGAATCCGTCGGCTGGATCACCGTTAAATCCTCTGGATGGCGTTGAAATGCGCGGGCAGGTCTAGCAGGTCCCTGCTTTCGGGCGAAGCCGGGGTACGGCGTTGCGCCCGGATCGTTGCCGATCCTCTGCTCTCACACGAAGCCCGCCACCGAATGGGGGACATAGGCCGCCTCCAGCGCGGCGATCTCGAATTCGTCGAGCCGGACCGACAGCGCCGACGCGGCGTCGTCGAGATGCTGCATCTTCGTCGCGCCGACGATCGGCGCCGTGATCACCGATTTCGACAGCACCCAGGCGAGCGCGATCTGGGCGCGCGGCAGGTCGCGCTGGGCCGCGACATGCGCGACCGCCTCCACCACCAGCTTGTCGGCGTCGGCGGTGCGGGAATAGAGGCCCTTGCCGAATTCGTCGGTCTCGGCGCGCGCCGTCTTCGCATCCCAGTCGCGCGTCAGCCGGCCGCGCGCCAGCGGGCTCCACGGAATGACGCCGATGCCCTCCGAAGCGCAGAGCGGCAGCATCTCGCGCTCCTCCTCGCGGTAGAGCAGATTGACGTAGTCCTGCATCGAGACGAAGCGGGCGAGACCGCGGTTTTCCTGCATCGCCAGCATCTTGGCGAATTGCCAGGCATGCATGGACGAGGCGCCGATGTAGCGCGCCTTGCCCATCTTCACGACCTCGTCCAGCGCCTCGATCGTCTCCTCGATCGGCGTGCCGTAGTCGAAGCGGTGGATCTGGTAGAGATCGACGTAGTCGGTGCCGAGGCGGGTCAGGCTGGCGTCGATCTCGTGCAGGATCGCCTTGCGCGACAGGCCGGCGCCATTCGGGCCCGGGCGCATGCGGCCATGCACCTTGGTGGCGATCACCACCTCCTCGCGCCGGGCGAAATCCTTCAGAGCCTTGCCGACGATCTCCTCGCTGGAGCCGTCGGAATAGACGTTCGCCGTATCGAAGAAATTGATGCCGAGCTCGAGCGCCTTCTTGATGAAGGGGCGGCTCTCGGCCTCCGGCAGGGTCCAGGCGTGGTTGCCGCGCGCGGGGTCGCCATAGCTCATGCAGCCAAGGCAGAGGCGGGAAACTTCGAGGCCGGTGCGACCGAGGCGGGTGTATTCCATGGCGGGCTCCTTCGGCGGCGATCCGATCCGGCGCGGAGGGCGCGCCGGCCGTGGATCGTCAAGGCTGCCACTGTGAACCCAAATCCCCCCGGCGCGCCACCGGTGGTTTCGCCCTCGCGGCATTGAGCCCCACCGAACCATGGATCCCTGCTTTCGCAGGGATGACGACGGAGATTGACGATTTCGAGGGAACAAGGGCGCCGACAGAGGATCGAAATCAGCCACGTCCGCGCCCGGTTCCGAGGGCTTTGCACATCACTGCCCGCAACCAACCCGCCGTCATCCCTGCGAAAGCAGGGATCCATGCAGCCGCGCCATCGCGAACCCCGGCACAAGACGACGCAGTCTGTCGCTGCAGCAGGACCGCCGGCCGCGAACGATCCGCGACCGGCGGGGCGAGGCACAGCCTCAGGCCGCGCGGCGGGCCTCGACGTCGAGGGCGGCGAAGTCCTCGTCGGAAAGCTTGATCGAGGCCGCGGCGGTGTTTTCCTCGAGATGCCTGACGCTGCCCGTGCCCGGAATCGGCAGCATCACCTTCGAGCGCTTCAGGAGCCAGGCGAGCGCCACCTGGCCCGGCGTGGCGCCGAGCTTGCCGGCGATCTTGGTCAGCGCCGAGCCCGGCCGCGCGAGATCGCCGGAGGCGAGCGGCGCCCACGGGATGAAGCCGATATTATTGGCCTCCGCGAAATCGAGCACCGCCTCGCTCTTGCGATCGACGAGGTTGTACTGGTTCTGCACGGTCGTGACCGGGAAGAACTTCTGCGCCGCCTGGATGTCGGCGACGGAAACTTCCGACAGGCCGACATGGCGGATCAGCCCTTCGCGACGCATGTCGGCGATGACCTGGAACTGCTCGTCCTTCGGCACGCGCGGATCGATGCGATGCAGCTGCCAGAGATCGATGCGCTCGACCTTCAGCCGGCGCAGGCTCATCAGCACGCACTGGCGCAGATATTCCGGCCGGCCGACCACCTGCCAGATATTCGGACCATGCCGGGTCAGCGCCCCCTTGGTGGCGATGACGAGCCCCTTGTAGGGATGCAGCACCTCGGCGATCAGGTCTTCGCTGACATAGGGCCCGTAGCTGTCGGCCGTATCGATCAGGTCGATGCCGAGTTCCGGCACGCGCTTCAGCGTCCGCTTCGCCTCGGCGATATCCTTCGGATCGCCCCAGATTCCGTCGCCGGTGATCCGCATGGCGCCGAAGCCGAGCCGGTTGACGGTGAGATCGCCGCCGATCTTGAACTGGCCCGAAGCGGCCGCGTTGATGTCGTTTGGCATGGTGTCGTCCTTCGATGAGGAGACCGGACCGGATCACCCATCGAGGCATGATCGTCCAGCCGGGACCGAAATCCGCCGCGGGGCCGGGAATGGCTGCAAGCCTGGCAGCGGCGCGACGGATACCCCTGGGAAGGGTCCCCGAGAGATGGGCGCGCCGGAACCGAAGTTAAGGGGAACGCCGATCACGGACGCGTGAACGGGTGCCGGAGGCAGGAAGCAAGTCCCTCCCCCAACCCTCTCCCGCAAGCGGGCGAGGGCTTTTCGGCCGGCGTTTTTTTTTCAACGGCGCGGCGTTCATCTACGAAGGACGCCAGCGAACCAGCAAAGGCGCAGGCGCGCGGGAAAGGCTCAGTCGATCCGGGAAAGCGCACAGGCGTGCTCCCTCTCCCGCGCGCGGGAGAGGGTCGGGGTGAGGGTCTTCCCGTCCCTATTCGTTCCAGCTCTTCAGCCCCAGCAGCTTCTCGCCGAGCGGCGTCAGCGTCGCCACTTCGGCGTTGTGCTTTTCCCAGTCGCGCGGGTCGCCCGGGAAGGCGTCGCGATGCGGATGGTCCTGTTCGCGCCAGAGACGGATGCGCTCGGTGCGCTCGGCGAGATTCGCCTCCTCGGCCGGGTGCATGGAAATGTACTGCGCCATGCGGACACGGCCGTCGGAATGGTTGGGCCGCACGCCATGGGCGAGCAGCGAGTTGAAGATCAAGAGATCGCCCGCCTCCATCTCGATATTGGTGATCGAGAGCCCCGCCGTGTCGGGATGCATCGGGTCGCGGTCCTCCGGCTGGGTCTTCACCCAGTCGTCGAAGCCGGCGAAGAGCTCGGGAATGCACTGGAAGCCGCCGACGTCGCCATCCTGCTTCTTCAGGCTCAGCACGCCCTGCACGCCGATCGGCGGGGGAACGAGCGAGGTATCGGCGTCCCAGTGGATAAAGCCGTTCGGGTTGCCCTTCACCTTCTTCGGCGGGTTCAGGTTGGCGCGGTCGATCGTCACCCAGAGATCCTCGCGGTCCCAGATGTCGACGAAGGCGTCATAGACCCGGCGCTCCTGGCGATTGTCCCAGAGATGCTGGTGATTGTAGATCTCCAGCATGCCGGTGCCATTCAGCTCCTTCATGATGTGGTCGCGGCGCTGCGGCGCGTACCAGGTCGCCGGGTCGGCCGGGTCCTTCTCGTCGAAGGCCCAGAGCGTCTCGACCAGCCGCGCGACATTTTCCGCCGGCACGGCCTGACGGACGATGACGTAGCCGCGCGTCACCCAATGCTGCCAGTCGGCCTCGGAGAGCACGCGCAGCGGCAGCGTCTTCACGATGTCCTTCAGCTGCGTTTCCTGATGCGTCGTCGGGTGGCTGTCGCGCTTGATTGCGGTTCCCATTCCAGCGGCCATGGTCATGCACTCTCTCCCTGATCACCCACATCCCTCGCGGATGCTTCTCGAGAAAGACTAGCGATCCCTATGGACGGGTGTTCGCCGATCCCGGCGAAAACTGATACGATTCCAGCGTCAGAAGACCCACGAGATCCAGATGAAGCCATTTCTCGAACGTCTGGCGCTCCCCGACGGCGCATCCTGGGCGACGCTGAACCGGCGCCTCGACGGCGAAATTCCGTTCCAGTGGCATCACCATCCCGAATTCGAGCTGACGATGACGCTGAACTCGCGCGGCCAGCGCTTCATCGGCGACCATATCGGCAGCTATGACGACGGCGACCTCGTGCTGGTCGGGCCCAACCTGCCGCATAGCTGGTGCTCGGCCGCCAAGGTCGAGGAGACGGCGCCGCATGTCGCCCTGGTGATGTGGTTCCTGCCGCAATGGGCGGCGCCGATCGGCGGCGTCTTCACCGAGCTCCGCGCCGTCGCCGCCATGCTGGAGCGGGCCCGGACCGGCCTCAAATTCTCGGACACCGCGGCGGCCGAGGCGCGGCCGCTGATCGAGGCGCTGTTCGGCCTGCCGCCGGACGAGCGGCTGATCCAACTGCTCCGCGTGCTGGCGCTGCTTTCACGCGACGCCGGGGCCGAGCCCCTCGCCTCGCCGCTTGCGGTCGCCGCCGACCAGCCGGCGAACCGGGGCCGGATCGACCGCGTGCTCGACCATGTTCACCGCCGCTATGCCGAGAAGCTGAGCCTGGAGGCGCTCGCCGATATCGCGGCGCTGAGCCCTTCCGGCCTGCACCGGCTGTTCCTGCGCCATACCGGCCAGAGCGTGACGGGCTATCTGGCACGGCTCCGGATCGGCGCCGCCTGCGCGCTGCTCTCCGGCGGCGACAGGCCGATCGCGACCATCGCCGCCGATGTCGGCTACGACTCGCTCGCCAACTTCAACCGCCAGTTCAAGGCGCAGCGCGCCGTGACGCCGAGGCAATACCGGCAGCGGTTCCGGGTCGGGGGATAACGTCCCTCGCCGTCGTCTTCCCGCAGTCCGCCACGACGCGCTCCCGTCATCCCTGCGAAAGCAGGGATTCGTGTGGCGGAGAGATGGAGAGGTTGGCGGGGAACCCGGGAGACCTGGATCCCGGGTCAGGCCCGGGATGACGGCGAGCGTGGGAAAGTCGTTTCGGCAGGCCCGGCCAAGCGTGGCGTACTGGCCAAGAGTGGCGCACTCATCTACCTCTCCCATGGGGAGAGGTCGACGGCCGCAGGCCGGCGGGTGAGAGGTTGAGGCCTCACAGGCAAGATCGCATCCCCTCGCCCGGCTCTTCGAGCCGACCTCTCCCCATGGGAGAGGTGAAGAAGGGGAAAGTACCCCTACCCCTTCGGCTTCTCCGGCTCCGGCAGTTCGCCCGGCCAGGAGACGATGTAGTCCTCGTATTCCTCGACGGGGATGTCGCTTTCGCTGATGGTGCGGCCGGAAGTCGAGATGCCGGCCTCGTGCACCGTCTCCGGGTCGCCGGAGACCAGCGGATGCCACCAGTAGAGGTCACGGCCCTCGGCGATCAGGCGATAGCCGCAGGTCGGCGGCAGCCAGGTCAGCGTCCGCACCGTCTTGGGATCCAGCGGGATGCAGTCCGGCACGAAATCATGCCGGTTCGGATAGTCGCGGCAGCGGCAGCTATCCTCGTCCAGCAGTTCGCAGGCGATCGCCGTCCAGACGATCTCGCCGGTGTCCCAGTCCTCGAGCTTGTTCAGGCAGCAGCGGGCGCAGCCGTCGCAGAGCGACTCCCACTGCTCCGCGCTCATTTCCTCCAGCGTCAGGCGCTTCCAGAACGGCACCGCCTCGGTTTCGGGCGCGGATGCGGCTGCGGCATCCTGTTGCGCGGAGGTCGCAGCGTCGTGTGCGTCCTTTCCTTGCAAGGGCATGGAGATTGCGTATCCTTCGTCGATCGGCGAGAACCGGCCAGGGCTGGGGGCGGTCCGTTCACCGGGCATTCCGAATGGCGCCATATAGTGCCGGAATGCGATGTTTCGACTGCCTTTTAGAACCATTCGACCCCTAATGGAACAGCCCTTGCGCAAGCTTCAGGATCGGATCTCGGGGTGGCTGGGCGGCCTGAAGCCCGGCGAGGCCCCCTCCGCCGGCCCGACCGGCGACGAAGCTCCGACGGAAGCAAGCGCTCCGGCGACGGAAAAGACGGGCGACGCGGCGCCGGATCCTTCGGCGCCGAGGACGCCGTGGCTGCGGCTGATCGAGATCGACGCCTTCATCGATTCCGCGCTCTACCGGATCTGGACCGGGCTCAAGGACGCCGCCGAGGCGCTGTCGCGCTTCGCCCGCCATTTCCGCATGACCGGCTGGCGGCGGGCGCCGTTCGAGATCCTCGGCGACGGCCTGACCATGGCCGCCGGCGGCGCCGTGGTGATGCTGACGCTGGCGCTTCCCGCCTTCGAGGCCACCAAGCAGGACTGGCTGGCGCAATCGGACTATTCCGTCACCTTCCTCGACCGCTACGGCGCCGAGATCGGCAAGCGCGGCGTGCGCCATTCGGAATCCGTACCGCTCGAGGAAATGCCGGACAGCCTGATCAAGGCGACGCTCGCCACCGAAGACCGGCGCTTCTACACGCATTTCGGCATCGACATCATCGGCACGGCGCGCGCGCTGATGGAGAATTTGCGCAACGACGCCGTGCGCCAGGGCGGCTCGTCGATCACCCAGCAGCTGGCGAAGAACCTGTTCCTCTCGAACGAGCGCACGCTCGACCGCAAGATCAAGGAAGCGTTCCTCGCGCTCTATCTGGAGAGCAACCTGTCCAAGCACGACATCCTGCAGCTCTATCTCGACCGCGCCTATATGGGCGGCGGCAATTTCGGCGCGGCGGCGGCGGCCGAATTCTACTTCGGCAAGAAGGTCACCGACATCAACCTGGCCGAGGCGGCGATGCTGTCCGGCCTCTACAAGGCCCCTGCCCGCTACGCGCCGCACATCAACCTGCCGGCGGCGCGCGCCCGCGCCAACGACGTGCTCACCAACATGGTGCAGGCCGGCTTCATGACCGAGGGCCAGGTGATGGGCGCGCGGCGCAAGCCCGCCGACGTCGTCCGCAAGGCCGCCGACACCGCGCCCGACTATTTCCTCGACTGGGCCTTCGACGAGGTCAAGAAGCAGGTGCCGGACGGCGACCGCAGCCTGATCGTCCGCTCGACCGTCGACATGAACCTGCAGAAGACGGCGGACGAGGCGATCGAGGGCGCGCTGCGCGATTCCGGCGAGCGCTACCGCGTCAGCCAGGCGGCGATGGTCGTCGCCGAGCCGGATGGCGCCGTCCGCGCCATGGTCGGCGGCCGCGACTATGGCGAAAGCCAGTTCAACCGCGCCACCGACGCGCTGCGCCAGCCCGGCTCGTCGTTCAAGCCCTTCGTCTACACGACGGCGATCCAGCACGGCTACACGCCGAAGAGCATCGTCGTCGACGCGCCGATCTCGATCGGCAACTGGTCGCCGAAGAACTATGGCGGCCGCTACATGGGCTCGATCCAGCTCACCACGGCGCTGATCCATTCGCTGAACACGGTGGCGGTGCGGCTCGCCGGCGCGGTCGGCCGGCCGGCGATCATCGACCTCGCCCACCGCATGGGCATCACCACCAACATCATCAATTCGAAGTCGCTGCCGCTCGGCGCCACCGACGTGCGCGTGCTCGACATGACCGGCGCCTATGCCGTCTTCGCCAATGGCGGCATGAAGGCGACGCCCTATGCCTTCACGCAGATCCTGAACAGCCAGGGCGAAGTGGTGTTCGACCGCAAGCGCGACGTGCCGCCGCCCGAGCGCGTGCTCGACGAGAAGACCGTCGGCATGATGAACTACATGCTCGGTCAGGTGCCGGAGCGCGGCACCGGCCGCGCCGCCAAGCTGCAGGGCATCAAGACGGCCGGCAAGACCGGCACCACCAACGCCTATCGCGACGCCTGGTTCATGGGCTTCACCGGCAATTATGTCGGCGGCATCTGGTTCGGCAATGACGACTTCACCTCGTCCAACAAGATGACGGGCGGCTCGCTGCCGGCGCAGACCTGGAACCGGGTCATGACCTACGCCCATAACGGCATCGAGTTGAAGCCGATCCCGGGCATCGACGAGCCGGCCTCGGATGGTCCGCGGCCTGCGCCGGCGATTGCCAGCAACGACGCCGACCAGCGGCCGCTGTCGCTTTCCGCCCGGACGACGGAGCGGCTGATCGCGCTGGAAAAGCTGTTCGACACCGCGCCGCCCCTGAAGCCGCAGAACGCCGTCTCCTTCGAATCCGGCGAAACGGTCCGCGCCGCCGCGCTGGAAGGCGACGACACCGCCGCACGCTGACGGACCGGACTGCGCGCCGCCTCTTCCCATGACCACGAACGCCCGCCGCCGGCCGGCGCGGAACCTCCTGGGACCCGGATTCGGTCGCGAAAACGGGAACTTTCCTCTGCGAAATATGACGCAACGTTCGAATCACCGGCGCGAGTCGACCGATTCCAAGGCTCCAGTCGAGCCGGTCGCATGCCCTCCCGATACCCTCCAGCGTTGTTTTGACGGCCTGTTGCATGCAAGCAACAGTGGGTTTAACCCCTTCGCCACAAGCAGAATTGGAGTGACAAATATTCGATTGTTTCAAATGCTTGGGCGTTTTTCGCTAATTCTCACATACTATAGACTCTATGGGGCCGGAGCGACGCTACGGAATGCCGGCCACCTGTGATGCAGCGATGCAACAGCCAATGCGCCGAGGATGCACTACTGCTTGGACATCGGCGGAGCAGACGGGCTTCGCGAAATTCCGGCTCGAGGGGCTAAGCATGAAATTCGTTGTACGCAGCATCACGATGGTTTCGGTTCTGGCGCTCGGCGTTGTTGCCGCCCATGCCGCGGACTTGACCGAGGAACCGGTTCCGGTCGCTCCGGCCGTGTTCAACTGGAACGGCTTCTATGTCGGCGTGCATGCCGGCGCCGCCGTCGGCGACTTCAAGTATCCCTTCGACGCCTATCTGGGCGGCGACTTCACGATCAACGGCGAACTGAAGCAGAGCGCCAGCGGCGCCTTCGGCGGCGCGCAGATCGGCTACAACTGGCAGTTCAACCCGAACTGGGTCCTCGGCGTCGAGGCCGACATCGCGGCCTCCTCTTATGAGGGCAAGGTTTCCGCCGACGTCAACGCCGGCAACTTCAGCGCCAACCTTTCGGCTGGCACCGAGGTCGAATGGTTCGGCACGGTCCGCGGCCGCATCGGCTACGCGATGGACAATGTCCTGCTCTACGGTACGGGCGGCTTCGCCTATGGCGACGTGAAGTCGTCGATCTCGGGCAATATCATCGGAAACATCGATGAATCGACGTCCGACACCGAGTATGGCTGGACCATCGGTGCCGGCCTCGAATACGGCATCACCCAGAACATCACCTTCAAGACCGAATACCTGTATGTCGATCTCGGCAGCCAGACCCTGCTCGACCTCAACGACGGCGACTTCTACGCCCACATCGACTCCGAGACCAAGTTCCACACCCTCAAGGCCGGCCTGAACTACAAGTTCTGATCTGCCTCGACAGGAAGATGCGAAGGGCGGCCGCTTGGCCGCCCTTTTCTTTTTTTGGCGCCGTCTTTGATCGCGCCAACAGGCCCCGCACACGCCGTAACCGGCGCTTCGGCCAGGCCATGCGCCCCTACACCCCCTCCGGTTGTATCGCCGCAGTCCGAAGATCGGCATCGGCGCCGGGCCCGCAATCTCCCTTCGCACCCTTTTCGACCCCGCCGTGAGGCTTTCTCACTCTCGAGACAGCAATATTTCACCACTTTCGCGACCGCAGACCCCAAGGCGTGATAAATCAGCGCGGACAGCCATCACAACCACCGGTTAATTCGAATTTCAAAACACTTCTTGAATTACCTAAGGTAATATCACGCCGGATTTACGATCAAGCATCGAGGTTATTGTTAATCTATATTTATCGCCTCTATTTCATACATGACCTAATGGATCGGTTGTTGCCTGTACGCTACAGACATCGGCGCCGATCCGGGATATTTAACGATCCAGTCGGCATGGAGAGCGACATGAAGAATACCGCACTCGGGCTTTTGATCGCAGTCGGCCTGGCCGGCGCCGCGCAGGCCGCCGACCTGTCGACACCCTACGAACCCGTTCCGCCGCCAGCGCCTGTCTTCAGCTGGACCGGCGTCTATATCGGCGCCCATGGCGGCTACGCCTGGAGCGACTTCACCTCCGAACCCACCGACGCCTATGGCGGCGTGAAGCCGGATGGCTGGTTCGGCGGCGGCCAGGGCGGCTTCAACTACCAATTCTCGAACAACCTCGTGCTCGGCATCGAGGCCGACGCCTCGTTCGGCGACCAGAAGGACGGCATCTCGACCCTGCTCGGCGATCCGACCGAAAACGCATTCGCGCTCGACTACTCGACCAAGATCGACTCGTTCGGCACCGTCCGCGCCCGCGCGGGCTACGCCTTCGACCGCTTCCTGCCCTATGTCACGGGCGGCCTGGCCTGGGCCAATGCCGAACTGGACTTCCACCAGCAGGTAACCGCCGATGGCAGCGTCGTCGTCGACAACAGCGCCTCGGACAAGCAGACCTTCACCGGCTGGGCGCTCGGCGCCGGCCTGGAATATGCCGTGACCAACCATGTCACCGCGAAGGTCGAGTACCTCTATGCCGATCTCGGCTCCAAGGATTTCGATCTCGGCACGCCGGTCCGCGCCGACCTGACGACGCAGACAATCAAGCTCGGCCTGAACTACAAGTTCTGATCAAAGCCGATCGACGCCACCAGGGGCCTCCGCGCAGATCCGCACGGAGGCCCTTTTTCCATTCGCCGCCGTCCGCGCATTCCGAAAGGTCATGCCGGGCAATCTTTGTCGGTTCAAAGGCTTGCGCAGGCGCCCGCTCCTGATTCATTCTGTCGGCCCACTTTCCGCCCGGAGTTCTTCATGGCCGCCGTCGACACCGCAACTTCCGCCGCCCAGGACAAGCGCGCCGCCCGGCTCGACGCCGTGATCGATGCAGCGATCCGCGACGGCGTTATCGTCGGCGCGGTCGTGCTGGTCGCCGAAGACGGCGAGCTCGTCTACCGCCGCACGGCCGGCCATGCGGACCGCGAGGCTGGACGCCGCACGACGGAAGACACGATCTTCCGCCTCGCCTCCGTCACCAAGCCGCTGGTCGCCGCCGCGACGCTCTCGCTCGCCGAGGCCGGCGTCCTTGGCCTGGATGATCCGGTGACGCGCTTCCTGCCCGATTTCCGGCCGAAGCTCGTCGATGGCAGCGAGACGGTCATCACCATCCGCCAGTTGCTCACCCACACCAGCGGCCTGATCTACGGCTACCCGAAGGAAGCCGGCATCTCCGAGGGGCTCGACCAGCCGGGCCGCGGCATGGACGAGAACCTCGCCAGGATCGCCGCCCAGCCGCTTGCCTTCGCGCCAGGCACGTCCTGGTTCTATTCGGTCGGCATCGACGTTCTGGGCGGCCTGCTCGAAAAGGCGACGGGCAAGGCCCTGCCCCAGATCGTCGCAGATCAAGTCACCGGGCCGCTCGGCCTCGCCGACACCGGCTTCCTGCCGAGCGCCCCCGCCCGGCTCTCCGTCGCCTATGCCGATGGCGATCCGCGGCCGATCGTGATGGCGGAATACCAGCCGGTCACCGGACTGGCGATCGAGGGCACGGTCAATTTCGCGCCGTTCCGCAATTTCGATCCGGGCTCGTTCCCCTCGGGCGGCGCCGGCATGTTCGGCACGGCGGGCGACATTCTCGCCTTCCTGGAGGCGATGCGCCGGGGCGGCGCGCCGATCCTTTCGGCGGAAAGCCTGGCGCTGCTGTCGCAGAACGCGATCGGCAAGTTCGACACCGGCGTTCCCGGCCGCGGCTTCAGCCTCGGCTGGTCGATCGCCTGGGATCCGGCCGCCAGCGCCTCGCCCTTCTCGCCGGGCACCTGGCAATGGGGCGGCGTCTACGGACACAACTGGTTCGTCGATCCGGTCCGCAAGCTCTCCGTGGTGTCGTTCTCGAACACGGCGTTCGCCGGCGTCAACGGCCCTTATCCAGACGCCATCCGCGCCGCCGTCTACGGCTGATTTTTTCGGCGCGCCGAACCCGCTTCACCTTCCCATGGGAAGAGGCGAAGGAAGCCAGCCTGCCCTCAGGCGGCCGCTTCCGCCTCGTTGCCGACGCGGCCTTTGGTCACCGCGTCGGGAAGGCCAAAGATCGCGTCGAACGCCCAGTTGAAGACGAACATGTAGATCGGGAAGAAGACGATCAGCGCCGTATCGAGGATCAGTGCCTGGAGAATCGTCATCTCCATCCACCACGCCATCAGCGGAATGAGGAACACCAGCAGCGTGACCTGGAAGCCGACCGCGTGCAGGATGCGGCGGCCGAGCGAGCGCGACCGCGCCGCGCGCCCCGCCTCCCAGCGCTCGAACAGGCTCGTATAGGCAAGGTTGACGGTGATCGCGAGCGCCGAGGTCATCACGGCGAGCGGGCCCGTGTGCGAGGGCGCCGTGCCGGAGAGATAGGCCAGGATGAGGGCGGATATGATGATCCCGCTGATCTCGAAGGACGAGATATAAACCACTCTGCGAAGAACACCCTGCACGACCAAACCTCTTGCAACCCGCCGGACCGCCGGCTCGAGGCGGTGCTTATAGGCGAACTCGCAGACAGGAAAAGTTGCCAGCTATCAGTTTGACTGATAGAAAGCGGTCATGCTCTTCTCCAGCGAGACGATCGCGCTCTTCCTCGCCGTCATCGACCACGGCTCGTTTTCGGCCGCCGCGCGGGCGCTCGGCCGCGTGCCCTCCGCCGTCAGCATGGGGATCGCCAATCTCGAGGCCGAACTCGGCTATGCGCTCTTCCTTCGCGAGGCGCGCCAGGTGCGCCCGACGGCGGCGGCGCTGGCGCTCGTGCCGCATGCCCGCGTCATCGCCGAGCAGCTCGAACAGCTGGCGGCGCATGCGACCGAACTCTCGGACGGGCTGGAGACGCGGCTCGCCATCGGCATCGCCGCCGACATCGACAATGCGCGACTGATGAAGGCCATCTCGGCCGTCTCGGCGCGCCATCCGCTGCTCGCGATCGAGATCACCACGGCACCGCAGGACGATGTCGTCGAGCGCCTGAAATCCGGCCGCGTCGACCTCTGCATCGCCTATGGCGGGCTCGAAACCAGCCAGAAGGAGGACTTTCATTTCATCGGCACCGAAACGCTGGTCGCCGTCGTCTCGACGCGGCACGGCTCGGAGCTGATCGACGTCGAGAGCCTCAAGCTCGACGACCTGTTCCACCACCGGCAGATCCTGATCGCCAGCACGGAGCACCCGATCACCGATTTCCGTCAGCTGATCGCCGGTTCCTACTGGCGCACCGACAGCCTCGCCACCGCCGTCAACATGGTGAAATCAGGACTCGGCTGGTCCAATCTGCCGCTCTCGGTGGCATCGCCGCTCGCCCGCGACGGCGACGTCCGCATCCTGCCCTTCTCGAATGTCGCGAACGGCCTGAAGCTGCCGCTGCATCTGCGCTGGATGCGCCACAACCCGCCCGGCATGGCGGGCCAGGAGCTGGTGGCGCTGCTGAAGGCGGGCTGACGGCCGCCGCTCAATCCCTTCCGGCGGCCGCTCGCCCCATCGCTCAGCGATCGAGCCAGGCGGCGAGCCCGTCCAGCGTCTGCAGGCCGTATTCGACCGCGCCGAAGCCGATGACCACCTTGCGCCGCTCGGGGCTCGGATGAAGCTGGCGGAGCGTCAGCACCGTCTTGCCGTCAGCCTGCTCGTCAAACGTCACCGTGGCGCGGAAGCGGTCGGGGTCGTCCGGCTCGGGCGTGCCGTAGTCGATCACGATCCGCTCGTTCGGCACGATCTCCAGGAAGCGCATCAGGTTCGGGAAACGCTGCTCGCGGCCCTCGAACACGCCCACCATGTCGAACCGCCAGAGCCCGCCTTCGCGGATATCGGCCTCGTGGCTCTCGATGCGAAGCCCGGCCGGGCCATACCATTCGGCCAGGGCCTTCGGGTCCATCCAGGCGGCGAACACCTTTTCGCGCGGATGGTTGAGCAGCTTCACCACGACGATCTCGCGATCGAGCGACCAGGTCCCGAACGGGTCAGCCATGTCTTTCATCGTTCCTCTCCCTTGCTGCCGAGGTAGGTTTCCAGGCGATCGAGCCGCTCGGCCCAGCGCCGGCGCTCCGCCTCCATCCAGTCCGCCGCCTCGTCGAAGCGCGCCGGCACCAGCCGGCACCAGCGGCTGCGGCCGCGCTTCTCGCTGACGATCAACCCGCAATCCTCCAGCACCTTCAGATGCTGGGCGAAGGAGGGCAGCGCCATGTCGAAGGGCTCCGCCAGGGCGCTGACTGCCGCCTCCCCCTCCACCAGCCGCGACACCACGGCGCGGCGGGTCGGGTCGCTCAGAGCATGAAAGGCGAGATCGAGGGGCGTCGAATGGTAAGGCATGTGCCTTAGTAATTCGAAATGGAGCGCCGGTCAAGAACACTGAGGCAGATGCCTTAGTATATGGCGAGCCTGCGTCACGGCGGGATTCGCGCGGCGCGCGTGGAACCAATCGCGCTCGAGACGGTTCAGTCGTGGAAGGCGGCGCCATGCCGGAATGCCCGGCCGCTGGGGAAGCGGCGACCTCGAGGAAACAACCATCATGATGATCTCGCCCAGAATTCGCGCCGCCGCGGTTGCCGTCATCGCGGCCGGGGCCGTCGGCCTTGCGAGCGCCGCCCATGCCGACAGCGGCACGATCCGCTTCTCCGTCTTCAAGGCGGCTTTCTTCGTCGGCGGCTCCGGCGGCGAAGGGACGCTGACCTTCAAGGGCCGCCGCTATCCGGTCTCGATCGCCGGCGTCTCGGGCGGCCTCGCCTTCGGCGCCTCGAAAACCTATTTCCAGGGCACGGTGCGCAACATCCGCCGCGCCAGCGACGTGACCGGCGCCTATGCGGCGGTGGGAGGCGGCGGTGCGGTCGGTCGCGGCGCGCAGATGATCGTCATGACGAACGAAAAGGGCGCCCGGCTCGAGCTCTCCGGCAGGCAGGTCGGTCTGCAGGTCAATGCGGATCTGAGCGGCCTCGCCATCACGGTGAAGTAGGCGCCCCGCCGCCGGCGGATCGGCGATCCGGAACCAAGCAGGCCGGGCGGCGGCAGCGGCCCGGCTCTGCGCGTTGCGCCTGCCGGCCGGGCCGACGCAGGATTGCCGCAGTTCGACGTGCACAATCCCGTGAGCCGGAGTATCATGCCGGCACGAAACACGGGGAATCCGAAATCATGATCACCGACGGTCGGAATGCCGATGCCCGAATGGCGCACGAGATGGCCCTGCTCGGGCGCGAGCCGGGGCTTGCCAGCCGCCGCGCGTTCCTGGTCGGCGCCGCCAGCCTCGGCGCGCTGGGGCTCGCCGGCTGCTCCACCGGCGGCATGAGCGCCGCCGAGGCGCGCCTCGCCTACGGGCCGGTGCCGACCGAGAAGTTCCCGATTCCCGCCACCGACATCAGCAGGCTCGACCCGAAATACTACCGCCGCACGGTACAGTACGCCTCGAAGGAGACGCCCGGCACCATCATCGTCGATCCCGCCAAGCACTATGTCTACCGCGTCGAGGGCGACGGCAAGGCGACCCGCTATGGCGCCAATGTCGGCCGCGACGGCTTCCGCTGGAGCGGCGACGCCTATGTCGGCCGCAAGGCCGAATGGGCGACCTGGACGCCGCCCAAGGAGATGATCGCGCGCCAGCCGGAAGCCGCGAAATATGCCGGCGGCATGCCCGGCGGCCTCGACAACCCGCTCGGCGCCCGCACGCTCTATCTCTACCAGGACGGCAAATACACGCTCTACACGATCTACGCCTCCAGCCATCCCGAATCGATCGGCAAGGGCGTCACCAGCGGCTGCGTCGGCCTTCTGAGCCAGGACATGATCGACCTCTACGACAAGACCCCCGTAGACACCAAGGTCGTTGTCCTGCCGGCCTAGGCCTGACGATCCGGGAGCGCGGCAGCATGGCGGAGGCGCGGGGCGGCATATCGATCCTGGCGTTCGAGCCGCGCCACGCGGCCGCCTTCGCCGCGCTCAACATCGCCTGGCTCGAACGCTTCTTCGCGATCGAGGACAAGGACCGCGAACAGCTCGACGACGCCAAGCCGCGCATCCTCGACAAGGGCGGCGCCATCCTGATCGCCGAGGACGAGACCGGCGCGGCGATCGGCTGCGTCGCGCTCGTCCCGCATGGCGACGCGGAAGTCGAGCTCGCCAAGATGGCGGTCGCCGAGAGCGCGCAGGGGCGCGGCGTCGGCCGCCAGCTGATGGATGCGGCGCTCGCGCTGGCGCGCGAGATGGGCTGCCGCTCGGTCTATCTCGAATCGAACCACGTGCTGGTCCCGGCGGTCACGCTCTAGGAGCGCAGCGGTTTTCGCCATCTCGCGCCGGAGGAACGGCCGGTCTCGCCCTATGCGCGCTGCGACGTCTACATGCGCCGCCGGCTGTAGCGGACGCGGCCGGCCCCGAAGATAGTCAGCCCGAAGGCGGCTGCACGGCGGCGCGGCCGAGCTCGCTCAGCCCGTAAATGCCCCGGCTCTCGCGCACGAACCAGCCATAGACATTGCCCTGCAGGATCCCCGGCGCGCGCGCCACATGCGCCTTCAGCTGCTTCGGGCTCTGCGGCCCCTCGAGCAGCGCCGTGGCGAGAAGGATGCAGTCCTGCCGGTAGGCGGTCATGATCGGTTTTCCACGACCGCCGCCGACCTGCGGATCGCCGACCCGGCGCCGATGCTCGGCAAGCAGCCGCGAGCGCCGCTTCGGGTCGCGGCGCGGCGTCGCCGCAAAGGGCTCCAGGATGACGTCGACGAGACCGGCGGCGGAAACGGCGATCAGCCCGAAGCCCAGGCGGCGGCAGAGATTGCGGAAGCGCGCATCATGCTCGCGCCCCTTGCCCTTGGAGGCGCGCGCCGCGAGCCAGACCTCGTCCGAGATCGCCGCCCGGTTGACGCCCTGCAGCACCAGTTCGAGGTTGAAGGAGAGCTTCATCTCGCAGACGAGGAGGACGGCCGGCTCACCCTCCCGGACGCCGACGAGATCGCAGCCATTGACCTCGCCCTTCACGTCATACCCGGCGTTTTCCAGGAACGCCTTCAGGGGGAGGTAGAGGTCGGTTTCGAGCATGGATGTTGTCTGGGTTCGGGTGTGTGCAGGGTGAGTTAGCTGAGTCCGGCGGGAGGCGCACTGCATCATTAACGATAGACTTGCCTACACTGCTCACAGCGTCACGTCGGGCATCCACCTACCTTGCACATAGTCGCCGGATGGGCTGGGTCGAAAAGCCGCTTGCCGGGACCGTCCGGGATAGGGTGGAAAGTAGCTGCTTTTGGCGGCCGAAGTCGCCAAACCAGAGTGATGCTTGCTGTCGAATCTTGTATGTTTTTGGACCATGACCGAACCGACAAAGACCGCACTCGAAAAAACACAGTATGCGCCGTCGCGTTACATGCGCGACCGCCACCCAGACTTGTTTTCCGACTCGGTATCGGAAGTAGAATACCAGGTGGAGCGGGAGATCCTATCCTACCACCTCGAGACGCTCACCAATCAGAAGGACGAGACCGCATTCGAAAATTTCGCGCAGCGCCTGTGCGAGAAATTCATCGCCCCGAATATGCGTCCTCAAACGGGTCCTGTCGGCGGTGGTGATGGCAAGACCGACGCAGAGACCTATCCTGTGTCCAGTGAGATTTCCGCGCGCTGGTTCGTGCCCGACAACGACAAGGCCGGCGAGCGTAAGGCCTTCGCTTTTAGCGCCAAGAAAGCCTGGCGCCCAAAAATCAAGTCGGACGTTGCGGCCATTGCTGGCACCCAGCGCGACTACGATCAGATCATCTGTGTGACAAACCAGTTCGTCCCCGCAAAAAAGTCGGCCGACCTTCAGGACGAGCTTTTCAAGGAGCACGGCATTCCAGTCACCATTCTAGATCGTACGTGGCTCCTTGACCGTGTCTTCAAACACGACAGCATGGTGATTGCCGTCGAGGAGCTTGGCGTTGGCAAGGGCACAGAGAAGCAATCAAAGAAGCTCGGCCCTAGCGATATCGCCCGTGCGTCAGAACTCGACGCCCTTGAGGCAAATCTCGCCGACGGGTCGCAGTATCAGGGGCAACCTGCAGCGTTGGTAGAAGATGCGCGACGTGCCGCACTTCTGGCTCGAGGATTAGAGCATACGCCAGCAGACGTAAACGGGCGCTTTGACCGCGCACTTCGTCTCGCTCGAGACAAGAATATCAAAAAGCTTGAACTCGCAATTTCCTACGAGTGGGCTTGGACCTCCCATTTCTGGCATGAGGATCACATCCGCACGTCTGAACTTTACGACGATGTCGAACGTCTCGCTCTGGATTCAGACGATGCGAATGACTTGGAGCGCCTGTGCAATCTGCTGCCCTTGATACGCATGAGCGTGCAGACCGGCTCGATGGACGCATCAAAAGGAAAGCTCAAGGCCCGAACCGCAGCACTCAAGACTGCACTGGAAAAAGTGATAGCCCAGACTAATCGTCCGAACAACGCCCTGCATGCTGAAGCCTTGTTGCTGATGATACGCGTCTCCGAAAAAAGCGTTGAGCATCGCGATGACCCGCTTAAGGACATCTGGGTCTCGTTCACGGACGTCATCAGAAGAGCCGAGGGCCTAGGCACGTTCCCTTTCGCGAGCATCGCAGATGCCCTCACCCAAATCGGTGAGTTCATTGCTGACAGCGACGAGTTCGACATGCTGTTCGAGACCATCACCGATGCTCTGGTGGCACGCAGCAGCGAAGGCGAGGCTGCAACGAAAAATGTCCAACGCGCATACCAGAAGCTAGCGAAGGGATTGCCTTACGACGCGATTCGATGGTTCGGCCGTGCTGTCGCTTTGCTCATTAAGGAGGAATATGAGGACGATTTGATCGAAGCTTTGATAGGCGCGGGCTTTGCCTTCGAAGAAGTTGGACTTCCTTGGGCCGCGAGGAATTACACCCTCGCCGCAGTCAGTCAGGAACTCTCGGTCTTCAAAAGATACGGCAGCATGGGTGCACTGCGCGCTTCCGTATTGTCCAGGTACTTTGATACCGAATTCAGACTCGGCCGCGTTCCACAAATACTAAGCGCGCACGAGCTAGAAATGATCGTGCGCAATGCGCAAGCGCGCACGGACGGGCAGCGCCGCCGTCTCGAAAAGGTGCAGGAGGCGCACATGATAAATATCGCTGCGCTGCTTCTGCGAACGCCCTTCGAAGAGTTGAGCGACATCGCTCAACTACCCGACGCGCTCGAACGGCTCGCATTGCCGATGGCGCGCACCGCTCTGCTCTTTCTGATGGGCAATGAAGACATCTTGAGGGCGGAAGGCTGGATTCCGGAACAGGAAACGTCCGAAAGCGCAGAGACATTCATGCGTGACCTGCGCAACTACGCCGTAAAAGCGGAGTATCCCCTCCCAGACTTCGCACTTGGTGAAACTGTCACGTTGTCATCCAACGTGCTAGGATGCCACATCGAGATGGTGTGCGCCAACAATCTTGTCTCCATGGGCATCGGTGAAGCCGTACTCGGATCGCTCGAAGCTTTGCTAGCGACGAGCCTCGATCATCGTATCTTACCTCAAGTAGACCATCTGCAGTTGCGGGTTGTACCTTTTGATGGCACCGCCCTAGCACCTGTTCTGCAGTTCACCGACGTTGATGGCGAACCTGTCGGTACGATCACACATCGCATGGTCATAGATCACAAGACCAATGAGGATGCACTGTCGTTTCCGCGTTGGATGAGGGACGCTGTCCTCGAAATATTTCTTCGCTTTGCTGCCCCTCAAGATGCGGAGTCATGGGGCAAGGCGCTATTTGAAGACGAACGCGCCCTAGATCGAGCACTGACGTTCTCGAACATTCCCATCATGCTCGATAACTTGCACGGTGATCGCGCGCTGCTTTCCCTCGCCGATTGGATCGACCCGGCCGACCCAACGTATGTGGTCAAGCGCACAGAAGCGTGGCCCACCGCGCCGCCTCCCGATCCCATTGAATCGTTCGGCAGCAAACAGCGCGGCGAAGGTCTTGCGCCCAAAGAAATGCGCGATAAGGCCAAAGAGAAGCATACGAAAACGCGCTGGATTTCTCCCATCGACATGCAAAAATGGGAGAAGGCGAAATGGAACGGGACCCTCTTCATGTGGTCCCCTCCCGGTCCCGGCGCGCCGCCTCCCATGCTAGGACTGGCTTATGAAAACCCTTCGGCCGCCATAGACATATTCAAGTCATGGCGTAAGCGGTACGGCGACAACGACGTCAAAGAGGATCTCAAAATTACGATCATTCGTGGCATTTCGGGCGAAAATCCTGCTGCCTATGCTGTGATAGTGAGCCAGAACCCCGATAATATTTCCATTTCTGAAGGACAAACTATCGGCTTCGTTTCACGCATTAATCGTATGTATCCGAAGACTACACAGAACCTGGATCTCTTTCTCGATGATTATGCGCGTCACGGTCAGTACTTTCTGCTTCCTGCTCACCTGCCACACGAGCATGCGCAGCCGAAACCCATTTTCGATCTGCAAATCGGAAAGCACAATCTAACAGTAATTGACGCTTGGGAGATTGGCACCAACGACATGGCCGCCTCAGCTTTGCTTTTGGATGAGCCGCCCTTCATTCCAGCGGACCGGCCGAACGCACCTGTTATCAAGACGCTGGAATGGCTGAAATCCTTGGACATGGGTGGTTTGTCATGAACAGACGGTGTCTTAATTTGGCAGAGGATCGGCCGTAGCGGCTTGGCATAGCCGATAGGCTGGCCGCCTTATGGGACATGGAGAGGACCTTCCGGTTTCCGACATTGGTCGCAAAGCGGTACGTACTTACGCCTCCACCATCCGCTTCCCCCTCACCCACCGCCAAGCCCTGCCATCGAACGCCAGCAGCCCCACGCCGATCAGCGCCATGCCGGCGAGGTGCTTAGGCGCCAGGGTTTCGCCGAGCACCAGCGTGCCGAGCAGGATCGCCGAGACCGGGACCAGCAGCGTCACCAGCGAGGTGTTGGTCGCGCCGGCGCGGGCCAGCAGGCGGAAGAAGATGAGATAGCCGAGCGCGGTCGAGAGCGCCGCGAGCCCAAGAATCGCGCCCCAGACCGGCCAGCCGGGCATGGCGAGCTGCCAGGGACGGTCGAACAGGAGCGCCAGCGGCACCATCATCGTCGTCGCGGCGATCATCTGGCCCGTCGCCGCCGTCATCGGCGCGACGCCGAGGCGCGGCAGATGACGGCCGAGCGCGCCGGAAAAGCCGTAACTGAGGGTCGCCAGCAGGATCGCGAACTCGCCGAGCCCGTGCGACCCGAAATTCCAGAAGACCCGCGGGCCGATCAGCACCGCGACGCCGACGACGCCGATCGCGATGCCGGTGAGTTTTGCGGCCGTCAGCTTCTCGTCACGGGTGAGGAAGTTGACGACCAGCGCGGTCCAGAACGGCGTGGTGGCGTTCAGCACCGCGGCGAGCCCGCTCGGCACCTGGGTCTGGCCCCAGACGATCAGCGAGAACGGGATGACGTTGTTGATCAGCCCCATGCCGAACAGCACGCGCCAGACCCGCCAGCCGGCCGGAAGCGCCCTCCCCGTCATCCGGATCAGCGCGATCAGGATCAGCGCCGCGATGCCGACGCGCAGCGACACGACCGTGAAGGGCGGCAGCGCGTGGCCCGCGACCGAATTGAAGAAGAACGAGCCACCCCAGAGCGCCGAGAGGGTGGCCAGCAGCGCCCAGTCGCCGCGCGTCATCGTCTGGCGGATCGCCGTCGTCATCATCGCCTCGCTGGATTCCTTCGTGCCCCGCCTGCTCTGCCCGCCTTCGGCGCGGCCGGCAACCCGCTTGTTGCGGCGGAAGGGCGCGGGGCGGCGCGCGGGCGCGGCGGAACGCATCAACCCTGCTATCGCCGGCCGTCCGCCCGCGCTATCTTCGCGGCGCTCCGACCTGAGGCCCGTGCTTGCGACTTCTGATCAACCTCGCCATCGCCATCGCCATTGCCGTGATCGTCGGATTCGGCTCGGCCGCGCTCGTGCTCGACCGCGAGAGGCTTTTCGGCGCGGTGACGCGCGGGGCGTGGACGGCGTGGCCGGATACCGGCAGCGCCGACGCCGATCCCTATACCGCCGCCATGCTGGCGCGCACCGGCGAGGTGCCGCTCGGCGCCGGCGAGGGCCTCGCCTTCTCGGCCGATGCCGATGGCGCCGGGGCGCGGCTTACCGGCGGCTGCACCTATCGCATCACCGGCCAGACGCCGCCGGCGCGGCTCTGGACGCTCACCGTCTATGATGCCGACGGCCACCTGATGGACAATCCCGCCCGCCGCACCGCCTTCCATTCGCGCGAGGCGCTGCGGCACGAGGACGGCAGCTTCACCATCTCCGTGTCGCGCGCGGCGCAGCCCGGCAACTGGCTGCCGGTGACGACGACGGAGGGGATCCGGCTGATCCTGCGCCTCTACGACACGCCGCTCGCCGGCGGCGCGCGCGTCGGCGCCGTCGTCATGCCCGAGATCGAGAAGGCGGGCTGCCCATGACGCGCTTCGCCCGGCGGAACTGGATCCGCACGCTGCTCTATGTCCTCGGCGGGCTGCTGCTCGGCGGCATCATCCACATCGCCGTCATCCTGCTCCTGCCGGATTTCGCCAATCGCGACGCCTGGACGTCGCTCGGCCGGTTCGGGCCGGACGGCGCCTTCCATCTTCTGCCGATGTCGGAGCCGGGCACCGAGCCGCTGCCCTATCTCGACCCGCAGATGGCCTATGCCGCCTGCCGCTTCTCGCTGGAGGACGGGCCGGTCCGCATCAAGGCGGCGATGCCGGAGGATTTCTGGTCGATCGCGGTGTTCAACCGGCGCGGCAGCAATGTCTACAGCCTGAACGACCGCTCGGCCGAGCGCGCCGACATCGACCTGGTGATCGCGACGCCGGTGCAGATGGCGCAATTGCGCGAGAACCCGATCGCCGCCCTCGACCAGTCGATCGTCATCGAGGTTCCGATCACGCGGGGCTTCGCGCTGATCCGCAGCTTCGTCGCCGATCCGACGCTGGTCGGCCGCGCCGAGGCGCTGCTCGGCGCCGCCAGCTGCTCGGCGGAACTGCCCTCGGCCGATGCGCCGTCCGCCGCCGATCCCGGCGACGAGAAGCAGTGAGCCCGGACCCACTCGGCTCGACTCGGCGCTGCCCTAACCGCCCCGACCGGGCTTCGGCTGCGGCGCAGCCACGGGTTGCGCCGGCTGCGGCCGCTCCGGGCGCTGGCGATCGATCCGCACGCCCGAGAAGATGATGATCTCGCATGTCCCCTGCTTCGGCAGGCCGGAGCGGACCCGTCTGCGCCGGTCGCCCGAATAGCTCAGGATGGTGCCCATGTGACCTCCTTGGAGGTCCGTCCGGCTGCATCGACGCCCCGATAGCCTGGCGGACGCTCGCATCAACAATAGCACCATTTACCAACCGGCAAGGTTAACGGATCGCTAACAACTTTCCGGCATGATGGATTCGGGCTTGGCGATCGGGGCTACCAACGGGGATTGCGATCGCGTCGACTGCTCTTCAGGTAACGCGTCATCATGCAACCCTCGCATTTTTCGGATGGTCTCATGGCCATGGCCGTGTCGAGTCAGCAAAGTCGCGACGCCGCGCTGCTTCGCGCAACCACCGAGCTGTTCGTGCTCGACAAGACGCACGACCAGGCCGGCATTCGCCGCTTCGAGGAACTGGCGGCGCATTTCCTCGCCAAGGTTTCGGTTGCCGACCGCGCCTTCGTCGCCGAGCGGCTGGCGCGCCACCCGGATACGCCCGGATCGATTTTGCGCATGCTCGGCAAGGACTTGGTCGAGATCGCCTCGCCGATCCTGCGCCATGCGCCGGCGCTAAACCCATTCGATCTCCTCGCCATCATGGCCGCTACCGGCCCGGCGCACTGGCGGATGATGGCCTCGCGCGAGGGCCTCGCGCCGGCGATCGCAGCCGCGCTGCGGATGACCGGCGACGCCGAAACGATCGCCCTGCTGCCGGCCGAAACCAGCCCGATGCCGGAGTTGCCGGCCGCCGCTGCCGGCGCGCCAACAGTCGCGGAGACAGGGCCGGTCACGACGTCCGAGTCCGAGATCTCAGATCCGCCAGAAATCCTGCCGGAACTCGTCGCCGAAGCGACGGTCGCAGCCCCGGAGCCGACGGAATCGGCTCCCGAGCCGGCGAATCACCTCGCCGCGCCTGAGATCTCAGCCCCCCTTTCGGCGTTGGTCGCGGCGCGCGTCCTCACCGCCAGCCTGAGCGCCGAGATGAGCGCGCTCGCCAGCGACGCGCCGCCCGCCCCGGCCTCCGCGCGCAAACCTTTCGAGCCGCAACCCCGCCCGGCAGCCGTCGCGCCGACGCCGGAAGCGACGGCCGCCGCCCCGGTCGCGGCCACCTCCGAGGCCACGCCGCCTCCCGCCGAAGTTGCGCTGCCGGCCGTGCCGGCCGAAGCGCCGGCCGCCACGATGCCGGAAGCCGCGCTCCCGGTCACGGACGAAGCGCCCCCGATTGTCGAACCGGCCGTATCCGACGACCCCGTCGCCGCCTTCCTCCGCCTCGACCGCGAGGGCCGGCTGGCGCGGATCGGTTCGCTGCCGCCCGCGCCGCTGTCGAAGCCGAAGTTTTCCTCGATCCAGATCGACCAGGCCTTCCGCGCCGCACTGAGCCGGGCCCGCCTGCCGATGCTGGCGCGCCAGCACCAGCGCGAGCAGTTGATCGCAGCGCTGGCCGAGGGGCTCCGCCTCGACATCGAACAGGTGACGGCCCTGCTGGACGATCGTTCCGGCGAGGCCCTGATCGTGCTGCTGAAGGCGATCGGCCTTTCCGACAGCGAGGCGCAGCAGGTGATGCTGTTCGCCAATCCGCTGATGCGCGAGGCGGTCGAGGCCTTCTTCCGGCTCTCGGAACTGCTCGCCGGCATCGCACAGCCCGGCGCGAGCCGACTGGTCGGCGAATGGCGCGGCGACGCCGAGCCCGAAGCCGCGCATCAGCCGCATTTCGCCAACGCGCCACGCAGGGATACGCGCCCGGCCGCCCTCGATCAGCCGATCCTTGGCGAACCGGCTCTCCGGACCGAGAAATTCGCCTGAGGCCGATCAGCCCGCCGCAATATCGAGGAAGGACCGCCCCTGGCGATCCTCGGTCTCGACCAGCCAGATATCCGGGTCGAAGCGGGTTTCCGAGGCAATCCGCTGCTGCAGTTCGAGCCGGTCGATCCGTTCGCCGATGCGGGTGAAGAGCCGGTCGGTAGGCCTGCTGTCATCGAAAACCGTCTGTGGCGCCGGGCCATAGAGGTCGACCGTTCCGTCCAGCCAGTCGATCGCGACGAAGATGGCGCCTGCCTCCTCGGCGCCACGCCGGACGACGGCGGCGAATGCGCCCTCGGCGAAGACACGGCGGATATAGGCCGCGACCCAAAAGCCGGATGTTACGCGCATGGGGGGATCGACGCTCTCAAAGCGTGTCCATCGCGCCGATCAGCACCAGCTTGGCGATGACGGCGTCACCAGCCGCGCCGGTCATGGGCAGGCCGTTATCGCGTTCGAAACGGCGGATGGCGCTGGCGGTCTTGCCGCCGCCGCGGCCATCGGTCTCGATCGGACCATAGCCGATCTGGTTCAGCGCCTGCTGGACGCGCTTCATGCGGGCGCGGCCGGCGGGATCCGTGATCGAACCGGTGGAGACCGGATCGGCGATCTCGGCGGCGCGCGGCCGCCCCCTGCGCATCTCGCTGAGCAGGCGCGGGCTCGGCTGCCCCGTCGGGATCAGGCCGATCCGCTTCTCGAAGGCCGAAATCGCCGCCTTGGTCTGCGGTCCCAGAACGCCATCGACGGAGCCATCATAGAAGCCGACATCGAGGAGCGCGCGCTGCGTATCGGCGACGAGATTGCCGACTAGAGAGGCATGGCCCTGCGCAGCTGTGGCGGCCGGCTGCTGCGGTGCGGTGGATGCAGCCGTCGCCGGGGCCTTTGCCGGCGCAGGCGGCGGCGCCGGTTGTGACGCCTGCGTGGCGGCGACACGGCTCTTCGGCAGCGGCATGGAGACCGTCTCGGCAACGGGCGGCGCGGTCGCCGCCGGAGCCGACGCAGCGGCTGCTGCAGGAGCCGGGCTTTCGGCGACGCTGCGGGTCACGAAGAGCGGGTCGGGATGATGCCTGGTCTGCAGGAAAGCGGCGTTGGAGACAATCGAGGTCACGGCGATGGCGATCAGCGCGAAGCCGCCGGCCCGGCCGGGGTTCTCGATGATCTTGTCCGCCAGCCGGCCGATCAGGCTCTCGCTCTCCGGAGCCGGACGGCGCGACCGGTTCGACGGGCGTTTCCGCCTTGCTGGAGCCTCCCGCTCACGCACGCCGACGCTCCCTCTCCTCGAAGACCGTCCCAGCCGGGCGGATGAAGGGGGCCGCCGCATGGCGCGCGGGGCGGATGGGAAGGCGCACGATGGCGCGCGTGCCGCGACCCGTTTCGCTCTCTAGCGCGAAGGTGCCGCCCTGCAGCGCCACCAGGCCCTTGACGACGGAAACGCCGAGCCCGGTGCCCTCGCCGCGACGTTCGGCACAGGCGTCGGCCTGGACGAAGGGCGTACCGATGCGCGGCAGGTCGTTGGCGGCGATGCCGATCCCTGTATCGCGCACCTCGATCACGAGTTCACCCTGCTCCAGCGTGGCGGAAACCGTGACCGTGCCGCCAGCTTCGGTGAACTTCGCGGCGTTGGAAAGCAGGTTGAGCAGGATCTGCCGGCAGGCGCGCCGGTCGGCGACGATCTCGGGCAGGTCGCGATCGATGCGGCGGACGAGCTTGACGCCGCGACCGGCGATCTGCTGCGCCATCATATCGAGCGCGCCGTCGATCACCGGCACGACCGGAAACGGCGCCGCCACGACATCGAACTTGCCCGCCTCGATCTTCGACATGTCCAGCACGCTGTTGACCACCTGCAGCAGGTGCTCGCCGGTGGAATGGATCAGCCGGATATAGTCGCGGTGGCGCGCCATTTCGAACTTGCCGAACAGTTCGCGCTGCAGGATCTCCGAGAAGCCGATGATGGCGTTGAGCGGCGTGCGCAGCTCATGGCTCATATGGGCGAGGAACTGCACCTTGGACTGGTTGGCCTGGTCGGCGGAGGACTGCGCCTCGGCGAAGGCGTCGCGCTGGCTGCGGCTGGCGGTGACGTCGCGCAGGACGGCGACCACCGAGCGCGTGCCCTGCGCCGCATCGAGCGCCGGACGGCAGCGCATCTCGGCCCAGACGAAGCCGGCGGCATCGTCGCCGGCGGTCCGGCGCAGGCGGAACTCGACCTGTCGCGGCTCGCCGGTGCGATCGACCTCGGACAGCGCATGCAGATAGCTCGGCCGGTCGGCGACGTGGACGCGATCGAACAGGCCGTGGCCGATCAGCTCGGCCGGCGAGCAGCCGAGCATGGCGCGCGCGGCAGGCGAGGCGAACTCGACGGCGCCGGAGCCATTGTGGCGGGTGATGAGCTCGGCCGTGTTGTCGGCGAGGATGCGATAGCGCGCCTCGCCGTCGCGGGCGGCGCCCTCGGCGACGCGCTGGACCAGCTCGATGCGCAGCGCCAGGCCGGCGCCATAAAGGATCGCGGCCGCGACCAGGATCGGCGCGAAGGAGACGGGCCCGGCCATCGGCGCGGGGAGCAGGCCGGCCAGCGCCACGAGCGCCAGCCCGGCAAGCGCGCAGACGGAAATCGTGATCGACGCCAGCGTGATCCGGCGCGAACCGGAAAGCGCCGCCTCGGCCGGCACGATCGCCAGCAGCACGAGCGCCGGCGAGCCGAGGCCGCCGGTCAGCATGCCGGCCCAGACGACGAGCCCGGCCAGCGCCACGGCGGAAAGAAGATGAGCCTCGCCATAGCGGCCCGTGCGCGACAGGAAGCCGGCGATCGGCAGCGGCGCGGCCAGCCAGCCGAAGGCAACGGCCGAGGCGAAGGACGGACGGCCGGCCAACGCCAGCCAGATCGGAAACAGCATGAGGACGCCGAGGCCGACGGCCAGATGCGCCGCGATGAACGCGCGATGGCGCGCGGCGAGCAGCGGCTCGTCAGCGACCGAGCTATGGACCAACCCGTCGATGATTCGCCGCAAGGGCTCGAATGAAACCGTCATACACAACACACCAATGACGCTCGTTCCGGCCTTCCGGCCCGCCGGCGCAGGGCCCGACAAGGGCCATCCCGGCAATGTCGGGATCATGGCAGACCCCGCTTAAGGGAACCCTAAGGATAAGCGCCGGACGACGCGATCCGCCGGCCTTAGCAGGGATCCCTGCCACCCGGACGGAGCTGGCCGGCAGGCAGAGATCTAGCGCTGCAGCGGCCAGAACGGCGCCATTCCGAGCATGGGATCCAGGCTGAAAGGCGGCTGCGGCGCGGGGCCCGCCTGCTCCGGCTCGTACTTGGCGCTGTAGGCCGCGCGCAGCGGCTCGACCGCCAGTCGCTCGGCCTCGACGGGGAGGCCCTTCGGCCAGTCCCGCGCGTCGCACCGGTCGATCAGCCAGCGGAGCGCCTTCCGGAGCGAGCGGCCGTCCGCGGCCTCGTAGTTCCAAAGATCGTCGCCGACGCTCTCCGCCAGCCGTGCGATCGCAATCCAGCCGACGAGATTGAGATAGCTGTAGTGGCGGGGGCGCGACCGGGCGAGTTCACGCGGCTGCGACCCGTCCGGCGCGAACTGATGCGGCAGTCGCTCCCGCACACGCCGGAGCGCGGCATTCAGGGCATCGATATCGCCGAGGAAGATGGCGATCGCTGCAATCTGGAGATCGTAGAACGTGCCATGATTGTTGAGCCGGCGGCTGGCATGGCGGCCCTGCGGACTATCCAGCAGCCAGTCGGCGTAGGAGCGGAGCCAGTGGCGGAAGGCGAGGCCGTCTCCGGGAGAGAGCGCCCCGCCCCGCTCCATCAGTCGCACGGCATCGAGAAGCCGGGGCAGGCCGCTGAAATCGAGGATGCCGTAGCCGGTGCTGTCATGGCTGTCATGGCCGTGCACGAACTGCGCGAAGCGCAGATGCGGCGTCATGCGCGTGCGCGGATCTATGAACCAGGTCCGGACCAGGCCGGCGGCGTGATCGAGATATCGCCCGTCGCCGAGCGCCGCCCAGCCGAGGGCCAGCACGATCGAATCATCGAAAAGCTGCTGGACCCGCATCCGGTCGAAGCGCTCGGGCGCGAAGCCCGGCAGGCCGGAGCGAAAGACGTCGTCGCCATCCCGGTTCACATAGGGCAGGCCGTCCGGCGAGGCGGGATCCGGCCACCAATAGCGCGCCAGGCTGAAATAGTCGCGGGCGCCTGCGCCCGGCGCGGGCGCCGGCTTGTCGGCGACGGAACCGGGGCCGCGCGACAGGGCAGCGTCGGCATCCGCCTTCAGCGCCGAGCGCAGCGTGGCGGACGCTTCCGACGCCAATTCGCCGATCTTTGCCTCGTCGTAGAGGCAGAGGCGCTCGGGTTGGACCCGGCTCGCCATGACCTGCCGGTCGAGCCAATCCAGCGCTGCTACGATGGCATCGGCCCGGGCGAGGGCGCGCACGGTCCCCTGCCCGCTCCGCTCCAGGTGCGGCTTGCCGGATTCGAGCCGCCCAACCCATCCGGCAAGGGCGAATCTCCCCGCTTCCGCCGAGCGCGGCGCCATCGGCGCCTCCCACGTATCGGCGAGCCAGCGATCCCAGGGGCCCGGGACGCCAAGGCGCATGAGCAGGTCCACCTTGGGCCGGGTGCCATAGGGGCGCGCCTCGTCGAACACCTCGACCGCGTCGTTCCGGAAGATCAGCTGCGGCTCGTCCTCGGCCGGCCGTTCCATCTGCCCCCGCAGCAGGAGCTCGTTGCTGGAAACCCGCAGCATCGGCACGACGAAATATTTGAGATCGGGCTGCTCCAGGACGGCGCGGCGGATCTCGCGCCAGCCGCTCTCGGTCAGGAAGCAGTTGCCGTCCCAGGGAAGCACCCATCTGGCCAGGCCGCGCCCCTCGCGAAGCGCGAGGTTGCGGCCGCCATTGTTGTTCATGACATAAATGTTCTTCAGCCGCCGCGCATGCACCTCGGCACGCGCCCGCGCCTCCGGGCCCAACGCCTCGTAGGACTTGCTCAGGAAAAAGCCCGGCTCCGCGAAGCCGTCTTCCGCCCAGCCTATGCCGGCATATTCCCCGATATCGAAGGGAATGCGCGTATAGGCCTGGCCGCTGCGCTCGAGCAGGTCGATGATCAGCGCTTCCTCGGCCGGATCGATGATCCGGTTGACGATCCAGCGCTTCCGACAGTCTTCGAGCTCCGGCTCGTGGGCAAGGATCAGCGCGAGATTCGTACGCGTCTGCCCCTTGCGGTGGCGGGGGAAGAGATCGTTGCCGAGGATGCGATAGAGCACGAAATCGTCAGGCCCGTCATGCTGGGCGGCAGGCGGCGGCGCCGATGCGGCGACGGCCGGCATCGAGGCGGCGGCGACAGGCAAAGCGGCGCTCTCCCGCTGTTTGGCGCGCCCGAGCTTCGCCAACAGACGCTTCGGCCGCCAGCGCCGGATTTCGCGCTCGAGCCGGTATATCGGCCGTGTCAGACGCCAGGCCCAACTCGACGACATGGCCTCGATTTCTGCTTGGCTCGGCCTTTTCAACGCGCTCCCCCGGTCAACCGGCGGAGGGTATCGCAAGCGCCGGGGCAAGGGAACGCGGCCCTTCATGGTTACCCACGCATGAACCGGTTCGCTAGAATTTGCCCAACCGCCTGAACGCCACTTTCAGTTGCGCCGCCTAGGATCGACATCGTCACGACGAAACGATCGTGGCGCGGCGATGGGTTCGGAAGGCGGAAGGGCAGATCGATGTTTATCCTCCGGGCGGCTTTCTGGTTTTCGGTCGTGGTCCTGCTGATTCCCGGCGACCCGAGCCACGGCGTGCAGGCCCCGCGCGTCAGCGCGATCGACGCGGTTCTCGCCGCCCGCGGCGCCGTCGCAGACCTCTCCGGCATGTGCGAGCGCCAGCCGGAGGTCTGCAGCCATGGCGGCGCCGCGCTGGCCGCCTTCGGCGCCAAGGCGCGCTATGGCGCGCAGTTCCTCTACAGCGCCATCGACGGGACGCTCGGCGGCCCGGCCCCGGTGCTCCCTGGCGTCGGCGCGACGGGCGGCACGCTGACGCCGGCCGACATGGAGCCGAACTGGCGCGCGCCGCATCCGCGCAAGGCCTGACAATCTTTTCGGCGCCGGCCGTTTCATCCCGCTGCGCGAAACGCTATATGCGGGATGCCATGAACATCACCGCCACGCTCTCGCCCATCGACCGGATTCTCGACGATTTCGCCTTTCTCGACGATTGGGACGATCGCTATCGCTATCTGATCGAGCTCGGCCGCGCCCTCGAACCGCTGCCGCCGGAAGCGCATAACGAGGCCAACCGCGTGCATGGCTGCGCCAGCCAGGTCTGGCTGCAGAAGGACGTGCGCCAGGAAGCAGACGGCCCGCATCTCGACTTCAAGGGCGACAGCGACGCTCTGATCGTGCGCGGCTTGGTCGCCATCGTCATCGCGCTGTTCTCGGGCCGCCCGGCGGCGGAAATCGTCGAGACCGACGCCGAGGCGGTGTTCGAGAAGATCGGCCTGCGCGAGCACCTGACGGCGCAGCGCTCGAACGGCCTGCGCTCCATGGTCAACCGCATCAAGACGGAAGCGGCGGCCGAAGCCGCCGCCTGATCAGCCCGCCTTCGGCTTGAAGTCCTCCGAGCCCCAGTGACGGATGCCGCCGCCAGATGCGCGCCCCTGCGCGCTCGCGGCAAGCCCATAGTGCCTCGCCAGCGCCGAAAGCGCCAGTTGCAGCACCAGCTTGGCGGAGCGCTTCGGCCAGTCTCTTTCGCGCTCGATCTCCTCGATCCGCTTCAGGAAGCAACAGAAATCGACGAGGATGCCGGCGAATTCCGGCCCGGTCGCCGCTAGAGCGCGCTCCACCCGCAATCGCGCCGAAAGCGCCGTCTCCGTCAGGTCGGCCATGCCGCCGGGGCCGCCGCGCCGGCCGCTCGCCACCGCCGCCGACCAATTCGACGTCACGCGCGGCATCAATTGCCCGCGCGTGAAATCCGCCCGCAGCCGCTCGCCGGCGCTGAATGCCGCGTCATCGATCAACGGCCTGCCGTCTCGCCCCTTGCGGCTCCGCAACCAGGCGAGCGGGCTCTCGCCGGCGTCGACGAGCACGGTGTTGCGCGCGCCGTCCTCCTCGAGCGTCCGCCGTTCGCGGCTCTGGTGCTGGCCGGCGAAATCCTCGCCGCCGGCAAGCAGCCGCCGCACCATCGCCCTGCCCGCCGCCGACAGGATATAGCCGGCGCCATCGGCCTCAAGCGCGCCATCGGCGAGCAGCGCCCTGACGCTCGTCGCCTCGACAGCGCCCCGTCGGGCCGTCAGCGGCGAGACAAGGCCGTATCCGTCCGCATCCGGCTCCAGCCTCGCGCCGGCAGTGGCGAGACGACGGGCGAGACGCGCCGCTTCGCGCCTCGCCATCATGCCCTCCCCGCTTGAAAGGTGGCGCGGCAGGCGGCTCGCTCCAGCCTGTCGACGAACTGGTCGATCCGCTCGCTCTCGCGCTGCTCCTCGACGCGACGGCAGGCATGCGCCGCCGTCGTGCGGTCGCGACCGAACAACCGTCCGGCCTCGGTGTAGCTGAGGCCGAGCGCGATATGGGCGATGTAAACAGCAACCTGGCGGGCATGCGCCTCCCGGGCCGTGCCCCGTCCGGCGCCGCACAGCCTCTCGCCATCGACGGCGAGCGCGGAGCCGACAAGGGACACCAGCATCCGCCGCGTGCCTTCCTCGCGGGTGCGCCGCTGCTGGATTTCACGATTTTCAGCCGCTGGGGCCGCTCTTCCCACCATCGGAACCTCCCGTAACGCAATATAGGATTTTAATCCTAGACCACGATAGTCCTATCCGCGAAGGGCGGGGATAGATTTTTTGGATGAGGATCCTCCGCCTTTGGCGGGAGCGGCGACGCGGGGATAGAGGGCCGGCTTATCCCCGCGCGTCGGGGCGGCGGGACAATCGGGGCTCCGAAACCGGAGACGACCATGGCCCGCCCTGCCCGAATTCCAGACGATCCCATCACGAAAGCGCCGATCCGCCACCGCGCCCGCCACGCCGTCGACGCGGCGATCGCGGCCGGCGTCGCGCTCTACCGGCGCCAGACCAGTTTGCCGCGGCTGCTGCCGATGCTGCCGGCCGAACTCGCCGACGAGAGCGAGGCAGCGCGGCGGCGGATCGTCGCCCGGCTCGCCCGCGCGCTCCGGACCGAGCGGATGCGCGGCCGCGCCGGCCACTGGACCTACGACCTCAACCGCCACATCGCCCTGCACCAGGCCTATGAGAGCGAACGTCGGCAATTGCGCCCCTGAAGGATGCACCGCGCAACAAAAAGGGCCCGGCGATGCCGGGCCCTTTGTCATTCGAGCGGATGGCGCGATCAGCGGCGCTTGCGCTGCTGGCCGAGGCCCATCTTCTTCGCCAGTTCCGAACGGGCGGCGGCATAGCTCGGCGCGACCATCGGATAGTCAGCCGGGAGGCCCCACTTCTCGCGGTATTCTTCCGGCGACAGATCGTAATGCGTACGAAGGTGGCGCTTCAGCGACTTGAACTTCTTGCCGTCTTCCAGGCAGACAATATAGTCCGGGAACACCGACTTCTTCGGGTTCACCGCCGGCTTCAGCGGCTCGGGCTCGGGCTCGACGACGCCACCATGAGTACGGTTGAGCGCCTGATAGACTTCGGTGATCAGACCGGGAAGGTCATGCGCCGAAACTGAATTGTTGCTGACATACGCGGAAACGATGTCAGCCGTCAGATCTATCAGATCGCTTCCTGCCGTTTTTTCAATCATGGTCTACCCTAACTTCGGTTGTGTCATAGCAATTCTGTAACGAAGAAATTGAGAGCTTGCAGCTTCGACGGCGCCAGAGCCGGACAAATCCAAGCATCGGCAGTGGCCATCGGCGCGCTAAATCCGTTACTTCGTCGCACCTATATAATTGCGTTTCCGCAAAGACAAGCATTAAGTCGGTGCATTGTTAGGCCGCGGCACATCTTTATGGTCGCGGCGATTCGTCTCGGCCAATATTCCCCTGATCACACGGCCCCGGGCAAATCCCCATTCACAATGCCGCGATCAATACATAGATCGCGAGAAGCGCTGTGGCCCAGAAGGCGATCTTGCCGGTTGGCCAGTTGCCGGCCGCGCCAAGACGCAGGATTGAACGCTGCGAAAAGGAGCCCCAGCTCCGGCGCGCCTCGGCCCGGAAGTCAGCACCCGCCTTGTCAAAAAGCCCCCTAACCCGGCGCCAGCGCGGCGCCGCGCGGTGTGGCAGCTCGCGCCACAACCAGTCGACGTCCAGCGTAAATCCAAGACTGGGGCGAAGTAACGGCAGCAAGAAGGCAAATATGCAACTTGCACCGACTAACATCTGCAACTGGAACAGGATGTGGTCGGCCGCGAGGATCGGCACGCCGGCGATCTCCGGCGCAAGTGTTTCCAGCCATCCCGGGAAGCAACCCGATGCAACCAGCAGAAGACAAAGCGCGCCCATCGCGGCCCGCATCGACCGCGTGGGCTGGATCTCGACCCTCGCGCGCTCCGGCCCGAACAGCGCGAAGAAGGGCAGTTTCAGCCCGATATAAAGGAAGGACCCGGCCGAAACCGCCGTCAGAGCGAACCAGTAGAAACCGGCCTGGTCGGCCGCCAGCGCCGCCATGATCGCCGATTTGCTGACGAAGCCGGCCGTGAGCGGCATGGCGGCGAGCGAGAGGCCGCCGACCAGCATGGCGGCGGCCGTCTCCGGCATGGCGCGCGCGAGCCCGCCGAGCCCGGTCAGGCGCATCTCGCCGGTGGCGCGCAGGATCGAGCCGGCCGCCATCATCAGGAGCGACTTGTAGAGGATGTGCGCCAGGGCGTGCAGGGCCGCTGCGGCGAGCGCCAGCGGCGAACCGATGCCGACGGCGACGACCATGAAGCCGACCTGGCCGACGATCGAATAGGAGAGCAGCTTGCGAATATCGTTTTCGAGCAGGGCGTAGACGAGGCCGTAGACCGCCATGGCGAGGCCGATCCAGAGCAGCGCCGGCTCGCCCGGAAACAGGCGGATCAGCACCAGCACCGCCGCCTTGGTGGTGAAGGCCGAGAGGAACACCGCGCCCGACCAGGACGCCTTCGGATAGGTGTCGGCAACCCAGGCGGAAAGCGGCAGCGCGCCGGCGTTGACGAGGATGCCGGCTAGCATCAGCCAACGGCCGACGCTGTCGGCGCGCATCGCCTGCAGCGACAGGCTGCCGGAACCGGCGATCTCGGCGGCGATGCCGGCGAAGAGCAGTACGCCGCCCAGCACATGGATGAGCGCATAGCGCAGGCCCGCGCGGGCATTTCCGTTCGACCAGATCACCAGCGTCGAGCCGATCGCCAGGATCTCCCAGAACACGAACAGGGTCAGGAGGTCGCCTGAAAAGGCGATGCCCTGCGCCGCGCCGGCATAGACGAGCGCGGCCGCCTTCTCGGTGGCGCTCGGCTGCGTCACGCCATAGAGCGCGCCAGCGAGCGCGGCGATGCCGAAGGCCGTGCCGAAGATGCGCGAAAACCCGTCCGCGGCGATCGGCACGAGATGCAGGCCGAGCCAGTCGACGACCAGCCCCGGCCCGAGCGGCAGCATCCAGACGAGCGCCAGTGCGATCGCCGGTGCGAGCAGGAACAGCGCGTTGCGCAGCGGCTCCTTCAGCAGCGGCAGGATCAGCCCTGCGGCGATCAGGACGAGGGCGGGCGACAGCGGCCCGAAAGTCTCAGTCATCCGCCCGCTCCCCGCGTCGACGCATCAGCCGGCCCCAGCCATGAGCGACCATGACCGCGACCGCCGCGCCGAAGAGGCCGAACCACGCGGCGAAGCCCGGCGTGCCATCGATGCCGAAGCTCGGATGATGGGTGACGAAGCTGTCGGCGACGACCAGGAGCACGAGAGCGACGACGAGGGCGATCAGGATCTTGCGGCGGGTGGCGGTCATGGCTTTCCCCCGGCGTTGGAAAAGCCCCTCACCCCAACCCTCTCCCGCGCGCGGGAGAGGGAGCGCGACTGTGCGTGCTCGTTCAGGCACGTTGCTTCTGAAGCGCGCCGGCGGAAAAGCCCTCGCCCGCTTGCGGGAGAGGGTTGGGTGAGGGTCTTACTGGCAGAAGAACGCATCTCACCCTCCCATGATCATCGAAGCGAGGCGGAACGGAACGCCCGGGCACAGGAAGAGCAACACGGTGCCGGCCGCTGTGACGGTCAGCGCGATCACCATCGCGAGCGGGGCTTCCTGGCGCGGGCCGTTCGCCGGGCGCAGGAAGGCGCGGGTCAGGATCGGCAGAAAATAGGCGGCGTTGAGCACGGTCGAGACGACGATGACGCCGACCGCGAACCGGTTGGTGGCGCCGGTGGCGGCATCGAGGATGAACCACTTGCCGAGGAACCCGGCCGTCGGTGGCAGACCGATCATGGAGAGAGCGCCGATCGCGAAGGCGCCCATCGTCCAGGGCATGCGGCGGCCGATCCCGTCCATCTGGCTGATCTTGGTCACATGCTCCGCCGTGTAGACGGATCCGGCGGCGAAGAAGAGCGTGATCTTCGAGACGGCGTGGGCGGCGATGTGCAAGGCCGCGCCGAGGACGGCGACGGGCGACGCGAGCGCCGCCGCCAGCACGATGTAGGAAAGCTGGCCGATGGTCGAATAGGCCAGCCGGCGCTTCAGATCATCGGCCTGGAGCGCGACGACGGAAGCGACGACGATGGTGAAGCCGGCGACATAGACCAACCATTCGCTGGCGCCGCTGGCGGAGAGCGTCTCGATGCCGAAGACAGAGACGGCCACCTTCAGGATGGTGAAGACGCCCGCCTTGACCACAGCGACGGCATGCAGAAGCGCCGAGACCGGCGTCGGCGCCACCATGGCCGCAGGCAGCCAGCGATGCAGCGGCATCACCGCCGCCTTGGCCGCGCCGAAGACGAACAGGGCGAAGAGCAGCGCCAGCGCGCCGTCGCCGAGCTTGCCGGCGAGAATGCCGCCGGTTCGGAAATCGAGCGTGCCGGCGGCAAGGCCGGTCCAGACGATCGCGGGCAGCAACAGCACCATCGAGGCGCCGACGAGGGTGAGCAGGTAGACCCGCCCTGCCTTCATCGCCGCCGGGCTCTGCTTGTGGGTCACCAACGGATAGGTCGAGAGCGACAGCACTTCGTAGAAGACGAACAGGGTGAACAGGTTGCCGGAAAACGCCAGTCCCATGGTCGCGAAGATGGCGATGGCAAAGCAGGCGTAGAAGATCGTCTGCCGCGGCTCGTCATTGCCGCGCATATAGCCGATCGAATAGAGCGAGTTGACGATCCAGAGCGTCGCGGCGACGGCGGCGAACAGCATGCCGAGCGGATCGATCTTCAGCGCCAGCGAAAGGCCGGGCGCGACGGAAACGAGATGCAGCTCCGGCCGCGCGCCGGAGAGCACATGCGCCAGCAGCGCCATCACCGCGCCGAAGAGCAGCACCGCCGCGGCAAGGGTCGCCGCCTCGCGCAGGTTCGGCCAACGGCCGAGCATGGCGATGGCAAGCGTCGCCAGCGCGGGAATGGCGAGCGCGAGCGCCAGCAGGACGGGATCGTTGGAGAAGGTCATGGCGCCACCCTGAGCAGCGCGCTTGCCGCCGCGCGGGCAAGGCCCGCCGGTCCCTCGGCATCGAGGCCGAGCCAGATGGTGGCGCCGGCGAGCAGCCACATCGGCAGCAGCATTTCAAGCGGCGCCTCGCTGGCCTCGCGCGCGGCTGCGGCCGGCTCGCGGAACCAGACCACCTCGACGATGCGGCCGACATAGAGCACGGCGAGGAAGGAGCTCGCGACGATCAGGATCGCCAGCCAGCCGAGGCCAGCTTCGAACGCGCCGAGGATCAGGTAGTATTTCGACACAAAGCCGCTGGTGCCGGGCACGCCGATCAGGCCGAGGCCGGCGACGGTGAGCGCCGCCGTTGTCCACGGCATGGTGCGGCCGATGCCGGAGAGTTCGTCGAGCTTGGCGGTGCCCGCCTTGAGCACGATGGCGCCGATCGCCATGAAGGCCGCGCCCTTCATCAGCGCGTGGTTGAAGAGATGCAGCAGGCCGCCGGTGACGCCGGTCGGATTGGCGAGCGCGAGGCCGAGCGTGATGTAGCCGACCTGGCCGACCGAGGAGAAGGCGAGGATGCGCTTGACGTCGTTCTGGAAGATGGCGGCGGCCGAGGGGATGAACATCGCCGCGAGCGAGAGCGCCATCAGGATGGTCCCGACCGGGATGCCGCCCGGGCCAGCATCCATGCCGAAGACGGTGAACAGGAAGCGCGCCAGCAGGTAGACCGCCACCTTGGTCGCCGTCGAGGCGAGCAGCACGGAAGCGCTGGAAGGCGCATAGGCATAGGCGTTGGGCAGCCACGCATGCAGCGGGAACAGCGCCAGCTTGAGCGAGATGCCGACGGCGATGAAAGCCTCGGCGACGATCAGCGCGCGCGAGCTCTCGATGGCGCCGATCCGCTCGACGATGAGGCCGAGATTGAGCGTGCCGGTGACGAGATAGATCAGGCCGACGCCGATGACGTAGAAGGTGGCGCCGATCGTGCCGACGATCAGATATTGATAGGCGGCGACCAGCGCCCTGCGGTCGCGGCCGAGCGCAATCAGCGTATAGGTCGAGAGCGACGAGATCTCGAGGAACACGAAGGCGTTGAAGGCGTCGCCCGTCACCGCCATCCCGAGCAGGCCCGCCACGCAGAGCAGCATCATCGTGTAGAACCACGCGACGCGCTCCGGGATGATCTCGGCCAGCACGCTGCGACGCGCGAAGATCATCGTCGCGAAGGCGACGACGCCGACGAGAAGGATGATGAAGGCGTTGACCGCATCGACGCGATATTCGATGCCGAGTTCCGGCGCCCAGCCCCCGATGCGATAGGAGATGACGCCTTCCGCCTGCACGCGCAGCACCAGCGCGACAGAGGTTGCCGCCGTCAGCGCCGAGGCGACGAGGGCGATGAACCAGGCGACGAAGCCGTTGCGCGACAGCGCCGCCAGGATCGCGCCAATAAGCGGCGCAAGGATCAACAGAACCGGTAGGTGGTGAGCGATCATGCCGGCTTCCCGCCCTTGCCGGTCTTGATGGTCCTGCTGGTCTTGCGGCTGGCGGCATTCGCCTTGCCCGAAGCGTCTTCCCTGCCGCTCTCCCTGGGGCCGTCGCGCAGCAGGAGCTCGTCCTCCTCGATCGTGCCGTAAGCCTCCTTGATCCGCACCACCAGCGTCAGGCCGAGCGCCAGCGTCGCGATGCCGACGACGATCGCGGTGAGGATCAGCACATGCGGCAGCGGGTTGGCGTAGACGGAATAGCCGGCGTCGAGGATCGGCGCGGTGCCGCCGAGCAGCTTTCCAGGCAGGATGTAGAGCAGGTAGACCGAGGTCTGGAACAGCGACAGGCCGATCAGCTTCTTGATCAAGTTGCCGCGCGCGATGACCACATAGAGCCCTGCGACCATCAAGAGGATCGTGGCGATCTGGCCGAATTGCAGGATCACGAGCGCCTCCGGCCGGCGAAGGCGTAGAATATCGCGATCATCGTCGAGAAGACGGTGAGAAACACGCCGACCTCGACGAGGAACACGCCCCATTCCTGGCCATGGATGCGGTCATGGGCGAGGTGGTTGTAGTCGAGGAAATTGTCGCCGAGCAGCATGCCGGCGATGCCGACCGCGACATAGATCAGAACGCCGCCGGGGATCAGCACCTCGAGCAGGCCGACCGGGACGATCTTCTGCGCCGGGCCGAGGCCGTTGATCAGGCCATAGAGAATGATCGCGGCCGCCGCGATTACGCCGGCCTGGAAGCCGCCGCCCGGGCCGTAATCGCCGTGGAACTGGACGTAGAGCGCGAAGAGCAGCAGCGGCGCCAGGATGAACTTGGTGGTGACGCGCAGGACGACATCGAGCCGCATCAGTTGCCTCCCTCGCCGCGACGGCGCTTGAGCAGCGCCAGGATGGCGATGCCGGCGGTGAAGACGACCGTGGTCTCGCCCAGCGTGTCGAAGCCGCGATAGCTGGCGAGAACCGCGCTGACGACATTGGCGATGCCCGTCTCGGGCAGCGAGCGGACGAGGTAGTCCGCGCCCTCGCGGTGGATCGGCTGATCGGCGGACCCGAATGGCGGCAGGTCGCTCACGCCCCAGAGCAGCGCGCCGGCCGTGACCAGCGCGACGAAGAGCGGCATGAACTGACGCTGCCGGGCCGGCGCCTCGACGGTATCGGTCAGCCACAGCGCGCCGAGAAAGAAGACGGTCGAGACGCCGGCGCCGACGGCGGCCTCGGTCATCGCGACATCGACCGCGTCGAGAACGATGAAGAGCGTCGCCATCAGCAGGCTGTAGACGCCGAGCAGAACCACGGCGGCAAACAGGCCGCGCACGCGGACGATGCCGAGCGTGACCGCGCCGAGGAGCAGCAGCAGGACGATGGTGACGGCGGTCTCGATCGTCGCGAGTTCGGTCATGGCTTGCCCCGCTTGCGGGAGGAGGTCTTTCGCGCGGGCGCCTTCACGGTGGGCTCGGCTTTCTTGGGCTCGGCCTTCTTGGACTCGCCGTTCTCGGCCAGCACCGGTTTCACGCCGGCCTGGAGAGCGGCGGCGGCGAGCGCATGCGACGCCACCGGCCCCATGAACAGGAGGAAGCCCAGCAGGAAGACGAGCTTCACCGTCACCAGCGTGAAGCCGGCGAGGAACACCATTCCGATCAGCATCAGGCTGACGCCGAGCGTGTCGCCGACCGAGGCGGCGTGCATGCGGGTGAAGAGATCCGGCATCCGGTTCATGCCGATGGCGCCTGCGAGCAGGAAGAACGCACCCGCGAACAGGAACAGCCCGGCCGCGATCTCGCGCAGAAGGTCGATCATCGCTGGTCCGCCTCCGCTTCGGCGCCGAGCGAACCCAGGCGGAAGAACTTCAGCACGGCGAAGATGCCGACATAGTTGAGCAGCGCGTAGGTGAGGCCGAGGTCGAGGAATTCCGGCCGCCCGGTCAGAAAGCCGAACAGGGCGAGCACCAGGATCGCGCCATTGCCGATCGAATTGGCGGCCAGCAGCCGGTCGAAGGTAGTCGGCCCGCGCAGGGCCCGCACTACGACCAGCGCCATGGCGGCCAGCACGGCGAGAAGTGCCGCGGCGATCATTCCGCCCTCCCCTCGAAGCGCTTCACCCGGCGATCCATATCGCCCGCCTCGACGTCGTCGGCGCCGGCGCCGGTCAGCGCATGGACGAGGAAGCGGTCATTCTCGCGGTCGACGGCGACGGTGATGGTGCCGGGCGTCAGCGTGATCGAATTGGCATAGGTCGCGACGCCGACCGGCGTCCGCGCCGACACCTTGGTGTGGAAAAGCCGCGGCGAGATCGGCAGCTTCGGGTCGAGGATGATCTTGGTCACCGTGATCGAGGACTTGACGATCTCGCGCGCCAACCATGGCCAATAGGTCAGGCCGGCGATCACCCGATCGACCGGATGGCCCTCTTCGTCGGCAAAGCCGAGACGCCGGCCCGCCAACGCCAGCAAAACCGAGACGGCGAGCCCGGCAGTCATCAGCCAGACCGTGTAGTGACCCGACAAGAGCAGCCAGAAGACGAACAGGGCAAGCGCAAGACTAGCGGTGCGCAGCATGTAATCGGCTCCTCCTGTTCAGGACATCCTTCGATGTGTGATGGGTGATTCGACGGATGAAGGCAGATAAAGCACGTCGAGACGGCCAGCCCAAGGAAAACCGGACCGCAAACCGACAAGCGCGACAACGTGAACCCGACCAATTGTGAAATCGCTGCGATCGCCTATCTAGATAGGCCAGCTTGTGTTTCACTCGATTGCCATCTGCCGCGCCGGCATTTCGGCCGCAGATCGACAGGAGCGCGCATGACCACGAACACCCGCCCCGAGACTGAAGCCGGACGCAAGAAGGTCGAGAAGACCGATGCCGAGTGGCGCGCCGAGCTGACGCCCGAACAATATGCCGTCACCCGCCAGCAGGCGACCGAGCGCCCGGGCACCGGCCCGTATCTGCACGAGAAGCGCGCCGGGCTCTATACCTGCGTCGCCTGCGGCGCGCCGCTGTTCCGGTCCGAGACCAAGTATGAATCCGGCAGCGGCTGGCCGAGCTTCTACGCGGCGGTCGGCGACGACGCCATTGGCGAGGTGACGGACCGCTCGCATGGCATGGTGCGCACCGAGATCGTCTGCGCCAGCTGCGAGGCGCATCTCGGCCATTTGTTCCCGGACGGCCCGAACCCGACCGGCCTGCGCTATTGCACCAATGGGACGGCGCTGAAGCTGAAGCCGGACGACGGCAGCGAAGGCTGAGCGATATCCACGAGCGCCACCGGCGCCCTTGCAACCGATGCCTCCCCTCCCGGCAGTTTGTGGCCTATGGTGCCGCGACTTCCGGGAGACCCCGCCGCGTCTCGCGCCAATCCGGGTCCGGGCTCGGCAGTTCATTTTCGCCTTTCCGCAGGAGCACTCTCCCTCGTGACCTCGCCCCTCGCCGCCAAGAAGCCTGTGACCTCGACCGTGCACGGCGTCACCCTGACCGATGACTATGCCTGGCTCCGCGCCGACAACTGGCAGGAGGTGATGCGCGACCCGACCCTGCTGTCGCAGGAAATCCGCGACTATCTCGAGGCCGAGAACGCCCATACGGCGACATCCATGGCGGAGACGGACGATCTGCAGGCGAAGCTGTTCGCCGAGATGCGCGGCCGCATCAAGGAAGACGATTCCTCCGTCCCCTCGCCCGATGGCGACTTCGCCTATGCGATGCGCTTCACCGAGGGCGCCGAGCAGCCGCTCGTCGTGCGCACGGCGCGCGACGGCAGCGGGCCGGAGACCATCCTGCTCGATGGCAACCAGATGGCGGCCGGCCGCGCCTATTTCCGGCTCGGCAGCGCCGATCACAGCCCCGATCACAAGCGGCTCGCCTTCGCCTATGACGACAAGGGCTCGGAATATTACACGCTGCATGTGCGCGACATCGAAAGCGGCGCCGATCTCTCCGACGCGATCGAGGCGACGACCGGCGGCGGCGTCTGGGCGGCCGACAGCAACACGCTGTTCTACACCGTGCTGGACGACAACCACCGCCCCTGCCGGATCTATCGCCACGTCGTCGGCACGCCGCAATCCGAGGACGTGCTCGTCTTCGAGGAGAAGGATCCCGGCTTCTTCCTCGGCGTCGGCCAGACGCAGTCCTCGCGCTACATCCTGATCGACAGCCACGACCACGAGACGTCGGAAGTCCATTTGCTCGATGCCGAGGACCCGACCGGCGCGCACCGGCTGATCGCCGAGCGGGTGACGGCGGAGGAATATTCCGTCGATCACAGCGGCGACACGCTCTACATCCTGACCAATGCCGGCGGCGCCGAGGACTTCAAGATCGTCACAGCGCCGGTCGCCTCGCCCGGCCGCGAGAACTGGGTCGACCTCGTGCCGCATGTGCCGGGCACGCTGATCCTCGGCATGACGGTCTACAAGGACTACATGGTCCGGCTCGAGCGCTTCGCCGGCCTGCCGCGGATCATCGTCCGCGCGCTCGCCAGCGGCGAGGAGCACGCGATCGCCTTCGACGAGGAGGCCTATTCGCTCGGCATGGGCGACGGCTACGAGTTCGATACCTCGACGCTGCGCTTCACCTATTCGTCGATGACGACCCCGTCGCGCGTCTATGACTACGACATGGCGACGCGCGAGCGGACGCTGCGCAAGGAGGAGGAAATCCCCTCCGGCCACAACCCGGCCGACTACGTCACCCGCCGGGTGTTCGCCACGGCGGCGGATGGCGAGACGGTGCCGGTGTCGCTGCTCTACCACAAGGACACCAAGCTCGACGGCAGCGCGCCCTGCCTGCTCTATGGCTATGGCGCCTATGGCATCACCATTCCCGCCTCGTTCTCGATCTCGCGGCTGTCGCTGGTCGATCGCGGCTTCGTCTACGCCATCGCCCATATCCGCGGCGGCAAGGACAAGGGCTTCCGCTGGTATGCCGACGGCCGCCGCGAAAAGAAGACCAACACCTTCACCGATTTCATCGCGTCGGGCGAATATCTGGCGAAGGAAGGCTACACGGCGCGCGGCAGGATCGTCGCCTGGGGCGGCTCGGCCGGCGGCATGCTGATGGGCGCCATCGCCAACATGCAGCCGGACCTGTTCGGCGGCATCATCGCCGAGGTCCCCTTCGTCGACGTGCTCAACACCATGCTCGACGACACGCTGCCGCTGACGCCGCCGGAATGGCCGGAATGGGGCAATCCGATCGAGAGCGCCGAGGACTTCGCGACCATTCGCTCCTATTCGCCCTATGACAATGTCGGCGCGCACGCCTATCCGCCGATCCTGGCGATCGGCGGCCTGACCGATCCCCGCGTCACCTATTGGGAACCGGCCAAGTGGGTCGCCAAGCTGCGCGAGAAGAAGACGGGCGACGCCCCGCTGCTGCTCAAGACCAACATGGACGCCGGCCATGGCGGCGCCTCGGGCCGCTTCGACCGGCTGAAGGAGACGGCCTTCTCGACGGCCTTCGCCATCAAGGTCGTCGCCGGCAAGGCGACCGACAACGGCTGATCCCTGCCCGGGATGATTGCGGCGGCGCTTGACTTCAACGGGCGCCGCCGCACCTTTAGAATGGGGTTCCTGGAGGGCATCGCGATGAGACGATTGGCAATGACGGCACTGACAGCGGCGGCACTGGCCGGCACGATCGCCGCCCCCCCGCCGGCCGGCGCGCAGGTCATGTTCGGGCTGAGCTATGGCCAGAATGTTTCGCAGGGCGACTGCAAGGCGCTCGCCAGCAAGATGGGCGCGCGCAAGGTGTGGTTCTCGCGCTTCTCTGGTTCCAAGCCGGATGTCTGGGATCGCGGCCTCGAGCCCGCCTGGGGCGTCGGCTGCTTCCGCACCCAGCAGGAGTGCAAGCGCTGGCTCTACGACACCCAGACCGAGTGGCCGCGACTGATGAACTTCACCCGCTGCGCGCAGGGCCTTCCGGCGCGGTTCTGAGACGCCATGCCTTCCCGCTGAACGGCCCGAGCGCCCGCCGCTCCGGCCGTCCGGTTTTCTTTTCCCTGAATTGACAGATCGAGACGATGCCGAAGACAGCCCTGGCGCTCCGCCATGTCCAGTTCGAGGATCTTGGCGTGTTCGCGCCGGCGCTTGCCGATGCAGGCTTCACCCTCACCTATCGCGATGCCGGCGACGCGGATTTCCTGGCCGGCGACCCGCTCGCGCCCGACCTGCTGGTGGTGCTCGGCGGACCGATCGGCGTCTATGAGGACGAGACCTATCCGTTCCTGAAGGCGGAGCGCGACTTCATCGCCCGCCGCCTTGCGGCCGGACGGCCGACGCTCGGGCTCTGCCTCGGCGCGCAGCTGATGGCGGCGGCGCTCGGCAAGCGGGTGTTTCCGTCCGGCGTCAAGGAGATCGGCTTCGCGCCGGTGACGCTGACGGAGGCCGGTGCGGCCAGTCCGCTGCGCCATCTCGAGGGCGGGCCAGTGCTGCATTGGCACGGCGACACCTATGAGCTGCCGGACGGCGCCGTGCATCTCGCCTCGACGGCTCCCTGCCCGCAGCAGGCCTTTTCGCTCGGCCCCTCCATCCTCGCCCTGCAGTTCCATCCCGAGGCGGATACCGGGCCGCGCTTCGAGCGCTGGCTGATCGGTCACGCGGCCGAGCTGGCCGCCGCCGGCATCGACATCCCGGCGCTGCGCCGCGACGCCGCCGGGCATGGTCCGGCGCTCGCGCGGCGCGCCCACGCGCTGATGCGCGAATGGCTGACGCAGGCCGGCCTCGCCGCCTGATCCCGGCGCCCTGAAAATGAAAAACCCCGGCGCGAGGCCGGGGTTTCCGTGGACCGATCCGGACGCCGGATCAGACAGCCTTCTCGTAGAGCTCCAGGACGTAGTCCCAGTTGATCAGGTTGTCGACGAACGCCTCGAGGTACTTCGGGCGGGCGTTGCGGTAGTCGATGTAATAGGAGTGCTCCCAGACGTCGACGCCGAGGATCGGGGTCGCGCCGTGGACGAGCGGGTTCTCGCCGTTCGGGGTCTTGGAGATGGCGAGCTTGCCATCCTTGACCGCGACCCAGGCCCAGCCGGAGCCGAACTGCGTCGTGCCGGCGGCGATGAAATCGGTGCGGAACTTGTCATAGCCGCCGAGGTCGCTGTCGATCGCCGCCTGCAGCTTGGCCGGGAGCTTCTTGCCGCCGCCGTCCTTCTTCAGCCAGTTCCAGAAATGGAGGTGGTTGTAGTGCTGGCCGGCATTGTTGAAGAGGCCGGCGTTCTTGCCGTAGCTCTCCTTGACGATCTCTTCCAGGCTCTTGCCCTCGAGGCCCGAGTCCTTCAGCAGGTTGTTGCCGTTGGTGACATAGGCCTGGTGATGCTTGTCGTGATGGTACTCGAGGGTTTCCTTCGACATGAAGGGCGCGAGCGCCTCGTAGTCGTACGGCAGCGGCGGAAGTTCGAAAGCCATGGGAGACTCCTATCGACCATGTCGGTGGGGTGGGACTCGTCGGAAAAACGACGTCCCGGCGGGAAGGTTCCGAACGCAACATAGGCAGCGCCGGGTCGTCCGGCAACTCGTCTCCACCCGGATGCACAATCAAAGGTATGCGGTTTTCGATCCGGGCCGGCGGCAGCGAACCCGCGTGCGCCAACACGCTGGAAAGGCGATCATATTTGCGTGACCGCACCGCCTTCCGACTTGCCCCTGTCATCGTTCGTCGCGACAGTTGGAACGATTCCGAACACCACAACGGAGGATTGTCGATGCAATTCAAGATCATACTGGCCGGACTGGCCCTGACGCTGGGAGCCGCGGGCCTCGCCCATGGCGCCGACGACGTCATCGCCCAGCGCCAGGCGCTGATGAAGGACAATGCCGGCGCCGCCAAGACGATCTTCCAGATGGTGCAGGGAAAGACGCCGTATGACGCGGCGGCGGCCCAGGCGGCTTTCGAGAAGATCGCCGCCGACATCAAGACTTTCCCAACCCTGTTCCCGGAGGGCTCGGACCAGGGCAAGACCACCGCCTCGCCGGCGATCTGGCAGGACAAGGCCGGCTTCGAGGCGATCGCCGCGAAAATGGGAGCCGCCGCGACCGCCGGCGCCGCTGCCGCCGCGGGCGGGCTCGATGCCATCAAGGCATCGGCCGGCGAAGTCGGCGCCAGCTGCCAGAGCTGCCACGAGAAATTCCGCATCAAGAAATCCTGACCGTGCGGTTTCGTTCGGCCGCCCTCGTCCTCGTCGCCGCCGCAGCCGTCGCTGCGGCGGCGTTCTGGTTCATGACCGCGCCGCAGCCGCTCAGCGCCGCCGTGCTGCCCGACAAGCCGGGCGACGCGGCCAAGGGCGAGCGGCTGTTCTGGGCGGGCGGCTGCGCGTCGTGCCACGCCGCGCCGGGGGCCGCCGGCGACGATCTGCTCAAGCTTTCCGGCGGGGTGGCGATCACCTCCCCGTTCGGCACCTTCCACGCGCCCAACATCTCGCCGGACAAGGCGCATGGCATCGGCAACTGGAGCACGCTCGATTTCATCAACGCGATGAAGCGGGGCATCGCGCCGGACGGCTCGCACCTCTACCCGGCCTTTCCCTATACCTCGTACCAGCGCATGACCGTGCCGGACCTGCTCGACCTGAAGGCCTATCTCGACACGCTGCCGACCGATGCGACCGCGAACCAGCCGCACGACCTGCCCTTCCCGTTCTCGATCCGGCGCGGCATCGGACTGTGGAAGCTGCTCTATCTCGACGGCGAGACCTTCAAGCCGGACCCGGCCAAGAGCGAGGCGGTCAATCATGGCGCCTATCTGGTCGAGGGGCCCGGCCACTGCAACGAGTGCCACACGCCGCGCACGGCGCTCGGCGGGCTCGACAGGAGCCAGGCGCTCGGCGGCGCGCCGGATCCCTCCGGCAAGGGGCGCGTTCCCGACATCACCTCAGGCCCGGGCGGCCTCGGCGACTGGAGCGCCGGTGACATCGCCAGCGCGCTCGAGACCGGCTTCACGCCGGATTTCGATTCGATCGGCGGCACGATGGCCGAGGTCCAGCGCAACATGGCGAAGCTGCCGGCGGCGGACCGCGAGGCGATCGGCGAATATCTGAAACAGGTGCCGCCGGTGGCAGCGAGCAAGCCCTGAGATTTTTTCCCGCCGAATGTCCGAATCGTCGATCGTCCGACGACATTGTCGTGAAGGACGGGAATGGTCCCGCTTTTCGAACGATACAGGGACGGCCATGCAATACGCTTTGCTCTTCTATGAAACCGAGGCGCAGTTCACCACGCGTGATCACGGCCCCGAGACGCAGGCCTATTGGGGCGCCTGGAAGACTTATGTCGACGAGATCAGCGCGGCCGGCATCGTGCGCGGCGGCGAAGGACTGCTCGGCCCGCAGACCGCGACCTCGCTCCGGATCCGCGGCGGCAGTTCGCAGATCCAGGACGGTCCGTTCGCCGACACGAAGGAGCAGCTCGCCGGCTTCTTCGTGATCGAGGTCGCCGATATCGACGCAGCACTCGGCTGGGCGACGAAGGCGCCGTGCGCGCCCTATGGCGGCGTCGAGGTGCGGCCGACCCTGCCCCGGATGTAAGGGGCCGCACGGGCGGAGAGTTCCCATGGCGACGCAGTCGATCGAACATGCGGTCCGCGAAAGCTATGGCCGCCTTGTCGCCATCCTCTCCGCTCGCGATCGCGACATCGCCGCCGCCGAAGATGCGCTGGCAGATGCGATCGTCGCGGCGCTCGAAAGCTGGCCGGACCAGGGAATACCGGATCAGCCGGAGGCCTGGCTTGTCGCCGTCGCACGCCGGCGCCTGGTCGACCGTGCCCGCCGCAAGGCGACGGGCACGGCGGTGGCGCACTCACTGGCGGTGCTAACCGAGCTCTCCGCCGAAGTCGATCCTGCGATTCCCCATTTTCCGGACGAACGCCTGAAGCTTCTCTTCGTCTGCGCCCATCCGGCGATCGATCCGTCGATGCATGCGGCGCTGATGCTGCAGAGCGTTCTCGGCCTCGATGCCGCGCGCATTGCCGCCGCCTTCGTCATCTCGCCCGATGCCATGGCACGGCGGCTGACGCGCGCCAAGGTGAAGATCCGCGACGCCGGCATCGGCTTCGAACTGCCGGACCAGCGGGACCTCGCCGGGCGCCTCGCGCCCGTTCTCGACGCGATCTACACCGCCTATGGCAGCGGATGGGAAGGCCTGGCCGGCGATGCGCGGCCGGACGATCTGGCGTCGGAAGCGATCTGGCTCGGCCGCATGCTGAACGAACTGCTGCCGGATCAGCCCGAAGCGCTGGGGCTGCTCGCGCTCATGTTGCATCTCGAAGCGCGCCGGGCGGCCCGCCGCAAGCCTGACGACGGCTACGTGCCGCTGGCCGACCAGGATCCCGCTCGCTGGTCGAGCCAATTTTTGAACGAGGCCGAGGCGACGCTGCGGCGCGCCGGGCGATTCGGCCAGACCGGGCGATACCAGCTCGAAGCGGCGATTCAGTCGGCCCATGTCGGCCGCAGGCTCACCGGTGCGCCCGACATGGCGACGATCGCCAGCCTTTACGACGCCCTGTTTCGCCACGCACCCGTGCTTGGCGTCGCCGTCGCCCGCGCGACAGCGACGGCAGAGGCCGACGGTGCCGAAGCCGGGCTCCGTCTCCTTGACGAGATCGAGCCCGCCCGCGTCGCCGCCTATCAGCCCTACTGGGCAGCCCGCGCGGAGCTGCTCGCCCGAGCCGACGCCCCCGAAGCCCGGGACGAGGCGCTCCTCGCCTATGAGCGGGCGATCGACCTCTCGAACGACCCCGCGATCCGCGCCCATCTGGCGACGCGGCGGGTCCGTCTTCTGTCCTAGCGGATCAGCGCTCGGTCGGGCCGATCCATTTCGCCAGTGCCACCGGCTGGTAGTTCTCGTAGCGGTCGAGCAGGGTGACCGGGTTGTCGTCGACGATCAGCATGTCGCGATGCTCGGCGCGCACGAAGCCGGCCTCGACCGTGTGATCGAGGAAGGCGTCCAGCTTCTCGTAGAAATTGGCGACGTCGAGCAGGCCGACCGGCTTCTTGTGATAGCCGAGCTGGCCCCAGGTCCAGATCTCGAACAGTTCCTCCAGCGTGCCGAGGCCGCCGGGAAGCGCCACGAAGCCGGTCGAAAGATCGGCCATCATCTGCTTGCGCTCATGCATCGAGCCGACGACGTGCAATTGCGTCAGGCCGGGATGGGCGATCTCCTTGTCGCGTAGCGCCGTCGGGATGACGCCGATCACCTCGCCGCCGGCCATGAGCGCCGCATCGGCGACCGCTCCCATCAGGCCGACCTTGGAGCCGCCATAGACGAGCGCGGCGCCGCGTTCGGCAATGGCGCGCCCGAGCGCCACCGCCGCCTCGCGATAGTCCGGGCGGAAGCCGGCGCTCGAACCGCAGAAGACGCAGATCTTCACGAAGTGCTCTCCTCGGACAGGGCGGCGAGAATGCGCGCCCAGGAACGGATGCCGCCATGGAACGAGGAGAGATTGTACTTCTCGTTCGGCGAATGGATGCGGTCGTTCTCCTGCGCGAAGCCGACCATCAGCGCGTCGAGGCCGAGCACGGTCTTGAAGTCGCCGGCGACCGGGATCGAGCCGCCGGAGCCGACGACGACGCATTCATGGCCCCATTCGTTGGTCAGCGCCGCGCGCGTCTTCACCAGCGCCGGGTTCTCGGCCGAGAGGCGGATGCCCGGCGAGCCGCCATGCGGCGTGAACTCGACCGTGCAATCGGCCGGCAGCTTCGACTGCACATAGGCGCGGAAGGCGGCGCGGATCTTGTCCGGGTCCTGCTTGTCGACGAGGCGGAAGGAGACCTTGGCGAAGGCCTGCGAGGCGATCACCGTCTTGAAGCCCTTGCCGGTATAGCCGCCGGAGATGCCGTTGACCTCGCAGGTCGGCCGCGCCCAGATCTTCTCCAGCACGCTGCGGTCGACCTCGCCCGCCGGCACGGAAAGACCGACCTCGCCGAGGAACTTCTCGGGATCGAAGCCGAGCGACTGCCACTGCTGGCGGATGCTGTCGGGGATCTCGCCGACGCCGTCATAGAAGCCCGGCAGCGTGACGCGGCCGTTCTCGTCGCGCAGCCCGTCGAGGATCGAGACGAGGACGTGGATCGGATTGCTCGCCGCGCCGCCATACATGCCGGAATGCAGGTCGCGCGAGGCGGCGGTGATGGTGATCTCCTCGCCGACGAGGCCGCGCAGCATGGTGGTGACGGCCGGCGTCTCGGCGTCCCACATGTTCGTGTCGCAGACGAAGGCGAAATCGGCTGCGAGCTCGTCCTTGTTGGCCTTCATGAACGGCACGAGATTGGCGCCGCCCGATTCCTCTTCGCCCTCCAGCAGGATCGAGACGGGGATCGGCAGCTTGCCCGTGACCGCCTTCCAGGCGCGGAACGCCTCGATGAAGGTCATCAGCTGGCCCTTGTCGTCCGAGGTGCCGCGCGCGACGATCTGCTTGGTGCCGTCGGCGGCGGTGACGATGCGCGGCTCAAAGGGCGCGGTTTCCCAGAGATCGAGCGGGTCGACCGGCTGCACGTCGTAGTGGCCATAGAACAGGGCGCGCGGTCCCTTGCCGCCGTCCTGGTGACCGACGACCATCGGATGCCCGGCGGTCGGACGGGCGCTGGCGTCGAAGCCGATCGAAGCGAGGTCGGCGGCGATCATCTCGGCCGCCTCGCGGCAGGCGCCGGCATAGGCGGGATCGGTCGAGATGCTCTCGACGCGGATCAGCTTGAAAAGGCGATCGAGGCTGTTTTCGATATCGGCGTCGATATGGGCGAGGACGTCGGCGAGGCGATCGGACACGAGCGGGCTCCGGGCAATGAGCGCGCGCTGGCACGCGCGAGAAGGGCTCCTGATACGCCTGCATCCCGCAAAAGAAAAGGCAATAGCCGGTGGACACGGCGAACGCCAAAAGACGCATTGCGCGACGCTGTTGCAAAGCCCACCTTAGAAACCGTTCCCACCGCAGGGCCGTCTTCTGGAACAGATGGCCCCTCCCCAGGAAGAGTTGCATGAAGCTGTACTACGCTCCGGGCGCCTGCTCGCTGTCGCCCCATATCGCGCTCCGCGAAGCCGGCCTCCCCTTCACCATGGAAAAGGTGGACCTGCGCGCCAAGACCACGGAAAGCGGCGCCGACTACAAGGCGATCAACCCGCGCGGCTATGTGCCGGCGCTGCAGCTCGACGACGGCCGCGTGGTCGCGGAAGGCCCCGTGATCGTGCAGATGATCGCCGACCTCGCGCCCGGCTCCACGCTCGCGCCCGCCCTCGGCACGCCCGAGCGCTACCAGCTGATGGACTGGCTCGCCTTCATCGCCACCGAGCTGCACAAGGGCTTCAGCCCGTTCTTCAACCCGGCCGTGAACGACGAAGCCAAGCAGAGCTTCCGCCAGCGCCTGGCGCTGCGGCTCGACTATCTGACGAAGGCGCTCGGCGACAAGCCCTACCTGATGGGTGATGATTTCAGCGCCGCCGACGGCTACCTGTTCACGGTGCTGCGCTGGGCCAAGGGGTTCAAGTTCGAGCTCGGCCCGACGCTCGACGCCTATTTCGACCGCGTCGCCGCCCGTCCGGCGGTGAAGGCTGCGCTCGAGGCCGAAGGCCTGCTCGCCGCCGCCTGATCCGGCGCGTCACGCCCCAAAAAGAAATCCCCGGCGTTTCGGCGCCGGGGATTTTTTGTGCCTGCCTTCGGACGATGCACCGCTCAGCGTGGGCGGAGAATGCTGCCGAGGACGCCGCGCACGATCGAACGGCCGACCGAGCCGCCGATCGAGCCGGCGACGCTCTTGCCGATATTGGCGGCGACGTCGCCCGCCACGCGGTTGGTGACGGTGCGCGTCACTTCGCGGGCGACGCGCTGCGTCGCCGTGAAGCGCTCGCCGCGCTTCTTGTTGGTGCCGAGCAGCGAGCCGAGGATGCTGCCGACGTCGAAGCCGCCGGCGGATCCCTGCGCCGGGGCGGCATCGGCTTCGGCCGGGGCATTGGCCTCGGCCTGGCGGCCCAGGATCTCGTAGGCCGACTCGCGGTCGATCGTCTTGTCATAGGCGATGCCGATCGGGCTCGCGGCGATGATCTGACGGCGCTCCGCCTCCGTCACCGGGCCGATGCGCGAGGATGGCGGGCGGATGAAGGTACGTGCGACGATGCTGGGCACGCCCTTCGGCTCCAGCGTCGAGACCAGCGCCTCGCCGACGCCGAGCTGGGTGATGACGTCCATGGTCTTGAAGGCCGGATTGGGCCGGAACGTGTCGGCCGCGACCTTGACCGCCTTCTGGTCGCGCGGCGTGTAGGCGCGCAGCGCATGCTGGACGCGGTTGCCGAGCTGCGACAGTACGCTGTCCGGCACGTCAAGCGGGTTCTGGGTGACGAAATAGACGCCGACGCCCTTCGAACGGATCAGCTTCACCACCTGCTCGACCTTTTCGAGCAAGGCCTTGGGCGCTTCATCGAACAGCAGATGCGCCTCGTCGAAGAAGAAGACGAGACGCGGCTTGGCCGGGTCGCCGACCTCGGGCAGCACCTCGAACAGTTCGGACAGCAGCCAGAGCAGGAAGGTCGCGTAGAGGCGCGGCGAGCTCATGAGCTTGTCGGCGGCGAGCACGTTGACCATGCCGCGACCGTCGATCGTCGTGCGCATCAGGTCGGCGATGTTGAGCGCCGGCTCGCCGAAGAAGGCGTCGCCGCCCTGGTTCTCCAGCACCAGAAGCTGGCGCTGGATCGCCCCGACCGAGGCCTTGGTGACGTTGCCGTACTTCGCCTGGATGGTGTCGGCATTCTCGGCCATGAAGCCGAGCATGGCGCGCAGGTCCTTCAGGTCGAGCAGCAGCAGCCCCTGCTCGTCGGCGACGCGGAAGGCGATGGTGAGCACGCCCTCCTGCGTGTCGTTCAGGTTCATCAGCCGCGCCAGCAGCAGCGGCCCCATCTCGCTCACCGTGGTGCGGATCGGGTGTCCCTGCTGGCCGAACAGATCCCAGAACACTGTCGGGCAGGCGCTGAACTTGTATTCATCCGCGAAACCGATCTCCTCGGCGCGCTTCAGCAGGAAATCCTTCGGCTCGCCCACCTCGGCAATGCCGGAGAGATCGCCCTTCACGTCGGCGCAGAACACCGGCACGCCGGCATCGGAGAAGCCCTGCGCCATCACCTGCAGCGTCACCGTCTTGCCGGTGCCGGTGGCGCCCGTGACCAGTCCATGCCGGTTGGCGAGGCCGAGCAGGAGATATTCCGGCTTGTCGCTTGTCCCGAGATAGATCTTGTCCGCTTCCAGCATCGGCATCGACACATTCCCCACGTCGCCCCTCCGAGGATCGGAAGGCACAATCGACCTTATAGACCCCCGCCCGTGCGGCGCAATCTTCCGGCGACAAGACGGCTTGCCATGACGCAACGTCCGGGCGAACATCCAAGTCTAGACTTCCAGCACTTGGGATTCGCTCAGGAGAGTTCGAGAATGTCTTACCCCATCCTAGATATCGAAGGCATCGGTCCTGTCTTCGCCGAGAAGCTCGCGACGGCCGGCATTCGCACGACCGGCGCGTTGCTGGAGCTGGCCAAGGATCCAAAGGGGCGCAAGGCACTCGCCGAGAAATCCGGCATCGACGAGCACAAGATCCTGAAATGGGCCAACATGGCCGACCTGATGCGCATCAAGGGCGTGGCGGAAGAATATTCCGAGCTGCTGGAAGCGGCCGGCGTCGACACGGTCAAGGAACTGAAGATGCGCCGGGCCGACAATCTCACCGCTAAGATGGTCGAGATCAACGCCACCCGGAAGCTGGTGCGCCAGCTGCCGTCGGAAAAGCTGGTCGAAAGCTGGATCGAGCAGGCGAAAGAACTGCCGCCCATGCTCACCTACTGATCCCGCGACGCCTGCCCCATCGCATCGACGATCCGGGCGACGCGATCGTCCGGACCTTTTGTCGTGCCTAGACGGATGGGCGGCGCGAGGGCGACGGACGTCATGGGGTGGCTGAAGGGTATCATGAATCCGGACACCGTTCCGGCGGGCGGGGCGGCCTCCGGAACGGTGCCCGGTGCGCGGCTCGCGGAAGCGCGCTGCGCGGAGGGAGGCGGGCGAATGCCGGGAGTTGGGGCGGATCGCCAACCGTCTGTGAGTGTTACGCGGCGATGGCCGGAAAGGTTTCAGCAGCACGAGAGTTTGATCGGGCTGCCGCATCGGCCTCGCCCGCGAACCCGGCCGCGGCCGGGTTCGCGGGGAGCGGCGATCAGGGTATCAGCACCGTGTTGATGACGTGGATCACGCCGTTCGACTGGTTGACGTCGGCGATGGTGATGCGCGCCTTGTCGCCCTTGGCGTCGATGACCCAGATCTTCTTGCCGTCGACCTGGAACTTGAGCGGCTCGCCCTGCACGGTCTTGTATTCGGCCATGCCGTTCATCTTCTTGGCTGCCTTCATGATGTCGGCGGCGGAAATCTTGCCGGGAACGACATGATAGGTCAGCACGGCGGTCAGCTTGTCCTTGTTGGCCGGCTTCAGGAGGGTGTCGACCGTGCCGGCCGGCAGCTTCGCGAAAGCTTCATTGGTCGGCGCGAACACGGTGAACGGCCCCGGCCCCGCCAGCGTATCGACCAGGCCGGCGGCCTTCACGGCGGCGACCAGCGTGGTGTGATCCTTCGAATTGACCGCGTTTTCGACGATATTCTTGTTCGGATACATCGGCGCGCCGCCGACCATCACGGTCTTGGCGATGACGGGGGTCGTCGTCATGGTGGCGCCGCCGAGCGCGATGGCGGCAATTGCGGCGGCACGAACGATCTTGGCAAATCGGGACATCAATCTTCCTCCTGTCGCGTCGGGGGCCTCCCCGAACGTCGATGCACATCCAGCTTTTCCGAAGCCGCGTCACGGAGCCGCCAATAAAACCAGGATCAGGCAACGGGATACACTTGCCGAAGATCGCACGACCGGGGTGCGAGCCTCATGCCTATACAGATCATGGCCTTTATGGATTGGTTCCGAAGCGTTCTTCCACACACCTATACGGCGCAACGCCAAAACAGTTTCAGCGAGCTCGATAAAAATCGTCGATGACGACGACGGCCGACGCGGACGGGAGAAATTCCGCCTCGCCCGAAGGCGCTTCGATGGCACGCGATTGCTTGCGCCGGCGAAGCACGCGCCATAATGTCCGCGCCGAGTGGAGTTCCCTATGAAACCGACCAATCCCGTCTTTACCGGCCTTCCCACCACCATCTTCGAAGTAATGTCGCGGCTCGCGATCGAGCACGGCTCGATCAATCTCGGCCAGGGCTTTCCCGATGTCGACGGACCGGAGGACGTGCGGCGCGCGGCGGCCGAGGCGCTGATCGCAGGGCCGAACCAGTATCCGCCGATGATGGGCGTGCCGGCGCTCCGCCAGGCCGTCGCCGCCGCCAACAAGCGCTTCTACGGTCTCGACATCGACTGGAAGACCGAGGTTCTGGTCACCTCGGGCGCCACCGAGGCGCTTGCCGACATCTTCACCGCGATCATCGAGCCCGGCGACGAGATCGTCGTGATCGAGCCGCTCTATGACTGCTACCTGCCGATGATCCGCCGCGCCGGCGGCATCCCGAAACTGGTGCGCGTGACGCCGCCGCATTGGGAACTCGACACCGGCGCGTTGGCCGCCGCCTTCTCGGACCGGACCAAGGCGATCCTCATCAACAATCCGATGAACCCGGCCGCCAAGGTGTTCACGCGCGACGAGCTGACCTTCATCGCCGAACTCTGCGTGCGCCACGACGCCTATGCGATCTGCGACGAGGTCTACGAGCACATCGTCTTCGACGGCCGCGAACACATCCCGCTGATGACGCTGCCCGGAATGCGCGAGCGCGCCATCCGCATCGGCTCGGCCGGCAAGACCTTCTCGCTGACCGGCTGGAAGGTCGGCTATGTCACCGCGACGCCGCGCCTGCTCGACCCGATCGCCAAGGCGCACCAGTTCACCACCTTCACGACGCCGGCGGCGCTGCAGCAGGCGGTGGCCTATGGCCTCGGCAAGGACGATTCCTACTATGCGGGCCTTGCCGGCGACCTGAAGAAGAAGCGCGACCGCCTCGCGGCCGGGCTGTCGGCGCTCGGCTTCGGCGTCGTGCCCTGCGCCGGCACCTATTTCGTCACCGCCGATTTCGCGCCGCTCGGCCTCTCCGGCAGCGATGCCGAGATCTGCCAGCGCATGACGGTGGAGGCCGGCGTGACAGCGGTTCCGGTCTCCGCCTTCTATGATGGCAACGCCCCGGCGACCTTCGTGCGCTTCTGCTTCTCGAAGCGCGACGAAATCCTCGACGGCGCGCTGGAACGGCTCGGCGCCTGGATCTCCACGCGCGTGAAGGCGGTGGCGTAGCGCCACCTCCCCTCATCGGGCGCCGGCGGTCACTCCGCCGGCAGCAGATCGCCGACGAACACGACCGGCCCGGTCGCCTGGCCGGTCGGCGAGCCGCCCTTCGGCTCGACCGAGATGGCGAGCTTCTCGCCCGGCTTCAGCGAGACGTTCATCGGCCTCAGGTCCGAAATGTTGTCGGCGACGCCCATCGAGACGGTCGGTCCCTCGGCCGGCACCTGCCAGAGCTCGAAACTCTTGTCCGGCGGCGGCGCGGCGCCGACGCGGCGCAGCCGGATCGTGCCCGAAGCGGTATCGACCGAGGCCACGAAGGCCGGCTTGCCGCCATCGCCGTTCAGCACCGCGACATAGCTCATGCCGGCCGTCGTCGGCGGCGCCACCTCGCGCTCGCTCAGGACGAAGATCGCAAGCCCCGCGGCGATGGCGCCAAAACCGATCGTGGCGACGCGCAGCCGGCGCACGGTGCGCTCCAGCCTCAGAATGCGCGCGCCTTCCGCCAGCGCCGGGCCAACAGACCGGACGCGCGAGAGCAGCGCCGGCCAAAGCCCGGCGGGAGGCGCCTGTTCGCCGGCAGAATCGGCCAGCGGCTGCAGGCGCTCCGCCCATTCGCCAATGGCCGCGCGCAGCTGGGGTTCGCGCGCGCTGCGCGCCTCGGCCGCTTCGCGTTCCGGCCGCTCGAGCGTCCCGAGCACATATTCGCCCGCCAGCCCGTCGATATCGTCGTCATCGGCCACCGAGGCACTCCTTCAAGGCGATCAGGCTCCGTCGCAGGATCGTCTTCACGGTCGCGACGGGCTTGTCGAAGCGGCGCGACAGTTCCTCCCGGCTATAGCCATAGCTATAGGCCAGCAGGACCATGCCGCGCCGATCGGGCTCCAGTCCTTCGAGGCAACGCCGTAACTCCGCCCCCGTCATGCCGTCCGTCGCGGTGCCGGGGGCCGGCAAGGTGTCGGCCAGCGCCTCGTCGATAACGACCGCGGTCTTCGATACGCGCTCCGGCCCCTTGCGGATGGCGTCGATCGCCGCATGGCGCGCAATCGTCGTCATCCAAGTCATGGGGGACGCTACCGACGGATCGAAACGGTCGGCGTGGTTCCAGATCCGGACCCATGCCTCCTGCAGCGTCTCTTCAGCGGCTGCCTCACTGACAGCGATACGGCGGACCACGGCGAAAAGTTTCGCGGAAGTCCGGTCATAGAGCCCTTTGAAGGCGGCCTCGTCGCGCGAGGCGACCTCGCGCATCAGCGCGACCAGTTCCGCCTGTGCAGGTGCGTCGAAAACCCGTTGGATCAAGGTCGTCCTCCCGTCCCGGCCGATCGGGTTGGCTAAGTCTAGGCGAAACTCGGCGATCCGGCCATGGGCTCGACGACGGCGGAGAGAAGCCACGCATCGGAACGGCGCGCGATCCGCCTTGCTACCGCCCTCGGCGACCGCTACATCCCGCGCATGGCTCCTCCTCTGCTCCTCCTTCAGGACATCCGCCTCACCTTCGGTGGCCGTCCGCTCATCGAAAACGCGACGCTCTCCGTCTCCGCCGGCGAGCGTCTTTGCTTTGTCGGCCGCAACGGCTCCGGCAAGTCGACGCTGCTGAAGATCGCCGCCGGCACGGTCGAGGCGGATTCCGGCACGCGCTTCGTGCAGCCCGGCGCGACCTTGCGCTACCTGCCGCAGGAGCCGGATCTTTCGGCCTATGCGACGGTGCGCGCCTATGTCGAAGCAGGCCTCGGGCCGGGCGACGATCCCTATCGCGCGACCATGCTGATGGAAGCGCTGGGCCTGACGGGCAACGAGGCGCCGGACCAGCTTTCCGGCGGCGAGGCGCGCCGCGCCGCGCTGGCGCGCGCCATCGCGCCGGAACCGGACGTGCTGCTGCTCGACGAGCCGACCAACCATCTCGACCTGCCGGCGATCGAATGGCTGGAAGAGACGCTGAAGTCGATGCGCTCGGCGCTCGTCCTGATCAGCCATGACCGCCGCTTCCTGGAGCGCCTGTCGAAGGCGACGCTGTGGCTCGACCGCGGCACGACGCGCCGGCTGGAACAGGGCTTCACCGCCTTCGAGGAATGGCGGGACAACGTCCTGCACGAGGAAGAGAAGGAGCGCGAGCGCCTCGACCGCAAGATCAGCCAGGAGCTCGACTGGGTCCGCTACGGCGTCACCGCCCGGCGCAAGCGCAACATGGGCCGCCTGCGCAAGCTCGAGGGCCTGCGCCAGGAGCGCCGCGACCAGCGCCGCGCCGTCGGCAGCGTCAAGCTCTTGGCGAGCGAGGGCGACGTTTCCGGCAAGTCGGTGATCGAGGCGATCGATGTCTCGAAGTCGTACGGCGAGCGCGCCATCGTGCGCGATTTCTCGACCCGGATCCTGCGCGGAGACCGCATCGGCCTCGTCGGCGCGAACGGCGCCGGCAAGACGACGCTGCTGAACCTGCTGACCGGCGTGCTGGCGCCCGACAGCGGCATCATCAAGCTCGGCACCAACCTGCAGATGGTGACGCTCGACCAGCGCCGCGAAAGCCTCGACGCCAACCTCCGCCTCGCCGACGCGCTGACCGAAGGGCGCGGCGACAACGTCATGGTCAACGGCCAGCCGCGCCATGTCATCGGCTACATGAAGGACTTCCTGTTCACGCCCGAACAGGCGCGCGCGCCGATCACGGCGCTATCCGGCGGCGAGCGCGGCCGTCTGATGCTGGCCCGGGCGCTCGCCCGTCCGTCCAACCTCCTGGTGCTCGACGAGCCGACCAACGATCTCGACCTCGAGACGCTGGACCTGCTGGAAGAGCTGCTCGACGACTATGAGGGCACGATCCTTCTCGTCAGCCACGACCGCGACTTCCTCGACCGCGTCGCCACCTCGGTGATCGTCGCCGAGGGCGACGGCCGCTGGACCGACTATGCCGGCGGCTACACCGACATGCTGGCGCAGCGCGGCGCCGCAGCGCCGACCCGCACCGTCGCCAAAACCGAGCGCAAGGACGACAAGAAGCCGGCCGCCGACAAGGCGCCCGCCTCCAGGGGCAAGCTCTCCTTCAAGCAGAAGCACGCGCTGGAGACGCTGCCGGCGAAGATCGAGGCGCTAACCGCCGAAATCGCGAAGCTGGAAGCGACGCTTGCCAAACCGAACCTGTTCGCCAGCGACCGCAAGGCGTTCGACACGGCGAATACCCGCCTCGCCGCCGCGCAGCATGAGCGCGACGCGGCCGAGGAGGAATGGCTGACGCTGGAAATGCTGCGCGAGGAACTGGCGGGCTAGGCTTCAAGCAAGCCCCTCACCCAACCCTCTCCCGCAAGCGGGCGAGGGCTTGTGGCCGGCGGCGCTTGCAGCGTGGAGCTCGATGTGTCGACAGGGTTCGGCGAGCCCCCTCGCCCGCTTGCGGGAGAGGGTCGGGGTGAGGGTCTTCCCTACCCCATCCGCCGCACGCTCTCGCGCACGACCAGTTCACACGGCAGCCGCACCTTCGAGGTCGAGGGGCTGCCATCGCGCGCCGACGCCATCCGCCGCAACAGGTCGGCCGCGGCGAGCCGGCCCATCTCGGTGCGCGGCTGGCGCATCGTCGTCAACGCCGGATCGTAGTGCACGGCATATTCGGTATCGTCGAAGCCGATGACGGACACGTCGCCGGGAATGCTGACGCCGCCGTTCTTCAGCGCGCGCATGAAGCCCAGCGCGATTTCGTCGGCCGCCGCGAAGACCGCCGTCGGCTTGTCGGCGAGCGCGAAGAAGTCCCGCGCCGCGCGATCGCCCGAGGCGAAGTCGAAATTGCTGGCGCCGCGCCAGATCAGCGCCTCGTCGACCGGCAGGCCCGCTTCCCGCAGCGCGTCGCAATAGCCGCCGAGGCGCTCGTTCGCCTCGAGCCCGCCCTCGGCGCCGGGGATATGGGCGATGCGGCGGTGGCCCTGCGCGATCAGGTAGCGCACCGCCTCGGCCGAGGCGCCGCGATTGTCGACGTCGAACACGGAAAACTGCTCCGTGCCGGGGATCTCCGAAAACATCAGCGACATCGGCACGGTATCCGGCACCGACACGAATTCCTCGTCGCGCGGCACGTTGCCGGTGACGACCAGCACGCCGTCCACCTGCCCGGCGCGAATCACGCGGGCATAGTGGGTTTCGCGGCTGCGGCTCTGGCGGGTGTAGCCGATCAGCACGCCGTAGCCGCCCTCGGTGAACACTTCCTCCAGCGCGTTCAGCACCGGCGTGAAGAACGAGTTGCCGATGCCCGGCAACAGGACCAGCACCATCTTGGTCGATTTGGCGCGCAGCGAGCGGGCGGCGGCGTTAGGGGTGTAGCCGGTCTCGCGGATGGCGGCGAACACCGCCGCGCGCGTCGCCTCGGTGACCCGGTCGGGCAGCGCGATGGCGCGACTGACCGTCGCCGTCGAGACGCCGGCCCGGCGCGCGACGTCCTGGATCGTCACGGTGCGAGGAGCGCCGTCCGCGTCCGCTTCTCGTGTTGGCACCCGATTATCCCTTCCTGGAACGTTCCCCGATGAAGACGAGTCACCGTTCCACTCTCCTCTCGCCAGGCGGCCCTTGGCCGTCCGGTCGCGTTTCCCCGCACCGGTAGCCGCTTCGCGGCAAAGCGAGCTAGCCGGATCTTTTCTTTTGCAGTGCAAAATAACTTTGCGTTGACAGCCGCCATGGGGAGTATACGGTAGATGTAATCGATTACAAGAATTCGGGCGTTCAAGTCCGACGGATCGGACGGACGTTCGCGAATTGGCGCCTTTGAGGAAAGGCGTTGAACCCCGGGAGGAGTAAGCATGAAGCATTTCACCAAGGCGCTGCTCGGTGCGGCAGCAGTCGTGGCCCTGATGGCCGGCCCGTCGGTCGCAGCCGAGAAGGCCGAGGTCATCCACTGGTGGACCTCCGGCGGCGAATCCGCTGCCGTGAAGGTGTTCGCCGACCAGTTCAACGCCGCGGGCGGTGACTGGGTCGACGCCGCGATCGCCGGTGGCGAAGCCGCGCGCGCCGCAGGCATCAACCGCATCGTCGGCGGCAACCCGCCGACCGCCATGCAGTTCAACACCGGCAAGCAGTTCGAGGACCTGGTCGCCCAGGGCCTGCTCAACAATCTCGACGACGTCGCCAAGGCCGACGGCTGGGACAAGTTCCTGTCGCCGGTGCTGGTAAAGGCGGTCTCGCGCGACGGCCACTACTATGCCGTCCCGGTCAACATCCACTCGAACAACTGGCTCTGGTACAACACGGCCCTGCTCGAAGCGAACAAGATCGAGCCGCCGAAGACCTGGGACGAGCTGTTCGCCGCCATGGACAAGCTGAAGGCCGCCGGCGTCATTCCGATGGCGCAGTCGGGCGACGCCTGGACGCAGCTCCTGCTCTTCAACGACGTCCTGCTCGGCGTCGGCGGCCCCGAGCTCTACATGAAGGTCTATCAGGACAACAACGCCGATGCGGTGAAGTCGCCTGAATTCGCCAAGGTCGCCGAGACGTTCGGCAAGCTGCGCAACTATGGCGACGAAGGCCAGCAGGGCCGCCAGTGGAACCAGGCCACGGGCCTCGTTGTCGGCGGCAAGGCCGGCTTCAACTTCATGGGTGACTGGGCCAAGGGCGAAGTCATCGCCGCCGGCCTGACTCCGGGCAAGGAAGTCGGCTGCGTGCCGGGCATCGGCAACCAGGTCTACTGGATCGGCGGCGACGTGTTCGTCTTCCCGAAGACCGACAACGCCGACGCCCAGAAGGCCCAGGCGCTGCTGGCCCACACCATGCTGACGCCGGAGACCCAGGTCGCCTTCAACGCGAAGAAGGGCTCCGTCCCGGTTCGCGGCGACGTCGACACGTCGAAGCTCGACGCCTGCGCCCAGGCCGGCCTCAAGCTGCTCGCCACCGAGGGCGCCTCGGTTCCGGGCTTCGACTTCCTGCAGACCCCGGACGCGATCGGCTCGATCCAGGATCTGATCGGCCAGTTCTGGACGACCCCGTCGCAGACCCCGGCCGACCTGCAGGCGAAGTTCGCCGAAATCATCGCCTCTGAGTAACAGGACAGCGACCCGGCCGGTTCTCCGGCCGGGTTTCCTCCTCGATCCGGCGCCGCCGTCAGGGTGAGCCGGTCCACGGCGAGTCATATCCGCCGCGCAATCGGAGTGCGTTATCTTGAAACCACGATTCCTACGCTTCTGGATGGCGCAGGTGGCGCTGACGCCTGCCTGGCTGATCGTGATCTTCGCCTATGTCGGAACCATCCTCTGGACCATCCAGATCTCGTTCACGAGCTCGAAGGTGTTCCCGGTTTCGAACTATGTCGGCTTCTCGCAATATACGCGGCTGTTCGGCTCTGACCGCTGGATCATCTCGGTTCAGAACCTCGCCATCTTCGGCGTGATCTTCATCATCGGCTGCCTGGTGCTGGGCTTCCTGCTGGCGGTGTTCCTCGACCAGCGGATCCGCGCCGAGAGCATGTTCCGCACGATTTTCCTCTACCCCTACGCGCTGTCGTTCATCGTGACCGGCCTCGTCTGGCAGTGGACACTGAACCCGACGCTGGGCATCCAGCAGACCGTGCGCAACTGGGGCTTCGAGAGCTTCACCTTCGACTGGCTGACCCGCGGCGACCGCGCGATCTACGTCATCGCCATCGCCGGCATGTGGCAGGCCTCCGGCCTCGTCATGGCGATCCTGCTCGCCGGCCTGCGCGGCGTCGATGGCGAGCTTTGGAAGGCAGCCAAGGTCGACGGCATCCCGACCTGGCGCGTCTATGTCCACATCGTCATCCCGATTCTGGCGCCGATGTTCGTCACCGCGACCGTCCTTCTCGCCACCGCCGTGGTGAAGGTCTACGACCTCGTCGTGGCGCTGACCAATGGCGGCCCCGGCATCTCGACCGAAGTGCCGGCCAAGTTCGTCATCGAATATCTGTTCCAGCGCCAGAACCTCGGCCTCGCCACCGCCGCCTCGACCGTCATGATGATCACGGTCCTCTGCGTCCTGGCGCCCTGGCTCTACGTGCAGTATTTCCGCCAGCCGAGGAGCGCCCACTGATGGCTTCCCTCACCGCCTCCGCGCATGTCGAGCCCTCGGGCCCGCGCCCGAAGCGCATCGGCCCCGCCCGCTACGGCGTCTACGCCTTCCTGATCATCTCGGCGCTGTTCTTCCTGATCCCGCTTTACGTCATGATCGTCACGTCGCTGAAGCCGATGGACGAGATCCGGCTCGGCAACCTGTTCGCGCTGCCGATGTCGCCGAGCTTCGACGCCTGGGTGAAGGCGTGGTCGCAGGCCTGCACGGGCCTCAACTGCAACGGCATCCATGTCGGCATGCTGAACTCGATCAAGATCCTGGTGCCGAGCGTGATCCTGTCGATCGCCGTCGGCTCGGTGACGGGCTACGCCCTCTCCTTCTGGCGGCCCAAGGGCGCCAACGTGCTGTTCGGCGTGCTGCTGCTCGGCGCCTTCATCCCCTACCAGGTGTTCCTCTACCCGCTCGTGCGCATCCTCTCGATGGTGTCGCTCTACAATTCGATCCCCGGCGTCGTGTTCGTGCACACGATCTTCGGGCTGCCGCTGATGACGCTGCTGTTCCGCAATTTCTACGCGGGCATCCCGATCGACCTGTTCAAGGCGGCGCGCGTCGATGGCGGCGGTTTCTGGGCGATCTTCCTGCGGCTGATGCTGCCGCTCTCGACACCGATCATCGTCGTCGCCGCGATCCTGCAGATCACCGGCATCTGGAACGACTTCCTGTTCGGCCTGATCTTCGCCGGGCGCGAGAACTTCCCGATGACCGTGCAGCTCAACAACGTCGTCAATTCGAGCTTCGGCGAGAAGGAATACAACGTGAACATGGCTGCCACGATCCTGACGGCGCTCGTGCCTCTCTTCGTTTACTTCGTGTCGGGACGCTGGTTCGTTCGCGGCATCGCTTCCGGCGCCGTGAAGGGGTGATCCATGGCTAATGTCTCCATTCGCGACCTCGAGATCGAGTTCGGCAATCTCAAGGTCCTGAAGAACCTTGATCTGGAAATTGCGCCGGGCGAGTTCATCGTACTGCTCGGACCGTCGGGCTGCGGCAAGTCCACCCTGCTCAACGCGGTCGCCGGCCTGCTCGACGTGTCGGCCGGCCAGATCTGGATCGGCGGCAAGAACGTCACCTGGGAGGAGCCGAAGAACCGTGGCATCGGCATGGTGTTCCAGTCCTACGCGCTCTATCCGCGCATGACCGTCACCGGCAATCTTTCCTTCGGGCTGAAGATGGCCAAGGTGCCGAAGGACGAGATCGACAAGCGCGTCGCCCGCGCCGCCAAGATCCTGCAGATCGAGCCGCTGCTGAAGCGTCGCCCGTCCGAGCTGTCGGGCGGCCAGCGCCAGCGCGTCGCGATCGGCCGCGCCCTGGTGCGCGACGTCGACGTGTTCCTGTTCGACGAGCCGCTCTCCAACCTCGACGCCAAGCTCAGGACGGAGCTGCGCGTCGAGCTGAAGCGCCTGCACAACGAGCTCGGCTCGACCATGATCTACGTCACGCACGACCAGATCGAGGCGCTGACGCTCGCCGACCGCGTCGCGGTGATGAATGGCGGCGTCATTCAGCAGCTCGCCTCGCCGAAGGAGATCTACCGCCGGCCGGTCAACCGCTTCGTCGCCGGCTTCGTCGGCTCGCCGTCGATGAACTTCATCAACGGCACGCTCTCGGTCGAGGGCGGCAGCGCCTCGTTCAAGCTGGCGGATGGCGGCCTCGTCGACCTCGCCGGCTATGAATTCGAAACCCCGCCCGAAAATGGCCGCCCGGCGACGCTCGGCATCCGGCCGGAGCAGATCGACCTCGTGCATCGCGAGGCGGGGGCGAAATCCCTGCCGGTCAACCTGACCCTGCTGGAGCCGATGGGCGCCGACAGCCTGGTCTGGGGCGACGTCGCCGGCACGCAGTTCTCGGTCCGCATCGACGGCGACGCGCATGTCGAGACGCCATCCAGGGTCGAGGCCTTCTTCCAGCCCGCCCACGCATCGATCTTCGATCTCGCGACGGGCCAGCGCCTCTAGCGCGGCCTTCGAGCCCGACGAACGCCGGATCGCGCCGACGGCGCGCTCCGATAAAGAATTGGATCGGTTCATCCTTTCCATGAAAGGATGAAGCGCTTCAGCCAGACGACCCGACGCGGACCTCCAGGCCATCCGGCCGGAGGCCCTCGCCCCCCGCTCTCTACTGCCTGCGGTTCAAGGCGCTCTTCCTACGAACGGTTTCAAGAAAGACATCTCCATGTCGAAGCACAAGATCTCGTTTCAGCTCTATTCCGCCCGCAATTTTCCGCCGCTCGAGACCGTCCTCGAGGGCCTTGCCAAGATCGGCTATGACGCGGTCGAGCCCTACTACCCGCTCTATGGCGACGACGCCGCCGGCTACCGCAGGAAGGTCGACGCCGTCGGCCTCGTGACCCCGACCTTCCACGCGCCGCTCGACGGCGTCGTCGGCGAGACCAGCCGCTTCATCGACATCGCCAAGACCATCGGCGCCGAGGCGATCGTCATCCCCTATCTCGTCGCCGAACAGCGCCCGACCGACGTTGACGGCTGGAAGAAGCTGCATGACAGCTTCGCCGGCGCGGCGGAGAAGGCGAAGGCAGCCGGCCTCGGCCTCGGCTACCACAACCACGACTTCGAATATGTCACGCTCGCCGACGGCTCGCGCCCGATCGACCACCTGATCGGCAACGGCGTCGTCTCCGAGCTCGACATCGGCTGGGTCGCCCGCGCCGGCAAGGACGCCGCCGCCGAGATCGACAAGCTCGCAGACAGCACGATCGCCTTCCACATCAAGGACCTGGCCCCGGCCGGAACCGCCGAGGAAGACGGCTGGGCCGATGTCGGCCACGGCACGATCGACTGGAAGGCGCTCTGGCCGCATATCGAGAAGGCGAAGAACGCCAAGATCCTCGTTGCTGAGCATGACAATCCGGCCGACTGGAAGCGCTTTGCCGAGCGTTCCTTCGCGGCCATCAAGGCCCTGGTTTCCTGAAAGGCTCCCTCGACATGTCCAAGGTTCACCAGATCGGCCTGATCGGCGCCGGCAATATCTCGGAAGCCTATCTGAAGCTCGCGCCGCTCTTCCCCGGCACGAAGATCGTCGCGGTCGCCGACCTCTCGGCGGAGGCGGCCAAGGCGCGCGCCGGCCAGTTCGGCGTCCGCGCGCTGACCGTCGACGAGCTCCTGAAGGATTCGGAGATCGACACGGTCATCAACCTGACCATCCCGGCGGCGCATTACGAAGTCTCGAACGCGATCCTCTCGGCCGGCAAGCACGCCTATTCGGAGAAGCCGTTCGCGCTCTCCGTCGAGGATGGCAAGAAGCTGGTGGCGCTCGCCGACGCCAAGGGCCTCAAGCTCGGCAGCGCTCCCGACACCTTCCTCGGCGGCGCGGGCCAGACGGCGCGCAAGATGCTCGACGATGGCAAGATCGGAAAGGTCATCGCCGGCACGATGCATGTGCTCAGCCGCGGCATGGAGATGTGGCATCCCAATCCGGGCTTCTTCTTCCAGCCCGGCGGCGGCCCGATCCTCGATCTCGGCCCCTACTACATCGCCGCCCTCGTCAACCTGCTCGGCCCGATCCGCACCGTCACGGCCGTCGCCACCAAGGGCTTCGAGGATCGCCTGGTAACGGCCGAAGGCCCGTTGAAGGGCAAGACCGTGCCGGTCGGCACGCCGACCACCATCAACGCCATCCTGCACTTCGTTTCCGGCGCGCAGGTGACGCTGACGGCGAGCTGGGACGTCTGGAAGCACGGCCACGTCAACCCGATCGAGCTCTATGGCTCGGAAGGCACGATGCTGGTGCCCGATCCGAACTTCTTCGGCGGCACGCTGCGCTATTCGGAGAAGAACGGCGACTATATCGAGGTCGACACCTCGGGCGCGCCGTTCGGCAAGTCCAACTGGCAGGACGGCAAGCATGCCAACTACCGCATGCTGGGCGTCGCCGACCTGCTCGACGCGGCCGACCATGGCCGCGAGCCGCGCTGTTCGGGCCGCGTCGCCCTGCACGCGCTCGACGCGATGGTGTCGATCCTCGACGCGGCGGCGCAGGAGAAGGTGATCACGCTGTCGACCACCACCGATCGCCCTGCCCCGCTGACCCAGGCCGACGCCGACCGCCTGACGGCGGCGCGCTGACCGGATCCGCCGCAGGACCAGGACAGCCACGCGCCGTCGCGACGACATCGCCTTGACCGAATCGGAGGCCGTGATACCCATCACGGCCTCTCCTTTTCGGGATGGATTGCCGCCGTGTCGCATGCTCTGCCGAGCCTCTCCATCGTCGTCGAAATGGAGAATATCCGGACCGTCGAACCCGCCGTCCTGGGCATCGTCCTCGACAGTCTCGCCGCGCAGCTCTGGCCGGTCATGGGCCGCCTTGCGCGGCCGCCGCGCCTGATCTTCGTGCATCCCGGTGAGGCCGAGGCGAATGACGAGGTGCTGGCGCGAATCCGGCAGGACGGCCCTTCCCTCGGCTCGCTCGATATCCACGCCGTCGCGGTGCCGGACGGGCGCTACTACGAGATGAAGAACGCCGGCGCCGCCCTCGCCGAAAACGAGATCCTCATCTTCGCCGATTCCGATGCTCCGCCCGAAGGCGACTGGCTGCTGCAGCTGCTTGCGGCCTTCGAGGATCCCGAAATCGTCGCGGCGAGCGGCCGCACCTTCCTCAAGCACGACGACTTCCTGTCGCGCACGCTCGCCCTCACCTGGATTTTTCCCCTCGAGCACGGCGACGAGCAGGAAGCGCGGCAGGCCTTCATCTGGGCCAACAATGTCGCGTTCCGGCGCGACTGGTTCGCCGATGCCGGCGGCTTTCCCTATGACATAGGCTTCAAGTGCTCGTGCAGCCTCCTGGACCAGCGCCTGCTCGACGCAGGAAAGACCTGCATCCGCGTCAATGCCCGCGCCCGGCATGAGCCGCTGCGCGGCCTCCGCTTCGTCGCCTGGCGCGCGGGCGTCACCGGGCGTGACGACGACCGGAAATATCTTCTGCGGAAATCCGGACGCCGGCTGAAGCGCGTTCGCTATGCCATCAAGCGCTGGAACGCGATGATGTGGCGAACGACCCGAAAGGTCGTGACGAAGAGAAAGCTGGTCAACATGCCCGCCCGGGAGGTGCCCTTCGCGCTCCTGCTCGGCTGGACGTTCTACACCATCGCCTTCGCCAACCAGCTCGGCCGCGCCACCGGGCTGTCGACCGAGAAGGTCGAGCGCATCCCCGAGATCTTCGAGCCGCAATAGCCGCCCGACCGCCGAATGCCCTCACGGCGCGGCGATCTTGTTCGCCGGCCCGCGGCTCCTTCGGGTCGAAATGACAAATGACAGCTAGTTGTCGGCGCCCTTCCCGGAGGCGAGCGCCGCGCGCTGATCCGGCGGCAGGTTCAGGAGCGCCTCGAAGGTGCGGGACTGCACCTGCTCCTGCATGGCGCCGACCTCGAGGCGGATGCTGCGCAGATGCGCGTCGATCGCCGCCTTGTCGGGAACGGGCGCGGCGACGAGCGTGTTCAGCTCGGCCCGCAGGGTCTTCAGCCGGTCGAGCCGGACCAGGATGTCCGGCTTCAGGGCGTCGAGCTGCGTCTCGATGCTCTTCACGGCGTCCGGCGACAAGCGATCCTTCAGCCAGCGCAGTTCGGTGCGGATGATGCGCGGGCCCTTGTCCTCGGCGTGGCGAAAGCGGATGAAATCCGTCACCGTCGCGCCGACGAAGAAGGCGTTGACGCCGAGCGAAGCCACCAGCAAGCCCCACAGCAAGGCGCGGCGGGTTCGGGTTTCCATCTTGAACGCCATCAAAAATCTGCCTCTGACGGCCCGAAGACCAAAGTATCCAACTGCACGACATCGATCCGCTGCTGATCGGTATCGGCCGGGATCAGGTCGGCGAGCACGCTGCCGAGCGCGGCGGAAACCACCATGACGGCTGCGAGCGCCGCGATCCGGCGACGCCAGTGGATCGCCCGCGCGCCCGTCGCCTCCATCAGCTTCCTGGTGATCCGCTCGACCGAGCCGCTTTCCTCGATGCGCTTGTCCAGAAGCTTCGCCGCGCGCCGCAGCCGTTCGGCCTCCGCCACCGTGCGGTCGCGATACTGGCGGAAGTCGCGGTCGGCGAGCAGCGCCTCGCGCGCCCGGCGGACCAGCATCAGATCCGGCCACAAATTGAGGTCAGGCCCCCAGCGATCCACGGCGTCGTGCAGGTTGGCGGGACCGTTCGCCAGCTCGAAACGTCCCTCTCCCGATGCCTTGCTCATGATCGCTTTCCTTCCTGCCGATCGTCCTCGTCCCTGCCGCCAAGCAGGCTTCTGAGCCGGCGCCTGGCGCGGGCGAGGAGCGATTCATAGGCGTGTTCGCCAATCCCCATGATGTCCGCCGCCTCCGCCTGGCCCAGCTCCTGGAAGTGGGCCAGCACGATGACGGTTCGCTGTCTTTCCGACAGTTTTTCAAGCGCCGCCTGCACGATGCGGCCGTCGTCCATGCGCGTCAGGTGACGCTCCGGCGACGGTCCCTCGTCCTCGAGGATGTCGTCGAAGCCGTCGATGTCGACATGCGGCCGGCGGCGGCGCAGCCGGTCGATGGCGATGCGATAGGCCACCTGGTGCAGGAAGGTGCCGATCCGGGCGTTCGGCTCCCAGGTCGCGGCCTGCTTCCAGAGCCGCAGCAGCGCTTCCTGCACGACCTCCTCGGCCTCGGCGAGGTCGGAGAGCACGGAGGCGACGAACCGCGTCAGCTTCGGCGCCTCGGCCTGGATCAGGCGCGCAAACGCCCCTTCCTCGCCATCGGCCACCGCCTGCATGAGGGCGTGGTCGGCGCGGATCGCCGTGTCGTCATCGGGGTCATCCATGCCCGCCAAGTTCCGCGTCCGACCTTTCCCGTCGTCCTCGCCGGCGCTTTCGCCGGCCTTGCCGCCCGCGATCAGACGATAGCGCATTGCCGCCGGCGTGGCAGCCTTGCGGTCGGGATCATCGGGCTGGAGCCAGGCCACCGCAACCTCCCCTATTCCGCCGCGATCGACAGGGGATGCGGAGCCGGATTCTCGTCCGCCCGGCCGCGCTCGCGCCGACCAGCCTCGGCCGCCTCGACCGCGGCGAGCTCCGCCGCCAGGCGGTGCTCCTCGGCGATGCGCGGCTTGGAGAAGCGGGCGAGCAGGAGGAACGAGACGGGCGTCAGGAACAGCGTCGCCAGCGCCGAGACGCCGAGGCCGCCGACCATGATCCAGCCGAGCGCCGCGCGCGCCTCCGAGCCGGCGCCGCCCGTCAGGATCAGCGGCAGGCCGCCCAGAACCGTCGCGATCATCGTCATCAGCACCGGACGAAGCCGGACAAGGCAGGCGTTGCGGATGGCGTCATAGACCGACTGGCCCTCGTCGCGCAGCTGGTTGGCGAATTCGACGATGAGGATGCCGTTCTTCGCCATCAGGCCGACCAGCATGACGAGGCCGATCTGGGTGTAGATGTTGAGCGAACCGCCCGAGAGCAGGATGGCGTAGATGCCCGCCGCAACGCCGAACGGCACCGTGGTGAACAGGATCACCGCCGAGACGAAGCTCTCGAACTGCGCCGCCATCACCAGGAGGATGATGATCACGGCGAACAGGAAGGTCTGCAGGATGCCGCTCGAGGTCTCGTTCAGCGTCGCCGCCTCGCCGGTCAGCACGATGTTCATGCCGGTCGGCAACTGCTTGGCGGCCTCCTGATTGAGGATCTCCATCGCCGAGCCGAGGTCGACGCCGGGGCTCAGCGTCGCCGTGATCGGCACGGCGCGGCGGAGCGACTGGCGCGCCAGCGTCGGCGACGTCGCCTCCTCGCGGACGGAGATCACCGAGGAGAGCGGCACCATCGTGCCGCCGGCGGTGCGGACCTGGACATTCATCAGGTCGCTCGGCGTCACGATCATGCCGTCGGGGGCAAGCGCCGTGATGTCGATCTTGTCGTCGCCGATATAGAAATTGCCCATGTCGGCGCCGGCGAGCAGCGTCGAGACGATGGTGCCGATATCGGCCACGGAGACGCCGAGATCGGCCGCGCGGTCGCGGTCGATGTCGACCGAAAGCTGCGGCTGGTTCAGGTCGTAGTTCAGCTGGACGTTGGAGAAGGCGGGATTGGTACCGAGCGTGGAGACCAGCTGCTGGGCCGCCTTGGTGATGCCGTCATATTCGACGCCGGTGACGGCGAAGGTCAGGCCCTGGCCGCCGCCGCGAATACCGAGACTGTTCGGCTGGCGCAGGTTGACGACGGCTCCCGGAATGGAGCGGATCTTCTGGTTGATCTCGGCCGCGATCTGCTGCTGGCTGCGCTGCCGCTCGCCCCAGGGGGCCAGCGTGATCATCATGAAGCCGTTGCTCGGGCTGCCGAAATTGCCCGCGACCGAGAAGACGTTGGTGGCCTCGCCGGATTTCAGCAGCGGATCGACGGCCTTCATCACCAGCGCCATCTGGCCCTGCGTATAGTCGACCGTCGCGCCCTGCGGCGTGTTCATGGCGATCATGACGGCGCCGCGGTCTTCCTGCGGCGTCAGCTGCTGCGGCAGCATCTCGAAGGCCAGCACAGCGCCGCCGGCAAAGATGGCGCTGATCAGGATGACGACGGCCGGCGCCCTCAGGCAGAAATCGAGCACGCGCTCATAGAGGCGATGGCCGACATTGCCGACGGCGTTGAGGCCGCGCTGCAGGAAATTGCCCCCCTCGCCATGGCCGTGGCCACCGCTGGTGTCGAGCAGGCGGGAGGCCATCATCGGCGCCAGCGTCAGCGCGACGAAGCCGGACAGGGTGACGGCGAAGGCGAGCACGAAGCCGAATTCGGAGAACAGGCGGCCGGCGGTGCCCTTGAAGAAGGAGATCGGCACGAACACCGCGACCAGCGTCGCCGTCGTCGAGATGACGGCGAAGAACACCTGCTTGGCGCCGAGCACGGCGGCGGCGCGCGCCCCCATGCCCTCGGAGCGGCGGCGGGCGATGTTCTCCAGCACGACGATGGCGTCGTCGACCACCATGCCGGTGGCGAGCACCAGCGCCAGCAGCGTCAGGATGTTGAGCGAGAAGCCCATCAGATACATCGCCGCGATCGTGCCGAGCAACGAGACCGGCACGGTGACGGCGGGGATCAGGGTCGAGCGCAACGAGCCGAGGAACAGGTAGATGACGCCGATGACGATGACGATCGCGAGCACGAGGCTGCGCTCGACTTCCTCGAACGAGCCGGCGATGAAGTCGGCGTCGTCGGAGGTGACGCGGACCGAGACGTCCTTCGGCAGCGTGACGGCCAGTTCCTCGATCGCCTTGCGCACCGAGGCCGAGATCTCGAGCGTGTTGGAGCTCGCCTGGCGGACGATGCCGAGGCCGACTCCGACCCGGCCATTGACCTGCACGCTGGAGGATTTGGCCGCCGGGCCGAACACGACGTCGGCGACGTCTCCCACGCGGGTATCGCCCTGGATGCGGATCGCCTTGACGTCGTCGGCGTTCTTCACGCTGGCGTCGGCGCGCACGAACATGTTGCGGTTCGTGTCCTTGAGATTGCCGGCCGGCACGTCGAGCGCGACGGTGGCGAGCGCCGTCTTCAGGTCCGCGACCGTCAGGCCGTAGGAGGCCAGCCGCATCGGGTCGATGTAGATCGAGATGTTGGGCGAGCGGTCGCCGTTGATCTGCACGTCGGCGACGCCGTCGACCGCCTTCAGCCGGTCGACGATGACGTCGTTCACCAGCTTGGTCAGGTCCTCGATCTTCAGCGTCGGCGAGGTGACGGCGAGCCGCATGATCGCGTCGCCATTGGTGTCGGCCTTGGCGATGGTCGGCGGGTCGGCATCGTCCGGCAGGTTGCGCTGCGCGTTGCCGACGGCGTCGCGAAGATCGTTGGCGGCGACGTTGATGTCGGTCGAATCGGAGAACTGCACCGTCACGCGGCTGCGGCCGCTGGTCGATTGCGACTGGATGTCGGTCCAGCCGGTGACGCCGGCGGCGGCCTTCTCGATGACGCTGGTGATCTCCTTGTCCATCGTATCCGGCGTGGCGCCGGTATAGGTGGTGGTGATCGTGACGACCGGCTGGTCGATATTGGGCAGCTCGCGGATCTCGACGCCGCGATAGGCGGCGAGACCGGCGATGATGATCAGCAGGTTGGCGACGATCGCCAGCACCGGCCGGCGGACCGACAGCGCGGAGATGCCGCTCGTCGCGGCGCCGCCCTTCGGAATCGGATCATGCGTCATTTCGGAGCCGGCATCGTTCCGGCCTTCCGGCTCTTTCGAGGCGTCGGGAGCGTCCGTGCGCATGCTTAGCCCCCCGTCGCGGTGGCGGGCGCCTTGGAGCCCGTGGCGGCGGTGGCGAACTCGGCAACCTTCGCCCCCTCGCGAAGCCGCTGCAGGCCCTCGACGACGACCCTGTCGCCGGCCTTCAGGTCGCCGGAAACCAGCACCCGGCCGCTCTGCCGCTCGAGCACCGAGATCGGCAGCCGCTTGGCGACGTCGTCGACGACCGCCCAGACATAGGAGCCGGTGCGATCCCACTGGATCGACAGCGCCGAGACCGCCACGCGCGGCTGGCCCTCGAAGCCGAGCGCGACGACGACCGACATGCCGGGCTTGACGCCGATGGCGCCGGCGGCGGCCGCGTCGAGCTCCGCCTCGACCTTCAGGGTGCGCGCGGTCGGATCGATGCGTGTGTCGATCGAGGTCACCTTGCCGGAGATCGTCGCATCCGGCTTGCTGGCCGCTGTCGCCGTCACCGCCTGCCCTTCGGCAACACGACCGGCGTAACGCTCCGGCACCAGGAAGGTGACCATCAGCGTCGACACGTCGTCGAGCGTCGTCACGACGGTGGAAGAGGTGATGAAATCGCCGACAGCGAGATCGCTCAAGCCGACGACGCCGTCGAAGGGCGCGGTGATGGTCCGGCGGTCGAGCGCGATCTGGGCGCCGAGAACCGCGATCTGCGCCTTGCGCTCGACCGACTGCGCATCCTCCAGCGCGGAAAGCGCGAGATTGCGGCTGGCGGAGAGCTTCTGGGCGCGATCGAGCGCCGACCGGGCGTCCTTCAACGCGACATTGGCGAGATCGAGCGCCACGCGCTGATCGGAATCATCGAGCCGGACCAGCGGCTGGTCCTTGACCACCTTGTCGCCGGCCTTGAACAGGACCTCGTTCACGACGGCCGAGACCTGCGGGTAGATCTTGATCGAGCGCGGCACCTTCACCGTGCCGACCGAGCGGACCTGGTCGTTCTCGACCTGGCTCTCGACCGCCTCGGTCACCACCAGCGTCGGACCGCCGAGGCCGCGGCCACCACCGCCGCCACTTCCGCCGGAAGATGCGCTCGCTCCGCCAGCGGATGATTCGCGATGCTGGAAGGCGTACCAGCCTCCGGCCGCGAGGACCGCGACGACAAGACAGAGCAGGATTTGTTTCCAAAGCGGCATGGTTGGTCCGATGCATGAGGCCCGTTCGGAACTTGAACGCGGCAGCGAATGACTTCCGTCGCGGCGCAGCAAAAAAGACGACGCGCATCCGGACCGTCCTCGCGGGGGATCCGCGCCGCCGCGGCGCCGCGCCAGCCCCACGGCGACGATCCGAAGGAAGATCGCTGGTATATCAACAGTTCTGTGACAGCTTACGAAAGCGCGCCCACGCGGCGGAGGACGGCGGTTCGACCGTGCCAATCGCCCCGCCGGGGCGCGGCCTGCCGCATTCGCCGCCCAACCGGAGGCATCAGAGCCGCACGGCGCGCAACCCGGGATCGGCCGGATCGGCGCTCCGCCGCGCCATTGCTGCATTTCGGGACTTTACTCAAGCGCCGGGATCGTGGACGGTAGCACCGGAGGAAGGATCCTGCTGGCGGGATTGTCGGCCGCGCAATCGGCCGCGCCTGTTTGCGTGCCATCATGGAGGTTTGTTAATGGCAAGTCTGACGTTGCGCGAAGTTCAGAAGTCGTTCGGTGAAGTTGCGATCATCCGCGGCGTCGATCTCGAGGTGAAGGACGGCGAATTCTGCGTGTTCGTCGGTCCGTCGGGTTGTGGCAAGTCGACGCTTCTGCGTCTGATCGCCGGGCTCGAAGGCACGACCGATGGCACCGTCCGCATCGGCGACCGGGACGTTACCCGCCTGGCCCCGGCCGAGCGCGGCGTTTCGATGGTGTTCCAGTCCTACGCCCTCTACCCCCACATGACCGTCGCCGAGAACATCGGCTTCGGCATGAAGATGGCGAAGATGCCGAAGTCCGAGATCCAGGCCCGCACCGAGAAGGCAGCCAAGATGTTGCACCTGACGGAGCTGCTGCAGCGCCGTCCGGCCCAGCTCTCCGGCGGTCAGCGCCAGCGCGTCGCCATCGGCCGCGCCATCGTGCGCGAGCCCGACGTCTTCCTGTTCGACGAGCCGCTGTCGAACCTCGACGCCGCGCTGCGCGTGCAGATGCGCATCGAGATCTCGAAGCTGCACAACGACCTCAAGGCGACGATGATCTACGTCACGCACGATCAGGTCGAAGCCATGACCATGGCCGACAAGATCGTCGTGCTCAGCGCCGGCCGCATCGAGCAGGTCGGCTCGCCGCTCGAGCTCTATCACCGCCCGAACAACCTCTTCGTCGCCACCTTCATCGGCTCGCCGAAGATGAACCTGTTCAACGTCAACGTCACCGAAGTGACCGGCGGCTCGGCGATCGTCGCCCTGCCGGGCGGCTCGACGCTGGCGATCCCGACCCGCGGCGCCACCGTCACCCCCGGCCCGATGACCCTCGGCGTCCGTCCTGAGCATCTGACGATCGCCCCGGGCGAGACCGGCGGCATCCCGGGCACCGTCTCGCTCTCCGAGCATCTCGGCGGCGAAACCATGCTCTATGTCGACGTCGAAGGCGCCGAGCCGACCATCGTCAAGGCGGACGGCCTCGCCGCGCAACGTTCGGGCGACAAGGTTCGCATCATCGTCGCTCCGGAGACGGTTCACCTGTTCGACAAGTCGGGCAAGGCCATCGTCAACGGTTCGCTGATCTAAGGTCCGCGAAGGGCGCCTGCCCTTCCACGGCCTGACACAGACGCTGCATTGCAGCCCCAGAAGCCCGGAAGCGCGCCTTCCGGGCTTTTCCTTTTCTCGCGCCCGGCCCGTCGGACGGGCGGATTCGGCCGCACCCGACGCGGCGGAAAGACTCGACTCGGTTGAAGTCTGGAAAACAAGACTTTAATGAGAAGGTATTGAAGACCGCTCGAACTGCGACCGATTCCGGCGCGCGTGCTCGATCGGGGGTAAAAGAGGGACGCCATGCGCCTGACCCAGCAGACCAGCTATTCCATCCGCATCCTGCTCTATTGCGCCGCCAACCCGGGCAATAACAGCCGGATCAAGGACATCGCCGCGACCTACAGCATCTCCGAGCTGCATCTCTTCAAGATCATGCACGTGCTCGTCGAGAGCGGGTTCATCGAGACGATTCGCGGCCGCAATGGCGGCATCCGCCTCGCCAAGCCGGCCAACACCATCTCGATCGGCGAGGTCGTGCGCGCGACGGAGAGCAATTTCTTCCTGACCGACTGCTTCGACACGACCAACCGCGATTGCCCGCTGGTCGATTCCTGCGGCGTGAACAAGATCCTGGCCGAGGCGCTGCGCGCCTTCTTCGCCGTGCTCGACAGCTACACCATCGCCGACGTCGCCAAGGATCGCGGCCAGCTGCGCGGTCTGCTCGACCTCAGCCACGACACGATGCACCCGATCGCCGCCACGTCCTTCGCGCATCAGCCTTCCTGATAGACGCGGCCGTCAATTTATAGTTGACTTCCAGCATCATATTTTAATAGCTGCTCATGCGGCGACCAACTTTCCATGGCTTGCCGGCTTCCTTCGGATGACGGGGTGGAACATGGCAGTTTTGAGTGGAAGCAAGCAGGCCGGACTTCTCGGCGCAGCCGGCGTGGCGGTGATCCTGATGACGGCGGTCTCCGTGGCGCAGGCGCAAGAAGCCTCCCGCGCCATCGCGATCGAGCTCAACGGCGCCGAGGCCAACGACAAGGCCTGCCGGCTGAGCTTCGTCTTCGACAACGGCCTCGCCACCGGCATCGACGACATGGCGCTCGAACTGGTGCTGTTCGAGAAGGACGGCCGGGTCAACCGCTTCGTCGTCGTCCGCAGCGCCAAGGTGCCGGCCGGCAAGAGCCGCGTCCGCCAGTTCGACATCCCCGGGACCGAGTGCCCGTCTATCGCCCGCATCCTCGTCAACGACGTCAAGGAATGCAAAGGCGCCGAGCTCACCCCCGCCGCCTGCGCCGACAGCATCAAGGTCTCGACGCGCTCCGATATCAAGTTCGACAATTGATGGCGGCGTGACGCGGCGAGGATAGATCATGGGCGTGCGGCGCGCTTCCTGGGCTTGGGCATTGGTTCTGTCGATTGCGGCGCATGGCGCCGTGGTGGCGGCCTTCACGCCGGATCCCAACGAGGTGGCCGAAGCCGGTTCGGGCGCCGGCAGTTCGGTCGAGGGCTCGATCGACGCCATCATCGGTACGGATGTCGAGTTCGAGGAACTGACCAGCGAAGAGCTGAAGACAGCCTTCGACACCGAAATCGCCCCGGCGACAGAGACGTCGGAAATGGCGGCGCTGTCCCTCTCGACCACCGAATCGGAACCCGTGCAGGAGGCGACGCCCGCCGTCGCGCCGGCGGCTTCCGCCGCGGTCGAGGCAGTCGCCGTCGCGGAAGCGACGCCCGTCGAGTTGTCGGTCAGCAGCCTGGCGCCGGCGCTCGCCGCCGACATCTCCGCCACCCCGATCGAAAGCGACCTCGCGGCCGCCTCCGTGACCGAAGTCAGCGAGATCGTCCCGACCGAGACGCTCTCGAATGTCGCGCCGACCACGCCGGACACCGCCGCCGTGACGCCGGCCGCCGCCAGCGCCCAGCCCGAGACGGTGACCGCCGCCGAGGCGCCGACCGTCGAGGCCAAGCCGGTGGAGACGCCGGCCGAGAGACCGATCCAGACCGCGCTGGTCACCGCGGTCAAGCCGGCGGCTTCCGCCGCGATCGAAGAGGTAGTGCCGCAGGAGATGGCTCCCCTTCCCGAAGCCAAGCCTGTCGACGTGAAGCCCGTCGAGGCCAAGCCGGTCGAGGAAGCTGCCGAGCCGAAGCCGGTCGAGGCGCAGAAGGTTGCGCCCAAGCCGGTCCAGAAGAAGATCGCCGAGAAGGCCGAGCCGACCCGCAAGCCGCCGCGCGAAAAGGCGGAGAAGGCCGACAGGAAGCGTAAGGCCGAAGCGCCGAGCCGCGGCAATTCCGAGTTCGAGAGCGCGCGCGGCGCCGCCGTCGCCAGCAATGACAGCCCCGCTCGCGACAGCGGCATGGGACGCTCGCGCGAGGCCGGATCCGGCGCCGCCGCCAACTCGAACTACAAGGGAAAGGTGCGGGCCAAGATCCAGCGCTCGACCCAGATGCCGAGCAAGGCGAAGCGGCTCGGAATAACCGGGCGCGCCCAGGTCAGCTTCACGATCACGCCCTCGGGCGCCGCCAGGAACATCGTGCTGGCGAGCAGCGCCGGCAATCCGATGCTGGACGAAGCCGCCCTTTCGGCGGTGCGCCGCGCATCCCCCTTCCCGCCCATGCCGGCCGGCATGCCGCAGCTCGAAATCAACGTGCCGATCGTCTTCAACATCGGCCGCTAAGCCCTCTCCTACCTGGATCTTGACGGTGAGGCGCGCCTGGACCCACACTCCGCCGACAACGGAGACGGTCTTCCATGGAAGCGCGCGACGTTCTGGCCCGGACCACGCTTTTCGCCGATGTCCTCTCGGACCGGCAGCTTCAGGACCTTGCCGCTCGCAGCAAGGTCTATGACGTCGGCAAGGACCGCGTGCTGATGACCGAGGGCGATTTCGGTTCGTCCATGTTCATCATCGTCAGCGGCAAGGTGGACGTCACCGTCGCCGGCGCCCGCCATCCCAATCGCGAGGTCGCCATGCTCGGGCCGGGCGACATCTTCGGCGAGATGTCGCTGATGACCGGCGCGCGCCGCGCCGCCACCGTCACGGCGATGGAGCCGACCCGCGTCGTCGAGATCACCAAGGTGGCGCTGGAAACCGTGCTCACCCATTCGCCGGAACTCGTCGACCGCTTCGGCGCGTTCCTCGCCAAGCGGCGGGCGGAGCTCGACGAGATCGCCGATGACGAGCACGCAAGCCGCATTCTGGGCGTTCGCACCGACGAGATCGCCGGCGCGATGCGGCGGCTCTTCGGCCGCGGCTGATCTTGGTTCAGCGGAGCCGGCGACGGCGACCGGCTCCCGCCGGGCCGCCCTGCCCGACCCGCAGCGTCAGTCGCCGCAATGGGTCGGGGACTGACCGCAACAGGCATAGTCGCCGCAGGGCGGCGGACCGCTGTTCTGGATCCGGTTGTTCAGGTCGTTGACGATGTCGTTGCGGCCGCCATCCTGGGCGCGCAGCTTCTCCGGATAAGGCAGGAAGCTGTCGCCGTAGAGCGGATAGGGCACGACGCCGGTGACGCGGATCAGCGAGCCGTCCCAGGTCAGCGGCCCCTCGATGCGGCCACCCTTATGGATGCGCAGCGCCTTGCCGGGACGGTCGAGCGTCACCTCGCGGCCATCGGGAAGCGTGATCACCAGCTTGCCCTCGACCAGCACGATGACCGACTCGTTCGGCCCGACGATGCCGTCATAGATCGTTCCACGCACGCCGATCGTCGCCACCGGAGTCTTCAGATGATAGCTGCGCGGATCCGACGAGCCGGAAACGAAGCGGAAGATGCCCTTGGTGGCCCGGAGCGCGATGTCGTTCTTCGAGCGGCCCGGGTCGTAGACGAAGCGGTCGAGCGTGACGTCGGAGCCCGGCCCGACATTCAGGCTGGTCTCGTCGAGGAACAGGAGCTGCGCCGTCGAATCCGCGCCGGTGCGGACCTGCTGGTCGAGCACGATCGGGTCGCTGACGGCGAGCGGCCTCGCGGCGCCGCGCACGACGCCCTCTACCTTGTTGTGGATCGCGCCCGCGCGGCCGATCATCTGTTCCGCGGCGAGACCCGGCATCGCGGCCAGCATCCAGAGCGCCGCACCTGCCGCAGCAGTCGTGAAGAGACGGCCGATTCGCATGATGAGCCTCCCTGCCTGGGATCACGTGACGTTGCCCGACTTTGACACCGGCCACCCGACAAACCAAGGCCGGCGTTCCGCGCCGCCCCGCTTCCCGTAACGGAAACGCGGATTTTGCCGAAGGCGTTGCCGATCTGCACCGCTCCGCAGCAATTTCCGGCGGAGGGATGGTGAGCAGTTGCGGCGGGCCACGGGCAAACTTACTCTGCGTTAAGCTTGTTAGTCGGGGGCTCCGATCATGAAGCACAGTCTTCTGGCGGTCGCACTCGTCGCCAGCGCAGTATGGGTCGGGGTTTGCGGCGAGAAAGCCGCAGCGGTTGATCGCGACCAGGCGATCGCGCTCAGCGAGGCCTATAAGCGCGTCCTGGCGGACCCGACGAATGCCGCCGCCAACATGGAATATGCCCGTCTCGCCGAGGCGGTAGGCCAGCCGCGCAAGGCGCTGGCGACGTATGAGCGCGTGCTGCTCTACGATCCCAACAATGAAGAGGCGCTCGCCGCGCTGGTGCGCATCCGCCGCCAGCTGCAGCCCGACACCACGCTGATCACGCTCGAGGCCGGCTTCGGCTATGAGAGCAATCCGCTGCAGCGCAACACCGATCTCGAGAGCTCGCTCAAGGCCTATGCCGCCGGCCGGATCGAGGACGAGCGCCGGATCGGCGACACGCGCTGGCGCACCCTGCTGCTCGGCAACGCGGAATATTTCGGCGATGTCAGCGAGCTGGACTGGGGCTATCTCGGCGGCGTCACCGGCCCGATCCTGCCGGTCGGCACCGTGATCTCGATCAACCCGTTCATCGGCGGCGGCGTCTCGTCGCTCGACAACGCCTATTACTATTCCGAGGCGATCGCCGGCCTGCAGTTCGAAGGCTACCTGCAGGGCGCCTACCAGCTGGCGCGACTGCGCGCCGGCTATCGCAGCTTCAACGAGGACTCGGTCTCGACCGACGGCTTCTACGCCGATTTCGTCTGGCGCTGGGCCATTCCCCAGGTCGTCGACCCCGACGACACGCTGGTCATCACGCCGCATGCGCGCTGGAGCGGCATCGGCGGCGTCGACATCTCGAACAGCGTCTTCGGGCCGAACGACATCAAGCCGGGCGATTATGTCTCCTGGGGCGCGCGGTTCGAATATTTCAACCAGGTGGCCGACTGGCTGACGCTGGGCGGCGGCGTCGACTTCACCCAGACGCTCTACGACCATCTCTACACGCCGGACGGCGAGAAGCGCGACGACGTACTGATCGAGCCGCTCGTGAGCGCCGTGTTCAACCGCGCCTTCGGCATGCAGTCCGACCTCGCGCTCGACTACCGCTTCCAGTGGAACCAGTCGAACGACGAGGAACGCGACTTCGGCAACCACATCGTCACGGCGCGGGTCGTCACGCGGTTCTGAGGCGTGAATGGTACGTTCCACTCCCCTCACCTCTCCCTGAGGGAGAGGTCGGCTCGAAGAGCCGGTTGAGGGTTTAGGGAACGATCCGGTGAGGCCGTGAACCCTCACCCGCCGGCCTACGGCCGTCGACCTCTCCCTCAGGGAGAGGTGAGAAGAAGCGCCCCCTGCTCCGCCCTATCGATTGACCAGAACCAGCGCCAGGATCATGGCGAGGTAGGTCGCCTGGTGCGCCAGCTGGTCGAGGCCCATCGCCCACCAGTACTGCTTGTCCTTCGGCTCCCAGCCGAAGCGGCTGCCGATATCGTTCTTCAGCCAGTCGATGTGGTAGTGGGCGACGAATTCGAGCGCCAGGATCAGGAGCGCGACCGGCAGGCGCGTCGGATAGATCAGGAAGACCGGTATCGAGCCGAGCGCGTGGATGCCGGCATGGGCCAAGCCGGCCGGGTGGCCGTAAAGGCCTTTGTTGCGGATCTGGTTCGTCGTCTGCAGGAAATAGTCGCAGACGACATGCTTGACCTGAAGCACCGCCGATGCGGCGATCGGTGCGAGCGTAGGATCGATCAACACGGTCCTCCGAAATGCTGCCGGCCTCCCTCTCCGAGCCGGCTGCAGGGTCGAATCTGGCAGAACGAAAGCAGGTGGAATGTGACGGCCGTCACAGGTCGATGGTGATGTGCGGCGCCGATTGCCCCTCGAAGACGCCGCGTGCCGAAAGGCGCTCCAGCATAAAATGATAATAGCCGGCAAAGCGAGCCGGCGCGGCGGATTTTGCACGGTAGAGCGCGCTCCGCCAGATGGACGGATCGAGCTCGGGCAGCGCCGCGGCGAAGGCGCGCTGCGCCTCGGCGAAATCGGGTTCCGCGTCTGGCGGCGCCAGCGTGAAGATGCGGCTTATGCCGCTGCGGCCGCGCACCTGGATGCGGTCGATCTCGACCAGCCCCACCTTCCCCGCCGCCCGCGCCGTCGCCTCGCCGACGATGATGCCGAGACCGTAATCCTTGGTCAGCTGCTCGAGCCGGCTGGCGATGTTCACCTCGTCGCCGATCGCCGAATAGTCGAAGCGCTGCGCCGTGCCGAGATTGCCGACGCAGCAGGCGCCGGTATTGATGCCGATGCCGATCCGGACCTCCGGCATGGCGCGGCCGCGTTCGGCGGCGGCGCGCTGCCAGCCGGCGTTCAGCCCCGCCATCGCCGCCATCATCGCCTCGGCCGCTTCCAGCGCGTGGCGCGCATGATCGGGATCGTCGAGCGGCGCGTTCCAGAACGCCATGACCGCGTCGCCCATATATTTGTCGATCGTGCCGCGATGGTTGAGGATGATCTCGGAGAGCGGCGCCATCAGCTCGTTGATGAAGCCGGTCAGCTCGGTCGCGCTCATCCCCTCGGCGAGCGTGGTGAAGTTGCGCACGTCGCAGAAGAGCAGCGTCAGCTCGCGCATCTCGCCGCCGAGCTCCAGCCGCGAGGGATCGGCGATGATCTCGTCGACCACCGCCGGCGCCACGTAATGCTGGAAGGCGCGGCGGATGCCGGCGCGGGCGCGCTCGGCCTGGCGGAAGGTGTAGAGCACCGACCCGATCACCAGAAGTATGATGGCGAGCGCCGGGTAGAACGGATCGAAGAGCAGTCCGAGCCGGAGATAGGCAAGGAAACCGCCGACCAGGATGCCGCCGACGGCGAGCGCTCCGAGAATCGCGGCGGCGACGGCGGAGACATGCGGCAGGATCAGCGCCAGCAGCAGGCCGAGCCCGACGATGACGGCAATCTCCACGCCGCTTGAAAAATCCGGGCGGGTCAGCGAACGGCCAGTCAGGATATGCTCGATCACCTGGGCATGGATCTCGACGCCCGGCACGGCGGAATCGAGCGGGGTGGCGCGCAGGTCGAGCAGCCCCGCCGCCGAGGTGCCCACCAGGGCGATCCGGCCTTCCATCAGATGCGCGGGGATGCTGCCGTCGAGCACGTCCTTGGCCGAGACGAAGCCTTCCGGATCGCTCGGGCGGAAGCGCAGCCAGATCGCGCCATCGGCGTCCGTCGGCACCACCAGCGCGCCGATCCGCACATGGTTGAGCCCGGTCTCGCGGCCAAACGCGGCCTCGCCGCTGGCGTTCGATCCCTTGAGGATATAGGAGCCGGCGTCCTGAGCGACGCGCAGCGCCTCGGCCGCGAGCGACGGCACCAGCGCATCGCCGACCCGGAACACCAGCGGCACGCGGCGGACGATCTGGTCGCGATCCTGCAGCCAGTTGATCGAGCCGATACCCTTCGCCGCCTCGTCCAGCACCGGCACGTTGGCGATCGCGCCGGCAAAATTCGCGATGAAGGGGCGCGGATCGTCGCCGGCAGTGGCGAAGCCGGCCTTGAGCGGCGGCAGCGGCGCGCCGCTGCCCGAAAGCGACAGGCCGAGCACGGAAGGTGTCGCCGCGAGCGCGTCGGCAAAGACGCGATCATGGGTCGGCGCATCGCCGATCGAGGCGGCGACCAGCGTCGCCTGCTCCGGCGGCAGGCGCTTCACCGCCTCCTCCGGCGAGCTCTGGTCCGGCTCGGAGAACAGCACATCGAAGGCGATCGAGGCCGCGCCCGCCTCCGCCAGCTTGCGCGCGAGATCCGCCAGCACCGTGCGCGGCCAGGGCCATTGCCCGACCGCCTTCAGCGACGCCTCGTCGATATCGACGATCAGCACGGGATGTTCCGGCAGCGCCTCGGCCGGCGCCATGCGCTGGTAGAGATCAAAGGCGAGCAGCCGGATGGCCTGGACGGGAAACGGATCCGCGACGCGCAGCAGCGCGGCGCCGGCCAGGAAGACCGCTACAGCCAGGTAATAGACGGGCCTGCCCAGGAATCGCATGAGAATCCGTTCGCGCTCGCGGATCGGGACGATAGCCGAAGCCGGCGCGAACGGAAATCGCCCCGATCAGGCAGCCTCGTCCGCCGGTGGCGCCATGGCGCCCGTCATGATAGCCACCGCGTCCGACATGGTGTGCCGTTTCGGATTGATGACGGCGACCCGCTTGCCAAGGCGGTGAATGTGGATGCGATCGGCCACCTCGAAGACATGCGGCATGTTGTGGCTGATCAGCACGATCGGCAGGCCGCGTTCCTTCAGGCGCAGGATCGTCTCCAGCACTTTTCGCGACTCCTTGACGCCAAGCGCCGCCGTCGGCTCGTCCATGATCACCACCCGACTGCCGAAGGCGGCGGCGCGCGCCACGGCGACACCCTGGCGCTGGCCGCCCGAGAGCGTCTCGACCGGCTGGTTGATGTTCTGGATCGTGAGCAGGCCGAGTTCGGTCAGCTTCTGGCGCGCCACCTTCTGCATGTGCGACTTGTCGAGGGTGCGGAACAGCCGGCCGAAGAAGTCCTCGCGCCGCTTCTCGCGACCGAGGAACATGTTGTCGGCGATCGACAGCGCCGGCGACAAAGCGAGGTTCTGGTACACCGTCTCGATGCCCAGATTGCGCGCCTCGATCGGGCTGCGGAACGCGACCGGCTGGCCGTTCAGCCAGATCTCGCCGTGATCGGGCGTGACGGCGCCGGTCAGCGCCTTGATCAGCGTCGACTTGCCGGCGCCGTTGTCGCCGATCACTGCGAGGATCTCGTTCGGCATCAGGTCGAAATCGGCATTGTCGAGGGCGACGACGCGGCCATAGCGCTTGTTGAGCGCGCGGGCCTTGAGGGCGGGTTCGACGGACGGGGTGTCGGCGCTCATGACGAAATCTTCCGGATCCACTGGTCGATGGTGACGGCGACGATGATCAGCACGCCGACGGCGAAATCCTGCCAGAGCAGTTCGAGGCCGGAGAGCGCCAGGCCGTTGCGGAAGACGCCGACGATCAGCGCCCCGACGAGCGTGCCGACGATCGAGCCGCGACCGCCGAACAGGCTGGTGCCACCGATCACCACGGCGGTGATGCTGTCGAGGTTGGCGGTCTGGCCGGCCTGAGGGCTGACGCCGCCGATGCGGCCGATCAGGACCCAGGCGGCGATGGCGCAAATAAAGCCGGCGAGCGAATAGACGGCGATCAGCGTGCGGTCCGTGTTGATGCCGGCGAGCCGCGCGGCGTCGGGATCATCGCCCGAGGCGTAGACGTGGCGACCAAACGCCGTCTTGTTCAACACGTACCAGATGACCGCGGCGACGATCAGCATGACGATCGAGCCGTAATTCAGCACCCAACCCTTCAGGAAGCCGAGATCGAGCCCGAGCGTGTCGGCGAAGAAGCTGTAGGGTTTGATGATCGTGCCGGTCCATTGCAGGAAGGGCGCGGCCTCCTGCATGTCGGCCTGTCGGATCGTCTCGCTCTTCGAATACCAGACATTGAGCGCGCCGAAGATGCTCCAGGTGCCGAGCGTCACGATGAAGGGCGGCAGGCGCAGCTTGGTGACGATGATGCCGTTCAGGAAGCCGCAGGCGAGGCCGGCCAGCAGGCCGAGCGGAAAGGCGATCTCGACCGGCACGCCATAGACGACGGCGGTGCGCCCCATCACCACCGAGGCGAGGATCATGATGACGCCGACCGAGAGGTCGATGCCGGCCGTCAGGATCACCAGCGTCTGCGCGACGCCGAGGATCGCGATGATCGTCACCTGCTGCAGGATCAGCGAAAAATTGAACGGCGCCAGGAACTTGCCGGGCGCGGCGAACGAGAAGATGACGATGCCGATCAGCAGGACGATGAAGGGAATGCTTGTCGGATAGCGGTGCAGGAATTCCTGCATCCGCCGGATGAGGCCGCGATCCGGGTCCTCGAAGCTCGCAACGCCGCCCTGTTCCTGGGACAGGCCGCGCTCGGCCGCCGCCGAACCGGTTGCATTATCACTCATGAGGCCGTCCTCCCCGACGCCTGTTCGTGGGAGCGCCGGAGCGCTCCCACGGGATCACAATGAAATCAGCCGCGCCGGGATCAGCCCCAGCAGAGCTTCAGGCCCTCTTCAACCGAGATCGACGGCACGCCGTCCACCGGCTTGGCGGTGATCAGCTGGGCGCCGGTGTCGAGGAAGCCCATCTTCGGGTCGATGTCCGGGATCTTGCCGGAATGGATCGCCTCGAGCGCCATCGCCGCCATCTTCAGCGGGTATTGCTGCGAGGTGGCGCCGAGCGTGCCGGCCTGCACGTTCTTGACGCCCGGGCAGCCACCGTCGATCGAGACCAGCAGCACGCTGCCGTCATCCTTGCCGACCGCCTTCAGCGCTTCCCACGCACCGGCGGCCGCCGGCTCGTTGATCGTGTAGACGACGTTCACGTCCGGGCATTTCTGCAGCGCGTTCTCCATCGCGGTACGACCCTTCTCCTGGTCGCCCTGGCTGATCTCGTGCGTGCAGATGCGCGGATCGTCCTCGTCGCCGTACCTGTTCGGGTCCTTCACGTCGATGCCGAAGCCGGCCATGAAGCCCTGGTCGCGCAGGAAGTCGACGGTCGGCTGGTTGGTAGCGAGATCGAGGAAGACGATCCTCGCGTCCTTGGCCTTGTCGCCCAGCGTGCCCTTGGCCCACTGGCCGATCAGCTCGCCGGCCTTGCGGTTGTCGGTGGCGAAGGTGGCGTCGGCGGCGTTCATCGGATCGAGCGGCGTGTCGAGCACGATCACCTTCAGGCCCGCGTCGCGCGCCTTCTGGATGGTCGGCACGATCGCCTTCGAGTCCGACGGGACGATCGCGAAGCCCTTGGCGCCGGCGGCGATCAGGTTCTCGATCGCCGCGACCTGGCCGTCATTGTCGCCGTCATACTTGCCGGCGGCGGTGATCAGCGTGACGCCGAGCTCCTTCGCCTTGGCCTGCGCGCCTTCGCGCATCTTGACGAAGAAGGGGTTCGTCTCGGTCTTGGTGATCAGGCCGATGACCTCGTCGGCCAGCACAGGCGCCGCCGACATCGCCAGGATGCTGGCGGCAAGCATAAGCTTCTTCAACATGGTCCGTTCCTCCCTGGCCGATTTATGTTCTGCGCCTGCGAAGCGACCAGCTTCTCCGCGACGCTCCCGGTCCCTCCCGAGAATCTCATGTGAGACCGGCAAAGCGCGCCGGGCCGGTCTCGAATTCGCTGTCCTCGTCGTCGCGCGTCAGGATCGAGGCGCGGGGCGAGAAATTGAAGAACATCGGCAGGGTCGCCGCGCCGATGGCGCCGGCATCGCGGCCGAGCGTGCCATGCAGGATGCGCGGCGGACGTCGCGCCTCGGGCGCATGCTCGTCGAGCGCGACGTCGAGCCGCCGGATCAGCGCGTCGACCAGGCCGCCATCGATGTCGGCGTCGACCACGATCAGCGGCACGTCGAGCAGAGCGATCGCCGACCAGATCGCCGGCGCCAGCGCCTCGACCGCGTCGTCGATCCATTCCAGCACCGCCGGATGGCCGGCGGCGAAGGCGGCCTGCATGTCGGCCGGCGACGCCACGGCGACGCCGTTCGCCTGCAGATGCCGGCCGAGCGCGTTGAGCGAGGCGCGGGTGATCAGAAGCTCCCGCCCGTCCTCCGACTTGGGCGACGAGCCGAGCCGGCCGGGCGCGACCGCGATCACGGCGACGTCGCCGGCATTGCCGGTGCTGCCGCGCAGGCAATCGCCCTTGACCACGATGCCGCCGCCGATCGCCGGACCGATGAACAGATAGAGGAAGTCGTCGACGCTGCGGCCGAGGCCGTAGAACAACTCGGCGATGGCGGCGGCGTTGCCGTCGTTCTCGCTGAAGACGGGAAGCCCGGTCGCCTCCTCCAGCCCGGCGGCGAAATCGAAATGGTCCCAGCGGCGGAAGATCTCCGGCGGCAGGTCGAGCCGGCGCAGCCAGGCGCCGAGATTGTAGGGAAGCGCCAGCCCGATGCCGGCAAAGCGCTCGCGCGCCGGCGGCGCCAGGCGGTCGAGCAGGGCGCGGACGTCGCCCGCCACCATGGAAAGCGCCTCCTCCGGCTCCGGCAGCACCATGTCATAGGCGCGGCGCGCCAGCGGCGTGCCGTCGAAATCGATCAGGATCGTCTCGATCGAGCGGCGGTCGAGCCGGACGCCGATGCCATAGGCGCCGGCCGGATTGAGCCGCAGCATCGTCGCCGGCTGGCCGCGGCCGCCATCATGGCGCTTGCCGACTTCCTCGATCAGTCCGAGGTCGTCGAGCTTGCGGATGATGCCGCCGATGGCCGTGTTGGTGAGGTCGGCGGCGCGAGCCAGATCGGCCTTGGAGGCTTCGCCCGCACGGCGAAGCCGCTGCAGGACGAGCCGCTCGTTATAGCGGCGCAGCTGCGCGGAATTGCTTCCGCGGCGGATGCCGGGCCTCTCCAAAGCCTGCCTCCCAGATCGAACCTTGCCGGTCGCTTATTAATTCAATCTGGTGCAGTTAATTGTCGTAACGGCAAGCAAGTCAAGCGCCATTCGACCTTGCAGCGCGGCAGGAAAAATCCCCGGATTGCGGCGCTGCAAGGTCTCGATTTCTTGCCGGCCTGACCACCATCAGTCCCAATTCCGGATCTTTTCAGCCAGAATAATGGTGGCTTCTTCTCTGGCAGCCTTATCGTCTCCGACAAACCTGAATTCGACTCCGATCGCCTTGCCGACAGCTTGCGCGGCCAGGCGGATCGGCAGCGGCGCCGGTCCGCGGCTCTCGATCACCATGGCGCCGGCACAGAGCGAGGTCAGACGGGCGCGGTTCCGCTTGAACCAGATCGCCTTCTCGCGCCGCTCCTCCTGCGTCTCCTCGTGATCGTCCTTTTCCGGCGCGTCGAAGATGATCACGAAGGGTTGGTTCCGGCCCAGCAGCGCCTCCAGCGCCTCCTGCCAGGACGGCTCGCCCGGCGCCGGGGCGTGGTGGTCAGGCGCCTCGACATAGACCAGCGGAAACGCGTCGCAATTCAGCATCCTCGTTCCCCCCGCCCCGCTCCCGTCCAGTCCGCGATCCAGTGGCGAAGGTTCGGATCCCGAACCTCCATGACGGCGAACAGGCCGAGTGCCTGCAGCGCCGGCACGGCTTCGAGGATGTGATACTCGGCGATCGCGCGGGCGGCCGAGGAGGCGCCCGGATCCGAGAACGTCGCGGCGTTGGCGAGGAAGGCCGCGACGGTGCCCTTGCGGATCACCGTGCCGGCGAATTCGCCGGTATCGACCTCGTCGGGGAGGATGTCTTCTGCACGCATGAGGGGTCTCCGTTCTGCGATGCCGGAGATCTACGCCGCGCGATCTGGCGTGGCTTGCGGGATCGTGCCAAGTTTTGTCGCGTGGACGCCAAACTGCCCTCGCCGATCGAGCTCGACCTCCTGCATGCCGAGGATGGTCCGCTGCTCTATGCCGTCGCCGACACGCGCGGCGTTCCCGTGCATGCGGGCCAGCACCAGCATGCGCGCGGCCAGCTGTTCGGCTCGCATGCCGGCCTGCTGTCGCTGATGAGCGAGACGGCGAACTTCGTCGTGCCGCCGGACTACGCGATCTGGATTCCGCCCGGCGTGCCGCATGGCGCGCGCTCGCATGGGCCGTTCGCCGGCTGGACCGCCTATGTCGCGCCGGGCGCCTGCGCCGGGCTGCCGGATACGGTGCTGGTCGGGGCGCTGTCGCCGTTCCTGAAACAGGCGGTGCTGAAGGCGGCGCACTGGCCGGAGAAGCGGGACCTGGGCCGGCCGCAGATCAACCTCGCCCGCGTCATCCTCGACGAGATCGCCGCGCTGGCGCCGATGCCGCTGAGCCTGCCGCTCCCCCGCGACCCGCGCGCGCATCGGATCGCGCGCGCCATCGCCGACGCCCCCGCCGCCAAGACCGACCTCGCCGGCTGGGGCGCCTGGGCGGGGATCGCGCCCAGAACCCTGACCCGCCGCTTCATCGACGAGACGGGCATGAGCTTTTCCGCCTGGCGGCAGCGCGCCTGCCTGATCCGCGCGCTGGAGCTGATCGCGGCGGGCAGCCCGATCACCCATGTCGCGCTCGACGTCGGCTATGACAGCCTGAGCGCGTTCATCGCCATGTTCCGGCGCGAGCTCGGCGTCACGCCCGCCCGCTACTTCGCCGCCGCCCGCCCCGGCGCGACGCCTCAGCGCGGCGCGAATTCCGGGCGCAGCACCTTGTAGAGACGGCGGAAGCGCTCGATCTTCTCGGCGTAGCGCGCCGTCGCCGCGGGATCGGGATCGATCGTCGCGTGGATCGGCGGCGCCGTGCAGACCGAGGCGACGCTGCCGCCCCCGGCCGCCAGGATCGCGAGGCGCGCCGCGCCGAAGGCCGGCCCCTTGGCGCCGCCCTCGTGCAGCACGATCTGCACGCCCAGTACGTCCGCGAACATCTTCATCCAGAGCGGGCTCTTGGCGCCGCCGCCGATCGCGCCCATCCGCGTCGGCCTCGTGCCGGCGGTGGCGAGCGCCGACTGCGCATCGGCAAACGAGAAGGCGACGCCCTCGAGGACGGCGCGGATCAGGTCCGTCGTCCCCGTCGCCGGCGTCAGGCCGAAGAAGACGCCGCGCGCATAGGGATCGTTGTGCGGCGTGCGCTCGCCGGCGAGATAGGGCAGGAACAGCAGGTCGCTGTTTCCCGCCGGCTCCGCCTCGACGCGGGCGAGCAGCTTGCCGATGTCGGCCTCGCCCACCAGTTGCGCCGCCCAGGCGAGCGCGCTGGCGCCGTTCAGCATCGCCGCCATCTGGAACCAGCGCCCCGGCAGGGCATGGGCGAAGGTGTGGACATAGGCGGCCGGATAGGGCCGGTAGGTCTCGTTGACGACGAAATACTGGCCCGACGTGCCGAGCGAGATGAAGGCGTCGCCCTCGTCGACGGCGCCGATGCCGATGCCGCCGGCGGCCGCATCTCCCGCCCCGCCCGCGACGATCACCCTGGCGTTCAGCCCGAGCGCCGTGGCGGCGGCCGGCGACAGCGTGCCGGCGGCGGCGGAGCCTTCGACCAGGCGCGGCATCACGGCGGGATCGAGGCCGGTCGCTGCGACGATCTCGGGCGACCAGCGCCGCTCCGCCTCGTCGAGCCAGAGCGTGCCGGCCGCGTCCGACATCTCCGAGACATAGGCGCCGGTCAGGCGGAAGCGGACATAATCCTTCGGCAGCAGCACATGGGCGACGTCGGCGAACAGCTCCGGCTCGTGCCGCGCCACCCAGAGCAGCTTCGGCGCGGTGAAGCCGGGCATGGCCGGCACGCCGGCGATGCGGCCGAGATCCGGTACGCGATGCTCGAGCGCCGCGCATTCGGCATGGCTGCGGCCGTCGTTCCAGAGGATGGCCGGCCGCAGCACGCGATCTGCCTTGTCCATGAGCACGGCGCCATGCATCTGCCCCGAAAGGCCGATCGCCGTCGTCGCGGCATAGGCCGCCGGAGCCGCCGCCTTCAGCGCGGCGAGCGCGGATTCCGTCGCGCGCCACCAATCCTCCGGATCCTGTTCGGACCAGAGCGGGTGCGGCCGCGAGATCGGAAGCGCGACGTCCGTTTCCGCCAGCACGGTCTGGCGCTCGTCGACGAGAAGCGCCTTCACTGCCGATGTGCCGATGTCGATGCCGATATAGCTGGCCATGTGTTCCCCCCGTCCGCGGCGCTGCGCCCAAGAGCTTGCAAGACGGCGGCCTTGTCAATCTCCCGCCGCGCCGGACGGCCGCCGGCCCCCAGCCGCCGCGTCGTCCACCGCCGCGCGCAGGGCGGCGCGAGGCCGGGATTTCCGCCTGATTCCCTTCCTTCGCACGGGACCGGAACGGCATCCTCGCCGACTGTCAAAAAAAGGAAACGCATGGCTGGTAGAAGCCGGGCTGTCGGCCCCATATGGACGTCGCATCCGATGCGATGCCGCGGTGATTTGAGAAGCAGCTTGCGCCGCGACACCAAACGCTAAAGCGTCACGAAGCGGTTCGTGGCTCTGGATTCCGACAAGGAGGTCTCCGATGCCAAATACGGCAGCGTCCCTACGTAAGCCACTCGCACAGCACGATTTTTTTCGCTGTCGCCGGAACTCCCCCTGACTTCCGACATTGGTGCGCACCGGGGCTAGGCCTCGGCGCGGCGCTAGCGCCAAGAATGAAGAGAGATCGCGGCCCGGATCTTGCATGGCAGGATTCCAGGCGGCGAAAGGAGAACTTCGGTGTTCGACAACTACATCATCGAGATCGATGACGAGGCAGCCGGCATCCTGATCCGGTCCGGCAGGTCCTTTGCGTTCCACGCCCTCGAGGGCACGTTTGCAACCCTCGAAGGGCAAGTCTTTGCCGATGCCGTCGCGGCCGAACGGGCCGCCCGCAAGATCCGCCGGATGCCGGCCAGCACCTCCATCCAGGCGTCGTAGCCGCCGCCCCACGGCCCCGAAGCGCCGCAGTCTCCAGTCGCTGCGACGCTTCGGCGATGCTTTTTGCACACCCTTTTTTCCTGGATAGGCCACCAGCAGGGAACCGGCGAAATCGCGGCGCATTCAGCCTTGTGAGCTGGGCGCCGACATCCTCTTGCGACTTTTCGACAGGGACGCAGCGAAAATACTACTGCCGACGAACAGGAAATCGCCACAATCACTGCGGGTGGTAGCACCACTTAATCGGTTATAAAGACAGGCTCCGATAGCTTTCAGCGAGGTGCAGACCTGGGAAGGCCTCCGGCTTGACAAGCTACGTGGACGTCCATTCGGACGATATCGAGCAGACGACCGATTTCAGCGACGTTCGCGATCTCTATGCCGCGTGGATATCGGCACAGGGGAGCGGCATCCCTGATCTGCGCCACTTCGAGGTCGCCCTCGCCGGCCCCATCGCCGATCGCACCATGCTGATGCGCGCCGCGGGCAACACGCTGATCTATGAGCGGGTCGGCCGCAACGTCATCGCCCTGTTCGGCCACGACCCCAATGGCAAGGTGCTGGAGCAGATCGAGAATGCCGGCGCGCGTTCGTTCCGCTCTACCTATTTCCAGGTCCTGCAGTCCGGTCGGCCCGGGCTGGCGCTGCACGACAATGTCGGCGCGACGACGGTCGGCATCACCGAGCGCCTGATCCTGCCCGTCCGCTCCGACGGCGACGATTGCCTGCTCTGCTATATCCGCCCGCGCGAGGATGCCACCAATGTCCTGCGCTCCGTCTTCAACGTCAGCGCCGACGCGATCACCGTCTTCCAGGCCATTCGCGACGGCGACGGCCAGGTCGTCGATTTCTCGATCAACGCCGCCAATGCGGAAGCAGCCCGGCGCCTGAAGATCCCGCCCGACGAGCTGGTCGGGGCGCGGCTGCTGGAAATCTGGCCCTTCGCCGCTAGGGACGGGCTGCTCGACCGCTTCATCCGCTCCGTGAACAGCCAGCTGCTCGATGTCTTCGACGCGAGCTACCCCGAAAACGGCAAGATCGTCGAGCGCCAGCTTCGCCTCGCCCCGCATGGCGAGGGACTGACCGTCACCGATGTCGACATCGGGCCGACGCTGGCGGCGACCCGCGCCATCGACCAGCAGCACAACGAGCTGCTGCAGGCGAACGAGCTGCTGGAGGCGCGCGCGATCGACCTGATGGCGAGCTACGCCTCGCTCGAACGCACCACCAACGAGCTGCGCGAGGAGATCACCCGCAACCGGGCGCTGGAGGCCGAGCTGGTCCACCTGGCCCATCATGACGGGCTGACCGGCCTGCCCAACCGCAGCTATTTCGAACAGCGCTTCGAGGAAAAGCTGAAGCAGATGAAGCGGGCGAAGCGCCGGGCCGCGCTCTGCATCATCGATCTCGACCATTTCAAGGACATCAACGACAGCCTCGGCCACGACGCGGGCGACATGGTGCTGCGCGAGGTGTCGAACCGGCTGCGCAGCACGATCCGCAAGTCCGACGTGATCGGCCGCCTCGGCGGCGACGAGTTCGCCGTCGTGCTCACCAACGCGCAGGACACCCAGGACGCCGCCGCCGCCGTCAAGCGGATGATGGAGGCGGTCGCCCGGCCCTTCACGGTCAAGCAGCAGGACGTGCCGATCAGCCTGAGCGCCGGCGTCGCCATCTTCCCGGCCGATGGCCGCACGTCGAGCGAGCTGATGTCGGACGCCGACATCGCCGTCTATCGCTCCAAGCGGGCCGGCCGGGGTCGCACCGTCTTCTTCACGCCGTCGATGCGCGACGACGCCGAACGGCGCTTCAGCCTGCTCAAGGCGCTGCGCCAGGCGCTCGACGCCGGCCAGATCGCTCCCTTCTACCAGCCGCTGCTCGACATACGCAGCGGCAAGCTGGTCGGCTTCGAGGCGCTGGCGCGCTGGCTGCATCCCGACCACGGCATGCTACTGCCGTCAACCTTCGCCGAGACCTTCGACGAACCCGACATCGCCCAGGCGCTGACCCAGACGATGATCCGCAGCGTCATCGCCGACCTCGCCGCCTGGCAGAAGAATGGCCTGACCACCCGCGTCAACATGAACGTCACGGCGTTCGACCTGCGCAATCCCGGCTTCGCCGAGGATCTGCATGCGCGTGTGAACCTGCATGGCCTGACGAGCGCGCAGCTCATCGTCGAGATGACCGAGACGACGATCCTGTCGCGTGATGCCGAACGCATCGCCTCGACGCTCAGCGACCTGCGCCGGCTCGGCTTTTCGCTGGCGCTCGACGATTTCGGCACCGGCTACGCCTCGCTCAGTCACCTGCGCAGCCTGCCGGTCAGCAGCCTGAAGATCGACCGTTCCTTCATCCGCGACCTCGAGCACGACCCGAAAACGCGCGCGATCGTGCGCTCGATCATCGAGCTCGCCGGTGCGCTCGACCTCGCCATCATCGCCGAGGGCGTCGAAACGCACTCCCAGCTCGACGCCGTCACGGCGCTGAACTGCTCGATCATCCAGGGCTACCTGATCGCCGAGCCGATGGCCGGCGCCGACATTCCCGCTTTCATCCGCGACTTCAGCTACCCCGTGCCGGCGCTCCGCCGCAGCTCGCTCGGCTGAGCCGCCATCATCCGGCATTGCCGCCGGCGCGTTTCCGGTCCAGACTTCCGGCCGCCTGGCCATGCGGGGGCACGCATGTCGCGACGGAATACCGAATGCCGGCTCGTTTCGCGCCGGGCGCCAGGGCGATGCGCCGGGCCCCGCGATCGCTCATGACCTCCACCGCGCCACCCGCCGCCCTCGCCGGCACGCCCTCCAGCCGGATGCGGCAGGATTTCGAGGCGTGGGCGCGGGCCGCCGGCCGCCGGGCCGATTTCCGGCTGGCGCTTCGCCTCGTCCTTCTCGAACCCGGCTTCCAGCTGGCGCTGTCGCTGCGGCTGCAGGAGACTCTCGGCGGCGTGCCGCTCGTCGGCCGGCCGCTGCGCCGCCTGCTCTGGTATGCGACGACGATCGGGACGGGGTGCCACATCGCGACCGGCGCCAGCTTCGGCGGCGGCCTCTACATGCCGCACCCGACCGGCATCGTCATCGGCAGCGGCGCGCGGGTCGGCAGCCACGCCTCGATCTTCCAACAGGTGACGCTCGGCCGGCGCGATCCCGATATCGCCGGCGAGCCGACCGTCGGCGACCATTGCCGGCTCGGAGCCGGCGCCAAGATCCTGGGCGCGATCCGGCTCGGCGACCATGTCTCCGTTGGCGCCAATGCGGTGGTGCTCGCCGACGTGCCCGCCGGCCACACGGCCGTCGGCATCCCGGCCCGCATCCTCGCGCCGACGGCCTAGAGCGCTTTCGCGCGAAGTGAATCCCGGTCCGCGTGAACCTGGGCTCAAGCCTCGATGGGGCGGCCGGCGATCCTTGCCATAAAGGCAAGCAACCGTTCGCCGAGTTCGTCCTGGTCGAAACGCCCGCGCCGCGCCGCGGCGCTCCGCCGCCACCCGGCCAGCTCCGTCGGATCGGCCAGCAGGCGTCGCAACGCGCCGACCCAGGCCGCGCGGTCGCCCGGCGGCAGCAGGTCGCCGGTGACGCCCGGCTCGATCAGTTCCGGCAAGCCGCCCACCCGGCTGGCGAGCACCGGCAGCCCCATCTCCAGCGCACGCACCGCGACGCCCGGCCAGTTCTCCCGCCAGAGCGACGGCACGCAGAGCAGATCGGCTTCACCCATCCATTCCCCCACCGCGGCTTCCGGCACGTGGCCGTGGAAGCGCAGCCAGCCCGCATCCGGATAGCGACGGCGCAGCGCCTCGCCTTCCGGGCCGTCGCCGACGACCGACAACGAAACCGGATGCGCGCCAGCGAGTTCGGCCACCGCATCGAGCAGGTCCGCCACGCCCTTGCTGCGATGCAGCCGGCCCACATAGAGCAGACGCAGACGGTCCGCCTTCTGCCATTGCCGCGCCGGCGACGGATAGAGGTTTGGATTGGGGATGCTCACATGCGGGTAACGCGCCAGCGGGAACAGCGCGGAGAGCGCCGCGAGATTGGCCACCGAAGGCGACGAGAAACCGATCCGCCCGAGACGGCCGACCAGCGCCGCCTTGTAGCGGCTCGATACGCGGCAGCCGAGGCAAGGCCGGGCGCAACTGGCGCCATCTCGAAACATCGACATCCGCATGCAGGCAAGGCCGAGATCATGCAGGACGAAGAGAGTCGGCAGATCCCGCGCCGCGATATCGGCGAGCGTGTTGTAGCCGAGGCCCTGCACGAAGTGGATGTTGACGAAATCCGGCCGGAAGGCGTCCAGCACGCCGGCGACCAGGCGGCGGTTGCGCGGATCGACATGGTCCTGCACATGCCAGATCGGCTTCTTCCATGCGGCGGCGACCGGCGCGTCGCGGGCGGGATAGAGATGCGCGGTGCGCAACCGCCAGATCCGGACGCCATCCACGATCTCGCCGTGCATTTCCTCCGCGCGTGAGGACGCCGTCGTCAGCACCGCCATCTCATGGCCGCGACCGGCGAGCCAGGCAGTGAAGTTGGCGGCGGAATTCTCGGCGCCGCCGCGGCCATCGGGGGGATAGAGCGCGGCGATGACGAGGATCCGCATCGCTTCAAATCCGGACGGGGGCAACGAGCGCCGGGCCGCCGGGCCGGCGGAGCGACGGCGATAGGACGGACTCGCCTGCCGCCGCCCGCGGATCCAGCGCCTTGCCGGCGATCAGGCCGAGCAGGAAGCCGGAGAGAGCCGACTCGACGACATTCGCCATCGTACCGAGGATCAAGACCAGCATGGCGAGCAGGAAAAACAGCCGGTGCCGCGGCGGCGCCGCCTCGAAGAGCGTGGCATTGCCACGCCAGAATGCGGCGACGAACACAAGCGCGCCGACGCCGAAGGTCGCGACAAGAAAGACGAAGAGATTGTCGCCCGGGCTGAAGCGGGCCGGATCGAAATAGGCCTGGCCCGCGCCGATGCCACCAAAGCCGACGCCGAGCAGGAGGCGCGGCCAGACGGGATCGAGCAAGGCATAGGCGCGCGGCCACATCTCCTCCATGCGCGCGACGACCGAGCCTAATGAAAGGAAAGCGAGATTGCCGCCTTCGCCGAAACGAAGGCCAAGCCGCGCGGCGACCGGAAGGCCGATCGCAACCGCCAGCAGGCAACCGATAACGGATTGGCTGAAGCGGAAGCGCGAGCGGCCCGGCAGCCGGTCATGGAGAAGCAGGCAGAGCGGCGCGGCGAACATGACGGCGAGCGGCGCCTTCGACGTCGTCAGGCCGATCGCGACGACCGACACCAGCCAGACCACGACCTTCCTCGCGGGAGGCATGGAGCCAGCCAGCAGCAGCGCGCCGCCGATCGCAATCTGGTTGGCGGCCGTGAAGCTCGCCCGCGAAAAGCCAGGAAGCCGGTCGACGCCGAAGGCCTGCCATTCACGCGCGAATTCGGCCTGCACGCCGAAGATCTCGTAGCTTCCGCCGACCCAGGGAAAGCGGTACGCCAGATTGGCGAGAACGCCGGCCACCGCGACGCCCCAGACGAGCGCGACGAGGCGCAGCGCTCCCCCCGTCGCCCCGGTTGCGACCACCACCATGCCGAGGAAGACCGGCATCCAGGTGTAGAGGCCGAAGGCGACCTGCGCCGGCGGCTGGCCGAGCAGCAGGGCATAGGACAGCCAGACGGCCGGAAGGGCGGAGATCGCCAGCGCGACCGCGTCACGGCGCAGCGAGCCTAGCGCCGTCAGGGCATAGGCGGCGACCAGCGCGGCCACGGCGAGGAACGGCGCATAGGAGATCCCGACAAGGCCGAGCGCCTGCAGCCCGTAGCGGATCGGACCTCCCAGCGCATCGGTGGCGAGCATGAGGGCCAGCGCCGCGAGCACCAGTCCCCGAAAGGAGAAAACCGGGTTGCCGTTCATCCGAACCTGCGCCTGCCGCACGATGGGGGCGCGTCGATCCCGTGCTGTCCGTCCCCCCCGCGCCGCCTCGCATGCTGCCCACGGCTTGCCGCTACGTCAACCTCTGCGTGCGGCCCGCCTCCGTTGCGCAATCCGCTATTGCGGCTTCGCCGATGCCAGCCGCGCCAGCCCGGCCTGGAGGCCGTCATGGCCGAAATCATAGGTCCGCGTGTCGCCCCCCTTCAGCGTCACCGTCGAACGCGTCTTGCCGGCGGCCCGCATCAGCTCGATGAAATCGGCGCCGAGCTTCGCCCGCACCTCGCACGAGGCCGGCGCGCAGGATTCATAGGGAACGACGCTCGGCTTGCCTTCGTCGAGCGCGAGCTGCATGCCGCGCCCGACCAGCACGCCAGTCGGCAGCGTCCAGATGCCGACGAGGTCGCCGGCGGTGTTGCGCTCAATCCGCCAGGACACGTCGGAAACGTCGGACTGGCGCAGGGTCTGCGTCAGCGAACAGGCCGCGGCATCGCAGGCGAGGAGCCACGCGCCGATGCGCTCGCCGGCATCGACGGTGGAAGCAACCGCCTGTCCCGATGTGGACGCCGGCGAGATCCAGCTCAAAAGCCGGTCGGCGCCCGCCATGGCGGCCAGACGGTCGAAGCCGGCGCTGCGCCAGGTCCAGGCGACGGCGGCGATCGACGCCAGCACCAAAACGGCAAAAATGATCCAGAGCAGTCCGCGTCCGCCCGGTTCCTCGTCATCATAAGCGTCGCGCATCGCCTGGCGCCCCTCCGCCCGTCGACCATCCGCCAGAATGTTCCGTTCGCCGGGCCGGGAACCCGAGAGTCCCCGGCCATCGGCCGGCTACTTGATCTTGCCGTAGGTGGCCGAGAAGCCCGCGAGCGACATCGGCAGCTTGATCGGTTCCTTGTTGAGATTCTGGAACGTCACATTGAGCTTCTGGCCCTTGAACATCGCGGCCAGCAATTCATCGGATACCGGCGCGCCGGCATAGCAGCCGCCGGCGTCGCAGGTCTGCAGCGGCAGCGACAGCGGCGCGGCGCCGTCGACGTCGAGCGTGACGCCGCCGGCGAGCGAAAGCCCGAGCGGCCCGCGGATCATCAGAACCGGCTTGCGCGTCTGCGAGGGTACGCGGATGGTGATCGAGCCGATCAGCTGGCCGGAGCCGGAGATCACGGCGCGCTGTTCCATTTGGCATTCGAGCTCGGCGGCGCGGCCGGGCCCCTGGCAGGTGCTGAGCCAGCTCGGAGCGGGCGCCTGCTTGTTGGCGCCGAGCACCGGCACGTCGCCGGCCTGTTCCTGCGCCCCGGCGAGAGCCGGCGCCGCCAGAAGGAGCGCCATGGCGGCGAGCGAAGAGCGCAACCGGCCCGCGAATTCGTAGTTCATTCCAATCCCCCAAAGCCTGAACATCGCCTTGAGCCCCCGCCACGGACATGTCGGCCGGCGGCGTCTGACCGTGTGGCGCTTCGCCATGTGGCGCCTCGCGAATGCCGCCACGGCAGGAGCGACGAATGTTCCCTCTATAGACGAGCGCGGCCGAGATGCCAGCGGAAGATGAGACAACCGGCCGCTCGCGGGGCGAGTGGGGCCTGTTGTCGGCGTGGGTGACATCGATGCCACGGTCCGCCTCCTTCCCCCCAAACGAGAACCGCCGGCCCGAGGGCCGGCGGCATCACGATCTTGCGGGCCGTCACCAGGCCCAGTTGGCGCCGATCTTGCCGGTGCCGCCGACATAGTCGTCGCCGAAGCGGAGATCCGCCTTGGCGAAGCCCGTCCATCCGCTCTTGGAGGAGAAGATGTTGATGCCCGCGCCGACCTCGCCGAACACGTCCGGCGCATTGTCGTCGACGACGAGGCCCGGTCCGCTGTCGAGGAAGACGGAGTGGTCGCTGAGCAGATCGCCGACGATGCCGACGCTGAGGTAGGGATCGTACTTGACCCCGTCCTTCAGCACCGTGCCGCCGAAGCGGGCGCCGAGCTTGCCCTCGAGGCCGTCGCCATTGTCGAAATTGACCTGCGTGCCGGACAGGTTGACGTCGTCGATCTTCGTATTGGCATAGGCGAGGCTGGCGTTCGGCTCGATGAACATGCCGGTAGAGGTCATGAAGCGATAGCCCGACTCGACGCGGACGCCGATGGTGGTGGCGTCGGTCCCGGCATCGACGCCCGCGACATTATAATCGGCGTTCAGGAAGTCGCCCTTGACCAGGCCGTCGACATAAAGGCCGCCCTTGACCCAGCTCGCATAGACGCCGACCTGCGGGCCGGAGAACCTGACGCTGTCGCCATTGTCGAAATTGGCCTTGCTCGTCACGTAGCCGCCGAGCACGCCGGCGACCAGAACGCCATCGGCCACCGTACCCTCGAACTCATGGTCGAAGCCGGCCTGGAAGCCCCAGAGCGTCTGGTTGTAGCCGGTGCCGATCTTCACCGACTGGTCGGCGAACGGGGTGATGGTGGTCTCCGTGCTGCGGTCGGCGCCATTGCCGATCAGGCGGCCCCACAGGCCCGACTTCTTGGTCGGATCGGTCGTGCTCTGCTGCGCGCTGGTGCGCAGGTCGCCGGCGCGGTCGATCCAGCTGTCCGAAGTCGTGTTCCAGATGCCCTGGGCGATGCCGCCGAACTCGGAGAGGTTGTAGGCGCTGGCATTGGCGTAGCTGGCGAGCACGAAGCAATCATTGCCGCCGCAGGCCGTGTCGCCGTCACTGTCCAGGAACATGTCATAGTTCCAGAGACCCTTGGAGATCGGGCCGCCGGCGAGCACGAAGTCGCCGGCATTGGCCGAACCGGGATTCAGGACGTCGACGACGCCGATGCCGGTCGGGTTGTAGATGCCGGGACCCGTATAGAGGTCATTGACGCCGACATAGGTGACGCCGCCGCCAGAGATCGAGCCGATCTTTAGCGTGTCGCTGACGGACCCCGCCGGGCCGACTTCGGCATCAACATAGAGCCAGGCCGTGCCGGTGTTGTTGTAGTCGGCTGACGACATGTCGACGACATCATTGGCCAGGCTGTTCGGGTACTGCATGACGATGCCGCCGCCCGTGGCGATGAAGGTCTCCAGCCCCGGCGTCGTCGTCAGGCCCTGCGAGAAGAACAGCCCGGTATTGGTGAAGACATCGACGCCGCCGCCGAAATCGAACGTCGTGTCGCCATCCTCGCCCGCGACGATAGCGCCGGTGTTCTCAAGGAGGTTGTCGCCCGAGCCAAAGGTGTTGAGGCCGCTCGTGTGCCAGCTCTCGAAGCTGGAGTTGTGGAACGCGTTGTTGGCGTCGTTGAGCGCGAGCGTGCCGTAGATCTGGCCGCTGTTGTAGATCGTCAGGCTGCCCGTGCCGCCGGTATTGTCGATCACCAGCTTGCTGGTCAGGCCGCCCGTGTTGATATCGCCGTTGTAGTCGTTCCAGAGTTCGGCATTGCCGGCGCCGGCGCGGACCAGATATTCGGTCTGGCCGGTGCTGATGTCGCCATCATTGTAGAGGCTGATCTTGAGGCCCGTCGCCACGACGCCGTTGCCGGCGCCGGTGATATCGGCCGAACGGGTGGTGGAGACACGAACCTCGCCGGTGCCATTGCTTGTCGCGCGGATGCCGGCACTGTTGGCGCCGGTCGTCTCGATGTCGCCGCGCGCCACGATCGCCGTCGTCCCGGCGCTGCCGGCATTGGTGATCAGGGCCGAGATGCCGTCGCCGGCCGTGTTGATCTCGCTGCTGCGCCAGGTATCGACATTGATGTTGCCGGTGCCGCCAAGCGACGTGGCGGAGATGCCCGTGCCCAGCGCGGCCGTGGTGGTGATGTCGCCGGCGACGCTGACCGAGATGGTGCCGGAGCCGAGCGAGCTGGCGGCGACGCCGGTCAGGTCCGTCGTGATGTCCGACTGGCGATGGACGGTCACGTCGACATTGCCGCTGCCGAGCGCGCTCGCGACGATGCCCGTCAGGCCGTCCGTGATGTCGCCACGGGTCTCGACCGTGGCCGTGCCGTTGGTCACCGTCGCCGCGATGCCGACGCCGAGCGGGCCGGTCGCCTCGATCGTGCTGCCGCGATGGGTCGTGATGTCGACGGAACCCGAGCCGGTCGACGTGCCGACGACGCCGAACAGCCCGGCGGAGACCGCGGAACCGCGGCCGATGTCGATGTCGACGGCGCCGCCATTGGAATCGCCGTGCACCGCCGTGCCGAGCGCCGAGACCGAGCTGTCGCGCCCGGTCGAGATGTCGACGATGCCCGCCCCGCTCGCGCTCGCCCTGACGCCGTACAGGCCGCCCGAGACCGTGGCCTCGCGGCCGACATCGATCTCGACCGTGCCGGTCTTCGACTGCCCGCTGATGGCCGTGCCGATCGCCGACGAGTTCGCGGCGCTGCCGCGACCGGTCTCGATGAAGACGCTGCCCGTGCCCGTCGCTTCACCCGAAATGCCGGCGAGGCCGCCGGACGTGATCGAGCCGTCGCCGGTCTCGATGTCGACATTGCCGTTCACCGTCTCGCCGCGGATGGCGGTGCCGAGAAGGGCCGAGGTCGCCGTGACGGTGCGCCCCTCGGCCGTGGTGATCGTGACGTTGCCCGTGCCGGCCGCATCGCCGCGGATGCCGCCGAGCGTGCCGGATACGGAACCGTTTTCCGTCACGTTGACGATGACATTGCCGTTGCCGCCGCTGGCGCGCGCGTCGATGCCATAGCCGAGCGGAACGCCCAATGCCGAGTAGGTGCTGGTGACCGAGCCGTCGGCATTGACCATGATGCCGGCGCCGCCGGTCGCCCGCAGCTTGATGCCGGAGCCCGTCGTGGCGGACACGGAGGTGCCCTGCCCGGTCGAGACACTGATCGGTGCGTTCGAACCCGAGGTGCGGACCTGGATGCCGTCATGGAAACCGAGCGTGCCGCCGCCGCCGGTGATCGAGCCGGAATTGTGCAGGATCGTGACGGCGGCATTGGTGCCGGCCGTGTTGATGTCGACCGCCGCGTCGCCGTTGAAGCTCTTGCCGTTGGTGATCGAGACGGGCGGCGCGCTCGGCACGGCGTTGGTCTGGAATTCGACCGTGCCGCCGGCGTTGCTGCTATTGGTGATCTTGACGCCCTGCTGCACCTGCGTGCCGTTCAGCACCAGCGTGAAGGCATCCGTCTGGCTGCCGTTCTGGCTATAGGTGATGCCCGAATTCTGGGCGGTCTGGTTGCCGCAGCTGACGATGTCGCCACTGCCATTGGTGCCGTTCACGACAGAGCCGCACTCGTTCGCCGCCATGGCGCTCGTCGGCAGCAGCACCCCGACCGCCGGAACGCCGAAGACGGCCAGGCTCAACGTCGCCAGGCTTGTGGTGGCCCGAAGCCGCCTCAGCCGCCTCGCCGGCGCAGCCCCGCCGGCCTGAACTGCAGAATTCTCGATCGGCATACCTGCCACTCCCCCGCATCACGCGCCGCGACACGGGTCCTCGCCCGCGTGCCGGCCAGCCGCCGGACCACCGCCACGACATGCCCAGGCCGCGGAGGAAAATCCGATCTCATGGCTGAGATACGAGATGGAAAGCCGCCGGCTTGTCCAGACGGCGCAACTCAGAGGTTGTCTTTCGCAACCTGGGGGAGTCCCCTGCGGTTAACCATGAGGTCGGTCCCGACCCCGTCTGTCCCACCGGCAGGAATAGTTCGGATTTTGAACCTTTTGTCATATTGATGATTTATAAGGGATACGAATTACTTAACGGCACGCAATGCCCAATCGTTAATCAGGCCGGCGACCGTCTTTGCACAAGAATCATGCGGCCTGTTGCCCATGGGACACAGGATTCCGGCCGGCGAGCGCCGGCGAATCAGCAGCGCACGCCATCGGGCGCTTCGCCCCTCCCCTCCGGACAGGGCGGGAGTCGACAGCTCCAGCGTTTCATGGGATCAAGCCGCGCCTATTCAAGGAGAACGGCGGAATGGACACCAACACCAAGGCTCTGATCGACGAGATCAATCACGCCATGCGCAACATCGATGCCGGCATGACCGCGATCATGGCCTTCGTCGCCTCGATCCCGGGCGCCAAGGACGTCGACATCGAAGCGGTCAAGGAACGGCTCAACGTGCCGAGCAATTTCAAGGCCGGCACCCGCCAGCCGCCGCCGAACCTCGTCGTTGCCGAAGTGCTCGACCGCCTGAAGCGGATGGCCGACAAGTAAGCGCGCCCGCGCCGGACCATCCGGCGCGCGCAGAACGGGCGGTCGAGCCCGGCACCACTTCGGCGCGCGAAGAGCGCTTCGCGCGTCGTCTTGCCCGAACCGCCGCACAACTGCGCCCATGCGCCGCCAATGCTGCGCCGCATCGTCGAAAGCCGCGCTTCGCCGCGATTCATCGCGATTCTTGGGGTGCAATCCGGCGCAAGCTCGGCTATACGAGCTGCCATCATCCTGACGCAAAGCACACGGCGCCTTTCGCCGCGACCGCGACCTTTAAGCCTGCCATCGCGAGCCTGATCGGTCGAAGCACACGGGTCGCCGCTGCTGCCGCGTCCCCGTGGAGCACATTTCTCAATGTCATCGACCCTCGCTGCGACAGCCAGGAATGCCGCGCCGGCCAATTCGCGTTCGCGCGTCATCCTGGCCAGCCTCGTCGGCACGACCATCGAATTCTACGATTTCTACGTCTATGCGACGGCGGCGGTGCTGGTGTTCCCGCACCTGTTCTTCCCGACCGGCAACGAGACGACGGCGCTGCTCGCCTCCTTCGCCGTGTTCGGCGCGGCGATGGTGGCCCGTCCGCTCGGCGCCATCTTCTTCGGCCATCTCGGCGACAAGCGCGGCCGAAAGATCACGCTGGTCGGCGCGCTGCTGACCATGGGCATCGCCACCTTCCTGATCGGCGCGCTGCCGACCTATGACTCGGTCGGCTGGCTCGCCCCCGCCCTGCTGGTGCTGCTGCGCCTCGCCCAGGGCTTCGCGCTCGGCGGCGAGTGGAGCGGCGCGGCGCTGGTCGCGACCGAGAACGCACCGCCCGGAAAGCGCGCCATCTTCGGCACCTTCCCGCAGCTCGGCGCGCCGCTCGGCTTCATCATCGCCAATGGCCTGTTCCTGACGATCGCGGCGCTGCTTCCGTCCGACGATCCGTCGCGCCCGTCGACCGCCTTCCTGAATTGGGGCTGGCGCATTCCGTTCCTGTTCTCGGCCGTGATGGTCATCGTCGGCCTCTGGGTCCGGCTGAACCTCGTCGAGAGCAAGGCGTTCGAGAAGACGGTCGAGACCGGCAAGGTCCAGAAAGTGCCGCTCGCCGCCGCCTTCAAGCTGCACTGGAAGGAGCTGATCCTCGGCACCTTCTACATGCTGGCGACCTATGTGCTCTTCTACCTGATGACGACCTTCTCGCTCAGCTATGGCCGCGCCGGCGTCGCCGCGCCGCTGCCGGGCCTCGGCTTCGACTATCGCACCTTCGTGCTGATGATGATCGTCGGCGTCGTATTCTTCGGCATCTTCACGCTCGCCTCCGGCCCCTGGGCCGATCGCTGGGGCCGCCGCAAGACGCTGATCTGGGTCACCCTCGGCATCATCCTGTTCGGCCTGCTCTGGGTGCCGATCCTGTCGCTCGGCACGGTCGGCGTGATGGCCTGGCTGATCCTTGGCTTCACGCTGATGGGCATGACCTTCGGCCCGATGGGCGCGCTGCTGCCGGAACTCTTCCCCGCCAATGTGCGCTACACTGGCTCGGGCATTTCCTACAACGTCTCGTCGATCCTCGGCGCCGCCGTGGCGCCGTTCATCGCGGTGGCGCTGTGGAGCTACGGCGCCGGCAGCCCGTTCTGGGTCGGCGTCTATCTGTCGGCGATGGGCGTGCTGACGCTGATCGCGCTCATCCTCGGCAAGGAAACCAAGGACGTCGACATCAACAGCTGATGCCTGCCTCGGACGCCGTCCAAAACAGAGGCCCGCGCGGATCGCTCCGCGCGGGCCTCTTTCTATTCCGAGGATCGCGATCGCCCGAAAACCTCGAGACGGACGGCGTCCCGGTGATCAGGCGATCAACTGGCCGAAGGTCAGCCAGACCGGCCCCAACCCCATCAAGACGCGAACTGCGCCGTCGACGATCTCCCTGCCGGGCGGAAAGCCGTATCCGGCGCCCCTGCCCCGATCCTGCACGGGCAGTTCGTCAAAGGTCTCGTGGCCCGCCTCCGCCTCATGCCAGGCGGCGAGCTCCTCGCTGAGCGCGGCGACGACCGAATCCGGCGATCGCAGGGACATGCAGGGCGCCTGCTCGTGCCCCTTCGCGCATCGATTCATCCAGTTTTCGTTCACCCACCAGCAATCGCCGCAGACCGGCGGCCGCAGATTGATGTTCTGCGGATAGGCGTAGTAGTCGACAGAAGTCGGCCCGAACACGACGCAGGACCGGACATCGAAACAGCTGGCCAGATGGACGATGCCGGACTCGTTGTCGATGTTCAGATGCGCATGCTGGATGATGGCCGCGAGTTCCCGAATCGTGGTCGCCCCGATCAGGTTGAGGTCGGCGGAAGCGATGGCCTTGCTGGTCACCGTTCCGACCTGGACGACGAGAAGATCGGGATAGAGCCTCTTCAACCGCGCGACGACGTCGTCGAACCGGGCATAGACCTTCGTGGAAGTCGGCGCCGCCTTGTCGAACTCGGCGTCGAAGCCGTTATGGATCGTGACATAGGCCCGACCGGCCAGGCCGAACTTCTCGAGCGCGCCGGGGTCGGTCTCGATCGGCAGCGCATCGCCGCCATAGGGGATGTTCGCCATGCCCTGCAGGAAATTGCGCCTGCCGTAGCCCATGAAGCTCGCGATCCGGCCCAGATGGCCATCCAGCCGGGGATGATGCTGGATGCAGGCCTCGATGCTCGGACGGAATTCCTCGAGCCTGACAGCGACGTCGCGCAGTTTCGGCGCACGTTCGGACAGGTACATCCAGTCGACCGTCTCGGTATAGACGACCGCGAACTGCGTGACATAGAAGGCCACGGCGTAGCTCGGCCGAAGGCGATCCCAGAGGATCCTCTCGTGGAAACACGCCACGGGCGCATCGAGGGACCGGAAGATCCAGGCCGCGATCTCGCGCTTGGGCGAATAGATGTCCAGGGCGAGCGGGCCGACCGCGGCGATCAGGTCGCGGAGGAAGCGGGCCGCGACGATATGATCGCCGATGCCGCCCGTCACCCTGACTGCAACCCTAAGTGGAGCGTCCGGCCCGGCGCTCTGCCGCAACCGATGGATATCCTTGGCGATGCGCCGCGCCTGCTGGGCGGCCGAGAAGCGGCGGGAGAACCGGCGGAACTCGGCTAATACTGTTTTCACTTGGCTATAGCCCTTGGACCATCGCGTAACGGAAACTAACGAACGGCAATCTCGATGTCGAAGGGGCTTCCGCTACGAAATCTAACTTGCCGCTAGACATATTATTCATAAGGCGTGAAAATGATAGCCGATTGACGGGACAACGGCGTTCGCGCAGCAAATTTCGGCCATGGCACGACTAAAGACCATACTTCAGCGAGCCATGGAGGCAATCTGGCCCGCGCATGACAATCCGACGCTCGATTTCCCAAAAAACGTGGCCGGCGAGGCGGACGGAAGTTTTTCTGTCCTGATTATTAAGATCGATCACCTTGGCGACTTCGTAACGGCCATTCCCGCCCTTCGTAGACTTCGATCGTCCTGGAACAACGCGGACATTACTCTGCTCTGCTCCGAGCAGCCTGGTCGAATTTGTTTGCTCACTCAAGGTTGTGGATCGCGTGGTGGGCATACCGCCTCCGCGGAGCGACAATCCGGCGCTGCTGGAACCGTCGGATCTCGGCGCGATCCGGCAATCCCCTTTCGACGTCGCAATCGACCTCCGCCATGACGGCGACACCCGCCACCTGCTGGACGCTGTCCAGGCCCGCTACCGGGTGGGATATGCCTCGCGGCACTCCACGCTGCAGCTCGACGTCGAGCTTCCCGAGCTCGAGAAGAGCGCCCGCCGCCGCGGCAAGCAGGGAATAAGCAACCGCGCACGCCTCTCCCTGCTCGTCGAGGCCGCGATCCAGAGCATCCAGGTCCCCGCCGCTCGCACCGATCGCCCGACCCTGGCGGCCAAACGCAGACAAGCCCGGCAGACCATCGCGATCGCCCCGAGCGCGCGATCCCCGATCAAGATGTGGCGGACCGATCGCTGGATCGCGCTGTGCCACCGCCTCATCGCGGCGGACTTCGCCATCGTCCTGGTCGGTGACGCCGGCGACAGAGAGACCTGCGATGCCATCGCCCACGGGCTGCCGGCCGCCTCCGTCGTCAACCGCGCCGGCGAGATGACGCTGCCGGAGGTTACGGCGGCGATCTCCGACAGCGCGCTCTTCATCGGGCTCGACACCGGATTGGCGCATATCGCCTCGTCCACCGGTTCCGCCGCCCTCGTGCTGTTCTCCGGCCATGCCGACCCTCAGGTCTGGGCGCCGGACGGCCCCGATGTCGGCATTCTCCGCAACGACGTCCCCTGCGCGCCCTGCCATGCAACCCGGATGGAGCAATGCCTGTTCGATCACCGCTGCATGGACCTGCCGCTGGACTTTGTCTGGGAGGCCGCCTCCGCCAGACTGGGCCAGTCCGGGAGCGGGCAAAGGCGACTGGCGAGCTGAGCGAACCGCGGAGCCTAGCTTGACGATATTCACCAGCCTGCGGTCGTCGCTTTCCGGCATTCTCCGTCCTCCGGCCGCTGCCGCGACGACGCCGGAGAGCACCCTCGATGTCGGTACGAACACGCTTGCGCGCGAGCGCCTGCTGCAATCGGGCAAGCCATTGCTCGTAGTCTTCGGCCCCGGCGAACTGGATGCCGAGCGCCCCGTCTATCGCAGCCTCCTCGCGCCGGTCGACTGCAACTACGTGATTTTCCAGTCGCGCTCGACGGACTTCTTCATCACCGACTGGGCGGCGATTGTCGAGCATGTCCGGACGCTCGCCGCACGTTCAGCCGCGCGGCGGATCGTCTCCTGGGGCTTCTCCATGGGCGGATATGCATCCGTCCGCCTCGGCCTGAACCAGGACCCTATTCTTGACTGCTCGGTTGCCATAACGCCGCATTTTCGTCTGGACGCTCCGGTTTCGCGGGCGCAGGTCCTTCGGCAACTGCCCGACAATGCGGAGCTTCCGGATCTCGTCGACGCGCTCAACCGAAGCGAAGGGCCCACGCGGTTCCGGATCTACCTGCCCACGCATTCCATCCGCGACACGCTGCATGTCCGCGATGCGCAACAGGTAGCCAGCGCCAACGCCGACATCCGCTATCTCAATGTCGATCATGGCATCGAGGTCAAATGGAAGGAGGACGGGTCGCTGCGGTCCGCCTTCGCCGCCCTCGTATCCGGCCGTCCGTGGAGCGGCGACGAGACATACACGGCCTCGCCCGTCGACATCGCGACCGCAGTCGCCGCCGTCGATTATCTCTACCAGAGCCACGGCGAACTCCGGCCGCTCCAGAAGCTTGACGACGAAGGCGTGATGGAGGCCGAGTGGCATCTCCAGAAGGCCAGGGCGTATCGCGCCGGACAGGATTGGACCGGTTTTCGCGGAGCTGCGTTTCGGTCGCTGCAACTGGGCGCGGCGCGCGGCGGCTTCCCGAGAGTCTATCGCGAGGCCTTCGAGGAGAGCCGCACGCCGCCCGGCGTGGCCGCCGCGATTCTGGCCTGGACCCTGCGCTACGACATCGAGGCGACCCGGGAATTGCTGGAGACGCCCCGCACGCTCGAGATCATTCGGGGGCCGCTCGAATTCGACGACCTCTGCTATCTCCTGCCCTTCGCCACGGCCGAGCGCGCGACCACGGCCGCGCAACAGATCCTGTTCCGGTGCAGCGACGCCAAGGCGGGCGATCTCGGCGTCTTCGCGCTGGCCGTGGTCGGCCTGGACATGGCCGACGCGGTAGAGCGGCTCGCCCACGGCGCCGCAGCGAACAATGTCCACGCCACGGCCGACGCGCTCTTCGCCAGACTCGCCCTGATGCGCGCCCCGTCGGCTTCCGATCGCGAGGCATGGCAAAGGACGCGCGCCGCGATAGGCCTGCCGCCGCCATCGCCGGAAGCCTAGCTGACGCCAGCCTCGGACGTTGCCGAAAACAAAGGCCCGCGCGGATCGCTCCGCGCGGGCGTCTTCTTTCTTTTTGCCGTCGGCTTCGCTCAGGCCAATTGCGGCAGGACGGCTTCGAGTTCCGAGCGGCGCGGCTCGAGGAAGGCCGGCAGCTTCAGCGCCTGGCCGAGGCTTGCCTGCGGCTCATCGACGGCGAAGCCCGGGACGTCGGTCGCGATCTCGAACAGCACGCCGTTCGGCTCGCGGAAATAGACCGAGCGGAAATAGTCCCGGTTCTTCTGCGCCGTCGTGCGCAGGCCGTGGTTTTCGGCGAGCTTGCGCACCATCTCGGCCTGCGCCGCGTCGTCCGCCGCGCGGAAGGCGACGTGATGCACGGTGCCGACGCCGAGATTGCCGCGCGGAAAGCCGCCGACGACCCGGAGGTCGACGATGCCGCCCGCCGTCGCGCCCTCGACCCTATAACGCAGCGTCTGCGCCTCGCTGCCCGCCTCGGCGAAGCCGAACACGTCGCCGAGGATCGCCCCGGTCGGCTGCGCGTCGTTCACGAGCAGCGTCACCGAATGGAAGCCGCGGATGGCGAACTCGGCCGGCACCTCGGCGCTGCCGCTCCAGCCCGGCTCCGCTTCCGCACCGGCGACGCCGACCAGCGACAGGCGGACGCCGTCCGGATCGCGGAAGACAAGGACCGGCTCATCGAAACGGCGCGCCGGCGTCTCGTGCTCGACGCCCTTCTCGAGCAGGCGCTGCGCCCAGAAGCCAATCGAGGCGGCCGGCACGCGGAACGCCGTCTCGAAGGTCTCGCCGGCGCCGACCTGGCCGGCCGGAGCCCGCTCCCAGGGGAAGAAGGTCAGGATCGTGCCGGGATGGCCGAACTCGTCGCCATAATAGAAGTGATAGGTGCGCGGGTCGTCGAAATTGACGGTCTTCTTGACCAGGCGCAGGCCGAGCACCCCGGTGTAGAATTCAAGGTTGCGGCGGGCCGGGCCGGAGATCGTGGTGACGTGGTGGATGCCGTTCGACATGAGGGTCTCCCGTTCTTTGGAGCGCGAAAGGCGCGCTCGTTTCGAGAGCGAATGTAGGCGAGCCGCCCCTGCCCCGCCACGCGGGCTTCGGTGAACGATCTGTCGCCGGGTTTCCTGCGGGGTGTCGGCAGGGGAAGAAAGGCCCTCACCCCCCCCTCTCCCGCCAGCGGGCGAGGGCTTTTCGGTCGGCGCCGCGGGGAAGTCGAGCCTGGCTGGTTCTCCCCCCTCTCCCGCGCGCGGGAGAGGGTTGGGGTGAGGGTCTTCTCAGCGGGCGAACCGCCTTGCGCCGGCGACGCAGGCGATGACCGCGAGCGTCACGACCAGCATGGTCCAGCTGACCGGCTCGCCCAGCAGCCAGGCGGCGAGCGCCAGGCCGAAGATCGGCTGCAGCAATTGCAGCTGGCCGACGGCGGCGATGCCGCCCAGCGCCAGGCCGCGATACCAGAAGACGAAGCCGATCAGCATGCTGAACAGCGACACATAGCCGAGGCCGAGCCAGGCCGGCGCGGCGATGCCGTCAAAGCTCGGCGGCCGGCAATAGAGCGCCACCACGAGCATGACGGGGAGCGACAGCACCAGCGCCCAGGAGATCACCTGCCAGCCGCCGAGCGTGCGCGACAGCCTCGCCCCTTCGGCATAGCCGAGGCCGCAGACGAGGACCGCCGCCAGCATCAACAGGTCGCCGGTCGGCGAGGCCGTCAGCCCCTGCGACAGGGCGAAGCCGGCGACGGCGGCGCTGCCGAGACCGGAGAAGATCCAGAAGGCGGGGCGCGGCCGCTCGCCGCCGCGCAGCACGCCGAAGATCGCGGTCGCGAGCGGCAGCAGGCCGATGAAGACGATCGAATGCGCCGAGGTGACGTGCTGCAGCGCCAGCGCCGTCAGCAGCGGGAAGCCGAGCACGACGCCGCCGGCCACGACCGCGAGGGCGGCGAGATCGCGGCCGCTCGGGCGCTTCTGCTTCATCATCAGCAGCAGCGCGAGCGCCAGCATGCCGGCGATGGTCGCCCGCGCCACGGTCAGGAAGATCGGATCGAACTGCAGCACGGCCATGCGTGTCGCCGGCAGCGAGCCGCTGAAGATGAGCACGCCGATAAATCCGCTGATCCAGCCGCCCGTCGCCTTGTCCATGTCGCACCTTCCGAGTTTCGAGCCGCCTCCATGCGCGCAAAGGGCCTTGCGAGCCAGAGACAGAGCGATACAGTTTGGACAAACTGTCATGGTGCATGGAGCAATACAGATGAGCCTTGAGCCCGGCGGCGGCCTGCTTACGGCGCGCGTGATGACCGTGATCCGGCAGCGCATCGCCAATCGCAGCCTGATCGCGGGCGCCAGGCTGCCCTCGATCCGCGCGCTGGCGCGGAGCCAGCAGGTCTCGACCTCGACGGTGGCGGATGCCTATGAGCGCCTCGTCGCCGAGGGCGCGATCCAGTCGCGGCCCGGCTCCGGCTTCTATGTCGCCAGCCAGACGGCGCCGCTGGCGCTGTCGGAAATCGGCCCGAAGCTCGATCGCGCCATCGACCCGCTCTGGGTGTCGCGCCAGTCGCTCGACGCCGGCGACGACGACCTGAAGCCCGGCTGCGGCTGGCTGCCGCCCGCCTGGTTTCCGGAAGAAGGCTTGCGCCGGGCGCTGCGCGGCCTCGCCCGCGCCGACAGCGCCGCGCTTTCCGATTACGGCACGCCGCTCGGCCTCGCGCCGCTGCGCCAGCTGATCGGCCGGCGCCTGTCGGAAAAGGGCGTCGAGGCGTCGCCCGACCAGATCCTGCTGACGGAATCGGGCACGCAGAGCATCGACCTGATCTGCCGCTTCCTAGTTGAGCCCGGCGATGTCGTGCTGGTCGACGACCCCTGCTATTTCAATTTCCAGGCCCTGCTGCGGGCCCATCGCGTCACGATGGTCAGCGTCCCCTATACGCCGAACGGCCCCGACCTCGACGCCTTCGCGCGCGTCTGCGCCGAGCGGCGGCCGCGGCTCTACATCACCAATTCGGCGATCCACAATCCGACAGGCGCGACGCTCTCGCCCGTCACCGCGCATCGCGTGCTGAAGCTCGCCGACCAGTTCGCGCTCACCATCGTCGAGGACGACATCTTCGCCGATTTCGAGGGCCAGCCGGCGCCGCGGCTCGCCGCCTTCGACGGATTGCAGCGCGTCGTCCAGATCGGCAGCTTCTCCAAGACGCTCTCCGCCTCGGCGCGCTGCGGCTTCATCGCCGCCCGCCCCGACTGGATCGACGGGCTGGTCGATCTGAAGATCGCCACCACCTTCGGCGCCGGCCGCCTCAACGCCGAGGTGACGCTCGCCGTGCTGCGCGACGGCGGCTATCGCAAGCATCTCGAAGCGCTGCGCCTGCGGCTTTCGCGCACCCGGCTGGAGGTCGGCGCCAAGCTGCGCGATCTCGGCCTTGTGCCGTGGATCGAGCCGCAGGCCGGCATGTTCCTGTGGTGCCGGCTGCCCGACGGCATCGAGGCCTCGGCCGTCGCCCGCGCGGCGCTGTCGCAGAAGATCGTGCTGGCGCCGGGCAATGCCTTCAGCGTCGCCCAGACCGCCGGCGATTTCCTGCGCTTCAACGTCTCCCAGTGCCAGGACGAGCGCGTCTTCACCGTGCTCAAGGCGGCGATCCGGGAGGCCTCGAAAGCAGAAAGCCGGCCCTGAGGGCCGGCTTTCAATCGATAGGGCTACTGCGGCAGGCTTATTTGCGCAGGAAGTCGCTCAGGCGGCCGAGGCCTTCGGCGAGCTTTGCCTCGGAGGTGGCGTGGCACCAGCGCAGCCAGCCCTCGCCTTCCGGGCCGAACGCGCGGCCGGGCGCGAGGCCGAGGCCGGTCTCGCGCACCAGGCGCTGCGCCAGCTCCAGCGAGTCGTCGTAGCCCTCGATCTTCAGGAAGGCGTACATCGCGCCGCCGGCGTCGGGGACGCTGACGCGGTTCAGCTTGCGCAGCCCGTCAACGAGGAATTCGCGCGTGCTCACCATCTGCGCGCGCATCCGTGCCACTTCCTCCTCGCCATGCTGGATGGCGGTGGCGGCGGCGCGCTGCGTCGGCTCGAAGATGCAGGAGAAATTATACTCGACGAGCTTGGTCGCATCGCGGGCGAGCGTCTCGGGCAGGACCACCCAGCCGGCGCGCCAGCCGGTCATCGACCAGGCCTTGGAGAAGGAGTTGACCGAGATGATCCGGTCGCCCTCCTGGTAGTGGCGCAGGAAGGACGGGGCCGAACGCGGCGCCGGGTCATAGACCAGCCGCTCATAGACGTCGTCCGCCAGCACCCAGATGCCGTGCTTGCGGCAATGGGCGAGGATCGCCGCGATGCTTTCATCGTCGATCATCCAGCCGGTCGGGTTGTTCGGCGAGTTGATGATGACCATGCGCGTATCGGGCGTCAGCGCCGCGATCAGCTTGTCGACGTCGAGCGTCCAGCGACCGTTCTCGACCGAGAGCGACACGCGGTCGACCTTGGCGCCGAGGATCAGCGGCACCTCGCTGATGTTGGGCCAGAGCGGCGTCACCACCACCACGCGGTCGCCGGGCGACAGCACGAGCTGGTTGGCGATCTGCAGGCCGGTCATGCCCGAACCAGTGGCGACGATCCGCTCGACCGGGATGGAGCGGCCGTGCAGGTCGGTCAGGTAGGCGGAGATCGCCTCGCGCAGATAGGGACGGCCAAGGTTCTGCGAATAGAAGGTCTCGCCACCGGCCAGCGACGCCGCCGCCGCGTCGCGGATGAACTGCGCGGTCGCCCGGTCGGATTCGCCGAACCAGAAGGGCAGCACGTCGGCCTTGCCCATCGCGGCGTTGGCGACCTCGCGGATCAGCGAGCTGGAGAGCGCGCGGACGGCGGGCCGCGCTTCAACGGCGGTATCAATCATCTTGCGGAGCTTTCGTAAGGGAGGCGGTCAGGCTCAGTCACCGTGCATGATCGCGCTGAGGAAAGCGCGGGCGCGGTCGGTTTGCGGATGGTCGAAAAGGTCATTCGGGGCGCCCTGCTCGATGATCTGGCCGGCCTCCATGAAAACGACTCGGTCGGCCACGCGACGAGCGAAGCCCATTTCGTGCGTCACCACCAGCATGGTGACGCCGGTGGCGGCCAGACTCTGCATCACGTCGAGCACCTCGCCGACCATTTCCGGGTCGAGCGCCGAGGTCGGCTCGTCGAAAAGCAGCACCAGCGGCTCCATGGCGAGCGCGCGGGCGATGGCGACGCGCTGCTGCTGGCCGCCGGAAAGCTGATCGGGATATTTGTCGACATGCGCGGCGAGGCCGACGCGCTCGAGCAATTGCCGCGCCCGCTGCTCGGCTTCCGCTTTGGCGATGCCGCGCACCCGGATCGGCGCGATCGCGACGTTGCGCAGCACGCTCATATGCGGGAACAGGTTGAACTGCTGGAACACCATGCCGACCTCGGCCCGCACGCGGGCGAGGTTCTTGCCGGCCTCGACCCGGGCGCCGTCGACGACGATCTCGCCGGACGAGATCGTCTCCAGCCGGTTGATGCAGCGGATCAGAGTCGACTTGCCCGAGCCGGACGGCCCGATGATGGCGATGACCTCGCCGCGGCGGACGTCGAGGTTGACGTCCCGGAGCGCGTGGAAGTTCTGGTAGTGCTTCTCCACCTTGCGCATCGTGATGATGGGATCGGTGCCCGAAATCGCGGCCGGGGTCTGGCTCATGGCGTTTGCTCCTGGATTGCGGACGACCATCAGCGCGAACGCTTCTGGCGAGCTTCGAGGACGCTGACGAGACGGACCAGCGGCAGCAGCAGGATCAGGTACAGAAGGGCGGCGCCCACGAGCGGCGACGGATTGGCATAGAAGGCCTGGGTCTGCGTCGCCTGCTTGAGCAGGTCGGGCATGGCGACGACCGAGGCGAGCGCGGTGTCCTTGATCAGGCCGATCGACACGCCGGTGGTCGGCGGCACGACGAGGCGCATCGCCTGCGGCAGGATGATGTCGGCCATCATGCGCGGCCAGCTGAAGCCGAGCGTCTGGGCTGCCTCGAACTGGCCCTTCGGCACCGCCTCGATCCCGGCGCGGAACGTCTCGGCCATGTAGGCGGAAGCGACCAGCGACAGCGCCGTGGTCGCGGCCCAGAACGAGGAAAGGCGGATGCCGACGAAGGGCAGCGCGTAATAGACGAGGATCAGCAGGACCAGCAGCGGCAGCGCGCGGAAGAGATCGATGTAGGCGATCGCCAGAAAGCGGACCGGCTTCGGCGCATAGAGCCGGATCAGCACCACGAAGAGGCCGAGCGACAGCGAGATGACGAGGCTGGTGAGGCCGAGCAGGATGGTCAGCCAGAAGCCCTGCAGGAGCAGCGGCGCCGCCTGCCGCAGCACGTCGATGTTGAAGAACGTCGTGATCAGGTCCATGCGACCCCCTCGGATACGGGTCCGGCCCGCCGATCGGGCAGGCCGGACGTCATTGGGATGGGGGACGGGTTCAGAGCGCCGGGACCGGCAGGACCTTCACGGTGCTGGAATCCTTGGCCGGCGCCATGCCGAACCACTTCTGATGCAGCTCGGCCATCTGGCCGCCTTCCTTGAGCTCGGTGATGACCTTGTTGACGTCGTCGAGCAAGGGGCTGTTCTTCGGCAGCATCAGGCCGAACTGCTCGTTCGTCGGTATGGTGGCGACGATTTTGAACTGCGGCTTGTCCTTGATGTAGTAGGCGTCGATCGGGCAATCATGGACGAAGCCGTCGATGCGGCCGGTCGCGATGTCCATCATCGGATCCTGGTTGCCCTCGTAGCGCGCGATCGAGCCGAACTTGAGCTTGCCTTCGCTGTCGGTCGCCCAGATCTCGCCGGTGGTGCCGGTGATGACGGCGAGCGCCTTGCCGGACATGCCCTCGACGCCCTCGATGCCGCTCTTGGCGCCGACGGTCAGGCACTGGTCCGCGTCGAAGACGGGCTGGGTGAAGGCGACCGACTCAAGCCGTTTCGGCGTGATGGTGATCGAGCCGATGGCAACATCCGAGCGGCTCGACTGCACGGCGGCGAACAGGCTCTGGAACGGGATTTCCTGGAACTCGACCGGGCGGCCGAGCTTCTCGCCGACCAGGCGCATGATGTCGACTTCGAAGCCCATCAGCGTGCCGCTGCCGTCCTGGAACTCGAACGGGACGTTGGCGATGTTCGTCGCGACGATGATCGGATCGGCGGCCTGGGCGATGCCGGCGCTGGCGATGACGAATACCGATGCGAGCAGGGTCTTGGCGTTCATTGAATCCTCCCGGTTCATTTTCAGAGCGGCTTCAATACCAGACCGATTGGGGCACAAATATCCTCCGCCGGGGGGACACGGACCTGCCGCATGGGCAGGCCGGTTCATGCCCCGCCCCCGCGCCGGCTGAGCACCCGACGCGGCGATTCCGATTGACGAAGGCCTCCCGATCGGCTGAATCCCTGCGGGGCCGAGCGTGAAGGCAAGGTGGAAAGAATGTCCTCGTCCAACCTCAAACCGATTTCGCCGCTGGCGGCGCCGCCGACGGGCAGCACCCTTTCGGCGCGGCGGTCGGACGATGCCCTGGCGCGGCTGATCCTCGCCTCGCAGCAGCCGGACTTCGATCGCCACCTGACCGAGACGTTGAGCGAGCTGATCTCCTTCGACCTCGCCATGATCTCGCTCTATCACGACGACCAGCTCATCGAGGTCAGTTCGACCTCGTCGCCGCAGCGGATCGGCAGCGACGTGCTCGACGCCTACGCCAAGCACACCTTCCAGCACAGCCCGTTCTTCCAGCTGCACCGGCGCAAGATCCAGAGCGGCTTCTACCTGATGGAGACGCTGGCGCAGATCCCGGTGCTCGACAAGCCGTCGACGGCGACCGAGATCCTGGAGATCGATACGGGCGAGGAGATCGGCTACCTGACCGCGGGCTGGCCGAAGCGGCTGAAGGAACTCGACATCGCGCTGCGCGTCTCCGACCGCGACACGGTGCAGGTGGCGCTCTATCGCACGGGCAATCGCGGCTTCAGCTCGCAGGATCTTTCCACCATCGAGCCGATCCAGGCCTCGCTGATGGCGATCTGCCAGCGCCATTGGGAAAACCGCACGCTGCACCTGCAGACGCGCGACGACCCGATCCACGCCGCGCTGAAGCAGCTCGGCAGCAACAATCTCTCGTCGCGCGAGATGGAAGTGATGCGGCTGCTGCTGGCCGGCGTCGGCGAGCGCGAAATCGCGACGATGCTCCAGGTCGGCACCGAGACGATCAAGACCCACCGCAAGCGCGCCTACCAGAAGCTGGAAGTCTCGTCGCGCGTCGAACTGCTGGTAAAGCTCCTCGACCAGCGCAACAACGCGGGCGCGGCACGGCGCCAGTAGGCGGCCGGCTCGTCGCGGTTAGAGACAGGATTGCGGATCAAAGAGCAGTTGGCGGAGATGTGTCCTGCGATCGCCCCCCTAAATTATCTGATTGGCCTTTGACGATAAGATGCCGCATTGGTCGATGCGGCTTGAATCTCAGCTTCCCTACTCTGTAGCCAGGTCGGGGCGAACTCGGGGCGCCCCCAATCCAGGGGGTTGGGCGGGATACTCTCTCCCTGATGGCGGCGGTCGACTTTACGAAGGGACATTTTCATTTCACGCTGCAAGTATTTCACAAAGCGTGTCCGCGCGCTCCAGACGTGAGCTCGCAGAAGATGCCCATCGGCAGCGCCATACGTCGCCAGATATCTTGCAACGTGGAAGGCTCTGAGCACCTCGTCCAACAAGTCGACTCTGTAGCCACGCGGGTCTCCGACTACCGAGACATTTGGGAAGAAGAAGCGTCCCTGATCGACTAGTGCACTTGCCTGATGACTGAGAGACTCGGCTGTTGCAGAAACAAACCTAACCTCTTTCGCAAATGGAGCGCATTGCGATTCCAACTCGGCCATCACGGAAATTGTACGCATTCCCCAGCTAGTCAGTTCATTGTCACGCTGACGCTTACGAGCCGACAGTTCAATGTAAACCTGCACACAAGTTAATACGACGGCCAACAGAGCGATGGCAGACGCCACCAAGGCTTCAACGGGCATAACTCCCCCCACTCAAGTTAAATCCAGACTATGCCGCAAATCAGCAGGCACTGCTACAGTCCGCCCCACCCCAAAGCCCAGAAATGGGGCCGAGCATCGATACAGGCGATACCCCGTAGTGGTTTCCCTGGGATGGATGAAAGAGGAACAATTGCCTTGTGATCGTTCTAGCCGACAAGGCTTCTTTTGCCCTGACTTCAACTGCGCACTGGATATCGTATACCTACGCTCGAACAGAAACGGTCAGAGCTGATTGGGTGTTCCGCTTGCGACAGTGCACCTGAAGTGCAACCGGCACGCCGATCTCAAACCAAAAGACACTGCCTCGGCAGCTTGGCGCGCTCGACGAGACAAGCAAGTCTCTGACATTCATTCGATAAATGGCTGACTGGCTGGGGCGGGAGGATTCGAACCTCCGAATGGCGGTACCAAAAACCGCTGCCTTACCGCTTGGCGACGCCCCAGCAGGCGGGTCCGAAAACACCGCGCGACCGTCGTATAGACGGTTGGGAGCGTGCCCGCAACGGGAGAGCCACCCCGTCATCAACAGCCCTCTTCATCCGTCATCCACAGGCTCGTGCGACACCTTCACAAGCCCCCTTGCGGCTGGCGAATCCACTGTCTATAACCCGGCTCATCGGCGGTCACGGAGTGTAGCGCAGCCTGGTAGCGCACCTCGTTCGGGACGAGGGGGTCGCAGGTTCAAATCCTGCCACTCCGACCATCGATCTTCTTCACCCGATTGAAGAAACCCCGCGGCGCCCTGCACGGCAGCAGCTCCGCCCCCCCCTCCCGAATTTCTGGACGAACGACTGCCCGCATCGCCTCGCGAGGCAAGTAACGCAGATCGACGTGCAAGCCCTCGCCGCCACCGCGCGACTGAATTGCCGCGCCTGCCGCATCCACGCACGCGACATCCGCAGCGACCGCCCCCCTCACTTCCGCCTTCCAGCCAACCCGTCGCCGCAACCGCGCCGCCGATCGGGAATCAGTCGCGAAATCGTGAGCGATTCGATCGGAGCCGGAGGCAACCCTGTCGCCCTCGTTTCGTTTGGCCGGAGACGGGAGGCGGAAGGACCAGTCATGACCAGACCTGTCGAACTTCTCGCGATCGGAGCCGTATCGCTTCTCGCCGTAACCGCCAGCCTGTCCGCAGCCGCGATGCCTCGCCCCGCCGGCAGCTCCGGCGACCCATCCGCCCTCACCCTCGTTCGCGACGGCTGCGGACAGGGCCGCTATCGCAACGCCTACGGCCACTGCCACTGGATCCCGACCGACCGCGCCCCCTACAACAATTATTACCTGAACGACTATGGCTGGGGCTACGCGCCGGACGGCACCTGGAGGGGCGGCGGTGAAAGCTATGGCGGCAGCATGGGCCATGGCGGCATGGGAGGCGGAGGCGGCATGGGCGGCGGCGGCATGGGCGGAGGCGGCCACGGCCGCTGACGACCAGGCGCCCGCATGATATCCACAAGCGCGCGCCCGCACGCATGGCGGCATGAACGCCGCGCCGCGAGCGGATGGCCCGGCCAACAAAAAAGGCGGCCCGAAGGCCGCCTTTTCCGTAACCGATCGTCGAAGCCGATTAGAACTTGTAGTTCAGGCCGGCCTTGATGACGTTCGAGGTCAGGTCGGCCGAGACGGCGTTGTCGAAGTAGTCCTTCGAGCCGAGGTCGACATAGTCGTATTCGATCAGGCCGGTGATGTTCTGGGTGAAGGCGTATTCAGCGCCGACGCCAGCGGTCCAGCCGGTGTGCCACTTCGAGTCGTCAGCGCCCAGGACGTTGATCTTCGACTGGCCGTAGGCGACACCGCCCTTGCCGTAGACGAGGAAGTTGTCGAAGGCATAGCCGACGCGAGCGGTGGTGCTGCCGAGCCACTCGAGCTTGTTCTCGAAGCCGTCTTCCGAGACCTTCGCCGAGGTGTAGGAGAAGTCGGTCTGGGCGCCGATCACGATGTTGTCGAACTGCCAGTTGTAGCCAGCCTGGACGCCACCGAGGAAGCCGGTGTTGTCGTCGCTGAAGCCGATGCCGTCGACGTTGTAGTCGAAATCGGTGATGGCAGCGCCGGCATGGACGCCGAGGTAGAAGCCGGTCCAGTTGAAGGCAGCCGGAGCCGGAGCAGCGACCGGAGCCGGCTCGTAGGTCAGGTCAGCAGCCTGGGCGCCGACGACGCCGAGGGCCAGGACCGAAGCGGAAGCGAGGACGGAAAGACGAAGGATGTTCACGGGGGGAAACTCCAGTTCGGAAAGTGTTAAGCCACATATATCACAGCTCCTCCGAATTACTGTTGTGCGGAGGACACAGCTCCAGCATGAATCGGATCCCGAAGGAATTCGACGGCAAATCGCTGAATTCGGATGGTTTGAACGCAAAAAAATCGCGTGATACCTTCGGATCCGGATCGAGAAATGGCGAAAAGCGGCGGTAATTTGGACCAAATTGCGGCAAGAATGAGGGCCTGACCGTTCTACAGGCGGTGACGCCATCCTGCCTCCCGACCCAGCCCATGGACCGGCCGAGAGCGCTTCGATGGTCAAGAATATATTGCAAGTAAACCATACTTACGCTGCGGCAACATTGGTCGGCTACAGCGGAAGGACGCGCCGAAGCGGACCGTGGACGCCGGAGAGGCGGCGATGACTCTGCCGCGCCGCTTCCCTATTGTCCGTTTCCCATGACGGATCTCGCCATCTATGCCGGCCTGTTCCTGGCCGCGCTCGCCGCCGCCACCATCCTGCCGATGCAATCGGAAGCCGCCCTGGTCGGGCTCCTCCTGGGCGGCTATTCGCCGTTCTGGCTGATCCTCGTCGCCAGCGTCGGCAATGTGCTCGGCTCGGTGATCAACTGGTATCTCGGCCGCGGCATCGTCCATTTCCAGGACCGGCGCTGGTTCCCCGTCGGTCCCGATGGCCTCGCCCGCGCCGAACGCTGGTATCGGCGCTATGGCAAGTGGTCGCTGCTCCTGAGCTGGGCGCCCGTCATCGGCGATCCGCTGACCGTCGTGGCTGGCGTCCTGCGCGAGCCGATGCCGGTCTTCCTGCTGCTCGTCGCGATCGCCAAGATCGGGCGCTATCTGGTGCTGGCGGCGATCGCGATGAACTGGGCGGGCTAGGCCGCGGGCCGCGCGGCTCGCCTCGATATCGCCTATCCGGCCGAGAGCCCAGAGATGGAGCTCCACCACGGACTCCGCGAGCGATCGACCGATCGGAGTCGGGTCATATTCAAACTGAACCGGGTTCCACCTGAACCGGCGCTGCCATGGCGCGTGAGCGGCGCCGCGAACGTCTCGCCGGATCTCGCCCGAGCGGTTCCCGCCCTTGCCGAGGGATCGAAGCGGCCGCGAGCGCATTGGGAAACAGGAGGTGTCCCATGCCCACTCACGCTTTCCCCCGCTTCACCGGCCTTTCCGGCGCATCTTCCTTTCCGCCGGAGGGCGTCGTCGCCACGGCAGCAAAGGCGAGGTCGCCGCTTACAGCGATCCGTCAGGACGTCGGCCTGACCCGGGCCGAGCTTGCCGAGCAATCCGGCGTCGACCTCATCATCATCATGCTGGCCGAGCGGGGCAGCGACCTGCTCCCGCACGAACGCGCCGCCATCGCCGCCGTGCTCCAGATCGACGAATTCCAGCTCGGCGGCTAAGGCTGATCCGGATTCCGGCATTTCTGGAAGAATGGCCCCGGGCGCGGCTAGCGCAGCCAGCGGCTGCTGGCGGCGACTCCGACGAGGAGGACCGCGACGACGAGGAACGCCGTCGACAGGCTGGTCGCCTGGGCGACGAAGCCGATTCCCGCCGGGCCGGCCAGGATGCCGGCATAGCCGAGGGTGGTGACGGCCGGGACGGCGATGTGCTCCGGCATCACGTTCTGGCGGCCCACGGCGCTGTAGAGCACCGGCACCACGTTGGAGCACCCGGCGCCGACCAGCGCGTAGCCGAGCAGCGCCGCCTCCCAGAACGGCACCAGCGTGGCGATGGCGAGGCCCGCCGCGGCGCAAAGTCCACCGAAGACGATGATCCGGTTCGCTCCGGCAAAACGCACGATGCGGTCGCCGGTGAGCCGTCCGATGGTCATGGTGATGGCGAAGGCCGTGTAGGCGAGACCGGCGTGGCTCGGATCGACGCCACGCACCGAGCTCAGGAACACGGCGCTCCAGTCGAGCACGGCGCCCTCGGTCAGGAAGACGATGAAGCAGAGCGCGCCGATGAACAGCACGATGCCATGCGGCATGGCGAAGGCTGGCCCGCCGGCGCGGCTGCCATAGGGCAGAAGGCTCGGCGCGGCGAAGGCGAGAGCCGCCGCGACGACCAGAACCACGACCAGCGCGGCGACGAAGGGCGAGGCGCCGAGCGCCAGCATGGCGCTGACGCCGCCAGCGCCCGCGATGCCGCCGACGCTGAACAGGCCATGGAAGCCCGACATCATGGTGCGGCCGCTGGCACGCTCGACGATGACCGCCTGGATGTTGACGACGCAATCGACCAGGCCGACGCCCGCGCCGAAGAGCAGCAAAGACGGCACCAGCAGGCCGAAGCTCGAGACGCTGCCGAGCAGCGGCAGCGCGATGCAGAGCATCGTGACGCCCGCGATGATGATGCGGCGGCAGCCGAACCGCGCCGCGAGCGCGCCGGAAAGCGGCATCGCAACGATCGAACCGGCCCCAAGGCAGAGCAGCAGCAGGCCCAGCAGCCCATCGTCCAGCCCCGCCCGCGCCTTGGCGAAGGGCACCAGCGGCGCCCAGGCCGCCATGCCGAAGCCGGCGATGAAGAAGGCGATGCGGGTGGAAAGCTGTTCGGGCGCGCCGGGAACGCTGGTCGCTATCGTTTCGGTGGAAGCCATCAGGAAGACCTGTCGTAGCTCGATGATGTTTCGGACGCGGCGCGTCGGGCACGTATCCTCAGGCGGAATCCTGCGGGCACGGCGACTGACGATGAAGATCGCGGCGGCCGGGTCAAGCCCAAACCGCTTCGAATGCCGAAAAACGCAGCAGAAGCATGGTTTTCGGGCGATCTCGAAAAAACTTCAAAAAAAGCGTCGCGGCGCGTGAACCTTTTTCCGCGTCGTCGCGACCAATGGTCATCGGGGCCGCAACGGGCGGCGCCGGAGCCTCCAGAAGGAGATCCCAAATGACCATTCTCAAGACGATCCGCACCACCGCCACCGTCGCAGCGCTGGCCATCGCCGCCATCGGCACGGCTTCGCTCGTCACCGCCGGCAGCGCCCAGGCGGCTCCGGGCTTCGGTGGCCCCGGCGGCTTCAGCGGCGGCCATGGCGGCGGTCACGGCGGCGGGCATGGTGGCGGACATGGCGGCGGCTGGGGCCATGGCGGGCATGGCGGCGGCTGGGGTGGCCCGCGCTGGGGCGGCGGCATCTATATCGGCATCCCCGCTTATGTCCCGGTTCAGGAGGAGTGCTACAAGGTCCGCAAGCGCGTCTTCGTCCCCGGCGTCGGCCGCGTCTGGAAGCGGGTCGTGGTCTGCGAGTGATCGCAGGATGGCTGGAATTTACCAGGCGGCGATGGGGCTCCGTCCCGAAACCGCCTGGCAACCGCCGCGAGAGTTGACCGGGGCCGTGCAAGCCGCCACCCTCCCCGGTCAATGGGCGGGATGGACGGGGCCTCCGATGCTCGGCAGCCAAGGCAGCCAGGACGAACTACGCCTCCGGGAGTACGATCTCCTGGCGAGGATCGCGAAGGGCGAACAGGCCGCGATGCGGGCGCTGTTCGCCGCGCATCAACTGCGCGTCCATCGCTTCGTGCTGCGCCTGGTCCGGCGCGAGGATGTCGCCGAGGACGTCGTCACCGAGGTCTTCCTCGATGTCTGGCGGCAGGCGGCCCGGTTCGAAGGCCGTGCCAGCGTTTCCACCTGGCTGCTGTCGATCGCCCGCTTCAAGGCCTATTCGGCGCTGCGCCGCCGCAGCGAGGCGCCGCTCGACGACGAATTCGCCGAGACGATCGAGGACCAGGACGACACGCCGGAGGTGACGCTGCAGAAGAGCGACAAGGCCGGGGTGCTGCGCGCCTGCATCGACCGGCTGTCGCGCGAGCACCGCGAGGTGATCGACCTCGTCTACTACCAGGAGCAGTCGATCGAGGATGTCAGCCGCATCGTCGGCATACCGGAAAATACGGTGAAGACCCGCATGTTCCATGCCCGCAAGCGGCTTTCGGAACTCTGCCGGGAAGCCGGACTGGACAGGGGTTGGCCATGACAGATCCACAAGACGAGCCCGGCCGGATCGAGGCGCTGCTGCCATGGTACGCCAATGGCACGCTCTCGGCCGAGGAGGCTGCCGAAGTCGAGGCGGCGCTCGCCGCCGACCCGCTGCTGCGCGCCCATCTGGCGCGGATAGAAGGCGAGCGTATCGCCGCGATCGAAAGCGCCGAGGCGCTGCCGCTGCCCTCGTCGCGCATGGCCGACCGGCTGTTCGCCGAGATCGCGGCGACCGCGCCCTCGCCTCGGCCGTCCTGGCTTGGCCGCCTGTTCAGCCGGTTCGGCGAACAGATCGCGTCGCTATCCCCGCCGCAACTCGGCCTGTCGACGGCCGCCGCCGCGCTGGTGCTCCTCGTCGTCGGCGGCGCGCTCGGCGGGCTGGTGGCGCGGCACGAGGTAACGGGAGGTTACCAGACAGCGTCCGGCGAGATGGCTGTTAACCCCGCCGGCGCCTACCTCCTGGTCGCCTTCCAGCCGACGGCGACCGCCGCCGAGATCGAGCAGATCATCGGCTCGGTCGGCGGCATCATCGTCGACGGCCCCCGCGCCGGCGGCCTCTACAAGCTCAGGATCGGTGACGCGACGATGAGCCAAGCCGACCGCAAGGCGACGACCGACAAGCTGACGACCGCGAACGGCATCGTGAAGCTGGTCATAGCCGCCCCCTGAGCGCAGGCCCACACTACCCTACCTCCATCCGCGAGCCCATTTGGGGAGCGACGCCATGACCACGCCTCGGATTTCGACGCATCGGATCGGCTGGATCGTGCTTGCAGCCGTCGTGCTGACGGCAACGCCGCACACGCAAGCCATTGCTGTCGAAAGGTTTTCCGTCGCGCAGGCCTATCCGGACGACGGCTCGAACGATCAGGACTGGCGGCGGCAGAAGCGGCCCCGGCCCGAGCGCCCGAGCCGGCCGCGCCCGCCGCAGCCCGGCCCGGTCATCCTCATCGGCCCGATCCTCGGGGCGCTCCCGGAACGCGAGGTGGCGCCGCCCCAGGCCGACCAACGCCCGGCCCCGCGCCGCGTCCGGCCACAACGGGCAGAGCGGCAGCAGGCGACAAGACCCAAGGCCGCCAAGCCACGGCAGGCAAAGAAGAAATCGTCCGAGCCGAGGCAGGCGGCAGCCGTTCCGCGCATTGCCGACGGCAGCTTCGTCGAGGGCGAGGTGCTGTTCTCCGCCCCCTCGCCGGAGATCACCGACGCCATCCTGCAGCGCTACCGGCTGACCCGGCTGGAGACGGCCGAGCTGGCTCTGACCGGCACCACGATCGTCCGCGCCCGCGTCGCCAAAGGCGGGGATTCGCGCCGCACGCTGCGCGCGCTCCGGGCCGATAAATCCTTGCTTTCCAGCGAGTTGAACCATCTCTACGCGCTGCAGGCGGACGATCCGGGCGCGGCGAAGGGCGATCTCGCGGCCGTGCAGTATGCGCCGGCCAAGATGCGACTCGACGAGGCGCATGCGATGGCAGACGGCCGCAGCGTTCTGGTTGCGGTGATCGATTCCGGTGTCGACGGCCGCCATCCCGAACTCTCCGGCACCCTCGATCCCGCCAGTCTTTCCGCCACCATCGGCCCGCACGGCACGGCGATCGCCGGCGTGATCGCGGCGCACCAGCGCCTGACCGGCGTGGCGCCGGAGGCGCGGATCGTCGCCTTCGACAGTTTCCTCGGCCCGCAGGGCGCAAACGCCCGCGGCTCCACCCTCGACATCCTGAAAAGCCTAGACAAGGCGGCCACCGCCAAGGCGCGGATCGTCAATCTGAGCTTTGCCGGACCGCAGGACTCGCTGCTTTCGAGCGGGCTCGACGCAGCGGCGCGGCAAGGCATGATCCTGATCGCAGCTGCCGGCAACGATGGCCCGAAGGCGGCGCCCGCCTATCCGGCGGCGCATCCGGCCGTGATCGCCGTGACGGCGACCGGCCCCGACGATGCCATCTATCCGGCCGCCAATCGCGGTGGTTATGTCGCGCTGGCGGCGCCCGGCATCGACATCCTGACCGCCGCGCCGGGCGATACCTATGCCCAGCTTTCCGGCACGTCGCTCGCCGCGGCGCAGGTCAGCGGCGTCGCCGCCCTGCTGCTCCAGCACGCGCCAAGCCTGTCGCCGGAGCAGGTTCGCTCGATCCTGACCCGGACCGCCCGCGACCTCGGCAAGCCCGGCCGCGACGATGTCTTCGGCGCCGGGCTGGTCGATGCGGCGGCGGCGCTGTCCTCCGTCGAGGTGACGGCCAGCGCGGCGTTGCAATAAAGGTAGCGCCTTCAGTCATTTAGGCCGACAGGCTTTAAGTTCCACTCCGCCCGTCATCCCCGCTCCACGGTCATCCCTGCGAAAGCAGGGATCCATAGAGGGGAACCGGCCACCCTCTGCCAGCGAGCCCGGCGACGGCATGGATCCCTGCTTTCGCAGGGATGACGGCCGTGCGTTGGCACGGACGGAGGCGAAAAGAGGAGTAGGCTAAAGTGGGGGGGGCGGGCTCGGAGCCCGCCCTACCCCTTCTTCACCGCCAGCAGCGTCAGCGCGTTGATCGTCACCAGCACCGTGGCGCCGGTGTCGGCGAGGATGGCGGGCCAGAGGCCGGTGATGCCGACAATCGTCGTCACCAGGAACACCGCCTTCAGCCCCAGGGCGATGATGATGTTCTGGTGGATGTTCGCCATCGTCCGCCGGGCCAGCCGGATCAGTCGTGCGACGTCGCCGACATTGTTGTTGAGGATCGCCGCATCGGCCGTTTCCAGCGCCACGTCGGTGCCGCCGCCCATGGCGATGCCGACATCGGCGGCGGCGAGCGCCGGCGCGTCGTTGATGCCGTCGCCGACCTTGGCCACCTTCGCGCCGCCATCCTGCAGCTCGCGGATGATGCGCTGCTTGTCCTGCGGCAGCAGTTCGGCGCGAACCTCGATGCCGAGATCGCCGCCGACCGCCTTGGCCGCGCGCGCATTGTCGCCCGTCAGCATGATCGGCAAGACGTTGAGCTCGGCGAGCGCGGCAAGACCCGCCTTGGCGTCGGCGCGCGGGCCGTCGCGCATGGCGATGATGCCTACGATCACATTGTTGACCAGCAGCGCCGAAACGCTCTTGCCTTCGTTTCCAAACGCGGAGATCGCGGCATCCTGCTCGGCCGTCAGCGGCACGATCTCGGCCGCGGCAGCGGCGGAGCCGAGCAGCAGCACGTCACCGCCGACCTTGCCGGTCATCCCCTTGCCGGCCACGGCAGCGATGTCCCGCGCCTCCATCTGAGGCGCCGCCAGGTCGGTCGCCTTGCCGAGAATCGCGCGGGCGAGCGGGTGGTTGGAGCCGGCCTCGAGCGAGGCGGCGAACCCGATCACTTCGGTCTCCGAGCGGCCATAGCCGACGACATCGCTGACCACGGGGCGGCCAAGCGTCAGCGTTCCCGTCTTGTCGAAGGCGACGCGGTTGATGCCGGCGAGCGTTTCCAGCACAGCGCCGCCCTTCATCAGCAGGCCCTGGCGCGCGCCGGCGGCAAGGCCGGCGGCGATCGCGGCTGGCGTCGAGATGACCAGCGCGCAGGGGCAGCCGATCAGCAGGATGGCGAGACCCTTGTAGATCCACTCGTCCCAATTGGCGCCAACGACCAGCGGCGGCAGGATCGCCACCAGCGCGCCGACGAGGAGGACGGCCGGCGTGTACCAGCGCGAGAAGCGGTCGATGAAGCGCTCGGTCGGCGCCTTCGATTCCTGCGCCTCCTCGACCAGGCGGACGATGCGGGCGATCGTGTTGTCGGCCGCAATCGCCGTCACCTCGACGCGGAGGACGCCATCGGCATTGATGGTGCCGGCGAAGACGGCGTCGCCGACGCCCTTGCGCTTCGGCACGCTCTCGCCGGTCACCGGCGCCTCGTCGATGGCGCTCTCCCCTTCGATGATGCGGCCGTCGGCGGCGATGCGGTCACCGGGACGGATCTGGATGATCGACCCGAGCTTCAGCTCGGCCGCCGGTATTTCGGTTGTTCCGCCAATACCTTCGACACGGGCCGTCTCGGGCAGCAGGGTAGCCAGTCCGCGAATGCTGGAGCGCGCCCGGCGCGCGGCGACGCCCTCCAGCAATTCGCCGATCAGGAACAGGAAGACGACCATCGCCGCCTCCTCGCCCGCGCCGATGATCACGGCGCCAACGGCGGCGATCGTCATCAGCGTCTCGATCGAGAATGGCGTGCCGTAGCGCGCCGCCATCAGGGCGCGGCGGGCAATCGGCACCAGGCCGACCAGCATCGCGACCGCGAAGGCGATCGGCTTCGTATCCGGAAAAAGATGCGAGACAACGAAGGCGACGACAATCGCAGCGCCGGCCGCCAGCGTCAGCCGAGCCTTCTTCGATTGCCACCAAGCGCCGTCATCCTCGCCAACGTCGTGGCCATGCAGGTCAAGCGGCGGAGTGGCCTTCGTCGCGGCCGGCGCGCGGCCGTGATCGTGATCGTGATCGTGATGATCGGCGCTATGGCTATGGCTATGGTCGTGGTCGTCGCAGGTGGCGCCGTGGTCATGGCCGTGATCGTCATGTGCCGCCGCAGCCTGGGCCGAACGGGCCGCAAGCGGGGCGATGCCGTAGCCGAGTTTGGTGACGATCGCCCGGATCGGATCGGCCGGATCCGCCTGCTCGCCGCGTTCGACCGTCATCGTGCCGGCGGACACGGACACCGAGACGTCCTCGACACCTTCGATGCGGCGGACGGCGGTGTCGATCTTCTGCGCGCAGGAGGCGCAGTCCATGCCGGTGATGCGGTAGCGGTCCTGAATTCCCATGATCTCTCTCGAATTCAGCCTGGTGGTGCGAGGCTCTTGCGTGTTTCGACAGGAACCCTACATGCTCTAGCGACTAGAGGATCAAGAGGTTAATTCGATGAGCCGGACTATTCCGATCGGCACGGTTTCGCGCGAAACCGGCATCAAGGTGCCGACCATCCGCTATTACGAGGAGGTGGGGCTGCTGCCCTCGCCGGCCCGCACCGATAGCAACCGGCGCAGCTATGACGCGGCGGCAGTGCAACGGCTCCGCTTCATCCGCCACGCCCGCGAACTCGGCTTCGAGGTGGAGGCGATCCGCCAGCTGCTGACGCTTTCCGACCAGCCGGAGCGCTCCTGCGCCGACGTCGACATCATCGCGCGCAGCCATCTGGCCGAGATCGACGAGAAGATCGCCAAGCTGACGGCGCTGCGATCGGAAGTTCAGCGCATGGTCGACGAGGGTGAGCACGGCCGCGTCGCAGAGTGCCGGGTGATCGAGGTCCTGGGCGACCACGGCGCCTGCCTGCATGAGCGACATTGAGGAAGCGGGCCGACGCGGGGACGGGCGGAACCCCTCACCCGCCGGCCTTTGGCCGTCGACCTCTCCCCATGGGAGAGGTGAAGGCTAAAGCGAATAGTCCGGCTGCGTTCGAAGCGTCGTCAGGATGCGCAGCAGCACGACATCTGTCTGGCGCATCACTTCGTCATTCCAGAAGCGCAGGACAAAATAACCCGCTGTTTCCAATATGGCGGTGCGCTCGGCGTCGACCAGCTCGTTGTGTTGGCCGCCATCGACTTCGACAATCACCCTTCGCCCGACGCAGAGAAAATCGACGACGAAACGATCGATCGGTTGCTGCCTGCGAAATTTGAAACCTTCGAGCCGACGGTCGCGCAGGTGATACCAGAGCCGGCGCTCGGCCTCGGTCATGCCAGCACGCAGCTGTCGAATGAAGCGGGTCTTGTCCATCATCACCCCACAACTGAGGCAAAGCGGCAGCTGATCACCTCTCCCACAGGGAGAGGTCGGCCCGTCAGGGCCGGGTGAGGGGTTGAGGCCCAAGAGGACCACGACCCCTCACCCGCATTCTCAAACCCTACTTCGCGGACGGGCGCTTGGCCGCCTGGGTGTTCAGATACACCGCGTAGAGGCTCGTCGTGCCGCAGATGTAGAGGCGGTTGCGCTTGCGGGCGCCGAATTCGACGTTAGCCACCACTTCCGGAATCTTGATCTTGCCGATCAGCGTGCCATCCGGCGCGTAGCAGTTCACGCCGTCGCCGCACGAACTCCAGATATTGCCGCTGATGTCGACGCGGAAACCGTCGAACAGGCCGATATCGGAGGTCGCGAAATGACGGCCGGCGCCGACCGACTTGCCGTCGGCCGCGACCGGATAGGCGCGGATGTCGGGCGAACAGTCCACCTTGTGGGTCAGGCCGGTATCGGCGACGTAGAGGATCGATTCGTCCGGCGAGAAGGCGAGGCCATTCGGCCGCACCATGTCGGTGACGACGGCGGTGACGTCGCCGGTCGCCGGATCGATCCGGTAGACGTTGCAGGCGCCAATCTCGGATTCCGCCTTGTCGCCCTCGTATTCGCCGTCGATGCCGTAGGTCGGGTCGGTGAACCAGACCGAGCCGTCCGACTTCACGACGACGTCGTTCGGGGCGTTCAGCTTCTTGCCCTGGTAGCTGTCGGCCAGGATCTTGCGCGAGCCGTCATGCTCGATGCGGGTGACGGCGCGGCCGCGATGCTCGCAGCAGACGAGCCGCCCCTCGAGGTCGACGGTGTGGCCGTTGTGGTTGTTGCAAGGCGTGGCGAAAACCGAGACGGAGCCGTCGGTCTCGTCATAGCGCATCAGGCGATCGTTCGGGATGTCCGACCAGATCAGATACTTGCCGGCGGCGAAATAGGCCGGGCCCTCCGCCCAGCGGCATCCCTCAGCCAGTTTCTCGACATGGACGTTCCCCATCGCCAGTCGCTTGAAGCGGTCGTCATAGACCACGAAATCCTTGGTGAGCATGTCCCCTCCACTTTCTTCGATATTTGGCGTCGAAAGATGCCGAAGCATAGGCCAAGCAACCTTTGCCGCAAGGCCCCGCATGCGGGAGCGGGTTGCATATCCGTGCATAGACAGACTGTTCACCAGCCACCGCCTTTCCAAAAAAGCTCAGGCAGCCGACATATGCCGCAGTGCAAATCAAGGAAGGCGCTATCATGACCAAGGTTCTCGTTCTCTATTATTCGGCGTACGGCCATATCGAGAAGATGGCGGAAGCCGTCGCGGAAGGCGCTCGCTCGACCGGCGCCAAGGTCGATATCAAGCGCGTGCCGGAACTCGTTCCCGAAGAAGTCGCCAAGGCCTCCTACTACAAGATGGACCAGGCCGCGCCGATCGCGACCCCGGCCGATCTCGAGAACTACGACGCCATCATCGTCGGCGCCGGCACCCGCTACGGCACCGTCGCCTCGCAGATGCGCAATTTCTGGGACCAGACCGGCGGTCTGTGGGCTCAGGGCAAGCTCGTCGGCAAGGTCGGCTCGATGTTCACCTCGTCGGCGACCCAGCATGGCGGCCAGGAGTCGACCATCCTCGGCTTCATCCCGACCTTCCTGCATCACGGCCTGGCCTATGTCGGCCTGCCCTACGCCTTCCAGGGCCAGATGGGCGTCGAAGCGGTCAAGGGCGGCTCGCCCTACGGCGCCTCGACCATCACCGACGGCGACGGCAGCCGCCAGCCTTCGGAAGTCGAGCTGGAAGCCGCCAAGTTCCAGGGCGCGCATGTCGCGACCATCGCCGCCAAGGTTGCGGCCAAGGTCCTGCAGCCGGCCTAAGCCTGCACCAAAGCCGCCGCGCCCGCCTTCCTGCGTGGCGCGCTTGGAAACGCCCCGGCATCCGCCGGGGCGTTTTCGCATCCGGCGTCCGATTTCGGCCAAGCAGCTTGAACCACCCGGGCTATCCCGCTAGCTCATGGGCATGACTTCCATGGACTTCGACCGTGACTTCGAACCCGCCTATGGCCACGCCATCGCCATCGGCAGCCATGTGCGCCGCATGACCGTGCCGAATGGCGGACCGTTCACCTTCCACGGCACCAACAGCTACATCGTCGGCCATGGCGACGTCGCCGTGATCGATCCGGGACCGGACGATCCCGAGCATATCGAGGCGATCCTGCGCGCCACGACGGGCGAGCGGATCCGCCACATCATCATTACCCACACGCATCGCGACCATTCGCCGGGCGCCGCCCTCCTCAAGGCGCGCACCGGCGCGACGCTGCTCGGCGAGGGATCGCACCGGCTGGCGCGGCCGCTCGCCACCGGTGAGACGCACATGCTGGATGCAAGCGGCGACATGGAGTTCGTGCCCGACCGGAAGCTCGCCGATGGCGACCGAATCGACGGTGACGGCTGGTCGCTGACGGCGATCGCCACGCCGGGCCATGCCGCCAACCACCTCGCCTTCGCGCTCGAGGGCACGCCGCTGCTCTTTTCCGGCGACCATGTGATGAAATGGGCAACCACCATCGTCGCCCCGCCCGACGGCGCGATGGCCGACTACATGGCATCACTCGACCGCCTGGCCGAGCGCCCCGAGACGATCTACCTGCCCGGCCATGGCGGCCCGGTCGAGGACGCCCCCGCCTTCGTGCGCGGCCTGAAGGCGCATCGGCGCATGCGCGAGGCGGCGATCGTCGACCGCATCGGGCGCGGCGACCGGACCATCTCCGACGTCGTCGCCGCCATCTATCGCGACACGCCCCTCGCCCTTCATGGCGCGGCCGCGCTTTCCGTCTTCGCCCATGTGGAAGACCTGGTGGCGCGCGGCAAGCTGCGCGCGCCCGAAGGCGTCACGCTCCACGGCGTCTTCGAGCCGGCCTGACGCGCCGCCTCAGCGGGCGCGCGGCGATACCGGCGGCAGCGGCGGCAGTTCCGTCTCGTCGCCTTCCGCCGGTTCGGCGACACCCTGCAACGCCGCGTCGAGATCCTCGAAAAAGGAACGGATGCGACGCGCATTGTCGCCGAGGTCATGCGAGCCGATCCGCGACGCGGAGCGCATGTCGACCAGCGAGCCATCGTCATCGGCCAGGATGCGGATCGCGACGTCGGCCGGCAGGGCCAGCACCAGCGTCTTGGCGACGGCATCGACGGAAGCGTCGGCGTTTTCAGCGTCCGGCGCATTGGCCGTGCCGACCTTCCAGCCGCGCGAGCCGACCAGCGTCATGACGGCGTCGAAGACGCGCGGCGGCGATACCGGATAGTGGCGCGGCAGGATGTCGGGATAGGCCTTCGCCTGCTCGGCGTTGTCGGCCGCATCCGGCAGGGGATGGGCCATCCCGACGGTCGGACCGAAGGCGGGCGGATCGCTCGTATCGGTCGAGATATCGGCAAGCCGCGGCAGGCGGATCATCTCCTCGATCACCAGGCCTGGCATGACCAGAACCAGCGCCGCCAGCAGCGATCCCGCCAGCGCCCGCCCGAAGCCGAGCACGCCGTCGATCCAGATCTGTCGCATGGCGATCGCGCCCAGCACCAGCGCGATCAGCGCGATCGCCCATGCTATCGCCACCACGACGAAGAACGGCGTCGTGTCGATCTGCTCGTAGCGGTGCATCACCACGGCGACGATGAGGAGTGGGATCGGCAGGAGCGCGAGACGGAGCGACCACGGCGCCGTCCTCGCCTCACGCTCGAACGGACGCGCGGTCATGTTGTCCCTCCACGGCCACGCTGTTTCGGAGAACCAGGATGGCCAGTCTAGCGCAGCCGACCGGCATTCCCACCTTTAATCTCCTGTAACAATCCTTGTCCTCAGCCGTGATTCTTTAACCAGTTCATAAACCACGAATCCGCCATAATGGAATTTCATACGCGCAGCCCTCGGATGCCAGCCGGCGCAAGATCGGCGGAGCAACCGATGGAAACGTACAAGAGTTCGAGACTGTCATGACCATTGTGAAGCACCCCCCCTTCCGATCCAAGGCGCAACGCGACCAGGAGCAGGACCTGCAGGCCAAGTATGGCGAGCTCGGCAACCCCGAGATCGTCGCCGCGATCCTGCAGAAGAAGAAGCTCGAGCAGCAGAAGCAGCCGCAGATGCAGGCCGCGCTGCCCCCGAGCGATCGGGACTGACGCAGAGGCGTCAATCCGCGATCCGGCTCCCCCGGGCCGGATGATCGGGTCCGCGAACCCCTGTCGCCGCCAGCTTGCCCGCGTCGCGGCCTGGCGGAACGGTGGCGTGGGCCGTCGGCAGGCATTGGCTGCCGCGTCCGGATGACGCGGTCGGCTCCGCCACGCCGGCAGGCTCGCCTTAGGCGAAGGCCTGCCAGAGCAGCGACGCCGCGATCGAGAACATCACCACGCCGATCAAGATGTCGAGCGCCTGCCAGGCGACCGGACGGGCGAACAGCGGCGCGAGCAACCGAGCGCCGTAACCGAGCGCATAGAACCACGCGCCGGACGCCGTCATCGCGCCGAGCGCGAAGGCAAGCCGCGCCTCGCCCGCATGCCGGGCCGAGAGTGATCCGAGCAGCACCACCGTATCGAGATAGACATGCGGGTTGAGAAAGGTGAGCGCGGCGACGGTCGCGAGCGCCGGACCGAGCCGCGTTTCCGCCGCCCCCGTCGCCGAAAGCCCTGCCGTATGGAAGGCTCGGCGGATCGCCATCGCGCCATAGGCGAACAGGAAAGCCGCACCGGCGAGCGTCACCACGAACAGAACGCGGGGCATCGCCTGCACCAGCGAACCGAGGCCGCCGACGCCGGCGGCGATCAGCAGCGCGTCGGCCAGGAAACAGAAGGTGGCGATCGGAAAGACATGGCGCCGTACCAGTCCCTGCCGAAGCACGAAGGCGTTCTGCGCGCCGATGGCGACGATCAGGCTGGCGCCGAGGAGAAACCCCTCGATCGCGGGCCGCAGCAATTCAGTCATGGAAATATCCGGAAAATCGGCAGGAGATGGACATCGGCGAGAGCATTAGGCGACGATCGCGCCGCCGTCACCCTCGTTTGCCGGATGGAATGTCGCGCGCGACACTGCTCAGAGCAGCTTCAGCTGGTCCTTGTCGTCGGGAGGCTCCGGCTTGCGCGAACGCGGCGGCTTCGGCGGCGCCTCCGCCACCGGCTCGACGCGCGCCTGGATGGCCGGCTCGTCATTGCGGAAACTGTTGACCGCCGCGCCGATCGGAATCGCCTCGAACGTTCCGTCCGGCGGCGGCAGCAGGACCTGCCCGGCTTTGGCGCCGCGATCGACGTCGAGGCCCAGCCAGAGATCATATTGCGCGTGCGGGACCACGACCGGCATGCGTTCGTGGATCGGCGCCAGTTCGCGATTGGCCGCCGTGGTCAGGATCGTCGCCGTGTCGATGACATTGCCCTTGTCGTCCGCCCACTCGTCCCAAAGCCCGGCGAAGGCGATGACGCCCCCGCTGGCCGGCTGCAGGTAGAAGGGCTGCTTCCTGCCATTCGCGCCCTTCTGCCATTCATAGAAGCCGGTCGCCGGGATCAGGCAGCGGCGATGGCGGTAGGGCCCGCGGAAGGCCGGCTTTTCGGCGGCCGATTCCGAGCGCGCATTGAACAGGAGCGGCATGGCCGCGAGGTCCTTGGTCCAGGACGGGATCAGCCCCCAGCGCACCAGCGCCGGCCGCCGCTCGCCGCGCTCGGCCCGCACGATCAGGATGGGCTGCGTCGGCGCTATGTTGTAGCGCGGCGGAAACCACTCGATGCGGATCATCGAGAATTCGGCCTCGACGTCCTCGGGCTGCACCGCCAGCGCATAGCGTCCACACATGCATTTTGCTCCAACTCGGGCGGCCGCGCCATTTTGGTAAAGACTTCGTAAGGAAGCGCCGGTAACGATCGCCATCCTATCACCATCTCGCCGCGTATTTGCGATGCCGCCTGTCGGCACCGCATCCTGGGAGACGTCGCATGCAGTTCGGGCCGGCCTTGCCGGAAAGCAATTTCCTGAATCACGCCGAGGACCTGGCGCTGCTTCTTGAGACATTGCCGCACCGGCTCGACCTCGTCGACAGCGCTCTGGCCTGGCGACCGGAGCACCGTCGGCAGGCGCTCGCCAGCGCCGCCGGCCACCGCGACCGCGTCCGGCTCGACCGGCTGGCTAGCGAGATCGATCGCCAGGCCTCCTCGGCGCAGGACGCCGTGCGCGAAGCCGTGCGTGCCGGCAAGCTCGACCTGCTCTGGCCGATCGCCGCGCTGGCCAGGTCCGAGATCCGGCCCGTGATCGCCAAGGCCCGCGACGCCATCGCCCGTTCCGCCCCACCCGAAGAAACCCGAACCGAACACGTCGCCCCGGACGAACCCCATGCCCCCCTCGCCCGCTCCGCCTGAACCGGCGCCGAAGGCCCCCGTGCTCGGCGTCAGCGTCGCCGTCTGGCGCGACGGCAAGGTTCTGCTGATCCAGCGTGGTCACGATCCGTGGCGGGGCGCGTGGTCCCTCCCCGGTGGCCGGGTCGAGCGCGGCGAGACGCTGGCCGCAGCAGCCGCACGCGAGCTGATGGAGGAAACCGGCCTCGCCATCGGATCGCCGCGACTGGTCGACGCGCTCGACGCGATCGACCGCGCCGAGGACGGCACGGTTCGCGGCCATTTCGTCATCATCACCTTCACGGCCAAGGCCGAGGGTCTCCCGGTCGCCGCATCCGACGCGGCCGCCTGTGCCTGGTTCACCCTCGCCGAGATCGACGGCCTCGTCACGACGCCGGGGCTGAAGACGGTCGTTTCCCGCTCCGCCCCGGTCACCCGGTCGTAAAGTTCGGCCGCGACGCCGCTTCACCTTGCGGGCCGACGCGCGGCCCATCATGATCCCGCCGACCTCGGGTTCGAGCAGACAGGACGGGCGTGATCAGGCCAGGGCATCAATTCGGACGATCGACCGCGATCGCGCTGGCGCTGCTGCTCGGCCTCGCCGGTTCGCCGGCCTTCGCCGCCGACGGCAACGCCGGCTCCAGCCCGGTCGCGGGCGCGGGGGCCGCGACAGGCACCGGCGCCGGCGCAGCGGACCCACCCTATGAGCAGCAATTGCAGCGGCTGGCCGAAATCCTCGGCGCCCTGCACTACCTGCGGCCGCTCTGCGGCGCCGAGGAGCCGAGCGTCTGGCGCGACCAGATGGACCAGATCCTGGCCGCCGAGGACCCGACGCCGGAGCGGCGGGCCCGCATCGTATCGCAGTTCAACCTCGGCTTCTCCAGCTTCGCGACGGTCTACCGGACCTGCACGCCTGCGGCGCTGACCGCGATCGAACGATACCTTCTCGAGGGCAAGAAGCTGACCCGCGACATCACGGCGCGCTATGGCCGCTGATTGCGCGTGTTAACCAGTTGCATCGAATTGTTATCTAGATCTTAACCTCCCCTTCAGGATCTCGGCCCGCCGGCCGCCGCGCGTGCTACCTTGAGGATGAGGGCGATTCGATTTCTGCCCATTCATGTTGCGGAAAGCAGGCGACCCCATGGAACACGATTCCGACGAGATCCAGATTGCCGAACAGAAGCGAGCGGCCCTCGCCTACCTGACGGAAGCCTGGGACGAGGCGATTGCCGAGGGAATCGAGCCGGATATCCTCGCCCACGCGGCGCTGTTCGCCGCTCTTTCCGACCTGATCGACACCTATGGCGAGGATGCCGTCGCGGATCTCGCCGTGTCTCTGCCGGACCGCATCCGTCGCGGCGAATTCACGCTGCAGCGGACGATCCAGTAGCCGGCACGGTCGACATCGCCGATCCATTCAAAGCCTCGCAGCGGAAACGCCGGCGAGGCTTTTGCTTGTCCGGCCGTGCCGAATTTCAGACGTCGGTGCTTGGCCGTCTCCAGCCGGTCGGATATCACTGACGGGCGAAGGTAGGAGAGACGCATGCTTGGGCGCTGGACGGTTACGGGAATTGCGATCGCGATGTTGATGGCCGGGACGACTGCGTCCCACGCGGTCGTCGCCGGCGAGACCAAATCGGTGCCGACGCTCTCCATCACGATTCCGCCGGATCCGGAGGATGACGGCGCCGAGGAGCCGGCCGACACCAAACCGGCCGCGCCTGCCGCCAAGGTCGCGCCGGACGAGCCGCTGCCGGTCGTCGAATATGACGCTTCCAAGCTGCCGGAGCCGGTCCGGCGGCTGCGCGAAAAGCTGCTCGAAGCCGCCAAGACCGGCGACATCAACCAGCTGAAGCCGATCATCGACGCCAACAAGTCGCCGCCCAATCTCGGCGCCGACGAAGACCAGGACAAGGATCCGATCGCCTTCCTGAAGTCGCTTTCCGGCGATCCGGAGGGTCGCGAGATCCTGGCGATCATGAGCGAAATCCTCGACGCCGGCTATGTGCATGTCGATGTCGGCACGCCGCAGGAAGCCTATATCTGGCCCTATTTCGCCCGCTACCCGATCGATGCGCTGACGGCGCCGCAGATGGTCGAGCTGTTCCGTATCCTCACCTCCTCCGACTATGAGGAGATGAAGAGCTTCGGCGCCTACATGTTCTATCGCCTCGGCATCGCCCCGGACGGAACCTGGACCTATTTCGAAGCCGGCGACTGACGCGTCTGCCCAAGGCCGATTGACGAGGCCGTCAAGTTCATGGTTTGTTCTCCACGAACAAGGAGAACCCCATGGCCGATATGCAGTTCCATCGTGGCCGACTGATCGACCACATTCAGCTGGTCGTCGCCGATTACAAGGCGAGCCGCCGCTTTTACGAGGCGGTTCTCGGCGTCCTCAACATTCCGATTCTCGCCGGCGAGGGCTATTTCTTCGCGGACGAGTTCTGCGTCAGCAGCGGCACGCCGCCGACGGGCCGCGCCCACATCGCCTTCCAGGCACCGGACCCGGCGACGGTCGATGCCTTCCACGCCGCGGGCCTCGCCGCCGGCGGACGCGACAACGGCGCGCCGGGACCGCGCACCTATCATCCGGGCTACTACGCGGCGTTCCTGCTCGATCCGGCCGGCAACAATATCGAGGCGGTCTATCACGGCCCGGCCCGCCGTTCGGCGGAAGCGGTCGTCATCGAGGCGGCCTGAACGACCGCCTCGTGAGCGCCCCCCGAAGCTCAGCCGCGCGGCAGCGCTTCGAGGAACTGGATCGGCTCGCCGATCGAGGGCTCGGTGATCTCGCCTTCCCACATGACGCGACGGCCGCGCACGACGGTGCCGACCGGCCAGCCGATGACGCGCTTGCCGTCATAGGGCGTCCAGGCGGCGCGCGACGCGATCCACTTGTTGGTGATCGTCTCGCGCCGCTTCATGTCGACGATGGTGAGGTCGGCGTCGTAGCCGACGGCGATCCGGCCCTTGCGCGCCATGCCGAACAGCCGCGACGGACCGGCCGAGGTCAGGTCGGCCAGCCGCTCCAGCGTCAGCCGGCCGGCATTGACGTGGTCCAGCATGATCGGCACCAGCGTCTGCACGCCGGTCATGCCGGAGGGCGACGCCGGATAGGGCTTGGCCTTTTCTTCGAGCGTATGCGGAGCGTGATCGGAGCCGAGCACGTCGATGATGCCCTGCGAGATACCCTTCCAGATGCCGGCGCGGTGACGCGCGTCGCGGACCGGTGGGTTCATCTGCACCAGCGTGCCGAGCCGCGCGTAGTCCTCGGACGACAGCGTCAGGTGATGCGGCGTCGCCTCGGCGGTCGCGACATCCTTGTGCAGCGCCAGGTAGTCGATTTCTTCCGCCGTCGAGATGTGCAGCACATGGATGCGCGCGCCTGTGCGGCGGGCGATGGCCACGAGCCGCTCGGTCGCCTGCATGGCGGCGATCTCGTCGCGCCAGATCGGATGCGAAGAAGGGTCGCCCTCGACGCGGAGCGGCTTGCGCGCCTCGAGCCGCATCTCGTCCTCGGAATGGAAGGCGGCGCGGCGGCGGGTCTTGGAGAGGATCGCGGCGATTCCCTCGTCGTCGGCCACGAGAAGATTGCCGGTCGAGGAGCCGATGAACACCTTGATGCCGGCGGCGCCCGGCAGGCGCTCGAGCTCGGGAATCTCGTCGACATTCTCGCGCGTGCCGCCGACCCAGAAGGCGAAATCACAATGCATGCGATGACGCGCCCGCGCCACCTTGTCAGCCAGCGCCTCGGCGGTGGTCGTCGTCGGATTGGTGTTCGGCATCTCGAAGACGCCGGTCACGCCGCCCAGCACCGCGGCGCGCGACCCGGTTTCGAGATCTTCCTTGTGCTCGGCGCCCGGCTCGCGGAAATGCACCTGGGTATCGACGACACCCGGCAATATATGCAGACCGGTGCAGTCGATCACCTTGCCGGCGCGGCGCGGATCGACATCACCGATCGCGGCGATTCGTCCGTCGCGCACGGCGATGTCATGCGTGCCGATGCCGTCCTGATTGACGACCGTTCCGTTCCGAAAGAGAAACTCGTAGGTATCCGACATGGCCGCCCTCCCCAGTGCATACCTGATCCGCCGAAGCTCGATGACGGATTGCTGGCATCGGATTACGGAAGGCGGACGGACTTCACAAGCGCGTCCAATGCATGGGAACCATGTCTATGCGTAATGGGTCATATGCCCGCCTTACCGACCGCGGCACCGTCTTCATCGGCGGAGCCGAGGCCGAAACGTTCCTGCAGAATATCATCACGACCGACATGGGTCGCGTGGTTTCGAGCGGCGCCGGATATGGCGCGCTGCTATCGCCGCAGGGCAAGATCCTGTTTGATTTCCTCGTTCTCGCGACCGAAGGCGGCTTCCTGTTCGACCTGCCGCGCGCGCTTGCGGCCGACTTCACGAAGCGCATGACGCTCTACCGCCTGCGCGCCAAGGTCGAGATCGCCAATCGCAGCGAGGCCGATGCCGTCATCGCCTTTTGGGGCAGCGATGCCGCGCCTGCCATCGCCGGCGTCGTCGCCGCCGATCCGCGCCTCGCCGCCCTCGGCTTCCGCGCCATCGTCCCGGCCGACGCATCGCTCGACGTTGCCGGCTACGAGGCGGCGACCGAGGCGGACTATCACGCCTGGCGGACCGGGCTCACCATACCCGAAGGCGGCCGCGACTTCCCGTTCGGCGACGCCTTCCCGCATGACGTCGACATGGACGACCTCGGCGGGCTCGACTTCCGCAAGGGCTGCTATGTCGGCCAGGAGATCGTCTCGCGCATGGAACATCGCGGCACGGCCCGCCGCCGCGCCGTCGCCGTCTCCGGCGCCAGCGCCCTGCCCCCGGCCGGAACGCCGATCGAGGCGGACGGCAAGCCGCTCGGCGCGCTGGGCGGCTCGTTCGATGGCGAGAGCGGCGCGGCCGGGATCGGGCTGATCCGGCTCGATCGCGCCAAGCGCGCGCTCGACCAGGGGATGCCCATCACCGCCGACGGCATACCGCTCGCGATCGCCCTGCCCTCCTTCGCCCGCTTCGGCTGGCCGCAGGATGGCGGAGACGACGCATGAGCGGGAAGGCCGCACAACCGCGCGTCTGGCAGCGCATGCTTTCCGGCCGGCGTCTCGACCTCGCCGACCCCTCGCCCTTCGACATCGAGATCAGCGACATCGCGCATGGGCTCGCCCGTGTCGCGCGCTGGAACGGCCAGACCAGCGGCGCGCATGCCTTTTCCGTCGCCCAGCATTCCGTGCTGGTCGAGCAGATCGCCGGCATCGCCAATCCGGCGCTCCCTGCATCGGGACGGATGGCGGCGTTGCTGCACGACGCGCCGGAATATGTCGTCGGCGACATGATCTCGCCGTTCAAGGCGCTGGTCGGCGGTGAATACAAGGTGGTGGAGGCGCGACTGCAGGCGGCTATCCACCTTCGATTCGGGCTGCCGGCGGACCGCCCGGCCGCGCTCTCCGACGCGATCAAGGCTGCAGACCGGATCGCCGCCTATTTCGAGGCGACCGAGCTTGCCGGGTTTACCGCTACCGAGGCGGCGAAATTCTTCGGCCGGCCGCGCGGCGTGCATCGCGAACAGGTCGCGATCGAACCCTGGCCGACCGCAGAGGCCGAACGCCGTTTCCTCGATCGTTTCGAAGCCCTCGCCGCGATGACGGCCGGCGTAGCCGTTTCGGCGTGACCCGGCAGCGCCGAATCACTACATAGCGTCCATGCGGCCGGGCAGGCACCGACGCTCCGACCCGGATTTTCAGCCCAGATCGGGCCACCTGCCGCCTTCCGCCGACCAAGCGCACACCGAGAAGGTGCAAGGAGAACAACGATGTCCCGCATTCATGTCTGCTCGCTGTCCCGGATCGGCGCCACCGTCGCCCAGACCGGCGCCAGCCATCTCGTGACGCTGATCAATGCCGGCACGCCGGTCGAGCGTCCCGCCGCGATTCCCGAGAACCGCCACCTCTTCCTCGCCTTCAACGACATCCTGGAGCCGATGGAAGGCATGACGCCGCCGGCCGAGGAACATGTCACCGCCCTGCTCGATTTCGTCGAGGGCTGGAAGCCAGAGAAGCCGATCGTCATCCACTGCTTCGCCGGCATCAGCCGCTCGACGGCGGCGGCCTTCATCACCGTCTGCGCGCTGCGCCCGGAGCGCGAGGAGGCGGAAATCGCCGCGCTGATCCGCGCCGGCTCGCCCTCCGCCACGCCGAATCTCCGCCTCGTGCGCTTCGCCGACGAGATTCTCGGCCGCCGCGGCCGCATGGTCAGCGCGATCGAGCAGATCGGCCGCGGCCGCGACGCCTTCGAGGGCCATCCCTTCTCGCTCGATCTCGATCTGGCACGCTGACCCTACCCTGCGGGACGGGCCGGCGCAGCGCCGAGTCCACGAGCCCCGATCCCGGGCCGCCCGCCACGGCCAACGCGCCGATCGACGCATGGCGCCTGCCGCACGGTTATTTCAACATTTTCGTGTTGCAGCGCACTAAGAGCTTGATCTAGCTAGAGCTAGCGTCGATTGGCGTGGTTGCCGCGGGAGCGTGCGCAGATGACGAGATGGGTCTACACCTTTGGAGGCGGAAGCGCCGAAGGTGACGGCACGCTGAAGGAGATCCTCGGCGCCAAGGGGGCCGGCCTCGCCGAGATGAGCGCGATCGGCCTGCCCGTGCCGCCCGGCTTCACCATTTCGACCGAAATCTGCCGGCACTACCTCGCGACCGACGGCGCCTTCCCGCGCGAACTGGAACGCCAGGTTGCAAAGGCGCTCGACGGCATCGGCAAGGTCGCCGGCCACCGCTTCGGCGACACCGAACATCCACTGCTGGTTTCCGTGCGCTCCGGCGCCGCCATCTCGATGCCCGGCATGATGGACACCGTCCTCAACCTGGGTCTCAACGACGAGACCGTCGAAGGGCTGGCCCAGATCTCCGGCGACCGCCGCTTCGCCTTCGACAGTTATCGCCGCTTTATCCAGATGTATGGCGACGTCGTGCTCGGGCTCGATCACAGCGTGTTCGAGGAGAAGCTCGAGGACTACAAGCTGGAACGCGGCTACACGGTCGACGCCGATCTTGACGCCGGCGACTGGCAGGCGGTCTGCGACGTCTTCAAGGCGCTCGTCGCCGACGAACTGGAGGTCCCCTTCCCGCAGGCGCCGCAGGAGCAGCTCTGGGGCGCGATCTCGGCCGTCATCCGCTCGTGGAACAACCCGCGCGCCAAGGCCTATCGCCGCATCAACAATTTGCCGGAGGGCGGCGGCACCGCCGTCACCGTGCAGGCCATGGTGTTCGGCAATCTCGGCGAGACATCGGCGACGGGCGTCGCCTTCACCCGCCACCCCTCGACCGGCGACAGGATCCTCTGGGGCGAGTTTCTGCCGAACGCACAGGGCGAGGACGTCGTTTCCGGCATGCGCACGCCGCAGGACCTGACCGAAATCGCGCGCCGCGAGACCGGCTCCGAGTTGCCGTCGATGGAAACGGCGATGCCGGAGGTGTTCGCCGAGTTCCGCGCCGTCTGCGCCGCGCTCGAACAGCATCATCGCGACGTGCTCGATCTCGAATTCACCATCGAGCGCGGCCGGCTCTGGATGCTGCAGGCGCGGCCCGCCAAGCGGACGATCCACGCCGCGCTGAAGACCGCCGTCGACATGGCGCATGAGGGGCTGATCACCCGCGCCGAGGCCGTCGCCCGCATCGAGCCGCGCGCGCTCGAACAGTTGCTGCATCCGACCATCGACCCGGAATCGAGCGGCGACATTTTTGCACGCGGCTTGCCCGCCTCGCCGGGGGCGGCGAGCGGCACGGTCGTCTTCACCTCCGAGGAAGCCGAGATCGCCCGCACGCAAGGCCGCAAGGTTATCCTGGTGCGGGTCGAGACCAGCCCCGAGGACGTGCACGGCATGCACGCCGCGCGCGGCATCCTGACGACCCGCGGCGGCATGACCAGCCATGCGGCGGTGGTGGCGCGCGGCATGGGCAAGCCCTGCGTCTCCGGCGCCGGTACCATCCGCGTCGATTTCCACGCCGGCACGATGTCGGCCGGCGGCCGCACCATCCATCGTGGCGACACGATCACCATAGACGGCGGCACCGGCCAGGTCCTGCTCGGCGCCGTGCCGCTGCGCGAGCCGGAGCTTTCGGGCGCCTTCGCCGAACTGATGGAATGGGCCGACAGCTTCCGCCGGCTGAAAATCCGCACCAATGTCGACACGCCGGCCGATGCACGCGCCGCGCGCGGCTTCGGCGCCGAGGGCATCGGCCTCTGCCGCACCGAACACATGTTCTTCGACGCGCGCCGCATCGTCGCCGTGCGCGAGATGATCCTGGCCGAGACCCCGGCCGCCCGCGCCGAGGCGTTGGCCAAGCTGCTGCCGATGCAGCGCAGCGATTTCGCCTCGCTGTTCGAGATCATGTCCGGCCTGCCCGTGACGATCCGCCTGCTCGATCCGCCCCTGCACGAGTTCCTGCCCAAGGGCGAGGCCGAGATCGCCGAGCTGGCGGCGATCATGGGGATTTCGCCGGCCAAGATCCGCGCCGGCACGCAAGCGCTTTCCGAAGCCAACCCGATGCTTGGCCATCGCGGCGTGCGGCTCGCCATCTCCTTCCCGGAGATCGTCGAGATGCAGGCGCGCGCCATCCTGGAGGCGGCGCTCGACGTCGCCGACGAGACCGGAATCCCGGTCGACCTCGAGATCATGGTGCCGCTGATCGCCAGCAAGGCGGAGCTGGACCTCGTCAACAGCCACATCCGTGCGGCGGAAGCGCTCGTCCGCCAGATCCACGGCCGTGCGCCGAGATACCAGCTCGGCACGATGATCGAGCTGCCGCGCGCGGCGCTCGCCGCCGGCGAGTTGGCCCGCAGCGCGACCTTCTTCTCGTTCGGCACCAACGACCTGACCCAGACGACGTTCGGAATTTCGCGTGACGACGCCGCGACTTACCTGAACACCTACCTCGCCAAGGGCATCCTGCCGCACGATCCCTTCGCCTCGATCGACCGCGACGGCGTCGGCGAACTGATCCGGATCGCCTGCGATCGCGGCCGCGCAACCCGGCCCGAACTGAAGCTCGGCGTCTGCGGCGAGCATGGCGGCGACCCCGCCTCGATCCATTTTTTCGCCGAAATTAACCTTGACTACGTCTCCTGTTCGCCGTTCCGGGTGCCCGTCGCCCGCCTGGCAGCCGCTCAGGCCGCCTTACGAAACAGAGATACCGCCAATTTCGACTTCCCTCCCCTGCCGTCGCCCGCCGAGCTTCCAGACCGTTAACCTCGCTTTTAGGTTAATGCCGCAGATTCCAGCCACGTGACCAGCAAACAACACTGGTCGGTTTCGTTCCGTGCGCGTGGAGTTGCGTACCTCATGGCTGGATCCAAGCGGCGTCCGACGTCAGGAATGTCCCCCCGCGCCCAGTCGGGCAATCTTCCGCAATTCGTCCTTCGACGTCGCCGCGCGCGGCCATCGCTCGGCCGGATCGCGCTGCTTTCGGGTATTCTCGCCAGCGGCATCGTCGCGCTGTCGTCGACCACCGTCGCGCTGCAGGACGTCGCCAGCCAATACGGCAAGGACCTTTCCGTTTCGCAGCGCTGGCTGGCTCGGCTGATGCCGCGGCCTTCGGGTGAGGCGTATCAGCCGGGCGGCTCCTCGACGCCGAACGCCCGCCTCGTCGCCGGCGACGCGATCAGCGACGGCGTCCTGATCGAACCCGTGCTCGACGTCGTCAAAAAGGGCGTCGTCTCGGCGCCGGAATTCACGCCGCCCTCGGTCAACCGCCAGGGCAAGCACGACATCACCGTCGCCCAGCGCAAGCCCGAGCCGATCAAGACGGCGGCCGCGCGCTTCAAGGCCGGCGTACTGCAGACGGCCAATCTCGGCAGCCTGTTCAGCTCAGCCAACGCTGTACCGAAAATGGCGTTCCTGACCGCGCAGGACATCGCCGCGGCCGACCAGCCGCTGCGATACGCTTCCAGCGACACCGCCAAGGCAGACACGTCCAAGGCCGGCATCGACGGCAAGAAGGGCGAAGAGGTCGCGAAGCCGGTGGTGGCTCTCGCCTCCATCGCGCCGCTGCCGCGCCGCAACGAGCTTTTGGCCCGCAGCAAGGACGCCTCGAACGCCGGCGCCGCCAAGTCGCCGAGCGATCTCGTCGTTTCGGCCTATGCCAATCCCGACCAGGACAAGGCGCTCAACGCGCCGTTCACGGCGCTTCTGAACCGGCCGATGGCGATCGGCAAGGACGGCAAGCCCGACCATTGGTGGGTGACGAACAAGATCCCCGCCAGCGCCCGCTCCGCCTCGGAGCAGAAGTGCCTGGCGACCGCGATCTATTTCGAGGCGCGCGGCGAATCGGTGAAGGGCGAACTGGCGGTCGCGCAGGTCGTCATCAACCGTCTGAAGAACCCCGCCTATCCGAAGACGATCTGCGGCGTCGTCTACCAGAACAAGGACATGCGCAACGCCTGCCAGTTCTCGTTCGCCTGCGACGGCATCCCCGACCGCATCACCGACGCCACATCCTGGGCGCGGGCGCAGACGCTCGCCAAGCGCGTGCTGTTCGAGGAGAACTGGTGGAACGCCGACGTCGGCTCGTCGACGCACTACCACGCCAACTACGTGAAGCCGCGCTGGGCGCGGACGATGAAGAAGATGCAGAAGGTCGGCCACCACATCTTCTACAAGACCTATGGCGGCGGCTGGATCTGAGGCGGCATCGTTTGAAACTCGGATCGGCTTGACGGCGTCGGCGCTTCCATCCCCTCGCCGTCATCCCGGCGAAAGCCGGGATCCACCGATCTGACGGGCTCAGCCCTTCCACTCGGGACGCCGACCAGGCGCGATGGCGTGCATCGCAAGGCGACGGGCCGTAACACCGCGGAAACCGAAAAGGATGGATCCCGGCTTTCGCCGGGATGACGGGGAGTGTGGCCAGGCGGCGAGCCGCATTCCTGAAACGCCGAACCGAAGCCTCCCCTACCCGACCTCGACCACCAGCCGGCCGCGGACCTTGCCATCGACGATCTGGCGTGCGGCGTCGATCACGTCTTCGAACGCAATCCGCTTCGTCATCGCCGCCAGCTTCCTGCGGTCGAGATCGCGGTCGAGGCGGTCCCAGGCCGCGATGCGGACGGGTTTCGGCACATAGACAGAATCGATGCCGTAGAGCGTGACGCCGCGCAGGATGAACGGCGCCACGGTGGTGGGAAGCTCCAGACCACCCGCGAGCCCGCAGGCGGCGACGGCGCCATCATAGCGGATCATCGACAGGATATTGGCGAGCGTCTGGCCGCCGACGACATCGATGGCGCCGATCCAGCGCTCGCGCGCCAGCGGCTTGCCGGCGCCGTTGAGATCGGAGCGCGGGATGATCTCGCTGGCGCCGAGCCCCTTCAGATAGTCCGCCTCTTCCGGGCGCCCCGTCGAGGCGACGACGTGATAGCCGAGCCCGGCCAGCAGGGCGACAGCGACCGAGCCGACGCCGCCGGCCGCTCCGGTCACCAGCACTGGTCCCGCCGGCGGATGAATGCCGTGACGCTCCAGCGCCATCACCGCCCGCATCGCCGTGTAGCCGGCCGTGCCGATCGCCATCGCCTCGTCCGGCGAGAATCCGGAGGGCAGCGCGATCAGCCAGTCGCTTTTCCAGCGCGCCCGCTCGGCCCAGGCGCCGAGATGCAGTTCGCCGACGCCCCAGCCGTTCAGGAGCACCCGATCGCCTGGCTTGAAGGACAGCGAGGCCGACTGCTCGACGATGCCGACGCCATCGACGCCCGGCACCATCGGAAAGCGGCGCACGACCGGCGCCCGTCCGGTGACGGCCAGGCCGTCCTTGTAGTTGACGGTCGAGCGCTCGATCCGGATGGTGACATCGCCCTCCATCAGGTCCGCGTCGGTCAGGCTGACGAAACCGCATGACTGCTCGCCGCTCGCGTCCTTCTGGATCAGGATGGCCTTGAAGCCGGGCATCGGAGATCTCCTCCTGGTTTGACGATCGGCGGGATGCATCCGATCATAGGAAGCTGGAACCTCTTCGATAAGTCCGCAGCCCCGGCCATGGTTCAGAAAGGCGCGATTGGCGCCCCTTTGGACGCGCGTTCCGGGCGCTACCGCGCCGCGCTTCCTTGACCGGGCGGGCGCCGCCCGATTAGGGTGCGCCGCCTTCGCGTCGCATCACGCCACGCGTCCGAATTTCTCAAGGTTTGCCGGTGTTCGAAACACTTCCTCCCCACATGTGCCCCGACCGGTCCTTCCAGGGCCTGATCCTGACGCTGCAGCGCTTCTGGGCCGACTATGGCTGCGCGATCCTGCAGCCCTACGACATGGAAGTGGGCGCCGGTACCTCGCATCCCTCGACCATGCTGCGCTCGCTCGGTCCGAAGCCGTGGAAGGCCGCCTATGTGCAGCCCTCGCGCCGGCCGAAGGACGGCCGCTATGGCGAGAACCCGAACCGCCTGCAGCACTACTACCAGTTCCAGGTCATCCTGAAGCCGAACCCGCCGAACCTGCAGGAGCTCTATCTCGACTCGCTGCGCGCCATCGGCATCGACATGGCGCTGCATGACGTGCGCTTCGTCGAGGACGACTGGGAGAACCCGACGCTCGGCGCCTGGGGCCTCGGCTGGGAGTGCTGGTGCGACGGCATGGAAGTGTCGCAGTTCACCTATTTCCAGCAGGTCGCCGGCATCGAGTGCAATCCGGTCTCGGGCGAGCTCACCTACGGCCTCGAGCGCCTCGCCATGTATGTGCAGGGCGTCGACAACGTCTACGACCTGAACTTCAACGGCCGCGAGGGCGACGAGAAGGTCACCTATGGCGACGTCTTCAAGCAGGCCGAGCAGGAATATTCGCGGCACAATTTCGAGTATGCCGACACGGAGATCCTGTTCCGCCGCTTCCAGGACTGCGAGAAGGAATGCCAGGCGCTGCTCGCCGCCGGCGGCATGGTGCTTCCCGCCTATGACCAGTGCCTCAAGGCTGGCCACGCCTTCAACCTGCTCGACGCGCGCGGCGTGATCTCGGTCACCGAACGCCAGAGCTACATCCTGCGCGTGCGCGAACTGGCCAAGGCCTGCGGCGCCGCCTGGCTGGAAACCCCGGCCGGGGGGAAAGAATAAATGCCCGATCTCCTGCTTGAACTTTTCTCCGAGGAAATCCCCGCGCGCATGCAGCGCAAGGCGGCGGAAGACCTGAAGAAGCTCGTCACCGACGCCCTCATAGAGGCCGGCCTGCATTATGAGGGCGCCAAGGCGTTCTCGACGCCGCGCCGCCTCGCGCTGACCGTCAACGGCATTCCGGCCCAGTCGGCCGCGACGCACGAGGATCGCAAGGGGCCGAAGGTCGGCGCCCCCGACGCCGCGATCCAGGGCTTTTTGCGCGGTGCGGGACTAACCTCGCTCGATCAGGCGCATATCCATTCGGATCCGAAGAAGGGCGATTTCTACGTCGCCCACATCCATAAGCCTGGCCAGGACACCAAGGACGTGATCGCCGCGGCGATCCCCGCCATCATCCGGTCGTTCCCCTGGCCGAAGTCCATGCATTGGGGCAGCGGCAAGCTGCAGTGGGTGCGCCCGCTGCAGTCGATCGTCTGCACTTTCGGCCCGGAAACCGAAGAGCCGGAAGTGATCGACTTCGACGTCGACGGCCTCCGCTCGGGCAAGATCACGCATGGCCACCGCTTCATCGCGCCGAGCGCGATCCCGGTGAAGCGCTTCGACGACTACATCGAGAAGCTCGAGCATGCATCGGTCGTGCTCGACGCCGATCGCCGCAAGGACATCATCCTGCACGATGCGCGCGACCGCGTCTTCGCGCTCGGGCTGGAGCTGGTCGAGGACGAGGGCCTGCTCGAGGAAGTCGCCGGTCTGGTCGAATGGCCGGTCGTGCTCGTCGGAACCTTCGAGGAAGAGTTCCTCGGCATTCCGCCGGAGGTGATCCGCGCCACCATCCGCGCTAACCAGAAGTGCTTCGTCGTCCGCAAGCCCGGCACCTCCGAGCTCGCCAACCGCTTCGTACTGGTCTCGAACATCGAGGCGAAGGACGGCGGCGCGGCGATCACGGCCGGCAATGGCCGCGTCATCCGCGCCCGTCTGTCGGACGCCAAGTTCTTCTACGACACCGACCTGAAGACCCGGCTCGAAGACCGGCTGCCGAAGTTCGAGCAGATCGTCTTCCACGAAAAGCTCGGCACCCAGGCGGAGCGCATCCTGCGCCTGCAAAAGCTCGCGGCAGCCATCGCCCCGCTCGTCGGCGCCGACGTCGACAAAGCGCGCCGCGCCGCGCTGCTCGCCAAGACCGACCTCGTCACCGAAGTCGTCGGCGAGTTCCCCGAGGTCCAGGGCCTGATGGGGCGCTATTACGCCGCCGCGCAGGGCGAGGATGCCTCGGTCGCGATCGCGATCGAAGACCACTACAAGCCGCAGGGCCCGGGCGACCGCGTGCCGACGGATCCGGTCGCGATCGCGGTGGCGCTCGCCGACAAGCTCGACACGCTGACCGGCTTCTGGGCGATCGACGAGAAGCCGACCGGCAGCAAGGACCCCTATGCGCTGCGCCGCGCCGCGCTCGGTGTCATCCGCATCGCGCTCTCGATCGACGCCAGGCTGTCGCTCAACGGGGCGATTGCAAAGGCAATCGACGGCTACAACGACCAGACCGAAGCCGACGCGCTCACTGCCTATGAGACGGCGCAGGACCGCGTCACGACCCAGGACGTCGATGGCGAGCAGGATCTCGACAATGCGCTCGAGAGCTATGGCCGCCGGCTGCGGCGCGATCTCGACGCCAAGACGCCGGAGATTGTCGCGGACCTGATCGCCTTCTTCGCCGATCGCCTGAAGGTTCAGTTGCGCGACCAGGGCGCCCGGCACGACCTCGTCGACGCCGTGTTCGCGCTCGGCGGCCAGGACGACCTGCTGCTGATCGCCCGCCGCGTCGAGGCGCTCGGCCAGTTCCTCGACACCGAGGACGGCAAGAACCTGCTCGCCGGCTACCGCCGCGCCGCCAACATCCTGAAGGCCGAGGAGAAGAAGGGCGACAGCTTCGACGGCGCCGTCGATGCCGCGCACCTGAAGCTCTCGGAAGAGCGCGCTCTGCACGTCGCGATCGCGACGGCCCGCGCCGAGGCAGAAGCGGCCGTGGCGCGCGAGGACTACGAGGGCGCGATCGCCGCGCTCGGACGCCTGCGCGCGCCGGTCGATGCGTTCTTCGACAAGGTGCTGGTCAATGCCGAGGAGGCCGAGGTCCGCGCCAACCGCCTCCGCCTGCTCAACGCGCTCCGCAGCGCCACACTCGCCGTGGCGGACTTCGCCAAGGTCAGCGGCTAGGACAACCGGACGGCCGGGGCATTCTGTCCCGGCCGCTTCCCCGCCTTTTTCCCGCTCCGGGCGCATCCGCACAAACCCGTGCAAGGGCTTCCACTGACAGAGCTTTTCCCGCTGCCGCATCCGTCGGCCGGGCCCGTTCGCCTGTTCTCACGCAGCGTAACGGCGTTGTGACGCCCGGAAGCATTGATCTGGGGCGCAAAAGGGCAGATGTCCCCCCTTGCCTTCGGCCGGGGCGACATCCCCGAAAAAACCATCCGATCAGAAAATCGACGCGCGGGCGGCCATGCCGTCTCCCGAGTTGCACGTCGTTGCCGATGGCATGGGCTCAAGGAGCACATATCATGGACCATCAAAGATCGATTTCGCTTGCTCTCGCCGCGTCGCTTCTGCTCGCGGCGGCGCCAGCATTCGCCGGTCAGCATCACACGGGCAGTACGTCGTTCGGCGGCATGGGGACCGCAGGCGGACCGTCGATGAGTAGGGGCTCGACCTCCGGGAGCAACCCGGTCACCCGCACCCTGTCCATCATCCAGTCGGGAACCACATCCTCCGGATGGACGAATCCAGCCACACTGGGCAGTTGGCCCGGCGGCTGGAACTGGCCGGGAAAAGGCGGCAGCGGCTCACCGACGCCGACGCCGACGCCCACCCCCACGCCAACGCCAACGCCAACGCCAACGCAGTTGGAGCGCGTGCTGCTCGGCCTGGGGAGCGGCGCGGGCGGCGGAAGCAGCAGCAGCATGCCGGACTATGATTGCACCACCTATGGCTACTCCAACGCCCCGCAATACTGCGCGTTGCCGCCGACCTACGGGCTGGAGTGATAGGCTGCGAGCGGGCTAGACGCCCCGTGTTCGCGACCGGGGTCACCGCCTGTGACCCCGGTCATATTGCGATTTTGGTGAAAGGGCGATGGTGCCCCTGCCGTCGGCCGGGGCATTCCCGGCGCAGGATCTCCGAAAGGGATCGCATGGGCGCGCGGACGACAGGGTGTCGATCCGGATATCGCGTCGCCATCGATGGCCAGCTCGAAGGAGCCCATCATGACGACCAAGTCCTACACCGGAAAGACCGGCAAGCGCGCCGCCTTCACGCTCGCAGCCCTTGCCGTCGCCTCGCTGTTCATCGCCGACATCGCGCCGGCCGTGGCGCAGTCGCGCCCCTCGACCCACCCGTCGGGCGGCACGACGTCCTCGACCGTTCCGGGCGGGCCGGATCGCGGTGGCGACGGCGGTATGCCTTCGGCGAGTTGCGGCGAATTCGGCTATGCCAACATGCCGTCCGGCTGCATGATCCAGGCCGTCGCCTGCATCTGCCCGAACGACAGCGACCCGAACTACCGGGCGCCTTCCAGCTGTGAAGGGATTTCGCGCAACGCCCGGCGCGCAGCCGAACGGCAGTGCGCCAAGGGCGCACAGGTTTCTCGCCGCCTGTTCTAGGCGGAGCGGTGGCTCCCGGAACTAGACACGGTCGCTGGGACGGTAGATGCCGGTCACAGGATCCTGAACCAGAGTCGCCATGGGACGTTCGGCCATGGCGCGCTCTGCCTCCCGCATCCGGACCGCGACGCGCTCGCGCGTCCGCATGAGGGTCCGGGCGGTGATCACGCCCAAGGTGCCGAGAAGCGCCAACATCACAACCTGCGGCATCATCCTATCCTTCCCTGTCGAGTCCCTGGCCCATCCGCCTTGGAATGGCGCGGAGACCCGGCCTGCAGCTAGAGCCCGAACCGGCTCCAATGCGCGCGTTCTTCCAGTTTGGAAACCGCACTCTCCACCATATTGTCCGCAATCGCGGCAGAGGCAAGGCCGCCAGCCCCGCCGCCGCCAAATCGCGCCAACACGCCGCGCTTCGGCGCGACCAGCACCATGCGCACCTTGTCGCCGAACCGGCCGCGCAGATAGGAGCGCAGGTCGCCGATCCGGTCGACAAGGCCGAGTTCCAGCCCTCGCGCCCCCGACCAGAAGGCGCCGGAGAACAGCGTCGGATCATCGGCAAGCCGCTCGCCGCGCCGCGCCCGCACCAGATCGATGAACATGTCGTGCACGTCGCGCTGCAGCGACTTCAGGTGCTGGACGTCGGATTCCTTTTCCGGCTTGAACGGATCGAGCATCGCCTTGCTCTCGCCGGCGGTATAGACGCGGCGCTCGACGCCGATCTTCTCGATCAGCTTCTCGAAGCCGAAACCGGCCGAGACGACGCCGATCGAGCCGACGACGGAACTCGGATCGACGATGATGACGTCGCCGGCGAGGGCGATCAGATAGCCGCCGGACGCCGCGACGTCCTCGACCGCGATGATCACGTCCTTCTTGTTCTCTTCGGCAAGCGCGCGGATGCGCTTGAAGATGAGGTGCGACTGGACCGGCGAGCCGCCCGGCGAGTTGATCACGATGCCAACCACCGGCGCCTGCTTCATGGCGAAGGCGCGCTCCAGCAGCGGCGCGACGCCGGAAAGCGTCAACCCGGTGCGGAACTGCGAGACGGCGCCGATGACGCCTGCGAGGCGGACGACCGGCACGACCACCTCCTCCTTGCGGAAACGGGCCGGAAGCCGCTTGCGAATGGCTGACATGAGATCCTGGAACACGGCGATCAGACCTTCAGGAGGGATCGGTTGCGGCCTCGCCCCATTGCGGGTCGGACCAGACGGGATGGATATCGGCAAGCGACGCGCCGTCGCGCAGGATCGCGACAAGGCCTGGCTGGAACGAGGAGCCGGAGCCACCATGCAGCACGAGACCGGGCAGCAGGCGCATCGCGGCGCGGCTGCCCTTGACGCCGCGCACCAGCACGCGCGTCGCGGGATCGTCGGCGCGCGGGTGCAGCGGCAGCACGGCCAGGCCGCCGAAGCGGCCGTCGCAGGCGGCGAGAATCGCCGGCAGCCTGTCGGCCGGCAGGATCGTCGACAGCGTGCCCTGCGGCCGGACCAATGCGGCGGCGGCACGGAACCAGTCATCCAGCCCGCCCACGCCCAGCACATGCGCGCGGGCGCGGAAATCATCCGGCGAGGCACGGACGCGGCCGGCATCGTGGAAGGGCGGGTTCATCAGGGCATGATCGAAGCTGGCCGCTTCGAGACCCGCCGCCTTGCGCGCCGCACCGGCAAGGAGATCCGCGCGCACCACCTCGACCCGGGCGGCGAAGCCGGCATTGGCGGGCCGGGCAAGCGCCTCGCTCGCGCAGGCGACGAGATCCGGCTCGCGCTCGACCAGCACCAGCCGCAGCCGGCCAGCCCGGGCCGCCAGTGCAAGACCGGCGACGCCGGCTCCCGCGCCGAGATCGACCGCGCGGCCGGATGCGCCCGCGCCGAGCGCGGCAGCGAGGATGACCGCGTCGAGACCGGAACGATGATGCCCCCGCGCCGGCTGCACCGCCTCGACGCGGCCGCCCAGGAACGCATCGACCGTGGTCTCGATCGCGGACGCCAGCATCGCCTATCTCGTCTCCGGCCGCAGTTCGTCGCCGATTCCCGCATCGGTCAGGAGTGCGCGCGCATCCTCGACCTCGTCGCTCGTCACAAGAATCCGCCTCGGCAGCACGCCGAGCGAACCTTCCATGACGCTCATGTTCTGGTCGACGACGAGATGCTCGATGCCCGCATCCTTCAGGAGCGCCTCGACAAAAGAAATCAGCACGATGTCATTGGTACGAATAAGCTCTTCCATATCCCCTCGAAGGCCGCATCCGGCAATGTTCCACAGCTTCGACCCTAAGGCCGGGCGGGCGCGGCGGCAATGATGCGTGCATCGCGGCGTCAACGCTGCCGCGCCGCAGCATCAAAATCGTCGATCCGTCCCTTCCGTGCCTCCGTGGGCCATCGTGTCACTTGTTCCGATCCTTCTCCCCCCCTATTGTCCCCGGCGAAACAGAGGCGAACCGGGAGCGTTGCCCGTGGGATTGGTAGTTCCGCTCGACGAGAGCAAGAAGAAGGGCGCAGCCCGGATCGAACCTCTCGTCGCGCTTGTGTCGGCCGATATGGATCTGGTGAATCAGATCATCCTGTCCAAGGCCGGGTCTGATGTGGAGATGATCCCCGAGGTCGCCCAGCATCTCATCTCGTCTGGCGGCAAGCGGCTGCGTCCGATGCTGACGCTTGCGGCGGCGCGAATGTCCGGCTATCGCGGCGATGCGCATGTGAAGCTCGCGGCCAGTGTCGAGTTCATGCACACCGCAACCCTCCTGCATGACGACGTCGTCGACGAGAGCGAGATGCGGCGCGGCAAGCAGACGGCGCGCATGGTCTGGGGCAACCAGGCAAGCGTGCTGGTCGGCGATTTCCTGCTCGGCCAAGCCTTCCGCATGATGGTCGAGGTCGGCTCGCTCGACGCGCTCGACGTGCTTTCCGCCGCCGCCACGGTGATCGCCGAGGGCGAGGTAATGCAGCTTTCGGCCGCCAAGAACATGGCGACCACCGAGGACGAATACCTGGCCGTGATCAAGGCCAAGACGGCGGCGCTGTTCTCGGCCGCCGCCGAAGTCGGCCCGATCATCGCCGACAAGGGCCGCGACGCCCGCGCCGCCTTCCGTTCCTACGGCACCAATCTCGGCCTCGCCTTCCAGCTGATCGACGACGCGCTCGACTACGGCGGCAACTCCGCCGATCTCGGCAAAAATGTCGGCGACGACTTCCACGAGGGCAAGATCACGCTTCCGGTCGTGCTCGCCTACCGGCGCGGCTCCGAGGCCGAGCGCGCCTTCTGGCAGCGCACGCTCGAAAAGGGCGAGATCCAGGACGGCGACCTCGAAAAGGCGATCGGCCTGCTGCGTTCGCACAAGACGATCGAGGAGACGATCGAGCGCGCCCGCCACTACGGCACGGTGGCGCGCGACGCGCTGGCGACCTTCCCGGAAAGCGCCTGGAAGGCCTCCCTGCTCGAAGTCATCGATTTCTGCATCGAGCGCGCGCACTGACAGCCAGCCACCGCGAGCGGCGGCAGGGAAACTGCCGCCGCTCGCGGTGCTGCCGCTTGCGGGGTGGTCTCAAAAGCGCCATCCTCATGGACCACCTCGTGAACGAGGATCCATACCTGCACTCGGTATCAGACAGGATTTCGATGCGCCGCACGCTGCCTTCCCTCGTCCGACCGCTTCGCACCGTTGCGGTGTGCTTTGCCCTGCTCGCCAGCACCAGCCTGATGGCCGGAGCCGCGGCGCGCGGCGAACCATCGGTCGCCGAACTGCTCGACGACGCGATGCCGACGCTTTCCGGCAGCTATCTGGCGGCGCTCAGCGCGATCTCGGCGCAGGACTATGATTCGGCGACCGCGCTGTTCGAGGAAGCGCTGAGCCAGGATCCCGATAATCCGATCCTGCTCGAACGGACGTTCACGCTGCTGATCGCCAATGGCCGCATCGATCGCGCCATTCCGCTGGCTCAGCGGCTGGTCGAGCTCGACCCGGAAATGCGGATGGGCCAGATGGTCCTCGGCGTGAAGGCGCTCAAGGACAAGAAGTTCGCCGAGGCGGGCAAGCATCTCGGCAAGAGCGACCGCGGTCCGCTCGCCAATATCTCGTCCGGCCTGCTTTCCGCCTGGGCGGCGCAGGGCCAGGGCCAGACCGACGCGGCGCTGAAGATCGTCGACACCATGCAGGGCCCCGAATGGTATTCGGTGTTCAAGAACTTCAATACGGCGCTGATCAACGAAAACGCCGGCCGCACCGACGCGGCGGTGAAGGCGATCACGGCCGCCTATGAGGCCGAAGGCGGCTCGCTCCGCGTCACCGAGGCCTACGCCCGGATCCTGGCGCGCGCCGGCAAGGTCGACGAGGCCAAGAAGGCCCTAATCAGCTTCACCGAGAACAGCGTCGGCCATCCCGTCATCGCCGCGCTCCAGAAGGAGCTCAACGCCGGCAAGAAGCCCGCGCCGCTCGTGCGCAACGCGCAGGAAGGCGCCGGCGAGGTTCTGTACGGCCTGGGCTCGGCGCTTGGCGGCGAGAATGGCGGCGCCGACCTCGCGACGATCTACCTGCGGCTCGCCAATTACCTGCAGCCGTCCAACGACCTCGTCATCATGGCGCTCGGGGACCTGACGCAGAACGCGCAGCGCTTCGACCGCTCGATCCCCATCTTCGAGCAGGTGGCGAAGACCTCGCCGCTGCGCCGCAATGCCGACCTCCAGGTCGCCCTCAGCCTCGACGCAGCCGGCAAGTCCGACCAGGCCATCAAGCGGCTGAAGCGTCTCATCGCCGCCAACCCGCGCGACATCGACGCGCTGACGACGCTCGCCACGATCAACCGCACCGGCAAGCGCTATGGCGAGGCGTCCAAGCTCTACACCAAGGCGATCGACGCCCTCACCGAGGACAATCCGCGCAACTGGCTGATCTACTATTTCCGCGGTATCGCCTATGAGCGCGGCCAGGAATGGGCCAAGGCCGAGGCGGACTTCCTCAAGGCGCTGGAAATTGCGCCCGAGGAGCCGCAGGTGCTCAACTATCTCGGCTACAGCTGGATCGATCGCGGTCTCAACCTCGACCGCGCCACCGACATGATCAAGAAGGCCGTCGAGCTCCGGCCGAATGACGGCTACATCGTCGATAGCCTCGGCTGGGCCTACTACAAGCAGGGCAAGTACGACGAAGCCGTCGCGCAGCTCGAGCGCGCCATCTCGATCAAGGCCGACGACGCCACCATCAACGACCATCTCGGCGACGCCTACTGGAAGGTCGGCCGCAAGCTCGAGGCGACGTTCCAGTGGGCGCATGCCCGCGACCTGAACCCCGAGCCGGCGGACAAGGAACGCATCCTCGCCAAGCTCGCGCACGGTCTCGACAAGGTCGAGGCGGAGGAAAAGGCCGCACAGTCGAAGGACGACAGCGCCAAGACCGACACGACCAAGACCGATGCGTCAAACAGCGAGCCGGCCAAGGCCGGTTCCGCCACCTCGCCGCGCGCGGAAGGCCCGAGCCGCATCACCATCGGCGCCGGCGACAGCCTCTGGAAGATCGCGCTCAAGGTCTATGGCGACGGCGAACTCTACAGCCGGCTGATCGCCGCCAATCGCGACAAGCTCAGTAACCCGAACCTCATCGTGCCGGGCCTGGTCATCGACATTCCGCAGTTCGACACGGCGCAGTGACCGCGGCGGAAGACGTCCGGCCCGTCGCCGGGCCGGGCCGCCGGCTCGGCGCGGCCTTCGCGCCGGCGAAGATCAACCTCGCCCTACACGTCATCGGCCGTCGCGCCGATGGCTATCACCTGCTGGACAGCCTCGTCGCGTTCGCCGGGATCGGCGACGCGATCGAGGCGATCGCCAACCCTTCCACGACCGAGCCGCGGCTCACGATTACAGGCCCCTTCGCGGCCGGGCTCGAGGCCGGCCCCGACAATCTGGTGCTGCGCGCCGCGCTCGCCCATACGACGGCCGGCGGTCGGATCGACGGCTTCGACCTTCGCCTCACCAAGAGCCTCCCCGTTGCTTCCGGCATCGGCGGCGGTTCGGCCGACGCGGCGGCGACGCTCCGCCTGCTGACCGAGATCGCCCCCCTGCCTGCGACGGCGGCCGACACCTTGCGGACGCAGGCGGAGAGGCTCGGCGCCGACGTGCCGATGTGCCTGATCTCGACGCCACTCCGGGCGACCGGCATCGGCGAGACGATCGAACCCCTGCCGGGGTTCCCCTCGCTGCCGATGGTGCTGGTCAATCCCGGCGTCGCCGTTTCGACTCCTGCCGTCTTCCGTGGCCTCGCCCGGGCCGACAATCCGCCGCTGCCAGCATTGCCGCCCGTCTTCTCCGACGCTGAAGCCGTCGCTGAATGGCTCAAGACGACGCGCAACGACCTCGAGAATCCGGCAATCGCCGCCCTGCCCCTGATCGCGGCGAGTCTCGCCGAGATGGCGGCTACGGACGGTTGCCGGCTGGCGCGGATGTCCGGATCGGGCGCCACGATATTCGGACTCTTCGCCACGTGGACCGAGGCCGAGCGCGCCGCCGCCGCTCTTTCCAACGCCCATCCGGCATGGTGGGTCGTCGCAACCATGACGGCCGGCAGCTAGCGCTTTCCTCCGCCCTCGCCGAGGGATATCTCTGTGCCCCAGCAGCGCGCACGAGGATCCGGGCCATGACCAAGACCGACCCAAGCCTTCCGTTCATTCCGGTCCGTTTCGCCGTGCTTACCGTATCGGACACGCGCTCGCTTGAGGACGACAAGTCCGGCAAGACGCTCGCCGACCGGATCGAAGCCGCCGGCCACACCCTTTCCGAGCGGGCGATCGTCCCCGACGATATCGACGAGATCCGCACCATCGTCTCCTGCTGGATCAGCGATCCGGAGATCGACGTCGTCATCACCACGGGGGGCACCGGCTTCACCGGCCGGGACGTCACGCCCGAGGCGGTCGAGCCGCTGTTCGAGAAGCGTATGGACGGCTTCTCGGCAGTGTTCCATCGCATCAGCTACGACAAGATCGGCACGTCGACGATCCAGTCGCGCGCCACGGCGGGGCTCGCGAACTCGACCTTCATCTTCGCGATTCCGGGTTCGCCCGGTGCCTGCAAGGACGCCTGGGACGGCATCCTCAGCGTGCAGTTCGACTATCGCAGCCAGCCTTGCAACTTCGTCGAGATCATGCCGCGCCTGGACGAGCACCTGAAGCGCGGCAAGCTCCAGGCCTGATCAGGCCACCACGGTCCGCGATACGGCGCGCGAGCGCAGGAAGGAAAGGCGCCCGCGGCCGATGCGGCGGGCGAGATCGCGCTCGACATTGCCGGGCCGCGCGCGATGGCCACCGACGGCGCGATAGAGGCTCGCCGGCACCAGCAGACCCTCCTTGCGCGAGGGCGAGGCGAACAGGCGCGAGCGTACCGAGGCGCGAACCTCCGAAAGGCGCGCGCGCCAGCCGAAACCGGCATCGGCATGGCGGAAGGATGCAGCGCGATTGCCGCCCGCCCCCGACATCGCCAGTCGATCCATGAAGTCGCGCACCTCGCGCTGCCAGCCGGGCTCCAGCATGACGTCGGGCGAGAGAAAGAGCAGCCAGTCCGAGCGCGCCGCAGCCGCGCCCGCCGCGAGATCGGCGCCGCGATCGCCGGAACCGACGACGATCTTGCAGCCGGCCGCGTCGGCGACGGCAAGCGTCTCGTCCGTCGAGCGGGCGTCGACCACGATGACCTCGCGCACGGTGCCGTCGGCAGCCGCCGGCACGAGCGCCGCCAGCGCGTGGGCCAACGCCATTTCATCGTTCTGAGTGGAAAGGATCACGCTGATCATCGTTTCGATCTTAGACCGACTTTTTTGCGACTGCGAGACGAAACAGCAGAGACGTTGCGTCGCAAGATGCATTGTTCTTGTTTTGTTCCCTGTCGCGGCGTATGAGTCAGGGCATGTCGCTCGCCCGCTCCCTCCCCCCGCATCTCGACCCGCTGCTCATGCCCGCGGAGCCATCCCTGGCCGCGCCGATCGACCCTGACCGTCGGCGCGGCCGCGGCGCCCAGAGCAACAGCTCTGGGCGCTTCGAACGCTTCCAGTCGATCCCGTTCGACGACGGCTGGCAGACGCTGGACGAACTGCCGCCCTTCAAGACCGAGGTGATGCCGGAGAAAGCGCGCACCATCATCACCCGCAACGATTCACCGGATCTCGCCTTCGACCGGTCGATCAATCCCTATCGTGGCTGCGAGCATGGCTGCTCCTACTGCTTCGCCCGGCCAACGCACGCCTATATGGGCCTGTCGCCGGGGCTCGATTTCGAATCGAAGCTTTTCTACAAGCCCGACGCCGCCAAGCTGCTGGAAAAGGAGCTTTCGGATCCCGGCTACAAGCCGCGCACGATCGCCATCGGCACCAATACGGATCCCTACCAGCCGATCGAGCGCCAGCACAGGATGATGCGCGACATCCTCGAGGTGCTGGAGCGCTTCAACCACCCGGTCGGCATCGTCACCAAGTCGGCGCTGGTGCTGCGCGACGTCGACATTCTCGGTCGCATGGCCGAGCGCGGCCTCGCCAAGGTGGCGCTCTCGATCACCTCCCTCGACCGCAAGCTGGCGCGCGACATGGAGCCGAGGGCGGCGACGCCCGGCCGCCGGCTCGACGCGCTGCGCGGCCTTGCCGACGCCGGCGTCCCGGTAGGCGTGCTGGTCGCGCCCGTCATCCCGGCGCTGAACGATTCGGAAATCGAGCGCATCCTCGACGCGGCGGCGGCAGCCGGCGCCACCGAGGCGGGCTACGTGCTGCTGCGCCTGCCGCTCGAGGTCAGCGAGATCTTCAAGGAATGGCTGTTGCGGCACTATCCGGACCGCTTCCGTCATGTCCTCTCCGTGCTGCGCTCGATGCGCGGCGGCAAGGACTATGATTCCGAGTTCGGCAAGCGGCAGAAGGGCGAAGGTCCCTATGCGTGGCAGATCGGCCGCCGTTTCGAGATCGCGGCCCAGCGCCTTGGCCTCAATCGCCGCCACCTGAAGCTCCGGACCGACCAGTTTTCCCCGCCCGTGCAGCCCCCGGCGCAGCTCAGCCTGTTCTAAATCAGCCGCAGCCTTCCACATTTGTGCTAGGAGGATGCATCTGGCGCGCGGGTGACAGGCGCGCCGCGTCATGGTCCAGCAGGCGCCTCCATCGCAACGATCGGAGTGAAAATTGGCGGATCCACATCCCGGGGCGACACAGAAGCTGGCGCTCCTGATCGACGCCGACAATGTCCGCGCCGATTTCCTGCCGATCATCATCCGCGAGGCCTCGACCATCGGCCGCGTCGTCATCCGCCGCGTCTACGGCCACTTCGCCTCGAGCGCGATGACCCAGTGGCAGCCCCTTCTCCATTCGCACGCGCTGACGCCGGTGCATGTGCCGCCGGCCGCCGTCGGCAAGAACGCCACCGACATGAAGCTCGCCATCGAGGCGATGGACATGCTGCACGAGAAGGGCCTGGACGGCTTCTGCATCGCCTCCAGCGACAGCGACTTCACCACGCTCGCGAGCCGCATCCGCGAGGACGGCCTCGCCGTCTATGGCTTCGGCGAGCAGAAATCGACCAAGCCCTATGTCGCAGCCTGCGACCGCTTCTTCTATTGCGACCTGCTGCTGGCCGAAGAGCGCCAGGAAGGAAACGGCGCCTCGAACAAGGCGACCAAGGCCACGCCCCAGACGGCGCCGCGCCTGCCGCGCGACGACATCTTCGCCGCCATCGAGGACGTCTCCGGCGACGATGGCTGGGCGCATCTCGGCCAGGTGGGACAAATCCTGTCGAAGCGCATGCCCGACTTCGACCCGCGCAACTACGGCTTCCGCAAGCTCGTCGACCTCATGGATACCATGGCCGGCGTTGAGGTCCGCCGCGTCGATCTCGAAGCGGGCGGCCGCGCGGTGATGATCCGCCTCAAGGTGAAATGATCCGGGGTTGCGTGCAGGAGCGGCCGCTACCGGCGCGTTCGCAATTGCCCCCCGCCGCCGCGCCGACTAGAGTGTGACAATTCCATAACCCTTCATGCGAGGCGCCCGTGCTCAAGTCCGCGCATACGGATCTCAACTACCTGACCAGCCACATCGCTCAGGCGATCCGTTCGGCGGAGGCCTTCGAGGAGCCGTTCTATCACCTCGTCCTCGACGGCATCTTCCCGGCCGATGTCTATGCCGAAATGCAGGAGCTGATGCCGTCGGCCGGGCATTTTCGCGCGCTCGCGGGCCGCGGCAACGTCAACATCCGCAATGATGGCAGCTCGACCCGCGTCAAGGTAGACCTCTTCCCGGAATATCTGCGCCACCTGGAGGGCCGCCGGAAGACGCTCTGGAACCTGGTCGGCGCGGCGCTCTGCTCCGACGTCGTGCGCGACGCCTTCGTCGAGCGCCTGGGCCCGGGCCTGAAGCGCCGCTTCGGCAGCGCCTACAAGCCAACCGACTTCTTCCCGATCCCGATGCTGACGCGCGACACCTCCGGCTACCGGATCGCCGAGCACACCGATACGCACTGGAAGGGCATCACAGTCCAGCTCTACCTGCCGCGCGACGAATCGCTGAACGGCGTCGGCACCGTGTTCTCTTCGCGAGGCGCGGACGGCAAGTTCACGCGGGTGAAGCAGATGGATTTCATCCCGAACCACGGCTACGCCTTCGCGGTCGGCGACAATACCTGGCACTCGGTAGACCCGACCGGCGAGCTGCCGATGTCGCGCGACAGCATCCTGCACACCTATTTCGTCGATCAGACCGCCTTCCAGAAGGCGCGCAACCGCGGCAAGCGGGTCGGCAACTTCCTGAAGAACGAGTTCCGCCAGCTCGGCGGCGGCTGACGGCGCGGCGCTCCGCGCGTCTCGTTGCAGGACCTTTCGACGAACGGGCGCGGGGATCATCCAGCGCCCGTTTGTGTTCAAGCGGTGGCGCGCCGTGGCGCCTCCACCGCCAATCTGCCGCCTTGCATTCGGGCGGCGCGTCGCGGAATTTCACGGCATGGCACGCCGCACATCCGAATCGCCGCTCCTGTTCGAGCTCCCTCCAGTCCCAACCGACGCCATCGAGCGACGGCTGCGCCGCAGCGGCCACAAGGCGATCGCCGGTGTCGACGAGGTCGGTCGCGGCCCGCTCGCCGGACCAGTCGTGGCGGCGGCGGTGATCCTCGACCCCATACGGATCCCGGACGGGCTCAACGATTCGAAGAAGCTGACTGCCGCCGTGCGTGAGGCGCTGTTCGAACAGATCATGGCGTCGGCGCACGTGTCGGTGGTCGCGGCGTCGGTGCTCCGGATCGATACCACCAACATCCGCCAGGCGACCCTCTGGGCCATGGCGCAGGCCGTCCGCGGCCTGCCACATGCGGCCGACCATGTGCTCGTCGACGGCAACGACGTGCCGCCTGGCCTCGCCTGCCGCGGCGAGGCCTTCGTCAAGGGCGACGGCCGCTCCGTATCGATCGCCGCCGCCTCGATCGTCGCCAAGGTGACACGCGACCGCATGATGGTGCGCGCCGCGGCGCATTATCCGGACTATGGCTTCGAGCGGCATGTCGGCTACGGCACCGCCTTCCATCTCGACGCGCTCGCCAGCCTCGGCGCCTGCCCGCTGCACCGGACCAGCTTCGCGCCCATCCGTGCGCTGCTCGCAAAAGAAAACGCCGCCGGCAGTGCCGACGGCGTGGATCGTTTCGACGAGGAATTCCTCGTCAGTTGAGGCGGTTCTTCACGTCGGCAATCGACGAGGCGACCAGATCGGCGCCGGCCGCGCCCTTGAGCTTGGCCGACAGGATCTTCTCGGCCGCAGCAATCGCGACATCAGCGGAAAGCGCCTTCACTTCCTGCAGAGCCTGATGCTCGGCCTGGACGATCTTGTCCTCGGCCATCTTGGTGCGACGGGTGACATAGTCTTCCATCTGGGCCTTCGCCTCGTCGGCGATCGCCGCGGCTTCGCGACGGGCCTTCTCGACGATGGTCTGCGCCTCGGCCTCGGCCTCGCGCGCCCGCTTCTGGTAGTCGGCGAGCAAGGCCGCCGCTTCCTCGCGGAGACGCTTGGCGTCGTCCAGGTCCTTGCCAATGCTCTCGGCGCGCTTGTCGAGCGCCTTGCCCAGGCTCGTGTGCACGCCGACGAAGGCGAGCAGCACGAAGAAGAGGATCAGGCCGACGAGTGCGAAAAAGGAAGCATCGAATTCCATGATCTCAGCCCCTTACTTCGACGACGACACGGAAGAGACGGCGGCTGCCACCTCGTCCGAAGTCGGCTGCTGGCCCGACAGCGCCGCGACGACGGCGGAAGCGGTTTCCTCGGCGATCGCGCCGACATCGCCAAGCGCCTTCGCCTTGATCTCGCCGATCCGCGCTTCGGCGGCGTCGAGCTTGGCGCTCAGCGAGGACTCGATTTCCGCGCGCTGCTTGACGGCAGCGGCCTTGGCCTCGTCCATCCCCGACTGCGCAATGGCGTGAGCCGAAGAGCGCGCATCCGCAAGAGCCTTCTCGTAGGTGCCGAGCGCCTTGTCGGACTCGACGCGCAGGCGCTGCGCCTCCTCCAGATCACCGGCGATCCGCGCAGCGCGGCCCTCGACGATCGTGCTGAGACGCGGCACGAGGACGCGCTTCATCAGGAGGTAGAGAAGGCCGAAGCAGATCACGTACCAGAGGATCTGCGACGGGTACTTGTGGGTATCGAAAGGCGGAAAAGGAGCCTTCTCCCCTGCCGCGTGACCGACCTCGGTGTGAGTCTCAGTCGGCGCCGGCTGGCCGTCGGCCGGAGCCGACGCTGGCGCGGCATCCTCGGCGTATGCAGGCGAGATGAACCAAGTCATCGAAGACCCCAGATCGAAATACAATTGACATGCGACGGCCCGAGGCCGCCGCATGAGGCTTCACCCGGCCGCCCGAAGGCGGCCTGACGGGATCAGACCACGAAGAGCAGGAGCAGCGCGACGAGCAGCGAGAAGATGCCCAGCGCTTCGGTGACGGCGAAGCCGAGGATGAGGCGGCCGAACTGGCCATCGGCAGCCGACGGGTTGCGCAGCGCGCCCGTCAGGTAGCTCGAGAAGATGTTGCCGAGGGCGAGAGCCGTTCCGGCCATGCCAAAGCAAGCAAGACCAGCACCGATGAACTTTGCAGCTTCCGCTTCCATTTTATGCTCCTTGAAGTCGAAATTTCGGGTTGGAAGAACGTGTACCTTCGCCGACCTGCTGATCAATGCCCGGGGTGGAGGGCGTCGTTCAGATACATGCAGGTAAGGACCGTGAAGATGTAGGCCTGGAGGAATGCCACCAGGAATTCGAGAGCGGTCAGGCCGACCGTCATGACCAGCGGCAGGATCGCGCCGCCGACGCCGATGGCGCCGAGGCCGGCCATGCTGGCGACGAAGCCGGCGAAGACCTTGAGCGTGATGTGACCGGCCAGCATGTTGCCGAAGAGACGGACGGAGAGGCTGATCGGACGCGACAGGAACGAGATGACCTCGATCGCCGAAACCAGCGGCACGACCGCCATCGGAACGCCATGCGGCACGAACAGGCCGAGGAAGCCGAAGCCGTGGCGGACGAAACCGTAGATCACCACCGTGAGCATCACGGTCATCGCCAGGGCGAAGGTGATGATGATCTGGCTGGTCGCAGTCATGAAATAGGGGAACATTCCGAAGAAGTTCGCGACCAGGATGAACATGAACAGCGAGAACACGAGGGGGAAGAAGCGCATCCCCTCCTTGCCGGCACTAGATCGGAGTGTTCCCGCGACAAATTCGTACGCCATTTCCGCGACGGACTGGAGGCGACCCGGGATCAGGCTCTGCTTCGCCGTGGAGATGAGCAGGAAACCCGTCACGATCACCACCGTTGCGATCATGGCAAAGGCGGAATTGGTGAAGTGGAACTCCATGCCGCCGAACTGGCCGAGCGGGAAGAATTCCTTGATGTGAAACTGATGGATCGGATCGTTCGCCACCGAGCCCGCCTTCTTCGCCAGAGTCTGACCGCAGCCAATGCCGCGACCGTATTGATAACTACGTTTTCTTGCCCCGGCGCGACACCTGCCGAGCCTCGGGCTGCGCAACCTTGCCGACCGCGCGCAGGACGTTCAGGACGCCCGCAACGAAACCGAGCAGCAAGAGCACGATCAAGCCCCAGGGGGATGTGCCTAGCCAGTGATCGATAAGCCAGCCGAGGCCGGCACCGACCAGCACGCCCGACACGAACTCGCCGACGATACGAAACGCGAGGCTCATGCCCCGCGCAGTAACCTCGTTCGACGGCTGTGCCCGCTCGGCCGCCTGCGCTTCGTCACGAGCCTTGTCCAGCTTGTGACTGAGCGCGCGCAGCCTTGCCGAGAGCGCGGCTTCGTCCTCAGCCATCCGCCTGATCTTCTCTTCGTCACTTGGCGAACCCATGTCGCTCATCGCGTCATCCCTGCCAAGTACGAGAAAGCCTCACAAAGCTTAGTACCGCCCCGAAACCGCGCGCACCATAGTGACGCCTCCAACTCGTGTCAAGGAGCCGGAATTCATTCACAAGCTATTGAAATCATTAGAATTAATCAAATCGTCGCTGAGACATTTTGACGGAATCGGCGAATCCCTGACGAGCGGCACGTTCACAGCGCCCCGCCGTCGTGCGACAAGACGGGCATGAGCGACAATCCCAATCCCAAGGTCAAGTCCGGCGCCCAGTCGATCGGCGCGCTGATCGGAAGCGTGATCGCGCCAGTCTGCGCCAAGCGCGGCTTCGCTACCGCCGACCTGATTTCGTCCTGGGCCGACATCGTGGGACCGCGCTACGCGACCACCACGATGCCCGAAAAGATCACCTGGCCGCGGCGCGACCAGGCGAAGGCGCCGGCGGGCGCCACGCTCGTCGTCCGCGTCGACGCCGGCATGGCGATCTACCTGCAGCACGAGACCGGCGTCATGCTGGACCGGATCAACGGCTTCCTGGGCTTCGGCGCTGTGTCGCAGCTAAAGATCGTGCAGGGTGCGGTGTCGTCTCCGCGCAAGGCGGCCGTCGCCCCTGCCCCGCTCTCGCCCGCCGAAGAGGCCCAGGTGATCGAAACGGTCGCCTCGGTCGAAAGCGACGGATTGCGCCAGGCGCTCGAGCGGCTCGGGCGCGGCGTCTACGCCTCGGCCAGGCGTCCCTGACGACCGGCGGCAAGCCCCTCTCCCTTCAACTTATCGAGAAACGCCATATTTGATGTGGTAGGTTTCGCGCCAAGCGTGCCATTCGTTCCGCTGTCCGGACGCCAGTACGGCGCCGGGGCAAAAGGAGATGCAGGATCTTGAAGTTCAATCGCAGACAGTTTCTCGGCCAGGTCGGTGCCGGTTCGCTCGCCCTCGGCGCCGTGTCGATGCTGCCGCGCTCGGCCGCCGCCGCCGACAAGGTCGACCTCGCCGAACTGCTGAAGCCCGGTCCGCTCGGTGACAACCAGCTCGGCGACCCGAAGTCCGCGCAAAGCGTCGTCGAGTACGCTTCGCTGACCTGCTCGCACTGCAAGCACTTCCACGACACGACCTGGAAGCCGTTCCGCGAAAAGTATGTCGACACCAACAAGGTGAACTTCATCCTCCGCGACTTCCCGCTCGACCCGCTGGCGACGGCCGCCATCATGCTGTGCCACGCCGCCCCCAACAACAACTTCTTCCCCATGGTCGACCTCCTGTTCGACCAGCAGGAAAAGTGGGCCTTCGTCGACAACCCCGTCCCCGCCCTTCTCGAGCTTTCCAAGCAGGTTGGTTTTACACAGGAGACTTTCGAGCTCACCTTGAAAAACCAGGCCCTGCTCGATGGAGTGAATGCCGTCAAGGAACGGGGCGCGAACGTCTTCGGCGTCAACGCCACCCCGACCTTCTTCATCAACGGGAACAGGAACCCGGGTGCCCTCACGATCGAGGAAATGGACAAGCTGCTGGCCTAAGCGCCCGCCCCTTCCGCTGTCCGCCGTCGCGACGTCGCCGAGGCGTCTTCGCGACGGTTATCTTCCGTTCGATCCAATGTCAGGCCCTCCCGTCGCCGGGAGGGTTTTTCCTATGCAGTCTCTCTTCTCGCAGTCCGCGCCCTCCAGTTCCGGTCCCGCGTCATGAAATTCACGCGGCTCCGCGTCCACGGCTTCAAGTCCTTCGTCGAGAACACCGATTTCCTGATCGAGCCCGGCCTGACCGGCGTCGTCGGGCCGAATGGCTGCGGCAAGTCGAATCTCGTCGAGGCGCTGCGCTGGGTGATGGGCGAAAGCTCCTACAAGAACATGCGCGCGTCCGGCATGGACGACGTCATCTTTGCCGGCAGTGGCAAGCGCCCGGCGCGCAATTCGGCCGAGGTCACCCTCGTGGTCGACAACCAGGACCGGATGGCGCCGGCCGCCTTCAACGACGCCGACGTCCTGGAAGTGACGCGCCGGATCGAGCGCGAATCGGGCTCGGTCTACAAGATCAACGGCAAGGACGTGCGCGCCCGCGACGTGCAATTGCTGTTCGCCGACGCCTCGACGGGCGCGCGATCGCCCGCCATGGTCGGCCAGGGCCGGATCGGCGAGCTGATCTCGGCCAAGCCGCAGGCCCGCCGCGCCGTGCTGGAAGAGGCCGCCGGCATCTCCGGCCTCTATTCCCGCCGCAACGAGGCCGAGCTCCGGCTGCGCGCGGCCGAGCAGAACCTCGAGCGTCTCGAAGACGTACTCTCCGAGCTGGAGAACCAGCTCGAGGCGCTGAAGCGGCAGGCCCGGCAGGCGAACCGCTACCGCAACCTTTCCGCCGACATCCGCAAGACGGAGGCGACCGTCCTCTATCTGCGCATGCTCGCCGCCGCCGTGCAGATGCGCGACGCCGAGACCGCGCTCGCCGCCGCCGGCGAGACGGTGGTGGCTCGCAGCGAGGCACAGGCCCGCGCCGCCCGCGACCAGGCGGTCGCCGCCAGCGGATTGCCAGCCCTGCGCGAGACCGAGGCGGGATCCGCCGCCGCGCTGCAGCGGCTGACGCTCGCCCGCGACGCACTCGACGCCGACGAGAAGCGGATGAAGGAGCGGCTGGTCGATCTCGATCGCCGCCTCGCCCAGCTCAACGAGGACATCCTGCGCGAGGAGCGCATGGTGCGGGAAAACGCGGATATCCTGGCCCGGCTCGAAATCGAGGAACAGGGACTGCGCCGCGAGGATGTCGAGGCTGTCGGCAAGCAGGCCGACGCCGACGAAGCCCGCCGGCAGGCCGAGGCCAAGCTGGCCGATACCGAGCGCAAGCTCGCCGAGGCGACCGCCGCCCATGCCGCCATCGCCGCGCGAAAGTCCGAGCTGGAGCGCGCCCATCGCGAGGCGGGCGAACGCACCGCGCGGGCCCGTACGCAACTGGCGGATGTCGATCGCGAACTGACGGCACTGGTCAGCCAGATCGCGGCGCTGCCGGGCGTCGCCCCGGCGCAGGAAGCGGTCGCCGCCGGCGAGGCTGCCGTCGCCGAGGCCGACGCCAAGGCGCAGGCGGCGGAGCGCCAGACGTCCTTGGCACGCGACAGCGAGACGGCAGCCCGAGCGCCCCTGGCCGAGGCCGAACGCGCGCTGTCCGGCATCGAGACGGAAGCCCGCACGCTCGCCAAGATCCTCGGTTCCGGCGCGCAGGCCGGCAGACGGCCGCCGCTTCTCGATACGCTTTCCGTCGCCAAGGGATATGAGGCGGCGCTCGCCGCCGCCTTCGGCGACGCGCTGGACGCCTCGGACGACCGCCAGGTGGCGGCGCATTGGCGCGGCGCCACGCCACTCGTCGACGATCCGGCCCTGCCCGAAGGCGCGCAGCCGCTGGCGATCAAGGTCAAGGCGCCCGCGCTTCTGACGCGCGCCCTGGCGCAGGTCGGCATCGTCGCCCGCACCGACGGACCCACCCTCCAGAATCTTCTGAAGACCGGCCAGCTTCTCGTCTCGCGCGAGGGCGACCTCTGGCGCTGGGACGGCTATGTCGCCACCGCCGAGGCGCCGACAGCGGCGGCCATGCGGCTCGCCAACCGCAACCGGCTGGCGGAACTGCAGGAAGCGGCCACCAGCGCCCGCGCCGAGGTCGAAAAGCATCAGGCGGCGCTGGCGCGATCGGCGCTTGCCGCCCGCACCGCGCAGGAGCAGGAACGTTTGGTGCGCGATGCCGGCCGCGCCGCGCAGCGCGCGCTGGATGAAGCCCGCAACCGCCTTGCCGCCGTGGAGCGCGAGGCCGGCCGCCTGACCAGCCGGCGCACCGCGCTGGAAGAATCGCGCGAGCGGGTGGCTGCCTCGGTCACCGAGACGGAAACTCAGCACGCGAGCGCCGCATCCGCGCTGGCCGAAGCGGCCGATCCGCTCGCCGCCCAGCAGCAGGTCATGATTCTCCGCGGCGCCGTGGCCGAGGAGCGCGGCGCGCTTTCGGAAGCCCGCGCCGCCGCCGATGGCCTGACGCGCGAGACGGAGGTTCGCCGCCGCCGGCTTGAGGCGATCGCGGTCGAAGGCAAGAACTGGCGCGAACGCGCCACCAACGCCGAGAGCCAGGGCCGCATCCTCGCCGGTCGCCGCAAGGAGATCGAGGCGGAACGGACAGGGCTTGCCGACGCGCCGGCCGAGATCGAGCAGAAGCGGCGGGCGCTGCTTTCGGAGATCACCCGGGCCGAGGCCGCCAAGCGCGATGCCGCCGACGCGCTGCGCGAAGGCGAGAAGGCGCTGTCCAGCTTCGACAGGGCCTCGCAGGACGCGATGACGGCCCTTTCCGAGGCGCGCGAACAGCGCGGACGCGGCGAGGAGAGGCTGAAGGCGACGCAGGAGCGCCGGCTCGAAATCGAATCGCGCATCCTCGAGATCCTCGATTGCGAGCCGCATGAGGTGGTGAAGCTCGCCGAGATCGATCCGGCCGCGCCGATGCCCGACCTCGGCCAGCTCGAAACACGCCTCGACCGGCTGCGGCAGGAGCGCGAGAAGCTCGGGGGCGTCAATCTTCGCGCCGATGACGAGGCGATCGAAGTGGCCGGCCGGCGCGAGGCGCTGATCAAGGATCGCGACGACCTGATCGAGGCGATCCGCCGGCTCCGCCAGGGCATTGCCAGCCTCAACCGCGAGGGTCGCGAGCGGCTGCTGGCCGCCTTCGACGTCGTGAACGGCCACTTCCAGCGCCTGTTCACCCATCTCTTCGGCGGCGGCGCGGCCGAATTGCAGCTGACCGAATCCGACGATCCGCTGGAAGCCGGCCTCGAAATCATGGCCAGCCCGCCCGGCAAGAAGCCGCAGACGATGACGCTGCTTTCCGGCGGCGAGCAGGCGCTGACGGCGATGGCGCTGATCTTCGCCGTGTTCCTGACCAATCCGGCGCCGATCTGCGTGCTCGACGAGGTCGACGCGCCGCTCGACGACCACAATGTCGAGCGCTTCTGCAATTTGCTCGACGAGATGGCGCGGACGACCGACACCCGCTTCGTCACCATCACCCACAACCCGATCACCATGGCGCGGATGAGCCGGCTGTTCGGCGTGACGATGGGCGAGCGCGGCGTCAGCCAGCTGGTCTCCGTCGATCTGGAGACGGCCGAGCAGTATCGCGAGGCGGGCTAGCCCGCCTCGCCGGGGATCCGCCCTACCGCAGCGCGTAGCCGCCATCGGGGTAGAGCGACGAGCCGGTGATGTAACCGCTCCGCATCAGGAACAGCACGGTCTCGGCGACCTCGTCCTCGGTGCCGGGGCGACCGAGCGCCGTCAGCGTCGAATAGTGCGCGAAGGCCGCCTCATAGACCTCGGCCGGACGGCTGCGCCAGAGGTGGCCGTCGATGGTGCCGGGCGACACGGTGTTGACGCGCACCGGCGCCAGCTCCAGCGCCAGCGCACGGCCGAGCCCTTCGATGGCGCTGTTGCAGGCGGCGTAGGCGGCGGCGCCCTTCAGCGGCCGCGCGCCGGCAGCACCCGCCATCAGCACGATCGAACCATCCTGCGAAATCCTCGGGATCGCTGCCTTCACGGCATGATACTGACCCCAGAACTTGGTCCGGAACGGGCTTTCGGCATCCTCGTCCGAAAGCGCGGTGATCGGGCCGACCTTGTAGGTCGCGGCCGGCACGAAGAGATGGTCGAGCGAACCGACCGCCTCGAAGAAGGCGGCGATCGAGGGTCGGTCTTCAAGATCGACCGGATGGGCCCGCGCCGAGGGACCGAGCTCCGCCACCGCGTGGGCAAGCCTTTGCTGCGAGCGGCCACCGATGACGACGGTGCCGCCGCCGGCGATCACGCCATGCGCGACGCGAAGGCCGAAGCCCGATCCGCCGCCGATGATGGCGACTGTCCTGTCCTGAAATGCCATGCCCTGTCCTTTCGATGCGAGGCGATGAGGCAGCCTATTCGCGCATGGAGGGATCGTATGCAGGCACCCGGTCCCTTTACTCGGGAATCCAATTCCCGAATGATGCGGGATGCTCCCCACATCCCGCTTTGAAGGCATCGCCGCCTTTGTCGAAACCGCCGAGGCCGGCAGCTTCACCGCCGCCGCCGAGCGGCTGGGCCTGACGCGCTCGGCCGTGGGCAAGAGTATCGCCCGGCTGGAGGCGCGGCTCGGCGCCCGGCTTTTCCACCGCACGACGCGCAGCCTTAGCCTGACCGACGAGGGGGTCCGTTTCCGCGAAAGCTGCCTGCGGGCGCTCGCGGAGCTGGACGGCGCCGAGGCGAGCCTCGCCGAACGCTCAGGCGAGCCGGCCGGGCGGCTCCGAATCGAGATCCCGGTCCTGTTCGGCCGGCAATGGATCCTCCCGCTGCTGCTCGAACTCTCGGCTCGCTACCCCCGGCTGGAACTCGACATCGGCTTTTCCAACCGCGTGGCCGACCTGACCGCCGAGGGCATCGATCTCGGCGTCCGCATCGGCGCGCTCGACGACGCGTCGGGACTGGTCGCGCGCCGCTTGGGTACGCAGACAACGCAGCTTTGCGCCGCGCCCGTCTATCTCGAACGGGCCGGCCGGCCGCGAAAGATAGAGGACCTCGCAGGACATGCCTGCATTTTCGAACGGCGGCGGGGCGGGCAATCGGGCTGGCGGCTGACGGATCAGGAAGGCGCGACGCGGGTTGTCGCGGTTTCGTCGCGCCTCGCGCTCGACCGCTCCGACGCGGTCGCCGACGCGGTGATTTCAGGGCACGGCATAGGCTGCCTGCCGGGCTGGCTCGTGGGGCAGGCCTTGCGGGCTGGCACGCTAGAGACCGTGCTGCCGGACATTTCCAGCGACGCGCTGCCGATCCACGCGCTCTGGCCGGCCCAGCGCCCGCTTCCGCTCAAGCTCAGGGTCGTCGTCGATGCGCTGGTGGGGAGATTCTCGCCCGTCGCCCCTTGGGACGAAGCCGGCTAGCCCGGCTTTCTCGCCTGGAACACCAGGATTCGCATCGGCATCCGGCCGGGATCGGGACCGAATTCACGCCGCAGTTCCGTCGCGATCGCGTCGACCAGCGCTTCGGGATCGACGCCGCCGCGCGCCCGAACCTCGGCGATGGTCGGATTGCCATAGACAAGGCCATCCGCGAACACGCGCGCATCCGGAATGGCGCCGCGCCGCGTCACGAAGTCGGTGCCGATATCGACAAAGCCTGCCTCCGCCAGCGAGGCGCGGATCGGCAACGGGTCCGAGCAGGAATAGGGGATGTGATAGAATTGCGGCGGGTCGGCGGGAAAGAACCGCGAAATGACTTCGTGGGCGATCCGGCCGCAGGGATTGTCGGCATGAGATCCCCAGGTGCTGAACAGATAGGTCCCGCCCGGCTCCAGCACGCGGAACACCTCGCGATCGCAGCGGCCCTTGTCGGGAAAGAACATCATGCCGAACTGGCAGACGACCGCATCAAAGGAATTGTCGCGGAACGGCAGCACCATGGCGTCGGCCGTCTGGAAGTCCGCCTGTTCGCCGGGCTGGAACTTCGACTGCGCCCGTTCGAGCATCGGTGCGTTCAGGTCGGTGACCGTGAGGCGGACGCTGGCCGGCAGATAGTCGCGCAATCGGCGCGAGAGGATGCCGGTTCCGGCCGCGATCTCCAACACCAGCGCCGGATTCAGCGCCGCAACGCGACGGGCGACATCTTCCGCGTAATCGGCAAAGAGAACCGGCCCGAGACCACTATCATAGTGTTCGGGAATGTCGCCGACGAACCTTGCGCTGTCACTGCCCATGCTGGCCTCTGGGTCGCAGATGGTGAAATAGGCGCGGCCGGATGCACGGCAAGGTGGTCCTTGGCCAGAATTCATCGCCCACTTGGCAACCGGGCCCGAAGTCTCTAAGTAAGGCGCACTGACGGAACAGGAGTTCAGGACAATGAAGCAGCAGGCCACCGCGACGGCGTAATCGCCGTAACCCGCCTGTCCTTGGTGCGCCCACCAGCGCCCTGCTTCTTTTTCCGGTATCTCCCATGTCTCTTCGCGCCGCCGCGTCGCTCGTGGCCCTGCATGACGTTTCGTTTGCTCTCCCCGAAGGCCGTCCCCTCCTCGATCACATCGACCTCGGCTTCGGTGCCGAGCGCACGGGACTTGTCGGCCGCAACGGCGTCGGCAAGTCGACCCTTCTGAAGATCATCACCGGCGAGACCCTGCCCTCAGGGGGCTCGGTCAGCCGCGCCGGCCGCATCGGCCTGCTGCGTCAGATCGTGCAGCCCGAGCCCGGCGAGGTCGTCGCCGACGCGCTCGGGATCGCCGCCGATCTCGAACGTCTCGGCCGGCTGGAGCGCGGCGTCGGCACCGACGAGGATTTCGTCGAGGCCGACTGGACGCTGGAAACCCGGCTTGCCGATGCGCTTGCTGCCGTCGACCTCGCCGGGCTGGATTCCGCCCGCCCGATGGAGAGCCTCAGCGGCGGCCAGCGCACCCGGCTCGGCCTCGCCGCGCTGCTCTTGGCCGAGCCCGACCTGATCCTGCTCGACGAGCCGACCAACAACCTCGATGCCGAGGGTCGTGCCGCCGTGGCCCGTATCCTCGCCGGCTGGAAGAAGGGGGCGATCGTCGTCAGCCATGACCGCGCGCTGCTGCGCGACATGGACCGCATCGTCGAACTCTCGGCGCTCGGTGTGCGCATGTATGGCGGCAACTACGACCTCTATGCCGAGCGCAAATCGGCGGAACGCGCCAATGCCGCGCGGGAACTCGACCTCGCCAAGGCCGAGGCCAAGGCGACGGAGCGCCGGATCCAGGCGAGCGTCGAACGCCAGCAGAAGCGCGACAGCCGTGGCGCCAGGGCCCGCGCCAGGAACGACCAGCCGAAGATTCTGCTCGACGGCAAGCGCGATCGCAGCGAACGCACTGCCGGCGCCCTCGGCCAGCGCGCCGAGCGCCAGAGGCAGGAGGCGGCCGAGCTGCTCGCCAGCGCAGTGGCGGAAGTCGAGCGGGTCGAGACGCTGGCGCTGCGCCTGCCTTCGACCGGCCTGCCGGCCGGGCGCGCCGTTCTCGCCTTCGAGAACGTCGACTTCGCCTATCCCGACCTGCCGGCCACGATCCACCAGCTGAACCTCACCATCACCGGGCCCGAGCGTATCGCGCTGGTCGGCGCCAATGGCGCGGGCAAGTCGACGCTGCTGCGGCTCGCGGCCGGAAGGCTGGAGCCGACCGGCGGCCGCATCCAGCGCCCAGTCGCCAGCGCCATGCTCGGCCAGAGCGTCGAATTCCTCGATCCCACGCTGTCGATCGTCGAGAATTTCCGCCGCTTCAATCCGGATGCCAGCCTCAACCACGCCCATATGGTTCTGGCGCGCTTTCTCTATCGCAACCAGGCGGCGCTGAAGCCGGTGCATGCGCTTTCCGGCGGCGAAATGCTGCGGGCCGGACTTGCCTGCGTGCTCGGCGGCGCGACGCCGCCCGGCCTGCTCATCCTCGACGAGCCGACGAACCATCTCGACTTCGATTCGATCGCGGCGATCGAGGCGGCGCTCCGCGAATTCGACGGCGCCCTGCTCGTCGCAAGCCATGACGAGGATTTCCTGGAAGCCATCGGGATCGAACGTCGCATCTCCTTCCCGCTCGCTGGCGCGACAAGGGCCTTTCCAGCATGATCCCGGCATGATTCAGCCCGTCCAACCGCCCCGTCCCGCCGACCTGCTCGCCTGGTACGACCGCCATGCGCGCGTGCTGCCCTGGCGCACGCCGCCGGCGAAGCGCCGCGCCGGCGTGAAGCCCGATCCCTACCGGGTGTGGCTCTCGGAAATCATGCTGCAGCAGACCAATGTGACGACGGTGAAGCCCTATTTCGAGGCCTTCCTCGCGCGCTGGCCGACGGTCGGAGACCTCGCCGCCGCGCCGACAGAGGACGTCATGAAGGCCTGGGCCGGGCTCGGCTATTATTCGCGCGCCCGCAACCTGAAGGCCTGCGCCGACGCGGTGGTGCGCGACCATGGCGGCCGTTTCCCCGAAAGCGCCGCCGGCCTGCGCGAACTGCCGGGAATCGGCGCCTATACTTCGGCGGCGATCGCCTCGATCGCGCATGACGAGCCCGCCGCCGTCGTCGACGGCAATGTCGAGCGCGTACTGTCGCGCATCTTCGCGATCGAGACGCCGCTACCCGCCGCCAAGAAGGAGATCGGCGCGCTGCAGGCGCAGCTGACGCCCTTGGAGCGGGCCGGCGACTATGCGCAGGCGATGATGGATCTCGGCGCCACGCTCTGCACGCCGAAGCGCCCTGCCTGCTCGCTCTGCCCGTGGGAGACGGCCTGCGTCGCCCATGCGCGCGGCACCGAAGAGCGCTATCCGCGCAAGGCGGAGAAGACCGACCGGCCGGAACGCGCCGGAGCGGCCTTCGTCGCCATCCGCGCCGACGGCGCGATTTTGCTGCGCAAGCGGCCCGAGCGCGGCCTGCTCGGCGGCATGACCGAGGTTCCGGGCTCGGACTGGATCCAGGGCGCAAAAAAGTCGCCGGGTCCCGAGTCCGCGCCGCTCGCCGCCGACTGGCAGCGCATCGCCCTGCCGGTCATCCATGTCTTCACCCATTTCCGGCTGACGCTCGACATCTGGCACGCCCGCCTGCCAGATCGGCATCCGGCGCCCGGCGACGCCTGGTGGGCGAGCGCGGCGGATCTGCCGCATGAGGCGCTGCCCAGCGTGATGAAGAAGGCGATCGAGGCGGCGGCCCCCGGAGCGACCCGTAAACGCAAATGACGGCCGGGGACCGGCCGTCATCGCAACTCTGAAGCGCCAGCCTATTGCTGCTGTTGCTGTTGCTGTTGCTGCTGCAGCTTCTCGATCTGGTCGCGCAGACGGATCTGCGGCCGCTGCTGATTGTCGCCGCCACCCTGCTGGTTCGGCATGCACTGGCCGCGGCGGAAGGTGGTGCCTTCCGGGCAATCCGGCCGCTTGCGATCCTGCTGCTGGTTGTTGCGCTGGGGCTGATTGTCCCGCTGGCGTTGCTGCTGCGTATCCGGCCGCTGGCGATCGGGCTGCTGTTGCGGCTGGCCCTGCTGGTCGCGAGGCATGCGCTGGCGCTGCGGCGGAACGTCGACGCAACGACCATTGCGCAGACGCTGGTCGGGCCCGCATTCGACCGGCGCCGGCCGATTCGGCCGATCCGGCTGCTGGGCCTGGGTGGGCACGCAGCGGCCACGCCGCGAGACCGTCCCATCCGGGCAGTCCTGCGACTGCGGCTGCGGCCGGCGGATGTCGACGCAGCTACCGTTCACCAGACGCTGGCCACGGCCACAATTCGGCGTCTCCGAGCCCGGATTGACCGGCGGCGCGACCACCGGCAGGCAACGGTTGCCACGCCGGACCTGGCCATCCGGACAGGCCTGCTGGGCGACCGGGCGGCAACGGCCATTGTCGGCCCGCTCCTGGCCACGCGGGCATGGACGGCCCGGAGGCGCGACGCAGCGACCGTTGTCGTCACGGATCTGCGGCGGACGGCATTCGCCCTGCGGCGGCACGCAACGGCCGTTGTTGTCGCGCACCATCGGTGGGCGGCAATCGCCCTGCGGCGGCACGCAACGGCCGTTGTCGTCGCGCACCATCGGCGGGCGGCAATCGCCCTGCGGCGGCACGCAACGGCCATTGTTGTCGCGCACCATCGGCGGGCGGCAATCGCCCTGAGGCGGCACGCAACGGCCATTGTTGTCGCGCACCATCGGCGGGCGGCACTCGCCCTGTGGCGGCACGCAACGGCCGTTGTTGTCGCGCACCATCGGCGGGCGGCACTCGCCCTGTGGCGGCACGCAGCGACCGTTGAAGTCGCGCACCATCGGCGGGCGGCACTCGCCCTGCGGCGGCACGCAACGGCCGTTGTTGTCGCGCACCATCGGCGGGCGGCACTCACCCTGCGGCGGAACGCAACGGCCGTTGAAGTCGCGCACCATCGGCGGGCGGCACTCACCCTGCGGCGGAACGCAACGGCCGTTGAAGTCGCGCACCATCGGCGGGCGGCATTCGCCCTGCGGCGGAACGCAACGGCCATAGCGGTCCATGAACAGCGGCGGGCGGCAGCCGACCGGCGGCACGCAACGACCGTTGCGATCCATGAACATGGGCGGGCGGCATCCCTGCGGAGGCAGGCAGCGACCGTCGCGCGTCATGAACATGTCCGGCGGGCAACGCTGCGGGATGCACTGGCCACGGACGTAGATTTCGTCACGCGGGCAGCCGCAATAGCCGTTGGGCATGCGGACCAGATCCGGCGGGCAGCGCCAGGGAATGCAGCGCCCGTCGACGAAGGTCTCGTAACGCTCGCAATGAATCGGCGGGGGAAGGCAGGTGCCGTTCAGACGGATCATGTCCGGCGGGCAGCCGATAGAGACACAGTAGCCATCGCGGAAGCGCGTTCCGATCGGGCAACTGGGCGGCAGCAGGCAGGTATCGCCGACCAGGAACGTTCCGACCGGGCAACCGAGCAGCACCGGTGGCGGCGGGGGAAGCGGTTCCGAGAAACGCGGCGGCGGCGGCGGCGCTACAACGCGGCGACCGGGCACCGGCGCGGCCTCGCAGGGCAGCGTGACGACGGCGCCCATATGGCCCGAGAATGACCTGTCGCCCGGCTTGTCGCCATAGGCGATGAACCAGCTGTTGGTCGGCGGCGCGTTGGTGGGCAGCACAAGCTGGGTGTCGTTGCCCTGCAGGCCGTCCACGGGTTCGACGGAAGGCGCATCGCCCAGAAGCTGCTCGCCGGTCGACCAGAGCGTGACGGCGCAGGCGTTCATCTGGATGCGGCCGCTGGAATCATAGCCGCGGCCGAGGGCGACGCCGCCATCGGCATTGCGGTAGTCCGGCAGTTGGCCAACGGCATATTGCTCGGGCACCGGCTGCCACAGGCCAGGCTCGGAATCGACCCGCGTCTTCGCGCGGAAACGCAGCACGCGGCTGTTGCCGCCCTCCGCGACGTTGGTGAAATCATAGGCGCCGGTCGGCGGCGCGCGTTCGGCCACATAGAGCAGGCCGCGATTGTCGAAGGCGATGGAGGACACCTCCATGCCCGGGCCAAGCGCCTCCACGGCGGTCTCGAAGCGCGCATCACGGGCGAAGGAGCCGTCGCGGTTGATGCCGACGGACCAGATCTCCGGCCCGGCGGCGACGGAATAGAACAGGCGGTCGTCCCGCATGGCGAGCGCGAAGACCAGGCGCTCGGGATCGGCATAGCCCCAGGTCGCCGGCTGCTCCGTATCGAAGGACTGGCTGGCGATATCGACGGTGACGGGGGTCAGCGGCGCCTCGGCCAGGCCGTTGGCGGGGCGGGCCTCCAGCCCGTGGTCAAAGGTGCCGCGGTCCGTGCCATCAAGGCTGAGCTTGTGGATCAGTCCGGTCGCGCGGTCGGCGGCGAAGATCTGCTGGCTGCGCGGGTCATAGGCGAGGCCTCCCAGCGAAGCGGCGGCGTTGACGCCCTCATCGCCGATATTGGCGAAGAGCGTGACCTGGCCGGTGGTGCCATCGACGCGCCAGATCGAGGTCGGGCCACCGCGCTGCGCCGCCGGGCCGAACTGGTTGGGAAGGAACTCGGCGCCCTGCAGGCCGTGCAGCAGCCGCTTGAAGCCACCGCCCGATGCGTCTGCGAGGCCGATCGACAGACCATAGGCCGACGTCGCGGCGAGATAGATCGAGGGCGCCGGCGCATCGTCGAGCGCGACGCCGAACACCTGCCCGACCTGGCCGGCCTTGACCGTGAACGGCTTGGCGACGTCCGACAGCCCGCCCTGCCCGCCCAGTCGCGACAGGTCGATAACGCGAGCAGCGGGACCATCCGGCGGTATGACGAGATAATCGAGCGGGTCGGCGCCGTTCGGCGCCGGCCCCGTCGCCGCGCCGGAGAAGCCGGTAACGACGGCATCCTCGGGCCCGACGATCGCCTGTTGCGACTGGGCGCCTGCCGGATTGGCGGCGAAGCCCGCGCCGGCCAGCGACAGCAAAACGGCGCCCGATAGGCGCCGCATCCAGCTTCGTGATGAGAAAAATGCCGATTCCGCGCTGGCTTTGCACCGCGCCGTCATCGAGCCCGTAAACATGGTCGCCTCTCCCGGAACGTCATCCGTGGCGCGGGCAGCGGCCAAGCAGAGGTTAGAAGAGCCGCAGTCCCAGACACGAAGCAAGCTGATCTTCTTTGGCCGGAATCTACGCCACGGCAGAACTTCCAGCCAGCGGGAACATTATTAAGGCACGCGAAATTGTCAGTGACTGCCTTCACAGCGTCATGAAGAAAACGACACTGCAGGCAGTCAGTCGTTTCAAGGATATGTTTCAAGACATTCAGGAGCGAACGCCCATGAGCGAGATCCGGCACATCGTCTTCGACATCGGCAATGTCCTGCTGCGCTGGGATCCGGAGATCCCCTTCCGTCGCCTGATCCCCGACGACCGGGAGCGTCAGCGCTTCCTCGCCGAAATCTGCACGCATGACTGGAACCTGGAACAGGATCGCGGCCGCAGCTGGGCCGACGCCGAGACGGAGCTGATCGCGCAATTCCCGGAACAGGAAGCGCGGATACGGGCCTGGCGCGCCCACTGGCACGAGATGGTGCCGGGCTCGCTGGAGGAAACGCCCGGCATACTGGACCAGCTGATCTCGAACGGCCACGACGTCACCGCGCTGACCAACTTCGCCGAAGATACCTTCATCGAGGCGCAGGAGCGCTTTCCCTATCTGCGCCGGTTTCGCGGCGTCACGGTTTCCGGCCGCGTCGCGCTCGTGAAGCCCGAACCCGAGATCTACCGGCTGCACGCCGATACCTTCGGCCTGACGCCTGCGGCAACGCTGTTCTTCGACGACAACGCGGCGAATGTCGAAGGGGCGCGGGCGGCCGGCTGGCAGGCGGAGCAGTTCATCGACGCGGCGACCATGCGCGCCGACCTCGCCCGCCATGGCATCGAGCTCGATCGCATTGCGGTCGACGGCGTCCCGAACGCTTGACCCGCGCCCTCCCCCTGACCCCGCCTGGTTGACAACGCCGCATCTCATGTAACATTATTTGTTTCATGAGACACGACAGCAGACTTTCGGGCGTCCTGCACGTCCTCCTCCACATGCTCGAGGCCGGCGAGCCGATCACCTCGGAGCGCCTCGCCGAGATGATGTCGACCAATCCGGTCGTCGTCCGCCGGATCATGGCCGGGCTGCGCGACGCCGGCTTCGTCCATTCGGAAAAGGGCCATGGCGGCGGCTGGACCGTCATCTGCGATCCCGCTGCAGTCACCCTCGACGACATCTACGTCGCCCTCGGGTCGCCGCCGGTCTTCGCGCTCGGCCATCGCTCCGAAAATCCGGCCTGCCTGGTCGAGCAGGCCGTCAACGCGTCGCTGGAGAGCGCCTTCCAGGAGGCCGAACAGCTCCTGATGGAGCGCCTCGGCGCCGTCACGCTGGCCGCCCTCGCAGCCGACTTCCACCAGCGCTACCTCGCCAGGCGCGGTACAGAGAAGGACATCAGCCATGCCTCATGACGCCATCATCATCGGCGGCAGCTATGCCGGGCTTTCGGCCGCCATGCAGCTCGCCCGCGCCGGGCGCTCCGTCTGCGTCGTCGACAGCGACACGCCGCGCAACCGCTTCGCCGCCGCCTCGCACGGCTTCTTCGGCCAGGACGGCGCCGCGCCCCGCGCCATGATCGCCCAGGCGCGCGAAAAGCTTCTCGCCTATCCGAACGTCCATTTCGTCGGCGGCACGGCGATCCATGCCCATGCGATTCCGGACGGCTTCGCCGTCGATCTCGGCATGGGCGAGACGCTTCAGGCCGCCAAGCTCGTCCTGGCCTTCGGCGTCGTCGACGAGCTTCCCGACATTCCCGGCCTCGCCGGCAAGTGGGGCAAGTCGGTGCTGCATTGCCCCTATTGCCACGGCTACGAGTTCAAGGGCCGGCGGCTCGGGGCCCTCAACGTCATGGAAAAGTCGGTGCACCAGGCGCTGATGCTGCCCGACTGGGGGCCGACGACCTTCTTCCTCAACGGCGGCGCGATGCCGGATGCCGATACGCTCGGCCAGCTGCAACACAGGAACGTCGCGATCGAACCGGCCAGGGTCGTGGCGCTGGAAGGAACGGAGACGGAATTGTCGGGAGTGCGGCTCGAGGATGGCCGCGTCGTCGCGCTCGATGCCATCTTCACCGGCTCGCGCACGCGGATGGCGAGCCCGATCGCCGAGCAGCTCGGCTGCGCCTTCGAGGAAGGCATTCTGGGACCGGTGATCCTCACCGACGCCATGAAGATGACGACGGTTCCGGGCGTCTACGCCGCCGGCGACATCGCCCGCGGCATGCATAACGCCACCTTTGCCTCGGCGGATGGCGTCATGGCCGGGACCTCGGCGCACCAGGCGCTGATATTCGAACCGCTGGCGGCCTGATCCGACACACCAGCGGTCAAACAGGACACCGCGGGACCGGAGCCCCGCGGCGTCGGCTCAGCCTCCGGCTGCAGCCAGTTCGTCGCGGACGACCTTGCGGAGATCGTCGATCGAGGTCAGCCGTCCGTTGTGGTGGACGTGCCAGAAGGTCCAGCCGTTGCAGGCGTCGAAACCCTGCACCAGCGCGCCGACGCGGTGGATCGAGCCCACCAGCGCACCCGCCTCCAGCGAGCCGTCGGCCCGGACGCGGGCCTGGTGGCGACCACGGGAATCGGTCAGCACGGCGCCCGGAACGATCAGTCCGCGCTCCAGCAGCGTGCCGAACGGAATGCGCGGCTCGGCGCGCTTGCCCTTCAGCAGTTCCAGGGCGGCGGCCGGCGCCGTCTCGACCGCGTCGATGCGGGCGCGGGCGGCGTCGATATAGGTCTGCTCGCGCTCGACGCCGACGAAATGACGGCCGAGACGCTTGGCGACGGCGCCGGTGGTGCCGGAGCCGAAGAACGGATCGAGGATGACATCGCCGGGCTTCGACGAGGCCAGCATCACGCGGGCCAGCAGCGCTTCCGGCTTCTGGGTCGGATGGACCTTCTGGCCGTCCTCGCCCTTCAGCCGCTCGCCGCCGGTGCAGATCGGCAGCAGCCAGTCGGAGCGCATCTGGACGTCATCGTTGAAGGCCTTCATGGCCTCGTAGTTGAAGGTGTATTTCGAGCCCTGCCCGCGCGACGCCCAGATCATCGTCTCATGCGCGTTGGTGAAGCGCTTGCCGCGGAAGTTCGGCATCGGGTTGGCCTTGCGCCAGACGACGTCGTTCAGGATCCAGAAGCCGAGGTCCTGCAGCATCGCGCCGACGCGGAAGATGTTGTGATAGGAGCCGATGACCCAGAGCGCGCCATCCGGCTTCAGGACGCGGCGCACGGCCAGCAGCCAGGCACGGGTGAAGGCGTCATAGGCCTCGAAGCTGTCGAACTTGTCCCAGTGATCGTCGACGGCATCGACGACCGAATGGTCCGGGCGGGTCAATCCGCCTTCGAGCTGCAGGTTGTAGGGCGGGTCGGCGAAGACGAGGTCGACGGATGCCGACGGCAGCTTCTCCAACGCGGCGACGCAATCGCCCTTGATGATGGTGTCGAGCCAGGGTGCCTGGTTCGCGATCTCGGCCGGCTTCCGCGCAAGTGCCTTCATTTTCCCAACTCCCCGACGCAACAAAACATGCGCCTATGGTTAGCGAACAGGGTGAAGGACCCGTTACGAAGCATGGTTAATCAATTCTAACCATGCGAAATCGCACGATTTTGCCGCCTTCGGCATCGTTTCGCCCAAAGTCTTGGTCTATGGTTCCGCCTCGAACGGGCCCGGCGCCGGGCCACACCATCGAGGCCACCATGATCCGCGGTTTTCTTGCCCTGCCGGCTGCGCTGGCTCTTCTCTGCGCCACCAGCGTCAGCGTGCTCGCCGACGACGTGATGCTCGTCCTCGACGCTTCCGCCTCGATGGGCGGCAAGCTCGGACGCGACCGAAAGATAGATCTGGTGGCCGACAGCGTCGAGACGGCCGTCGCCGACTTCCCGACCGAGGCACGCATCGGCGTCCTCGCCTTCGGCGCCAAGAGCAAGACCAGCTGCTCGGATGCCGAGGTCGTCCTCCGGCCCCAGCGCAACAACAACGATCTCGCCGCCGCGGCGGCGGCCAAGCTTCAGCCTCGCGGCAAGGCGCCGCTCGCCGTCGCCGTCGAGCGCGCCGCCAACGCCCTCGACTACAAGAAGGAACGCGCCACCGTCATCGTCTTCGTCGACAAGGTCGAGGCCTGCGACGCCAATCCCTGCGTGCTGGCGGAATCGCTCGCCAAGCGCGCCAAGGACCTGACGGTGGAAGTGATCGGCCTCGGCCTCGAGGACAAGGACATCGAGAGCGTTGCCTGCCTGGCCGAGATGACCGGCGGCAAGTTCATCAACGCCAAGGACGGCACCGACGTCGCCGGCGGCCTCGCCGCCGCGCTTGCGGCCGCCAAGGCGCCGCCGCCGAACCTGCCCGCGGCCCATATCGAGGCGCCGGCCAAGGTCATCCAGTCGAGCGTGTTCGATGTCGCCTATGACGGCCCCAAGGCCAAGGGCGACCGCGTGCAGATCGTCTGGCCGGGCCTGCCGGCCGGCTCGGAAATCCGCAGCGTGCTCGTCGCCAAGGACGGCAAGATGCGCAAGCTGCGCGCCCCGGCCGAACCCGGCACCTACGAGGTCCGTTACTACCATCCCGAGCTCAACGTCGTGCTGGCGACCCAGTCGATCGACGTCGAGGTGCAGCCGACCACCGTCGCCGTGCCCGAGCATGTCGGGGCCGGCGCGCCCTTCAGCGTGGCCTGGTCCGGCCCCGCCGTCGCATCCGATGCCATCGAGATCGCACCGGAGCTCGCCGAGACCAAGCTGGCGAGCCTGAAGGTCAACAAGGACGGCCGCGCCCTCACCTTCACGGCGCCGATCGCCGCCGGCCGCTACGAGGTGCGCTACCGATCGGCCGCCGACAATTCGGTCGCCGCCAGCACCGTCTTCACCGTCGACCCGCCCTCAGCCTCGCTGAACGGCCCCGACAGCGCCAAGGCCGGCAGCCAGATCAAGGTCGACTGGAAAGGCCCGGCGGCCCGATTCGACGACGTCGTCATCGCCCGCGCCGACATGCAGGCCGGCGAGCATGTGACCTTGGCGCGCATCCGCCCGGACCGCCCGTCGGTCACGCTCGACGTCCCGACGGAAGCCGGCAGCTACGAGCTCCGCTACATCGCCGGCGACGGAACCGCGATCTTCGCCCGCGCGCCGCTGACGGTGCGCTAGGCCGCCCGACGCGGGCTCGGCCGGGCATCGGAACGAGACAGTTCCGTCCCGATCTGATAGAGAACCCGCGTATTTCCCGGATGGACCGCGGCAGGCGCCCGGTCCCTCCTCTCCTGCAACGCGCGATCTCGGCCGACGGGCCTCCACCTCCCGGGTTCCCGCACAGACTGACCGGAAAGTCCTCCATGCTTGTCCTCTTCGATTGCGACGGAGTGCTCGTCGATTCCGAAATCCTGTCCTCGCGCGTCGACAGCGAGCGGCTCACCGCCATCGGCTACGACATCTCGGTCGAGGAAATGTCGCATCGCTTCGCCGGCCTGACCTGGGACCGGATCTCCAAGCTGATCGAAGCCGATATGGGCCACGCGCTGCCGGAGAACTTCCACGCCGAGACCGACAGGGCGCTCGACGAGCGGCTGGCCAAGGAGCTGAGCATCATCCCCGGCGTACAGGAGATGCTCGACCGCCTCGACTATCCGCGTTGCATCTGCTCGAACTCCTCGCCCGAGCGGCTGAAGATCTCGCTGACCAAAACGGCGCTCTACGACCGCTTCCGTCCCTACATCTTCTCGGCCGTCGCCGTCCGCAACAAGCAGCCGAAGCCGGCTCCCGACGTCTACCTGCATGGCGCGGCCGAATTCGGCGTCGATCCCAAGGATTGCATCGTCATCGAGGATTCGACCCATGGCGTCCACGCCGGCCGCGCCGCAGGCATGCGCGTCGTCGGCTTCACCGGCGGCTCGCACTCCTGGCCGGGCCACGCCGACGCGCTGACCGCCGCCGGCGCCATCACGGTCATCAACCGCATGCGCGACCTGCCGGCCACCATCGAGGCGCTCGCCTCCTGGCATCCGGACGAGGTCTGACGCCCCGGCCATGACGGTCCGGCTGCGCGCCCATCACCTGCTCTGCATGCTGACCTATGTCGGCAAGGGCTACACGCCGGATTTCTGCGCCAACTACGACAAGATCGCCGCGCGACTGACGCGCGGCGAAGACATCGAGATCGTCGCCGGACCCGACGACGTCTGCGCGCCGCTGCTCGCGACCGAAGCGCCGCATTGCCACAACGACAGCGTGCTGGTGCGCGACGCACAGGCAGCCGCCGCGGCTTCGGACATGCTCGGCGCGACGGTCGCCCCCGGCTACCGCTTCGCGCTCGACGCCGCCCTGCTCGCCCGCTTCCGCGCCGCCTTTGCAGCGGGAACCTCGCGCACCGCCTGCGGCGGCTGCGAATGGTCGGGACTCTGCGACACGATCGCCGGCGCCGGCTTCGACGGTGCTCGCCTCTCGGGCGGCCGCTAGCGGCAGGGCCCGTTCAGCACCGGCGTTCGCCGCAGCATCCAGAAGTGCCGCCACCGGTCCAGCCGACGCCAGCCGCCAAACCGCAGCCGCACGCGGACACGCTGGTCGGCGGCGTCGAAATCGGCGGAAAACCAGCCGGCGCGCGGCGGAGCTCCGGTCGGCGGCCCCAGCTCCCGCACGAAGCCGATGGCGTCGCGCCCCGGCAGGGCGCGGATGGCGGGCGCTCGAAAATAGGGCATGGCCCGACATCGCCAGGCGATCGTCGCGGCCGTCAGATCCTCGGAAAGAACGAAATCCCGTGCCGGCTGGACGCGGACATAGGAGGCCCGGCTCTCATCCTGCGGCCGCGCGGCGATCCGCCCGGCCAGGAAGGATGGAATCGCATCGACCAGATCGGCCGCGGCATGGGCGAGCGACACCGAATATCGCGGCTGCGGAAAGGTGACCTCCGTCTGCGCCACGATGGCGCCGGCATCGATCGCCGGCGCGAGAAGATGGAGCGTGATCCCGGCCGCGTCTGCTGCCCGATCGAGGATCATCGCCTGCACCGGCGTCGGACCGCGATATCGCGGCAGGAGCGAAGGATGGAAGTTGAAGGCCCGGCCCGGAAAGAGCGCGAGCATCTCCGGCGGGACGCGGTGCTCGAAATAGGCGGAGATGAGCACGTCGGCACCGGCTTCCCGAGCCAGGCGCACAGCGTCCGGCCAGGACGCAAGGCGGGGAACCTCGATCCGCGGCACGCCGGCCGACCGCAGGCGGCGCCCGAGCGACCATTGCGGCGCGACGCGGCCGAGCCGCCGATCATGGCGCCAGTGATCCTCGTGCCCGGCGGCGGTCCAGAACGCCGCGATGCGATGGCCGCTCGCCAACCAGCGGGCGACCACCGCAGCGGGAGCCGGGGACGGACTGCCGAGAAAGAGCGCGGTCAGCGCCAACGCCGCCTCCCTACGTCGCGACCGATGTCGTTTACTTTACGGAATCCCGTGCTACCGTCGACGAATCAGAACGGGAGCATACTGCAATGAGCCTTCGCAAGCCCTACGCCAAGCCGGCCCTCGTCGCCGGCCCGCTGCTCGGCGCCGTCGCCGCCGTCGTGGTCGGCAGCAATTCGAAGGGATAGCCCCTCCGGCCGCGACCGGAGGGGGACAGCCTACTCCGCCGCGGCGGCTTCCGCCCAGGGCTCCGGCTTTTCCCATTTGAGCTTGGGCGAACGCGCGGCGCGCGTCTCATCCAGGCGGCGACGGGGTGCGTAGCGCGGCGCCTGCTGGAAGCGCTCCAGCTCGCCCGCCTTCGCCTTCATCACCAGATCGCGCAGCGTGGCGATGAAGAGGTCGAGCGAGGCCTTCGATTCCGATTCCGTCGGCTCGATCAGCATCGCGCCATGGACGACGAGCGGGAAATACATCGTCATCGGGTGATAGCCCTCGTCGATCATCGCCTTGGCGAAATCGAGCGTCGAGACCCCTGTGCCCTCCAGGAAGGTGTCGTCGAACAGCACCTCATGCATGCAGGTGCGGTCGCCGGAAGGCTGGCTCATCAGGTCGCGCAGGCCGGCGCGGACATAGTTGGCGTTGAGCACGGCGTCCTCCGACGCCTGCTGCAGCCCGTCCGAGCCGTGCGACAGCATGTAGGACAGCGCCCGCACGAACATGCCCATCTGGCCATGGAAGGCAGTCATGCGGCCGAAGGGGGTTTCGCCCGGCTTGAGCGCCGCTTCGCTCTCGACCAGCACCGGGTCGTTCCCCTCCATGCGAATGAAGGGCAGCGGCGCGAAGGCGGCGAGGCGCTCGGAAAGCACCACCGGCCCAGCGCCCGGGCCGCCGCCGCCATGCGGCGTCGAGAAGGTCTTGTGCAGGTTGATGTGCATGGCATCGACGCCGAGTTCGCCAACCTTGGCCTTGCCGACGATGGCGTTGAAATTGGCGCCGTCGCAGTAGAAATACGCGCCCGCCGCATGGATCGCCGCGGCGATCTCGACGACGTCGCGCTCGAACAGGCCGCAGGTGTTCGGGTTGGTCAGCATGATCGCGGCGACGTCGGGCGACAGCAGCGCCTTGACCGCCTCCGGGTCGACCGTGCCGTCGGCCCGCGCCGGGACCGTCACGACCTTAAAGCCGATCAGGGCGGCGGTGGCCGGGTTGGTGCCGTGCGCCGATTCCGGCACCAGCACGATGTTGCGCGTCTCGCCCTTGGCCGCGATGGCGGCCTTGATCGCCATCATGCCGCAAAGCTCGCCATGCGCGCCCGCCTTGGGCGACAGGGCGACCGAGGTCATGCCGGTCATCTCGAGCAGCCAGCGGCCGAGCTCGGCCATCAGCTCGACCGCGCCGCCGACGGTGGAAAGCGGCTGCAGCGGATGCACGTCGCCGATGCCCGGCAGCCGCGCCATCTTCTCGTTGAGACGCGGATTGTGCTTCATCGTGCACGAGCCGAGCGGATAGAGGCCGCTATCGATCGAGTAGTTCTTCTGGCTCAGGCGCACATAGTGGCGCATCGTCTCCGGCTCGGAGAGGCCGGGCAGGTCGATCGGCTGCTTGCGGGCGAGCTTGCCGAGGCGCGGCGTGAATTCGGCCGGCTCGTCGAGATCGACGCCGGTGACGTCATCGCGGCCAACCTCGAACAGCAGCGCTTCCTCGATCTGCAGGGCGCGGTTGCCGGTGAAGGTATCGGGCAGGTCGGAGGTCGCGGCGGTGGCAGCGACGGTGGGGCGACCCTGGCTGTTCATGCTCATGCGAGCACCTCCGAAAGCGCTGCGACGAAGGCGGCGCGGTCATCATCCGAGTTCACTTCGGTCGAGGCGACGATCAGGAGATCGGCGAGTTCCGCCTTGCCGGGTTCGAGGCGCGAGGCCGGCACGCCGGCGAGCACGCCCTTCGCCACCAGCTTCTCGACGATGTCGGCAGCATTGCCGGGCAGGCGGATCGTGAACTCGTTGAAGAACGAGTCATTCAAGAGGGTTACGCCCGGCAGCGCAGAAAGCGATTCAGCGAGCTTCACTGCATTGGCGTGGTTGATCCGCGCCAGCCGCGCCAGGCCGGTCTGGCCGAGAAGCGTCATATGAATCGTGAATGCCAGCGCGCAAAGCCCTGAATTCGTACAGATATTCGACGTCGCCTTGTCGCGGCGGATGTGCTGCTCGCGGGTGGAAAGCGTCAGCACGAAGCCGCGCCGGCCTTCGGCGTCGACGGTCTCGCCGCAGAGCCGGCCCGGCATCTGGCGGACGAATTTCTGGCGGGTCGCGAACAGCCCGACATAGGGGCCGCCGAAGGAGAGCGCATTGCCGATCGACTGGCCTTCGCCGACGACGATGTCGGCGCCCTGAGCACCCGGAGGCTCGATCAGGCCGAGCGAGATGACCTCGGTGAAGACGGCGATCAGCAGCGCCCCGACCTCATGCGCCTTCGCCGCGATCGGAGCGAGATCGATCAGATGGCCATAGACGGAGGGCGACTGCACCACGACGCAGGAAGTCTCGGCATCGATCGAGGCCAGGATATCTTCGGTCGCATCCGGATCGGCCGGCAGCGCCTCGACCGTGTCGCCTGCCATCGGCGACAGCGATTCGACGACGGCGCGATACTGCGGATGCAAGCCACCGGAGAGGACGGCCTTCTTCCGCTTGGTCAGGCGATGCGCCATCAGCACGGCTTCTACCGTCGCGGTCGAGCCGTCATACATCGAGGCGTTCGCCACCTCCATGCCGGTCAGGTGCGCGATCTGCGTCTGGAATTCGAACAGGACCTGCAGCGTGCCCTGGGTGATTTCCGGCTGGTAGGGCGTGTAGGAGGTCAGGAACTCCGAACGCTGGATCAGGTGATCGACGGTGGCGGGCACATGATGCTTGTAGGCGCCGGCGCCGACGAAGAACGGCACCGAGGAGGCCGCCACGTTGCGGGCGGAGAGACGGCCGAGCGTGCGTTCGACCGACATCTCGCCGGCGGCCCTGGGCAGGTCCAGGCCGTGGACGCGAAGATCCTTGGGAATGTCGGCGAAGAGATCGTCGATCGAGCCGACGCCGATCGCCGCCAGCATCGCCTGCCGGTCGGCCTCGGAATGGGGAAGATAGCGCATGGGACTACCGTTCAGAGTGGATCGGGAGGCGTCAGAGCGTGTCGATGAAGGCCTTGTAGGCCGCCTCGTCGAGCAGGCCGTCGAGTTCGCCGGGCTCCGTCAGCGTCAGCCTCCAGAACCAGCCGTCGCTCTCAGGCGCGTCGTTGATCATGGCCGGCGACTTTTCGAGCGCCGCGTTGACGGCGACGACGACGCCGGAAACCGGCGCGTATACGTCGCTCGCCGCCTTGACGGATTCGACCACGGCCGCGTCGTCGCCCTTGGCGAAGGTCTTTCCGACTTCCGGCAACTCGACATAGACGACGTCGCCCAGTTGCGACTGGGCATAGTCGGTGATGCCGACGAGGGCCTGGTCGCCCTCGAGCCGGATCCATTCATGGTCCTTGGTGAAATAGACGGTCATGATGATTTTCCCTGGAAGCGCCGTTCAGGCTTGTTTGCGGAAATAGCGGTGTGGAACGAAGGGCAAGGCGACGACGGACGCAGCAAGATCCTTGCCGCGCACCAGGAGCGTCACCGGCGTGCCGGGCGCGGCGTGTTCGGCCGCGATATAACCCATGGCGACGGGGCCGCCGGCGGTCGGGCCGAAGCCGCCCGAGGTGACGATGCCGATGGTGGTGCCAGAGGCGTCGCGGATCTCGGTGCCCTCGCGGGCTGGCGCCCTGCCCTCGGGCTTGATGCCGACGCGCAGCCGGGCCGGGCCGGCTGCCAGTTCACCAAGGATGCGGCCGGCGCCAGGAAAACCTCCCTCGGCGCGGCGGCGCCTGGCGAGCGCGAAACCGAGATCGGCCTCGACGGGCGACGTGGCCTCGTCGATGTCATGGCCATAGAGGCAGAGCCCGGCCTCGAGGCGGAGCGAATCGCGCGCACCGAGGCCGATCGGCTCGACCTCCGGCTCGGCGAGGAGGATGCGGACCAGCGCCTCGGAATCATCCGCCTCGACGGAGATCTCGTAGCCATCCTCGCCGGTATAGCCGGAACGGCTGACATGGCAGTCGATGCCGTCAAAGGCGAGGCGCGCGGCAGTCATGAAGCCCATCGAGGCAGCGTCGGGGCAGTGGCGCGCCAGCACCTCGGCCGCCCTCGGGCCCTGCAGCGCCACCAGCGCCAGATCCTCGGCCGGTTCCAGCACGACGCCCTCGGGCAGGTTGGCGGCGATATGGGCGTAATCGATCGCCTTGCGGCCGGCGTTGACGACCAGCGTCAGCGTGCCGTCCTCGTTCGGATCGGCGGAGCGCGTCACCATCAGGTCGTCGATGATGCCGCCTTCCGGCGTCGTCAGAAGCGTGTAGCGGATGCGGCCCGGCGCCAGCGCTTGGAAATCGCCCGGCGTCAGCGCCTCGAGCGCGCGGGCCGTGGTGGCGTGGTCGGGGCCGACCAGGAAGGCCTGTCCCATGTGGGAGACGTCGAACAGGCCGGCGCTCTCACGCGTCCAGTTGTGCTCGGCCAGAATTCCCTTGGGGTATTGCACCGGCATGGAATAGCCGGCGAACGGCACCATGCGGGCGCATAGCTCGCGATGGAGGTCGGCAAGCGGCGTCTCGAGATCGGCCGAATGAGCCATGCATCAGAATCCTCGACAGGGTCCAAATGGCACGGGCAGGCCCAATCCGGCCTGTTCCGCGCCCCCTCTGTCTGAGAACCTGAGAGATTTCCCGCCCCGCCATGCGGCGAACGCGGCTACTCCTTCGGTGAGCCTTCGCCGCATGCGGCAAGGGCTGCTTTCCAGAGCGTCGCCGACCGTCCGGTCCGTTGGCCTGAGAGTTTCCGGGGCGGTTGCTCCTTCGGCGCCGACGAGGCTCTCACCCCTTCGGTCTCTCCCGGCGGTCGTTCAGCCGGCGACCAGGGCCGCCGACTCGGCTGGATCGCGACACGGATCCAGCTTGTCTCGTTAGTGGCGGATCACGGGCATCCCTGTCAATCGGAATGCCCGCGCCATGACGAATTCGCCCGTGCTATCAGCCGCGGCCCTTGCCGGCCGCCTTGTCATCGAAGCCGACATAGATGCGGAAGTCAGTATTGCCTTCGCTGAGCGGCACGACGATCGAATCATCGATCTTGGTAAAGTCGGCCGCATAGCTCGGGGCCGCCAGCGAGACGGGGATCCGGGCCAGGTCGGACTTCAGGACCTTGTCGCGGCCTTCCATGACGACGATGCGCAGCGGCACGTTGACGGTCTGCGCCTTGCCGGCCGGCCCGGCGGCGACGCGCCCCTTGACGCCGAGCTTCACCACGACGCCGCCATTCGGCGACTTGAAGCACTCGCGCGCCGTGTCGTTGATCGTCGCCTGGTAGACGACCGGCGGACCAGCGCCGGTCAGCGGATCCGGCTTGCCGTTGGCGATCACCTTCAATTCTTCCGTGCCGGGACGGATCGCCACCGGCGGGCAGTCAACCGCGAAGCCGAAATTCTCGGCGTTGACGATCGTGGCGTTCTGCAGATTTTTGTTCGGCGCGCCGAAAAGAGCGTTGTTGACGACGTTGCCGCCGCCGGAAGAACCGTCGCTCACGCTGGAGCAGGCGGAAACCAGACCGGCCAGGGCTACGGCCGACGCGAGTGTCAGAAGGCGGCGCGACCCGGCCGGGCCACCAAAAGAAGAACCATGCATCCCAATAATCCTCGACGCTGATGCGCGACGTCTATAACAGTCCGATTGATCTTTGGCGACTGAGTGGCCGACCGCCCGCCGCACCTTGCCCGCCGCATCACGCGACGATAGGGTTGCAACAAAGAGCGGCTGGCTACAAGTCTCGCCGCATGTGGAGGCGTTTCTTCCGTGAAATATGTGAGCACGCGCGGTCTAGCCCCCGCGCTCGGCTTCTCCGACGTTCTTCTGGCAGGGCTCGCACGCGATGGCGGCCTGTATGTCCCCGAGACATGGCCGGCATTTTCCTCCGAGAGCTTCGCGCGCCTGGCCGGGCGCCCCTATCCTGAGATCGCCTATGCGGTGATTCATCCCTTCGTCGCCGGCGAGATCGCCGATGCGGACCTCGCGCGCATGTGCGCCGAGGCCTACGCGACCTTCCGTCATCCGGCCGTCGCCCCGCTGGTGCAGACGGGACCGAACAGCTTCATCCTCGAGCTCTTCCACGGCCCGACGCTCGCCTTCAAGGACGTGGCGATGCAGTTGCTGGCGCGGCTGATGGATCATGTCCTGGCCGAGCGCGGCCGTCGCGCCACCATCGTCGGCGCGACGTCGGGCGATACGGGCGGCGCCGCGATCGAGGCGTTCCGCGGCCGGGCCGCCACCGACATCTTCATTCTGTTCCCGCATGGCCGCGTCTCCCCGGTGCAGCAGCGCCAGATGACGACGGTGCACGACGCCAACGTCCACGCCATCGCGCTCGAAGGCACGTTCGACGACTGCCAGGCGATCGTGAAGGGCCTGTTCAACGACCACGGATTCCGTGATCGTGTCTCGCTCTCCGGCGTCAATTCGATCAACTGGGGCCGCATCGTCGCGCAGGTGGTCTATTACGTCACCGCCGCGCTTTCGCTCGGCGCGCCGGCACGCTCGGTTTCCTTCACCGTGCCGACCGGCAATTTCGGCGATGTCTTCGCCGGCTATGTCGCGAAGAAGATCGGCTTGCCGGTCGACCGGCTGGTGATCGCCACCAACACCAACGACATCCTGGCGCGCACGCTCGAAAGTGGCCGCTATGAGATGACGGGCGTTGTGCCGACGCAGTCGCCCTCGATGGACATCCAGATCTCGTCCAACTTCGAGCGGCTCTTGTTCGAGGCGGCCGGCCGCGACGGCGACGCCGTCCGTCGCCTGATGGACGGCCTCGGCCAGTCCGGCGCGTTCACCCTGCCCGAATCGGCGCTCGCGGGCATCCGCGGTGAATTCGCCGCCGGCCGCACCAGCGAAGCCGAGACCGAGACGACGATGCGCGACACGCTGGCGGCCGCCGGCTATCTCGCCGACCCGCACACCGCCGTGGCGCTTTCGGTCGCCGCGCGCCAGCCCGAGACCGGCTCGCCGATGGTGACGCTCTCGACGGCGCATCCGGCGAAGTTCCCGGCCGCGGTCGAGGCAGCCACCGGCATCCATCCCGCCCTGCCGCTCTGGCTCGGCGACCTCATGCAGCGGGAAGAGCGCTTTACCGTTCTTCCCAACAATATCGGTGCCATCGCCCGCTTCGTCGAAGCCCGGGCCCGCGCCATCCACGAAAAGGTGTGAAGCATGGCTCCTGAAGCATTCCTCATGCCGGTGATCCGCGCATGACCGTACAGGTGACGAAACTCAAGTCGGGGCTCACCGTTGCGACCCACGACATGAATCACCTGGAAAGCGCAGCGCTCGGCGTGTGGGTCGGCGCCGGCTCGAGACGGGAAGATACTTCGGAGCACGGCATCTCCCACCTGCTCGAGCACATGGCCTTCAAGGGCACGCGCAAGCGCTCGGCCACCGACATCGCCGAGGAGATCGAGGCGGTCGGCGGCGAGCTCAACGCGGCGACGAGCGTCGAGACCACCTCCTACTATGCGCGCATCCTGAAGCCGGATGCGGAGCTCGCCGTCGACATCCTGAGCGACATCCTCTGCAACTCGGCCTTCGACGCCGACGAGCTGAAGCGCGAGCAGCACGTCATCGTGCAGGAGATCGGCGCCTCGCTCGATACGCCGGAGGATCGCGTCTTCGACTTCTTCGTCGAGAGCGCCTATCCGAACCAGCCGATCGGCCGCACCATCCTCGGCACAGAGGAGACGGTGCGCCGCACCAATTCGAGCGACCTCTCTTCCTATCTCGACCGCCACTACCACGGCCCCAACATGGTGCTGGCGGCGGCCGGCAACGTCGATCACGACGCGCTGGTCAAGCTCGCGGAAGATCGATTCGCGAGCCTGCCCTCGGCCGAGCTCGACGCCGGCGAGCCGGCGCATTACCGCGGCGGCGAGATGCGCGAGACGCGCGACCTCATGGAAGCGCAGATCCTGCTCGGTTTCGAGGGCATGCCCTACAAGTCCGACGACTTCCACGCGGTGCAGATCCTCGCCTCGATGCTCGGCGGCGGCATGTCCTCGCGGCTGTTCCAGGAAGTGCGCGAGAAGCGCGGCCTCTGCTATTCGATCTACGCCTTCCACTGGAGCTTCGCGGATACCGGCCTGTTCGGCATCCATGCCGCGACCGGCGGCGATGACATCGAGGAACTGATGCCGGTGCTGCTCGGCGAGCTGGAGCGCGCCAGCCTCGACATCACCGAGGCCGAGCTCGGCCGCGCCCGCGCGCAGATGCGCGCCAGCCTGCTGATGAGCCTGGAGAGCCCGGCTGCCCGCGCCGGCCAGGTCGCACGGCAGCTGCTGCTGTTCGGCCGCCCCATTCCGGTTGAGGAAATCGTCGCCCGCATCGACGACGTCTCGATTTCGCGCGTACGCGACCTCGCGCATCGCATCTTCACCGGCAGCCCGCCGACGGTGGCCGCGATCGGCCCCATCGACAAGCTCGTGAACCATGGCAAGATCGCCGAACGGCTGGGATCGCCGATCGTCGTCTGAAGCAAGTTCCTGGCGATCGCGGCGGCCCGGCATCACCGGCCGCCGGGACCGTGACTACGAGGACCATGACCGATCCCTCGGGGCCGGTCGTTCTGGCGAGCAACGCGGAGCGGGGGCCCGGCGCGGCAAATGGAGTTCTTGCGGTCCGTCGTGCCATTCCACCCCATGCCGGTGCTCGCCACCGACAGGGTGATCCTGCGCGCCCCGGCCATGTCCGATTTCGCCGCCTGGTCCAGCCTTCGCGAACAGAGCCGCAGTTTCCTGACGCCCTGGGAGCCTCTCTGGCCGGTCGACGACCTGACCCGCGGCGCCTTCCGCCGGCGGATGCGGCGCTATCACAGCGAGATGCGCGCCAACACCGGCTATCCCTTCCTCGTCTTCACGACGGACGGAATGCAGCTCGTCGGCGGGCTGACGCTTTCCCATGTCGTGCGCGGCGTCACGCAAAGCTGCTCGCTCGGCTACTGGATGGGCGCGCCCTACGCCGGCAAGGGGCTGATGACGGCCGCCGTCCGGACCGTGATCCCCTTCGTTTTCGACACGCTGCGCCTGCACAGGCTGGAGGCCGCATGCCTCCCCCACAACGCGGCATCCATCCGTCTTCTCGAAAAAGCCGGATTCACCCGCGAAGGCTACGCTCGTCGCTATCTCTGCATCGAGGGCCGGTGGCAGGACCACCTTCTCTACGCGATCGTCAGCGATGATCCACGACCTTGAGACGCCGTGCTCCGTCGGGCTCCGCCTGACTGGGCGAAAGGAACTGTTGCCAGCTTGTCACGCAGCCGAAATTTCCTTGTGCTGCTACGACCCGGATAGTACTTCTCGACGGCCTTCGGGCCTTGGAGGTTTGTTTGTTGCTTAACCGCTTCGTCGCCGCGGTCCTTTTTGTCCTGTTCGCGGTCGTCGGCACTGCCACGCACGTGCAGGCGCTCGACGCCGTCAACGTTCCGCTCGACGGAACGACGCTCGACCTGACCAAGGCCGTCGAACGCGCTTCGCGCGATCCGTCCGATCGCGTCCAGGTCTCGACCGCGCCCGGCGCCGACGGCATCGTCCGCCGCATCGAGGTTCGCTCCAACGAAGCCGGCGGCACCTCCTACTGGGTTTCCTTCGCGCTGGCGAACAATGGCGACGAGCAGATCGACCGCCTCCTGGTGGCGCCGCATTTCCGTCTCGCCAATTCCGGCCTGCTGATCCCCGACCTCGGCGCCTCGCGCATCGCCACCGTCACGCCGAGCCAGGGTTTCGCGCCGGAGCGGCAGGCAAGCCAGGAAGCCGACGTCTTCCGCGTCACGCTCGATCCCGGCGCCGTGGTCACCTTCGTGGCCGAGCTGCGCACACCCGTGCTGCCGCAGCTCTATCTCTGGGATCCCGACAACTACAAGGACGCGATCAACAGCTACACGCTGTATCACGGCATCGTCCTCGGCATTTCCGGACTACTTGCGCTGTTCCTGACCATCGTGTTCGTCGTCAAGGGAACCGCGATGTTCCCGGCGACCGCCGGCCTCGCCTGGTCGGTGCTGATCTATCTCGCCATCGATTTCGGCTTCTGGAACAAGGTCATCCAGATCGCGCCCGGCGACGACAAGATGTGGCGCGCCTTCGCCGAGGTGCTGCTGTCGGCGACGCTGCTGATCTTCACCTACACCTATCTGAACCTGAACCGCTGGCACGCCCGCTACAGCCACGCGACAATCGCCTGGCTGGTCGGCCTGCTGATCCTGCTCGGCGTCGCCGTGTTCGAGCCCGGCATTGCCGCCGGCGTCGCGCGCTTCTCCTTCGGCCTCACCGTCACGCTCGGCTTCGTCGTCATCATCTACCTGGCGATGCACCACTACGACCGCGCCATCATGCTGATCCCGACCTGGGTGCTGCTGATGGTCTGGATCCTCGGCGCCTATCTGACGGTGACCGGCAACCTCGCCAACGACGTGATCCAGCCGGCGCTGAATGGCGGCCTCGTGCTGATCGTGCTGCTGATCGGCTTCACGGTGATGCAGCACGCCTTTGCCGGCGGCGCGATCGCCCAGGGCGCGATCGGCGAGACCGAACGCCGCGCGCTGGCGCTGACCGGCGCAGGCGACATCGTCTGGGACTGGGACGTCGCGCGCGACCGCATCTATACCGGCTCCGACGCCGAGGACCTGCTCGGCCTCAAGCACGGCACGCTGGAAGGCCCGGCGCGCGACTGGCTCGACGTGCTGCACCCCGCCGACCGAGACCGCTTCAAGGCGACGCTGGACGCCGTCATCGAGCAGCGCCGCGGCCGCATCGCGCAGGATTTCCGCCTCCGCGCCGAGGACGGCCACTATCGCTGGTTCCACCTGCGCGCCCGCCCGGTGCTGGGCTCGGACGGCGAAGTGACGCGCTGCGTCGGCACGCTCGCCGACGTCACCGAGGAGCGCACGGCGGAGGAACGGCTGCTGCACGACGCCGTGCATGACAACCTGACCGGCCTGCCGAACCGCGAGCTGTTCATGGACCGCCTGGCATCGGCCGTGACGCGCACCCAGGCCGAGGGCGCCGCCCGCCCGTCCGTGTTCGTGCTCGACATCGACCGCTTCAAGCAGGTCAATGACGGCTTCGGCCTCTCGGTCGGCGACTCGATCCTGCTGACCATCGCCCGCCGCCTTACTCGCCTCCTCAAGCCGCAGGACACGCTGGCGCGCATCGCAGGCGACCAGTTCGCCTTCCTGCTGATCTCGGAAAGCGAGCCCGAGCGCATCGCCGGTTTCGCCGATTCCGTCCGCCGCACGCTGCGCGCGCCGATCTCGTTCGGCGACAAGGAGATCTTCCTGACCGCGTCGATCGGCATCGCCATGCACGACAGCAAGCAGAGCGAGGCGTCCGAGATCGTCAAGGATGCCGAGATCGGCATGTACTACGCCAAGCGGCTCGGCGGCGACCGCATCGAAGCGTTCCGGCCGGCGCTGCGCCAGCATGGCGCCGACACGCTGACGCTCGAAGCGGATCTGCGCCGCGCCATCGGCCGCGAGGAGATCAAGGTTCTCTACCAGCCGATCGTGCGGCTGGAAGACCGGACGATCGCCGGCTTCGAGGCGCTGGTGCGCTGGGACCATCCGCAGCATGGCCGCATTCCGCCGGCGGAGTTCATCCCGCTCGCCGAACGCAACGGCCTGATCATCCCGCTCGGCCTGTTCGTGCTCGAACGCGCCGCCAAGCAGCTTTCCGACTGGCAGGAACAGCTCGGCCGCGACGTGCCGCTGTTCGTCTCCGTCAACATCTCCAGCCGCCAGCTGCTCCGCCACGACCTGATCAGCGACGTGAAGTCGGTGCTGTCGCGCTCGGCCGTCACGCGCGGTTCGCTCAAGCTCGAGCTGACCGAGAGCCTGGTGATGGAGAACCCGGAATATGCGGCGCAGGTGCTGACCCGCGTCCGCGAGCTCGGCGCCGGTCTGTCGCTCGACGATTTCGGCACCGGCTATTCGTCGCTCTCCTATCTGCAGCGCTTCCCGTTCGAGACGCTGAAGATCGACCAGAGCTTCGTCCGTGGCCCCTCCGCCAAGCAGAAGCGCGTGATCCTGCGCGCCATCATCGGCCTGGCGCACGAACTCGGCATGGATGTCGTCGCCGAAGGCGCGGAGACGGAGGACGACGCGCTCGACCTCTACGATCTTGGCTGCGAGTTCGCGCAGGGCTTCCTGTTCGGCCAGCCGATGACGGCGCCGGAAGCCGGCAAGCTGATCTTCCGCGAAGAAGAGGCGATGATCGCCTAAGGGGCTGCGCCGGAGGCGGAGCCTCCGGCTACCCGGCGTTCAACCGATGCGGAAGCCGGCGCGCAGGACGCGGCCGGCCTTCTCCCGATCAGGCGACCTGCCGGCATTGCGCCGAGGCATAGACGCGCTCCAGCACGCGCTCGCGCAGCCGCATCAGCTCGCCATCCGCGGTGACGCGGGCGAAAAGCTGCTTCTCCTCGCCTTCGAGCTGATCGTGCCGCGACAGGCGCCGTGCGATGGCATCCTCGCCGAGCGGCGACATGCCCTCGAACGAACTGCCGCCGCCCTCGGCCGCCACGCGGTTCAGCGCGCCCTCGTCCGGAACGAGACAGAGGCTCGCGGCGATCTCGGCCCGATAGTCAGGATCCACCACCCAGCGGTCATAATAGATGCCGACATGGCCGTGCAGACGGTCCGTCTCGCCGAGGAATTCGCGCGCATGCATCTTCCAGAGCGCGATCGAGTTCTGGAAGTAGGTGTCCGCCCGCTCGCCGCCATAGAGCAGATGCATGCCGCCCTTCATGCGGATGCGGCTGGCGAACATGTTGAGCGGATCGCGAAGCAGGAGGATGTGCCGGCAGCGGCGTGGCCAGGGCGTGAAGATCGGCCGGTCGATCGGCCAGTCCTCCAGGCTGATGCAGAGGCCGCGGGCCATCAGCTTCCAGCCTGTCTCGCGCAGCATCCTGCGCTGCTGGCGGCGGGCGCAAAAGCGGGGGAACCAGTGCCAGAAGGCCTTGGTCCCGAACGGGTCGCCGAGCAGCGCCGGAACCTGCTCGCGCTGCAGGATGTCATTCAGGAAAAATGCGGAGTTCGTCAGTCCCGTCCAATTGAGGACGACGTGGTTGCCGCTCCTCCTCATGCCGTGAAACGCCCAGATCTGCATGAAAGCTGCCCCGTGTGGCCGCCCCATGCCCCATTCCCAAAATGAGGAATATTATTTCATAAGGCTACCAACCTATACACGTTCTCGTGATCGAGCACACGCGACCGGTTTGCAGCCGGATTGCCGTCACGGCGCTTGACAGCGCCCCGCCCCATCCCTCTATTCCCGTCTCATGTCGCGGAACGAAAATGCCATGGCCGACGCCTCCAAGCCCCCGCTCGAAATCCTGCTCTGCGCGCCGCGCGGCTTCTGCGCCGGCGTCGATCGCGCGATCCAGATCGTCGAGCTGGCGCTGCAGCGTTTCGGTGCGCCGGTCTATGTCCGGCACGAAATCGTGCATAACCGCTATGTGGTCGACGGCCTGCGCGAGAAGGGCGCGGTCTTCGTCGAGGAACTGGACGAGATCCCGGACGACGGCCAGCCGGTGGTCTTCTCGGCGCATGGCGTGCCGAAATCCGTGCCGGAGGACGCCCGCGCCCGCGAGATGTTCTTCCTCGACGCCACCTGCCCGCTCGTTTCCAAGGTGCACAAGGAAGCGCAGATCCATTTCAAGCGCGACCGCGAGATCGTCCTCATCGGCCATGCCGGCCATCCCGAGGTGATCGGCACCATGGGCCAGTTGCCGGACGGCAGCGTGACGTTGATCGAGACGGTCGCGGACGCCCGCGCCTTCACGCCCAAGAACCCGGAACAGCTCGCCTTCATCACCCAGACGACGCTCTCGGTCGACGATACCTCGGCGATCGTGAAGGTGCTGACGGAACGCTTCCCGGCGATCACGGCGCCGCACAAGGAAGATATCTGCTACGCGACCACCAACCGGCAGGAAGCGGTCAAGCGCATCGCCGGCGACGTCGACGCGATGATCGTCGTCGGCGCGCCCAACTCGTCCAACTCCCAGCGCCTGCGCGAGGTGGCCGAGCGCGAGGGGTGCGCGGTCTCGGTGCTGATCCAGCGCGCCTCCGACATCGACTGGTCCCAACTCGGCGACATCCGGCGCGTCGGCGTCACGGCCGGAGCCTCGGCGCCCGAAATCCTGGTCGAAGAGGTGATCGACGCCTTCGCCGCCCGCTACGCCGTCTCGGTCGAGGTGGTGCGCAACGCCGAAGAGACGATCGCCTTCAACCTGCCCCGCGAACTCCGCCTTCCAGCCGCAGAATGAGCATTTCCTGATGGCCGTCTATACCGAGATCGCCGACGACGAACTCGCTTGCTTCATCGCGGGCTACGACATCGGCAATGTCGTCTCCCTCAAGGGCATCGCCGAGGGAGTCGAGAATTCGAACTACCTGCTTGTGACGGATGCAGGCCCGCACATCCTCACCCTCTACGAGAAGCGGGTCGATCCGAACGACCTCCCCTTCTTCATCGGCCTGATGGAGCACCTGGCAAGCCGCGGCATCAACTGCCCGCAGCCGGTGCGCAACCGCGAGGGCCAGGCGCTCGGCATGCTGGCCGGACGGCCGGCGGCGATCGTCACCTTCCTGCAGGGCATGTGGGTGCGGCGTCCGCGCGCCGATCATTGCCTCGCCATCGGCGGTGTGCTGGCTGAGCTGCACATCGCCGGCGAAGGCTTCGAGCTGACCCGGCACAATGCGCTGACCGTCGATGGCTGGCGGCCGCTGTTCGACCGCGCCTCGGCGCGCGCCGACGAGGTGATGCCCGGCCTCGCGGACGACATCCGCGCCGAGCTCGACCTGCTGGAGAGCACCTGGCCGACCGACCTGCCGCGCGGCGTCATCCACGCCGACCTCTTCCCCGACAACGTCTTCTTCCTGCAGGACGAGCTGTCGGGCGTGATCGACTTCTATTTCGCCTGCAACGACTTCCTCGCCTATGACGTCGCCGTCTGCCTGAATGCCTGGTGCTTCGAGCCGGATGGCTCGCTCAACGTCACCAAGGCGCGCGCGCTGCTCGCCGGCTACCAGAAGGTGCGTCCCTTCACGCCGGCCGAGCTCGCGGCGCTGCCGCTCCTGGCGCGCGGCTCGGCGCTCCGTTTCCTTTTGACCCGTCTCTACGACTGGCTCAACGTACCGCCCGGCGCGCTGGTCGCGCCGAAAGACCCTCTCGAATATCTGCGCAAGCTCCGCTTCCACCGCATGGTGGCGGATGTCAGCGCCTATGGATTGATCCTTTGACCGACGAAAAGCGCATCGCCATCTGGACCGACGGCGCCTGCTCCGGCAATCCCGGACCGGGCGGCTGGGGGGCCGTTCTCATCGCCGGCGAGCATGAGAAGGACCTGAAGGGCGGCGAGGCCGACACCACCAACAACCGCATGGAACTGACGGCGGCGATCGAAGCTCTCGACGCGCTGAAGCGGCCCTCCGTCGTCGACCTGCATACCGACTCCCAATATGTGAAGGGCGGCATCACCGGCTGGATCCATGGCTGGAAGCGCAATGGCTGGAAGACGGCCGACAAGAAGCCGGTGAAGAACGTCGACCTCTGGCAGCGCCTCGATACGGCGCTGCAGCGCCACAAGGTGACCTGGCACTGGGTCAAGGGCCATGCCGGCAACGAGGAAAACGAGCGCGCCGACCAGCTCGCCCGCGAGGGCATGGCGCCCTACAAGGTGAAGAAGAAGAGCTTCACGCCGGGCTGATCGCCCGCTCCCAGAGGCGGCGCACGCCGAAGCGGTCGAACGACGTGTCGTTCGAAATGAGCGCGATGTCCTCGATCAGCGCCTGCGCGATCAGGAGCTTGTCGAACGGATCCGGATGGCCCTCGGCGATCGTCTCGGCGCGGACGGCATGCGCCGTCGTGATCGGCAGGCGCCCGAAGCCGGCAAGGTCGATCTCTTCCTCGACGTGATCGGCAAGCCGCTGCATGGCGGGCAGGATGCCGATGCGGCGCTTTCCCATCAGTTCCAGCACGGAGGCGGCGCTGATCAGGGGATCGTTGCCGGCGTCGGCGATGGCCGCCCGGGCGGCGGGCGCCAGCCGCGGGCTCCCCATCATCCACCAGAACCAGACTTGCGTGTCGAGCAGCAGCCGCATGGTCCCTAGTGATCCCATTGCGACGGGTCGGAAGGCGGATAGGGATCGAAGAAGCGGTCGTCGAAATCAATCATCCCGCGCAGACGACCCGGGATACGCGGCGAGCGATCCGGAGCCGGCTCGGCAGGCCCGAGCGGGACAACCCGCGCGACCTCCGTGTCGCCGCGCATCAGCACGACATCCTCGCCCGCCAGGGCCTGGACGACCAGGCGGGAGAGGTTGGTCTTCGCCGCGTGCATCTTGACCCGTACCATCGCGGAAAACCCATCGGCCTATATCCAGCTAATGAGTTTCCGCAACGGAAGCAAGGAGGCTAGAGCAGCTCGAGGATCGCGGCCGCGCCGGAGCCGGTGACGCCACCGGCTTCCTCGACGTTCAGCGTCTTGACCACGCCGTCCTCGACGATCATGGCGTAGCGCTTCGAGCGGATGCCGAGGCCATTGGCGGAGAGGTCGAACTCCAGGCCGATCGTCTTGGTGAACTCGCCGGAACCGTCGGCGAGGAACAGGATCTTGTCCTCGGCGCCGGTGGCCTTGGCCCAGGCGCCCATGACGAACGCGTCGTTCACGGCGATGACGGCGATGGTGTCGACGCCCTTGGCCTTGATGGCGGCGGCCTGCTCGAGATAGCCCGGCAGGTGGTTCTTGTGGCAGGTGGGCGTGAAGGCGCCGGGGACGGCGAACAGCACGACCTTCTTGCCGGCGAAGATATCGGCTTCCGTCTTTTCGACGGTGCCGTCCGGGGTCACGACCCGGAACTTCGTTGCGGGGATGCGATCGCCAACCGAGATGGTCATCTCGTGCTCCATGGATTGCGGTGGGTGGATTGGATTCGGGAGGAATGCGGCGCGGGGCAGCACTCCGGGAAGCAAGCGCGGCGACGTTACGGCTTCGCGTCGCCGGCGTCGAGCGTGAAAGTCCGGCTGGTGGCGCCGGCCTCGCCCGTGAGCGTCAGGCGGATCTCCGTGCCGGCTATGGTCCCGGCGGCCGTACGGCGGTCGACCGCGAAACGGAAGACGCGCGCCCCACCCTCGCCTTCCGCCGCCTTCGGCGGGTCGGCGAACCAGTCGCCCGGCGTCTCGACGAAGAGCGCTTCCTTGCCCGACGCGTGATAGCGCGCCTCGAACTCCGGCTTCTGGTCCGATCCGCCGCTTCGCTTCAGCGACAGCAGTTCGAGCGCGCCCGGCTTGCCCGGCCCCGGCAGCGCCGCCCGCGCAGCGGCGATCAGGGTGGAGGCCGCGCCGTCATGCCCCGCATTGCCGACGTCGAGCGACGTCGTCATGTGCACGGGGATGCAGATCTCCTCGCAGATGCCGATGTCCATCTTGACGTCGAGCGTCACAGGGTCGGCCTTGTCGGCGACCGTGAAGCGGACCGGAAGCACCACACGGTCGCGATAGATGTTGGAGGCCGCGTAGCCGTCGTCGTAGCGCTCGGGCGCGGGGTATTCGACGGCCGCGGCCTCGGCATTCGTCGAAGCGGAGAAATCGAAGCGCGGCGGCACGCCGGCATCGCCCGGCGAGCGCCAATAGGTCTTCCAGCCCGGCGCGAGCTCGATCTCGATCGCCCCTTCCAGCGTTCCGTCCGCCGCCGGCGTGGCGGCGACGAGGCGCGCCCGGACCTTATCGGCGGAAACCCACGGACCGATCGCGGCGAAGGCTGGCAGGGAAAGGACGGCGGGGAGAAGGCTGAGGAAGAGGCTTCGTATGCGCATCCGCCAAAGCTAGCCGGGCTTTCGGGCGACCGCCAGATGGGTGGGATGCGGAACGATCATTTGTTTGTGTCCCGCCCTACGAATCCCGGCCCGACCTTTTCTTTTGGAGCACCCGTGCTACGCTTTCAGCCATGGCCGAGAAACAGACCCGCATGCCGGTCGAGCCGAGCTATCTCGACGGGCAATTTTTGATCGCCATGCCCAGCATGGCGGACGGTCGGTTCGCCCGTTCCGTCGTCTATATTTGCGCCCATTCCGCCGATGGCGCGATGGGGATCGTGATCAACCAGATCGCCCCGCAGATCGACTTCGTCGACCTCCTGATCCAGCTCGACATCATTCCCGACGGCCCCGAGATCCGCCTTCCGCCCAAGGCGAACCGCATGATCGTGCAGCGCGGCGGCCCGGTCGAGACCGGACGAGGCTTCGTGCTGCACAGCGCGGATTACTTCATCGAGAATTCGACCCTGCCGATCGCCGAGAATGTGTGTCTGACAGCAACGCTCGAGATCCTGAAGGCCATCGCCTCCGGGTCCGGTCCCCGCAACGCAATGCTGGCCCTCGGCTATGCCGGCTGGGGACCCGGCCAGCTCGAGGCGGAGATCCAGCACAATGGCTGGCTGCATTGCGCCGCCCCGTCCGACCTGATCTTCGATCCGGAACTCGCGACCAAGTATGATCGCACCATGGCGCTGCTCGGGGTCGACCTCGCCATGCTCTCCGACGAGGCCGGCCACGGCTAGGGTCAGTCGCGGCGCTTCAGCACGCCGCGCGCGTAGGCGATGAAGACGCCGACGAGCGCCAGCGCCAGCCCGAACCACGTCACCACATACTGCAGGTGGTTGTTGGAGAAGGTGACGGTGGTCTCGCCGCCCTGCGGCAGGCCGCCGGGGTTCGGCGTCGCGTCCGCGTCGATCGTGTAGGGCGCGACGGATTCAACCGGCAGGCCGCTGCGCGCCGCGAACTTGTCCGGCTGGCGCGCGAACCATTGCTGGCTGGTCGGCTTGGCCGAAGCCTGGAACCTGCCCGGCGTCTCCGGCCGGCGCATCAGGCCAGTCACGGTGACACGCCCCGTCGTCAGGCCCTCAGGCCGGGTCGACGCGATTTCCTTCTCCACCGGCACGAAGCCGCGATTGACGTAGACGATCCAGCCTTCATCCGTCCTGAGCGGCGTGAACACGAACCAGCCGACCCCGCCGACCGGGCCGCGCGGCTCCATCAGCGAGCTGTAGAGATGCGCCTCGTCATCATGCAGGAATTCACCTGAAACGGTGACCGGCGTGTAGTCCGCCTCGGCAAGGTCGAGCGTCTTCCACTGCCCCGGCCCGGGTGCGGCGATCGGTGTCTCCTTCAGGCGGCGATCGACCTGGGCGATCAGCGCTTCCTTCCAGTGCAGGCGCCTGACCTGCCACATGCCGAGCGAGCACAGGATGGCGAAGACGATCGCGGTGGCGATCGCGGGCAGGATCAGCTTGCGCACGGGCGAGCGGCGGGTCGTATCAGACATGGTATCTACCGGACATGGAAAGCGCGCCGGGTCAGCCCTGTTCGAGCCGCCCCTCCTCCGCCTTGTGGCGATACTGGATCGCGATCATCAGCCCCTTCGCCGGCCGGAGCAGCCCGAGCGCCAGCGCGAAGACGAGCGGGATCCAGAGCAGCGCATGCACCCAGAAGGGCGGCTGGAAGGTGAATTCGACATAGAGCGCAAGGAAGGCGACGATGAAGCCGACGATCAGCATGATGAAGACGGCCGGGCCGTCGCCGGCGTCGCTGAACGAATAGTCGAGGCCGCAATTGCCGCAGCGCGGCGCCACCTGCAGAAAGCCGGAGAACAACCGCCCCTCGCCGCAGCGCGGACAGCGGCCATGCAGGCCGGTGCTGGCGGGCGTCAGCGGCGGATAGATCGCCTTGTCGCGATGGGATGGGCTGGGATCGGACAAGACCGGCTCCTGTTCTCGCTGGAGCCCTTGCATGTCCAGGCGGGGAACGGCTCCGGCTCCCGGTCTGATCGCGCGCACCGGCGGCGAAACGACATCCGTCTCGGCGGCGAATGCCCTCGCGGCAGGCTCGCAACCCTGCCCGCAAATGAAACGGGCGGCCCGAGAGCCGCCCGTCCGTATTCCGGTTAGCCGCCGTGCATCGGCGCGCCCCAGCCGCCCCACACGTAGATCGTGAAGAACAGGAAGAGCCAGACGACGTCGACGAAGTGCCAATACCAGGCAGCCGCTTCCATGCCGAAGTGCTCCTTCGGCGTGAACTGGCCGGCAAGCGCGCGCAGCAGGCAGACGATCAGGAAGATCGTGCCGATGATCACGTGGAAGCCGTGGAAGCCCGTCGCCATGAAGAAGGTGGCGCCGTAGATGTTGCCGCCGAACGAGAAGGCCGCATGGGCATACTCGTAGGCCTGCACGCAGGAGAAGATCAGGCCGAGCACGACGGTGCAGACCAGGCCCCACTTCAGGCCTTCGCGGTCATTGTGCAGCAGGGCGTGGTGCGCCCAGGTCAGCGTCGTGCCGGAGGTCAGAAGGATCAGCGTGTTGAGCAGCGGCAGGTGCCAGGGATCGAACACCTCGATGCCCTTCGGCGGCCAATGCCCGCCGGTGAAGCTGTAGCGGGCGACGTTCTGCGCTTCGCTCGCGAACAGGCTGGCGTCGAAGAAGGCCCAGAACCAGGCCACGAAGAACATCACTTCCGAGGCGATGAACAGGATCATGCCGTAGCGCAGGTGCAGCTGCACCACGCGCGTATGATGGCCCTGCTGGCCCTCGTGGATGACGTCGGCCCACCAGGCGTACATCGTGTAGAGGACCATCAGCAGGCCAGGGACCATCCACAGCAGGGATCCGCCATGCATGTAGCTGATGCCGCCGAGCGCCAGCGCGAACGCGCCTGCCGAGGCCACGAAAGGCCACGGGCTCGGGTTGACGAGGTGATAGTCGTGTTGCTTGGCGTGGGCCTCAGCCATGGAGATGCTCCCCGGTCTTTCTCAAAGCGACTTTCCCGCGTTCGTCGCAGGGATCGCGGCGACGGGCGCCGGGGTCTGCTCCGAACTCGGGAAGAAGGTGTAGGACAGCGTGATCGTGTCGACGTTGCGCGTCTGGTAATTGTCGACGATCGCAGGGTCGATGAAGAAGGTTACCGGCATCTCGACCTTCTCGCCCGGCTTCAGCGTCTGCGACGTGAAGCAGAAGCAGGCGATCTTGTTGAAATACTGGCCCGTGATTTCCGGCGTGACGTTGAAGGTCGCCGTGCCCGTCGAGGTCCGTTCGGTACGGTTCTCGGCGAAGAACTTCACTTCGCTGATCTCGCCGATCTTGACCGTCATCTGGCGCTGCTCCGGACGGAACGCCCAGCCAATGCCGTTGGCGACGTTGCCGTCGAAGCGGACTGTGATCGTGCGGTCCAGCGCCTGCTTCGGAGCGGAATCGGCGCGAACCGGCGTGCCGCCATAGCCCGTCAGCTTGCAGAACATGCTGTAGAGCGGCACCGACGCGAACGCCGCGCCGACCATTGCCGCCACGAACACGCAGCAGGCCGCCGCCGTCAGACCGTAGGACCGCCCGCGCGGGGGATTGCTCATCTCAGGACCTCATATCGGCCGGTTGACGATGACGCCCGGCCCCATCTTGACGATGGTGACCACGTAGAACAGGGCGACCAGGGCAAACAGCACCGCGGCGATGGCGATCGAGCGGGCGCGGCGCCGACGCTTCTGTTCCTCCGTCAGACGGATACCGTCTTCTTCGTTCATGGCGATGTCCTTCATGCGACGAAGCCCAGCAAGCCAAGGCAGCGTTCGACAAGCAGCATGGCGAAGAGCAGGAAGAGATAGAGGATCGAGAAGGCGAACAGGCGCTTGGCCGGCAGCATCGACTTGTCGTCGTCGCTCATCCGATAGACGCGGAAGGCGAGGAGGACGAAGCCGGCGCCAAGCGCCGCGGCGGCGATGCCGTAGGCGAAAGAGGCGAAGCCGAGGATCGCCGGCAGCACGCCGATCGGCGCCAACAGGATCGAGTAGATAAGGATCTGCTTGCGGGTCTCGGCCATGCCGGAGACGACGGGCATCATCGGGATGCCAGCCCGCTCGTAGTCTTCCGACTTGAAAAGCGCCAGCGCCCAGAAATGGGGCGGCGTCCACATGAAGATCATGAGAAAGAGCACGATGCTCTCGAGGCTGACGCTGCCGGTGACGGCAGCCCAGCCGACCATCGGCGGCAGTGCGCCGGCGGCGCCGCCGATCACGATGTTCTGCTGCGTCGACCGCTTCAGCCACATCGAATAGATGACGACATAGAAGAAGATGGTGAAGGCGAGCAGCGCGCCGGCGACGGCGTTGACGAACAGCGCCAGCAGCGCGACCGAGAATCCGGCGAGCGTCAGGCCAAATGCCAGCGCCTCGCCTTCGGTGATCGTGCCCTTCGGGATCGGGCGCGACTGGGTGCGCTTCATGATCCGGTCGATGTCGGCGTCGTACCACATATTGAGCGCGCCCGAGGCGCCCGCGCCGATGGCGATGCAGAGCAGCGCCGTGAAACCGAGCACCGGGTGGATGCCGCCCGGCGCAAGAACCATGCCGACCAGGGCCGTGAAGACGACGAGCGACATCACGCGCGGCTTCAGCAGCGCGAGATAGTCGGATGGGCTAGCGAGATTGCCGGCCACGGTGTCGATCCGGTTCAGGTGCACGTCGGACATTGTGTGTTCTAGCTACTCAAAAAAGGAGGGCCGGGACGCATCCCGGCCCCTGGTCGTTGCGCGGTTAGTGCTTGGTGTCACCAATGCGCGGCAGGACTTCCCACTGATGGAAGGGCGGCGGCGACGACAGCTGCCACTCGAGCGTCGTGGCACCCGAACCCCACGGATTGTTGGGAGCCGGAACCTTCTTCAGGAAGGCGTCGATGACGCCGTAGAGGAAGATCACCACGCCGGCCATCGAGATGTACGAGCCGATCGACGAGACGAAGTTCCAGCCCCAGAACGCATCCGGATAGTCGGCATAGCGGCGCGGCATGCCGTCGAGGCCGAGGAAGTGCTGCGGGAAGAACACCAGGTTCACGCCGATGAACATGACCCAGAAGTGCAGCTTGGCGACAGTCTCATTGTACATGTAGCCGAACATCTTCGGGAACCAGTAGTACCAGCCCGCGAAGATCGCGAAGACGGCGCCCAGCGACAGCACGTAGTGGAAGTGCGCCACCACGAAGTAGGTGTCGTGGAAGGAGCGGTCGAGACCGGCATTGGCCAGCATGACGCCCGTCACGCCGCCGACGGTGAACAGGAAGATGAAGCCGATCGCCCACAGCATGGGAGCCTTGAAGTCGATCGAGCCACCCCACATCGTCGCGATCCAGGAGAAGATCTTGATGCCTGTAGGCACCGCGATGACCATCGTCGCGGCGACGAAGTAGGCCTGCGTCTCGAAGGACAGGCCCGTCGTGTACATGTGGTGAGCCCACACGATGAAGCCGACGACGCCGATCGCGACCATGGCGTAGGCCATGCCGATGTAGCCGAAGATCGGCTTCTTCGAGAAGGTCGAGATGATGTGGCTGACGATGCCGAAGCCCGGCAGAATCAGAATGTACACTTCCGGGTGACCGAAGAACCAGAACAGGTGCTGGAACAGGATCGGATCACCGCCGCCTTCCGGCTTGAAGAAGGTGGTGCCGAAATTACGGTCGGTCAGCAGCATGGTGATCGCGCCGGCGAGGACCGGGAGCGACAGCAGCAGCAGGAAGGCGGTAACGAGCACGGCCCAGGCGAACAGCGGCATCTTGTGCAGCGTCATGCCCGGAGCGCGCATGTTGAAGATCGTGGTGATGAAGTTGATCGCACCGAGGATCGACGAGGCGCCCGAGATGTGCAGGGCCAGGATCGCGAAGTCGACGGCCGGACCTGCCGCGCCCTCCGGACCCGAGCCGGACAGCGGCGGATACATCGTCCAGCCACCGCCGACACCGTGCTGGCCAGCCGCGCTCGGCATGAACAGCGAGATGAGCAGCAGCAGCAGCGAGGGCGGCAGCAGCCAGAACGAGATGTTGTTCATGCGCGGGAACGCCATGTCCGGCGCGCCGATCATGATCGGCACCATCCAGTTGCCGAAGCCGCCGATCATCGCGGGCATGACCATGAAGAAGATCATGACCAGGCCGTGCGCGGTGACGAAGGTGTTGAAGACGTAGGGGTTGCCGAAGATCTGCAGACCAGGCTGCTGCAGCTCCAGACGAATGCCGACCGACAACGCACCGCCGATGATACCCGCGACGATCGCGAAGATCAGGTACATCGTGCCGATGTCTTTATGGTTGGTCGAATAGACCCAACGACGCCACCCTGTCGGGTGGTCGTGGTGTTCAGCAGCGTGTGCAGCACCCGTGGCCATGGCCTGCTCCCTTTTCGTGTCCTACGGCGTCACGGCGCTGGCGCGCCGGAGCCGATCAATTGCAATCCTGCGTGGGTAGGCTGCCCTCAGCGGGCAGCGACCTCGACAGCGGTTTCCGAGGCCTTGGCGACCTTGTCCTTCGCGACAGCCTCCGCCAGCGCCTTGTAGGCGCCCGGCAGATCGTCCTTCGCCTGGGCGACCCAGGTCTTGAACTGGTCCGGCGACACGACGCGGATGGCGATGGGCATGAAGGCGTGGTTGACGCCGCAGAGCTCGGAGCACTGGCCGTAATAGACACCCTCGCGCTCGGCGAGGAACCAGGTCTCGTTCAGGCGACCGGGAACCGCGTCGACCTTGATGCCGAACGCGGGCAGCGCGAACGAGTGGATCACGTCGGCGCCAATGACCTGCAGACGGACCACCGTGCCCACCGGAACGATCATGTCGTTGTCGACGGCGAGCAGGCGCGGCTGATTGACGGGATCGGTGCGATCCTTGTCCTCGAGCATGGTCGAGTCGAAGGCGACGCCCTCATTGTCCGGATATTCGTAGTTCCAGTACCACTGCAGGCCGGTCGCCTTGACGGTCAGCGTCTTGGCCGGGTCGTAGTCCTTGATGATGCGGCCGGGGTCTTCCTGCGCGAACAGCAGCGAGAAGGACGGAACCGAGATGCCGATCAGGATCAGGATCGGGGCGAGCGTCCACACGACCTCGATCATCGTGTTGTGCGAGGTGCGCGAGGGCACCGGGTTCGCCTTCGCATTGAAGCGGAGAACGACATAGACGAGCAGCGCCAGGACGACGAGCACGACGATCGCCATGGCGACCGTGATGCCGAAATTGAAGCTGCGGATCTTTTCCATGATCGGGGACGCAGCGGGCTGCATCCACATCGCCCAGGGGGTCGGCTGAGCGGCCTGCGCCACGCCCATCAATCCGCCCAGTGCCGCCGCAGACGCTCCACCGAGCGCCAAAAATGATCCGAGACGCGTGATCGCCTTCGTCACGTGTACACTCCCTATCCATGCCTTTACGGCATCGAAGCCGATCAGCGCAACGAAGCTCGAAAAACGGCCTCCGTTGCGCCATTTTCCACAACACTATAGGCCGAAGGCGTTTTTCTGCCATGCGGAGAGTTCGGATTCGGCCGAATATCGACCGAGACAAACCACATGCCCCTTTGCCTAGCAACGGGGGATCGTGAGATGAGATGCGGCAAATCGCGCTCGATGGGGAGTCCCGCAAGGGTTACTGCGGCGAGCGTCGTCGTGCATTGATGTACGGCAATTGTGAGAATCGAGGAGATCGCTCAGGTGAAGGTCTATCCAACTGTGCGTCTTGGCGCATTCCGGCCCCTGCGAATCGTTCTAAACGCGCTGGCCGTGGCTGCCCTGGCGGCCGCCATGCCGGGTGCGGCGTCCGCGCAGGGCGTCTCCAAGGGCATGCATGGCGACTGGGAGACGCGCTGTGACAAGCCCCCGGGCGCGCAGGGCGAAGTCTGTTCGATGATGCAGTTCGTGACGGCCGAGGACCGCGACAATGTCGGCCTCTCCGTCATCGTGCTGAAGACGGCCGACAAGAAGTCGAAGGTGATGCGCGTGCTGGCACCGCTCGGCGTGCTGCTGCCCTCCGGCCTCGGCCTCAAGATCGACCAGAACGAGATGGGACGCGCCGGCTTCGTCCGCTGCCTGCCGGACGGCTGTCTCGCCGAGGTGATCCTCGACGACGACCTGATCGGCAAGCTGCGCAATGGAAAGACGGCTACCTTTGTCATCTTCCAGACACCGGAAGAAGGTATCGGCATCCCGATCTCGCTGAACGGCTTCGGCCAGGGCTTCGACGCCCTCCCCTGACGCGCAAAGGACGGAACCATCATGGCCCGCATCGAGACGATGGAAACGCTGCGGGCCATCTATGGAGCGCCGAAGCCGCGCTCCGTCGCCAAGCAGCTCGACCACATCGACCGGCACTGCCGGTCCTTCATCGCGCTGTCGCCGTTCGTCGTCATCGCCACGCAGGGGCCGGACGGCCTCGGCGACGCGACGCCGCGCGGCGACCATCCGGGCTTTGTCGGCGTGGCCGACGAGAAGACGCTCGTCATCCCCGACCGCGTCGGCAACAACCGGATCGATTCCCTCGCCAACCTGGTCGAGCGGCCGGGCGTCGGCCTGCTGTTCCTGATCCCCGGCGTCGACGAGACGCTGCGCGTCAACGGCGTCGCGGCGATCGACGACGACCTCGCGCTGCGCACCGCGCACATCGCCGAAGGCAAGGTGCCGGCGACCGTGCTGGTGATCACGGTGCGCGAGGCCTACCTGCAATGCGGCAAGGCGGTGATGCGCTCGAAGCTCTGGGCCGAGGAAAGCCGGATCGACCGCGGCCTGCTGCCGACCATGGGCGAGATGCTCAAGGACCACACGCGCTCCGGCGAGCCTGCCGAAACCCAGGCCGAGATGCTCGCCCGCTACGCGACCAGCCTCTACTGAGGCTGCTTCCCAGAACTCGATCATCATCCTGAGGTGCCCGGCAAAGCCGGGCCTCGAAGGAGGGCATTGGAGTCCTGAAGGGTGCCCCTCAGGCCTCCAGCTTCACGCCGAGGCCCTGCATCGCTTCCCAGTAGGTCGGATAGGTCTTCGCGACACAGCCGGGGTCGAGGATGGTGATGCCGCCGATCTTCAGGCCGGCGAGCGCGAAGCTCATGGCGATGCGGTGATCCGAATAGGTGGTGATCTGGGTCGGCAGCGTCTGGCCGGCGAGCGAGGGATCGGAAGCGACGATCAGGTCGTCGCCCTCCTCCGTGCCGAGCCCAGGCCGGATGCGCGACAGCTCGGTCGCCACCGCCGAAACGCGGTCGCATTCCTTGACGCGCAGATTGGCGATGCCAACGAAGCGCACCGGCGTGTTGTTGAAGGCGGCGAGCACGGCGATGGTCGGAACCGCGTCCTGCATCTGCGAGCCGTCGATGACAGCCGGCAGGTTCGGGAACATGGCGATCACCTCGCGCGCCTTGGCGTCCGGCTGCGTGAACGCGTCCGAAGGCACGCCGAGATCGATGCTGCCGCCGGTCAGCACTTCCGCCGCCCAGAGATAGGTGGCGGCCGAGGCGTCGGGCTCGATGACGAAGTCGGTCGCGCGGTAGCCGGTCGGCTGCACGCGCCAGCTCGCCGCGTCGATCTGCTCGACCACGCCGCCGAAGGCGCGCATCGCCGCGATCGTCAGGTCGACATAGCCGCGCGCGCCGATCTCGCTGCCGGTCAGCGCCACCTCGATCGGGCCGTTGCCGAAGGCAGCCGCCATCAGCAGCGCCGAGACATACTGGCTCGAAAGGCCGCCATCGATTTCGACGCGGCCGGTCCCGAAGGCGCCGTTGCCATGCACGGTGACGGGCGGATAGCCACCGGTGTCGCTGGCGTCGATGCCGAGCGAGCGCAGCGCCTCGACCAGCGGGCCGATCGGCCGCTTGCGCATATGCGCGTCGCCGTCGACGACGACGGTTCCCTCGACCAGCGTCACCGCCGCCGAAAGGAAGCGCATCGCCGTGCCGGCATTGCCGAGGAACAGCGGCTCCGCGGGCGGGTTGAGGCGGCCGGTGCTGGTGACGATGAAGGTCGTGTCGTCGGGCTCGTCGACCGTGACGCCCATGGCGCGCAGGGCGCCGGCCATCAGCTTGGTGTCGAGGCTCTTCAGCGCGCCGGTCAGTCGGCTGGTGCCCTTGGCGAGCGCCGCGAGCAGCAGCGCGCGGTTGGTGATCGACTTCGACCCGGGTGGGGTGACGCGGCCGTTCAGCGGGCCGGACACCGGGATGATCGTCAATGCCTGCCTGTCCAGACCGAATGCCGTCGCCATGCTCTTTCCATCCTCTTTCGGCGGGTCGCGGCGCAGCAGACTCTTCGAAGAGCGTGCCGGCCAGCGTTTTCCGTCCTGTGTTCCGTGCCGCAGCGTATGGGCCATTCGGGGGGCGAAAGGCAATGGGGGACGGCGCAAGGATGGTCCTCGACAAGCTCCCGGCGTCGGATCAATCTCCGCCCATTCCAGCAAAGGTGCATCGTCATGAAACTTTTCCCCCTCCTGATCCTGACGAGCCTCGGCCTGACGGCGGCGATTCCCGCGCACGCCGCCAGCTTCAACTGCGCCAAGGCAACCGCGCCGGACGAGATCGCCATCTGCCAGGATCCGACGCTCTCGGAACGCGATACCGAGATGGCGGCGCTCTGGTTCGCGTATAACAAGGTGCCGATGCTGATGGGCGCCAATGCCGCGCGCCGCGACGCCGCGGCGGATTTCCTCAAGCTCCGCGCCGCCTGCGGCGGCGACACCGCCTGTCTCGGCCGGGTCTACGACGCCCGCATCGCCGCGCTCAGGGCCGAGATCTCGCTGGCCATGGACGCGCTCGCCGGCCAGCAATAGGCACTGGCCCATCGGCAAGGGGGTGCGAAAGCGCGCGCGATCTCCTATTTCTGCACTTCAGATTGAATTCCGGAGCTTGCCATGGCCGATGAACATCTTTCCATTCTCGCGCGCGCCGGCCTCGACCGCGACGAGACGCGAACCGTCGTGGCCGAGGCGCTCTCCGGCGCCGACGATGGCGAACTCTATCTCGAATACGCGCAGTCCGAGGGCCTCGTCTTCGACAATGGCCGCCTGTCGGGCGCGAGCTTCGACACGCGCCAGGGCTTCGGGCTCCGTGCCGTCGCCGGCGAAGCCGTCGGCTATGCGCATGCGGGCGAAGTCTCGCTCGACGCCATCCGCCGCGCCGGCGAGGCCGTCGCCTCGGTGAAGCGCGGCCATGCCGGCACGCTGGCCGAGCCGCCGCAGGGCACCAACCGCATCCTCTATACCGACGAGAACCCGCTCGGCAGCCCGAGCTTCGCCGAAAAGGTGAAGCTCCTGGAGGCGATCGACGCCTATGCCCGGAGCCGGGATCCGCGCGTCCGCCAGGTGAGCGCCTCGCTTGCCGGCTCGTGGCAGGTGGTGGAGATCCTGCGGCCGGACGGCGTCTATCGTCGCGACGTCCGCCCGCTGGTGCGCGTCAGCGTCTCGATCATCGCCGGCGAAGGCGACCGCCAGGAACAGGGCTCCTACGGCATGGGCGGGCGCGAGGGCTTCGGCCAGTTCGTCGCCAGCGACAGCTGGCATCACGCCGTCGACGAGGCGCTGCGCCAGGCGCTGGTCAATCTGGAGGCCGTCCCCGCCCCTGCCGGCACCCTCGACGTCGTGCTCGGCCCCGGCTGGCCGGGCGTCATGCTGCATGAAGCGGTCGGCCACGGCCTCGAGGGCGATTTCAACCGTCGCGGCGAAAGCGCCTTTTCCGGCCTGATGGGCCAGCAGGTCGCCGCCCGCGGCGTCACCGTCGTCGACGACGGCTCGATCCTCGACCGGCGCGGCTCGCTCTCCTTCGACGACGAGGGCACGCCGACCCAGGCGACGACGCTGATCGAGGACGGCATCCTCGTCGGCTACATGCAGGACCGCCAGAACGCGCGGCTGATGGGAATGAAGCCGACCGGCAATGGTCGCCGGCAGTCCTATGCCCATGTGCCGATGCCGCGCATGACCAACACGATCATGAAAAGCGGCAAGGACGACCCGGCCGAGATCCTCGGCTCGGTAAAGAACGGCCTCTACATGGTCGCGTTCGGCGGCGGCCAGGTCGACATCACGAGCGGCAAGTTCGTCTTCGCCTGCACCGAGGGCTACAGAATCGAGAACGGCAAGATCGGCGCGCCGGTGAAGGGCGCCATGCTGATCGGCAACGGGCCGGACGCGATGAAGCGCGTCTCCATGGTCGGCAACGACATGGCGCTCGATCTCGGCATCGGCACCTGCGGCAAGAGCGGCCAGGGCGTGCCGGTCGGCGTCGGCCAGCCGACCATCCGCATCGACCAGATCACGGTGGGCGGCACGGCGACCTGATCGCCGCGCCCCTCCACGCCTCGCAAAGGATCAGCCCGCCGCGCGAGCGGGTTCGGGCTCGATCCGCGACAGCACCACGAACAGGCCGCAGGCCGCGACGGCGAAGCCGGCCATGCTGATCGCCATGGCGCTGCCACCCAGAACCGGCACCAGCGCGGCGACGATGGCGGACGAAATCGCGCCGACGGCCATCTGCGCCGAATTCAGCACGGCCGAGGCAAAGCCGGCGAGATGCGGCATCGGCTGCAGCGCGCGGTGCGAGCTGTTGGGCAGGATCAGCCCGGTGCCGAAATTGCTGGCGATCAGCAGCGCCACGACCAGCCAGACGCTGAGCATCCCCGTCAGGCTGACGACCAGGAGCAGCGCGACGGCCGCCAGCATGATGGCGAAACCGGCCGCCATCGTCCTGCCGTCGCTGACGCCCCTGCCAACCAGGCGGCTGTTCGCCATCGTGCCGGCCATCATGCCGAGCACGGGGATCGCGAACAGATAGCCATAGGTCGCGGCGGAGACGCCGAGCACGTCCATGAACAGCATGGACGAGCCGGAGATGAACGAGAACATCACGCCGAAGCAGAGCGCGCCGAGTAGCCGAAGCCGGTCGGATGGCGCAGCACCTCGCCATAGCTGGCGAGCAGATGGCGCGGAGCCAGCGCATTCGGATTGCGCGCCCGGATGCTCTCGGCAAAGCCGAAGATGACGGCGGCGAGCAGCACGAGGCCGGCGCCCGCCATGGCGACATAGACGCTGCGCCAGCCGAAGCTGACGAGGATGATCGCGCCGAGCGTCGGCGCGATCATCGGCATCAGGCCGAGGATCAGCATCACGTAGGAGAGCTTCCGCCGCGCCTCCATGCCTTCATAGAGATCACGGACGATGGCGAGCGCCAGCACCGAGGCGGAGGACGCCGCGAAGCCCTGCACCAGCCGGCCGGCGAGCAGCACCGACAGCGTCGGCGTGAGCGCGCAGATGGCGGAACTCGCCAGATAGACCAGCAATCCGGCGACCAGCACCGGACGCCGGCCGAAACGCTCGGAAAGCGGGCCGTGCAGCAGCGGACCGAGCGCATAGCCGATCATGAAAAGGCTGAGACTGACGGCGACCGCCGCCTGAGTCGTGCCGAGGGCCTCGGCCGTCGCGCCATAGGCCGGCAGGGCGATATCGGTCGAGATCGGCGCCATGGCGGCGAGGCCCGCCAGCAGCACCGTGAAGGCGACTGAATTCGGTTTCAGCATCAGGGTCATCCGGAACGGCCATCCGGCCGTAGGTGGGATCGGAAGCGCCGATCATCCTTGCCAAGGGATCAGCGCCCGTTCCGGGTATCCGTCCTCAAAGCCTGAAGTGACGTAATCGCAATTTCGTCACTTATCAAGAAGCTTCCGCAGCGCGGCGATCAGGAAATCGAGCATTTCCGCCAGCCTCTGCGCCAGGGCAGGCTGGTCGAGCTGACGGAGGAGCAGTGGATGGGTGACGCCTTCCAGGCAATTCAGCACGACGCGCGCCGTCGTCGCCGCGTCCGCGACAGCGAAGCTGCCATCCGCCATGCCCGCCTCGACGATCGAGCGGACCGCGCCGCTCAGCCAGGCATGAAAGGCCCGGATTTCTTCCGCCTCCGTCTCCAGGCCCTGGACGACGAGGTCGAAGACATAGGGATTGCCCTCCATGTTGCGGAGGTGCCCGGCGAGCAGGGTCTCGCCGAAGCGGCGAAGCCGTTCGGCCGGCGGCAGTGCGGTCGGGATCGCCGTCAGGGCCTGTTCGATCAGGCCGAGATGGATGGCGCCGATCGCGTCGCCGAGCGCCATCTTGGAGGGGAAGTGCTTGAAGACATTGGCGGGCGACATGCCGAGCGAAGCGGCGATGTCGGCGATCGAGGTCTTGGCATAGCCGGCGGAACGGAACAGTTCCTCCGCCCTGGCCAGGATTTCGGCCTGCGTCTCGGCGGCGCTACGCCGACGCCGCCGCGCGGCCAGCGCCGGCGGGGTCGCCGTCATGGATAGAGCCGTTCGCGGCTCCATCCGCCTTCGCCCGGAACCTCGCGGCGGAACACGACGCGGTCGTGCAGGCGGAAGGCGCCGTCCTTCCAGAACTCGATCTGCGTCGGCTTGATGCGGAAGCCGGACCAGTGCGGCGGACGCGGAATCTCGCCGACGGCGTGCTTCGCCGCCAGCGCCGCGACCGCCTTTTCCAGCGCGAATCGGGATTCGAGCGGCTGCGACTGTTTCGAGGCCCAGGCGCCGAGCCGGCTATGGCGCGGCCGGGTCGCGAAATAGGCGTCGGCCTCGGCATCGGTCACCGGCTCGACGGGGCCGCGAACACGAACTTGCCGACGCAGGCTCTTCCAGTGGAACAGCGCCGCCGCCTTGGGATTGGCGAGGATCTCCTGTCCCTTGGCGCTGCCATAGTTGGTGTAGAAGACGAGCCCGCTCTCGTCGAAATCCTTCATCAGCACCATGCGCACGTCCGGAAGGCCGTCGGCGTCGACGGTGGCGAGCGCCATGCCGTTCGGATCGTTCGGCTCCGAAGCCTCGGCCTCTATCAGCCAGGTGGCGAAAAGGGCGAACGGATCCGTCGCGGCGGTGAAGTCACTCATCCTTAATCATCTTTTCCGATGCTGCGATCCGCAGGGCGTCCGCCGAGGATCATTCGTGCTGCTACGGGAAAGACATACATCGACCGGACGGCAAATGACCAGACAAGACGGGATCGACCGGGAATGCGAATGATTGGCCGAATAGGACCGATCATGCTGTGCGCAGGACTGGCGGGCTGCGGCCTGACGCCGGGCGGCCCGGAGCCCGACATCGACACCACGACCACCGGCTCGATCGCCCCCGCCGCGACGACGGCCGCCACGCCGCCGCAACGCAGCGTCGTCGAGGCCGTGGCTCCCTCCGACTGGGAGCATATCCGCCTCACCGCCTCCACCTTCATCTCCGCCGCCGCCAATGGCGAGATGATCGACTGGACCAATCCCGACACGGGCTCGAACGGCACGCTGTCGCCGGTCCGCACCGCCCATGCCGAGCCGGACGGCCGCCAGTGCCGCCCCTTTGCGCTGACCGTCAGCGACGTGCGCGGCATCCGCCGCTACAAGGGCGATGCCTGCCGCGCGCCGGATGGCATGTGGCAGCTCTTCGAAGTCGTTCCCGAAGACAGCGCGCTTCTCTAAAGTTCGAGCGATTCGAGGCGATTGGAATCAATTCCTAGCCTCCCTATGTTATGGAGAGTTCCGGTGCCGCCATTTGGGCCGGGACGAATCCTGCCCTTAGAGGGGGTTTCCCATGCGTGATCCATACCAGGTGCTCGGCGTCGACAAGAAGGCGACGGCGGCCGAGGTGAAGAAGGCGTTTCGTCGTCTCGCCAAGAAGCACCATCCCGACCAGAATCCGGACGACTCCAAGGCCCAGGAGAAGTTCTCGGAGATCAATTCCGCCTACGAGATCCTTGGCGATGCCGACAAGCGCGGTCAGTTCGACCGCGGCGAGATCGATGCCGAGGGCAAGCCGCGCTTCCAAGGCTTCGAGGGCTTCGACCCGCGCGGCGGTGCCAGCGCCGGCTCCGGCGCGCACAGCTTCCGCTGGTCGTCGAGCGGCGGCGGCGCCGACGACATACTGAACGACATTTTCGGCGGCTTCGCCGGCCAGGGCGGCGGCTTCAGTGGCTTCGGCGGCGGCGGCCAGACCGGCGGATTCTCGAGCAGTTCGCGCGCCTCGTCGCAGGCCCGTTCGCGCGGCGAGGATGTTTCCGCCACCGTCGCGGTGACGCTGGAACAGATCGCGCGCGAGGAGAAGGTGCGCGTCGAACTGCCGACCGGCCGCACGCTCGAAATCGCCATTCCCGCCGGCACCCGGCCGGGTCGGGTGATCCGGCTGCGCGGCCAGGGCTGGGCAAGCCCGACGGGCGGCCAGTCCGGCGACGCCATGGTGACGGTCGAGTTCGTGCCGCATCCGCTGTTCAAGGTCGATGGCGACGCGCTGCGCCTTGATCTGCCGGTGACGCTCGACGAGGCCGTCCTCGGCGCCAAGGTGCGGGTTCCGACCCTGACCGGATCCGGCACGATGACGATTCCCGCCCATTCCGATGGCGGCCGCGTCATGCGGCTGAAGGGCAAGGGCCTGCCGACCGCCGTCGGCGGCAATGGCGACCTGCTGGTCGCGCTCAAGATCATGCTGCCGACCGAAATCGATCCCGAGTTCGAGGCGATGATGCATCGCTGGCGCGACAAGAAGTTCTATACGGCGCGCGGTCCCGAGTTCGAGGGATAATCCCCCTGCCCTTCTACGGGCGCGGCGCGGCGGCGCGGCGCAGGCGATCGACGATCGCCTCGCCGAGGCCCGTCGTCGGGATCGGCGCGACCGCGATGGTGGCGGCCTTGCCGTCCAGTTCGCGAAGCGCCGAGAACAGTCGCGCGGCCGCCTCGATCAGGTCGCCGCGCGGGCTCAGATTGATCGTCACGGCCGCCTTGTCGGCGCCCGGCGGCAGGCTGTGGCCGAAGGCGAGCAGCGCCTCGCCCGGCAGGACCGTCCCGACATCGAGGCGGACCATCGCGCCGGGGGCATAGTGCGACGCCAATTGTCCCGGCGCCGTCGGAGCCTCGGGATCGGCGAGGTCGACGATGTCAAGGGACATGCCCGCCACCGCCTCGATCTTGTCACGCGGCAGGCCGCCTGCCCTGAGCAACGCCAGCCCGGTCGGGGTCGCCGCGACGATGGTCGATTCCACGCCGACATGGCTGGGGCCGGCGTCGAGCACGATCGAGACGGCGGAGCCGAGATCGGCGACGACATGCGCCGCCGTGGTGGCGCTGACATGGCCCGAGCGATTGGCGCTCGGCGCCGCCACCGGTCGCCCGAACGCCTTCAAGAGCGCATGGGCCGCCGGATGCGACGGCATGCGCACGGCAAGCGTATCGAGCCCGGCCGTGGCGAGATCGGAAACGCCGGCCTCGGCGCGCTTCGGCAGGACCAGCGTCAGCGGACCCGGCCAGAAGGCCTCGGCGAGACGGCGCGATACCGGATCGAACTGGACGAGCCGCTCCGCCGCTTCGAGATCGGCGACATGCGCGATCAGCGGGTTGAAGCTCGGGCGCCCCTTGGCGGCGTAGATTCGGGCCACCGCCTCGCCATTCGTGGCGTCCGCCGCCAGGCCGTAGACGGTCTCGGTCGGCATGCCGACGAGTTGTCCCGCCTCCAGGGCTGCGACCGCTTCGCGCAGGGCTGCGGGGTCCTCGGCCGGACGGATATTGGCGGAAAGTTGCGTGGCCAAGCCGGCCTCCAGGAACCAATTGCTGTGGAAATGGCCAGAAGGACCGCCACGGCCGGCCAGTCAAGCCGAATCGACGCCACGTCCGGGCGACACTTGGCCCCGGCGCCGGACCGCCGCATTTGTAGGCATTTTTGAACATACACTTTACTTCGCGACAGTACCTGTCCAATGCTCCTCCCCCAAAGCTGCAGGGGAAGGCGGGACGGATGAGCGAAAGCATGAGTTTGCCGATCAGCATCGAAGCGAAGGGCGGGATCACCGTCATTCGGTTCGACAGACCGGAAACTCAGAACGCGCTGACGGCCGAGATGCTGGCCACGATTTCCGATGCTCTGGTGCTTGGCGAGCGCGACGGACGCAACAAGGCGTTCGTCATGGTGGGATCGCCGGGCGTATTTTCCGTCGGCAACGATCTCCGCGAGCTGATCCAGTTCGCCGACGAAGGACGCATCGACGAGAGCATCGTCCGCTTCCTGAAGACGCTCGCCACCATCGAGAAGCCGCTGATCGCCGCCGTCGACGGCCTGGCGATGGGCATCGGCGCCGCCATCCTGCTGCATTGCGACTATGTCGTCGCCAGCGAGTGGTCGTCCTTCGAATCGAACTGCGTCGAGCTAGGCCTGATCCCGACCGGCGCGGCGACCCTTCTCGGCGCCAGCGTCATGGGCTACCAGCGCGCCTTCGAATTCCTCGTGCTCGGCGAACGCTTCGACGTCGAGCGCGCCTACCAGGCCGGCATCGTCAACCGCATCGTGCCGGCGGACGACGTCGAACGGGCGGCGCTCGCGGTCGCGCGCAAGCTCGCCGGCCGCTCGATGGAATCGGCCGGCATGACCCGCCGCCTGATGCGCGGCGACCGGCGCGAGGTGCTGGCCCGCATAGACCAGGAAATCGCGCAGATAGAGCTGGCCGAGCTGCGGTCCCGTGCGGTCCTCGATCGCGGAGAAGCCGAGCGCCGTCAGACGGGCGGCCAGATCGTCGGGCTTGAAGAAGGTGACGAAGGGCTCGCCGAGGCTGGCGGTGCGGCCGGCGAGCGTCGTGAAGGCGAGCCGCTGCAGCAGGCTGAGCTTGTCCGGGATCTCGGCATAGTCGAAGACGACCTCCGAGCCGCCGACGACGCCTTCTGCGCCATGCGTCCGCCCGGCCACCATGCCGAGCCGGACCGCGCCATGGGCTTCTGCTTCTTCAACCAGGCGGCGATCGCCGCTCGCCACGCCCAGCGCGGCCACGGCGTCGGGCGCGTCGCAGTTGTCGACTGGGACGTGCATCACGGCAATGGCACGCAGGCGATCTTCTGGGACGATCCCTCCGTGCTCTATGCCTCGACGCACCAGATGCCGCTCTATCCCGGCACCGGCGCGGCCTCGGAGAGGGGGGCCGGCAACATCGTCAACGCGCCGCTGGCGCCGGGCGCCGATGGCGAGGATTTTCGCGCCGCCTTCGATGGCTCCATCCTGCCGGCGCTGGAGCGCTTCGCGCCGGAACTCGTCATCATCTCGGCCGGCTTCGACGCCCATTCGCGTGACCCGCTCGCGCAGCTCGAACTCGTCGAGGCGGACTTCGCCTGGGCGACGGACCGGCTGATGGATTTGGCCGACCGCCACGCGCATGGCCGCATCGTCAGCATCCTCGAAGGCGGCTATGACCTGAAGGCGCTCGCCGCCTCGACCGCTGTCCACGTCGAGGCGTTGATGCACGCCGGCTGACGCCCGGCACGGCTTGCATCACGACGCCCTTTGGCCGAAAAGGTTGGCCGCGCAAATCCGGAGACCCGCTCATGTCCGACGTCCAGACCGCCCTTGATGGCCTCTCCTTCGAGAAGGCCCTGGCCGAGCTCGAGACCATCGTCGGCCATCTCGAGCGCGGCGACGTCCCGCTCGAGGAATCGATCAAGATCTACGAGCGCGGCGAGGCGCTGAAGAAGCATTGCGAGGCGCTGCTGAAGCAGGCCGAAACCAAGGTCGAGAAGATCCGCACTGGCGGCAACGGCCAGGCGACCGGCACCGAGCCGCTCGACGTCGAATAGCGGCGACGCGTGCGCGGGCCCGTTCGCTGAACAATCCGTCGCCGCGACCGCGCCTTTCGGCTGATACTGCGCCTCTCCATTATCGGTGCGAACCGAACGCGAAGGAGATTGCCATGAGCCGCTTGCCCGACATCGACCCGGTTTTCGGCGACGCCGCCTCGGCCGACGCCATCGAACTCGTCGTCGTGCCGCGTTCCGTCGATATTGGCGGCTTCGCGGTCAAGCGCGCCCTGCCGACCATCAAGCGGCGCATGGTCGGGCCTTTCATCTTCCTCGACCAGATGGGCCCCGGCGAATTTCCGGCCGGCGAAGGGCTCGACGTGCGGCCGCATCCCCACATCGGCCTCGCGACCGTCACCTATCTCTTCGATGGTGAGATCATCCACCGCGATTCGACCGGCGTCGAACAGGCGATCCAGCCGGGCGACGTGAACTGGATGACCGCCGGCCGCGGCATCGCCCATTCCGAGCGCTCCAGCCAGGAATTCCGCCGCCGCGCCAACGACCGGCGGATCGGCGGCCTGCAAACCTGGGTGGCGCTGCCAAAGGACCAGGAAGAGGTCGCCCCAGTCTTCCATCACCATGCCCGCGCCGACCTGCCGGTGATTACCGGCGACGGCGTCGATCTCCGGCTGATTGTCGGCTCCGCCTATGGGGAGACCTCGCCGGTGAAAACCTTCTCCGACACGATCTATGCCGACGTGCTGTTGCAACCGGGAGGCCGGCTGCCGATCGACGCCGATCATGAGGAGCGGGCGCTCTACATCTTCGAGGGCGAGATCGAGATCGCGGGCGACGTGTTCGAGGCGGGTCGGCTGCTGGTGCTGCGTCCCGGCGACCGGATCAGCCTGACCGCCCGCGCGCCGACGCGGCTGATGCTGGTCGGCGGCGCGCCGATGGACGGGCCGCGCCACATCTGGTGGAACTTCGTCTCCTCGTCGAAGGAGCGCATCGAGCAGGCCAAGAACGACTGGAAGTCAGGCCGCTTCGACAAGGTCTTTGGGGACGAAAGCGAGTTCATTCCCCTGCCGGAAGGGCCGTAGGGCGAAATCTCACCCTACGCTCGGCGTCATCCCGGGCGAAGACCCGGGAACCATTCAGCCGGGTTAAAAGGCGTTTCGTGCTCGGCAGGCTTCGGCTGCATGGATCCTCGCCTGCGCGAGGATGACGGCGAGCTTGTGGAGACAACCGTCTACCCTGGCCTGCGTCCCTCAGAGGAACACCGGCTCCTCGACCAGTTGCACGCCGAATTTTTCCAGCACGCCGTCCTTGATCCGCGTCGCCAGGGTGGTGATCTCGGCGGCCGAGCCGCCGCCGTGATTGACGAGGATCAGCGCGTGGCGGTCATAGACGCCGACATGGCCGAGGCGGATGCCCTTGAAGCCGCTCTGCTCGACCAGCCATGCGGCCGAAAGCTTGACCTGACCGTCGGGCTGCGGATAGCCGCCGAGCTTCGGATAGTCCGCCTTCAGCGCCTCGTGCTTCGCCGCCGCGACGATCGGGTTCTGGAAGAAGCTGCCGGCATTGCCGATCACCGCCGGATCGGGGAGCTTTCGCCCGCGCACGGCGACGACCTCGTCGAACACCGCCTGCGGGCTGGCGTCGGTGGCATTGGCGAAGATCGCGGCAATGTCGGGATAGGTCAGCACCGGTTGCCAGGGACGCGGCAGGCGGAAGCGCACGCCGGTGACGACATAGCGGCCCGGATGATGTTTGAAGACGCTGTCGCGATAGGCGAAGGCGCAGTCATCCCCGCCGAAGGCGACGAACTCTCCGGTCTCGATGTCGAAGGCGCGCAGGCTTTCGAAGCGATCCTGCAATTCGATGCCGTAGGCGCCGATGTTCTGCACCGGCGCGGCCCCCACGGTGCCGGGGATCAACGCCAGGTTCTCGAGCCCAGGATAGCCCTGGGCGAGCGTCCAGCGGACAAAATCGTGCCAGGTCTCGCCGGCGGCGGCTTCGACGATCCAGGCGTCTTCCCTCGCCTCGACCAGCCGGCGACCGGCGCTGCGCATCAGCAGGGTGACGCCATCGAAGTCCGCGCTCAGCACGATGTTGCTGCCGCCGCCGAGGAGCCGGCGCGGCAGGTTCCGCAGTTGCGGATCGGCCAGCGCCGAGACGAGATCGGCCTCGGAGCAGATCTCGACCGCATAGCGACTGCGGGCGTGGAAGCCGAAACTGTTGCAGGCGTCGAGCGGATAGTCGGTCAGAATCTCGTGCATTCTCATCCTGCGGCGAAGGCAAGCGAAACATGCCTTCCTATGACGGATTGCTGCGGCGGCGTCGACCGCCCGCTAGCGCATGTCGCGGAGCATGCCCTTTGCCAGGCCGTGATAGAGCGATTCCGGGGCGAGAATGCGGGAGACGCCATAGCCGATCACCGAGGCGCACATCACCGGAATAACGTTGGAGGTGTCGCCGGTCATTTCGAGGATGATGACGAAGGCGGTGATCGGCGCCTGCACCACGCCAGCGAAATAGCCCGCCATGCCGAGCAGCGCCGCGATGCCGGCGGGGCCGCCAAGCGCCACGCCGATCAGGCTGCCGACGCCGGTTCCAACCGCCAGCGACGGCGCGAAGATACCGCCCGGAATTCCCGAAAGCGAGGAAAGTAGGGTCGAGGCGAGCTTGGCCGGCGCGAAATACCAGGGCAGCACGCCGCCCTCGACGGCGATCTTCGCCTGCTCGTAGCCGGTGCCGAAGCTGATGCCGCCAGTCACGATGCCGATCAGCGCGACACCAAGACCGCAGAGCCCGGCGACCAGCAATGTGCGTGGCAGCGGCCTGGCCGAGTTCCAGCGCCGGAGCGCCAGCGTCCCGCGCAGCATCAGGCTGGAGAAGAGCGCCCCGGCCGCACCGCCGAGGATGCCGCAGGCGGCGACGAGCACCCAGCCCTGCAGGCCGACGACGATGTCCGAGGTCGAGCCGAAATAGCTGTAGTTGCCGACGAGGCCGAGCGAGACGAGGCCGCCGATGATGACGGCGGAGAGGACGAGGCCGCTTGTACGCAGCTCGAACGATCGGCTCATTTCCTCGATGGCGAAGACGATGCCGGCTAGCGGCGTGTTGAAGGCGGCCGAGATGCCGGCGGCAGAGCCGGCGAGGATCAGCCCGCGCTCGCGCCCCATCCGGCCGATCTCGCCGGCCTTCAGCATGATCGACGCGCCGATCTGCACGGTCGGCCCCTCGCGGCCGATCGAGCCCCCCGAGGCTATGCCGATCAGGGTCAGCAGGATCTTGCCGAAGGCGACCCGCAGCGACAGCAGCTTATCGCGGTTCGCCGGGTCGGTCAGGTGGCGGGCGGCGATCGCCTGCGGAATGCCGCTGCCCTGCGAACCGGGAAACACGGTGCGGGCGAGATGCGCGCAGACGAGGAAGCCGAGTGGCGTCAGAACGAGCGGCACCCACCAGCCAAAGCCCAGCAGCCGGTGGAACACCGACTGGCTCCAGTCGGCGCTATAGGCGAAGGCGACGCTGACGAGGCCGGTCGCCAGCGCTCCCAGCCAGAAGACGAGGCGCCGGCGCCAGATCGTGGTCGAAAGCCAGAGCCGCCGGGGCCGGCGCATGAACCGTCGCTGTCGCAGCACGCTGTCATCCGTCCATCGTTCGGCGCGCCGGACGAGCGGCGCGCAAAAGTCCTGGCGACAGGCACGGATGCCCGCCGCCGCGATGCAGGCGTCAGGCGCCCGTCAGAGGGACATAGTCGATCTCGAGGAACGACTCCACCTCGGGAATCCAGCGGTCCCTGACGAAGGCGACATGGACCGGGTGGTCGTTGTAGCCGGCATAGGCCGCTTCGTCGGCAAACTCCATCGAGAAGCCGAAATCATAATCGTTCTTGCGGCTGACCTGGCGAAGCTGCTCGAATCGCTCGACGCCGGGGATCTCCGCAAGCACCAGCGCCTCGGCCAGAAAGCCCTGCTCTGCTTCGGAATCTTTCGCGTGCTTCAACCGGAAGACGACGGTGTGCCGGATCATGCTGTTCCCTCGAATGCGTGATGCGGCCACAGTAACGGCCACGGACCCGCGCGCAACCACGCGGGATTTGGCCGCGCCTTTGACTGGCCGCGCGCGTTGCCACTCGCGGCTGCGTCGTGTAACCGTGCCCCGTTCATGTAACAGTCACGCTCGATAGATGACCGGCAAGCTCGATACGCCCCTTCTCGATACCGTCGCAACGCCCGCCGACCTCCGCAAGTTGCCGGAGAGCGCGCTCGCGCAGCTGGCGGCGGAACTGCGCGCCGAAACCATCGACGCCGTCTCGATCACCGGCGGCCATCTCGGCGCCGGCCTTGGCGTCGTCGAGCTGACGGTGGCGCTGCACTACGTGTTCGACACGCCGGCCGACCGGATCATCTGGGACGTCGGCCACCAGGCCTATCCGCACAAGATCCTGACCGGCCGCCGCGACCGCATCCGCACGCTGCGCCAGCCGGGCGGCCTTTCCGGCTTCACCAAGCGCTCCGAGAGCGAATACGACCCGTTCGGCGCGGCGCATTCGTCGACGTCGATTTCGGCCGGCCTCGGCATGGCGGTGGCGCGCGACCTTTCCGAGGGCGACAACGCCGTCGTGTGCGTGATCGGCGACGGCGCCATGTCGGCCGGCATGGCCTACGAGGCGATGAACAATGCCGGCGCGCAGCGCTCGCGGCTGATCGTCATCCTGAACGACAACGACATGTCGATCGCGCCGCCCGTCGGCGCCATGTCGGCCTATCTGGCGCGCCTCGTCTCCGGTCGCGCCTATCGCTCGTTCCGGGAGGCGGCGAAGCAGCTTGCCCGCAAGCTGCCGCGCTTCTTCCACGAGAAGGCGAAACAGACCGAGGAATATGCCCGCGGCTTCTTCACCGGCGGCACGCTGTTCGAGGAACTCGGCTTTTATTATGTCGGCCCGATCGACGGCCACAATCTCGACCACCTGCTGCCCGTGCTGCGCAATCTGCGCGATGCGCCGGAAGGCCCCATCCTGCTGCATGTCGTGACGCAGAAGGGCAAGGGATACGCCCCGGCCGAGGCGGCCGCCGACAAGTATCACGGCGTCAACCGCTTCGACGTCATCACCGGCAAGCAGGCCAAGGCGACGCCGAACGCCCCGAGCTACACGCGCGTCTTCGCCGAGGCGCTGGTCAAGGAGGCCGAGGCCGACGACAAGATCGTCGCCGTCACGGCGGCGATGCCGTCCGGCACCGGCCTCGACCTGTTCGGCCAGGCCTTCCCGACCCGCACCTTCGACGTCGGCATCGCCGAGCAACACGCCGTCACCTTCGCCGCCGGCCTCGCCACCGAGGGCTACAAGCCGTTCTGCGCGATCTATTCGACCTTCCTGCAGCGCGGCTATGACCAGATCGTTCATGACGTGGCGATTCAGAAGCTGCCGGTCCGCTTCGCGATCGACCGCGCCGGCTTCGTCGGCGCCGACGGCGCGACCCATGCCGGCTCGTTCGACACCGGTTTCCTGACGGCGCTCCCCAGCATGATCGTCATGGCGCCGTCCGACGAGGCAGAGCTGGTGCACATGATCGCGACTTCGGTCGCCATCGACGACGCGCCCTCCTCCTTCCGCTATCCGCGCGGCGAAGGCGTCGGCATCGACATGCCGGAACGCGGCGAGGTCCTGCCGATCGGCAGGGGGCGCATCGTCCGACAGGGTTCCAAGCTGGCGATCCTCTCCTTCGGCACCCGCCTGAAGGACGCCATGAAGGCGGCGGAGGAGCTCGACACCTACGGCCTGTCGACCACGGTCGCCGATGCGCGATTCGCGAAGCCGCTCGATACGCGCCTCGTGCTTGACCTGGCGCGCAATCACGAAGTCGTGATCACGGTCGAGGAAGGCGCCACCGGCGGCTTCGGCGGCCAGGTGCTGGCCTTCCTGGCCGGCGCCGGCGCCTTCGATCGCGGACTGCGCATCCGCACGCTGGTGATGCCGGACGAGTTCATCGACCACGACAAGCCCGAGGCAATGATTGCTTCCAGCGGCCTCGACGCGCGCGGCATCGTCGCCACCGTGTTCGAGGCGCTCGGCCGCGGCGACGAGGCGGCGGCGATCCGGCTGGCCTGAGCCGGCCCCGTCGCCCGCCCGATCGACCGGTGCGCGCGGCAGTCCGCCGCGCTTTCAAACTTTGCGGTGCGGGGCTATCTCTGCGCCATGATCAAGCGCATCGCCCTCTCCCTCCTTCTCGCCGCCTCGCTGGCCGCTCCGGCGCTCGCCGACGTGACCGCCGGTCCCCTGGTCATCCGCGAGGCGTGGGCGCGCGCGACTCCGCCCGGCGCCCGCGTCGGCGGCGGCTACCTGACGGTGAAGAACACCGGCGCCGAGGCCGACACGCTCGTCTCGGTCGCTTCGCCGGTCGCCGAGAAGACCGAGCTTCATCTGATGAAGACCGAAGACGGCGTCATGACGATGCGTCAGGCCAGCGAGGGTGTCGAGATCCCGGCCGGCGGCTCCCTGACGCTGGAGCCCGGCGGCTACCACGTCATGTTCATCCGCCCGAAGACGCCTTTCGTCCAGGGCGAGACCGTGCCGCTGACGCTGACCTTCGCCAAGGCCGGCGCGGTCGAGGTCACGCTGACCATCTCGCCGATCGGCGCCGCCGGCCCGGCGAAGGACCATTCGATGCACGACATGCATTCCGGGGACGCCGCGCAATGACCGATGCGAGCAAGAAGGGCGGCAACCGCAACACGCTGCGGACCATCCGCTACGTCCTGTGGGGCCTGGTCGCCGTGGCCGTCATCGCCATCGCCGGCTTCGCCTTCATGCCGAAGACGGGTCCCGGCCTGCAGCTGAGCGCGATCGGCGGACCATTCTCGGTCGTCGACCAGAAGGGCCAGCCCGTCACCGAGGCGGCGCTGAAGGGCCACCCCTCGGCCGTGTTCTTCGGCTTCACCTTCTGCCCCGATGTCTGCCCGACCACCCTGTTCCAGGCGACGCAGTGGCTGAAGCAGCTCGGTCCCGACGGCGACAAGCTCAAGGTCTATTTCGTCACCGTCGACCCGGAGCGCGACACGCCGGAGCAGATGAACAACTATCTCCAGGCCTTCGATCCGCGGATCATCGGGCTCACCGGCAGCCGGCCGCAGATCGACGGCATCCTGAAGGCCTACAAGGTCTATTCGAAGAAGGTCGGCGACGGCGAGGATTACACGATGGACCACTCGGCCTCGGTATACCTGCTCGATTCCAACGCCAATTTCGTCGGCACCGTGGACTACCACGAGAAGGACGAAACGATCATGGCCAAGCTGAAGCGTCTCGTCGCCGGCTGATACCGCCGTGTGGCGACGGTGGCGATAGGCCACCCTGCGCCGGCGCCAATCCTGCGCGCCGACGCCAATTCTCGCTGCGGCCGGATCAGGCGTTGTCCGCCCAACACGCTCGCCGTCATCCCTGCGAAAGCAGGGATCCACTGGCCGGGTTGCCGGCCGCGCGAGTCGCGACGCCATGCTGCGGGCCTGAGGCGGCATGGATCCCTGCTTTCGCAGGGCTGACGGCCTGTGGTGCGGGGGGCCTCGATACGCATCCTTGCCCGAGTTCAACCGGGGCGGCGCTGCCGCCTCGGCGCGCGCGGACCGGCGGCCGGAGCCGCGCCAACGGCGCCCTCTGTTCGATGTGTTTGCAGCCGGATCAGACGCTGCCCACCCAACACCCCCGGCCGTCATCCCTGCGAAAGCAGGGATGACGGCCGGGGGTGCGGAGGGTTTAGAGCCCGCATACTGAAACATCGTCCGTACCCACCCCACACGCCCTTTGCCCCCCGCCCACCCTCGCAAGGCATCCTTCCATTCCCCGCTTCCCATATCCCCTCCCCCAGGATAGGATATTGACATGAGCCACGCCCAGAACCCCGAAATCATGCAGCGGCTGCGCCGCGCCTCCGGCCATCTCGCCAGTGTCATCACCATGGTCGAGGAAGGCCGCGACTGCCTGCTGATCGCCCAGCAGATGCAGGCGGTGATCAAGGCGATCGAGAGCACCAAGCGCACGCTGATCCATCACCACATCGACGAGCATCTCGGCGCCGCCGCCAGCGCCCTGCCGGCGGACGAGGCGCGCGCGCTCGTCTCCGAGATCAAGGAAGTCAGCAAATATCTTTGAGACCGGCCGTTCCGGCGCGCCCGGACCGATCGCCGGCAGGAGCAGCCATCATGAACGCAACGCAAAGCCTCGGCGGGCACGACCACGTCTTTCTCGGCGCGTCGCATGACCGCAACCAGCGCCGGACGATGATCGTCGTCGCCATCACGGCCCTCACCATGGTGGCAGAGATCGTCGCGGGCTACGCCTATGGCTCGATGGCGCTGCTCGCCGATGGCTTCCACATGTCGACCCATGCCGGGGCGCTGCTGGTCGCGGCGCTCGCCTATCGCTTCGCCCGCCGCCACGCGCACGATCCGGCCTTCACCTTCGGCACCGGCAAGGTCGGCGATCTCGCCGCCTTCGCCAGCGCCGTCATTCTCGGCATGATCGCCTTGCTGATCGCCGTCGACGCGGCCTGGCGGCTGACCTCGCCGGTCGAGATCAGTTTCCGCCCGGCGATCGCCGTCGCCGTCATCGGCCTCGCCGTCAATCTCGTCAGCGCCGCGCTGCTGCATGAGAGCGACGCGCACGGCCATAGCCATGCGCCACACGCCCATGACCATGACCATGACCATGACCATGGCGATCACGACGACCACGATCATCATCATCACCACGCCCATGGCGCGGCGCGCGACCACAATCTGCGCGCCGCCTATCTGCATGTCGTCGCCGACGCCGCGACCTCCGTGCTCGCCATCGCGGCGCTGCTGGCCGGACAGCTCCTCGACTGGGTCTGGCTCGATCCCGCCGTCGGCATCCTCGGCGCCGTGCTGATCGCCAGCTGGTCGATCCAGCTGATGCGCGACAGCGGCCGCATCCTCGTCGACACGGTTCCCGACCCGAAGCTCGCCGCCGCCATGCGCGCCACGATCGAGCGGGACGGCAGCCGCGTCACCGACCTGCATCTCTGGCGCGTCGGCCCGGGCCACAACGCTGCAGTGATCAGCCTCGTCTCGGCCAATCCGGCTTCGCCCGAAACCTATCGACACCGGCTGTCCAATCTCGGCCGCCTGTCGCATGTGACGGTCGAGGTCGAGCGCGCCCGGCCCGGCTGAGCCGCTCGCGGGCGCGTTGCCTGGCATTTCATGCTAGACGACGCCATCCGGCCACCGCCCGGATGGAGAACGAGCGCATGACGCAGAACATCTACGACAATCCGGCCTTCTTCGAAGGCTACAGCCAGTTGCGCCGCTCCGTCGAAGGCCTCGCCGGCGCCGCCGAATGGCCGGCCATCCGCGCGCTCCTGCCCGACCTCGCGGGCCTGCGCGTCGTCGATCTCGGCTGCGGCTATGGCTGGTTCTGCCGCCATGCCCGCGAACAGGGCGCGGCCTCGGTGCTCGGCCTCGACGTGTCGGAAGCGATGCTGGCCCGCGCCGGCTCGATGACCGCCGACCCGGCGATCCGCTACGAGCGCGCCGATCTCGAGACGCTGGAATTGCCGGAGGCGGCCTTCGATTTCGTCTACAGCTCGCTGACGCTGCATTACATCGAGGACCTGCCGAGGCTGCTGGCGGCGATCCACAAGGCGCTCGTCCCCGGCGGCAGGCTCGTCTTCTCGATCGAGCACCCGATCTACATGGCGCCGACGAATCCCGGCTGGGGGATCGATGCCGAAGGCCGCCGCACCTGGCCGATCGATCGCTACAGCGCCGAGGGTCCGCGCACGACCGACTGGCTCGCCAAGGGCGTCATCAAGCATCACCGCACCATCGGCACCCAGTTGAACGCGATGATCCGGCAGGGCTTCACCATCACCCATTTCGAGGAGTGGGGACCGACCGACGCCGAAATCGCGGCGGAGCCTTCGCTCGCCGAGGAGCGCGATCGGCCGATGATGATGCTGATCGCCGCGCACCGATAAGCCCCGTCCTCGCCCGCCTGCGGCCCGATAGCGCTTGCGCTCGGGCGTCGCGCGCGCCATCACTCGCCGCATGAACGACACCACACACCGCCTCGATATGGTCCTGCTGGCCCGCGGGCTTGTCGCCTCGCGCGCCAAGGCGCGCGACGCCGTCCTGCGCGGCCATGTCCGCGTCGACGGCGTGCTCATCACCAAGCCCGCCGCCACGATCCGCCCCAACGCCACGCTCGAGATCGACGACCCGGCGCAGCGCTATGTCTCGCGCGCCGCGCTGAAGCTCGTCGCCGGACTCGACCATTTCGGCTATGATCCGACCGACCGGACGACGCTCGATCTCGGCGCCTCGACGGGCGGCTTTACGGAGGTGCTGCTCGAACGCGGCGTGCGCCATGTCCACGCGCTCGATGTCGGGCATGGCCAGTTGCATCCGCGCGTCGCCGGCCGCTCGCGCGTCACCATGCGCGAGGGCCTCAATGTCCGCGATCTGACCGAAGAGGATATCGGCGAGCCGTTCGACGCCATCGTCTGCGACGTGTCGTTCATTTCGCTCCGGCTCGCTCTGCCGCCGGCTCTCGAACTGGCCGAGCCCGGCAGCTGGGCGATCCTGCTGGTCAAGCCGCAGTTCGAGGTCGGCAAGGACGGCATCGGCAAGAGCGGCCTGGTTCGCGATCCGCTGGAAGGCGAGGCCGCCGTCCAGCGCATCGTCGACTGGATCGCCACGGAGCCGGGATGGACCGTCGATGGCCTCATCCCCTCCCCGATCGCCGGCGGCGACGGCAATCACGAATTCCTGCTCGGCGTTAGGAAAGACAAAGCCCATGGCTGAGACCCTCACCATCACTTCCCTCGGCCATGAGGGCGACGGCATCGCCGAGACCGCTTCGGGCCAGAAGGTGTTCGTACCCTTCACTCTGCCGGGCGAAGTCGTCACCGCCGAGATCGCGGGCGAACGCGGTCATCTGGTCTCGATCGTCCGGCCTAGCCCCGACCGCATCGACCCGGCTTGCAAGCATTTCACCGTCTGCGGCGGATGCGCGCTGCAGCACTGGGCGCCGGAGAGATACCAGGCCTGGAAGCGTGAGCTCGTCGTCCACGCCTTCGCCCAGCGCGGCATCGAGACCGAGGTCGACCCGATCGTGCCGGTCGCTCCGCATACGCGCCGCCGCGCCGTCTTCACGCTCGCGCGCGACGACAAGGCCTTGGTGCTCGGCTTCAACAAGCGCGACAGCCACGACGTGCTGGCGATCGAGGAATGCCCGCTGCTGGTGCCGGAGATCGAGAACCGGCGCGACAAGCTGGCGGCGCTGGCCAACCGCCTCGTCGACCAGGGCAAGCGCGCCCGCATGACCGTCGTCTCGACCGATACGGGCCTCGACGTTTCACTCGAAGGCGCCCGCAAGCCTGGCCGTGCCGACTATGAGGCGCTCGGCCGCGCCGCGACGGACGGCTCGATCTGCCGGCTGACGGTCGATGGCGCGGAAATCGTCATGAGCCGCGTGCCCGAACTCCGCAACGATCCGATCGTGCTCTATCCGAGCCCCGGCGGCTTCCTGCAGGCGACGGCGCCTTCGGAAAAGAGTATGGCGGATCTCGTCGACGCGGCGGTAGGCAAGTCCGGGCCGGTGCTCGATCTCTTCTCCGGCATCGGCACCTTCACGCTCAAGCTGGCGCGGCGCTTCCCCGTGCTCGCCGTCGAGGGCGAGGCCAGGCTGCTGCAGGCGCTCGACCGCTCGATGCGCTTCTCCAAGAACATCAAGGCCGTGACGATGCGCCGGCGCGACCTGTTCCTGAACCCGATGGCGCCGCCGGAGCTGAAGCCGTTCCAGGCCGTCGTGTTCGACCCGCCGCGGGCGGGCGCCAAGGCGCAGGCCGAGATGCTGGCGAAATCCGCGGTGCCGCGCATCGTCGGCGTCTCCTGCAACGCCGCGACGCTGGCGCGCGACGCCCGCATCCTGATCGACGGCGGCTACAGGCTGACCCGCGTCACGCCGGTCGACCAGTTCCTGTGGTCCGGCCATATCGAGGTGGTCGCCACCTTCGAGCTCGCCCGCAAGGGAAGCACGACCCGGCGGGTCAAGCTGAGCTAAGTTTTTTGGGGCGGGCGAGGCCTGGCCTTCACCTCTCCCTGAGGGAGAGGTCGACGGCCGCAGGCCGGCGGGTGAGGATTTACGGCGCTGCCGGCCAACCTCCGTCCCCAGAGCCTCATCCGGAGGTTCCCTAAACCCTCACCCGGAGCTTCGCTCCGACCTCTCCCTCAGGGAGAGGTGAAGAACAGCCTGACACAAAAATGGCGGCCATCGGCCGCCATTTTCATTCGTCCAAAGGCTCCGCCGCTCAGGCGGCGACCAGTTCCTTGCGGCCCGCCTTCAGCGTGGCGCCAACCTTGGCGATGCGGTCCAGCATCAGGTTGGCGGAATCGGTGAAGCTCTCCGGCGGCGCGAAGGCGTCGTCCTTGCGGTACTGCGCGAAGAACGGGATGTTGACCTCGCCGGCCGCGACCAGGCCGAGCGCGCTGGTGACCGGCTTCAGAAGCTGCACCGCGCGGGTGCCGGCCGAGACGCCGCCATAGCTGACAAAGCCGACCGGCTTGTCGGCCCATTCATGCGAGAGATAGTCGAGCGCGTTCTTAATCGAGGCGGTGAAGCCGTGATTGTACTCCGGCATCACGATGACGAAGGCGTCGGCCGCGTCGATCGTCGCGCTCCAGTCCTTGGTGTGCTGGTGCACATACTGGCGCATGCGCGGGTGATGCGGTTCGTCGAACAGCGGCAGGTTGACCGCCTTCAAGTCGATCAGGCCGGCCTGGAAATCCTTGCGCGCCGCGGCAACGTCGTGGAACCAGTTGCCGATCGAGAGACCGGCGCGGCCCGGGCGGGTCGACGCGACAATGGTTTGAAGCTTGAGCAAAACGAAACGTCCTGTGCAGGTCAAATAAGCCTATAAGATCATATATAGGGCTTATCAGAACGCCGTGCAGTGAACGGTCCGTCAACCGTTTCAGCTCCCCCGCCGCTCAGGCGAGGCCGTCGAAATAGCTGCCCTTGGGCGGCTCGGCGAACAGCGCCATCGCCGTCTTGAACATCTCGGGCGGGATGTTCTTCACCGAGGCCTGGTGCGCCTCGGTGGTCTGCCAGTGCTCGATCACCAGGAAACGGCCCGGGTCCGTCCGATCGCGAAGTATCTCGCAGGAGACCGCGCCTTCGGAGCCGAGGATGATCGGCCGGATCGAGGCGAGGAAATCCGCCAGCGCATCCGCCCTGCCCTCTGCCGCCCTGAATTCACCGACCCGCACGACGCTCATGTCCGTCTCCTCCGCGACCGATCAGCCGTTCTGGCCGCGATGGCGCAGGTAGTGGTCGGCGACGGCGCAGGCGACCATCGCCTCGCCGATCGGCACGGCGCGGATGCCGACGCAGGGGTCATGCCGGCCCTTGGTCATGACATCGACTTCCTCGCCCTTCGCCGTGATCGAGCGGCGCGTCGTCAGGATCGACGAGGTCGGCTTGACGGCGAAGCGGGCGACGATCGGCTGGCCGGTCGAGATGCCGCCGAGGATGCCGCCGGCATGATTCGACAGGAACAGCGGCTTGCCGTCATTGCCCATGCGCATCTCGTCGGCGTTCTCCTCGCCGGTCAGCGCCGCGGCATCGAAGCCCTCGCCGATCTCGACGCCCTTCACGGCGTTGATCGACATCAGCAGGCTGGCGATATCCTGGTCGAGCTTGGCATAGACCGGCGCGCCGAGGCCCGCCGGAACGCCCTCGGCGATCACCTCGATCACCGCGCCGACCGAGGAGCCGGCCTTGCGGATGCCGTCGAGATATTCCTCCCACACCTTCGCCGTCTCGGCGTCGGGGCAGAAGAACGGGTTCTGGTCGACCTCGTTCCAGTTCCAGCGCGACCGGTCGATCTTGTGCGGGCCGATCTGGACGAGCGCGCCGCGCACGCTCATTCCCGGCACAACCTTGCGGGCTATCGCGCCGGCGGCGACGCGCGCCGCCGTCTCGCGGGCCGAGGAGCGGCCGCCGCCGCGGTAGTCGCGGATGCCGTATTTGATGTCGTAGGTGAGATCGGCATGGCCCGGCCGGTAACGGTCCTTGATGTCGCCATAGTCCTTGGAACGCTGGTCGACGTTCTGGATCTCGAGCGCGATCGGCGTGCCGGTGGTCAACAGCGTGCCATCTTCCTGCGGCATGACGCCGGAAAGGATGCGCACCTCGTCGGGCTCGCGGCGCTGGGTGGTGAAGCGCGAGGTGCCCGGCTTGCGCTTGTCGAGCCAGGCCTGGATCTCGGCTTCCGAGATGGCGATGCGCGGCGGACAGCCGTCGACGACCGCGCCGAGGGCGGGGCCGTGGCTCTCGCCCCAGGTCGTGACGCGAAACAGATGGCCGAAGGTATTGTGCGACATGGGCGAACCGCTCCCGAAGATTGGCCCCGGTTCTAGAAAGCCGGCGGCCTCCCGTCAAACGCCAGCTTCACGCGACGGACGGGAAGCGCGAACGGTGCATGGGGAATGAGCATGGGACACAATCACTTGCACTGATCGTAAGCTTTGCTATTATCAGCAAAAGCGACTTTCACGAAACCGTGATCGGACCCAGAGAATGGCGAAGCCAGCCGCCATCTCCAACGGAAACGAGGGCAGAAGCCAGACACGCCAGCAAAGCCGGCTACCACGCCGGCGACGCGCAGAATCAAGTGAACTCCTTGTGAATTGAGTTCGGATGAGGCGCATCCATCTTCCGATATGACCAGGGACGGGCGGAGATTTTCCTTCGGGGACAGTCATCAGACCCTGGCCTGACAAGGTAGGAACTGGAGACCTCATCATGCGCCATCTCGCTCTCTTCGCAGCGTCCGTCGCACTCCTTGCCTCGGGCGCCGCCTACGCCGCCGAAGAAGTCGAAGGGTCGGTCACGAGCGTCAACGTCGCCAACGGCACATTGACGCTGCAATCGGGGCAGACATTTACCTTCACCAACCCGGCGGTGCTCTACGGCATTCTGCCCGGACAGAACGTCGGTGTGACCTACACCGGCCAGAACCAGGGGATCACCGCTTTCGATCCCCACCCGGAGAGTGACGGCGAATACGGAAACTACTGACCTCCCCGTAGTCGCTGCTCTCTGAAAACGGCGCCCGGTACCCCTCCGGGCGCCGTTGTCGTTTCCGGAGCACGATTCGCCGATGCCTGGCGTTCGGCGAAAGCCCTCCAGGCGGCGCGGCGACAACCACGCGTCCGAGATCGAGGCCCGCCAAGTGATAAGGGCGTCATTTTATAACCGATGACATCAGCCTGCTGACGTGAGTCGCCGCCCGGGCGCCATCCGGCCGCCATCCCACCGCAGTGTTTTGGTGAGCTTCGACTACGATAAGCATCACAATTTATTGAACGGCAAATGAAGCTTGGTGAACAATCCACCTACCAAACAGAAATCCGTTCTCATTTATGGCCATCTTGTCGTAAAAAATGCCCATATTGCGATCAGCTTGACCGAATTTTAGAATTCCAGAGGCTAAATCGGCGGCAAGATCACAAATCTGCGACTTGCATTCATTAGCCCGGCTTACCAAATTCAGCTCACCGGAGACGGAGTGAAGCGAACCAGCCCCATGGTTCGGGCCGCCACCGAGAAGGTGTCGAATTCCCCATTCGACCAGGAGAAAAAAGATGCGTAGTCTTATCATTGCAGCTGCTTCCGTTGCTTTCCTCGCCTCTGGCGCCGCTGCCATCGCAGCCGAGCAGACCGAAGGCACGGTTGTCAGCGTCAACACCAAGAGCGGCACGCTGACGCTGCAGGACGGCCAGACCTTCAACTTCGCCAATGGCGCTCAGCTCTACGGCATCCTGCCGGGCCAGACGGTCGGCGTGAGCCACAACGGCGCGCAGGGTCTCGGCGCGTTCAACCCGAACCCGGCCAACTAAGCGCCAGCAACCGGCTCCATCTCGACCGGACATACCTGACCTCCCGAAAACGACGTCCGCCCCCTCCGGACGTCGTTTTCTTTTTTGCGTCGTTCTTCCCGCGCGACCGCTCCCACCCGCCCTGCCGCGGGATACCCGCCCGCCGGCCGGCCAGCCGACATGGCCCGACTCGCGGCGCCACCGCGCCAGATCGCAGCAGCCCCTCCGGGGCATAGCGCCCGGACGAGTTCCCCTGCCCGGACTTGCTTTCGCGATTTCCAGATCAGAAGCTTAAGCAACAATCAGCAACACAATTTTATGCTGTCAGATTGGCTGGGCCTGGCGACGATTCCCAAGCCGGCGCACCACTGTCCTTGCTGCCAGATCGAAATTGATGAGCCTTGATAACAATAAGCATCGCTATTTTTCGAACAGTGCCGTTAGGAACGGTGAACAATCCGCCAGACAATTCGAATTTTATTCCAATAAATCGGTACAGTATGGAATTAAGATCTACTAATTGCCGATTATGTATTCAAATGCAGGAATGCCAGGGTCAAATCGGCCCGAATGCAAAAAATTCTCCCGCTTGCAAAATCGGCTGCCGGGGATCAAATACAGCTCATCGGCGACGGGATGAACGAACCGCCCCACCGAACCCGGGGCCGCCGCCGCAATGAGGTCGATCCGATATCGACCAGGAGAAGAAAAAGATGCGTAACCTTATTATTGCCGCTGCCTCTGCAGCTTTCCTCGCCTCCGGCGCTGCCGCAATCGCGGCTGAACAGACCGAAGGTACCGTCATCAGCGTCAATGCCACGACCGGCACGCTGACGCTCCAGGACGGCCAGTCCTTCCAGTTCGCCAACGGCGCGCAGCTCTACGGCATCCTGCCGGGCCAGGCCGTCGGCGTCAGCCACAACGGCAGCGAGGGCCTCGGCGCCTACAACCCGAAGCCCGCCAACGACTGATCGCCTGTCGCGATCTCATCTCTACCTGACCTGAACTGACCGCAGGCCGACATCCGGCTCCCCCAACCGGGCCGGCCTGCACTTCCCGCCGGTTCTCCCCCTCCCCCACCGGCGGGCGGGAATTGCCCTCCCCCGAACGGGCACAACCATGTCGAACAAGGGTTCGACCAGGAGACTTACAATGCGCAATCTCATCCTCGTCGCCGCTTCGGTCGCTTTCCTCGCTTCGGGCGCTGCCGCCATGGCCGCCGAGCAGACCGAAGGCACCGTCACCAGCGTCAATGCCTCGACCGGCACGCTGACGCTCCAGGACGGCCAGACCTTCCAGTTCGCCAACGGCGCACAGCTCTACGGCATCCTGCCGGGCCAGGCCGTCGGCGTCAGCCACAACGGCAGCGAGGGCCTCGGCGCCTACAATCCGAAGCCCGCCAACGACTGATCGCCTGTCGCGATCTCATCTCTACCTGACCTGAACTGACCGCAGGCCGACATCCGCCCCCCCAACCGGGCCGGCCTGCACTTCCCGCCGGTTCTCCCCCCCACCGGCGGGCGGGAATTGCCCTCCCCCGAACGGGCACAACCATGTCGAACAAGGGTTCGACCAGGAGACTTACAATGCGCAATCTCATCCTCGCCGCCGCTTCGGTCGCTTTCCTCGCTTCGGGCGCTGCCGCCATGGCCGCCGAGCAGACCGAAGGCACCGTCACCAGCGTCAATGCCTCGACCGGCACGCTGACGCTCCAGGACGGCCAGACCTTCACCTTCTCGAACGGCAAGCAGCTGCTCGGCATCCTGCCGGGCCAGACCGTCGGCGTCGCTCACCAGGGTTCGGAAGGCCTCGGCGCCTTCAACCCGAGCCGCGCCCGCGCTGACAACAGCAACGGCTGATCCTCCGGGAGCCTCGCCTCCCGGCAGGACAAACTGACCATCGAGCGGGTGTCCGGCAAGCCGGCCACCCTCTCAGCCACCCGCCTGTTCACTCCCCCCGGACAGGCGATGGGAATTGCCCTCCCGAAAACGGGCACAACCATGTCGAACCCGGTTCGACCAGGATTCAAGAAAATGCGTAATCTCATCCTCGCCGCCGCCTCTGTCGCTTTCCTCGCCACGGGCGCCACCGCCTTCGCTGCCGAGCAGACCCAGGGCACAGTCACCAGCGTCAACGCCTCGACCGGCACGCTGACGCTGCAGGGCGGCCAGACCTTCCAGTTCGCCAATGGCAAGCAGCTGCTCGGCATCTATCCGGGCCAGGCCGTCGGCGTCAGCCACAATGGCAGCGAAGGTCTCGGCGCGTTCACGGCGAACCCCGCCCGCGCCGACAACAGCAAGGGCTGATCGGGGTCTTTCTCCCCTCCCTGACGGAACTACCTAACGACGCCCACGGGCGTCGTTTTCGTTTGTGGGGGCGACGTCCGTGGGCCGGCCTCATACACCGCCGCCCGACGGCCACCCGCTCACGCGCCGGCCCCTGCGGGGACGGAACGCGCAAAAGCCTATCGGGATGGAGGATGAGGGATCGCGGCCTGCGACGCCGGCGCGGCAATCAGAGCCAGGCGGCCTCGCGACCGTCCCAGACGAAGATCCGGTCCTGCGGCACGTCGAGATTGGGGGTCTGGCTTGTATCGAGGCCGAGAAGGAGGCCGCGCAGCACCCGGCAGACGCCGCCATGCGAGACGACGACCGTGTCCTTGACCACCCCGGCCAGCCAGGCGCCAATCCGGACCGAGAGCATGGCGTAGCTTTCGCCCGCCGGCGGCTGAAAGCCCCATTTGTCGACGTCGCGCGCGGCGACCAGTTCCGGCCAGCGCAGCATCAGTTCCGGGGCTGTATAGCCTTCCCAGCGGCCGAAGGTGATTTCCTTCAGAATCGGGTCGAGGCGATAGGCGGAAGGGTCCAGCCCCATGGCGCCGCGGGCGATCTCCATGGTCTGGCGGGTGCGCTCGAGCGGACTCGCGACGAAATCGAAATCAACCGTCTGCGGCATCTTCTCGGCGAGGACGCGGCCATTGCGCTGCGCCTGGCCGCGGCCGCGCGCATTGAGCGGTATGTCGCGCTGGCCCTGGAAGCGCCCTTCGGCGTTCCAGTCGGTCTCGCCGTGCCGGATAAAAACGATGGTCGGCACGGCGTGCTCCGCGAGGCCCGGGCTAGTCCTTGATGACGGAGATGTCGGGCGCGTCGACGGCCTTCATGCCGACGACATGGTAGCCCGAATCGACGTGGTGCACTTCGCCCGTCACGGCGCGCGAGAGATCCGACAGGAAGTAGACGCCGGAATCGCCGACCTCTTCCGTCGTGACCGTGCGGCGCAGAGGCGCGTTGTACTCGTTCCACTTCAGGATGTAGCGGAAATCGCCGATGCCCGAGGCGGCCAGCGTCTTGATCGGGCCGGCGGAAATCGCGTTGACGCGGATGTTCTTCGGGCCGAGGTCGACGGCGAGATACTGAACGCTCGCCTCGAGCGCGGCCTTGGCGACGCCCATGACGTTGTAGTTCGGCATCACCTTCTCGGCGCCATAGTAGGTCAGCGTCAGGATCGAGCCGCCATCCGTCATCAGCTTCTCGGCGCGCTGGGTCACGGCCGTCAGCGAATAGACGGAGATCAGCATCGTCTTGCTGAAATTGCCTTCTGTGGTGTCGACAAAGCGGCCGGTCAGCTCGTCCTTGTCGGAGAAGCCGATCGCATGCACGAGGAAGTCGAGCTTGCCCCACTGCTTCTCGACTTCGGCGAAGACCGCGTCGATCGAGGCGGCGTCGGTGACGTCGCAATGTCCGACGACAAGTGCGCCGAGTTCAGCCGCAAGCGGCTCCACGCGCTTCTTCAGCGCATCGCCCTGGTAGGTAAAAGCCAGTTCGGCGCCGTGGTCGTGGGCGGCCTTGGCAATTCCCCAGGCGATCGACCGGTTGTTCGCGACGCCCAGCACGAGGCCGCGCTTACCCTTCATCAAACCGCCTGCTTCGATCATGCCTATTATTTCCTCTTCGTGCGTCCGGAGGCGCGCCTCCTATCGCATACGGTCCCGTGCGCTTCAAGCCGATGCAAGCCGTTGCCCATCACACTCGATGTACGTCTGTCGCGGAATGCGGGTCCCGATCGAATTGGAACAGGGCGAAACTGGCCAATCCACAGATCGATATGCGAATCATCCCACGGCTCTCCCTGGCGTCTCGAATTTAACCATCCGCCTTCGATCCGGCCGGACTCGCTTCCTGAAACGGCGGAGACGTGCCACCTATGCATGCAGTAAGGCCGACAGGAGGGCCCATGCCGTGAAGTCACGAGTGAAAGAAAAGTCCTGGTTTGGAACAGGCAATTATTCCCGCCTGGCGGTCGCCGCCGTCTTCGGCTGGTCGACCACCATCTATCCGGTTCTCGCCGAAACGCTGACGCCCCCGGTCAAGCAGGCGCAATCCGACTCAACACCGGCTCCGGCCGAGGAAGCCCCAGCAGCGGCGCCCGCCCTGCCCGACAAGGTGCCTGGAGCGGCGCAGGCCCAGGCGGCGGCCACGCCCGACGACGCGGCGGATCTCTACACCGTCACCGACCTCCAATACCTGCTCGGCCCGATCGCGCTCTATCCCGATCCGCTGCTGTCGCTGGTGCTGTCGGCGAGCACGTCGCCGTTCGACCAGCTGATCAAGGCCGAGGACTGGCTCAACGCCAATCCGAAGGCGGCCGAAGCGGGCGACTTCGCCGAGGCCGAGAAGCTCGGCCTCGACGCTCCGGTCGTGGCGCTGCTGCGCTTCCCGGACGTGATCGAGATGCTCGTCGATCACGAGGACTGGACCGAATCGCTCGGCTTCGCCTTCGACCGCCAGCCCGAGGACGTCACCACCGTCATCCAGCTGCTGCGCGCGCAGGCGGAGAAGCTCGGCAATCTCAAGACGACGCCGCAGCAGGTCGTCACCGTCCAGGAAGCAACGTCGAGCGCACCGCGCGTGATCTCGATCGCCCCGGCCCAGCCGGAGCGCATCTATGTCCCGGTCTACAATTCCTCCGACGTGTTCACGACCGCCGCCACCGGCGCGCTGATCTTCGGCACGGCCGTCCTGGTCGGCTCGGCCTGGAACAATAGCTGGGGCTGGAACAATCGCGGCTGGAACAATGTCTGGGTCACCCACCATTGGCACGGCGCACCCGGCTGGCGTCCCGGCCCGCCGCACCGGCCGCGTCCGCCGGGCGCCTGGCAGCCGGAACGTCCGAACCGCCCCGACCGGCCGAACCGGCCCGGTCGCCCCGACAATGGCCGTCCCGGCGACAACAACCGTCCCGGCCGCCCCGGCGACAACAATCGCCCGGGTCGCCCCGGCGACAACAACAATCGTCCTGGCCGTCCGGGCGACAATAATCGCCCGAACCGTCCCGGCACGGAGAACGGCCGCCCGAATCGGCCGGGAACCGAGACCGGGCGGCCGAACCGGCCTGAACGCCCCGGCACGGAAACCGGTCGTCCAAACCGGCCGAACGCGCGTCCGGAGCGTCCCGGCAGCGATGCTGGTCGCCCGAACCGGCCCGAGCGTCCCGCCGGCACGCGACCGAACCGGCCCGAGACCGGTCGTCCCGGCGCCGAAAACCGTCCGAACCGGCCCAACCGGCCGGAGACGACCCGTCCGTCGCGTCCGGAAAACGCCCGTCCGCAACAGCGGCCCAGCCAGAATGCCCGTCCGCAGCAGCGGCCGTCGCAGAATGCCCGCCCGCAACAGCGGCCGAACCAGAACGCTCGTCCGCAGCAGCGGCCGAACCAGAATGCTCGCCCGCAACAGCGGCCCTCGCAGAACGCCCGTCCGCAGCAGCGGCCCGGCCAGAATGCGCGTCCGCAGCAGCGCGCCCGGCAGCACAACCAGAACCGCAACCGGCCGCAGCAGCACAATCGCAACCGCAACTGCCGGCCCGGCCAGAACAACTGCCGCTAGCGGCTGACGAAGACGGGTGGCGCGATCCTCGCGCCACCCTCCCTGCTCCGGGAGCCGACGATCGCGTCGCCAGGGCAGCCCGGAAGCCGACAATCGAACTGCTCTCGCCGGCCGGCTCCCCGCAGGCCGGCGTTTTTTTTGCCTTCTTCCGGCTTCCGGCGGCGGCCCAGGGGCGGGTATCCTCTCCCGCGTGGCAAGGACTTGCCGCAAGCAAGGATCGAATCGCCATCATGCTGAACCGCCCCACGCCCGAGCTCCTCGCCCGCTTCGCCGCCCTCGTCGGCCCCGCCGCCGCCCTCACCGATCCGGAAGCGACAAAGCCCTACCGGATGGAATGGCGCGACAAATATCTCGGCGAGACGCCGCTGGTGCTGCGCCCCGGCTCGGTGGCGGAGGTCTCCGCCATCCTCGCGCTCGCCAACGAGACGCGGACGGCGATCGTGCCGCAGAGCGGCAATACCGGCCTGGTCGGCGGCCAGGTGCCGGACGGCAGCGGCAACGAGATCGTCCTCTCGCTCGACCGGATGACGCGGATCCGCGCCGTCGACCCCGAAGGCTATTCGCTGACGGCGGAGGCCGGCGCGATCCTCGCCGACGTGCAGAACGCCGCCGAGGCGGCGGACCGGCTGTTTCCGCTGTCGCTCGGCTCGGAGGGCTCCTGCCGGATCGGCGGCAACATCTCGACCAATGCCGGCGGCACCGCCGTGCTCGCCTATGGCAACACGCGCGACCTCGTGCTCGGCCTCGAGGTGGTGCTCGCCGACGGCCGGGTCTGGGAAGGCCTCGGCGCGCTGCGCAAGGACAACACGGGCTACGACCTGAAGCAGCTCTTCATCGGCGGCGAAGGCACGCTCGGCATCGTCACCGCCGCCGTGCTGAAGCTCTATCCGCGGCCGAAGGGCCAGGCGGTCGCCTTCTCGGCGCTGGCCGACCCCGCCGCCGCGCTCGCGCTGTTCAATCTCGCGCGCGATCGCGCCGGCCATGACCTGACCGGCTTCGAGCTGATGCCGCGGATCGGCGTCGATTTCGTGCTGCGCCATATCCCCGGCTCGCGCGAGCCGGTCGGCACGACGGCGCCCTGGTATGCGCTGGTGGAGATCTCGTCCGGCCATTCCGACGAGGCGGCGCGGAGCGCCATCGAGGACATCCTCGCCACCGCCTTCGAGGACGGCGTCGTCGCCGATGCCAGCATCGCCCAGTCGCTCGCCGAACGGAGCACGTTCTGGCGGATGCGGCACGGCATGTCGGAAGCGCAGAAGCCGGAAGGCGGCTCGATCAAGCACGACGTCTCCGTGCCGGTCGCCAGCGTGCCCGCCTTCCTCGCCGAGGCCATCGCGGCGATCGAGGCCTTCGTGCCCGGCTGCCGGCCGGTGCCGTTCGGCCATCTCGGCGACGGCAACATCCATTTCAACATTTCGCAGCCCGTCGGCGCCGACAAGCAGGCCTTCCTCGACCGCTGGGACGAGGTCAACGCGCTGATCCACGGCATCGTCGCCAGATATCACGGCTCGATCTCTGCCGAGCACGGCATCGGCCGCCTGAAGCGCGACCTGCTGCCGGCGGCGAAGGGGCCGGTCGCGATGGCGATGATGCATTCGATCAAGCAGGCGCTCGACCCGAACGGCATCCTCAACCCCGGCAAGATGCTGCGGCCCTGAGGCGGACGCCGTAGACCCTCACCCCAACCCTCTCCCGCGCGCGGGAGAAGGTTGGGTGAGGGACTTGCTTGGCCAGAGCGTTCTGTCATGGCAGCGCGGGCGCTTCCAAAGCACCTTGCCAAACGGACGAAGTCGCGATCCGCGCGCCAAAATATTGACATGCCGGACACCGGGTCGGCCGCAAAAGTTGACGCGCGCCGAGGGGCGCAAGCTCTTCCCACAGGGCGACAGCCACCATCGACCCGCCTTCGTTGCATCCCCTCGGCAAGCACACCACCGACGCCCTCAAGTCCCCTCGCCGGCGCAAATGGCGGCGCACCGCCATCGCCGGGCGACCTGCCACATTTCGGCAAGTTTTCGTCAACCGTCTTCGATCACCGGCCGCTAACCCTGCCCGCGATCGCCGGGCCGTTAACCATGCCTATTAAGCTCCAAATGGCGGATCGCATGGCATTGTCGCTTCAACAGAGAGCGGGCCCCGTCCACCGGGCCAACCCCTTTAAGGTCCTGTTAACCGGGCCGAAGCGAGCAGCGATGGAGTGCAAGGCAATGGCAAACGCAACGGTTTCGGCAGCCCATGGCGCCCGTGGCAACGACCTGCGGCTCGACCCTTTCGCGCTGCCGGTCCGCTACTCCGCCGCCCTCGCCGGCCCCGCCTCGGCCACCACGCCGGCCGTCTATATCGACCGCGAGATGGCGATCGTGAAGCGCCGCCTCGGCGGCATCCCCACCACCCTTTCCACGCCGGTCAGCGCGTTCCGTGGCGTTGCCGTCCGCATGTCCGGCGACGCCGAAACCGGCGCGATCCGCACCACGGTCGAACTGATGCACCGCGACCCCGCCATGTCGCTGCCGTTGGTCGTCGTCGAGGACCTCGGCGATGGCGAGGACGTCGCCGCCGACTGGCAAGCCTGGGGCCGCGCGCTCGGCCTGCCGCTCCTGATCGTCGATGGCGACGGCACGGTTCGCGCGCCGCTCGACCAGCTGGGCCCGCTCGTCGTCGGCCAGGCCAGCTCGCGCCGCGCGCCGTCGGCGCTGAAGGGCCGCCGTCCGCGCTTCCTGAAGCGCCGCAAGACCGGCTTCTACAAGGAAATCGAGACGCTCTACGGCCGCGAGATCATCGCCCGCGACTGAGACGGGCGAGGCCCGCTGCCAAGAATACGAAATGGGCGCCGCTCTGCCATCGCAGGCTGGCGCCCTTTTCTTGGCACCGGTTCAGGCTTCGAAGAGCACCAGACTCGCCGGTGACGGCGGCAGCGCCGTCAGCGCGACACCGGAAAAGCCAGCGTCACGCGCCATGTCTCCCAGCTCCGCCTCGGTATAGGCGTCGCCGCGCTGCGTCGTCGCCAGCATGATCAGGGCGAAACCTGCCGGCCAGGGCGGCGAGATCCGCTCCGCGTCCGGCACCTGCTCGACCGCGATCACCCTGCCGCCCGGCGCCAGGCTGGCGCGCGCCTTCTCGAGCAGCGACACACAGGTGTCGTGGTCGAAATGGTGCAGGAAATTGGGCAGCAGCACGAGATCGAAATCGCGGCCCCAGTCGACGTCGAAGGCGCTGCCGGGGAGCGTCGCATAGCGTCCGTCGAGGCCGGCCGCCTTCGCGTTTTCGGCCGCGAGCGCCACCACGTCGGGCCAGTCGACGGCGACGATCGCGGCGCCGGGCACCGCCTTCGCCACCGAGATGCCGAAGAAGCCGTGGCCGGCGGCGATGTCGAGCACGCGGCGCGGCGGCGGCGACCAGGTGGCGACCTCGGCAGCGACGCCCTGGGCGCTGCCAAGCACCAGCGGCACCATCGCCTTGGCGAACTTGATCCAGATCGGGTTTTCCGGCGCCATGTTGGCGAGGCCGAGGGAGCCGCCATGCCGAACATAGGAGACCGGATCGTCGAGGAAGAGCGCCATCATTTCCGGCGCCGCCAGGAAATCGGCGACGCCGCCCATATAGGCGGGCGAGCGACGGTCGAGGAAGACAGCGCTGGAGGGGCTCGGCGCATAGCGCCCGTCGGCCTTCGCGAGAAATCCCTTCAATGTGAGATAGTCGCAGAGGATGCGCAGGCCGCGCTCGGAAGCGCCGGTGCGGATGGCGAGCGCCGCCGGCTCGGTCGCGCCCTCGGCGAGCGCGGTGAAGAGGTCGAGATCGATGGCCGCCTTGATCGCGGCCGTATCGCGAAAGCCCAGAACGGCTTCGATGAACGGCTCGGGATTGATTTCGGAAACGGATGCAAGTGCTTCTCTAGACATATGCTATCGCTCCCCAATGAATTTGTTTGAATGGTCTCCGCGTGAAGGCAAGGATGGACGCCCGATAGCGCGCCCGCTTCGGTTCATCTTCAAATGACGTGTTCGTGAGAGCTTATCCGCGCCCGGCGGCGCGTCAGATCAGGCCGTCGAGCACCAGCGCGGCAAACAGGATCAACCCCGCCGTGCGGTTGGACTTGAACAGGCGCAGCGCCAGCGCCTCGTCGTCGAGGCGGACGGTGGCGACCTGCCAGGCGAACTGTGCCGCGACCAGCGCGAGGCCGAGCCAGGCGACCCAGCCGATGCCGGCCACCCAGAACGAGGCGGCCCAGAACAGCACGGCGCCGGTGTAGAGCAGGCCAATGATCGGCGCCGCACGGCTGCCGAACAGGCGCGCGGTCGAGCGCACGCCCATGATCTTGTCGTCCTCGATGTCCTGCAGCGCATAGATCGTGTCGTAGCCGATCGTCCACAGCACGCCGCCGGCATAGAGCAGGACCGGCGCCAGCGCCAGGCTGCCAAACCAGGCCGACCAGCCCATCAGCGCGCCCCACGAGAAGGCGAGGCCGAGCACCAGCTGCGGCCAGTCGGTGATCCGCTTCATGAACGGATAGGCGGCGACGACCAGCAGCGAACTGATGCCGAGGACGACGGAGAACCAGTTCAGCGAAAGCAGCACGGCAAGGCCGACAAACGCCTGCAGGACCAAGAAGATCTTGGCATCGCGGACGCGGACCTGGCCGCTCGGAATCGGCCGCGAACGGGTGCGGGCGACGCCGGCGTCGAGCTCGCGGTCGACGATGTCGTTATAAGTGCAGCCGGCGCCGCGCATGGCGACGGAGCCGACCAGGAACAGGATCAGGTGGCCGATATTGGGCCAGGTCGCGCCGGCGACGTTGCTGGCGAGCGCGGTCGACCACCAGCACGGCAGAAGCAGGAGCCACCAGCCGATCGGCCGGTCCCAGCGCGCCAGCCGGGCATAGGGCCGGAGCCAGACCGGCGCATGGCGATCGACCCAGTTGCCCCGGTCGGCATCGGCGACGGTTCCTGGACTGAGGCTGATCGGGGACATGCGGTCTCTCTTCCGGCTCGCGGGTTCTCGCGTTGTCATACCGCCAGTTCGAAACCAGCGCCAAGCCCGCGCTTGCGCCTCTTCGTCGCCATGGCGCCGAATTGCTCGCCAAGACGGCTTCCGGCTGATTCCGGATTCGACAAGCGAGCCCCTGCTTGCTAAGCGCCGCGCACCGCTTTCAACGACGGGCTGCCAGCATGACCGAGACGCGCATCAACATTCTCCTGATCGGATCGGGCGGCCGCGAGCATGCCTTGGCCTGGGCTTTGCGCAAATCGCCCCGGCTCGGCCGGCTCTATGCCGCGCCTGGCAATCCCGGCATCGGCGCGCTCGCCGAACTGGTCCGGCTCGATCCGTTCGATCATGATGCCGTCATCACATTCTGCCGCCACAACATGATCGACTTCGTCGTCGTCGGCCCGGAGGCGCCGCTGGTGGCAGGCCTCGCCGATGCGCTCGAGCGGGCCGGCATCAGGGTGTTCGGCCCGAGCCAGGAGGCGGCCCGCCTCGAAGGCTCGAAAGGCTACACCAAGGATCTCTGCGCCGAGGCCAACATCCCGACCGCCGCATACCAGCGCTTCACCGAGGCCGCCCCCGCGCGCGACTACGCGACGAGGATGGGCGCGCCGATCGTCGTCAAGGCGGATGGCATCGCCGCCGGCAAGGGCGTTGTCGTGGCGGAGACGCTGGAAGAAGCGCATGCGGCGATCGACGCCTGCTTCGACGGCGCCTTCGGCTCGGCCGGCGCCGAGGTGGTGGTGGAAGAATGCCTGATCGGCGAGGAAGCGAGCTTCTTCGCCGTCTGCGACGGCGTCAACGCCGTGCCGCTCGCCACGGCGCAGGACCACAAGCGCGTCGGCGACGGCGACACCGGCCCGAACACCGGCGGCATGGGCGCCTATTCTCCCGCCCCGGTCATGACCGAGGCGATGATCGAGCGGACCATGGCCGAGATCATCCGCCCGACCATGAAGGCGATGGCGGCGCGCGGCGCCCCGTTCAAGGGCGTGCTGTTCGCCGGGCTGATGATCACGGCCAAGGGGCCGGAGCTGATCGAATACAATGTCCGCTTCGGCGACCCGGAATGCCAGGTGCTGATGATGCGGCTCGAAAGCGACCTGCTCGAACTGCTGCTCGCCGCCAGCGAAGGCAAGCTCGACGGCGTGACGACGACGTGGCGCGAAGAGGCGGCGCTGACGGTCGTGATGGCGGCCAAGGGCTATCCGGGTGACTATGCCAAGGGCACGCCGATCACCGGCATCGAGGCGGCCGACGCGCTTCCCGGCACAAAGGTGTTCCAGGCCGGCACGGCGCTCGCTGAAGGCAGGCTGGTCGCCAATGGCGGCCGCGTCCTCAACGTGACGGCGCTCGGCGCAACCGTCGCCGAGGCGCAGAAGCGCGCCTACCAGGCGGTCGACACGATCGACTGGCCGGACGGCTTCTCCCGTCGCGACATCGGCTGGCGCGCCGTCTAGCCGCCCGCCCAACCAGACATCTCATTCAGGAGAGAACCAATGTCGGACGAAATCATCGTGCGCGACAGCAACGGCACGCAGTTGAAGGACGGCGATTCCGTCACGCTGATCAAGGATCTCAAGGTCAAGGGCACGTCGGAGACGATCAAGCGCGGCACGGTGGTGAAGAACATCCGCCTGACCGACGACACCGACACCTTCGAGTGCAATACCAAGCAGGTAAAGGGGCTCGTGCTCCGGGCCGAGTTCGTCAAGAAGGCCTGAGGCGGTTCAGAACAGCAGACTGCGCAGCGCCTCGCCGAGCGAGGGAAGCAGGCTCGCCTTCGGCAGCAAAGCCGTCCCGACCCTCAGGCAGAAGAACACGGCGACGGCGCCCGGCAGGATTGGCAGCACGCAGAGGATCAGCGCCAGATTGGTCCAGGGCTCCGGATGGAGCCCGAGGATGTTCTGGCGGATGTACCGGGTCTTCAGAAACTGCACCAGCAGCGTCACCACGCTGGCGACGAGGGCAGAGATCGCCATCCAGGCGAGCACGCCGCCGATCGCCGCCGCCACGCCCGGCGCCAGTTCCTCGCTCTTCTTCGGCAGCGAGGCGAGCGACGCCGCGAGGATGGCGAGCGTGAAGGTGAAATGACCGATCAGGAAGTTGAGGCAGGGCCGGAACGGGTCCGCCTTCCTGAGGTCGGCCTTGGAGAGCTGATCGATCGCCGCCGCCAGATCCGCACCCGAAATCGACATGTACGTCATCCCGTCGCACGTCGCCGTCGATGTCCTGCCCGGCTTCCCAGGGATAGCGCAGGCAGCACCTGCCGACGTTCGCCGCCCGGATCAAATCTTTGCGATGCGTGGCCGGGCCGCTTGGGCCTGTCCACGACCGTGCTGGCGGCTCCGCTTCCCTCGCCCGCCCGAATCCGGCAGGATCGCCGGCCAACAGCCAGATTGATCGCCAAGATACCATGACCGCCGTCCGCCGCCTGACCGAAGACATGATCAACCGCATCGCCGCCGGCGAGGTGGTCGAGCGGCCGGCGAGCGTCGTCAAGGAACTGGTCGAGAACGCCATCGACGCCGGCGCCAGGCGCGTCGAGATCGTCACCGCCGGCGGTGGCGCCTCGCTGATCCGCGTCACCGACGATGGCGGCGGCATGACGCATGACGACCTCGGCCTCGCCATCGACCGTCACTGCACCTCCAAGCTCACCGACGACCTGCTCGACATCCGCACGCTCGGCTTTCGCGGCGAGGCGCTGGCCTCGATCGGCGCTGTGGCGCGGCTGTCGATCGCCTCGCGCCATCCCAGCGAGCCGCATGGCTGGGAGATCGTGGTCGAGGGCGGGCTTGTGCATCCGCCGCGCCCGGCCGGCCTCAACGCCGGCACGCGGGTCGAGGTCACCGACCTCTTCTTCTCGACGCCGGCCCGGCTCAAGTTCCTGAAGGGCGAGCGGGCCGAATCGAGCGCCATCACCGACATCGTCAAGCGCCTCGCCATGGCGCATCCGGAAGTGCGCTTCTCGCTCTCCGGCAGCGACCGCGGCGCCATCGACTATCCCGTCGCGCATGGCGACGAGCCTTTCGTCGAGCGGCTCGGCCAGATTCTCGGCCAGGACTTCGTCGACAATTCCTTGGCGATCGACGCGACACGCGAGGGCGTGCAGCTTTCCGGCTATGCCGGCCTGCCGACCTACAACCGCGCCAACGGGTTGCAGCAGTTCCTGTTCGTCAATGGCCGCCCGGTGCGAGACAAGCTGCTGATGGGGGCGCTCCGGGCCGGCTATGCCGACGTGATGTCGCGGGACCGCCACCCGGTCGCCGCGCTCCGGATCGACCTGGAGCCGCATGGCGTCGACGTCAACGTCCATCCGGCCAAGTCCGACGTCCGCTTCCGCGATCCCGGCCTGGTGCGCGGGCTGATCGTCGGCGCGCTGCGCAACGCCATCCACCAGGCCGGCCACCGTTCGGCGACCACCGGCGGCGGCGCCACCATCGCCGCCTTCCGCGCCGGCGCCCCGGCCGCCTCGACCGCCTGGCGTCCCTCGGCGCCGATGCCCTCCTTCGGCAACACGGCGGCCGCGCCGTCCTGGCGCGACTGGGCGGATTCGCCCGCCCCCGCGCCGCGCTTCAGCGAGCCGTCACAGCCCGCCTTCGCGGCGGTCAGCCAGCCTTCCGCCGACGCGCGCGCCAATACCGTCGCCGCCAACGACCCGACCGACCGGCCGCTCGGCGCGGCCCGGGCGCAGGTGCATGAAAACTACATCATCGCCCAGACCGACCACGGCATTGTCATCGTCGACCAGCACGCCGCGCATGAGCGCCTCGTCTATGAGCGGCTGAAGACGGCGCTGGCGCGCTCCGGCGTCGCGCGGCAGATCCTGCTGATCCCCGACGTCATCGACCTGCCCGAGGACGACGTCGCGCGGCTCCTGAAGCGCGCCGACGAACTCGCCGAGCTCGGCCTCGCAATCGAGGGCTTCGGCCCCGGCGCGGTCGCGGTGCGCGAGACGCCGGCGCTGCTCGGCGAACTCGACACGCGCTCGCTGCTCATAGATCTCGCCGACGATCTCGCCGAATGGGACGACACCACCCGGCTCAAGGAAAAGCTCGACCATGTGGCGGCGACCATGGCCTGCCACGGCTCGGTCCGTTCCGGCCGCCGCCTGCGGGCCGAGGAGATGGACGCGCTGCTGCGCGAGATGGAAGCGACGCCCGGCTCCGGCCAGTGCAACCATGGCCGCCCGACCTATGTCGAGCTGAAGCTCGCCGATATCGAGCGCCTGTTCGGACGAAGATAGGCGCGCGCCCGGCGACCCGGCGGCAGGGAGCCCGGGCCAGGCCCGGGACGACGATGGAGGTTGTCTTCGAGATCGTGTCGCGACCTCCCCGCTCCGAAAAGCGACGGCGACGTGCACAGCGACGTTCGGCGCTGTTGCACAAGCGGGCGTTCCGCACGATATTCCCGCTCATGAACCGTATTGATCCAGCCGGGCGCGGCGGCGAAGCGCGCATTCGTTATCTCGATGGCGATTACCAGATCCTGTCCCCGGGCGCCTTCGTGCGCTGCGCGGTGACCGGCGCCGTGATTCCGCTCGACGAACTCAAATACTGGAACGTCGCGCACCAGGAAGCCTATGTGGATCCGGCCACCTGCCTCGCCCGCCACAAGCAGCTCGGCCTGACCTGGCGCTGAGCCCTTTCGGACCTGCCCGAGCCGCGCTTTGCGGCTCCTCGGGGCCCGACTACCGCGTCGCGACGCGGCGGACGACGTCGGCGATCAGCGCGCCGATGCGTGCCTCATTCTCGAAGTGCATCCGCACATCGAACACCTTGGTGCGGGCGCGCAGCGCGGCGAGATCGCCGTCCTGGCGCGCCAGCCGGACGTAGTCCTTGCTCGTCGTGATCAGGTCCAGCTTGTCCGCATCGGCGCGAGCGATGAGCCTGCGCGCATCCTCAGCCGTATAGGCGTGGTGATCGGGAAAGCCCTTCACATCGGTGAGCGGCACGCCGGCCGCGTCGAGCGTGTTGAAGAACTTCTCCGGCCGGCCGATGCCGGCGAAGGCGAGGAAGGAGCGCGGGCCCCAGACCCGCAGCGCCGCCGGCTCCAGCTTCGCCTTCAGTACCACCTTGCCGGCGCGCGACACCCGCCGCACCATGCGGTCGCCCGGCTTGCCGTCGCCAACCACGATGACGGCGTCGGTGCGCACGATCTGCGTCCGGAGCGGCGCGCGCAGCGGCCCGGCCGGAAAGACGCGGCCATTGCCGACGCCGGCGGCGCCGTCGACGACGATCAGCGACAGGTCCTTGCGCAGCGACGGGTTCTGGAAGCCGTCATCCATGATGATCAGGTCGACGCCCTGGCTCGCGAGCAGCGGTAGCGCAGCCGGCCGGTCGGGCGAGACCACGACAGGCCCGGCCTCGGCCAGAAGCAGCGCCTCGTCGCCGACGCGGGCAGCGTCGTGCTGGTCGGGATCGACCACCAGCGGCTCGCGCGTGGTGCCGCCATAGCCGCGGGTCAGGAAGCCGGGATGGAGCCCCTGCGCGCGGGCAATCCGCGCCAGCGCCAGCGCCGTCGGCGTCTTGCCGGCGCCGCCGACGACGTAGTTGCCGACACAGATGACGGGCACGGCGGCGGTCGCCTTCGGCTTCTGCCGCATGCGGCGCCCGGCAACCCAGCCATAGAGGCCGGCGACCGGCGCGAGCAGAAGCGCCGGCACCGAAAGCCGCTGCAGCGACCAGAAGTGCGGCGGCCGGATCATCGCGGCCGCCCCGTCCGGCCGGTGGCAGCGGGCGGCTCGCGGTCCTGCAGCCGGGCGGCGATCGCCAATGGCTCCAGATAGGGCACCAGCGCCCGCATCGTGGCGTCAAGCGCGCCGGTGAAGGGCGCCAGCGCCTCGGCAGCCTTGGTGGCGCGCCGGCGCATGGCGTTGGGATCTGCGAACAGGTCGTCGAGCACCTTGGCGAGTTGCTCGGAGCTGCGGATCACCTCGGCGCGGCCGGTTCGGTCGAGCGCGGCGTAGATGTCGGTGGCGTTGTGGACATGCGGCCCGTGCAGGATCGCGACATTCAACTGCGCGGCCTCGATCGGATTATGGCCGCCGACCGGCACCAGCGTGCCGCCGATGAAGGCGATCGGCGCGATCCGGTAGAAAATGCCGAGCTCGCCCAGCGTGTCGGCGAGATAGATGTCGGTAGCGGCGGAGATCGGCTCGCCGGCGCTGCGCAACGCGACGTCGAAGCCCTTGGCGACGAGCTGGTCACGGATCGCCGGGCCGCGCACGGGATGGCGCGGCACGAGGATGGTGAGCAGCTCCGGCCGCCGATGGCGCAGCACACGATGCGCAGCCGCGATGACCTCCTCCTCACCCTCATGCGTCGACGAAGCGAGGAAGACCGCCCTGCCCTCGACCGCGCCGCGCACCGTCTCGACCATTTCAGGCGTCGCATGCGGCGGCGGCACGTCGAATTTCAGATTGCCGGTGACGCGGACCCGGCGCACACCGAGGGCCGAGAGGCGTTCGCCGTCGCCCTCGCTCTGCGCCAGCGACATCGTCACCTTGCCGAACAGGCCGCTTTTTCCGGCTTCGATCCTGGCCCAGCGCCTGAACGAGCGCTCGGACATGCGGGCGTTGACGAAGATGTGCGGGATGTCGCGGGCGACGAGGCAATCCATCTTTGTCGGCCATATCTCGGATTCGACCGAAATGGCGAGATCCGGCTTCCAGTGATCGAGGAAGCGGTTGACGAAGGGGGCGATGTCGACCGGCGCGTATTGGTGGAAGGCGCCGCGCGGCAGGCGATGCGCCGCCACGGCAGCGCTCGTCACCGTGATCGTGGTGAACAGGACGTTGACGCCCTCCTCCACGATGCGGCGTACCAGCGGCAGCACGGCGTTGGTCTCGCCGACGCTGGCGGCGTGGATCCAGACCAGCGCCCCGGCCGGCCGGTTCAGAGTACCACGGCCATAGCGCTCGTGACGACGCGCGCGATCTTCCTTGCCCTTGGTCGTGCGGTAGGCGAGCAGCAGCGGCACCAGCGGCAAAGCGGCGTAACCGGCCAGACGATAGGCGGTTAGCGCGGCTCCCCGGCGCTCAGACATGCGACCTGCCGACTCGCTGATAGGCCCGTTCGGTGACGCGGTTCAGTTCGTTCTCGAGCTCCTGTCGCTTCTGCTCGATGACATCGTCATCGGCATCCGCCGGCACATAGATCGGCACGCCGAAGACGCAGATGCCCTTGCTGAAGGGCAGATTGACCGTGGTGCGGTCCCAGTTCTTGATGACGAAATGGCGGCTAGTGGCGACCGCGACCGGTACGATCGGCCGGCCGGAGGCGCGTGCCAACATGACGATGCCCGGCCCGGCGCGGCGCGATTTCTGGTTGGAGAGGTCAGCCGTCATGGCGACGGTCGCCCCCTGGGCGAGCGCCGCCTTCATCTCGAGGAAGCCGCGCAGGCCCCCCTTCTCGATCACGCGCGAGGCGGAACGCGCCGCCGAGGCGCGCACCGTGCCGAGGCCGAGGCTTTCGGCGGCAATGGCGTTGATCTCGCCATCGCGGTGCTTCGAAATCATGACTCGGACGTCATGGCCCTCGCGGCGGATGAACGGCACCATCAGGTGCTGGCCGTGCCACATGGCGACGATGCCCGGCAGCAGATGGCCGAAGAACTCGTAGGGATCGCTCGGCTCGAATTCGAGCGTGCTGGTGCGGCGGACGAAGCGCAGATAGGCGGCAGCCGTCCGCCCGGCCAGCCGCGTGACCTGATCCGACGTGCCAATCCGCTTGAGAAGGCTGGGGCGCTTGGCGCGCCTCTTGGCCTGGGAATTCGCCAAAATACGTTCTATCCCTTCCAACCGACGCGCAGGCGGCGGTTCCATGTTCCGCCAGCCGCGCCGTGGCGCAGAGGCGCTTCCTTAGCCCCCCGTCGCCTCGGGATCGAGCAGCCGGTGCAGGTGCACGATGAAATAGCGCGTCTGGGCGCTGTCGACCGAGCTCTGCGCGGCCTGCTTCCAGGCGTCATAGGCGGTCTTGTAGTTGGGATAGATCCCGACGATGTCGAGCTTGGACAGGTCGGAGAATTCCATCGCCCCCACCGAGCTCAGCTCGCCACCGAATACCAGGTGCAGCAGCTGCTTGTCCGAACCAGTCATATGCCGACGTCTCCTTGTCCAAACCGATGATGCGCGCCTAGGACGCGCCATGTCCCGAGGCCTGCGCGGCCTCGGCTTCAGCGATGATGGCCGTGGCCGCCGAAGCGAGCCCGGGCGTCGAGGCGATCAGGGCCGGATGGCGCGGCGTCGCGCCGTTGAAACGAAGCGGCGCGCCCTCGAGATCGCGCAGCGTTCCGCCTGCTTCCTGCACCAAAAGGTCCACTGCCGCAAGATCCCAATCATAGGCGCCGGGACGCGCCGTGGCGACGTCCACGCGGCCGCAGGCGACCAGCGCGAAGCGATAGGCGAGCGAGGGCGTGAAGCGGCGCTCGGCCGCGTCCATGCCATGCGCCGCCATGGCGCGCAAATGGCGCGCGGGCCCGGCGATACGGGCCCCTTCGAGCGCCGTGCGGCCGCTGACGCGGATCGCCTCGCCATTGAGGCTGGCGCCCTCCCCCGCCGTCGCCGCGAACAATTCGTCGCGGGCCGGCACGAACAGGACAGCGGCGACCGACGCGCCATCCTCGACCAGCGCGACGGAAACGCACCAGTCGCGATTGCCCTCGATAAAGCCACGCGTGCCGTCGATCGGATCGACGACGAACAGGCGGCGACGGCCCAGCCGGTCCGGCGTGTCGGCGCTTTCCTCCGACAGCCAGCCATAGTCCGGCCGCGCCGCCGTCAGCGTCGCGTGCAGCGCATGGTTGGCGGCGAGATCGGCCTCGGTGACGGGAGAATTGGCGCCCTTGATCCACACCTTCGGATCGCGGCCGAAATAGCCGAGCGCGATCCGCCCCGCCTCCTGCGCCGCCTCGACCAACAGCGCCAGATCGGCGGCCCTGTCCGCCACCGCCTCAGCGCCCGGCAATCATCATGCCCTCGATCGCGACGGTCGGCGAATTGAAGGCGTAGCGGTATTCGAGGTCGTTGGCGACGACGAGCCGACGGAACATTTCGCGCATGTTGCCGGCGATGGTGATCTCGCTCACCGCTTCGGCCAGCTTGCCGCCGCGGATGCGATAGCCGCTGGCGCCGCGGCTGTAGTCGCCGGTCACGCCATTGGCGCCATGGCCGATCAGCTCGGTGACATACAGCCCCTCGCCGATGTCGGCGATCAGCTGTTCCGGAGTCCTCTCGCCCGGCAAAAGCGTCAGGTTGGTGGCGCTCGGATGCGGATTGCTGCCGCCGCCGACGGCGCGGCCATTGGTTTCGAGCCCGAGCTCGCGCGCCGTGCCGCTGTCGAGGAACCAGCGCTGCAACACACCGTCGGTGACGAGATCGAACGCCTCGGCGGCGACGCCCTCGCCGTCGAACGGGCGCGAGGCGAGCCCGCGCACGCGCAGCGGATCGTCGGTGATGCGAATGCCGGGCGCGAACACCGCCTCGCCAAGCGCCTTCTGCAGGAAGCTCGACTTGCGGGCGATCGAGCTGCCATTGACGGCGCCGGAGAGATGGCCGAGCAGGCTGACGGCGACGCGCGGATCGTAGACGACGGTGGCCGGGCCGGTCGGCATCTGGGCCGGGTTCAACCGCCGCACGGCGCGCTCGGCCGCCCTGCGGCCGATCTCGGCCGGGTCCGGCAGGTCACCCGCATGGATCTTCGAGACACTGTCATAGTCGCGCTCCATGCCGGTGCCTTCACCGGCGATGGCGGTGGCCGAGACGCCGTGGCGCGAGCCCATATAGGCGCCGGAAAAGCCATGAGAGGTCACCAGCACGGCGCCGGAAAGCGACCATCCGGCCGAGGTGCCGCCCGACTTGGCGATGCCGGGCACGGCCAGCGCCGCCTGTTCGGCCCGCATCGCGCGGTCGATCAGATCCTCAGAGGACGGCGCGACGGGATCGAGCAGGTCGAGCTCGGGGAAGCTGCGCGCCAGCCGGTCGACAGGCGCCAGCCCGGCGAAGCGGTCCTCCGGCGCGACCTTCGCCATGGCGACGGCGCGGACCGCCAGCTCGTCGGCAGGCGACAGGCCGTTGGTGGAGACGCTGGCATGGCGGCCGCCGACAAAGACGCGGAGCGCCAACTCGTCGCCCTCCGAGCGGCTCGTCTCCTCGACGGCGCCGTTGCGGATATCGACGGAAAGGCCGACCCGCCGGAAGGCGACGGCGTCGGCGGCATCCGCGCCGGCCCGCTTCGCGGCCTCGACGAGCTCGGCGGCGGTTTCAACGAGGCGGGACTGATCAGGCAGCGCGGTCATGGCTCTTCTCCGTTGCTCCCTTTAGTAGGGATGGAAGGCGGGGCGGACAACCCCGGCGACGACGTGTCGCCGCCTGCGCGCACGGGCAATTCGCGGCGCCGCAACCTTCGCCGCGCGGTCGCCCCCAGGAGAGACTGCCCAATCGCTTCGCAGGCCCCTCTCGCGCCTTGCGCCGCAGCAGTGGACGCTCCATCGTGGCGCCGTTTGCAGCACATAGCCGAGGCGCCTTCATGTCGGTCGATACCCAGGGAACCGATCTCGTCCAGTTGGTGGCGCTTCTCGGCGCCGCCGTGATCGCGGTGCCCATCTCCAAGCGGCTCGGCCTCGGCACGGTGCTCGGCTATCTCGCCGCCGGCCTGGTCATCGGTCCCTACGGATTGCGGCTCTTCACCGACCCGCAGGCGATCCTGCATGTCGCCGAGCTCGGCGTCGTGCTGTTCCTGTTCATCATCGGCCTCGAGATGCGGCCATCGCGGCTCTGGAGCCTGCGCGGCGAGATCTTCGGCCTCGGCCTCGCCCAGGTCATCGCCTGCGGCGCGCTGCTGACCGGCCTCGGCATCGCCGCCGGCTTCGCGCCGGCCGTCGCCTTCATCGCCGGCATGGGCTTCGTGCTGTCGTCGACGGCGATCGTCATGCAGATCCTGGAGGAGCGCGGCGACACGGCGACGCCGGCCGGACAGCGCGTCATCTCGATCCTGCTGCTCGAAGACCTCGCCATCGTGCCGCTGCTGGCGATCGTCGCCCTGCTCGGCTCGCACGGCTCGACCGGCGAGGAGCATTCGCGCTGGCTGTCGATCCTGATCGCGGTCGGCTCGCTCGCCGCCCTGATCGCCGCCGGGCGCTGGCTGCTCAACCCGATGTTCCGCATCCTCGCCAACGTGCAGGCGCGCGAGGTGATGACGGCGGCGGCGCTGCTCGTCGTGCTCGGCGCCGCGCTCGCCATGCAGGTCGGCGGCCTGTCGATGGCGATGGGCGCCTTCCTCGCCGGCGTGCTGCTGTCGGAATCGAGCTTCCGCCACCAGCTCGAAGCCGACATCGAGCCGTTCCGCGGCATCCTGCTCGGTCTGTTCTTCCTCAGCGTCGGCATGTCGCTCGACCTCGGCGTCATCGCGCGGCACTGGCAGACGATCCTGCTCGCAGTCATCGCCTACATGGCGCTGAAATCGCTCGGCATCTATGTCGTCGCCCGGCTCCTGAAGGCGGACCATGCCGAGGCGATGACCCGCGCCGCGCTGCTGGCGCAGGGCGGCGAGTTCGCCTTCGTCCTCTATGCGGCGGCGGCCGGGGCCGGCATCTTCACCGGCGAGGTCAACGCCATGCTGACCGCCACCATCATCCTCTCCATGGCGCTGACGCCGCTGGTCGTGCTGTCGCTGAAATGGCTGCTGCCGCCGCCGACGCCCGAGCAGCTCGACGAGGATTTCGACGGCGCCGGCGGCCGCGTGCTGATGATCGGCTTCGGTCGCTTCGGCCAGATCTCGGCGCAGTTCCTGCTCGCCGAGGGCGTCGACGTGACGGCGATCGATTCGGACGCCGAGATGATCCGCGCGGCCTCGCGCTTCGGTTTCAAGGTCTATTTCGGCGACGGCACCCGTCTCGACGTGCTGCGCGCCGCCGGCATCGAGCGCTCGCAGATCGTCGCCATCTGCACCGACAAGCAGGAGGTGACGGACAGGATCGTCGAACTGATCCAGTCCGAGTTCCCCTTCGTGCAGCTCTATGTCCGCTCCTATGACCGCGGCCATACGCTGCGGCTGCTGAAGAAGGGCGTGAACTACCAGATGCGCGAGACACTCGAATCGGCCTTCACCTTCGGCGCCGCCGCGCTGGAAGGCCTCGGCGTCGCGCCGGAGCGGATCGCCGACATCGCCGAGAACCTGCGCACACGAGACGCCGCGCGGCTCGCGGCGCAGCAGGCGGGCGGCCTGCTCTCGGCTGGCCGCGACATGTTCGTGACCAAGCCCTTCAAGCCCGAGCCCGAGCCGCTCACCGTTCCGAAGCGCGAATCGCGGGCGCTCAACAAGGAAGCCGAGTCGGCGACGGCCGAGCCGGCGGACTGAGCCGCCCGCTTCTCGGGAATGCAAAAGGGCCGGGAGTTTCCCCGGCCCTTTCCATTTTTCACTCAGCTCTCGCCCTCCACGAGGAAGTGGCGATGTCGCATACGCTGGATCAGCTCTCGTGCGGGCCGACCCGGACCATCAGCTCGGTGCCGGTGGTGAAGTATTTCTGCGACGCGCGCTGAACGTCCTCCAGCGTCACCGCGTCGACGAGGCCGTTGCGCTTGTCGATGTAATCCATGCCGAGATCGTCCAGCTGGATCGCCAGCAACTGGCGGGCGATCTTCGACGACGAGTCAAAGCGCAGCGCATAGGAGCCGATCAGGAAGCTCTTGGCCTTGGCAAGTTCCTCGGCCGTAGGGCCGTCCTTGGCCAGGCGCGCCATCTCGCTCCGGATCAGCGCCGCCGTCTCGTCGGCGCGGTCCGCGCGTGTCGCCGTGCTGCCGGCGAGGCCGGCCGAATGGCGGAAGGGAAGCAGCGTCGTGCCGACCGAGTAGGCCAGGCCCCGGCGCTCGCGCACCTCGCCATAGAGACGCGACGAGAAGGTGCCACCGCCCAGAATGTGATTGGCGACGAAGGCGGCCATGAAGTCGGGATCGTTGCGGCGCGGGCCGGGACCGCCGAAGGTGATGACCGTCTGCGGATTGGGCATGTCGATGTCGACCTTGCCGCTATGCGGCACGATATCGGGGATCTCGGCCAGCTTTCCCGTGGCGGGCAGCGGACCGAAGACCTGGTCGAGCATGGCGCCGACCGCCTTCGGATCGATGGCGCCGACAACGGCGACCTTCAGGTGGTCGCGCGCGAACACCCGCTCGCGATAGGTCTCGAGGTCCTTCGCCGTGATGGCGGCGATGCTTTCGACCGTGCCCTCCGGCGGCTGGCCATAGGGGTGGCCCGGATAAGCTGTCTCGCGGATGGCGGCCGAAGCGACCGAGTTCGGGTCCTTCTTCGCCTCGTTGATGCTGATGGTGATCTGCGAACGGATGCGCTCGATCGGCTCGCTGTCGAAACGCGGCTTCTGCACCGCGTCGGCCAGCATCGAAAAGGCCTCGTCCTTGTTCTCGGCCAGCGTCTTCAACGTGCCGAAGAAGTCGTCGCGGCCCGCGTCGAACGACATGCCGATCGAAAGCTCGTCGAGCTTCGCCTGGAAGGTCTTGCTGTCCATGCCGCCGGCGCCCTCGTCGAGCATGCCCGAGAGCATGTTGGCGAGGCCGGGCCTGTCGGCCGGGTCCTGGGCGATGCCGCCGGCAAAGGCGAAGTTCACCGCCACGATCGGCACGGCATAGTCTTCGACCAGCCAGGCCTCGATGCCGCCGGGGCTGACGACGCGCTGGACTTCCATCGCGTAGCCGGCCGGCGCGAACGCAACGAGACCGACGATGGCGAGGCCGAAACACGCCAGAAGATTCTTCTTCATGCTAATTCCTCAGTCGGTCAGCTGCGGCTTTCAGCCGGCGCAGGCAAAAGGGAACCCGTTACGGAACGGCGCTTGTCGAGATATTTGGCGGCGACCTGCGAGACATCGGAGAGCGTCACCGCATCGATCCGGCGCGCCCAATCCTGCACGTCGGAAAGCGACTGGCCGGAAATCATGGCCGTGCCGAAGATGCGGGCGAGCGAAGCCTGGCTGTCCTGGCTGTAGATGGTCGATGCGCGGGTGCGCTTCTTGGCCAGCGCCAGTTCCTCGGCGGTGATGCCGTGCTCGCGGACGTCGTTCAGGACCGCTTCCACGGCGCCGCTCAGCTTGTCCAGCGTGACGTCGCCGCGCGGCGTCGCGTAGAAGCCGAGCCGGCCATAGTCGAGGCCGTCGCCCGAATAATAGGAGCCTGCGCCGCCGGCGATGCCCTGCTCGACGACGAGGGCGCGATAGAGGCGGCTGGTCGGCCCGCTGCCGATGACGTCGGCGAGGATGTCCAGCGCCTCGGCCTCGCCCGGCTTGCCGGAATTATAGGAGGGCGCGAGATAGATCTGGTTCCAGGACGGCTGGCTCACACGCTGGTCGCGCAGCACGAGCGAGCGCTCGGCCAGCGGCTCCGGCTCCTTCGGCCGGTGACGCTCGCCCGGCTCGGACCGGCGCGGCAGCTTGCCATAGGTATCCTCGGCGAGCTTCCTGACCTCGTCCGCCGTGACGTCGCCGGCGACAACCAGGAGGGCGTTGTTCGGCGTGTAGTAGCGCTGGTACTGGGAGATCGCGTCTTCGCGCGTCAGCCCGGCCATCTCATGCGCCCAGCCGATGACGGGAATGCCATAGCGGTGGTTCTGGTAGAGTGCGGCGTCCATCGCTTCGCTGAGCTGCGCGCCCGGATCATTGTCCGTGCGCATGCGGCGCTCCTCGAGGATCACGTCGCGCTCCGGCAGCACGACCGCGTCGGTCAGCTGCAGCCCTTCCATGCGATCGGCCTCGAAGCCCATCACCATGCCGAGCTGTTCCTTCGCGACCGTCTGGTAGTAGGCGGTGGCGTCGGCCGTCGTGAAGGCATTCTCGACGCCGCCCACATCGGAGACCCTGGCGGAGAACTCGCCGGCCGGATGATTCTTGGTGCCCTTGAACATGAGGTGTTCGAGGAAATGGGCGATGCCGGACTTGCCGGCCGGATCATCCGCCGCGCCGATCTTGTACCACACCATGTGGGTGACGATCGGGGAGCGATGATCGGGGATCACCACGACATTCATGCCGTTCGCAAGCTGGAACGTGCTGGCGTCGGGGGCGATGCGCGGAAGCTGGCTGGCTTCGGCGCTGAGCTCTGCCCGGACCGGCGTTGCGGGCTTTTCTTCCGCAAAGGCCGGGGCGGCTGCCATGCTGATCGCGACAGCGATGAACAGGGCGGCTGGACGGCGCTTGCGCGCTGCCAGCCTCGACTGGAGAATAGAGGCCATTGACCCTCGATTTGCTCGGCGTGTTGCTCGGCGTGCCACTCGAGGCTTCGGCTTAGAAAGCCGCTGTGGCCAGATTGAGACAATATTGTCGCAATCAACCATTAAATTTCAGAAAGACAAGCTGACTATCACCGGCCTGACGGGTCTCGATCCGCTCGAGCCCCGGAATTTCGCCGATTTCGGCCTTGGCTTCCTCTTCCAGCACGACGATCGCGCCCGGCGCCAGCCAGCCGCCCTCGACGGCCGAGGCGAGTGCCGCCTCGCCGAGCCCCTTGCCATAGGGCGGGTCGGCGAAGACGAGCTGGAACGGCTCGACCGTTCCGGCGGGTCCGAGCTTGGTCGCGTCGCGGCGCAGCAGCTTGGTCCGCCCGGTCAGCCCGAGCGCCTCGATATTGGCGCGGATCAGGCCGCGCCCCTCGACGCCTTCCTCGACGAAGATGGCGTAGCGCGCGCCGCGCGAGATCGCCTCGAGGCCCAGCGCGCCGGTGCCGGCGAAGAGATCGAGCACGCGCGCATCGGCGACGATGTCGTCATAGGCATGGGCGAGCACGTTGAAGAGACTTTCGCGCAGCCTATCGGCCGTCGGCCGTATCGTCTGCGTACGCGGCGCCGCCAGATTGCGGCCCCGAAACTCACCGGCGACGATCCGCACGACCCGTTCCACCCGTCCTGCTGCCTGAACCACCCGGACGCCCGCCGCCCGAAGGCCGGCCGCCCGGTCTGCCGCCGCCACGCGGCTTGTCGCCATCGGGGTTGCGGCCCGTCACCGGGCGCTTGTCGAAGGAGCGACCCGGCTTCGAGCCGCCGCGCCCGCCCTTCGGCTTGTCGCCGTCAGGATTGCGTCCGGTGACCGGCCGCGCGTTGCGGAGGCTGCCCTCGAAACGCCTGCCATCCTGGAACTCGCGCTTCTCGCCAGCCTCGGCAAACTCACCACGGCCCCTGCCCCGGGCGGCGCCGCGATGGGAGGTGCGGCCCGGCGCTGCCGATTCGGCCGAACGTTCGCCACGGCCACGACCACCTTCGCCACGCGGCGTGCGACCTTCAGCCGGGCGTTCGTCACGACCGCGATTGGCCTCGCGACGCGCCTCCGAAATCGGGCGGCCACCCCGGCGGTTGCCTTCGCCACGTCCTTCGGCCGGGCGCTCATCGCGACCACGGCGCGCCTCGGAGATCGGACGACCGCTGCGGCGGCCGCCGGTCTCGGCTTCCTCGGCCTCGTCGCGGCGGCGCGTCGGCCGCTCGCCGGTCGGCTTCACCTGCGCCAGCGGCTTGATCGGGCCGCGATGGATGGTGCGGCCGCCGGACTTGCGGTTGCTGCGGCGGGCGGCTTCCTCTTCCTCGCGGAGCGGCGCGTCGAAATCGGCGCCGGATTCCTTCGCCAGCTTCTCGCCGAGCTGGTCGCGCAGAACGCGGCCCTTGATCTCGACGGCTTCGCCCTCGGCGAGGTCGCCGAGCTGGAACGGACCATAGGAGACGCGGATCAGGCGGTTCACGTCGAGGCCGATGCTCGACAGAACCTTCTTCACCTCGCGGTTCTTGCCCTCGCGCAGCCCGATCGTCGCCCAGACGTTGGAGCCCTGGATGCGGTCGAGCGTGCCCTCGATGGCGCCATACATGACGCCGTCGATCTCGACACCGTCCTTCAGCTTGTCGAGGTCGGGCTGCAGGATGTCGCCCCAGGCGCGGACGCGGTAGCGCCGCATCCAGCCGGTCGATGGCAGTTCCAGCACGCGGGCGAGGCCGCCGTCATTGGTGAGGAGCAGCAGGCCCTCGGTGTTGATGTCGAGCCGGCCGACCGCGATCACGCGCGGCAGATGCGCCGGCAGCGAATCGAACACGGTCGGGCGACCTTCGGGATCATGCGCCGTCGTCACCAGGCCGCGCGGCTTGTGGTAGAGCCAGAGCCGCGTGCGCTCGCGGGTCGGCAGCGGCTGGTCGTCGACCGTGACGCGGTCGTTCGGACCGACATTGACGGCGGGACTGGTCAGGACGCGGCCATTGATGGCGACGCGTCCTTCCTGGATCAATCGTTCAGCATCCCGGCGCGAGCAGAGGCCGGCGCGCGCCAATACCTTGGCGATGCGATCGTGCTCTGCGTCGTCTTGCGCGGCGCTGTCCTTCGTGCGTTTCTGCGGCGGCTTCATCTATCCATCCTTGAAACGGTTCCTTAGAGCATTTTGCGGCCGGGTGGATACGGCTTCGTGCAAACAAAATGCGACATCTCAAAAATGGCAGGCCAATTCGAGCGATGCGAGCGGAGATGACAGGCGCCGGCCCCTCCTTCATGGACCTCGCCCTCGCCGAGGCGCGCAAGGCGGCCGAGCGCGGCGAGGTGCCGATCGGCGCGGTGATCGTGCGCGACGGAGTGGTGCTGGCGGCCGACGGCAACCGCACGCTGGAACTCAACGATCCGACCGCCCATGCCGAGACGCTGGCGATCCGCACCGCCTGCGCGGCGCTGCAATCGCAGCGCCTGCCCGATTGCGATCTCTACGTGACGCTGGAGCCCTGCCCGATGTGCGCGGCGGCGATCTCGTTCGCCCGCATCCGCCGGCTCTACTACGCCGCCGCCGACCCGAAGGGCGGCGCGGTCGAGAGCGGCGTCCGCTTCTACAGCCAGCCGACCTGCCACCACGCTCCCGACGTCTATGGCGGCATCGCCGAAACGACGGCGGCCGAAATGCTGCGTGAATTTTTCAGGGACCGGCGCTAGCGCGGCTTCCTAGGCGGCCGAGCTGCCGCGGTGATCGACGGCTTCGGCGCGCGCCTCGGCATGGCGGCTGCAGATGACGCGCAGAAGCGACGCGAAATTGCCGATCTCGCCGCGCAACTCGACGACCTCGTCATGCAGCGTCGACAGGAAGCGGGCCGTCGGCATCTTCTGGCTCGCGGCGATCTCGTCGAGCATCGACCAGAACATGGCCTCGAGCCGGATGCTGGTGACGACGCCGGCGATGCGGACGGACCGCGTCACCGGCGCGAACAAGGCAGGATCGGTCGAAGCGAAGATATGACACACGGCGCGCCCTCCCCAGGGATCGCGCGCCGCGTCGATCAGGCGTGGCTGATCGTGGTGCCGAGACGCGCGAGAAACTGTGCCATCCATGTCGGGTGGGCGGGCCAGGCCGGCGCGGTGACGAAGATATCGTCGGTGATCGCGTCGTGGATGGCAATATCGGCGTGTCGGCCACCGGCGAGACGCACTTCCGGCGCGCAGGCGGGATAGGACGAAATGGTGCGGCCGCGAATGACGTCGGCGGCGGCGAGCACCTGCGCCCCGTGGCAGACGGCGGCGATCGGCTTGCCGGCGGCGGCGAAGGCCTTGACCAGGGCGATCACGCCGTCGTCGAGGCGCAGATATTCCGGCGCCCGGCCGCCCGGAATGACGAGCGCGTCGTAGTCCGCCTCCTTCACCGACGCGAAGTCGGTGGTCAGCGCGAAATTGTGGCCGCGCTTCTCGGAATAGGTCTGGTCGCCCTCGAAATCATGGATGGCGGTCGCGACCTTGCCATTGGCGGGCTTGCCCGGACAGGCAGCCTCGACCTGATGCCCCACCGCGGCGAGCAGCTGGAACGGCACCATCACTTCATAGTCCTCGACATAGTCGCCGACGAGGAAAAGGATCTTCTTGGCCATAGACGGGTCTCCTCCACGCGTTCCCAGGCCGACAAAATGTAGCCGGCCGGAAAGACGAACAGGTAACACCCCCATACTACCGCACCCGCAGGAGCCAGTCAGGGCGAAGGCCAAAACGAAAAGGGCGCGGCTTGCGCCGCGCCCTTCCGTAGACGTGAGGACAGGACCTCTTAGAAGTCCATGCCGCCGTCCAAAGCCGGCTGTTGCCGGCTTTGGCAATCATTCGCTTTGGGCGAATGGACTTCTTAGAAGTCCATGCCGCCCATGCCGCCGCCCGGAGGCATAGCGGGCATGCCGGCGTCCTTCTTCGGACGGTCGGCGATGAGCGCCTCGGTGGTGACGATCAGGCTCGACACCGAAGCGGCGTCCTGCAAAGCGGTACGGACGACCTTGGTCGGGTCGATGATGCCCGCCGCGACCAGATCAACGAAGCTCTCCGACTGGGCGTCGAAGCCGAAGGTCTCGCCCTTGCCTTCCAGAACCTTGGAGACGACGATCGAACCCTCGACGCCGGCGTTCTCCGAGATCTGACGGATCGGGGCTTCCAGAGCGCGGAGCACGATCTTGATGCCAGCCTCGACGTCGGCGTTGTCGCTCTTCAGCTTCTCGACGGCCTTCTTGGCGCGCAGGAGAGCCGTGCCGCCGCCCGGGACGATGCCTTCTTCGACGGCAGCGCGGGTTGCGTTCAGCGCGTCGTCGACGCGGTCCTTGCGCTCCTTGACTTCGACTTCCGTCGCACCGCCGACGCGGATGACCGCGACGCCGCCTGCGAGCTTGGCGAGACGCTCCTGGAGCTTCTCCTTGTCGTAGTCCGAGGTGGTCTCTTCGATCTGAGCCTTGATCTGGTTGACGCGGGCTTCGATCTCTTTCTTCTTGCCGGAGCCGTCAACGATGGTCGTGTTCTCCTTGGAGATCGTGACCTTCTTGGCGCGGCCGAGCTGGGCCAGCGTGACGTTCTCGAGCTTGATGCCGAGGTCTTCCGAGATCACCTGGCCGGCGGTGAGGACGGCGATGTCCTCGAGCATGGCCTTGCGGCGGTCACCGAAGCCCGGAGCCTTGACGGCCGCGACCTTGAGGCCGCCACGGAGCTTGTTGACGACGAGCGTGGCCAGAGCCTCGCCTTCGACGTCTTCCGAGATGATCAGGAGCGGCTTGCCCGACTGGACGACGGCTTCCAGGACCGGAAGGATCGCCTGCAGGTTGCCGAGCTTCTTCTCGTGCAGGAGGATGTAGGGGTCGTCGAGCTCAGCCACCATCTTCTCGGAGTTGGTGACGAAGTACGGCGACAGGTAGCCGCGGTCGAACTGCATGCCTTCGACGACTTCGAGCTCGGTCTCGGCGGTCTTGGCTTCCTCGACGGTGATGACACCCTCGTTGCCGACCTTCTGCATCGCCGAAGCGATCATCTGGCCGATTTCCTTCTCGCCATTGGCGGAGATGGTGCCAACCTGAGCGACTTCCTCGGAGGTCTTGATCTTCTTCGAGCGCTTCTCGAGATCCTTGACGGCCTCGACGACGGCGAGATCGATGCCGCGCTTCAGGTCCATCGGGTTCATGCCGGCCGCAACGGCCTTGGCGCCTTCCTTGACGATCGCCTGGGCGAGAACCGTCGCGGTGGTGGTGCCGTCGCCAGCGATGTCGTTGGTCTTGGAAGCGACTTCACGAACCAGCTGGGCGCCGAGGTTCTCGAAACGATCCTCGAGCTCGATCTCCTTGGCGACGGTGACGCCGTCCTTGGTGATGCGCGGGGCGCCGAACGACTTCTCGATGACGACGTTGCGGCCCTTCGGGCCGAGGGTCACCTTGACGGCGTTGGCGAGGATGTCCACGCCGCGCAGCATCTTCTCGCGCGCGTCGGCGGAGAACTTTACGTCTTTAGCAGCCATTGAATAGCTCCGTTCCAGGTTATGGCGAACAAGGGAAAATCACGTCTGGGGGCGAGCCCCCGCGCGACTTACTTGCCGGCCTTGCCAGTGATTACGCCGAGGATGTCCGACTCCTTCATGATGAGGAGCTCTTCACCGTCGATCTTGACTTCCGTGCCGGACCACTTGCCGAACAGGATGCGATCACCGGCCTTGACGTCGAGAGCGACCAGCTTGCCAGCGTCGTCACGCGCGCCGGGGCCGACAGCGACGACTTCGCCTTCCTGCGGCTTTTCCTTGACGGTGTCGGGGATGATGATGCCGCCGGCGGTCTTCTCTTCCGACGCAACGCGACGGACGACGACGCGGTCATGCAGAGGACGGAATGCCATGTTTGTTCTCTCCTCGCGTGCAGGGCGATCCGGTCGGACCACCCGCCAAAATGGATGCGTTGGCACTCACCGAGGGCGAGTGCTAGCAGCCGCACGGATCTAGGAGCCGGGTGCCGGGATGTCAAGGAGACCGCATCGCCGGTCGCGACAGATTTTTTTCTGCCCGCGTCTTCCGGCCTGGATCGGCCGGTCCGGTCGAGACGCCGGCCTCAGGCCCATTCCGGGCTGGGCGTCTCGCGGCCGAGCGCATCGACCGCCTGCTCGAGCCGCTGCACGAAGCCTTCGCCCGCGCCGGTCATCGGCTCGCCGATCACCACATCGCAGAAGAATGGGACAGGAAGATGAACGCCCTTCGGCAAAACCTTGCCGAAGCCGCGCAGGAAGACCGGCAGCACGGGAATGTCGGGACGCCGGCGCGCGATATGGGCGACGCCGCGCTTGAACGCCTGCCGCATCTCCGGCTCGCCGCGGGATCCCTCGGGGAAGAAGATCAGGATGTCACCGGCGTCGAGCGCCGCCAGCGCATCGGCCAGGGGATCGACGCCGCCGCGGCCGCTCGAGCGCTCGATCGGCAGGATGCCGATCAGGTCGACCGCGAACCATTTCAGCAGCCGGTTCTTCAGAAAATAGTCCGCCGCCGCCACGGCGCGGACCCGGCGCAGCATGCCGAGCGGAAACAGCGACATCAGCGCCAGCGTGTCGAGATGGCTGTTGTGGTTGGCGGCGATGATCACCGGCCCGTCCTTGGGCAGGCGCGCGCGATGGCGCACCGAAAGTCCGATCGCCACCAGAAGGAACGGCCGCACCAGGAGCGCGAAGAAGGCGAGACGCAGGCAATCGCGGGCGGTCATCGTGGGTCGGGCCTCACGGTGGCTCAGAAATAGAAATAGCGGACGGCGTGGAAGAAGATCGGCGCGGTGAACACCAGGCTGTCGATGCGATCGAGAATGCCGCCATGGCCGGGCAGCATGGTGCCGGTATCCTTGATGCCGAGATCCCGCTTCACCGCCGACATCACGATGTCGCCGAAGAAACCGGCCGTCGCCAGCAGCGCGCCGATGATCGCCGCCTGCCAGGCGCCGATCGGCGTCAGGACCGGCGCGAGCGCCGCCGACAGCAGGATCGTCGCGACGAGGCCACCGAGGAAGCCGCCGACCGTCTTGTTGGGCGAGACCTTCGGCGTGATCTTGCGCCGGCCGATCAGCCTGCCGGAGACGAACTGGGCGACGTCGTTGAACTCGGTCGCAATCAGCAGGAAGACCAGCAGGCCCGCGCCCATCCCGGGCGGCGCGTCGGGCGGCGGCACGGCGAGCAGATAGGCCGCGTGGCTGACGGCGAAGACCGTGATCATCAGCCCCCAGTGCAGCGTGCCGGCCGCCTTCAGGAAGCCCTGCGTCTCGCCGCGCAGCACCATGGCGGCCGGCAGGATCAGGAACATGTAGACGGGCACGAAGATGACGAACATGCCGTACCAGCCGATCCCGACCCAGTAATACTGGATCGGCACGGCGAGATAGGCGACGAGGAGCACGACCCGGTCGGCCCGCCGCGTCGGGATGATCGTCAGATATTCCTTGAGCGCCAGATAGCTGACGAAGGCGAGCAGCACGATCATCGCCGTGCGGCCGAGCGCCAGCGCCACCACCAGCAGCGCCACCATCGCCCACCAGCTGCCGATCCGCGCCTTGAGCTCGCGCCGCTTCTCCTGCGCCTTCTCGTCCGCCTCCGGCGGCGGCGACCGCATCCAGACGAGAAGGGTCGCGCCGGCGAGGCCAAGCACGACGAGCGCCAGCGTCACCACGATCTGGAGCGGCAGGTCGAACAGCATGAAGGAGGAAGCGGTTTCCGGCATCAGCTTTCCACCAGCGCGTGACGGGCGCGATTGAACGAGGTCCAGACCGCCAGCAGCGTCAGCAGCAACATGATCCCGTCGAGCCACCACCCGGCGGGGACGCCGAGCCCGACCAGGAAGGCGATCGCGCCGATCACCGCGGCGCGGTCGGACTTGCCCATCGGCCCGTCATAGCGCCGGCCCGCGCCGAGCGCCTCTACCAGCACGCCGACGAACTCGGTCAGGATCGCGGCGACGACGAAGAATGCGATCGGCCAGCCATGCGCCCCATAGGGCGCCAGCGCCGGAACCAGCGCCAGGTAGAGCGCGGCATCGGAGACGACGTCGCCGACCTCGTTGAGGATGGCGCCGAGCCGGCTCTTCTGGTCGTGCTCGCGGGCGATCATGCCGTCGATGGCGTTCAGCGCCATGCGCAGGAACAGTACCACCGGCAGCAGGAACAGGCTGGCGCGCACACCGGCCAGCGCCCAAAGCGCCAGCGCCGTGGCGATGCTCGCGACCATCGCGGCGATCGTCACCTGGTTGGCCGTGACGCCACGCGCCACCAGCGCGCCGACCAGCGGTCGCAACAGCGCCTGGAAGCGCGGCTTCAGATCATAGACGGAGGTCATGCAAAGCGCCGCACACGTCAACATACCGCCGGGCATTGGCCCGGCGCTCTCCCCTTCATGCGCCCGGCCGCACCGGCAGGGCTATGAAACCGGTCACAAAGCCTGTCGATCAGCCGGAAACAGTGAAGGGCAGCTCGAGCGGCGCCGAACGACCCGTCGTGGTGTCGGTGACGTTCAGGACCAGCACGTAGTCGCCCGCCTTCAGCGCCGGCAACTGGAAGCCGACGGTGATCTGGAACTCGCGGTTCTTGTTGCGGCCGATCTTCTCGAACAGCGCCGGCGTCGCCGACTTGGTCAGGATCTGGCCGCTCGCATTGCGGATTTCGATCTCGGAGGAGAAGGCGATCTTGTAGCCGTCGGCGACTTCCGCCCAACCGAAGCCCTGCGGCTCGAGATAGACCTGCAAATTGGCGGAAGGAGCGAAACTGTTGCCGGAATGGGCGGTATAGTCACCAAAACCCTTGGCATCGTCGACGAAGCGCGCGTTCTTGAACGTCAGCGGCGCCGATTTCCAGAAGGCCTCGACGGCGGCGTCGAGCGCCTGCTGCGCCTCGGCGGACTTGCCGGCCTGAAGCAGGGTCTCCGCCTCGGCGGCCTTGTCGGCGACCTCGCCGGCCGTCGATGCGCCACAGGCGGCGAAAAGCAACGCGCCCGCCATTGCAATCCCGGAGATCCGGGATGCCCGATCCTTCATGTCTTTCCCCTCGTCTCGGGCGCGGCAAGCGCCCTGCAGCCCCATTTCGCGCGAACATGCCGTTCCGGCGCGTCCTGCGCAAGGGCTTCGACAAATGAGGATTAATTCAGTGCGCCAACGGCTTATGCCGTACGGCGCTCCAGCCAGGCCTGGCGCTTGCGATAGATCGTCGACGGAGAGATCTCCAGCGCGGCCGCGGCACGGGCGATATTGCCGCCATGCGCCTCGACGGCGCACTCGATGATCGAGCGCTCCTGCTCCCAGAAAGGCGCGACAAGCTGAGGCGCAGCGCGGGTTTCTGAGACGGCAAACTCGTTCCGCGACGGCTGCGCGGCCCCGGCGCGGATGGTCTGCGGCAGCATGGCGACGGTAACTTCCGCCCCCTGGTGCAGCACCACCACGCGACGGATCGCGTTCTGCAATTCGCGGACATTGCCGGGCCAGGCATGGCGCATCAGCATCGCCGCCGCCTCGGGCTCGAAGCCGCGGAAGGCGCGCGCCTCCTCCGCCGCATAGCGGGCGAGAAAGGCGGAAGCGAGCGGCAGGATGTCCTCGGCGCGCTCGCGCAGCGCCGGCAACTGGATCGGCAGCACATGCAGCCGGTAGAACAGGTCCTCGCGGAACCGCCCGGCGGCGATCTCGGCGAAGGGATCGCGATGGGTGGCGCAGACGATGCGCACGTCGACCCGCCGCGCCGTGACGTCGCCGACGCGCTGGACGGTGCCGCTCTGGATGAAGCGCAGCAGCTTCGCCTGCAGGCCGAGATCCATCTCGCCGATCTCGTCGAGGAACAGCGTGCCGCCATCGGCGAGTTCGGCCGCGCCCGTCCGGTTTTCGGTCGCGCCGGTGAAGGCGCCGCGGACATGGCCGAAGATCTCGCTTTCCATCAGGTCCTTCGGGATCGCGCTGCAGTTCAGCGCGATGAAGGGGCCGCCGGCGCGGCCGGAGCGGCCGTGGATCGCCTCGGCGCAAAGCTCCTTGCCGGTGCCGCTCTCGCCGGTGACGAAAACGGGCGCCTTCGACGGCGCGATGCGGCTGATCTGGTCGTAGACGAGGCCCATCGCGGCCGAACGGCCGATGAAGCCCTCGAAATCCTCGCGCGCCAGGCCGGTCGCGGCCGGCTTCGCGGTGGTGGGCGTCTCGGCGCGCTTCGCCTCGGCGGGCCGGGCGGCCGGCCACTCCGCGATCGCCGCGTTCAGCCTTTCGAGCAGCGCCGCGGCGCCGAAGGGCTTGGGCAGGAAATCGATGGCGCCGGCGCGCATGGCGGCCACGGCGGCATGGACGGAGCCGCGCGCGCTCATGGCGATGACGGAGGAATCATGGCTCGACAGGCCGCCGAGTTCATCGACGCCGCCGACGGTCTCGAGGTCGGCGACGACAATCGCATGCGGGCGGTCGGCGAGCCGTTCGAGCGCCTCGGCCTTCGTCGCAAAGGCGGTCGGCGCGAAACGCAGCCCCGCCTGCGCCGACAATTGCGCCGAAACGGTGCGCCGCTGCACCGGATCCGCATCCACGATCAATACCTGAACGAGCTCTTGCGAGCCGCCGCCGAAACCCATGCCTGGAAGACCCCTCTTCCGCCGCGAAACATTTTTCGCGACGGATCATTCTTCTCAGAACAGGGTAAACAAAACGTTCCGGATCGTCCGCCAATCCCCGGAACGGGCAGCGCAAATTCAGCTTTCGAGGCCCGCTTCCCGGCCCGCCGCCAGCAGCCTGTCGACCAGCGCCGGGTTCGGCACCAGGCGGGCGAGCACGCCGGCCGGGTCCGTCGCCATTCCCGGAAAGCGGTCACGCATGCCGGCGATCGCCGCGCGCCTCGCCTCCGGATCGGCGGCGGCCAGCACGCGCAGGAAGGCGGCGAGCGGATGGTCCGGCAGGTCGACGCGGCCCATCAGCTTGCGCAGCGTCTCGGTCTTGCCCCCCTGGAAGGCGGCCAGCGCCAGATAGAGATCGTACCAGGACGGATAGGCGGCGTTGCTGCTGGCCGATTCCTCGATCAGCCGCATGCCGAGCTGGTAGCGGCCGGCGAGGATCAGCATCTGGCCCTGCGAGGCGCGGATGTCGGGATCGAGCGGGTTCAGGACCATTGCGCGGTTGCCGGCCTCGATGGCGCGCTGCATCTGGCCATCGGCGTAATAGGTGTACTGCAGCGCCTGCATCGCCCTCGCGCTGGTCGGCGCCAGCTGGACGGCCATCGCCGACGCCTTCACGGCGCGGTCGAGCGTGGCGCGGCGCAGGTCCGGATCGAGCCCGAGCTCCGCCTCGGTCAGGTAGAGGAAGGTCAGCTGCGCATAGGGCGGCGCATAACTGGGATAGCGTTTGGTGAGCTGCTCCAGGCAGGCGGTGACCTCGCCATGCGTCTTCGGTGCGAAGCTGCGCCAGTAGTTGAAAGAGCGGATCACGCAGGGAAAGCCGTCATCGGCGAGATCGGTCCTCGCCAGGCGGTCGGAGAGCACCACGCCATAGGGCTGGGCGATGGTGGTGGCGATCGTGTCCTTGAGCTGGGCGATGGTCACGGACGGCCGGACGGGGTTCCGCGGCACCGTCGCCTGCGACGACCAGATCACGCGGCCCGAGGCGGCGTCCGTCAGCAGCGCGGCGGCGGAGATGCCGGAGGGCCCGGCCGACAGCCTGCCGCTCAGCAGATAATCGGCGTCGCCGTCCATCCGGGTCACCACCGTGACCTCGTCGAAGCGGGAGATCGCCGTCGCCAGCATGACGGCGAACTGACGGCCCGATATGCCGACGGCGGGCTCGTCGCCAATCGCGAACGGCGCCACGAAGATTCGCGGGGCCAGCGGCCGCGTCGCGGGCGCCGGCGCGGCATGCGGCATCGCGGCGACGGACGCGACGGCAACGGCGGCGGTCCCCGCCTCCTGCCCGGCATCCGCCAGCACAGCCGCATGGCGCAGGCCGAACACGCCGAGCGCCATCAGGAAGGCGACGATCGCGAGCGCGCCGCCGATCCGCAGCCGCCACAGGGTCCTGGCGGCGAAGACGGACACGGCCGTCGCAGGCAGGGCGGCTTCCCTTGCCGGCGTGACCGGCTCGGCCGGCGCGGCCTCGCTCGCGGCCTGCCCTTCGGCCTCGGCGGCCATCGGCTCGAAATGCGGCACATAGCTGCCGCGCGGCATTGCGATCCGCAGCGCCGCGTTCGCGCCACCCGTCCGGTAGTAGGCGTCGAGCGCCTTGCGCAGGCGTCCCGCCTCGACCCGAACGATCGGATCCGAGGCCGGGTCGAAGGTCTCCGGACGACCGAGCGCCTCGGTCGCGATCGAATAGGCCTTGATGCGATCCGCCTCGCCGGCCAGCGTCTTCTCGACGACGTAGGTGAGGAAGGCGCTCAGTTGGCGCGAGGCGACGAAGGAGGCGGATTCGACGATCTGACCCAGTGCCGCGCGGACGGCCTCGGGCTCGAACCCGAACTCCTGCCCCCTCTCCTGATCGGCCGGCTCCGTCATGGCGCGCCGTCTCAGGTTCCGACACCGGCGCCGCGCAAGGCTTCCTCCACCCGCTTCGTATAGGGCGAAGGCGGAAACTGGCGGCTGAGCGCGGTCGGCATGTCGTCGGCGAACAGGGGCATCAGATCATACAGCGCCTTCACGGCGGCGTTCCGGTCGGCAGATTGACCGGCGGCATCATAGGCCAGCACGCGGGCGACGGCACCATAGGGCAACAGCGACACATCCGCCATCACCGAGCCGGAAGCCGGCTCGGGCCCCTCCGGCCGGCCGACCCGGGCCAGCAGTTCCAGCGAATCGTAGAACGAGACATGGGCGGGATCGAGCTGACGGGCGGCGGCGGCCTGCGCCAGCGCCTGGTCGGGATAGTCGGAGGCGATCAGCGCCAGCACATATTGCGAGCGCGAGAGCGGATCATACGGATTGGCCGAGATGGCTCTGAGGCCGATATCGCGCGCCGCCTCGAGGTCGCCCTTGCTGAAGGCGACGGTCGCCACCGCCGTCATGGCGCGGACATTGGTCGGCTCGAGCTGCAGCGCATGGCGCGCCAGTTCCTCCGCCTCCTTCCGGGCAGCGAGTGCGGCCGCTGTGTCGGGATTGAGGCGATAACGCTCCATCAGCAGCAGCGCGCGCGAGGCCCAGGCCGTTGCGAAGGTCGGATAGCGCTCGATCATATCGCGGAGGCAATCGTCGACGCGGCGCCAGCTGGTGTCATCGAGCCGGTGCCCGTGCAACTGCGCCTCGATCAGGCAATCATAGCCGCTCATCTCGCCCGGTGGTCCGCCTGCCCCGCGCGCGACATACTGGGCGATGGCGCCGAACTGCGGCGCGATCGCCGTGGTCGCGATGGCGAGAAGCCGGTCGACTCCGGCGCGGGTCATCAGCTCGGCGACGGGCATGTCGATCGACGCGCTCCAGAGCACCTCGGCGGTCTGGAGCGAGGACAGGCGCATGGAGACGGTGCTCTTGCGGTCCGAGAAGGCGATGTCGCCCTCGATACGGAAATCCGCCGGCGGACCGCCATTGGTGAGCACGCGCAGTTCGGGGAAGCGCGCCAGCGCCACCATCAGGCCGGATTCGAGCTCGTCGGCCCGTTCCGCGGCCGTTCCGGTCGCGACGAAGGGCATCACCTCGACGCTCGGCAGATAGGGCGTCGACGCCCGCGGCACGGCGGAGGCCCCCGGCCTCGCGGCCACGACATCGAGACGCGGACCTCCGGCCGGAACGCCGCCCGGGGCAGACTTCAGGAAGAACCCGGCCCCGAGCAGCGCGATGGCAATCGACGCCAGAATGACGCCGATGGCGATCGCGCCGGGCCGAAATCCGACCGAGACCGGCTGGACAGGGGGCGGTTGCGGCATCGCGGCCGCGTCCGGCAAGGGAGGCGGCTCCGGTACGATGCGCTCGAAGCGCGGCACATAGGATCCGCGCTCGACGACGACGCGCACCGGGTCCTCGGCGCCGCCGCGATCGTAATAGGCGGCGAGCGTGCGGCGCAGGCGGTTGGCCTCGACACGGACGATCGGGTCGCGCTGCGAATCATAGCCTTCCGGCCGCCCTAGCACGGTAGTGCCGATGATCTGGCCCTTGAGCAGGTGCTCGTTGCCGGCCAGATGCGCCTCGACGATATAGCTCAGGAATGCGCAAAGCTGCGGCGACGCGACGAACTCGGCGCTCTGCAAGATCTTGTCCAGGGCGGCGCGGGCTTCGGCAGCGGAGACAGAATCGAGGTCGAAGGCCGACCCGGAGTCCGGTGGCATGTAGTTCACGCCCCTTCCCTATCCCCTGCACAAGTTGACGTTGCCCCCTGCCGGAACCGGCAGGATCGTAGCGGCCGGCTGATCACCGCCGGTCATCTCGCGCTCTTCGCACGCAAAGCGCTGGCCCCGGCGATGCTGCCGGACGGGAGAACGGCGTGTTTCGACGCCGGCACATGCGAAGGGTCGGTGACTGGGTATCATGAACCTCGAACAAGCCGAACGACCAATTCGGAAACCCCCCGAGTTTTCCCGAAGCTGACGCTACGCCACCCCATCGCGACTTCGTGTCGAGATCATGACCAGATCGTACAATATCAGCACCGGATCGTACAAAGTGTGGATCGGCTGTCCTCCGGCAACTGTTCGGCCATGCCTTCCAGAACACGGCGACGATGGTGCCGCCCGGCAAATTCATGCGGCCGCCCATCAATCCCGCCAGCCGAGCTTGACCCTTGCGTGCGGAAGCAATACGCCCCGCTTATGACCAACACGACCTCGCCCATCGCCGTCTCCGGCCTGTCGGAGCTCGCCCCCCAGTACCGCGCCGTCCTCTGCGACGTCTGGGGCGTCATCCACAACGGCGTGCGGTCGTTTCCGCGGGCCTGCGACGCGCTCGAGCGCTACCGCGCCCAGGGTGGCGTCGTGGTGCTGATCACCAATGCGCCGCGCACCAGCCATTTCATCGTCGAGCAGATGGGCACGCTCGGGGTCAGCCCGGATTGCTATGACGCCATCGTCACGTCGGGCGACGTCACCCGCGCACTGCTCGCCGAGCGCGGCGCCGCCAAGACCTTCCATGTCGGCAACGAGCGCGAAAAGACCCTCTACGAGGGGCTCGAACTGCAGCTGGTCGGCGAGGAAGACGCGGAGCTTATCTCCTGCACCGGCCTCTTCAACGACACGGTCGAGACACCGGACGACTATGACGAGCGCTTCGCCGCCTGGCGGCGGCGCGACCTGCCGATGATCTGCGCCAATCCCGACATCGTCGTCGAGCGCGGCGACCGTTTCGTCTGGTGCGCCGGCTCGCTTGCCGAGCGCTACAAGGCGCTGGGCGGCACCAGCTTCGTCGCCGGCAAACCCAATCCGCCGATCTACGAGGCCGCTCTCAAGAAGGCGGCGGCGATCCTCGGCAGCCCGATCGGCAAGGAACAGGTTGTGGCGATCGGCGACGGCGCGCCAACCGACCTGCGCGGCGCGTGCGAACAGGCGCTCGACGTCCTGTTCGTGACCGGCGGCATCCATTCGGCCAGCTTCGGCCCGACCGAGGCGCCGGAAGCGGCCGCCGTCCACCGCTTCCTGGCGGAAAAGGAACTCGGCGCCCGCGCCTTCATTCCGCATCTCGCCTGGTAGGCCGGAAATGGGCGCCTCCCGCACGCGCCCGCGGCCCGCGACCAAACTGACGGCTTGACCATGTCCGATCGAGAGGCCAGTTTCCGGCCGCAGCCGCCGTCGCCCCCTCGGCCGGCTCAACTGGAGCCATCATGACGAGCGCCCACGCGCCCCTGCCCGCCGCCAGGATCCTGCCGCTCGACGCCTTGCCGGCGGAATACAGGCGCAGCGCGGTTGCCATCGGCAATTTCGACGGCATGCATCGCGGCCACCAGGCGCTGCTCGACGCGGCGCGCAGCGAGGCCAAGGTCCATGGCACGCCTTCGCTGCTGCTGACCTTCGAACCGCATCCGCGCAGCGTGTTCCGGCCCGACACGCCGCTGTTCCGCCTGACGCCGATCGAGGCCAAGGCGCGAATCGCGGCGGCCTTCGGGCTCGACGGCATCGTCGTCGCCAATTTCGACCAGGAATTCTCGAAGACCAGCGCCGCCGACTTCGTCGACCGTATTCTGGTGCGGCAGCTCGACATCTCCGCCGCGATCATCGGCCACGACTTCCACTTCGGCCATGACCGGCAGGGCTCGCCGGCCTTCCTCGCGCATGAGGGGTTGCGCCGGGGCTTTACCATGTCCGTACTCGGCGCCGTCATGGACGATCATGGCGTCGCCTTTTCCTCGAGTCGGGTCCGGCAGGCGCTCGAAAGCGGCGCGGTCGAGACAGCCAATGCCGAGCTCGGCTATCGCTGGTTCGTCAGCGGCACGGTCCAGCACGGCGACAAGCGCGGCCGCGAGCTCGGCTATCCCACGGCCAATGTGCGGCTGCCTTCCGATTGCGGCCTGGCGCTCGGCATCTACGCCGTGACGCTGACGCGCGCCGACGGCAGCGTGCATCCCGCCGTCGCCAGCTATGGCCGCCGGCCGACCTTCGACAACGGCGCCGTGCTGCTCGAAGTGCATGTGTTCGATTTCAACGAGCAGCTCTACGACGAGACCGTCGCGGTCACCTTCCACGCCTTTCTGCGTTCCGAGGCGCGATTCGCCTCGATCGAGGCCCTGATCGAGCAGATGGACCGGGATTCGCTCGACGCCCGCCGGATCCTTGCGGCGGCCGGCCCGGGCACCGCGCTCGACCAGCGCCTGGCCGGGATCGCGCCGACCGTGCGTGTTGCCCCGGGGGAGCCGATCCGGTAGAAGGGCGGCCTAGACCGTGCCGGAATTTTGCCTGCTTTTCTGCGTTTAGTGGGACACAGGCTAAGGTGTGCCGATTCGAGCGCGCCCAGGAGTGATCGATCGACATGCCCGCTTCGACTGTTCAGCGTTATCTGGTTCTCCCTGCGGGAGCCCTTGTCCTGACCGCCCTCGCCGGCTGCTCCGGCACGACCTACGGCACCGGCGTATCTCCCGAGACGCAGACGCTGACGGACGTGATGAGCATCGCCAGCCTCGGCGGCGAGGACCGTCCGCCGATCGACTACAAGCCGCGTGGCGGCATCGTGGTTCCGCCGTCCAACTCGCTGCCACAGCCTGGCCAGGCCGTCGCTTCGGCCGACCAGGCCAACTGGCCGAAGGACAAGGATCTCGCCCGCCGCAAGAAGCGCGAGAATGACGCGGTGGCGCCGAACAGCGAGGGCGCGCCGAACCTGAAGCTGGCCCCCGGCCAGACCTCGTTCGACCGCCGCGAGGAAGAATACAACGAGGCCCGCAAGGCCGAGGGCAAGAAGGCCTGGGATGCGCTGCACAGCGGCAAATCGGGTTCCTACGACGCCAATGGCAACCCCACCCGCAAATATCTGACCGAGCCGCCCGTCGACTATCGCGCTTCCGACCCGAACGCGCCGATGACCGAGCCGGAGAAGGTCAAGAAGAAGTTCGACGTCAGCAAGCTCTGGCCCTTCTAGGCCGGGACGCGGGACGAAATCGAAAGGGGGCCGAAGCCCCCTTTTTTGTTGTCCGCTTTCCCTCGCCCGCGCTAGCGGACGACGACCCGCGTGCCGATGCCGACGCGCTCGTAGAGATCCTCGACATCCTGGTTGCGCATGCGGATGCAGCCGGACGAGACCGCATGGCCGATCGACCAGGGCTCGTTGGAGCCGTGGATGCGGTAGAGCGAGGAGCCGAGATAGAGCGCGCGCGAGCCGAGCGGATTGTCGAGGCCGCCTTCCATGCGGACCGGCAGGCCCGGCCGGCGGGCGCGCATCTCCGCCGGCGGCGTCCAGCTCGGCCACTCCGCCTTGCGAGTGATCGTGTGGACACCCGCCCATTCGAAGCCCGGCTTGCCGACGCCGACGCCATAGCGCCGCGCCGTGCCGTTCGCCTCGACCAGGTAGAGATAGCGCGTCTCGGTATCGATCACGATCGTACCGGGCTTCTCGCGGCCGTGATAGTCGACCACCGCCGGCAGGAAGGCCGGATTGAACTGGCGCGAGGCCTTGGGCGCCTTCGGCGCGGAGGTGCGCGGCATCAGCCCCGCCTGCTGCGGCGCTCGGCGTGCGCGGCGCTCCGCGCCGTAGGGCGGCCGCTCCATCCACCAGGCCGGCTGGCCATATTCGGGTTCGACCATCACCGGCGGGCGCGGCCGATAGCGATCGTACCGGTCGTAGCGATCATACCGGTAGGGACGCTCATACCGGCCATAGCCGTCGTCATAGCCATCGGAGCCGTCATAGAACTGCGCCTTGGCGGGGAGAACGGACAGGCCGAAAACGGCGAGCCCGACCAGGACGACGGATTGCAGCGCACTACGCATGGACGCCTCGACAGGAAATCGCGCGCCACGGCGCGCTGGAAGAAAGACACCCGGTCCCGCGACCGGGAGGAGCGACCGCACGGCCGAGCCGGAACGATCCTCCCCTGAGCTAGATAAGGCTGGCAGAGGAAACGTGAAGGAGGCCTGAACGTCAATTGCGGCGGTGAACGGGTCGTTACCAGGCTGTTAACGGGGCGGATAGCGCTTCGCCGGTCCCGCAGGCCTTGCCTCGACGGGCCGGGAAATCGTAGAAGATCAGGAACAAAACACGAACTTCAGGAAAGCGTGCCCATGACCCTGCCAGATGGCATCCTAGCCGGCGAAGATGGCGTTCCCCGCTGCTGGTGGTCAAACGGCACCGCCGAATACCAGGCCTATCATGACGCCGAATGGGGTCGACCGGTCACGGACGACCGCCGCCTGTTCGAAAAGCTGTGCCTCGAGGGCTTTCAGTCCGGCCTGTCCTGGCTGACGATCCTGCGCAAGCGCGAGACCTTCCGGCAGGCCTTCGCCAATTTCGAACCGGCCGAGGTGGCGAAGTTCGGCGACGACGACATCGCCCGCCTGCTCGCCGATCCCGGCATCGTGCGCCATCGCGGCAAGATCGTCTCGACGATCAACAATGCGAAGCGTGCGCTGGAGCTGATCGAGAGCGAAGGCTCGATCGCCGCCTATGTGTGGAGCTTCGAGCCGCCGGCCAGCGAACGACCGACTGCGTTCGACAAGGCGAGCCTGACGGCCAACAGCACGTCACCGACCTCGGTGCGCTTGTCGAAGGATCTCAAGCGACGCGGCTGGAGCTTCGTCGGCCCGACCACGGTCTACGCCTTCATGCAGGCGATGGGTCTCGTCAACGACCACGTCGAAGGCTGCCACTGCCGCGCCGAGGCGACGCGCCTCCGCTATGAACTCAAGCTGCCGAGCAAGGCCTCGGCGACCTAGTAACCGCCGTAGGAACGACGGCCGCGACGGTCGAGGTCGCGCTGGATCATTTCCAGGTCGATCAGATCGCCAGCCTGGGCAAGCTGCGCGGCTTCCGGGTCGTAGTTGACGTATTCCGACCAGCTGCGACGAAACTTCTTCAAGGACTTGAACATCTGCGTGTCTCCCTGTCGTGGGTGATGACGCAAAGGTAAGCGAATTCTGCCGCAATGCAAAACATGATGTTGCAACGCAGCAATGCAATTCCTGCATGCCAAAGCGCAGGCAGCCAAACGCCACCGCGCCCTTTCAGGCGCGGTGTGCCCCAGGCTGAAGGGATGGCTCAGGCCTTGGCGCGGCCGTCGATGCGGCCGAGCAGATGCTCGGCCAGCGGGCTCGTCGCCGAGAACACCGTATCGAGCCGGGAAACGGCCACGGTGCGCGCCCCGGCGCCGGTGCGCAGCCATTCGGCGCAAGCATAGACCTTCGAGGCCGGGCAGTGCAGCAGCAGATGGCTGGCCGGAATGCCGAACGGCGTCGTCGCGCCGAAGCGGTCGGCTGCGACCCTGGCGGCGCCTTCCGCGTCGGCGACATCGGCGCGGATCTCACGCAGCGAGCGCCCCGCCGATTCCGCCTCGATCCGGTCGATGATGGTGCGCAACGCGCCGCGAGCCGCACCGCTCCACGTGGCGGAGAGGCTCGCGACCAGATGCGCCTCCGACTGCAGGATCACGCCGTCGCCGACGATCTTCAGCGCATTGGCGGCAAGCGTCGAGCCGGTCGAGGTGATGTCGACGATCAGGTCGGCGGCGCCCGAAGCCGGCGCGCCCTCGGTGGCGCCCAGACTCTCGACAATGCGGTAGTCGGCGATGCCGTGGCGGGTGAAGAAGCGCCGGGTCAGGTTGACGTATTTGGTGGCGACCGTCAGCCAGCGGCCGTGGCGGGAGCGGAAATCCGCCGCCACGTCGTCGAGATCGGCCATGCAGCGGACGTCGATCCAGGCCTCCGGCACGGCGACGACGACGTCGGCATGGCCGAAGCCGAGCGGCAGCACGAGATCGAGGCGCTCGGCGAAGTCGGAAACCTCCTCCTCGACCAGGTCGCGCCCGGTGATGCCGAGATGGACCGAGCCGGCGGCGAGTTCGCGGGTGATCTCGGAAGCCGAGAGAAACGCAACCTCGACGTCCGGCAGGCCGCCGATGCGGCCGCGATAGGAGCGTTCGCTGCCCTGCTGCACGACGGGCAGTCCGGCGCGGGCGAAGAAGGCGTTGGCGTTTTCCTGCAGTCGGCCCTTGGAGGGCACGGCGAGGACGAGCGGGGCGTCGGTCATGCCGCTTCTCCCTTGACGCGATCGAGCCAGAGGGCGAAGCCGACGGCGGGCACGGTGGACTTGGCGCCGAGCAACGGCATCAGACGGTCGTAGCGGCCGCCGCCGACCACCTGCTGGCCGGCCGGCAGCGCCTTGTCGTAGATTTCGAAGACGAAGCCCGAGTAATAGTCGAGGCGACGGCCGAAATCGGCGGCGAAATCGAGCCGCTCCAGATCGATGCCGCGTCGCGCCAAGCCCTCCGCCCGCTTCTCGAATCCCTCGATCGAGGCGTCCATGCCGAGCTTCTCGTCATTCGAGAGCGCCTTCAGTTCGCCGAGCACGGCGGAAGGCGTGCCGACAATGCCGAGGAAACGGCCAAGCACGGCCTGCGCCCGCTCGTCGAGCCCGCCGCCGGCCGCCAGCGCCGATTGCTCCAGGAAGCGATCCGCGATCTCGCCGGCCGAACGGCCGCCGACAGCGCGAATTCCGGCAATCGATAGAAGATCCTCGACAATGCGATGCGCCGCCTCGTGATCGGTGCCGTCTATTGCCGCGAGGAAACCGGCATGCGCCGGGGTTTCGGCCGACCTGCCGGCGGCGAGCCGCGCGATGGTGGCATCGAGACGGGCGCGGTCGCCGAAGGCGCGCGACAGGCGGCGCTTCCAGACGGCGGCAATGCCGAGTTGCTCGATGATGGCGGCGAAGAGCGCGGAGTCACCGATGCGAACGATCGGCTCGTCGAGCCCGTAAACCCGGACGGAATCGAGCGCCAGCGCCAGCACGTCGGCGTCGGCGGTGATGCGGTCCGTACGGCCGAGCGACTCGACGCCCGCCTGCAGGAACTCGCCATTCGCGCCGCCGGGGCGCTGGCGGAAGACCGGGCCGAGATAGGCATAGTCGGCGGTGCGGTGCGCATCGCCGCTAGCGATGTGCTGCAGGCAGACCGGGATGGTGAACTCCGGCCGCAGGCACTGTTCGCGGCCATCGGCGCTCGTCGTCAGATAGAGCCGCCGGCGCAGGTCTTCGCCCGCCACGTCGAGAAAGACGTCGGCGTCGGAGACGATCGGCGGCTCAACGAAGCGGTAGCCCGCCTCGGAAAGGAGGACGCGAAGTCGGGTTGTCTCGACCATTTCCGTCACCCCGCCTGCCGCGCGAGGATCTCGCGCACCGCCGCCACCAGATCCGCCTCCGGCACCTCGACCTGCGCCGGACGCGCCTCGCGCCAGACCGCGTTGTCGGTGATCTCCGTCGACATCTGCTTACCCAGCACCAGATCCTTGACCTGGATCACGCCCTTCGCCTTCTCGTCGCCGCCCTGGATGACGACGCAGGGCGAATTGCGCTTGTCGGCATATTTCAGCTGCGCCTTGGGGCCGGAACCGCCGAGATAGAGTTCGGCGCGGATGCCGGCATCGCGCAGGTCCTTGACCATCTTCTGGTACTCGCCGACACGGTCGCGATCGAAGATCGTCACCACGACGGGTCCGACCTCCGCCTCGGCGGAGATCTTGCCAAGCGCCGTCAGCGCCGCCATCAGGCGCGACACGCCGATCGAGAATCCGGTGGCGGGAACCGCCTCGTTGCGGAAGCGGCCGACCAGGCCGTCATAGCGGCCGCCGCCGCCGACCGAGCCGAAGCGGGCCGGCTCGCCCTTCTCGTTGACCGTCTCGAACAGCAGTTCCGCCTCGAAGACGGGGCCCGTGTAATATTCGAGGCCGCGCACGACGGAGGGGTCGATCTTGATGCGATCGGAATAGCCGGCCGCCGTCGTGATCACGGCGATCTGGTCGAGTTCGTTCAGGCCCTCGACGCCCGACGGGCCCATCTCGATGTTCTTACGGATGCTGGCGACGGTCGCCTCGTTGCCGACGCTCGACTGCGCCGCGACATACTTCATCACCGTGGCGACGCCGGCCTCGTCGAGGCCCGCGCCCTTGGTGAAGTCGCCGCTCTCGTCCTTGCGGCCCGCGCCGAGCAGCAGCTGGACGCCCTCGGGACCGAACTTGTCGAGCTTGTCGATGGCGCGCAGCACGGTCAGCCGCGTGCCGGCATGCTCGGCGCCGGAAAGGCCGATCGCCTCCATGACGCCGTCGAGCACCTTGCGATTGTTGACGCGGATCACGTAGTCGCCGCGGCTGATGCCGAGCGCCTCGATCGTGTCCGCCATCATCATGCACATCTCGGCATCGGCGGCCGGCGACGCGGAGCCCACCGTATCGGCGTCGAACTGCATGAACTGGCGGAAGCGGCCGGGACCCGGCTTCTCGTTGCGGAACACCCAGCCATTGCGGTAGCTGCGATAGGGCTTCGGCAGCTGGTCGTAGTTCTCGGCGACGTAGCGGGCGAGCGGCGCGGTCAGGTCATAGCGCAGGCTCAGCCACTGCTCGTCATCGTCCTGGAACGAGAACACGCCCTCGTTGGGGCGGTCCTGGTCGGGCAGGAACTTGCCGAGCGAATCCGTATATTCGATCAGCGGGGTCTCGACCGGCTCGAAGCCGTAGAGCTCGTAGACTCCCCGGATCGTGGCGAGCATCCGGTCCGCCGCCTTGATCGCGCCGGCATGGCGATCGACGAGCCCGCGCGGCAGGCGCGCCTTCAGGGCGTTCGTCTTGTCTTTCTCGGCCATGTCGTCGATCCCGTCTCTTTTCAGTCTCTTGCCGGTCTCCCGCCCGTCTCTCGGGCGATCCGACTGTACCGCATCATCCGGCAGGTTTCGCACCGGGTTCAGCGGCGCGTTTCGTACCGCATCGACCTTGAACGGGCAACCTCACGACATCATGACGGCAAAGCAAAAAGGCCGCCCCGAGGGGCGGCCTTTTCAAAGCGTACTGCGAACGAAGCGCTTAGAAGGCGCGGCCGAGCTTGGCGTCGACCGAATATTCGTTGCCGCCCTTGAAGACGAAGTAGAGCGCGGCGAAGAACCAGAGCGAAGCGTACTCGAAGCCACCCGAGGCCATGAAGAAGCCGTTGCCGATATGGACCGACAGCGTGGCGACCAGCAGCACGAAGGCGGCGACCAGGGCGGCCGGGCGGGTCAGCAGGCCGATCGCCAGAAACAGGCCACCGAAGAATTCGCCGAGGCCAGCAAGCGTCGCCAGCAGCACGGCCGGCTGCAGGCCGATCTGCGCGAAGAAGCCGGCAGTGCCCTCGATGCCGCCGCCGCCGAAGAGGCCAAACAGCTTCTGCGCACCATGCGGGACGAGCCAGAAGCCGACGACGAAGCGGAGGACCGCCTCAAAGAACGGAGAAGCTGCATAGAGGCCGCCAAAGGCGGGGACGATCAGCTTCTGCGACGACGTGGTATCGGACATGTGCAACTCCAGACGCCGGATGGCGCGTTCGATTGATCTGGACCCAAAGATAGCCCATCCGATTGGCGCTCGAAACGTAGCTGCCGCACGACACACTGTTCAACGTGGGCAAACAATTCCCGTCCGGAGCGCTTGAGCGAAACGGCTTGTCAGGCCATCTGCGTCGCCGCTTCCTGCCGCTCGACCAGCACATGACCGCCACCGCCATTCTCGACCAGTTCGAGGAAGCGGTCGTGCAGCGCGGTCAGGCTGGAGCGATGGCCGATCGAGATGACCGTGGTCTGCGGCAGCCGCTCGCGGATGAGGTTGTAGACATGCGCCTCGGCCTTTTCGTCGAGCGCGCTCGTCGCCTCGTCGAGCAGCAGCCAGTCCGGCTTGGCGAGGATGGCGCGGGCGATGGCGATGCGCTGCTGCTCGCCGCCGGAGAGGCGATTGCCCCAGTGCACGTCGACATCGAGCTCCGGCACCAGGCGCGACAGGCCGACCGCCTCCAGCGCCTCCGTCGCCTCCTCGGTCGCGAGCGTTTCAGCGTCGCGCGGATAGGCGAGCGCGGCGCGGATCGTGCCGAGCGGCATGTAGGCTCCCTGCGGCAGGGTCAGCAGATCCGCCCCGTTCGGGATATGGACCTGGCCATTGCCGAACGGCCAGATGCCGCTCAGCGCCCGGAACAGGCTCGACTTGCCGGAGCCGGACGGTCCCGTCAGCAGGACGCGCTCGCGCGGCGCGAGCGTCAGTTGGGGCACGTCGACGATCTCGCGACCGTCCGGGAGATGCACGACGAGATCGCGGATGACAAGATCCGAACCGGCGCTGTCGGGCTGCAGCTTCGGCCCGGTCGTCTCCAGCGCCTCGGAGTGCTCGATTGCGCGCTCGAAGCCATCGAGACGGTCAACGACGGCCTTCCAGGTTGCCAGCGTCGAATAAGCGGAAACGAAGAACGACAGCGCGCCCTGCACCGTGCCGAAGGCGGAGGCGATTTGCGTCAGACCGCCGAGTTCGAGCGTACCGGCGAAATAGAGAGGACTGACCAGGATGAACGGGAAGATGACGGCGAGCTGGCTGTAGCCGGCGGTCAGGAAGGTCAGCTTCTTGGTCCGGCTCATGATCTGGTAGAAATTCGAGAGCACCGAGCCGAAGCGGTCATAGAGGCCGACGCGCTCGGCCGGCTCGCCCTTCAGCAGCGCCACTTCCTCGCCATTCTCGCGAAGCCGCACCAGCGCGAAGCGGAAATCGGCCTCGTAGCGCTGCTGCTGGTAGCTCAGCGCCACCAGCGGCTTGCCCACCCAATGCGTCACCAGCGTGCCGAGGATCGCATAGCCGAGCGCCAGCCAGACCAGATAGCCGGGGATGGCGTAGCTCTTGCCGAAGATGATCAGCGGCGCCGTCGACGACAGGCTCCACAGGATGAAGATGAAGGTGACGAGCGTGACGACCTGGCCGAGCAGCGCGACGCCGATCGACAGGAAGCCATCGGTGAAGCGGTCTGCGTCCTCGGCGATACGCTGGTCGGGGTTGTCGGCGGGGTTTCCGGTCAGCCGCATCCGGTAATGCGTGCCCTTCGACATCCAGCCGTCGAGATATTTGTGCGTCAGCCAATTGCGCCAGCGGATCTGCAGCCATTGCGAAAAATAGAGCTGGTAGACCGTGGTGATGATCGAGAGCGCCGCGATCCAGGAGAACACGACGAACATCTGGTAGGCGAAGGTCGACCAGTCCTTCTTCTGCAGCGCCGTATAGAAGTCATTGTTCCAATAGTTGAATTTGACGTCCAGCCAGACGTTGAACAATCGCAGCCCGATGACGATGCCGAGCAGACCGAGCGCAATCCACATTTCCGAAGAGCGGAAATAGGGAAGCGCGATGCGCAGGACCGTTCCAAGCGCCGACTTGAGCTTGTGCATAGAGTTCTCCGACCAGCACCGGTTGCTGTCTGACTGCCCACTATCGGGACGCTGACCTGACGACGACATTGCCGCCGCGTTACCGAACATTAATGGCCGACCGGGAGAATGCCGTTTCTGTGATCGCGATCACAATCACGGCCGCGTGATTCGTTGGCCGGTTGCCGCAGATCGACAGCGATTCTATCCTTTGCTCGAGACCGCGCCGACCGGTGCGATGGGCCTAAATGGGGGATTCCATGAACTTCCGACGCATCCTTGCCGCCTCGCTTCTGGCCGGTGCGGTATCCCTGACCGGAGGCGGCAGCGCCAACGCCCAGAATTTCTTCCAGAAGCTGTTTCAGGGCAGCGACAATTTCGGCCCGCGCGCTTCCGGACCCGGGGCTCCGCTGCCCTACAAGTACCAGAAGCAGCGGGTGCGCTTCGACACCAACGAGAAGCCCGGCACGATCATCATCGATACCGGCGACAAGTTCCTCTACCTGGTCGAGGGCAACGGCAAGGCACTGCGCTACGGCGTCGGTGTCGGTCGCGAAGGCTTCGGCTGGCAGGGCAATGTGAAGATCGGCCGCAAGGCGGAATGGCCCGGCTGGACGCCGCCGGCGGAAATGATCCGCCGCGAGCGCAAGAAGGGCCGTATCCTGCCGGCCTACATGGAAGGCGGCCCGCAGAACCCGCTCGGCGCGCGCGCCATGTATCTCTATCGCGGCGGCCAGGACACCATCTTCCGCATCCACGGCACCAGCGAGCCCTGGACGATCGGCCACAACGTCTCGTCGGGCTGCATCCGCATGGTGAATGCCGATGTGAGCGACCTCTATGACCGCGTGCCGATCGGCACCAAGGTCATCGTCCGCTAGTTCCGAACGATCCGGGATGCCGCCCCGCGGCGTCCCGGCCAGGCCGCCTCAGTTGGCGAAGGCCGACTGCGGCGCCTTGTAGGCCTTCATGAAAATCGTGACCGCGCTGTCGACGCGCCGCGCGATTTCCTCGGGTCCCGGGCTGTCGATCACGCCGAACAGCACGCTGCGCATGACGCCGCTCTGCGACAGCTCGACGAACTGCTGCGCCGCCAGCAGGCAATCCTCGATCTCCAGAATGCCGGCCTTGGTCTGGGCGTCCAGATATTTGGCCAGCAATTGCGTGCAGAGCATCGGGCCGTTCGAATAGAATTCCGCCCCGACTTCCGGCATCCTGTTGATGATCGAGAACACCGACCGCATCGCCTTGATGTAGTAGGGCTTGGTCAGGATCGTGCAAAGCTCGCGGCCGAATTTCTTCAGCACCGCCTCGACATCGTGATTCTCGAAATCGAGCATCACGATCCGGAACAGTTCCTCGCGCTTCTCGGCCGAGATCAACTCGATGAAGAGGCGCTCCTTGTTTTCAAAGTAGACATAGAGCGTGCCCTTGGAGACGCCGGCTGCGCGCGCGATGTCGTTCATGCTCGCCGCGTCGAAGCCCTTCTCGAGGAAGACCTGGCTGGCACCGCGCATGATCTGTTCGCGTTTGCGCGAATCCTGCCCCGCTCCGCCCTCTTCGGCGTCACGGGTGGTGTCGACGAGTGACACGGCCATTCTCCTTCGCCGCGGGCCGTCTGCTCGATGCAGCGTCGAGTCAGGCCCCGCATTTTCTGAATTCCAAAGTACCAAGAAGCGGTTGCCAATCCAACCGGCACCGCCCCTTGTGCTGCGGTGCAAGATTATTTGACCGAACCGTTCAGTTCGATCTTGATTTAACCCCTCAATGGGACTAATTCAAGCGCCGTTGACCGAACGGTTCGGTCAAACCCTATTCCCGGGGCTGAAAGACAGGAGACGAGTCATGGCAAAGGTCGCACTTGTCGAGACCCCTGAAGATACCGGCGTTTCCGAGCTGGAGCCGATCCAGCGCCGCACCGCCGAAGCCACACCGCCGCCGCCGGCGGCTGCGCCCATTGCCGAGCGGCCCTCCGCGCCCGGCAACAGCGGCGAAGCCAAGCCTGCGATCGCCCCACCCCCGGCCAAGCGCGGCGGGCGGCGGCGGTTTCTTCTCCTGACCGTCGGCGTCGTCGCGATCGCGGCCGGCGCCTATTTCGGCCACGAATGGTGGACGGTCGGCCGCTTCATGGTCTCGACGGACGACGCCTATGTCGGCGCCGACACCGCGACCGTGGCGCCGCGCCTGCCCGGCTACGTCACCAGCGTCGCCGTCGCCAACAACACCGCGGTGAAGACGGGCGACCCGCTTGTCTATCTGGACGATGCCGACCAGAAGCTGGCCGTCGAGGCGGCACAGAACCAGATCGCCGCCCAGCAGGCCGCCATCGACCGCATCGACCGCCAGATCGAGGCCGGCCAGGCCGGCGTCGCGCAGGCCCGCACGTCGATTGCCTCGGCCAATGCCGACGCCGAACTCGCCGTGGCGGATCTCGGCCGCGCCACCGCGCTCGCCAAGAACCAGTTCGCGACGCAGCAGGCGCTGCAGCAGGCGCAGGCGACCAAGGACAAGACCGCCGCCGCCGTGGAATCGGCCAAGGCTGGCCTGACCACGGCCGAGGCCAATGTCGCGGTGCTGCAGGCGCAGCGCGTCGAGGCGCAGCGCGCGCTCGACCAGGATCAGACGACGCTGGCGCAGAAGAAGCTGGATCTCGAGCACATGGTCGTGCGCGCGCCGTTCGACGGCGTGATCGGCAACCGCGCCGTCAATCCGGGCCAGTATGTCGCCACCGGCCAGCGCCTGCTGGCATTGGTGCCGCTGCAGGACGTCTATGTCGACGCGAACTTCAAGGAGACGCAGCTAGACCGCATCCGGCCGGGCGCGGCCGCGAGCGTCAGCGTCGACGCCTATTCGGACGGCACGATCGAAGGCGTCGTCGACAGCGTCGCACCCGCATCGGGCGCCGTGTTCAGCCTGCTGCCGCCCGACAACGCCACCGGCAACTTCACCAAGATCACCCAGCGCGTGCCGGTCCGCATCCGCATCCCGGCCGCCGAGGCCGCGAAGGGCCATCTCCGTCCCGGCCTGTCGGTCGTCGTCGACATCGACAGCCGCACCGGCGGTGAGACCAAGGCGGCCGCCGCCAACTGAAAGCAGCTTCTCCCCATCGGGGAGCGCTTCGAGAGGGGAACCGGTCCTGTCGTCCCTACCGGCTTTCCGGCTCCCCTCTCGTTGAAATCGACCGTCCCCGCACGGCCGTGATGCCGGCGCCGACGCCGGCGCCCATTCGGGGCTGACGCCCGAGGAGACGATCATGGCCGGACCCCAACAGCCCGCCCTGCCCGAAATGACGCCGCGCCGCACGCTTGGCTTCGTCGCCATGGCCGTCGGCATGTTCATGGCGATCCTCGACATCCAGATCGTCTCGTCGTCGCTGACCGAGATCCAGGCGGGCCTTTCCGCCAGCGCGCAGGAAATCTCCTGGGTGCAGACGGCCTACCTGATCGCCGAGATCATCATGATCCCGCTCTCGGGCTTCCTCGGCCGCGCGCTCTCGACCCGCTATCTCTTCGCCATCGCCGCCGGCGGCTTCACCATCACCTCGATCGGCTGCGCCACGTCGAACTCGATCGGCGAGATGATCGTCTGGCGCGCGCTGCAGGGCTTCATCGGCGGCGGCATGATCCCGGCCGTGTTCGCGGCCGCCTTCACGATCTTCCCGCCCAATCGCCGCGCCATGGTCTCGGCCATCGTCGGCCTGATCGCGACGCTGGCGCCGACCGTCGGCCCGACCATTGGCGGCTATCTCACCAACATCTTCTCCTGGCACTGGCTGTTCCTGGTCAACGTGATCCCCGGCATCGCCGTCACGATCGGCGTGCTCAGCTTCGTCGACTGGGACAAGCCCAATTTCAAGCTGCTGCAGCGCTTCGACTATATCGGCCTGATCACGCTCGCCGCCTTCCTCGGCAGCCTCGAATACGTACTCGAGGAGGGCTCGGCCAATGACTGGTTCCAGGACGAGACCATCGCCGCGCTGGCCGTGGTGACCGTAGTCGCAGGCGTGCTGTTCTTCTGGCGGGTGCTGAAGACCGACGAACCGATCGTCGACGTGCGCGCCTTCCAGAACCGCAACTTCGCGACCGGCGCGCTGTTCTCCTTCATGCTCGGCGTCGGCCTCTACGGCTTGGTCTACCTCTATCCGGTCTATCTCGCCCGCGTGCGCGGCTATGATTCGCTGCAGATCGGCGAGACCATGTTCGTCACCGGCCTGTTCATGATGATGACGGCACCGATCGTCGGCCGCCTCGGCCAGAAGATGGACCCGCGCTACATGATGGCGTTCGGCCTGTCGCTGTTCGCGCTTTCCTGCCTCGAACTGGTGCCGATCACCAAGGACTGGGCGTTCAGCGAGCTGTTCATCCCGCAGGCCATGCGCGGCGTCGCGCTGATGACGTCGATGATGCCCGTCTCGATGCTGGCGCTCGGCACGCTGCCGCCCGAGCGGATGAAGAACGCCTCCGGCCTCTTCAACCTGACGCGCAACCTCGGCGGCGCGGTCGGCCTCGCCGTCATCACGACGATCCTCAACAACCGTTGGGACCTGCACATCACCCGACTGCACGAGCAGGTGCAGTGGGGCCGCGAGGCGGCGACCGAGCGGCTCGACGCCATGACGAAGGGCTTCGCCGCCACGCTCGGCTCCGACGCCAACCTGGCGGCGATCAAGACCTTGACCCAGTCGGTCAAGCGCGAGGCCCTGGTGATGGCGTTCTCGGACGTGTTCCTCGTGCTCGCCGTCATCTTCGCGGGAATAGTCCTGCTGGTCCCGCTGGCGCAGAAGCCGCAGGGCGCACCGGCAGGCGGCGGGGGCGGCCACTAGGCCGTCCCAGTTCATCCTCCGGGCTCCCGCCACTCGCCCCTCGCTCGATCCAAGACCGCGGATTGAGATCGGCGGGCAACAGGACTAGTGTCGGGTGCCCTGGCTGAACCAGATTCCTCAGGCGCCCCTCTTGCCCGGCCCACCCCCGGCGGGCGCACAATCACATTGGCGATATTCCATGGATGCTTCCGTTTCCTCGCGCCCAGGTCCGGCTCCGCTCGACCATGCGACCGTTCGCTCGATCGTCCTCGGCGTCATGCTGGCCATGTTCCTGGCCGCTCTCGACCAGACCATCGTGGCAACCGCGCTGCCGACCATCGGCCGCGAGCTCGGTGACCTGCAGAACATCGCCTGGGTCGTGACCGCCTACTTGCTGTCATCGACGGCGGTGACGCCGCTCTACGGCAAGCTCAGCGACATCCATGGCCGGCGCACGGTACTGCTGATCGCCATCGCCATCTTCATCGTCGGGTCGATCGCCTGCGCGCTGGCGCCAACCATGACCGGGCTGATCCTCGCCCGTTTCCTGCAGGGTCTCGGCGGAGGCGGCCTGATCTCGCTGGCCCATACGATCACGGGCGACGCGATCCCGCCCAAGGAGCGCGCCAAGTACATGGGCTATTTCGGCGCCGTCTTCGCCAGCGCCAGCGTCGCCGGCCCGGTGCTGGGCGGCGTGCTTTCCGAGGCGCTGCACTGGTCGGTCATCTTCTGGATCAACCTGCCGCTCGGCCTCATCGCCTTCGCCATGACGTTCAACGCACTGAAGAAGCTGCCGCGCAACGATCGCCCGCACCGGCTCGACGTGGTCGGCGCCGTGCTGCTGGTGGCGGCGGCCGTGCTGCTGCTGCTGGCGCTGAGCTGGGGCGGCGTCAACTATCCGTGGGGCTCGCTGCCGATCATCTCGCTCCTGCTGGCCTCGGCGGCGGCGTGGGTGCTCTTCGTCGCTCGCGTCCTGACAGCGCCGGAGCCATTCCTGCCGGTCGGCGTGCTGCGCGACCAGGTGGTGGCGACGGCGACGCTCGCCGGCTTCTTCGGCATCGGCACCATGGTCGGCCTGTCGATCTACATGCCGCTGTTCTTCCAGTCGGTGCTGCATCTGTCGGCGGCGGAATCGGGCTTCGCGCTGATCCCCCTCTCGATCGGAACGGTGTTCGGCGCCCAGTTCTCCGGCCGCGTCATGGCCCGCGTCCAGCACTACAAGCGCTCGCCGACCATCGGCCTGGCCGTCGCGATGATCCTGACCGCCCTGCTCGCCGCCTTTGCCGGCCGGATGGACGTGATCTCGATCGAGATCGTCCTGGCCTTCATCGGCGCCGGCCTCGGCACGCTATTCCCGGTGACGATCGTGGTGGCCCAGAACGCCGTGCAGGCGCATCACCTCGGTACCGCGACGGCGACGATCAACTTCATGCGCTCGCTCGGCAGCGCCATCCTGGTCGCAGCCTTCGGCGCGATCTTCCTCGCCGGCCTCGGTGCGATCTCCGGCGGCGAAGGCGGATCGGTCGAGGCCAAGATTGCCGCAGCAGCTGGGGCCGGCATTTCGCTCGCCGGCGCTTTCCGTGGCGTGTTCATCGCGGCAACGATCTGCATCGCCATTTCGCTGGCGCTGCTCGCGATCATGGAAGAGCGCCCGCTGCGCAGCACCCGCGGCCCCGCCCCTTCGGCGGTCGAGGTCTAGACGCACAAGGCCCCAACCCGAGCGGTCGGGTTGGGGCGATTTTCGGAAGTCGCTCGCGCGCTGGAACACGCCGGACGACTACGGGCTTTCGGAATTAGCCTCATGGAAGCGGATGCGGTTGCCGAACGGATCCGGCACCTGCACCATGCGGGCGTCAAAGCCGGTATCCTGAAGCCCCGGGCGCGAATAGCCATACTTCTTGGCCAGAAGCTCGCGGTGGAAGGCCTCGATCCCGCGCATCCAGACGAACACGGTCGAGCCAGGGCTGGCGTCGCCGTGATGCTCGGAGAGATGCAGCACCGCGCCGGCGCGCGAGATCTGCGCATAGAGCGGCATGCCCTCGCCGTAGCGATGCTCCCAATCGACATGGAAGCCGAGGAAATCGCGATAGAATTCCATCGCCTTGGCGATGTCGAAGATCCGCAGGATCGGGATCACCCGAGTGAATTGCAATCCGTCCGCCGCGGCAGCCTTGATCGGGTCGGCTTCGGCGGCGATCGCCGCCGCGAGGACGTTCCAGTCGTCGAGCCCGAACTGGCGGGCTACGATCTCGAGCGTTTCGCCGTGGGTGAGTTCGATATCGCGCTCGGCCATCACCGCCCGCAGCGCCTTTGCCATGGATTTGGCATCGCGAAAATCGCGCATACAACCTGTTCCTTGCCTCAGGGCGAACGCAGTCACGTCAGTGCTTGCATTGCTGAGGCGTTCGCCGGGGCCAACGGATCAGGTTCGGTTCATCCGGTGCATTCACCATACCCCGAAGGGCGCAAGCGGCAGGCTGCACCAGCCTGCCGCGATCTTAGTCGACGCGGTCGACGCGTCAATCGGCTCAGTCGATCAGCTTGTAGGCCGGCACCGTCAGGAACGGCTCGAAGGTCTTGGCCGTCGAGAGCTTGGCGAACAGGCTGATCGCCTCGGGGAAGCGACCGGCGGCATAATTGTCCGGACCGACCTCACCCTTCACCACTTCCATCTCCTCGGCCAGCGCGCGGCGGAACAGTTCCTCCATCACCTTCTGGCCGTCTTCCAGCGTCGCCTCGAAGTTCAGCTGCTGCCAGATCTGGGCACGGCTGATCTCGGCCGTCGCCGCATCTTCCATCAGGTTGTAGATCGGCACCGCGCCGCGACCGCGCAGCCATGCCTCGATATACTGGACGCCGACGCGGATGTTGTGGCGCAGGCCCTCTTCCGTGCGGGTGCCGTCATGGATCGCGAGCATGTCCTTCTGGCCGAAGGAAACCTCCTCGCGCAGGCGCGAGAGCTGGTTCGGCGTCGGCATCAGGCGATCGAACACTTCCATGGCGACCGGCACGAGGTCGGGATGCGCCACCCAGGTGCCGTCATGGCCGGCATTGGCCTCGCGCTCCTTGTCGGCGCGCACCTTGGCGAAAGCCGCCTCGTTGGCCTCGGGATTGTTCTTGATCGGGATCTGCGCCGCCATGCCGCCCATGGCGAAGGCGCCGCGGCGGTGGCAGGTCTTGATCAGGAGTTCCGAATAGGCGAGCAGGAAGGCCTTGCCCATGACGACCTGGCCGCGATCCGGCAGCAGGAACGCCTTGTTGTTGCGCAGCGTCTTGATGAACGAGAAGATGTAGTCCCAGCGGCCGCAATTGAGGCCGGCCATGTGATCCTTCAGCTCGTAGAGGATCTCGTCCATCTCGAAGGCCGCCGGCAGCGTCTCGATCAGCACGGTCGCCTTGATCGTGCCATGCGCGAGGCCAAGCGCCTCCTCGGCATAGGTGAAGACCTCGTCCCAGAGACGGGCCTCCAGATGGCTCTCGGTCTTGGGCAGGTAGAAATACGGGCCCGAACCCTGCGCCAGCGCCGCCTTGGCGTTGTGGAAGACATAGAGGCCGAAATCGACCAGCGAGCCGGATGCGTCCATGCCGTCGAAGGTGATGTGGCGCTCGGGCAGGTGCCAGCCGCGCGGACGGATGATCAGCACGGCCGGATTGGCGCCGAGCTTGTAGGCCTTGCCGGTGCGCGGATCGGTGAAGTCGATCCGGTTTTCCCAGCGATCCCTGAGATTGAGCTGGCCCTCGACCATGTTGGCCCAGACCGGCGAGGACGCATCCTCGAAGTCGGCCATGAAAACCTTCGCGCCCGAGTTCAGCGCGTTGACGATCATCTTGCGGTCGACCGGGCCGGTGATCTCGACGCGACGATCCTGCAGGTCGGCCGGGATCGGCGCGACCTTCCAGTCGCCTTCGCGGATCGCCTTGGTCTCGGGCAGGAAGTCCGGCAGGCCGCCATTGTCGAAGAAGACCTGGCGCTCGTTGCGGAACTCGAGCAGGGCCCGGCGCTTGGCGTCGAACCGGCCGTGCAGTTCGGCGACGAAGGCGAGCGCCTCCGGCGTCAGGATCTCGTCGAAGCGGGGACCGATCTCCCCCTTCACAGCCAGACGTTCAGCGTTGGTGGCGGACATGACAACTCCTCGGTGGGAACGTTGGAGCGACTATGCCACGCCACCGTCTTCAACTGAACCTGCACGATCAGGGCAGAACTTGTTCCGAATTGGAAAAGGTCGCCTACTTGCCGCGATAGCGCGCGATCCGGGTGGAAAAATCGCGCGCTGCCGCCGCAGGGTCTTCCGCCGCGATGATGGCGGAGACAATGGCGAGGCCATCGGCGCCCGCTGCCAGCGTCGGTTCGACATGCTCCGGCTTCAGGCCGCCGATGGCGACGACGGGCAGGCCCACCGTCCTCTTGACGCGACCGAGATGCTCGAAGCCGATCGGATCCGGCGCATTCGGCTTGGTCGAGGTGGCGAAGACCGGGCCGACACCGAGATAGTCGATCGGGCCGAGTTCTTCCGGCGTCAGTTCGTGCATCTGCGCCGCCGACAGGCCGAGGATGCGATCCGGGCCGATCAGCTCGCGCACCTTGGCGACCCGCATGTCGCTCTGGCCGACATGCACGCCATCGGCGTCGACCGCCAGCGCGACGTCGACGCGATCATTGATGATGAGCGGGATGCCGCGCGGCCGCAGCAGGTCGACCAGCGCCGACGCCGTCGCGACGAAATCGCGGGTCGAACCCTGCTTGAAGCGGTGCTGGACGAGCGTGACGCCGCCATCAATGGCGGCGCGGACGGTCTCGACGACGCCGCGCGGCCCGGCAAGATCCTCGTCGGTGACGAGATAGAGCGAAAGATCGAAAGGACGGCTCATCAGACATTCACCTCTTCAACGGTCTTGATCGTGGCGTAACGCTCGAGCATGCCGGCATCGGCGGCGTGGAGCGCATCGCACAGTTCGGCGGGAAGGTGTCCCGGCCCGGTCACGCGCGCAGCGGCCGCGGCGCCGGCGGCGCCATAGACGGCGAGCGCCGCCACGGCGGCCTCGAAGGGCGGACGCACGGCCGCGAACGCCGCCACGGTCGCCGAAAGCGCGCAGCCGAGAGCGGTCGAAAGCGGCATCAGCGGACTGCCGCCGGTGACTGCCACCACCGTATCCCCGTCCGTGACGTAGTCGGTCTCGCCGGTGATGGCGACGACCGCGCCGCTGGCGCGCGCCAGCGCCTTGCCGGCTGCGAGCGCCGCATCGGACGAGGCGGTCGAATCGACGCCCTTGCCCCCTGCCCCGGCGGCTCCCGCCAGGCTCATGATCTCGCTCGCATTGCCGCGGATGATCGCCGGGCCGGCCCGGCTCATCTCGACGGCGAAATCGGTGCGGAACTTCGTGGCGCCGCAGCCGACCGGATCGAGGACCCAGGGCTTGCCGAGCGCCACCGCCTGCTTCACCGCGCGGCGCATGCCCTCGATCCATTGCGGCGACAGCGTGCCGATATTGATCACCAGCGCGCTGGAGATCGCGACGAACTCGTCGACCTCCTCGGCGGCGTGCACCATGGCCGGCGACGCGCCGACGGCGAGCAGCACATTGGCCGAGATCGTCATGGCGACGTAATTGGTGATGTTCTGCACGAGCGGACGGGCGGCGCGCATGGCTTCGAGCGCGCCGGCGGCGTCGGCGACCGTCAGGTGGCGATGTTGGGTGGGAGACAAGAATGGACGTCCTTTGCTGTGACGCAGGACGGAACGATGGCAAGGTCATCCAGGTGCGGAAGCATCCAGGCGCTTGACTCAATCCCTCCGCCGGCATGATCCGGATCAGGTTCGCGGGTTAGTCCAAAGACCTCTCAGCCAGGATCCGCCGGAAAATCCGATGGATCAGGGCACCCCGATGAGACGAGCGGACCCTATCACGGCTTGGCATCCAGGCAAGGGGCAAGCGGTCGTCAACGGACCTGCCGGGCCCTTGTGACCGCGGTCACGGCGACCTAACCTCGGGGCCTGCTAGCTTTCGCCTTTGCAATCCGCGTCCGGGCCGAGGCCTCGGCCGCCGCACGAGACCCGCCGCATGCTCCAGCCCTATCCCGGCCGCCAGCAGTTTTCCACGCAGGCCCTGCCCGCGAAGGACCGATTCCCCGTTTTCTGCGAGGAGATCGTCCGCCGCGCCGTCGCGCTCGACATCGTCCGCCACGACGACAGCCCGTTCGAAGGCGAGATCGAGCTCTGCCAGGCCGGCCCTGTCGATATCGCCATCATCTCCACCTCGCCGGCGAGCTATCTGCGCACGCCGAGCCTGGTGCGAGACGGCAACGACGCGCTGTTCGCCTTTCTCTGCGTCGAGGGACAAATGATGGCGACGCAGGGCGAGCCGCGCCGCATCGCTCCCGGCGACGGCCTTCTCTGCGACAGTTCGCAGACCGGCGGACTGCGCATGGAGACGGCGACGCGCTACTGGGGCGTGCGCACCTCGCGCGCCCACATCGCAACCCTGACGCCGCGCATCGACCGCCTCGCCGGCGCGCCGCTCGGCGACCATGCCTTCGCGCTGCGCCTGCTCACCAGCTACCTCGAAGGCCTGTTCAGCCATGGCGCGCCACTCGGCAATACGACCGCGCGCGTCTTCGGCGAACATCTCGTCGACCTGATCGCCGTCGCGCTCGGCGCCAGCGGCGAGGCGCGCGAGCAGGCCGAGGCCGGCGGCGTCCGCGCCGCCAGGCGCGCCACCATCCTGCGCGCCATCGAAAAGGAGAGCCACGACCCGAAGTTCAGCGCCGCCCGCCTGGCGGCGCGGCTCGGCATCACGCCGCGCTACGTTCACGTGCTGCTGGAAGAAACCGGCCAGACCTTCGCCGAGCATGTGCTGAACGCCCGTCTCGCGATGGTGCTGAAGCGCCTGCGCGACCCTGACGCCCGCCATATGAAGATCATCGAGATCGCCAGCGAAGCTGGCTTCACCGATCTCTCGCATTTCAACCGCAGCTTCCGCCGCCGCTTCGGCGACACCCCGACCGGAGTGCGGGCGATGAAGGCGCGCCTCTGGCTAGAGGCCTGACCAAGGCCTGCGCGATCGCCGAAGGGATGGAGCGGCGACGCGCAAAGGACTAGCGTGGCAGGGCCATGGCGACGGAGCGAGGGGCATGAACAAGAGCCGGATCGAGGCGTTCAGCGACGGCGTCATCGCCATCATCATCACCATCATGGTGCTGGAACTGAAGGTGCCGCACGAAGCGGACATCCACACGCTGCTGCCGCTGCTGCCGGTCTTTCTCAGCTATGTGCTGAGCTTTGTCATGATCGGCATCTACTGGAACAACCACCATCACATGTTCCACGCCGTGCGGCATGTGCGCGGCGGCGTCCTCTGGGCCAATCTGCACCTGCTGTTCTGGCTGTCGCTGATGCCCTTCACCACGGCCTGGATGGGCGAGAACCACATCGAATCCGTACCGGTCGCCGTCTATGGCTTCGTGCTGATGATGTCCGGCATCGCATACTACATCCTCGCCCGTGCGCTGATCCGCCTCGAGGGCTCGGAGTCGCCCATCGCGATCGCCTTCGGCAAGGACAGAAAGGGCCGGATCTCGGTCGCCATCTACGCGGCCGCGATCGCCCTCGCCTTCCTGAGCCCGTGGATCGCGATCGGCTGCTATGTGGCCGTGGCGCTGATCTGGCTGGTGCCGGACCGCCGTGTCGAGCGCGTGCTGCTCGCCGCCCATCCCGGCCAGGCCCCACCGGAACGATAGCGCCCGGCAACGCCGCACTATTTGCAGCCAAAGGCCCCGGTTGGGCGTATGATCACGCCATGTACCTCCAGTTTCCGAACCGAAGCCGCAGTTACAGCCCCTCGCATCACCGGATCCAGTTCTGGGGCTATGACAGCGCGCTGGAAATCTCGTTCTTCCTGGAAACGGATGCCCTCGCGCGGATTGATCCGGGCGGCGGACTGGACGAGGCGGCGGCGCTGCAGGCCTTCGACGCCAACCGGGCGCGGATCGAACGCGCGGCCGAGCGGGTCTATTCCCGCCATGCGCAGGGATCCTACCTGCTGACCGCCGACGATCTTTGAGGGATCAGGCGGGAAGCCCCGCCGGTTTCGGGCCGCCATAGGCCCAGTCCAGCAGTTCGATCGTATGCACGACCGGCACCCCGCCCGAGAGCTGGGTGATGCAGCCGATGTTGCCGGTCGCGACGACATCCGGCGCGACCTTGGCGATGTTGCCGAGCTTGCGCGCCTTCAGCTGCTGGGAGAGCTCCGGCTGCAGCATGTTGTAGGTACCGGCCGATCCGCAGCAGAGATGTCCCTCCGGCACGTCGCGCACGGTGAATCCAGCCTTCGACAGCAGCGTCTTCGGCGTCGTCTTGATCTGCTGGCCATGCTGCATCGAGCAGGCGGAGTGGTAGGCGACGGTCAAAGGCTTGGGAGCGGCAACCGGCGCCAGCTTCAGGCTCTCGAGATATTCCGTGATGTCCTTGGCGATCGCCGAAACCCGCTTCGCCTTCTCGGCGTAGGCGGCGTCCTCGCGGAACATGAAGCCGTAGTCCTTGATCGTCGTGCCGCAGCCGGACGCCGTGATAATGATGGCGTCGAGCCCCTCGCCATCCATCTCGGCGATCCAGGCGTCGATCGTCCGCTTCGCCGTCTCGTGCGACTGCTCGGATTTGCCCATGTGGTGGGCGAGCGAACCGCAGCAGGTCTCCCCCCTGGCGATCACCACCTCGACACCGACCCGGTTCAGCAGGCGGATCGTCGCCTCGTTGATGCCGGGATCGAGCACCGGCTGGACGCAGCCCGAAAGCAGCGCCACCCGGCCGCGCTTCTCGACCTGGGTCGGGAACGTGCCCGGCCCCTCCGAAGCGGTGCGACCATGCGGGAAGCGCGGCGCCAGCTTCAGCATGGCGCTGATCCGCTTGAAGCCCGGCACCTTGCCGATCGGGCCCGCGAAGGGACGCGCCATGGCGGCGCCGACAAGCGCCAGGCGAAAGCGATTGCGATAGGGCAAGATGCCCGCGATCGCGGTGCGGATCACCTTGTCGGCGAGCGGGCGGTCATAGGTCTCCTCGATATGCGCGCGGGCATGATCGACGAGGTGCATGTAGTTCACGCCGGACGGACAGGTCGACATGCAGGAAAGGCAGGACAGGCAGCGATCGACATGCTTGACCACCTGCTCGTTGGCCGGCTTGCCGCCCTCCAGCATGTCCTTGATCAGGTAGATGCGGCCGCGCGGACTGTCGAGTTCGTCGCCAAGCAGCACATAGGTCGGACAGGTCGCGGCACAGAAGCCGCAATGGACGCAGGTTCGCAGGATCTTCTCGGATTCGCGGACATCCGGATCGGCGAGCTGGGCAAGGGAGAAGGAGGTTTGCATGGATCACTCTGCCGCTGCGGGCGGTGTTGAGAAGGGTGCCGGATCGTGCTTGCGCAACCCCAGGCCATCTGGCATTGGCGAGGCGCGCGAAATCTCTTCAGCGCATTCAAGGGAATAGCTATGCAGCATCGCCTGTGGGCCGCCGTCGGAGCGGCCTTCTTCACGTCTCTCGTTCTCGCCGGCACCGCCAGCGCCGAGAACCGCCAGGTGAAGATCATCAACGAAACCAGTTCCGACCTCAGCGAATTCTACGCTTCGAACGTCGGCGCCAAGGATTGGGAAGAGGATATTCTCGGCGACGACGAGGTTCCCGCTGGCGGATCGGTCACCATCAACATGGATGACGGCAGCGGATACTGCAAATTCGACTTCAAGGGCGTCTTCGCGGATGACAGCGAAGTGGTCGAGGAAGGCATCGACGTTTGCGAGGTGGGCGTCGTCCGCTTCACCGAATAGAACGGCTGCGGCCCCGGCGCTTTGCCGCGCCGGCGGCCATCCCATTCCTGTTCCAGCCTCCGGCATGGCTCACATCCTTCCCGGATTGAGCACCCCGGCCGGATCGAAAGTCGCCTTGATCAGGCGGCTCATCGCGGCGACCGCCGGCTCTTCCGGCTCGAAGACGGGCACGGTCGCCCGCAGCGTCGGCGAACCGCGCACCAGCATGGCATGACCGCCCACGGCCGTGACCGCCGCCCGCACCACCGCGGCGCCGCCATCGCCCTCTCCCGGCGCGCTCGCCCAGACCAGACCGCCGCCCCAATCATAGACGAGCCGGCTCCCCAGCGCGGCGGCGAGCGCGTCGCCCACCTTCGGACCGTCGGTCGGACGGACTGAAATCCGCCAGATCGCCGCCTCATGCGGAACCTCGAGCGCCTCGACGTCACGGATGCCCTTCCAGAGCACGCGCGAGGCCTCGGCGGCGATGATGTCAAAATTGCCGAAGGGCTTCAGGACCTGATCCAGCCGCTCGCTGCGATAGCGGACGGAAGCCTCGAAGCCTTCCAGCCGCAGCAGCGTCCGCGCCGGCATGCCGTCCGTGGCCGGCAGATGGGCAGCGGCCGTCACCTCGAAGGGCGTGCCGAGCGCCGCCGTCAGCGCCGCGACGCCGCGCTCGGACGACAGCCCGCTCAGAAGCAGCGTCCGCTCCGTCTCCGCCTCGGGAACGAGCTTGTATGTGACCTCGGTCAGAACTCCGAGCGTGCCCCAGGAACCGGCCAGCAGCTTGACGAAATCATAGCCGGTCACATTCTTCATGACGCGGCCGCCGGTCTTGATCGTCTCGCCGCGGCCGGTGGTGGCGCGCACGCCGATCAGCGAGTCGCGCGCGGCGCCGGCATGGATGCGGCGCGGGCCGGAGCTGTTGGAGGCGGTCATGCCGCCGATCGTCGGCGTGCCGTGACCGCCGAGCAGCTGGCGATAGTCGATCGGCTCGAACGGCAGGCGCTGCCGGTTGGCGGCGAGCGTCTCCTGGATCTCGGATAGCGGCGTGCCGGCACGAGCCGAGATCACCAGTTCCGAGGGCTCGTACAGCGTGATGCCGGTCAGGAGCTGCGTCGACAGCGCGCGCTCGGCATGGACGGGCCGGCCGATCGGCCGCGTGCCGCCGCCGTGAATGGCCAGCGCGCTGCGCGACTGCGCCGCTTCATGCACGATCGCCTCGATCTCGGCCTCGTTGTCGGGGAGAAGGATCGACGTCATCGGCGGACTTCCTGCAAGACGGGCATTTCGGGCATCAGACGGGGCGTCCCGCGAGCGGGAACACCTTGTGCGGGTTGAGCAGCCATTGCGGATCGAGCGCGGTCTTCACCCGCATCTGCTGGTCGAGATCGATGGTGTTGAACTGATAGGTCATCAGGTCGCGCTTCTCGATGCCAACGCCGTGCTCACCGGTCAGGCAACCGCCGAGCTCGACGCAGAGCTTCAGGATGTCCTCGCCGCAGCGCTCGGCCTTTTCCTGCTCGGCCGGGTCGTTGGCATTGAAGAGCACCAGCGGGTGGAGATTGCCGTCGCCGGCATGGAAGATGTTGGAGACGCGCAGCCCGTAGCCCTCGCAGATCCTGGCGATGCCGGTCAAAACGGCCGAAAGCTGGCCGGTCGGGATGGTGCCATCCATGCAGATATAATCGGCCAGGCGGCCCATGGCGCCGAAGGCGGACTTGCGCCCCTTCCAGATCGCGGCGCTCTCGGCTTCCGATTGCGAGATGCGCAGGCCGGACGGGTTGTAGTCGGCGGCGATCGTCGTGATGCGCCCGATCAGATCCTCGATCTCGGCCTCGGAACCCTCGACCTCGATGATCAGCAGCGCCTCGACGTCGAGCGGATAGCCGGCATGGGCGAAGGCTTCGCAGACCTTGATCGCCGGCCGGTCCATGTATTCGATCGCGACCGGAATGATGCCGGAGGCGATGATGGCCGCGACGCAGGCGCCGGCGTCCTCGGCCGACTGGAAGCCCATCAGCATCGGCCGCGCGCCCTCGGCCAGCGGCAGGATGCGAAGCGTCGCCTCGGTGACGACGCCGAGCTGGCCCTCCGAGCCGACGATGAGGCCGAGCAGGTCGTAGCCGGCGGCATCGAGATGCGCGCCGCCGAGCTCGACGATGGTGCCGTCGATCAGCACCATCTTGACGCCCAGCACGTTGTTGGTGGTGACGCCGTATTTCAGGCAATGCGCGCCGCCGGAGTTCATGGCGATGTTGCCGGCGATGGTGCAGGCGAGCTGGCTCGACGGGTCGGGCGCGTAGAAGAAGCCGAGATGCGAGACGGCGCCGGAAACGCCGAGATTGGTGACGCCGGCCTCGACGCGGATGGTTCGGTTGGCGATGTCAACGTCGAGGATGCGGCTCATCTTCGAGACGCCGAGCACCACCGCGTCCTCGCTCGGAATGGCGCCGCCGGCGAGCGACGTGCCGGCGCCGCGGGCGACGACCTTGACACCTTCCCGGTTCAGGAATGTTAACACCCTGGAAACCTGCTCGGTGGTTTCCGGCAGCACGACGGCGAGCGGCACGCGGCGATAGGCGGTGAGCGCGTCCGTCTCATAGGCGCGGCGCTCGTCCTCCTCGGTGATCAGCGAGGTCGGCGGCACCAGCGCGGCGAGGCCGGCGAGGATCTCCGCCCGGCGCGCGAGGATGCGCGGATCCGGCTTCGGAATCTCAATCGCGGACATGGCAGCCTCCCTCCCAGTTCAGAACCACTCTAGGCGCGCACGGGTTTGTACCCAAGCCGGGATAGAAAACAATCATCCTTGCCGGTAGATTGAAAATCGCCCTGATTTTTTGCCACCGTAGAGGCAATGAGCACACTATCCGATATGGAGATCTTCGCCCGCGTTGTCACCGCCGGAAGCCTGTCGGCGGCGGGGCGCGAGCTGGATCTTTCGCCCGCCGTCGTCTCCAAGCGCTTGAAGCGGCTGGAGGATCGGCTCGGCACGCGTCTACTCCAGCGCACCACCCGGCAGATCGCTCTGACCGAGGCCGGCCGCGGCTTTCACGACCGCGTCGTGCAGATCCTCGCCTCGATCGACGAGGCAGAGTCCTTCGTCAGCCGGCGCTCGGACGTGGCGCGCGGCACGCTCAAGGTGTCGGCGCCGACTACCTTCGGCCGACTGCACATCGCGCCCTATCTCGGCGCCTTCCTCGCCGCCAATCCCGGCCTGACGGTCAATCTGGTGCTCTCGGACGAGTTCGTCGACCTGGTCAAGGACGGCATCGACGTCTCGATCCGCATCGCCGAGCTGACGGATTCGAGCCTGGTGGCGCGGCGGCTGGCGCCGAATCATCGCCTGCTCTGCGCGACGCCTGCCTATCTCGCCGAGCACGGCACGCCGAAGACTATCGCCGAGCTGTCGCGGCACACGCTGCTCGCCACCGCCAGCCAGGATCCCTGGCGGCTCGAGGGGCCCGACGGGCCGGCGACGGTGCATGTCGAGGGCCGGCTCAGGACCAATTCGAACGAGGTGGTGCGCGAGGCGGTGCTCGCCGGGCTCGGCATCGCCTTCCGCTCGACCTGGGATGTCGGGCCGGAACTGCGCGAAGGCCGCCTCGTCGTCGTGCTGCCGGCCTATCGCGCCTCGCGGCACGTGGCGGTGCATGCGGTCTATCCGAGCCGCCGCTTCCTCGCCGCCAAGGTCCGGCTGTTCATCGACCATCTCGCCAGGCTCTATGGCGAGCACCCGCACTGGGACCAGGGGCTGGAACCCATCCTCGCGCCGACGAAAGCCCCCTAGTCGCCATGTCCGTCGTCATGCCGCGAGCGGATGCGGCGGACGAGGAACCAGACGAACAGCGCCACCGGGATGACCGCGAAGGCGGTGACATGCGTCGGATCGAGCTCGAAGCCGACCATCGGCGAACCCTTGGCCAGATAGCCGATCAGGCCGACGATGTAGTAGCTGATCGCCGCGACGGAGAGCCCTTCGACCGTCTGCTGCAGGCGTAGCTGCAGGCGCGCCCGGCGGTTCATGCTGTCGAGCAGCGCCCGGTTCTGCTGCGACAGCTCGACATCGACGCGCGCCCGCAGCAGCGCCGCCGCGCGGGCGAGCTTTCGCGACAGGTCCTGCTGGCGGCTCTCGACCGTCTGGCAGGTGCGCATCGCCGGCGCCATGCGGCGGGCGAGATAGGCGGTGAAGCTCGAATAGCCCGGCGTCGGCCGCTCGCTCATGGCGTTCAGCCTGAGATGGGTGATTTCGGAATAGGCGCGGCTGGCGCCGAAGCGGAAGGCGCTCTCGGCGGCGCCCGCCTCCAGTTCGCCGGCGAGCGCCGTCAGGTCGTCGAGCAGCCGCCGATTGGCCTCGAACCCCTCGCTCGAACGGAAGCGGGCGGTGTTCGCCACCAGCTGGGTCTCGATCCGGCGGATCTCCGGCTGCAGGCGCTGCGCCTCCGGCAGGCCCAGGAGCGCCAGCGTCCGGTAGGTCTCGAGTTCGAGCAGGCGCTGCACCACCGGCCCGGCCTCCTGCGGCTCGAACCCGCGATCGATGACCAGCAGCCGCGTATAGCCGTCGCCATCCTCGCGGAAATCGCTGGCGATCACGCCGCGCCCGCCGGCCACCTCGGAAACCGCCAGCGAACCCGGATCGTAGGAGGCGAGGATGTCGGCGACGGGCCGATCGTCGGACACGAGGTCGAGCCGGACGGCGACCATCAGCGGCCCCGGCGGCTCGAACGCCTCGCCGAACGGCGTATCCGCCGGCAATGCGCCGGCGCTGCCGCGCACGTCCCAGCTATAGGTGGTGAATTCGGCGTGGCTCTCCCAGCGCAGCGTGCCGCCGGCGAGATCCACGACATGATGGCGCGCATCGGCGGCCGGCTGCGGCAGGCCGTTACGGGCGCAGAGCGCCGCCAGGCTGCCCCGCGCCGCCGCGGACTGGGCCGCGTCCGTCATGAAGGCGAAGCTCAGGACGATGCGCGGCGCTTCCATCATGAGGAAGGGCCGCGCATGAATTTCATGCAGCACGGCGCCGCGCAGCGGGTGATCCTCGAAACGTCTCGGCCCTTCGCGCATCGCCCTCTCCCGCCAGCGCCGCCCACTCAAGCAGTAGGCGGGCGGCGGGCCGGGCTCAACCCCGGTCGATGACGGTTTCGTCGATCTCGGCCAGGGTGCGACGACCTGTCAGAGCCATCGAGACGTCGAGCTCCTTGCCGACGATCTGGATCACCTTGGAGACGCCCGCCTCGCCGCCGGCGCCGAGGCCGAACAGGAAGGCCTTGCCCATCATGCAGCCCTTGGCGCCGAGCGCCAGCGCGCGCAGCACGTCCTGGCCCGAGCGGATGCCGCTGTCGAACAGGATCTCGGTCTGCTTGCCGACGGCGTCGACGATGCGCGGCAGGCGCGAGATCGCCGACGGCGCGCCGTCGAGCTGACGACCGCCATGGTTGGAGACGACGATGGCGTCGGCGCCGGTGTTGACGGCCTTCTGCGCGTCGCCGACGTCGAGCACGCCCTTCAGGATGAGCTTGCCGGGCCAGATCGAACGGATCCAGGCGACGTCGTCCCAGTTCAGCGCCGGGTCGAACTGGCCCGAGATCCACTGGCCGAGCGACTTGACGCCGCTCATGCCCTCGACGCCGGTCAGGTTGCCGAAGGTCTTGTGCTTGCTGCCGAGCACCTCGAAGGCCCAGGGAAGCTTGGTTGCCATGTCGAGCACGTTGTGCAGCTTGATCTGCGGCGGCACGGTCATGCCGTTCTTGATGTCGCGGTGACGCTGGCCCTGCACCTGCAGGTCGAGCGTCAGGATCAGCGCCGAGCACTTGGCGGCGATGGCGCGCTCGACCAGTTGCTTCGCGAAGTTGCGGTTCTTCATCACGTAGAGCTGGAACCAGAACGGGCGCGAGGTGGCGGCGGCGACGTCCTCGATCGAGCAGATCGACATGGTCGAGAGCGCGAACGGGATGTTGGCCTTCTCGCAGGCCTTGGCGGCGAGGATCTCGCCGTCGGCATGCTGCATGCCGGTGAGGCCGGTGGGCGCGAAGGCGAAGGGATAGGCGAACTTCTCGCCGAGCAGCGTCGCCTCGGTCGAGCGGTTCGAGACGTCGACCATGACGCGCTGGCGCAGCTTCAGTTCCTTGAAGTCGGCCGAGTTGGCGTCGATCGTTTCCTCATTGTAGGAGCCGCGATCGGCATAGTCGAAGAAGGCGCGCGGCACGCGGCGCTTCGCCAAAAGTCTCAGGTCTGCAATGCTCGTTGCGTCCTTCAAGCCGCCCATGGCGCCGCTCCAATTGGTTCTGAAATCTTGAAATGCGGGCCGCGCCCGCCAACTGGATCAATTTCTTGACCACTTCCTGATTTCCGCTGATAGGCTCTTCCGCATGGTCTTTCAACCGATTCCTTCCCGCGCGACCGCCGACGAGGTGGCGCGACAGATCGAGATGCTGGTGCTGGAGGGCGTGCTGCATCCCGGCGACAAGCTGCCGGGCGAGCGTGACCTGTCGGCGACGCTCGACGTGTCGCGGCCGATCCTGCGCGACGCGCTGAAGGCGCTGGAAGCGCGCGGGCTGGTCGAAAGCCGGCCCGGCGGCGGCACTTATGTGGCGGCGATCGAGGGCGCGATCTTCGCCGCGCCGATCGTCGACCTGATCGCGCAATCCCCCAAGGCGGGCGGCGACTATCTGGAATTCCGGCGCGAGATCGAGGCGACGGCGGCGGCAATGGCGGCGGAGCGCGCCACCGAGGCCGACCGCACCATCCTCGCCCGCATCATCGAGGCGATGGAGGCGGAGCACGACAAGGCGGATTTCCGGCGCGAGGCGGCGCTCGACGTCGAGTTCCACCAGGCGATCGGCGAGGCGACGCACAACATCGTCATCATCCACGTGCTGCGGGCCTGCTACCGGCTGCTCGCCGACGGCGTCTTCTACAACCGCAGCCGCCTCTACGGCCAGACCGGTTCGCGCGACCAGTTGCTCGCCCAGCACAAGGCGCTGCGCGACGCAATCTTCGCCGGCGATCCCGAGGCCGCCCGCAAGGCTGCGATCGATCACATCGCCTATGTCTCGGCCTCGATGCGGGACGCCGCCGAAGCCGGCGCCCGCGCCGAGATCGGCACGCTGCGGCTGATGCAGTTCGAGGAACGCGCCACGGCGAAGCGGCCGGTGCGCAAGGGATAGCCCCTTCTTTCCGACCGGAGAGGACGACCGCGCTGCCGTTCGCCTTTCCTGCATGAGAGGTGAAGACCAGGCCTGCCGCCGCCCCTCAAGCTCCCCAAAGCTGAACTCGTCGCTCGCTTCCGTTCGTGGCATAGTGAACGGAGAAATCCAGCTTTGGTTTGGAGAACCCCATGGGCCTCGCCAAGGAAAAGCCGCTCTACGAGACGCCGACCGACTACGAGGACGACGTCTACCTCTGGCTCTACGAGCAAATCGAACTGCTGCGCCAGAAGCGGATCCAGGAAGTGGACCTCCCCAACCTGATCGAGGAACTCGAGGACATGGGAAGCGAAAAGCTGCATGCGCTCGAATCCGCCTATCGCCTCCTCCTCGCCCACCTCCTCAAATGGAAGTACCAGCCCCAGAAGCGCTCCAGTTCCTGGGAGATCACAATCGGGCGCGAACGCGACAACATCGACGCACGAGAGCGTGAGAGCCGCACTCTGGCAGCGCAAGCCAAGTCCATCGTCGAGACCGTGTATCGTCGATCCGTTCGCGAAGCAGCGACCGAGACAGGCTTGCCGCGTGAGAGCTTCCCGACCGAATGTCCATGGACGCTCGACCAACTCCGCGACGAAGACTTCCTGCCCGACTGACCCTAGCGCGCGTCGCTCCTCGCCATGCGGCGCTCTAGGGCGCGGACCAGCAGCGACAGGCTGATGGTCATGACGAGGTACAGGAACGCGACAACGTTGTAGGTTTCGAAGAACAGGAAGGTCGAGGACGAGTAGACCTTGCCGAGCTGGGTCAGGTCCTGCACGCCGAGCGCCGAGACCAGCGCCGAATCCTTGATCATCGAGACGAAGTCGTTGCCGATCGGCGGCAGGACGGTGCGGGTCGCCTGCGGCAGCACGACGAGGCGAAAGGTCTTCATGCGCGACAGGCCGAGCGAGGCTGCCGCCTCCGTCTGCCCCTTGGGAACAGCCTCGATGCCGGCGCGAAAAATCTCGGCCAGAAAGGCCGAATAGCCGATCGTCAGCGCCGCGATGGCCCGCGCCGTCATGCCGAAATCGCGCACGCCCAAGCCCGGCAGCCATCCCTGCTCGATCGGCGTCGCCAGCACCCAGTTCCAGAACGCGACGAGCTGCGGCGCGCCGACGAACGCCATGTAGAACAACAGCACCAGCATGGGGATGCCGCGCACGATCTCGACATAGAAGGTCGCGATCTCGCGCAGGATGCGATGGCGGGACGTGCGCGCCAGCGCGATCAGCAAGCCGAGCGCCATCGCCAGCGCAAAGGCGATGAACGTCACCCAGAGCGTGACGAACACGCCCTGCCGCACCGCCGCGAAGATGGTCGCATAGTCGCCATTCGCGGAGATCAGCCAGAGGAACAGTACGCCGAGCAGGCCGATGGCGAGCAGCCAATACGGAATTTCGCGACGCGGCGTTTTCGGAGGTGACGGCATGAAAAACTCAAGCTGCGTTTCCCTCTCCCGCGGGAGAGGGAAAGAAGAGCCAGTCCATCCTGCAGGATGACAGCCGGGGCCGATCCCTACTGGCCGGCCCGGTACTCGTAGAACCACTTCTGGTTCAGCTTGTCGAAGGTGCCGTCGGCCTTCATCGAGGCGATGGCGGCGTTGATCGGCGCGGTCAGGTCCGAGCCGGGCTTCAGGATGAAGCCGAATTCCTCGGTGCCGAGCGGCTCGCCGACCACCTTGAACGAGCCCGGCGAGGCGCCGATGTAGCCGTCGGCCGAAGTCTTATCCATCAGCACGGTGTCGACGTCGCCGGTCTTCAGCGCCTGCACCGAGGCGCCGAACGTTTCAAAGAGCTTGATCCGCGGGTTCTTCTCGTCGCCGTCGAGCACGTTGTAGACCGCAACGTAGAAATTCGTCGTGCCGGCCTGGGCGCCGACCAGAAGCTTGTCGTTCGGCTTGAAGCTGGCGGCATCGGTGAAGCGGTTCTCGTCGGCGCGGACCAGCATCAGCTGCTGCGAGATCATGTAGGGATCGGAGAAGTCGACCTGCTTCCTGCGCTCGTCATTGATGGTGATGCCGTCCATGCCGACATCGAACTGACCATCGCGCACGGCCTGGATCATCGTATCCCAGCTCGCCAGCTTCCAGTCGACCTTGGCGTTCAGGCGCTTCGCGATCTCGTTGAAGGCATCGTATTCCCAGCCGATGCCCTGCCCCGACTTCGGATCGACGAAGTTCAGCGGCGTGTAGGCATTTTCGGTGACGGCGACGATGGTGCGGCCCTTGAGATCGGGCAGATCGGCGGCCCGGGCCGCCGAAGCCCCCAGCGCAAGCGCGGCGGCAGCGGCGAAGGCAATGGTCTTCCAAAAGCGCATGGTGAGGTTCCAGCGTTCGTTGAGGTCAGAAAGGCCGCCAGCCCCCTCGGCCGCGGTGGCACCAGCTTTAGCCGTTCGGTCCGCGATTGACGAATCCGTTCATCGGATCGTCGCAATCCAGGCGCGGGCGATCGCCCGGCCGGCCGCGTCGGCGCGGCTGCCGAGCGGCCCCTTCTCGCGCGCGTGGCGCTCCGGCCAATCGGGATCGATCGAGGCGGCGACGTCGCCGAAGGCGTCGCTCCAGTCGCGCACCAGGGCCGTATCGGCCTCGAAATGGAACTGGATGCCGTAAACGGCGCGGCCGATGCGAAACGCCTGGTGCGGCGTCATCGCGCTGGTGGCGAGGTGCACGGCCCCTTCCGGCAGGGTGAAGGTGTCGGAATGCCAGTGAAACAGGGGCGACGGCCCATCCAGCACGCCGACGACCGGATCGTCGCGCCCGGCCTCTGTCGGCGTCACCTCCTGCCAGCCGAACTCGGTCGGCCGGCCGAGGACGTTGCGGGCGCCGTAGCCGCGCGCCAGAATCTGCGAACCGAGGCAGATGCCGAGCACGGACTTGTCGGCGTCACCAAAGGCCCGCATCAGCCTGGCGAGGCGCGGCAGGTAGGGATGCTTCTCGTCGTCGACCGCGCTCTGGCCGCCGCCCAGCACGATGATCGCGTCGTAGCCGTCCGGCGCATCGGGCAACGGATCGCCTTCATGCGCCTGGCGGACATCGATCACCGCCCCGGCGGCGGCGAGCGCCGGCCGGATCAGGCCGAGCGACGTGGCTTGATAGTTCTCGACGACGAGGATGCGCATGGACGGTCGGCTCGCAGGATGGAGGCATCCACCAATAGATGCCGAACCGAACGATTCCGCCAGTGCGCGGCGCGGACTTTTCTGGGCTCGCGCCGAACTGCCTCGACCTACTCCGCCGCCGGCTGCGGCAGCGGCTGGGCTCCCGTCTCGGGCGCGGCCGGCTCGGTGCCGGGCTTCGCGGCCGTGCGGTGGCGCAGGCTCGACAGGAAGCGGCTGAAGCGCTCCATCTCGATATAGATGACCGGCGTGATGAACAGCGTCAGAAGCTGCGAGACGAGCAGGCCGCCGACCACCGCTATGCCGAGCGGCTGGCGCAGCTCGGCGCTGGCGCCCGTGCCGAGCGCGATCGGCACCGCGCCGAACAGCGCCGCGAAGGTCGTCATCATGATCGGCCGGAACCGGCGCACCGCGGCGCGGTGGATCGCCGCCTCGGGCTCGAGGCCCCCCTCGCGCTGGCCGTCGATGGCGACGTCGACCATCATGATCGCGTTCTTCTTGACGATGCCGATCAGCATCAGGATGCCGATCAGGGCGATCACCGAGAGGTCGAGCCCGGCCCATTTCAGCGCCACCAGCGCGCCGAACGCCGCCGCCGGCAGGCCGGACAGGATGGTCAGCGGATGGATGAAGCTCTCATAGAGCATGCCGAGAACGACATAGATGGTCAGGATCGCCGCGGAGATCAGCAGGCCCTGCGTCGCCAGCGACTGCTGGAACACCTGCGCCGTGCCGGCATAGGAGGTATAGACGCTGGCCGGCACGCCGATCTGCTGCTTCAGCACCTCGACCTGGGCGGTGGCGTCGCCGAGCGCGACGCCGTCCGGCAGGTTGAAGGAGATGGTCGCCGCCGGCAGCTGGCCAAGCTGGTTGACCGTCACCGGCCCGAAGGTCCGCTGCACGCTCGCGAAGCTCGATAGCGGCACGAGATTGCCGGACGCCGAGCGAACGCGGATGTCGGAGAGCAGGCTGTCCGACCAGGCGAGTTGCGGATCATATTCGAGGATGACGTCGTAGCTGGAGCCGGTCGACTGGATCGTCGCGGCGGTCGCCGTGCCGAAGCCGTCCTCCAGCGTCTGGCGCAGCGTCGCGGCGGAGATGCCGATCGAATCCGCCTTGTCGCGATCAACGACGATCCGCGCCTGCAGGGCATTGTTCTGCAGGTTGTTGGCGACGTCGACAAAGTGCGGGTCGGCCCGCATCGCCGTGGTCAGCCGCGTCGCCCAGTCGTTCAGTGTCGGCTCGTCGATCGATTGCAGCATCAGCTGGTAGGTGCTCTGCGAGCTGACGCCGCCGATGCGCAGGTTCTGCACCGGCTGAATGTAGGACCGGATGCCGGCGATCTTCCCGAGCTGCGCCCGCAGGTCGTTCAGGATGACGTTCAACGGCGGCCGCTGGTCCTTCGGCTTCAGCTGCACCGACAGCGAGGCGGAATTGAGCGTCACCGAACCCGGGCCGCCGCCGACGAACGAGGCGACATGGACGACATAGGGCGAGGCCTTCAGGGTCGCCTCGACCTGGCGCTGCAACCCGACCATGGCGTCGAAGGAGATGTCCTGGCGCGCCTGGGTGGAGACGGAGAGCTGGCCGATATCCTCCTGCGGGAAGAAGCCCTTCGGCAGCGTCATGAACAGCCAGCCCGACGCCGCCACCGAGGCAAGGAAGACGCCGAGGATGATGAAGCGATGCGCCAGGCACCAGCCGACGCCGCGATCATAGCGGTGCTCGACCCAGAGGAAGCCGCGCTCGAACCAGGCGGCCGGGCCGCGGCGGACATGGCTGGTGGCGGACTTCGGCAGCCGGGCCGTCAGCATCGGCGTCAACGTCAGCGACACCACCATCGAGGCGCCGATCGCCAGGGTGACGACGACGCCGAACTCGTTGAACAGCCGGCCGATCACGCCGCCCATCAGCAGCACCGGCAGGAACACGGCGACGAGCGACAGCGTCATCGAGACGATCGTCGGCCCGACCTCGCGGCTGCCGACCAGCGCCGCCTCGAAGGGCGGCATCCCCTCCTCGACGTGGCGCATGATGTTCTCGAGCATGACGATAGCATCGTCGACGACGAGGCCGACCGCGAGCGTCAGGCCGAGAAGCGAGATGTTGTCGACGCTGAAGCCGAAGAAATACATGCCGCCGAAGGCGGCGACCAGCGACAGCGGCACCGCCAGCGCCGGGATGAAGGTGGCCGAAAGCTTGCCGAGGAACAGGTAGATGACGAGGATCACCAGGCCGATGGTGATCGCCAGCGTCGTCTGCACATCGGCAATGGCGGCGCGGATCGAGGTCGAGCGGTCGTTCAGCACCTTGATCGTCATCGAGGCGGGCATCGACGCGATCAGCTTGGGCAGCTGCGCGTTGACGGCGTCGACGACGGCGACCGTGTTGGCGCTCGGCTGCCGCTGGATCGCCAGCACGATCGAGCGCGTGCCGTCATACCAACCTGCGGTCTCAGTGTTCTGGACGCTGTCGACGACGTTGGCGACGTCGGAAAGGCGGACCGGGTTGTTGTTCGGGTTGGCGACGATCAGCTGCTTGAACGCCTCGGCGTTCACCATCTGCGTCGGCGCGTCGATGACCAGCGATTGGCTCTTGTTCTGCATCGTGCCGACCGGCGTCTGGTCGTTGGCGGCGGCGAGCGCGGTCGAGATCTGGTCGAGACCGATGTTGCGGGTGGCGAGCTTGTTGGGATCGGCCTGAACGCGCACGGCATAGGTCTGGCCGCCATAGACGCCGACCTGGGCGATGCCCGGCAGGGTCGAGAGGCTCGGCGAGATGACGTTCTCGGCGAAGTCGTCGACCGTCGACATCGGCAGGGTCGAGCTCTGCACCGCCAGCAGCAGGACCGGCGCATCCGCCGGATTGACCTTCCGGTAGCTGGGCGGGTTCTGCATGTTGGGCGGCAATTGCCGCAGGGCGCGGTCGATCGCCGCCTGGACGTCGCCGGCAGCCGTGTCGATGTTCTGGTTCAGCACGAATTGCAGCACGACCTGCGAATTGCCGAGCGAACTCGTGGCGGTGATCGTGTCGATGCCGGATATCGTTTCGAACTGCTTGATCAGCGGGGTGGCGACCGCCGTCGCCATCGTCTGCGGCGAGGCGCCGGGCAACTGCGCCGAGACGCTGATCGTCGGGAAGGCGACCTCCAGCAGGGCGGCCACCGGCAATTGCTGGTATGCGAAGACGCCGCCCATGGCGATGCCGAGGAAGAACAGCGTCGTGGCGACCGGGCGCCGGATGCAGAGTTCGGAGATCTTCACAGCTTGGCCTCCGATCCGCTGACCTGTTCCGGCACGCCGGACTTCTTCTGCGGCGCGTCGGTCTTCGGGGCATCAGTGGCGGGCGCAGCGCCGGCCGCGGCCGGCTTGCCATCGCGCACCGTCACCTTCATGCCGTTCGCGAGCGAGAGCTGCCCCTCGGTCACCACGTTGTCACCCGCCTCGAGACCCGAGACGATGCCGGCGCGATCGCCGACGATGCCGGCGAGCTGCACCTGGCGGACATCGATGGTCTGGTCCGGCTTGACGACGAAGACGTTGGAGCCGTTCTGGCCGGGCTGCACGGCGACGGTCGGCACGAGGACGACATCGCTATGGGAGCCGAGGTCGATCTCGACCTTGACGGCCTGCCCCGGCCAGAACTCGCGGTTCCGGTTGGGAACCGCCGCCCGCACGGCCATGGTGCCGGAGCCCGAGTTGATGTTGCTGTCGATGAAATCGACGGTCGCCTGGGCGGCAGGGACCGGAGCGGGCTCCGCTGCGGCGGCCGGCGTCGCCTGGGCGGGATCGCCGCCCGCCTTCTGGCCGGAGACCGCAGCGGTCGGCGGATTGGACGGCGACACCCGGACCGGCACGTTGCCGGCCGAAAGCGACTGGCGCAGCAGGCCGACATCGGCGTCGGAGACGGTGAAATTGGCCTCGAGATTGTCCATGTCGGTCAGCACGACCACCGTCGTGCCGGGCTGGACGAGGCTGCCGACGGTGATGGCGAACGCCCCCAGCCTTCCGTCATGCGGCGCCGTGATGTGCATGTCGTCGACCACGACCTGGTCGGCATCGATATTGGCCTGGTCGAGCTGCACTACAGCGGCCGCGCTCGCCGCCGCCGCCACGGCCTGGTCGAGCTGCTGGGCGGAATCGACCTGGCGGGCGACCAGGTCCTGCGCCCGCTTCAGATCCGCCTTGGTCGAGACGACCGTGGCCTGATCGCGCGCCAGCGCCGCCTTGTCGCGCGCCAGCGTGGCCTTCGCGGCACGATCGTCGAGCTGGACGAGCAGGTCGCCGGCCTTGACGTCGGCGCCGTTCGCCACGGCGATGGTGGTGACGACGCCCTGCTGCTGCGTGGTCACGGTCGTCGAGGAAACCGAGTTGATCCAGCCGATGGTGGAGCGCCGGACCGGCAGGTTGCCGGTTTCCGCCGTCGCCACGGTGACGGAGGGAACCATGTTGCGCGCGCCGGCCTTGCCGGTGCCGCCGCCGCGCCCGCTGGCCGGAGGGCCCGAGCTCGCCACCTGGCCGTCGACCCAGGCCGGAAGCAGGCCCTGCTTGTAGGCCACCCCGAAACCAAGCACGACGACAACCGCCAAGCCAAGGACAACGGATCTGCGCATGATGAGCTTTCCCCTGCGTACACCTAAGCTATGGGGTGATCGCTTTCGGGTTCCTCATTAAATCGCGGTAAGCTCGCGGCGGGCCGGCCACAGCCAGCGCTAACCCAGCGCCCGGCTTCACTTTTTGGCCGTTATTCGGCGCAGTTCTCCGCGAGTTCCCAAATTCCGTCGGACCGATTCATCAAAATGCGTGAGGTTTCACTCACAAAGATTTGCTGGACGCGCCTCGACGTTCCTGCTCTCGGTGGCCTTTGCCCCCCGCAAATCGGACCGCCGCATGCCTTCCCTTTCCGATTCGATCCCCGCCGGCGCGACTGCCGCCGCCACGCCGCCAGCGCCGAAACCGGCCGGCGGCGCGATGACCCGGCTCGACTATTCGCTCTACGCCGTCACCGTCTTCGCGTGGAGCACCAGCTGGATCGCCTTGAAGCTGCAGCTCGGCGTCGTCGCGCCCCAGGTGGCGCTGACCTGGCGGTTCCTGCTCGCCTCGCTGGTGATGTTCGGCTGGGGCGTCCTCCGCCGCTATCGCCTCGCCTTCCCGCTCGCCGAGCATCTGCGCTTCGCGGGGCTCGGCTTCTTCATCTTCTCGATGAACTTCCTGCAGTTCTATGTCGGCGGCGCCAAACTGGCCTCGGGCCTGCTCGCCGTCATCTTCTCGCTCGCCTCCGTCTTCAACATGCTGCTCGGCGCCATCTTCCTGAGCCAGCCGATCGACCGGCGGATCCTGCTCGGCGCCGCCTTCGGCTTCGGCGGCGTTGCGCTGATGTTCTGGCCGGAGATCGCCGGCACCGAGATCGACCACGACGCAGCGATTGGCCTGCTGCTCTGCGTCGGCGGCACGCTGTTCTTCTGTATCGGCAACATGATTTCCGCCTCGACGCAGAAACGCGGCATCCCGGTCGTCTCGGCCAGCGCCTGGGGCATGGCCTATGGCACGGCGATCCTGGCGTTGACAGCCGCCATCCTCGGCAAGCCGTTCATCATCGACTGGTCATTGCAGTATATCGCCTCGTGGCTCTGGCTGTCGCTGCTTTCGTCGGTGATCGCCTTCTTCGCCTATCTGACCCTGCTGGGGCGGATCGGTTCCGGCCGGGCCGGCTATTCGACGGTGCTGTTCCCCGTCTTCGCGCTTCTGATCTCGACTTTCGCCGAAGGCTATCACTGGACGATCTTCGCGATCGCCGGCCTTGCACTGGTGATGGTCGGCAACGTGATCGTGCTCGGCAGGCGCTGAGCAACGGGAAGGCCCCGGAGGGCCGCGGCCTTCCGGGTTGCGCGATCAGACCATCCGCATGCTCATGCCGCCGTCGACGACGAGCGTCTCGCCGGTGATGAACTCGTTGGTCAGGAGCTCGACGGCGGCGGTCGCCACCTGCTCGGGCGAACCGAGGCGCTGCAGCGGGATGCGGTTGGCGAGGTTGTTGGCGCGCGCCTCCGGCGTCATCGCCTCGTGAAAGCGCGTCTCGATGATGCCGGGGCAGATCGTGTTGATGCGGATGCCCTCATGGCCATGGTCGCGCGCCAGCGCCCGGCCCATCTGCGGCAGCGCGCCCTTGACCGTCTGGTAGGCGATCGTCGCGGGACAGCCGCGCAGGCCCGCCACCGACGAGATCAGCAGCATCGCCCCGCCCTGCTTGGCAAGGGAAGCATGCGCCGCGCGGAAGAGATGGAAGGGCGCATGGACATGGACGCGGAAGGCGTTCTCCCACGCTTCCGGCGTCACCGTCAGCGCCGTGCCGGGAACCGCGCCACCGGCCGAGGGCACGAGATAGTCGATGCGGCCGAAGCGGGCGAGCGCCGCATCGACTATCGCCGGCGCGGAGGCCGGGTCGGCCGCGTCGGCGGCATGGAACAGGACGCCGGTGATCGCGCCCAGTTCGCGCATCAGCTTTTCCACCGGCTCGTCGCGGTGACGGCCGGAGAGGACGAGGTCGACGCCCCGCGCCGCCAGCGCGCGTGCGATCGCCGCGCCGATGCCGCGCGTTCCCCCAGTGATGATGGCTGCAGGCCTCGTCGAATCGGACATTCTGATTTTCCTCCCAGAAAGCGCTTCCAGGGTGGTATCGGTGCACTGATTCAGGCTTCTGGTCCACCGCCGGCCGCAGTTTTGCGGGCGAAGGGCGCGTCCATTGCCGTTCCTGCGGCACGCCGCTAAGGTGCCGCGCCTCACTGCTTCGGAGTACTCATGGCCCGCGACGCTACCGATTCCACGATCGTCGAATCGCGCGACGAACTCGTCGACGTAATCGCCAGCGGCTCCAAGCCCAAGGCCCAGTGGCGGATCGGCACCGAGCACGAGAAGTTCGGCTTCTATAGCGATGACCTGAAGCCCGTTCCCTACGAGGGACCGCGCGGCATCGAACGCATCCTGCGCCTGATGGAAGGCCTGCTCGGCTGGCAGCCAATCGAGGATCGCGGCCTGATCATCGGCCTCGTCGATCCGGTCGGCGGCGGCGCCATCTCGCTGGAGCCCGGCGGCCAGTTCGAGCTTTCCGGCGCGCCGCTCGAGACGATCCACCAGACCTGCCGCGAGCTGCATGCGCATCTCGCCCAGGTGCGCGAATGCGCGGCTCCGCTCGGCGTCGGATTCATCGGCCTCGGCACCTCGCCGATCTGGTCGCTGGCCGAGACCCCGGTGATGCCGAAATCGCGCTACGAGATCATGGCGCGCTACATGCCGAAGGTCGGCACGCGGGGCCTCGACATGATGTTCCGCACCTCGACGGTGCAGGTGAACCTCGACTTCGCCGACGAAGCCGACATGGTCAAGAAGATGCGCGTCTCGCTGGCGCTGCAGCCGATCGCGACCGCGCTGTTCGCCAATTCGCCCTTCCTCGACAACAATGCCAACGGGCTTCTGTCGAACCGCGCCGAGATCTGGCGCGACACCGACAACCGGCGCTCCGGCCTGATCCCGTTCGCGTTCGAGGACGGCTTCGGCTTCGAGCGCTATGTCGACTGGGCGCTCGACGTGCCGATGTATTTCGTCAAGCGCGGCGACACCTATCACGATGTCGCCGGCCAGTCGTTCCGCGACCTGCTGAAGGGCGAGCTGCCGTCTCTGCCGGGCGAGGTGGCGACGCTTTCCGACTGGAACAACCATCTGACCACGCTGTTCCCGGACGTGCGGCTGAAGAAGTACATCGAGATGCGCGGCGCCGATGCCGGCCCGTGGCGGTCGCTGACGGCACTGCCGGCGCTCTGGGTCGGCCTGCTCTATGATCAGGCCTCGCTCGACGCGGCCTGGGAGTTGGTCAAGGACTGGACGGCGGAGGAGCGCCAGGCGCTGCGCGACGGCGTTCCGCGCACGGCGCTTGCGACGCCGTTCCGCAATCGCACGGTACGTGACATCGCCCGCGACATGCTGCAGATCTCGCGCCGCGGCCTCGCCGCCCGCAACCAGCTGAACAGCGACGGTCATGACGAAGCCGTCCACCTGCAGCCGCTCGAAGAGATCGTCGCCAGCGGCCAGACGCTCGCCGAAAGGCTGCTGCACGAGTGCCGCACCGAGTGGAACGGCGATATCGGCGAGGTCTTCCGCCGCCACGCCTACTAGTTGCGCATTCTTGTCGATTGATCCTTCTCAAAGCGCGTGGGCGGAGTAGACTCTAGCCTCGCCTCGGTCGAGATAAGTCAAGGAAGCGCATCATGGATATCAAGGACATCAGCGTCGTCGTGGATCTCGCCGGCGAACGGCGCGCCGTCCGCGCCGCCGCGGATCTCGCCAAGCGCCTCGAAGCGCACCTGACCGGCCTTTCGCTCGCCTATGATCCGATCGTGCCGGGCTATGCGGTCGCCCCCGTCCCGGCCGATTTCATGATCAGCGCCCGCAACCAGGCGCTCAAGGAAGCCGAGACGGCGATCGACGCCTTCCACCAGATCGCCGCCGAAACCGGCATCGACGGGGAGGCGCATCTGGTCGACGTCATGGCCGGCGGCGGCCTCGACGGCATCGTGCACGAGGTCCGCCTCGCCGATCTCGTCATCATCGGCGAAGACGATCCCGACCATCCCGAGCCCGTGCGCGAGGCGCTGACCGAGGCCGTGCTGTTCAACGCCGGCTCGCCGCTCCTGATCGTGCCGCGCCAGGGCAAGACGACGATCGATCCGAGCCGGATCATGATCGCCTGGGACGGCACCATCACCGCCTCGCGCGCCGTCCGCGCCGCCATGCCCTTCCTCAAGATGGCCAAGCATGTCGAGATCGTCCTGGTCGACGACGGCAAGAAGCTGCCGACCGGCGAGCGGCTCTGCGGCCATCTGCTGCGCCACGGCGTCGAGAGCAGCATCCGCAAGGTGCCCAATCCCGGCAAGGACGTCGCCAAGGCCATCCGCCAGGCGGCCATCGACGCCGACGCCGGCATCATCGTCATGGGCGCCTATGGCCATAGCCGCCTGCTCGAGTGGATTCTCGGCGGGGCGACGCGCGGCATGCTCAACGACCTGGCCCTGCCGGTGCTGATGACGCACTAGCCGGCCGGCGGACATTGGTCGACGCCAACCGATGCCGCGCGACGCTGACTGACGGGCTGCGGGAGCACGCGATGAAGACGTTCTACGATCTGATGCTCGAGGCCCAGCAAGGGGCCTTCGCCGCGTCCATGGCCAAGGAGTTCGGCATCTCCCCGGACCAGCAGGCGAAGGCGTTCGAAGCCATGATGCCGGCCTTCTGGCTCGGACTCCGGCGCAGCGCCGCCGATCCGTTCGGCGTCGCCGCCTTCTGGCAAAAGGTCGGCGCCGGGCAGTTCCAGTCCTATTTCGAGAACCCGCTCGCCGCGCTGACGCCGCGCGCCCAGGCCGACGGCGAAAGCATCGTCGAGCGGATGTTCGGCTCGCTGGAGATCGCCCGCGCGGTTGCCCTGCAGGTCGAGGCGACGACGGGAATCACGCAGGACGTGGTGCGGCGGATGATGCCGGTCATGGCCAACATGATGATGGGTGGGCTGCAGCGGCAGACCAAGGCCGATGCCAACCCCTTCCTCGCCATGATGCGCGAGATGACCGGTGGCCCGCCGCCGAAGCCGGCGCCGAAGAAGCGGCCCGACCTGCCATTCGTCACACTGATGGAAAGCTTCCTCGGCCCCGAGAAGGAACCGGAGCCGGATCCGAACGACGAGCCGATGAGCAACGAAGAGGTGATCGACCGCCTGTTCGATGCCAGCCGCAGCATGCAGAACAGCTATCGCAAGTCGATGGAGATGATCTTCGACCGCTTCACGACCCTGCCGAAGAAGGACTGAGGCACCGGCGTCCGCGGAATGAAAAAGGCCCGCCACATGCGCGGCGGGCCAAGTACGGAACCGCCAGGGGATCTTGGGGTTCCGGCTGCAGGGGTGAGCAAGGCCCGTGGGGCTCAGGCCTTGCGCTCATAGCGTGCGGCGGGGCCGCGCAGTTCGGCAGCCTGTGCGAGACGATCCTGCGCCTGCGCACGGTTGGCGTAGCGGCGCTCGAGCGACCGCATCGAAAGCTGCACCGAGGCATCCTGGTCGGCACGGGACGCGAGGGCGGAATAGACGTCGCCTTCCGTCAGGCCGATGTCGCGCAGCATATGCGCGTCCCATTGCAGAAGGCGCGCCACGGAACGACGATTTTTCCAGATACGAAAGCGCGTAACCAGAGCGCCAGCGACGCCGGCGCCGATCGTCAGGATCTGGCGGCCACGCGACACGCGTGCATGCGGGGTATACGTTTCGAATGTGGTCATGTCAGCCTCCGTCGGCAAGCGTGAAGGGTTCCTTCGATCGTCTCGAAGGGGCTGCCCGGCACGCGTCTTGGGTACAGCCTCAAGATGCCCCGTCGCGATTGATCATTCCAACGAATGTTTCTAATATCAGCCATCGTAATTGATGATGCATGTCGTCCGGGTGCGGCTGCTTCTTGCACCCTCCCGGCGGACCGTTCCAGCCGAAACGCCGATGCTTCGTTCGCGGGCGAAACGTCGGGATTTCCGCGAGATCCGGAACGGTTCCTGCATCGATCGGGAGAAATGCCATGGCCACGATGCTCGATCTCGACCAGTTGCGGACCTTCGTCGCCATCGCGGATTCCGGCAGCTTCACGCGGGCCGCCGAGACGGTCCACAAGACGCAGTCGGCCGTCTCGATGCAGATGCGACGGCTGGAAGAGCGGATCGGCAAGCCAATCTTCGGCCGCGACGGGCGCAGCGCCAAGCTGACCGAAGACGGCGAGCGCCTGCTCGGCTATGCCCGCCGCATGGTCCGCCTTTCCGACGAGACGATGGCCGCCTTCGACGACGACGAGCTTTCCGGCCGCGTCCGCCTGGGCACGCCGGACGATTATGCCGACCGCTTCCTGCCGGAAATCCTGGCGCGCTTCTCGCGCTCCAACCCGCGCGTCGAGGTGACGGTCGTCTGCGAGCCGACCGTGCAGCTGATCGAATGCCTGCGCGAGGGCGGGCTCGATCTCGGCATCATCACCAACATCAAGGGCACGCCGATGACCGAGGTCGTCCGGCAGGAGCCCCTGCTCTGGGTCGTTTCCAACCATCACCAGCTGGAGCAGGACGACGTGCTGCCGCTGGCGCTCGGCCGCGACACCTGCTGCTGGCGCAAGAGCGCGATCGAAGCGCTGAGCCCGATCGGACGGCGCTACCGCATCCTCTATTCCAGCAATAATTCGACCGCCGTCTCCGCCGCCGTCCTCGCCGGGCTGGCGATCTCGGTGATGCCGGAATCGGCGCTGCGCCCGGGCATGCGCGTCCTCGGCGAGGCGGACGGCTTCCCGCGCCTGCCGCCCTGCGAAATCGGGCTGGTGCGGGCGTGGAACAAGCCCTCCAACCCGATCGTCGACGCCCTCGCCGAGCATATCGTGTCGTCGCTCGACAACCTCTCCATGCAGATCGCGGCAGAATGACCACACCGCCCCGGCTGGTTCCGGAACTGGAAGTCACCAGCCTCGCGGAGGCGCTGCGTTTCTATGTCGGGCTCGCCGGCTTCCGCCTCGCCTATGGCCGGCCGGAAGAAGGCTTCGCCTATCTCGACCGCGACGGCGTGCATCTGATGCTGGAGGAGGCGGAAGGCCCCGGCCGGCGCTTCCATGCCGCGCCGCTGCAGCGTCCGTTCGGCCGCGGCGTCAACTTCCAGATCGAGGTCGACGATGTCGGCAAGCTCTGGGAGCGGATGCGCCACGCCGCGCCGATCACCCTCCCCTTCGAGGAGCGCTGGTATCGGCGCGAAACGGAAGAGCTCGGTCACCACCAATTCGTCGTCGCCGACCCCGACGGCTATCTGCTGCGCTTCTTCACCAGCCTGGGCACGAGGCCTGCGGTCTCCTAGGGTCCGTACTCCATTGGGAACGAGGCAGCGCTTGATGGAAATCGGGTCAGTTCAAGGAGATGACGGCGACGTTGGGCCTCACCCAACGAGCCGGTAGCGACGCCGAAATGGCCCGGTTTCCGTCAAGCCCTTCGGGTTGGGCCAAAATCGTGCGCGGGTGCGTCGCCGATCCGCGCCGATGGACCAGACCATCGAAACAAGTCCCTCACCCAACCCTCTCCCGCAAGCGGGCGAGGGCTTTCTGGCTTGCGCCTGTTCCTGATCGCCATGGACCTTCGGAGAAAACCGGACGGGCGCGTCCCCTCGCCCGCTTGCGGGAGAGGCTTGCTTGCCCTAGCCCGCCAGCACGCGGGTCGCCGGGAAGGTCACGCGGATCAGCGTGCCCTGGCCGACGGCGCTGTCGATCTGGAAAGCGGCGCGATTGGCTTCCACCAGCGCCTTGGTCAACGGCAGGCCGAGGCCGGTGCCGTCGCTGCGATGCTTGGCCGAGGTCGCGACCTGGCGGAACGGCATCAGCGCCGTCTCGACGTCCTTCTCCGACATGCCGATGCCGGTGTCGCGGATGCGCAGCGTCACCTCGCCGCGTTCCTCGAGCGCGGTCGAGACGATCACCTGGCCGCCGGCCAGCGTGAACTTGACCGCATTCGAAACCAGGTTCAGCACGATCTGCCGGATCGAGCGCGGATCGGCGACGATGCTCGGCACGAGGCTCGAAAGGCTGGTGCGGATGATGATGCGCTCGCGATTGGCCTGCGGCTGCATCATCGCCACGCATTCCATCACGATGTCGTTGAGCGCCACCGCCTCGAAATTCAGGTCGAGCTTGCCGGCCTCGATCTTGGAGAGATCGAGCAGGTCGTTCAGCAGGCTCATCAGATGCGCGCCGGAGACATGGATGTCGCGCAGATATTCCTTGTAGCGCTCGGTGCCGATCGGGCCGAAGCGCTCCTCCATCATCACTTCCGAGAAGCCGATGATGGCGTTCAGCGGCGTACGGATCTCGTGGCTGACCTTGGCGAGGAAATCCGACTTCTGCATCGACGCCGTCTCGGCGGCGCGCCGGGCGTTGATCAGCTCTTCCTCGGCGTTCTTCCACTGGGTGATGTCGCGCAGCACGGCGCAGAACTTGCCCGTCTCGCCGAGCCGGCCCATCGTCATGAACAGCGGGATGAGGCCGCCCTGCGGCACGCGGCCGATGACCTCGCGGCCGTCGTTCAGCACGCTGGCGACACCGTTCTGGGCCAGCCCCTCGAGATAGTCGAGCGCCGACTTGCGGCTCTCCTCGGCGAGCAGATGCGTGAAAGGCAGGCCGGCCACATGGGCGGAATCGACGCCGAACAGCGCCTCGGCGCTGCGGTTGATGCGAACAATGCTGCCATCGGCATCGACGACGGCGACGCCGTCGGTCGCCGTATCGAGGATCGCTTCCAACTCGGCGATCTTCTGGCCGGCGGCGGCGAGATCCTCGACGAGCTGGCCATCCTGGACGGCCCGCGGCGCGACGACCGGTGCCTCGTTCAGCGGCTGCGGCTCGACAGCAGCGGGCTCGGCGGCGACTTCCACCACCGGCTCCGGCAACGGCGCCGCGGACGCGGCGACCGGCTCGTCAGGCAAGGCTTCCGGCTCGACCGCCGGCGGCGGCTCGGTCGGTGCCACCTCGTCGTTCGGCTCGGCTGCGGCCTCAGCCGGCATCTCCGGCGCCGCGGGGACGGGCGCCTCGGGCGGCAGGACAGACGGCGGCGCCTCGGCGACCGGCGTCTCGCTGGCAGGCGGCATCCCGACATCCGGCGTCTTCTCGGCCGGCTCCGCCGGCCGCGAAGCCGGGACCTGCGTGTCCTCCACCTTGGCGCCGAGCGCCACGGCGATGCGCCGGAACGCGTCCTGCTCCGGCATGCTCAACCGCTCCGCCTCGGCCGCGCTGACGGGGGGACGCGGCAGGCGCACGACATTCGACGGCTCGGTGCCAGTGGGGCGGGCCGGCGAAGCGGCAGGCGCGGATGCGCCGGGAGTTTTGGGAACGGAAGCCGGCGGCTCGCGCCGCGTCTCGACCGGACGGATGACGCCAAAGCCGCGATAGCCCTCGAAGGCGCGATCACGCGAAAAGGCCGGCAACGCGGCCAGATCGACGGGCACCCGCTGGTCCATGCCATCGACAGGCCAGCTCAGCGTCGCGCCGCTCCAGGTGTCGCGCCGGGCGATCAGGGCGGCGATGGCCCCCTGCGGATCGAGGCCGCGCTCGGCGGCGACCTGGGCCCAGGCGACGCCGACGATCGCGGCTGATTTCGGCCCTACCACCATCGCGAAATCGGGCGAGACGAAGCTGAAGCGGCTGTCGGCGTCCATCTGGAAGACAAAGCGGACGGGACGGGACGGCGGCACGAACTGAAAGCGCCCCTCCGCCTCGACCGGCGCGGACGGCGGCTCGGCGGCAGCTTCGGTCGCGGCTTCGACCGGCGCCGGCACCTCGGCTTCTGCCTGCGGCTCGGGCTCGGGCTCGGGCTCGGGCTCGGGCTCGGGCTCGGGCTCGGGCTCGGGCTCGGAAACATCGACCGGTTCGGCCGGCGTGGCGACCGCCGTTTCGCTTACCGCCTCGACGATATCCGCCATCGACCGGGCGCGCTCGACCGGCGGCTGAGCCGTCTCGGGTCCGATCGGTGCGGATTCGGCGGCCGGCTCAGGTTCGGCAACGGCAACCGGCACCGGCACGATCGCCGGCGGCTCGCAGGGCGCTTCCGCCTCGACCGGTGCAGACGCGGAGGCCGGGAGTTCCACCAGCGGCGGTTCGACGGCCGGCAGAGGTTCCAGCTGGACCCGCTCGGCCGGGCCAACGATCAGCAGATGGTAGCGGCGACCATCCTCCTCGAAGCGGGCGACGCCGGCGGGGCGGCGCACGGTGTCGATGCGGATGACGCGTTTCACCAGCCGCTCGTCGCCGCGATCGATGCCGGCGACCAGCGCCTCGATGGCGCTCTCCGCCGCCGTCAGGGCATCCAGCCCGCCGGAGGCGGCGACCACATCGCCGGCGGCATCGAGAATGGCGACCAGGCAATCCTCTGAGACGACCGCGTCGGTCAGCCGCTCGGCGCGCTCGACGAGCGAGGCGGCGCCGCCGCGCGGCGCTTCGAGCGCGATGCGGACGGCGCTCGTCTTGTCGGCGAGCGCGATGCGCGTGCAGCTGGCGGCGAGGCTCTGCAGCCGGCCGCCGGTCGCGAAGCTGATGCGCTCGATCCGCGCCGCGCCCATGGGCAGCGCCCGGGCGAAGCGGGCGATCTGGCCGGTCGAGGGCAGCGTGTCCGAGAAGCGGCGTTCGAGCAGGCGGTCGAGCTCGCTGGCGCCGAAAAAGGCGGCGCCGGCGGCGTTGGCCCAGAGCACGCGGCGACCGTCCGCTGCCCAGACGAAGCTCGGCTGCGCGGACAGCAATGCCGGTCCGACGGTCGGCAGCGCCGACAGGTCGAGATAGGCAAGATCGCGTCCACTCATACAGAAGTCACTTTTCCCGCCATCCCGGCGTTCTGACCATCGCCCCGCGCAGCTTCCCGTTCAAGCCGCTTTCGCGCATCCCGTTCCCGCATCCCGGCTGCCGCCGCCCCATCGCGTCGCGGCAAGGGGGCGCCTTGTCCAGAGACAAGCTAATATAGGGCCTCCCCTGCCCGGTCCACGCCGTGGCGGCCGCGCTCCCTTATCTCTTCCATCCCTTGGTTAATGTGTTGCTTGCGTCTTCCATCAAATCTGAGCCAGGCGGAAGCATTCGCTGCAGGCTCGCCTTGCGTCGCTCCCCGCAGGGGCTATTGTTGTCTTGCCTCAACATGGGAGATGGCAATGGCTGACAAAACCGCGTTCGAAATCCCCGAGCAGATGCGCGCCTTTGCCGACAAGAGCGTCGATCAGGCCAAGAAGGCCTTCGACGATTTCATGACCGCCACGGTGAAGGCCGTCGAGAAGTCCGAAACCTCCGCAAAGACGCTGCAATCCGGCGCCCGCGACGTCAATCGCCAGGCGCTCGCCTTCCTGGAAGCGAACATGGCCGCCTCCTTCGATTTCGCGCAGAAGCTGGTGCGCGCGCGGACGGTCGAGGAACTCGGCCAGATCCAGCAGGACTTCCTGAAGAACCAGGTCGAGACGGTGCAGAGCCAGGGCCAGCATATGGCCGAGACGCTGGGCAAGGCGGCAAGCGACGTCCAGCAGCAGGCGAAGAAATAGGCTGCCGGACCGGCAGATTGATAGTGAAAGCGGCAGATTCGGATCGTCTCTGCCCAGTCTTTTTGCGCGCCCATGCGGCGCGCCCCTCCTAACGGACTGAAATCGCTCTGGAATTGTGCGTTGCAATAAATTGTTGCGCCGCACAATTCGTTGACGTATGGTCACAACAAGTCGATCGGGGTTGCCACGGACCCAATAACAGGATCCAGGCGCAGGCTCCGCGACGGCCATGGAGCCCGTAGGAGACTTTCAGTTCATGTCCGATACCATTTCCGCCTCCCCCAAGAGCAGCAAGTCCAGCGCCAAGTCGAGCAAGGCTTTCGAGGCGCCGTTCGAGGCGTTCAGCTTCGCCGTGCCGAACGTCGAGGTTCCGGCCGCCTTCCGCGACATGGCCGAGAAGGCCGTCAGCGGCTCGAAGGATGCCTATGCCAAGCTGAAGAGCGCTGCCGAAGAGGCGACCGAAGCGCTCGAGGACAGCTATGAGACCACCCGCACAGGGCTCGTCGCCCTCGGCCACAAGTCGCTCGACAACGCCAAGACCCATTCCGACGCCACCTTCGCCTTCGTTCGCGATTTCCTGAGCGTCAAGTCGTTCGCCGAGGCGATGGAACTGCAGGCGTCTTTCGCTCGCAAGCAGTTCGACACGCTGACGGAACAGACCCGCGACCTGCAGGAATTCACGCAGAAGCTGGCCACCGACGCCTCGCGCCCGGTCAAGCAGGGCGTCGAGAAGGCGCTCAAGGGCTTCCAGCCGAACTGAGCCGCGTCCGTCGCGGCTGCCTCGGTTCGCGGCAGGAGCGACGGATGGCGGAATCCCACTGGAATGATGACGGCCCGATCGAAAATCGGGCCGTTTTTGCACAGCGGAAAACCTCCTGCGGATAAGTCCGAATCCGCACTTGAAACCTTCGAACTTTGGTTCTAGGTTCCGCTCGCTTTTGGCAGGCAGTTGTAGCTCAGTTGGTTAGAGCGTCGGATTGTGGCTCCGAAGGTCGGTGGTTCGAGCCCACCCAACTGTACCAAAGCACCCTCCCCCAAACTTCGATATTCCCCTGCCCGGAATAGGGACGACAAGTCCTCAGGTTAGCGGCCTGCTGCGGCTACATGTGCGGTCTTGGTGCGCGCCAAGGCGCCGAAGCGATGGGCTCTGCTGCTCGGAGGGGGACGCATGTCCCGCTCGAATTGCGCGATAGAAAGCGAAACGTTCAAGGTCATCCACATCCTCGAAGAATTCGTCTTCGACTGGCGCCACTGGGCCAGCGCGTCATCAAGCGTCCGGTCGAGTGGTGGATTTCCATGTCACCAACGGCGTCGTGGTGGCGCTCGGCATCGCCCAAGCGGCCGTGCCCCGAGCTTTCCGATCGCGCCGCTGATACGCGTCGCTGATGGCGATCAACGCCATCTCCTTTCACGCCCTGCCATTCTTCGCGACGCGAGGGCACTTCTCGCCGGGGTTGTTCGCGGCAGTCGTTCCTTTCCTGGCGATGGCCTGGGCGGTCGGGCGCAAGGCGGTCGAGACGAGACAAGCTAGGGGCGCGACAGCGGCCTATCGACCGTCGTTGCGCGACGACATCGGACAGGACTTACCACTTTCGGACTTGAACTCCCGCGCCCGCAGCTTGGTTTGATGATCGGCGATGCCCGCCGCGCCATCTGCATGGATGCCGCGATAGTAGAACTTCTGCCACTTATCGGCCGGCGCCGCTGGCGGCTCCTGCGCCATCTTGCGGTGGAAGGCATCGCGCGACCGGCTCCAGGACTCGAACTGCTCCTTCAGGCCAGCCTCGTCCTCGATCGAGGCGAAGCGTGGCTCGGTCATCTCGATCGCGGCCCGCTCGACCGGGAAGACATGGCAAAACGGCTCGTTCTCCTCGAACCGTACGGGATGGTGGGGACGCGTGAAGCGCCAGTTCATCGTGAAGGTGAACGAAGACCAATCAGTCTCGACCACGCCGGAGAGGGGGGAAATACCGTCCTTGGCGCTGTTCACGGGACCGCCGACCCACAGATTCCAGCCGGGGGAGGTCCTCAGGATCCCGGCGATATGGAAGGTCAGCACGCCCTGGCCGAAGAGCCCGACCGGACGTTCATGCGGCAGGCTGCCGGGATGCGCCCGCACAATGACGTCGCCGGGGGCCATGCCTCCGTTCCAGACGGCCTCGAAGCTGCAGGGCGACAGAATCTCCCACCCATGCGAATTGGCGATCGCGAGCGGCAGGCAACGATAGGCGAAGGCCTCCGGCGTGGCGTCCATCCAGCCGCGCCGCGATGAAGCCGCGCGAATGCGCGGCTTCCAGCCTGGATAGAGATAGCAGGTCAGTTCCATTGGCAGCTCTCGTTTGGCGCGGTTCCGGCGGGCGAGAGAGGGGCGCTCTCGCCCGCCAGGGTCAGAAGCCGACCTTCAGGGATACGCTTCCCGATGCGGATGCGTCTTCGGACTGTCCCAGCGCGCCATGCAACGACACCGTGAGCACCGCGTTTGCGCCGATGCGCTGGTCGAGATCCGCGCCGACACGGGCCCAGTCGCTGGAGACTTTCTGGCCGGGCGTCGCGAAGGTGCCGAGACCGCCGAGAATCTCGCCGGTGACCGGCGGGCCGTCGCCATCGAAACGATGCACCCATTCGCCATTGACGCGCAGTTCCGTCCGCTTGGCGAGCGCGACCTTCACCGAGGTGCCGATGCGGCTTTCCCTGGCCGTCTGGCTATATTCGTCGATCGAGACAGGGAAGCCGCCGCCGCTTTCGGTATAGGCATCGACCGTGCCGCGGCCCTGCGTGTAGGCGGCATAGGGCGACAGATAGAACTGCCCCCACTGCACCGCATTGAGCCAATCGACGCGCGCGCGAACCGCCCAGCTGCGGGCATCCGGGCTGCCTGTGCTGGTGTCGACATCGGCGCCATTCAGGTAGTTGCGCGAGATATCGGTGTTCCAGTTTCCGGCATAGCCGGAAAGGCTGGCGACGACCGAGGTTCCGGGAATGGTGTAGTCGGCCTCGCCGTAGAAATAGTAGCCGTCGATCCGGCTGCTGCCGCCGAAGGCAAGATCCTGGTCGACCCGGGACAGGCCGAAGCTTCCGCCAATCCGGAAATCACCGACATCGGCGCAGGCGCCAAGCTCCCCGACATACTGATTGGCGTCCCCGTCATTCAGGCGGGAGAGATCCCCCGTGATCCAGAAGCAGCGATTCGAGCTGAGCCCGTTGTCCGCCAGGATGCGATGATGCGCGCCCCACAGGCTCAGGTTGGACATGGCGCTGACCGTCGAGAGCGGCGCTGCAAGACTGGCCAGGCTCTCGATGTAGTCGTCCAGGCCGATCACGCCGGTGCCGGGGGGAGTCGGTGTCGGGGTGGGGGTCGGCGTTGGAGTCGGAGTGGGCGTAGGCGTAGGCGTAGGCGTAGGCGTGGGCGTGGGCGTGGGCGTAGGCGTCGGATTGGGCGTCGGGGTGGGCGTGGGCGTCGGTGTCGGCGTGGGCGTCGGTGTCGGCGTCGGCGTCGGAGTGGGGGTCGGGGTCGGAGTGGGAGTTGGCGTTGTTGCTACGCGAGCGATGTAGCGCTGCGTCGATCCGTTGATCTGACCATTGCCGAACACGACGTTGCCGGTATCGTCGACACCGTCGGCGGAGGTGAACTTGTCGGTTCCCGTCGACACACCATTCGCCGACAGCCAGTCGCCGACCGATTGCATACCGCCGGTCTCGGTCCAGCGGAATCCGACGACACCGTCGCCCGTTCGGTCGGCGCTGCCGACGACGACGCTGCCGTCGGCATTGATGCCGCTTGCGGCGCTGTACGTGCCGCCAGAGAAGTAGCCGAGCCCGACCATGCCGCTACCGGCGGTCCAGCGGAACGCCTCCTGGGCGCCGGCTGCCGACATCGAGACGCCGGCGACGACGGCGCCGTCGGCCGAGACGCCGAGGGCCCGGCTGCGGGCCGTGGCGGCTTCGTGAGCGGCGAGGACGCCCAAACCGACCATGCCGGTGGACGACGTCCATCGGAAAGCCTCTTCCGTGTGGGCCGATGCGCCGCCATACCCGACAATGACGCTGCCGTCGCTCGATGCGGCCCGCGCCATGCTGGAGAGGAACCCTCCGCCTTGCAGGTCCTGGGCGGCGCCGTCATCCACCCATCGCACGGCGTGATAGACGCCCGCGCCGGGATAGGCGGACAGGATACTGGTTCCGGCGACGACATGGCCGTCGCCGGACACGGCATAGGCGATGCTGGAACGCGGAGTCAGAAGCGCGTCGGGCTGTGGCTCCAGGTCCGCGAGTTGCGTCCGCACGCCATTGCGCCAGACCTGGGCCTTGTTGTGCGAATAGGGATCCACGGAGGTGTAGCCAACGACCACCGTGCCATCTTCGGATACACCGTAGGCATAACCGACATCGTCGCCGGCAGGCATGGAAAGCTCGGTCTTGCCGGTCGCCGTGAAGGTGTAGGGGCGATAGCTGTAGACGCCCGTGCGCACAATGCCGGCAACCGTGTTGCCGTCACCCGAGATGTCGAGATAGGCGACGCCGAGATTGTTGGCCGGCAGGGGGCCGGGTATGTCGCTCAATGGCAGCACGCTGCCGCCGGCGTACACCGCTCGCGATCCGAGCAGGGAGACGACCGCGACGGAAATCAGGAATTTCGATCTGCAGAGCATGAGCCATCCTCAAGGTCAATCAGCGCAAGGGCCTTCAACCGCGCCCAGCGGCCGGCCAGTGGATCCAGTTTTTGAGGTGACGTTGCTCGCCGCGCCGCCGCCCGGCATGCCAGCCCGGCAACCGGTAAAGCGCCTTGCCGAGTGATTTCCGGCATCCCCCAAAGGCAAGACTGCCTGAGGCGCCTCTACCTGGCAGCCCCCGTTCAGGGGGGCGAAGACGGCCCAATCGTCGGTGAATGCAGGCATCCTTATGCGGCATTGGCATTCGCGGCACTGTCGACCAGGTCAGCCGAACCCGCGCCGAACCGCCTCGAGGGCCGCTTCCGGCCCATGTCGAGATGCGCAGCCGCCGGTAGATCATACCGATGTGACAAGGAGAGTTCGCCGCGGTCGAGCCGGCGCGCAGGATGCCGATGAGCAGGTCGGCTTCCTCGTCCTTCAGCAGATAGCCTCGCGCCGGCTGCTAGGGCCTCAGGCGCGTCGCCCGTAGGTTTCTGGCCGATGCGAAGTCGTCCCGCACGACAGCCGCCGGGTGGGGCGCTTCAAGACGGTCGCCCCGGCCGAAGAGCTTCTGCCGGAACGTGCCTTCCCGATAGCCCGTCTTGTAGAGGCCGCGGTTCTGCAGTTCCGGCACGACCAGGTCGATGAAGTCACGGAAGCCGGAATCGAGGACGGCATAGGATAGGTTGAAGCCGTCCACGCCGGTGTCGGCCGCCCAGCTGGCCAGTTCGTCCGCGACCTCGCTTGGACTACCGACGGAGGCAGGACTGAGCCCGCCGATGCCGCACCAGTCGGCGATCTCGCCGGCGGTCCATTTTCGGGAAGGATCGGCCGAACTCATCGCCTCGACGGCAGTCCGGATCGCCTCGCTTTCGACGTGCTCGAACACGTCGTCCGGGGCGAAGCGGCTGAAATCGACGCCGGTCCAACCCGACATCAGCACCAGCGCCCCTTCGCGCGACGCATGGCGGCGATACTCCGCATGCTTGTCGCGCGCCTCGGCGCTCGTCGGCGCGGTGATGACCGTGTGCTCGGCAATGATCGCAATCGACGCCGGGTCCCGGCCGGCATCGGCAAAGGCCTGTCGCAGCTTGCGCACGCTGCCGGCAAGCACCGTCTTGGACGGGGCGCCGACGAAGACGCATTCGGCATTCCGGGCCGCAAAGCGCCTGCCGACCGACGAAGCGCCTGCCTGGAACAGGAGCGGCGTGCGCTGTGGCGAGGGAGCGACGAGGTGCGGTCCCTGCACCCGGAAATGGCGGCCGGCATGATCGACCGGATGGATGCGGGCAGGATCGGCATAAAGGCCGCGCGCCCTGTCGGCAACCACGGCATCCTCCTCCCAACTCGCCTCCCAGAGCTTGTAGCAGAGCTCGAGATACTCATCGGCGATCTCGTAACGCTCCTCATGCGTCAGCTGGCGGTCGAGCCCGAAATTGCGTGCGGCGCTGTCCGAGGAGGAGGTGACGACGTTCCAGCCGATCCGGCCATTGGTCAGGTGATCGAGGGTCGAAAGCCGTCGCGCCAAGGCGAAGGGCGGCTCGTAGGAGGTCGAGAGCGTGATGCCGAAACCAAGATGCCGTGTCGCATGGGCCATCGCCGAAACCAAGAGCAGCGGATCGTTGCGCGGGATCTGGACCGCATGGGCGAAGGCCGGCCCGGGCGATCCCTCGAACACGTCGTAGTGTCCGTAGGCATCAGCGATGAACAGCCCGTCGAACAGCCCGCGCTCGAGAAGCTCTGCCAAACGCACCCAGAAGCCGATCGTGCCGAAATCGACCGATATGTCGTCCGGATGGGTCCAGAGCCCCGGCGAGAGATGGCCGGGGCTGTTCATGATGAAGGCGTTCAGGATCAATTCGGACATGTCATTGCCTTTCCGCTGCCGCGGAGCTCGCCATCGGGCGAAATTCAAGACGCAAGCCCCATCGGGCTCGCCGGACGGAAGAGCCCGTCAGGCGCCGGCTGGCGTGCCGATCTGCCACTGCTCGGGCGGCGGCGTGCCATTGACCGCATAGTCGCCGACGATGCGGTCCTTGTAGATGCGCGGGTTGTGGGAGGAGAGCGTGCGCGCATTGCGCCAATGACGGTCGAGTGCGAGCCCCTTGCGGGTAGCCGAGGCCCCAACGGCATCAAACAACACCGTCGCCGCGTCGAGGATGAGGCTGGAGACGACCGGCAGGGCCTGCGATGTTTCCAACTCCGCGATATCGACGGCGCGACGGTAGGCTTCCGCATCGCCTGCAAGCCTCGCCTCGAAAGCCCGATCGAGGCTTCGGGCCACCTGCAGCACGATGGCACCGGCGGAATAGGCAGCGCCGCGCGTGCGACCGACGACCTGCAGGACCTGCGGATCAGTTCGGGGCTGGGACGATGGGGCATTGGAATAGGAACGGCGGCGCGTCGACACCAGGGTGCCGACATCGCGAACGATGGCGCGACCGATGCCGGCGAGCGTGGCGAGATGCACGAGCTGGTAGTAAGCCGGCGAATATTCAAAGCGTCCCGCCTCGACGACGAAGTCCTCGTCCGCGACGTCGACGTCGACGAATGTCGCCGTGCCGCTCGCCGTCCCGATCTGGCCGAAGCCGTCCCAGTCGTCCACGACCGAGACGCCCGGTGCCTGGCGGCGCACGGAAACGGCGACGGTCTCGCCGTCCGCCTCGCGCGTGGCGCCGACGTCGATCCAGTCCGCGAACAGCGAGCCGGTGGTATAGAATTTGGCGCCATTCAGAAAATGGCGCCCGTTCCGCTCCGCAAGGCGCGTAGAAAAGCCGAACTGCGGCGCGTCGCCGACTTCGGTCCAGGCACTGCCGACCGTTTCGTCCCTCGCGATCCGCCCAGCCCAGAGCGCCCGCCGCTCCCCATGCGGCAGACCGACGATGTCCTCGACGAAGCCGAGATGGGCGCGCAGGGCCTGCGTCACGTTGGAATCAGCCTCGGAGAGCTCGATCAGCAGCGCGAACTGCTCGGAGAGGCGAAGACCGAGCCCGCCCTCCTCCACCGGGAGGCGAGCGCGCGCAAAGCCAGCCTCCTTGAGCCAGAGGATCGGCTCGGCAGGCCGCCCCTGCGCGACCTCGCGCGCGGCGGCGCCGTCCGCGATGCGGGCAAATACGGGGCGGAAGCGTCCGGCGATCCCGTCATATTCCTGGCTCGGCCCCTCACCCCAGGCCAGCTCGATCTGTGTCATGTCGCATGTTCTCCGAAGGCTTGGCAGGCTGGTCAGGACCGCAATCGCTGGACGCCGTAGCTCAAGGCAAGGCACAGGAAGATGGCGATGCCCGAACCCAGTTGCTGCCAGTAGAAATCCCAGCCGATGAGCAGCAGCCCGTTGGCGATGATGGCGAGGAAAAGCACGCCGGCGAGTGTGCCCGGCACGCTCGGCGCGCGTGCCTTGCTGACCGTCGTGCCGATATAGACGGCGCCTATGGCGTTCATCAGGAAGGCATTGCCCGAGAAGGGCATGTAGGCACTGACATTCGCCGACAGGAAGATTCCGGCGGTGCCCGCGATAACGGCCGAGAGCACATAGACCGTCGCAAGCGTCGCGCGCACCGGCAGGCCGGAATAATGAGCGAGCTGCGGTTCGACGCCGATCGCTGCGCTACGGCGCCCAAACCGCGTGCGGTCGAGCAGCAGATAGACGAGGAGGCTCAACGCCAAAACCGCCAGCACGGGGATCGGCACGCCGACGACGCTCCCCCGCGCCAGGACCGGCAGGGCCGGTGGCACGCTCTTGAACGAGATATAGACCGGGTTCCCGCCGCCCGTCGCGAGTTGCTGCACGGAATGGCCGATGAACAGGGTGCCAAGCGTCGCGAGGAAGGGAGGGATGCCGAGGCCTGCGATGAGCAGGGCATTGAAGAGCCCACTGCATGCCGCTGCCGCGAGCGCGGCGAGGATGGCGAACGGAACGTCGGCGCCGAGGACGATCGCCGAGACAAAAGCCAGGCTCGCGAGATCGATCGCCGTCGCGACCGAGAGGTCGATGCCGCCGCTATGCACCGCAAGCGTCGTGGCGATGGCCGCGATCGCGAGCAGCGCGAAATTGTTGACCAGGATGCCGCGCAGGTTCGAAAGCTGGATGAAGCCGGGCGCGAGCAGCGTAAAGAAAAGGAAGGCGACGACGACGGCGAGGATCAGGCCGAAGCGCGAAAACCGCGCCAGGCGGGCCGTCTCTCCCCGCGTGGGCGAAACCAGAACTCCGAGGACGCTCATGTCCGGGGCCTCACGGTCGTGGCGGCGACAACAAGCAGCGTCAGCACCCCTTGAATACCGCTGACCCAGTAGCTCGATACGTTGAGCAACTGGAAGCCGTTGGTCAGCATGCCGATGAAGAGGCTTGCGGCGAGCGTCCCGGCGATGGTCGGCACGAGACGGCGCGAAAACACCACGCCCAGAAACGTCGCCGCGATGATCGGCAGCAGCATCTCGTCGGCCCCTTTCGAGCTGGCGCCGAGAAAGCTGACTGAAAACAGGCCTCCGAGCGCTCCAAAAAGGCCGCTCGCAACATAGGAGCCGCCAATGTAGAGCGGGACGCGTAGGCCCGCGGCACGCGCGGCCAGCGGATTGCCGCCGACCGCCTGCATGTTGAGACCGAGGGTCGTGTAGCGCGTGACGAGCACCAGCGTCACAGCCGTCGCGAAGAGCGCATGGGCGAGCATCGGGAAACCGAAGGCGTCCGTCCCGCCGAGAAACCGCGTCAGCGAGCTATCGACGAGAATGGTCGCGCTCTTGGTCACCAGTTGCTCCAGGCCGACCGCGATGGTCATGCCAGCCAACGTGGCGAGCAGCGGCAACATGCGGAGCCAAACAACGGAAACGGCATTCAGCAGGCCGATGCCCAGGCCGGCCGCGAGCGCGGCCCCGATGGCGATCCCTTCCGGTTGCCCGGTCCGGACAAGCGTCGCGTAGACCGCGGCAGCGAGGCCCATAGTCGCGGCCAGCGACAGGTCGATGCCGCCGGCCAGCGCGTTGTCTCCGCCGACAATGACCACGATGGTGAGACCGAAGGCGAGAACGCCGAGCACCGACGATTGCGAGACGATGGCGAGCAGGTTTCCCGGCGACAGGAACAGTGGCGACTGGATCGCGAAGACGACGAAGATCGCGGCGAAGAGGACGAGCGCGCCGGCGCGGAGGATCGCCGGCAACAGCGCGCCAATTTCGCTGCGCTCCCAGGCGCGCGCCTTGGGAGACGCTTCAGTGGTGATGGATGTCATGAGCTTCTTCCGGACGGCCGCCGACGACGGCCGCTAGCAATGCCGAGGGAGAGACGGTCTCGGATCGCGCGTCCAGCGCCACTGCGCCGCGATGCAGGACGACGACGCGATCGGCGAGTCCCCTCACCTCGTCGAGATCCGATGAGACGACGATGAGCGAATGCCCGGCATCGGCGAGACCGCGGAGCAGACGGTAGATTTCCGCCTTGGCCGCGACGTCGATGCCGACGGTCGGCTCGTCGAGGACGTAAAGGGAGGCCTCCCGGCAGAGCCACTTGGCGATGGCGACCTTCTGCTGGTTGCCACCGCTGAGGCTTCCTGCCGGCACCGTCTCGTCGGGCGCCTTGATGCTGAGCGAGGCAATGAAGCCCCTCGCCCGCTTGGTCTCGGCATCGCGGCGCATGAAGCCGAAACGGCTGAAGCGCTCGAGGCTCGCCAGCACGATGTTCTCGCGCAGCGAGAGCGGCAGCCCGACGCCCTGGGTGCGACGATCCTCCGGCACGAGCGCGAGACCGGCGGCGAGCGCATCGCGCGGCGTGCGCGGCGCGTAGGCCGCGCCGTCGATCTCCATGACGCCGTCATCGGCGGCGTCGAGGCCGAAGAGCACCCGCGTGAATTCCTTGATGCCGGAGCCGATCAGCCCGGTCACGCCGACGATCTCCCCCTTGCGAACGACGAGGTCGACATCGCGGAAGCCGGACCGTCGTCCAAGCCCCCGGGCGACGAAGAACGGCGCGCCGGCCTTCTCCCCGCGCGCGGGAAAGAGCGAGCCTATGTCGCTCCCGATCATCGGCCCGGTCATATGCTCGATGCTGGCCGTCCCGGCATTCAGGATGGCGACGTCGCGGCCATTGCGCAGCACCGTGATGCGATCGCAGATCTCCTTTATCTCGCGGAGATAGTGGGAGATGTAGACGACGGTGATGCCGTCCTGCCGCATGGCTTCGATGCCGCGGAAAAGACTCTCCACCTCCCGACGGGCGAGTGCGGCGGTCGGTTCGTCGAGGACGACGATATGTGGGCCGAGCAACAAGGTGCGCGTGATGTGAACTACCTGCTGTTCGGCGGTCGTCAGGTCCCGCAACAGCCTGTTCTTCGGCAGGCATACGCCAAAATAGCGCTCGATGAGCTCATCCGCCCTGCGCCGCAGGGCGCGGCGGTTGACCGTGACACCATTGGTCGAGGCAGCGGGCGTCGCGTAGAAAAGCGCTTCCTCAACGGTGAAGGAAGGGATCGTCATTCGATCCTGATAGATGACGCCGATGCCGCGCGTCAGCACTTCGGCGGGCGTCAGCCCCTCCACGGCCTCGCCGCGGATTTTGATCTCCCCGGCGTCTGCGCGTTCGAGGCCGGAGAGAATCTTGATCATGGTCGACTTGCCGGCGCCGTTCTGGCCGATAAGGCCATGGACCTCGCCTCGCCGCACCGAGAGATTGGCGCCGTCCAGCGCCCGCACGGGGCCGTATTGCTTGACGAGGCCTGCCAGCTCAAGCGCCAGATCATCGGAACGCGTATTCAAGAATCTTCACTCGAAGAACAGGGCCGTCGACGGCCTGGATAGGATCATGACGGCGAAGACGTGCGGTTTTCACCGCACGCCGCCGCCTGTCCGGAGTTCGATCAGGTCACCTGGCCAACGAGCTTCTGCACGTCCTGCGCATTCTGCTTGTTGGCAAGAATGGCCGGTACGAAGCTCGTGCCGGGAACCTTCTGGCCGGCCAGGTAGCGCGCGACGTTCTGGACCGCCGTCCTGCCGATGAGCTCCGGCTGCTGGACAGCGACGGCGCCAGCGGGCGCAGCCGGATCGGCGACGAGGGCGAGATATTCCGGCGTTCCGTCGACGCCATAGGTGAGAACGTCCTTGCGGCCGGCGGCAAGCAGGGCCTGCGTCGCGCCGAGAACGGGAATATCCCAGGACGCCCAGATCGCGGAGAGCCGACCCTCGGGATATTGCGCGAGCAGCGCCGTCACCTTCTGGAACGAGTCCTGGATGGTGTTCGGAACGATCTCGCGCAGATCCGGCTGGATGACCTTGATATCCGGATAGTGCTTGAGCACGGCATGCAGCTCTTCCAGGCGGATTTCGCAGGGGACGACGCCTTCGATGGCCGTGAACAACGCGATATTGCCCTTGCCGCCAAGGTCGGAGGCAAGCTGAAGCGCAAGCTGCGCGCCGAGCGAGAAATTGTCCGACGTGGAATTGTTGATCGAGTTCTCGCTGACGACGTCTACCGTGAATACGGGAATCCCCGCATCACGCAGCTTCTTCAGGCCGGGATCGACGATCGGCAGCGCACCGAGCGTCTGAATGACGGCGTCGGGCTTCTGCGTCACAAGGGTCTGCAGCTGGGAAACAAGCTTCTGGTCGTTGCGCCCCGCATCGAGCCCGATGACCTTGCCGCCGAGCCGCTCGACCTCGGCGATCTGCGCCTGATAGGCCTTGATGTCGAAGAAGTGCTCGGTCCCGACGATGCTGATCGCGATCGTCTTGCCAGCGAGCGAGGGGACGTCATTCGGTCCGGCGGCAGCCTGGGTCTCGGCGTGCGCCGCACGATAGGGCGCGGCCGCTGCGGCGGCACCAACGATACTGGCTTTCAGGAACGACCTGCGATCCATGGAAATCTCCCAAGAGCTGTGCCTGTGCTTAGGCCTGTTGCAAAGAAGGCGGGAGATTAGCCGCAACGCCGGAACGGTCTACTCATAAACATTCCAAATAACTCTTACATATTGCCATATTTTTCTCCTGAACATTCTAGAATATTCAGGATCCATAAGATTGGGATCATAGAAATATAGAACGTCCATGTCGATATTGCGGGCCATTGTACGATTATGTTTCGATGCATCCGCTCAAAACAAAACGGATATGTCTCTATAGCCGGATCGCCAGGACCATCCGGAAGGATGTAATTCGGGAAGAATGTTACGCTGCGGCAGATGCGGCGAGCCCTCCTGCTCGGCGCGGAGCGCGCAAGCGACCGATCGGCTATTCGTCCCGCGCCAGGCGATACACTGTCCTCACCGGCCGAAGCGGATCGAGCCCATCCGGCGCGCGGGCCGCATCCAGCCAGCGCACGCGATCGAGCAACAGCACGACATCCCTCCCTCCCGCACCCAGGCGGAAATCATTTGACTCCGTCGCGCCCATATTTATACGTATAACTAATACGTATAAATGGATGATGAATGTCGAGCAGGCCAACCCAGAAGGACGTCGCGATCCGTGCCGGCGTCTCGCAGGCAACGGTTTCGATGGTGCTGGGCGGCGCCAGCACGGCTTCGGTCTCGGCCGAAACCGTGCAGCGCATCCGCGCCGTCGCCGAGGAACTCGGCTATGTGCCGAACCGCTTCGCGCAGGCGCTGAAGACGCGGCGGACGATGACCATCGCCTGCATCGTCCCCGACATCACCAACCCCTTCTATCCGGGCCTCATCCGCGGCGTTCAGAAGATCGCCCAGGAGCGCGACTACGACGTGATCGCCGTCAACACCGACGGCGTGCCCGCGCGCGAGCGCCATTTCCTCGACTGGGCGCGACAGGGCCGAGTCGACGGCGTCATCGGCGTGTTCTTCACCGTCCGCGTGCAGGACTTCGTGCCCCTGCTCGATATCGGCATCCCTGTGGTCCGGATCGAATCGGCCAAGAAGCGCGGCGGCGACCTCGCGATAGACGACATCTTCGTCGACAGCCACGCCGCCGCCATCGCGGTGACCGAGCACCTGATCGCCAAGGGGCATCGCCGCATCGCGATGGTGGCCGGCACCGGCGGACCGCAGGGCGTCCGGGTCGAGGGCTATCGCGAGGTGCTTGGCCGCGCCGGCATCGAGCCGCTCGTCATCATCGAGAATGATTTCAGCGAAATGGCGGGGTCTCGCGCCGCCGAGGCCATCCTGGCCACGGGATACGGGCCGACGGCGATCTTCGCCGCCAACGATTTGATGGCGATCGGCGTCATGCAGGCGTTGCGCGAGCGGGGCATCGACATCCCCGGCCAGATCGCGGTCTTCGGCTTCGACGACATATCGGCGGCGCGGCTGGTGACACCGCCGCTCAGCACCGTCGCGCAGTTCCAGGACCGGATGGGAGAGAAGGCCGCCGAAATCCTGATCGACCGCCTGAGCGGATCCCGCTCGGGCGGCGGCACTACCGAGGAAATGCCGTTCCAGCTGATCGAGCGCGGCACGGTCTAGACGTCAGACTGATCGCAGGAGGAAACCATGAACAGACGCACATTCATCGCGGGGTCGCTCGGACTCCTCGCCAGCACCGCCCTGGTCGGGCACGCGCTGGCGGCCGGCAAGACCATTACCTGGTGGTACGAGAGCGCCGATCCGAAGCAGCAGGGCTACATCAAGTCCGGCATCATCGAGCCGTTCAATGCCGCCAATCCCGACTTCAACCTGACCATCGACTATCGCGGCACCGAACTCGACAAGCAGATGCGCGTGGCGCTGCTTTCCGGCAACGGCCCGGACATCGTCTATACCGCCGGCCCGACCTATGTCGCGCCGATGGCACGCGCCGGCCAGTTGCTGGCGCTCGACGACTATGTCGCGCGCTTCGGCTGGACCGACCGCATTCTCCCCGTCTTCCTGGAGATGGGCAAGTATGACGGCAAGCTCTACGCGCTGCCGAAGACCTACGAGACACTCGGCCTCTTCTATAACAAGACCCTGTTCGAGAAGCACGGCTGGAAGGCGCCGACCACGATCGCCGAGGTCGAGGCACTGGCCGACGCCATGCTCGCAGAGAAGATCATTCCGTTCGCCTCGGGCAACGCCAACTGGCGCCCGGCCAACGAGCACTATGTCACGATCGTGCTGAACGCGATCGCGGGCCCGGAGAACGTCTACAAGGCGCTGAAGGGCGAGCTCCCCTGGACGGCCGAGCCCTTCGTCAAGGCGATCGATACGCTGAACAAATGGTGGCAGAAGGGCTATTTCGGCCCCAACTACTTCTCGCTCAGCGACGAGCAGGCCTTCGCGCAGATGGCGACCGGACAGGCCGGCATGATGCCGACCGGCACCTGGCAGTTCCAGCGCGTCAACACCTACTTCCCGCCCAACAACGCCGAGGCCGGCTTTGTCGGCTTCCCGAGCGCCGAGGGCATTGGCGGCCCGGTCTATCCGCTCGGTGTCGGTTCGACCTTCTCGATCGCGGCGACCTCCAAGAACGCCGACGGCGCCGCCGCGGCGATCGACTACATCTTCTCCGACAAGGCCTATGGCTCGATGAATTCGGCCTGGCCGGGCGAGTGGAACACGCCGCTTTCCGACCTGTCGAAGGTGACGGTCGACAACGGCCTGCCGCTCTACGGCGAGACGATGAAGACTCTGGCCGACGCGGTCGGCGACAACCAGTACGGCTACACGAGCTGGACCTTCCTGCCGCCGGCGACCGATTCCTACCTGGTCAGCGGCATCGAGGAAGTCTGGCTCGGCCGCAGCACGACGGCGCAGTTCCTGGAACAGCTCAACGCGACGTTCCTGCAGGAAAAGGCCGACGGCAAGGTACCGGCCATCCCGGCCCGGTAAACCGAACGCCTGACGGAGCGGCGGCGCGACGGGCGCCGCCGCTTCTTCCCGCGGAGAAACCAGCATGCATCGGCTCTATCTCGTCCCGACATTGCTCATCAATGTCGTCATCATCCTTGTTCCGGCACTCCTGACCATCTCGCTGGCCTTCTTCCGCTGGGACGGCATCACCACGCCCGTCTTCATCGGCTTGCAGAATTTCCAGGCGCTCTGGAACGACCGCGTCTTCTGGACGGCGCTCACCAACAACCTGATCTGGACCGGCATCTTCCTGACCATCCCGATCTTCATGGGATTGCTGGCGGCAACGCTGCTGCTTGTCGCCAAGCGCGGCAGCATGTTCTTCCAGGTCATCTATTTCCTGCCGATGATCATCGCGACCGCCATCCTGGCGCGCGTCTGGCAGGGCATGATTTACAGCCCCGTCTCGGGCGTGAACGGCATGCTCCAGCGCATGGGCTTCCCGACAATCGATCCGCTGACGCAGCCCTCGACGGCGCTGCTCGGCATCGCCACCGTCGATCTCTGGCACTGGTGGGGCTTTCTCTGCGTGATCTTTTTCGCGGCACTCCGCCAGGTGCCGCAGGAACAGATCGAATTCGCCCGGGTCGAGGGCGTCAGCTTCTGGAACACGCTGCGCTACGTGCTGATCCCGGCGATCCGGCCGACCATCACGCTGATGATGATCATGACCGTGATCTGGTCGTTCCTCGTCTTCGACTTCGTCTACATCCTGACCCAGGGCGGCCCCGCCTTCTCCAGCGAAGTGCTCTCCACCCTCGCCTATCGCAGCGCCTTCTATGACCTCGCCGTCGGCAAGGCCGCCGCCGTCGCCGTCGTCATCAGCCTGTTCGGCCTCGCGGCGACCGCCTTCTACATCCGGGCGCAGGCCAAGGAGTTCCAGTCGTGAAGCACGAAGTGAAACTGGTCGAGAGCCGCACGACGCTGCTCCTGACCTATGGCGCGCTCGGCATCGCGCTGATCGTCACGCTGTTCCCGATCGCGCTGCTGGTGCTGAACTCGATGAAGCCGGCGACCCAGATCGTGCAGAACCCGCTCGCATGGCCGGAGACCTTCCGCTGGGACAACTTCACCCGCGCCTGGGAAGACGCCCGCTTCTCGACCACCATGCTGAATTCGGCGATCCTGACGGCGACGACCATCATTCTGGTCTGCTCTACCGCCTCGCTGACGGCCTATGTGCTCGCCCGGCGCAAGGTCAAGAGCTGGAAGATCGTCACCTTCTACCTGCTCGGCACCACGACGGCGCCGATCCAACTCTTCCTGTTCCCTCTCTATTTCGGCTTCGCCAAGCTCGGGCTGATCAACAATCCGTTCGCGGTCGCGCTGATCTACACGGCGATCTTCTCGCCCTTCGCCGTCATGCTGCTGCGGACCTATTTCCTCGCCATTCCGCGCGAGCTGGAAGAAGCCGCGCAGATCGACGGTGCCAATCACTGGCAGATCTTCACCCGTGTGATGCTGCCGATCGTCTCGCCCGGCATCCTGACCGTCGCGCTGATCATCGGGCTCTATTCCTGGAACGAGTTCCTGATCGCCACGACCTTCCTGCAGGGCGCCGACAACATGACGGCGATCGTCTCCTTCTTCCTGCTGAGCGGCCAGTACAGCTCGGACTGGGGTGAGATCATGGCCGCCGCCCTCATCATCGTCCTGCCCGTCGTCGTCCTCTTCATCCTGCTGCAGCGCCGCTTCATCGAAGGCATGGCCGGCGGCTCGGTGAAGGGCTGAGAACAGACGCGCTTTCGAGCGAAGCGGATACCCGTTCGCGTGAGGAAAACGCGACCAAACAAAGAGTTAGATCCTTTCATCGCCTGGTGATGAGAGGATCCAAGTTTCCATGGAGGCAACAGTGACCCTACCGAACGACTATCTCGAGCGCGTCTATGCCGGCGTTCTCGGCAAGCTGATCGGCGTCTATCTCGGCCGTCCCTTCGAGGGCTGGACCTACCAGCGCATCATGCAGGAGCTCGGGCCGATCGAGTACTACGTCCATGACCGCCTCGACCAGCCGCTCGTGGTCACCGATGACGACGTCGCCGGCACCTTCACCTTCGTCCGCGCGCTCGAGGACTACGGCGTCTCGCCGGACCTCAAGGCCGAGGACATCGGCAAGGCCTGGCTCAACTACATCGTCGAGGAGCGCTCGATCCTGTGGTGGGGCGGCGTCGGCAACTCGACCGAGCACACCGCCTGGATCAACCTGAAGAAGGGCATCCCCGCCCCCGCCTCCGGTTCGATGGAGGTCAACGGCCAGCCGGTCGCCGAGCAGATCGGCGCGCAGATCTTCATCGACGGCTGGGCGCTCGTCGCGCCGAACCAGCCGAAGCTCGCGGCCAAGCTCGCCGAGCAGGCCGGCAAGGTCAGCCATGACGGCGAATCCGTCTATGCGGCGATGCTCTGGGCGGCGATGGAGGCGGAAGCCTTCAGGAGCCGCGACATCGACCACCTGCTCGATGTCGGCCTCTCGGTCATCCCGGCCAACAGCCTGATCGCCAGGCTGATCGCCGACGTCCGCCGCTGGCACAGAGAAAACGCCGACTGGCGCGTCGCCCGCCAGCTGATCCAGGACCATTACGGCTACGACAAATATCCCGGCAACTGCCACGTCGTGCCGAACCACGCGCTGATGATCATGTCGGTGCTCTATGCGCCGGACGATTTCCAGAAGGCGCAGATGATCGTCAACACCTCGGGCTGGGACACAGACTGCAACGCCGGCAATGTCGGCTGCCTGATGGGTATCATGCTCGGGCTCGACGGCATCGAGGCCGGCCCGGACTGGCGCGGTCCGATCGCCGACCGCCTGCTGATCTCGTCCGCCGATGGCGGCAATTCGATCAATGACGCCGTTCGAGTCTCCTATTATCTCGCCAATCTCGGCCGCCTGCTCGCCGGCGAAGCCAAGCTCGACAAGCCGAAGGACGGTGCGCAGTTCCACTTCTCGCTGCCGGGCAGCCAGCAGGGATTCCGCCCGCAGGGCGGGTTCACCGCGAATGCGTATCTCCGCGTCGGCAATGAGGAATTCGGCCCCTCCCGTGCGCTTGCGATCGGCTATGAGGCGCTCGGTCCCGGCCAGGAGGCGGCGGCGATCAGCCCGACCTTCTCGCCGCCGGAGCTGCTCAATATGCGCACCTACGACTTGATGGCGACGCCGCTGGTCTATCCGGGCCAGATGGTGACGGCGCGCGTCGTGGCGCCGGCCGCCAACAAGGGCGCCGTCGAGGCGCGTCTGCGACTTCGCGTCTATGACGGCGCCGACAAGCTGCGCGACGTTGACGGCGAGGCGGTGACGCTCGCGCCCGGCGCCGACACCGTGCTCAGCTGGAAGCTGCCGGAGCTCGACGGCCAGCCGATCGCCGAGATCGGTGTCGTGCTGACCGCCTCAGGCCAGCGCGCCGATGGCAAGGTCCTGGTCGACTATCTTCGCTGGGACGGCGCGCCGGAGGTGACGCTGAAGCGTCCGGCCGGCGACGGCGATTTCTGGCGCATGGCCTGGGTCAACGGCGTCAGCTTCTTCTCGAAGCGCTTCCCGCCGAGCTTCCGCATCTCGCAGTCGCTCGGCGACGGCATCGTCTCGCATGGCACGCGCGAATGGACCGACTATGCGCTCGACGCCGACATCATGATCCATCTCGCCGTGCATGGCGGCGTGGCGCTGCGCGTCCAGGGTCTGCGCCGCTACTACGACCTGCGCATCACCAAGGCTGGCGAGTTGCAGATCGTGCGCGTCCGCGACGACAAGGAAGTGGTGCTGGCGTCGAAACCCTTCGAGTTCGCGTTGGAGAAGGCCATCCCCGTCCGCGCCAAGGTCGTCGGCTCGACGATCGCGGCCACCGTTGGTGGCGTCGCCATCGAGGCGACGGACGACAGCGCCGAAGCGTTCCGGGATGGCGGCATCGGCCTCACCGTCCGCGAGGGCGCTCTTTCGACCGACGTCGTCAAGATCTCGGCCGCCTGACGCCGGGAGCACGAAAAAAGTGGCCGCCCGGGAGGCGGGCGGCCACGGAGGCGGCTACATGCAGCCGGCGACGTACTCGTACTTGTCAGCGAGTTCCGGCTGGTCGGCGCCGATGGCGACGATCTCGGCCATGGTGACGGGCTCCACGGCCTCGCCGGCGATCAGCTTCGCCGCGATGTCCATCGCGACGGCGCCCTGCTGGCTCGGGCTCTGGGCGATCAGGCCCTGGAGCTCGCCGTTCTTCAGCGCGGCGACCTCGGCGCTGGCGGCGTCATAGGCCACCATCTTCACCTTGCCGACGGCGCCGGCCTGGCGCAGGCCGGTGATCGCGCCGATCGCGCCCTGGTCGTTGGTCGAGAACACGCCGGCGAGGTCCGGATGGGCCGACAGCGTCGAGGTGATGATCTCGGCGGCGCGCTGCGGGTCGTTCGACTGGTACTGCGGGCCGAGATACTCGATATCAGGGTACTTCGCCTTCAGCGTCTCCGCGAAGCCGGCCTCGCGGGCGTCCTGCGCCAGCGAGCCCGGCGGCTGGGTGATGACCAGAACCTTGCCCTTCTTGCCGATCAGCGCCGCTAGCGCGTCGGCCGCCATGCCGCCGCCGGCCTTGTTGTCGGTCAGCACCTGGGTCTTCAGGATCGACGGGTCGGAGATGGTCTGGTCGACAGTGATCACCTGGGTGCCGCGGCCGGCGAGTTCGCGCATCGGCGGGATCAGCGCCTGCATGTCGGTCGGGACGATGGCGGCGACCTTCGGGGCACTCGCCGTCACGGCGTTGACCACCGGGATCTGCGCATCGGCCGCGAACTGGTCGGCGGCCGAGACGGTGAGCGTGAGGCCGAGCTCCTTGGCGCGGGCCTGCGCGCCGCACTGCATGGCCTGGTAGAACGGGCTGCCGCTCGAGCCGAGCACGAGGGCCACCGAATTGGCCTCCTGGGCGAAGGCACCCGAGGCGGAGAGCGAGGTAAGCACGAGGCCCACCGCCGCCGATACGATCGTCTTGGTCATTGCTTATTCCCCTTTGGTATTGCGGAGCGTGCGTGGCGCTAGCCCCGTTTGCGAAGCCGTCGCTTCAGTTGGTCGATCCAGACGGCAAGGATCAGAACGGCACCCATGGCGACCGTCTGCCAGAACGGCGGAATGCCAAGGATGACGAAGCCATTGAGCAGGATGATGGGAATGAAGACGCCCACCACCGTGCCGAACACGCTGCCGACGCCGCCGAACAGGCTGGTGCCGCCGAGAACCACCGCCGAGATGGTGGCGAGATTGTCCATGGCGTGGCCGTTGATGGTGGTCGTCGAGAAGCGGGCGTTGGACATGACCGCCGCGATGCCGGCCATCAGGCCCGAGATGGCGTAGACCTGGATCAGCCGCGCCATGGTCGGGATGCCGCTGCGGCGGCTCGCTTCCGCATTGGAACCGACGGCGAAGACATGCATGCCGAAGCGGGTCATGTGCAGCACGATGCCGGCGATGATCACGGTTACAGTCGCGATCACGACCAGCGCCGGAATACCGAGGATGCGGCCGGAGCCGACCTGGGTCACCAGCAGCTCCGGCATGGCGCGGACGTCGACGCCGCCGGAGAGGATCTGCGCGCCGCCGAGCGCCATGCCCATGGTGCCGAGCGTGACGATGAGCGGCGGGATCTTCGTCACCGCGATCAGGATGCCGTTGAAGGCGCCCCAGGCCGCGCCGACGAGCAGTGCCGCGACGGTTCCGATCGCGATGATGTCCCAGCCCGCAGCCGTGGTGCCGTAGGTGGTGCCGCCGGCGCCGGAGAGGAACAGCATCAGTTTGGCCGAGACGACCGAGGCGAAGACCAGCACCGAGCCGACCGAGAGGTCGATGCCCGAGGTGATCACCACATAGGTCTGGCCGACGGCCAGCACGAGCAGGATGGCCGCATTGATGAAGAGCTGCTGGACGTTGTAGCCGGAGCCGAACTGCGCCGGCTTCAGCACCAGGAAGATCGCGACGAGCGCGAGCAGCAGGAGGAAGATCCAGCCGCCGGCAACGAGCCGCAGCAGGCGATCCTCCGTGCTCTCGACGGGGGCGATGGCGAGGTCGTTGCTCATGCTGCCAGCTCCTTGGCTTGCCCGCTGGTCATTTCGCGCACCAGGTCGGCGACGGTGGCGTCGGCAGCGCGGAGGTCGGCGACCGTCTGGCCGAGGCGCAGCACGTGCACGCGATCCGCGACCTCCAGGACCTGGGGCATGTTGTGGCTGATCAGGACCACCGACGTGCCGGCGTCGCGGACGCGCCGGCAGAGATCGAGCACGCGCTGCGTCTGCACGACGCCAAGGGCGGCGGTCGGCTCGTCGAGGATGACGAGCTTGCTAGCCCACATCGCCGCGCGAGCAATGGCGACGGATTGCTGCTGGCCGCCCGAAAGCGAGGCGATCGCGACGCGCTGCGACTTAAGCTGGACCCCCAGCTTGGAGAACTGCTCGACCGCTTGGCGCTGCATGGTGCGGCGATCGAGGAAGCCGAGCTTGCCGAGAAAACCGCTGCGGGTAAGCTCCCGGCCGAGGAAGAGATTGTCGGCCGGCGTCAGGTCCGGGGCGAGCGCCAGGTCCTGGTAGACCGTGGCGATGCCGCATTCCTGCGCGTCGAGCGGAGAGGTGAAGGTCACCTCCCTCCCCTCGACGCGGAGCGTGCCCTCGTCCGGCTTGTCGGCGCCGGAAAGGATCTTGACCAAGGTCGACTTGCCGGCGCCGTTGTCGCCGATCAGTGCGACGATCTCGCCCGGCATTACCCGGAAATCGGCGCCTTTCAGGGCCTGCACATGGCCGAAAGTGCGCCGGATGCCTGTTGCTTCCAGCAGCGGCGTACTCATGCGGCCGTTTCCAGGCCGATATTGTTCGAGAAGGCGTAGAACTCGTTGTAGCGCGCCGCGCAAAGCGCCTGCCAATGGTTGAACGCCTCGGTGGTGCCGGCGAACTTCCAGATCTCGACCTCCTGGAAGTCGTGCTGGCCGCGGATGTGGAAGCGGCCGTGGAACTCGGCGCCGGCGGCCTTCGCGCCGTCGCGGACGGCCTGCCAGGCCTCGGCCAGCGCCTGCTTCTCCGGATCGGCGAGCAGGTACCAGTGCGGACGCGGGCGGGAATAGTGGATCCAGACGGATTGGGTCATGTCAGGCGTGCCTCGGAGCGATCAGGTCGGCGAGCGGCGCGAGGCGGCCCACGATGTGACGCGATGTGGTGAACTTGAAGTCGGCCACGCGCTCGTGGCCGCGGATGGCTGCGTCGGCGGTGTCGGGGCCGTCAATCTCCCAGGCGCCGAGATGGTGCCAGGAATGCGACCAGTCCATGCGGTGGCGGCCGGCGATGTTGACGCCGAGCGCCAGGTCGCCCTTGAAGGCGATGTCGCACTCGAAGTCGTATTCGGTGCGCTCTTCCGACGTCGCCTCGCACCACTGGTCGTTCCATTCCCAGAGCGCGAGGAAGGACCAACCGTGGTCGGTGAGCGCGCCCTTGCCCATGACCGGGGCGAACTCCTTGACGCCCATGAGCCATTCGGTGCGAAAGGCGCGCGCCCAGCCGGCCTTTTCGAGCCGGATGGTGCCTAAGATCGCGCTTTCGAGGTCTGGCGCCTCGAACACGCCGGCGATGTCGTGCGTGTGGGTGAAGCCGGTGTCGAGCGCGCGCGGCGCGTTCGGCGCGTCGGGATCGAAGACGCGGCGCAGCGACAGCGTCCAGCCCTCGGCGGCGAGTTCGTCGAGCACGGCCAGGATGGCGCCGCGGTGTTCCTCGCCATAGACGCCGGGCAACTCGTCCTGGCGGGTGGCGACGAACATCACCGAGGCTTTTGGCGCGGCGCCGGACGGGGGCGCCGACGAGAAGACGTCGGTATCTCCGGTGAGGCTCGTCATGTCCGCGCCTTCTCGACGGCGTTCATCAGCCGCTCGACGCGGGCCGGATCGACGGGGTTCCACCAGAGCGAGTCGACCTTCAGCCACTGGCCGACGATCGCGCCGTCGGCGACCGGCATCAGGGTGGGCACCTGCTCGGGCGACAGGCCGGAGCCGACGATGACGGGCAGATTGGTGCCGGCGCGGACTTCGCCGACCTCTTCCGGCTGCGTCGGCGAGCCGGTGCGGGTGCCGGTCGCGATCAGCACGTCGGCGTCGAACCACTCGGCATCCGTCGCCTGCTCGGTGATCGAACGGTCGCCGGTGATGGCGTGCGCGCCGAACTTCACATGCACGTCGGCGAAGATGGACACGTCCTTGGCGCCGATCTGCGCGCGGTAGCGCAGCGCTTCCGCCGCCGGGCCGTTCAGGAAGCCCTCATTGGCCACATAGGCGTTGACCCACTGGTTGACACGCACCCAGCGCGCGCCGACCGCCTTGGCGACGGCGAGGCCGGGAATGGCGCCATTCGCCACGCAGGTGATGCCGATCGGCGTGCTGACGGCGTTGCGGATCTCCTGGCAGACGACCGAGAGCGCCGCCACGGTCTCGAAGCCGATATGCTCGGGCCGCGAGAAGGGCATATCGCTGGCGTTCTCGACCATGATGCCGTCGATGCCGCCATCGGCGAGCGTGCGCGCGTCGCGCAGCGCCGCGGCGACGACGTCGCGCATCGCTTCGCCCTCGTAGCGGGGAGCGCCGGGAAGCGGGCGCAGATGCACCACGCCGATGATCGGCTTCTTCTTGTCGAAATGGGTTGCAAGCGCGCTCGGCTTGGCCGGCATGACGATGGGGGGAGACATCCTACCTCTTCAGTCTTTTTCGTGGAGTTCGAGTTCGGAAAGCGTCGGATAGGCGGTCTGCGCGCCCACCCTCGTGCAGGCGATCGACGCGGCCCGCACGGCGCGCGCCAGCACGGTGTCGATGCGCCAGCCGGCGGCGATGCCGGCGAGGAACCAGCCGGCGAGGCAATCGCCCGCGCCGGTCGTGTCGACGATGACGAGCCCCTTGGGCGGCGGCGCGTACAGCACCTCGCCGGTCTCGCGATGCAGCTCGGCGCCCAGCGGCCCGCGGGTGCGCACCACGTCGCCGACACCCAGGTCACGCAGGCGGGCGATCGGATCGCCGCTGATCGCGTCGGCGGCGCGATCGTTGACGAAGACGACCCGGGCGCCGTCGAGCACGGGGGCGAGGGTTGCGATACCGCCCGAAAAGCTCGCCGGTTCCAGATCGATCGACCAGCCTATGCCGGCCTGGCGCGCCCGGGAGACCAGCGCCTCGGCGGCGGGGCCGAAGCAGGCGGTGTGCAGATGGGCGATGTCGTCGAGACGGAGCGCAGCCACCGCGGAGGCATCGGGATAGATCGAGACGCCCGGATAGAGCAGCAGCCGCTTTTCGCCATGTGGCTCGATCATCGTCACGACACGGCAGAGGCCGCCCGGCACGACCGCCGGCCGCAAATCGAGGCGCAGCACAGCCTCCAGTTCGCCGCGCACCTGGCTCGAGGCATGGTCGGTGCCGAGCTGGATGCCGAGCGCCGCGCTGCCGCCGGCCCGCGAGAAGGCCACGGCGGTGTTGGTCACGACGCCGCCCATTCCCTCGGTCGAAGCGGTGCAATGAACTTTCTCGTCCGGCGCCGGCATGTGCGGCGCTTGCAGGCTCAGATCCAGGCTGACGTCACCGACAAATAGATAATGCGCCAAGGGGGCCTCCATGCGATGTTTCGATTTGTAACTTTGTCATTACATTTGAGCAAGCCGGGATTGCGCAAAAAATGCGCTGCAGATCGAATTGGCTAAAATTTGATCATATGGACTAAATCCGCAGCAAACCTGGCTCGGCATGGCAGACGAGCTCCAGGCAATGGGAACGGCCCGGGTCGCTACGCCCTTGCCGTTCAACCAGCGGGAGTGATAGAGGATGCAATTGTCATGACATTTGGCGGGACATCATGAGCTGGAACGCGACACGGCTTTCGGAAGACGGCGCGCCGAAGTGGTTTCAGATCGCCAATATCCTCAGGCAGTCGATCGTCGAGGGCGAATTCCAGGCCGGCGACGTCATGCCGACCGAGGCGCATCTGAACGAGGTGTTCGACGTCAGCCGCACCACGGCGCGCTCGGCGCTGAACAAGCTCGTCCAGGAAGGATTGATCACCCGCCGCTCGGGCGTCGGCTCGATCGTGCTCGGGGGCCGGGTCGACCAGCCCGTCAACCAGATCCGCGGCTTTACCGAGGACATGCTGCTGCGCGGGCTGAAGCCGTCCTTCGCCGTGCTATCGGCCGGCTGGGAACAGGCGAGCGGCGAGGTCGCGCACGCGCTCGGCCTCGCCTCATCGGACAAGCCGTTCCGCTCGGACCGCCTGCTCAGGGCGAACGACCGGCTGATGGGCTATTCAGTATCCTGGATCCGGCCCGACCTCTTCGGCAGCGTCGCACCGCCGACAGAGGCGCAGCTGGCAGATGGTTCGCTCTATGCCTGGCTGCGCGAAAAACTGGACGTAGAGATCTCGGGCGGCGTCGAGTTCATCGAGGCCAATCTGGCGAGCGACGAGATTGCGCAACTGCTCGACGTAGAGCCGGGCTCCGCCGTGCTGGTGGTGACCCGCATTGCCAAGGCGGCCGGCGGCATGCCGGTCGAATTCGCCGTCGTAACCTACCGCGCCGACCGCTACCGCTTCCGCGTCGAACTCTAGCCCCGCGCGTCAGCCAGTTCGCGGGCCAGCGTCGCGACGAGTTCTGCCGCCGGCATGGCACGCGACAGCGGCGCGCCCTGCCCCGCCCATTGCGCGCCGAAGCCATGCTCGCCCTTTGCCTTGGCCGCGGCGTGGAGCGCCTTTCCCGCGTCGTAGGCGATCGGATAGTCCGGCGGCAGGCGCCCTTGCGCCTTCGCTTCCAGCGCCGTGAACCGGTTGGCGAGGGCGCGCGCCGGGCGGCCGGAGATCAGTGCGGTCAGGCGGGTGTGATCGGCACCGGGCCCGGTCAGCGCCTCGCGATAGGCCGCATCGGCAGCGGACTCCGGGCAGGCGATGAAGGCCGTGCCGAGCTGGGCCGCGACCGCACCGAGATCGAGCGCGGCGGCAATGCCCGCCCCGTCCATGATGCCCCCGGCAGCAATGACGGGCAGCCTCGTCCGGCGGACGAGCAGCCGCGTCAGCGCCATCGTGCCGAGGCCGTCATCCGGCGCCGCCGGATCGAAGACGCCGCGATGTCCGCCGGCCTCGATGCCCTGCGCCACGATGGCGTCGATGCCGGACGCCTCGATGCGGCGCGCCTCGTCGAGGCTTGTCGCGGTCGCCCAGAGCATGATCCCCGCCGACTTCAGCGCACGGATAACGCCTTCCGGCGGCAGGCCGAAATGCAGGCTGACGACGGCCGGCCTCGTCTCGAGCAAGAGCGCCAGCATCTCGGCATCTTCCGCGAAGCTCCTGTAGATCGTGCGCAGTTGGCGCGGCGGCTCCGCGCCGAATTCGGCAAAGAACGGAGCGAGCCAAGCCAGCCACGCGGCCTCCCGCACCGGATCGGCCTTCGCCGCACCATGCACGAAAAGGTTGACGTTGAAGGCGCGCCCGGTCCCGGCGCGCAGCGCCTCGATCATCGCCCTCGCCCCGCCGGCATCGGTTGCGCCGACGCCGATGGAGCCGAGGCCGCCGGCATTCGAAACCTCGGCGGCAAGGGCCGGCGTCGAGACACCGGCCATCGGCGCCTGGACGATCGGCAAGGTCACACCAAGCCTGTCGAGCATGTGCCCTCCTTGAGACGCCCCGGCACCGACAGCCGCCCCCCTCGCCTCGTTCTTCATTCGGGAATTCTCATTGACTTAAATTCACATTATGAGAATACATATCGAAAAATATTCCGCAATGGAGAATTTCCATGGACCTCGCCGCTCTCGCGGTGTTCCGCGCCGTCGCCCACGAACAGAGCATCACCCGCGCCGCCGAGCGGCTCGGGCGCGTGCCGTCCAACGTCACTACCCGCATCCAGCAGCTCGAAGCGGAGATCGGCGTGGCGCTGTTCCAGCGCGACAGGAAGCGGATGACGCTGACCGCGGAGGGGCAGACCTATCTCGATTATGCGGACCGGATCCTGAACCTCGCCGAGGAGGCCCAGCAGGTCGTCAATCCATCGGGGCCGGCCGGCACGCTGCGCGTCGGCTCGATGGAGAGCACGGTCGCGAGCCGCCTGCCGATCCCGCTCGCCCGCTACAACAAGCAATGGCCCGAGGTGACGATCGACCTCTCGACCGCGCCGACGCGCCAGCTGATCGACGCGCTGCTCGCGCGTCACATCGACTGCGCCCTGATCGCCGTGCCATCCGGCGAATGGTGGCTCGGCCCGGGCGAACTGGACAAGCTGCCGGTGTTCCGGGAGGAGTTGGTGCTTCTGCTGCCCGCGGGCCATCCCGAAATCCGCCATGCGGACGAGATCCGGCCGAGGGCGCTGGCCGCCTTTGCGCCCGGCTGCACCTATCGCCTGCTGGCGGAGGAATGGCTGACCGGCTTCGGTTCGCTCAAGGCGCATTTCGCGATCCAGGAAGTGCGCTCCTATCACGCCATGTTCGCCTGCACGGCCGCCGGCTCCTGCATCAGCATCATGCCGCGCAGCGTCGTCGACCTGATGCGCCATCTCGGCCCCGTCGAAGACCAGCCGCTGATGACGGTCGACACCTACCTGGCCAGCCGCCCCGGCTTCGCCACGCCGGCCTTTGCCGCGTTCCGCGACACGCTCGAAGCGTTTGCGGACATCAGGGACTGAGGCGATACGGCGCTCTGCGTTGGCCGGCCGGAGCCTCCTGGCGCTGAACCGCGAAAACTTCCGGGACACCAACGTCGGGATGCTGGACATTCGGCGTCGATGCGTGAAGCTGCCTGTCGATCCACCCCCGTCGCCCCCACCGCTCCAGGGTCTCCGAAAAATGAAAATGTATCCGCTGCCGCGAACCGGCCTCAGCGTCTCGAGCGTGGTTCTGGGCCTCATGCGCATCGCCACGATGAGCAAGGCCGAGATCCAGCACCTGGTCGGCGCGGCGCGGGACGCCGGCGTCAACGTCTTCGACCACGCCGACATCTATGGCGGCGAGCGCCACCTCTGCGAGGCGCGGTTCGGCGAGGCGGTCAGCCTCACGGCGGCCGAACGCGAGCAGGTCGTCATCCAGAGCAAGGTCGGCATTCGCAAGGGCTTCTTCGACTTTTCAAAGGAGCACATCCTGCGGTCCGTCGACGAGTCGCTTGCAGCGCTCCGCACCGACTATCTCGATCTCCTGCTGCTGCACCGGCCCGATACGCTGGTCGAGCCCGAGGAGGTCGCGGAGGCGTTCGAGACGCTGCACAGCGCCGGCAAGGTGCGCCACTTCGGCGTCTCCAACCACACGCCCGGCCAGATCGAGCTGCTCAAGAGCGCAGTTCGCCAGCCGCTGATCGCCAACCAGGTGCAGTTGAGCCTCACGCACGCGCCGCTGATCGCCGCCGGCGTCGCCGCCAACATGGCCGGGCTCGACCAGTCGGTCGATCGCGACAACGGCCTGCTCGACTATTCGCGCCTCAACAACATGATGCTGCAGGCCTGGTCGCCCTTCCAGAAGGGCCTGTTCAACGGCGTCTTCCTCGGCGACCGCGACGCGTATGCGGCGCTCAACGACGTGATCGACGACCTCGCCAGCGCCTATGGCGTCACGCCGACCGGCATCGCCGTCGCCTGGATCACCCGGCATCCGGCCAGGATCCAGGTGGTCGTAGGCACCACCAAGCCCGGCCGCGTCGCCGAGGCAGCGGCCGGCTCGGCCGTACCGCTGACGCGCGAGGAGTGGTATCGCCTGTTCATCGCAGCCGGGCACGTACTGCCCTAGCGGGATACCACCCGGCAGGATAGCGCCGAGCCCCGCCACCATCGCGGCGGCGGGCGGCGTCTGGCTAGCCGACGGCGTAGGCTTCCAGCATGGCCCAGTCGAACCGGACGCCCGTGCCAGGCTCGTCCGGCGCGATGGCGCGGCCGTTCTCGACCACCAGAGGCCGCAGCGTGCAGCGATCGATCTGGAAGGCATGCACCTCCAGCCAGCCGGCGTTCGGCACGGCGGGCACGAGGCTGACATGAAGCTCCTGCATGCCGTGGCTGCAGACGGGAATGCCGAGTTCCTCGGCGAGTTTCGCCACGCGCAGGAAGCCTGTGACGCCGCCGCAGTTCGAGGCATCCGGCTGGATGAAGCCGAGCGATGAATGGGCGAAGGCGTGCTTGAATTCCTGCAAGGTGTGCAGGTTCTCGCCCTGGGCCAGCGGCACGAAGGTGGCGCTGGCGAGCCGGCCATAGCCCTCGAAATCGTCGGGCTCCATCGGTTCCTCGAACCAGGTCAGGTCGAAGGGCTCGAAGGCCTGCGCGGCGGCGGTGGCGCGTTCGAGATCGTAGCCGAAATTGCCGTCGACCATCAGCTTCGCCGACGGGCCGATCAGTTCGCGGATGGCGCGGAGGCGCGCCACGTCCTCGGCGAGGTCGGGCTTGCCGACCTTGATCTTGATGGCGCGATAGCCCTGGGCCAGATAGCCGGCGACGCTCTCGACGAGCTTCTCCAGCGGATAGTTGAGATCGACGCCGCCGCGATAGGTGAGCGGCGAGTTGCCGGCGCCGCCCGCCATCTTCCAGAGCGGCAGGTCCTGCCTAAGGCCGCGCAGGTCCCAGAGCGCGATGTCGACCGCCGAGATGGCGAAGGAGGCGATGCCGCCGCGCCCGACATAGTGCAGGCGCGACTGCATCTCGTCGTAGAGCGTGTCGATGTCGTCGGCGACATGGCCGACCAGCATTGGCGAGAGATCGTGGTCGATCATCGCCTTGGTCGCATGGCCGCCGGTGCCGATCGTGTAGGTGTAGCCGACGCCGGTCCGGCCGTCCGAGGTCTCGATTTCGGCCGTCACCAGCTCGTAAAACGTCTGCAGCCCGTGCCGCGCATCCTGCATCGGCTCTTCGAGCGGCACGTGGAACACACGCGTCCGGATGTCACGAATGGTCTGTCGGCTGGACATGTTTCTCTTCCCCTGGAGAAAGGATGCCGAGCGATCCGGGCCTGGTGCCGGATCAGCTCCAGTTCACGTACATGGTCTTCTTCTGGAAATAGCCGTCGAGGCCGTACTTCCCGTCCTCGCCGCCGAGGCCGGACTGGCCCCAGCCGGTATGGAAGCCCTGGATAAGCTCGCCATTGGTGCGGTTGAAATAGATCTCGCCGAATTCGAGCTCGGCCGCGACGCGCATCAGCCGCTTCAGGCTGCTGGTGTAGACGTAAGCCGAAAGACCGAAGTCGGAATCATTGGCGAGGCGGAGCGCCTGCTCGAAATCGTCGAAGATGACGATCGGCACGACCGGACCGAAGATCTCCTCGCGCATCGCCGGGATGGCATTGTCCCTGGCGAGCAGGACGGTCGGGGCGTACCAGTGACCCTTCGAATAGACGCCCTCCGTCAGCCTTCCGCCCTCGAGCAGCACCTCGGCCCCAGCTTTGACACTACGGCGGACAATGTCGGCGGTCTTGTCGACCTCGGGGCCGCTGATCTTCGGGCCGATGTCGGGGTTGTCGAGCGGATCGCCGATCGACAACGCCCGGCTGCGGGCGACGAACTTCTCGATGAATTCCTGCGCGATGGCGCGGTGCAGATACATGCGCTCGTTGCAGGTGCAGATCTGGCCGCAATTGGTGTAGCGCGCCGTCACCGCGCTCTCGACCGCACGGTCGATGTCGGCGTCCTCCATGACGATGAAGGGCGCCTTGCCGCCGAGTTCGAGGCGGATCGGCTTGATCCGCGCCGCGCCCGACGCATAGATCTCGCGCCCGGCCCGCGTGCTGCCGGTCATGGTGATCAGGTCGGAGTGCGGGCTTTCGACCAGGGCCTGGCCGACCGAGCGACCGGTTCCCGTCACCACGTTGAAGACGCCGGCCGGGATGCCGACCTTTTCGGCGAGCGCCGCGATCGCAAGACCCGACAGCGGCGTGAATTCATGCGCCTTGAGGACGAAGCTGTTGCCGGCGACCAAAGCGGGGCCGAGCTTTCGCCCCGTCAGCGCCGAGGGATAGTTCCAGGCGGTCAGGCCGACGACGACGCCATAGGGAACGCGGCGGATCCAGACCTCCTCGTTCGCGGCATCGGACGGCATGATATCGCCCTCGATGCGGCGGGCGCTCTCGGCCGCATAGCGCAGAAAGGTTTCCGTCGCGCCGATCTCGCCATAGGCCTGATTGAGCGGCTTGCCCTGCTCGGCGACGACGACATGGGCGAGCAGGTCGCGATGGTCGCGCACCGCATCGGCAAGCAGCGAGACCAGCCGGCCGCGCTCCGGCGCCGGGATCGCGGCCCAGGCCGGCTGTGCCCGTTTCGCCGCCTCCAGCGCCGCCTCGGCATGTCCGGCCGAACCGGCCGGCACCGTCGCGACGACGTCGCCATGCGCCGGGTTTTCGACCTCGACCGTCGGCACGGACGCCTCCTCCCGCCACTGGCCGCCGATATACATGCCCAGATGCGACGGCGTCCCCGCCACCGCGCTCCTCAGCTTGTCGAGCACGTCCCCTCCCCTACTTTGGTCCGACCAAATATTCTAATGCGTTGGACCACACAAGCACATATCTGTCAAATCCAGACCAATTTTCGGCGGATGGACCAACGCTCCGGCCATTTCTTTCCAAGGCTATCCAGGTTTGGTCCGTCCATAATGGTCGCCTCTTGATCTTGAGCGCCGATTGGTGGATTGCTGCAAAATCGACTTCGCGCCGGATAGAGCCTTATGCCGAACGACGTTTCCCCGCTCGACGACCTGCCGGCCCGATCCGGCGAGCACCGCGCCGCCGACGCGGTCGTGGCGACGATCGAGCAGGACATCGTCTCCGGCGTCCTGGCGAATGACAGCCCGCTGCCGCCGGAGCGCGACCTGATGGGCCGCTTCGGCATCAGCCGCACCGTCGTGCGCGAGGCGATCGCGACACTGACGACGCGCGGCCTGCTGGAAAGCAAGCCGCGCCACCGGCCGATCGTGCGCAAGCCCGGCTATGACGCCGCCTTCTCCGCCGTCGGCGGCGTCGTCAGCCACCTGCTGCGCCAGGATGGCGGGGTGAAGACGCTCTACGACGTGCGCATTTTCCTGGAATCGTCGCTGGTCCGCCACGCGGCCCTGCACGCGCGCAAGGAGGACATCGCCGCCCTGCGCGCCGCGCTGGAGCAGAACCGCGCCGCGATCGACGATCCCGTGCTGTTCGACAACACCGACGTCGCCTTCCACGCCATCTTCTACCGGATCCTCGGCAATCCAGTTTTCCCGGCCGTGCACAAGGCCTTCGTCAGCTGGCTGTTCGAGCACTGGCAGAGCATGAACCGCTCGCCGGAGCAGAACCTCATCTACTACGCGGGGCACAAGGCGATCTTCGACGCGATCATCGATCGCGACCCCGACGCCGCGGAGCAAGCGCTGCTCGCCCATCTCGGCGAGGCCTGGGAGACGGTTCGCGGCACGTTCTAGCTAACAAGAAATCAGGGAGGATTTCGGGAGTGGCTCGGGAGGAGTTCGACTACATCGTCGTCGGCGGCGGGTCGTCCGGCTGTGTCGCCGCGGCGCAGCTGGTCACCAAGGGCAACCATCGCGTTCTGCTGCTCGAGGCCGGGCATTCGCACCACCATCCGCTGCTCGACATGCCGCCCGGCATCTTCAAGATGATCAACGGCAGCAAGTACATGAAGTACCACACGACCGTGCCGCAGCCGCATCTCGACGGCCGCGCGCACGACATCCCGCAGGGCAACGTGCTCGGCGGCGGCTCGTCGGTGAACGCGCAGGTCTATATCCGCGGCCGCCCCTCCGACTATGACGACTGGGACCAGATCCTGCGCGGCAACAATGACGGCGCCGACTGGAGCTGGAACGCCGTCCTCAAGCACTTTCGCGGCATGGAGGGCAACAACCGGCTGAACAACGCCGCGCACGGCGCCGACGGGCCGCTGCTCGTCTCCGACCCCGGACATGTCAACGAATTGTCGCGCTGGTTCGTGCAGGCGGTGCAGGCGCTGGACGAGCCGTTCAATCCCGACTTCAACGGCCCCACGCAGCGCGGCGTCGGCTTCTACCAGTTCATGAACCGGGCCGGAAAGCGCAGCAGCGCCGCCTATGCCTTCGTCGAGCCGCTGAAGAACGATCCGCGCCTGACGGTGCGCCTGCATGCCGAAGTCTCGCGCGTGCTGATCGAGGACGGCAGGGCGGTCGGCGTCGCCTATCGCATCGGCGGCACCGAGCACACGGCCCACGCGAAAGGCGAGGTGATCGTCTGCTCCGGCGCGCTGGTCAGCCCGAAGCTCCTGATGCTCTCCGGCATCGGCCCGGCCGCCCATCTCGCCGAGCACGGCATCGCCTGCAAGGTCGATCTGCCCGGCGTCGGCGCCAACCTGATCGACCATCCGGAAGTGCCGATCACCAGCACGGCCAATGGCCGGTACGGCTATTTCAACCAGGGCAATGGCTGGCGGATGCTGAAGAACGGCCTGCAGTTCAAGCTGTTCGGCAGCGGCCCGATCACTTCGGCCGGCGTCGAGGCCGGCGCCTTCGTCAATCCGCTCGATCCCGATGCGCCGCCCACCGTCCAGGCCTTCTGCGTGCCGATCGTCTATCTCGACCGCGACACGCGCAAATCGATGAAGGATACCTATGGCCTGACCATCACCACCGTCGTGGTGAAGCCGAAGTCGCGCGGCTACGTGAAGCTGCGCTCCGCCGATCCCGCGGCGATGCCGCTCGTCTCGCCCAACCTGCTCAAGGACGAGGACGACATGCGGCAGATGGTGGCCGGCCAGCGCTTCTTCCTGCGCGCCTTCCACACCGAGCCGCTCGCGAGGCGGATCGAGCGTGTCGCCCTCCCTGCCGAACCGGAACCGGACGAGGAGGCGCTTCGCAGCCATTGCCGGCGCTTCGTGAAGACCAACTATCACCCCGCCGGCACCTGCAAGATGGGCGCCGATGGCGATCCAATGGCGGTGCTCGATTCCCGCATGCGCGTGCGCGGCGTCGAAGGCCTGCGCGTCTGCGACATGTCGGCGGTGCCGAACATCAATGCCGGCAACACCAATGCGCCGGCGATGATGCTGGGCGACCGCTGCGCCGACTTCATCCTCAATTCGCGCTAAGTGACAACCCCTCGCCCTACCCTCTCCCGCGCGGCGGGAGAGGGAGACCGCCGGCGTCTGACGTCCTCGCCGCTCCGACGCACCCGAGTCACTGAAGGCCAAGAAAGCCCCCTCTCCAGCTGCGCGGGAGCGGGCTGGGGTGAGGGTCTTGCTGGCTTCAAAATTCGCCTGTGACCGCAAGACGGGCATTTAGCGATTGACCGCGCGCCGCAAATCATGAAAGCGTTTTCAAACAAAAGTCTGGAGCCGCTCCAGGGAACGTTCCGGGAAAGAAAATGCTGCTCAACGGAATTCGCATCGTCAGCTTTTGCCACTTCCTGCAGGGTCCTGCGGGCGCGCAATATCTGGCCGACATGGGTGCCGACGTGATCAAGGTCGAGCCGATCGACGGCGCGCATGAGCGGCGCTGGTCCGGCGCCGACGTCTTCGTCGAGGGGATCAGCGGTTTCTATCTCTGCGCCAACCGCAACAAGCGCTCGATCGGCATCGACCTGAAGAGCGAGGAAGGCCGTGAGGTCGCCCGTCGGCTGATCGCCGGCGCCGACGTGGTGATGGAGAATTTCCGCCCCGGCGTCTTCAGCAAGCTCGGCTTCAGCGAGGCGGAACTCCGCGCGATCAACCCCAACATCATCTTCGCATCGGCCTCCGGCTTCGGCTCGACCGGTCCGATGGCGCTGAAGCCGGGCCAGGACATCCTGATGCAAGCCCGGTCCGGCCTGATCAGCGTCACCGGCACGCCGAGCGGCGGCCCCACCCCGGTCGGCGCGGCCATCGTCGACCAGCATGGCGGCGCGCTGCTGGCGCTCGGCATTCTCGGCGCGCTCGTGCGCCGCCTGCGCGAGGGCGTCGGCACCCGCGTCGAGGCCAGCCTGCTCAATGCCGGCCTCGACCTACAGGGCGAGGCGCTGGTCAATTTCTTCGCCGGCGGCATGACCCGCGACATCCTCAAGCGCGAATCCAACCTCGCCACCTGGTTCCACGCCGCGCCCTATGGCGTCTATCCGGTGACCGACGGCCACATGGTGATCTCGCTCTGCGACGCCGGCGTGCTGGCGGAAGCGCTCGACAGCGACGCGCTGCGCGAGGTCGCCGGCGTCGATCGCTACCAGGAGCGCGACGACTATGCCCGCCGGCTGCGCGCCGCGACCGCCCGCTTCTCGCGCGACGAGTTGGGCGAACGGCTCGATGCCCATGCCATCTGGTGGGCGCCGATCAATTTCTACGACGACCTGCTCGCCGATCCGCAGATCCAGCATGCCGAGGTTTTCCGGGAGATCACCGTGCGCGGCCGCACGGTCCATCTGGTCAATCACCCCAACCGCTATGACGGCCAGGTGCCGGAACTGCGCGTGCTGGCGCTGGAGATCGGCGAGCACACGCACGAGATCATGGACGAACTCGGCTACGCTTCAGAAGAGGTGGCAAGGCTGGTCGCGACGCGCGCCGTCGCTGCCTCGCGACAGGCGGAAGCCCGCGTGGCCGAGGCAGTCTAGCCACGTCGCCGGCCGAACTTGGCATCCGCCAGGTTCGGCAACAGAAAGCGCTTTCACCGGAAGCACCGGCCCGCTCAGGTGTGAGGCGCTCGATTGCCTTGCAAGATCGCGGCAACGAAGGGCGCCACCGCCGCCAGCACGGCCTGCGGCTGCTCGCGGTGCGGCGAGTGTCCACAGCCAGGCAGGATCCGCCGCTCCGCCGGCCCATGGACGCGCTCGACGATCTCGTCGACCTGGCGCAGGCTGCCATGCTCGTCCGCGTCGCCCTGCACGACCAGAACCGGGCATTCGATCGCCGCGAGCCTTTCGAGCATCGTCCAGTCGTCGCGCCCCGGCGCCTGCCAGAAGTCGGCCCAGCGATGGAACATCCGATCGAGATGGCGCGGATGGTGCCTGGCGAGCTTACGGGCGAGATCACCGGTCTCGAATTCCGCGCGCAGCGCCTCGATGCCGCCGGTCTCGGCCACCTCGGAGAAGACATGGGCGGCCTCGCTGACGAGGCCCGCCAGTGCGGCGGGACGCTCCGACGCGTAGAGCAGCGCGATGGTGCCGCCGTCGCTATGGCCGTAGAGGATCGGCTGCTCGACGCCGAGCGCGTCGAGCAGCGCCGGCAGCCGCTCCCATGCCTCCCGCTCCAGGAAATCGCCGCGCTCGTCATCGGGAAAATCCGAGCGGCCATAGCCAAGCCGGTCATAGGCGGTGACGCGGCAAGCCGTCGCCGCGCCGAGCGCCTCGGGGAACGAGCCCCATTGCGTGATCGAGCCAAGCCCCTGGTGCAGCAGCACGATCTCGCCACGCGCCGTCCCGTCCGATGGCGTCCAGCGAGCAACCTGGACCATGCCCTCCGGCAGGCGGACCGCCAGCGTCTCCATTTCCACCGTCATGACAGACCGCTCAGGCAGCGGCCGCGCGCGTGCGGCGCTTGCGGGCGACGGGGCCGGCGACCGGCCCGGTCGACCCACGCACCACCAGGGCCGCCTCCAGCGGCGCGATCGGGGCGATCGTCGCCGCCGGGCCGCCCTCGATGATGCCGATCAACCGGTCGGCGGCGATGGCGCCGATCTCGGCGGCAGGAACCTTGACGGTCGTCAGCGGCGGGTCGGTCTCGGCGGCGATCTCGACGTCGTCGAAGCCGGTGATCGAGACATCCTCGGGCACCCGAATTCCCTCGCGCCGCGCTTCTGCGACCGCACCGACCGCCATCGCATCGGTGGTGCACAGGAAGGCGGTGACGCCGGGATGGGCGGCCCGCAGGCGGCGGAACGCCTCGCGACCGGCGGCGATGCTCGGCAGCGGCGCCTCGAAGATGCGATCCGGCGGCAGGCGGATGCCCTCCTCCGCGATGGCGTCGAGAAGGCCGTCGAGCCGCGCCTGCGAGCGATCGTTCGGCAGGCCGGTATTGGCGATGACGGCGAATTCGCGATGCCCGAGCTCGAGCAGGTAGCGCGCCATGCGATGGGTCGCCTGGCGATTGTCGATGCCGATCGCCGGAATTCCCTGCCGCGAGGCGCAGACATAGGTGGTGACCAGCGGCGTGCGGTGATGACGGATCAGCGGCAGCGAATCCGGAGCGAAGGTATCGCCGACGAGGACCAGGCCATCGACGCCATATTCCAGCATGCCGCGGATCTGGCGGAACTCGCGCGCCGGGTCATATTGCGAATGCGACAGGATCAACGTGTAGCCGCGCGCGCCAAGCCGCGCCTCCAGCGCCTCGACGCCATCGGCGAAGATGGCGTTGCCGAGCGTCGGCACCACGGCGCCGACCGTATGGGTGCGGCCGGAGCTCAGGGCCTTCGCCATGCGATCGGGCGTATAGTCGAGCATCTCGACGGCATGCAGCACGCGCTCGCGGATCTCGGGGCGCACGATCTCGGGCTGGTTGATCGCCCGCGACGCAGTCGCCAGCGAAACCTTGGCGAGCCGCGCCACATGCTCCAGCTTGGCGCGCGCCGGGGCCGGCGAGGCGTCGGCCTGCGCCTTGCGCTGCGAGGGCGGTTTCTTGTCCGTCTTATCCATGCCGGGACTCTGGATCAGAAGCCCGGACGCCGCAAGACGGCCGGCCTGAATTGCCACGGGATGCGCAGAACGTCGCCGCGCCGCCGGGGCTGCAGCGCCCCGGCCAACGATATGCCGCAACGACCGTCCTCAGGCAGTCGCGGCCGAGCGGGTCAGGCGGCTCTGCAGGATGACGACCACCAGCAGGAACGCGCCGCGCAGCACGGACTGCCAATAGGCGCTGAGGCTGATCCAGCCCATGCCGTTCTCGAAGTTGAGCACGGTGAACAGGATGCCGAGCAGAAGCGTGCCGACCAGCGTGGCGCCGACCGAACCCTTGCCGCCGGTAAGAAGCGTGCCGCCCACCACGACCGAGGCGATCGCGAAGAGTTCCCAGCCCACGCCCTCGATCGGCTGTCCGGCGCCGAACTGCGCCGCCAGGATCACGCCCGCCATGCCGGCGAGAAAACCGGACAAGACATAGACCAGGAAGATCGTCCGGTCGGTGGGCAAGCCCATCAGCCGCGAGGCCTCCTCGCCGCCGCCGACCGCCAGCACATGGCGTCCGAACGGGGTGCGGTTGAGGATCAGCGAGCCAAGGAGATAGGCGAAGAGCGCGATCCAGGCAGGGATCGGGAAGCCGAAGAAGATACGGATCAATCCGCCGAGCAGGCCCGCATCGTCGCCCGTCACCCATTCGGGGGCGTAGGCGAGAAAATCGCCCTGTCCGAGCGCCATGAAATTGGTGTCGTAGGAGGCCGGCACGGATTGCTGGTTCGACAGCAGCAACGCGACGCCGGAGGCGGCGAGCATCGTCGCCAGCGTGGCGATGAACGGCAGGATCTTCATCTTCGAGATGATGAAGCCGTTGATGATGCCTGCGGCAAGGCCTGCGGCGAGGCCGCCCAGCAGACCCGGCAGCAGGCCATAGGGGCTGAGATAGGCCGAAACCACGCTCGACAGCGCCGCGACCGAGCCGACCGACAGGTCGATGCCGCCGGTCATGATCACGAAGCACATGCCGAGGCCGACCAGCGCGAACATCGAATTGTAGCGCAGGACGGTGAGCACGTTGTACTCGCTGATAAAGCCGTCATAGCGCCAGGCGCCGAAGGCGATGATCAGGACGAGAGCGAGAAGGGCGCCGAAGCCGGCAGAGGCGTGAAGACGGGGCATTAGGCGCGATCCTGCCTTTGCAGCCAGACGGCGAGAACGATCAGCCCGGCCTTGACGACCAGCGCCGCCGCATCGGGCACGCCATTGGCGAGAAGGGTGTAGCGAACGAGCTGGATGATCAGCGCGCCGAGCAGCGTGCCGATGATCGTCGCCCGGCCGCCGCTCAGCAGCGTGCCGCCGACCGCGACCGCCGCGATCACGTCCAGCTCGATGCCCATGCCGATCAGGTTGGCGTCGGCGGCCGAGTTCATCGCGATGACGATGAGGCCGGCAATGCCGCTGCAGACGCCGGAGATGACATAGACGAGGCGCTTGACGTGGCGAACCGGGATGCCGGCGAGCCAGGCCGCCTGCTCGTTGCCGCCGACCGCCAGCACCTGGCGCCCGAACACCGTCCGCTGCAGCGCCCAGGCCGAAAGCAGCACGAGCGCCAGCATGATCCAGACCTGGAACGGCACACCGAACACACGGCCAATGGCGATCTGCTGGAATTCAGGAACCTTGAAGACCTGCAGGTCGCCATTGGTCCAGACCTGCGCGATACCGCGACCGGCGATGAAGAGGATCAGCGTCGCGATGATCGGCTGCACGCGGACATTCGCAACCAGCCAGCCGTTGAACAGGCCGAAGCAGCCGGCGAGGATCACCGGCAGGATGATGCCGAGCGCGATGCCGACGTAGAGATTGGGCACCGGGAACAGCATGCCCTGGAAGATCTGCGGTGCGAACGCCCCGGCGATCGCCATGATCGAACCGACCGAGAGGTCGATGCCGCCGGTGGCGATGACCATCGTCATACCGACGCCGACGATGACGATGACGCAGACCTGCGTCAGGTTCACCGACAGCGTCTGCATGGTGGCGAAGTGCGGCGTGAACAGGAAATTGAAGACGAGCAGCGCGATCAGCGCCGCGATCGTGCCGACATGCCGGCGCGAGAGAATCGAGGCGAGCCCCGCGCGCCGCGGAGTGCCGACGCTTCCCGGCACCGGCGCCGGTGCGTTTTCGAGGGCGGAACTCATACGGCGTCTCCATGTCCGTGGGCCATTGCCCCCATCACGGCGGGCTCGGTGATCGCCTCGCCGTCGAGCTCGACGGTGGTGCGGCCATCACGCAGGACGAAGACGCGATCGGCGCCCTCGACGATTTCTTCGATTTCGGACGAAATCATCAGCACGCCCAGCCCGTCATCCGCGAGCTTGCGGATCAAACGCTGGATCTCGGCCTTGGCGCCGACGTCGATGCCGCGCGTCGGTTCATCCAGGATCAGGAGCTTCGGGTTCATGCAGAGCCAGCGCGCCAGCAGCACCTTCTGCTGGTTGCCGCCCGAGAGTTCGCGGATCTTCTGCTCGGGGCTCGAGCACTTGATGCCGATCTCCTTGATGAAGCGCAGCACGATTTCGCGCTGGCGCGCCTCGTCGACGATGCCGGCGCGGGCGAGCGCCGGCAGCAGGGCCAGCGTCAGGTTCTCGCGCACCGACATGCCGGGGATGATGCCCTCGTGCTTGCGGTCCTCGGAACAGAAGCCGATGCCGGCGCGGATGGCGTCCGCCGGCTCGGTGAAATCGGTCTTCTTGCCGAGCAGGCGGATCTCGCCCTTCTCGTGCGGGCTCGCGCCATAGATCGCGCGCGCGGTTTCGGTGCGGCCGGCGCCGAGCAGGCCGGCGAGGCCGACGATCTCGCCGCGGCGAACCGAAAGGCTCGCATCATGCACGCGGCGGCCGACGGCCACATCCTGAACCGAAAGCAGTTCCTCGCCGATCGCGCGCGTCCCCTCGGTGAAGGCCGTCGCGCCGGCGCGGCGCACTTCCGCGAGATCGCGGCCGAGCATGGTGGCGACCAGTTGCAGCTTGGACATGTCCGCCATCGACGAGACCGCCACCGTGCGCCCGTCGCGCATGACGGTGACGCGGTCACAGACGGCGTAGAGCTCGTCCAGCTTGTGACTGACGAAGACGACGGCGACCCGCTTTGCCTTGAGACGGCGAATGGTCTCGAACAGCACGGCAACCTCGGTCTCGTCGAGCGAGGAGGTCGGCTCGTCCATGATCACCAGCCGGGCCTCGAACGAGACGGCCCGGGCGATGGCGACCATCTGCTGGATTGCGGTGGAGAATTCGCCGAGCGGCCGGCGCACGTCCACATCGACGTCGAACTCGGCCAGCAGCTTCCGCGCGCCGTCATGCATCCGCTTGAGGTCGAGCAGGCCGATGCGGTTCTTGAGCTCGCGGCCGAGATAGATGTTCTCGGTCACGGTGCGGAAGGGAATGAGGTTGATTTCCTGGAAGATCGTCGAAATGCCGCCGCGCTGGGCCATCTCCGGCGAGGACGCCGACCAGGGCGCGCCATTGAAGGTGATCGTGCCGGCGTCCTTGCGGCAGAAGCCGTTCAAGACCTTGATCATGGTGGACTTGCCGGCGCCGTTCTGGCCGATCAGGGCCATCACCTCGCCTTCGCGCACTTCCAGCGATGCGCCGGTCAGGGCGGGAACATTGCCGAAGGACTTGTCGATGCCTTGCATCGACAGAAATGGTTCTGCGGTAGCCATGGACGACTGTCTCGTAGCTGACGGCAGCCGCCGCCGATGGCCGGCAGCGACTGTCGCAAGGAATGGTCTGGGCCGGATCGGCGGGCGCCCCAGGGCGCCCGCCTGCAAGGCTCAGTAAGCCTCGGGCAGATAGGCCGCGACGTTGTCCTTGGTGAAGACGCGGTCCTTGTTGACCAGGCGCGGCGCCACGGCCTCGCCCTTGCTGTACTTGACGACGGCATCAAAGGCGGCCGGACCGAAGTTCGGGTTGCATTCGACGACGACGACGACCTTGCCGTCCTGCAGCGCCTGGGCGGCGTCCTTGGTGCCATCGATCGAGGCGATGATCAGGTCCTTGCCCGGAACCTTGCCGGCCGCTTCCATCGCGGCGATGGCGCCCATCGTCATTTCGTCGTTGTGCGAATAAAGCGCCGTCGCCTCGGGATGCGCCTGATACAGCGTCTCGAAGACCTGGCGCCCCTTGTCGCGGGCGAAGTCGCCGGACTGCGAGGCGATCACTTCCATGCCCGGATGGTCCTTGATGTAGTCTGCGAAGCCCTTGGCGCGGTCGTTGGCGGGCGACGAACCGACGGTTCCGACCAGCTCGATGATCTTGGCCTTGCCGTCGACGGCCTTGACCAGCGCCTCGGCGGCCAGGCGGCCTTCCTCGACGAAGTCCGAGCCAATGAAGGCGACGTAGTCTTCGCCGCCCTTGGCGAGGCTCGGATCGACGCCACGGTCGATCAGGAACAGCGGAATGCCGGCCTTCTTGGCTTCCATGACGGCCGGAATCAGCGGGCGCTCTTCACGCGGGGCGAGCAGGATGACATCGACCTTCTGGGCGATCATCGAGCGCACGTCGGCGACCTGCTTGGCAGCCGAGCCGGCGGCGTCGGTGTAGACCAGCTGCCAGCCGCGCTTCTTGGCCTCGTCCTGCATGCTCTTGGTCTGCTGCAGGCGCCAGGGGTTGTTGCTCTCGGTCTGGGCGAAGCCGATCTTGTAGGTGTCCTTCGCCTTCAGCTTCGGCATATTCGCGTAGGCGGGGCGCAGACCGAAGGCTCCAATGGCGGCTCCACCGGCGGCGATCTGCAGCAACGAACGACGATTGATCATTTCAGTTCCTCCCTCGGACCGGTTTGCGCGGGGTCCGATCTCCGCATCCTCTGACGGAAGCCCCTCTCCCAAAGGGCTCCCCATTCCCCACTTCAGGCCACGCTTTCCGCGTAGTCCGTGCCTTGCCGGAGTATCATGTCCGCGCCCTTCTCGGCGATCATGATCGTCGCGGCATTGGTATTCGCACTTACCATCTTCGGCATGATCGAAGCATCGATCACCCTCAGACCCGCCAACCCGTGGACCTTCAGATTGGTATCGACTACGGCCTTCGAGTCCACCCCCATCTTGCATGTCCCCACGGGATGGTACTGCGTGTGCGCCGAATGACGCACATAGTCATCGATCTGAGCATCTGTCCTGACGTCACGTCCAGGGGAAATTTCGGCCCCGCGATAACTATCAAAGGCTTTCTGGCCCAGGACATCCCGGCAGATCTTGATGCCATCGCGCAGCACGCGCACATCCTCCTCGGAGGCCAGATAGTTCGGATCGATCTCCGGATGCCGGGTAGGATCACTGGAGCGGATCAGCACCGTGCCGACACTCTCCGGACGCTGCACGTTGATGAGCGGCTGGTAGCCATGCAGCTCGTGCAGCTTCCGCCCGTGCTCGCCATACATGATCATGATGAAATGGTACTGGATATCCGGAGCGACCAGCTCCGGCCGAGACTTGACGAAGCCAACGGCCTGAATGCCAGGATGGGCGACCGGACCGCCGCGGGTCAGCGCGTAGCGCACAAGCGACTTGGCGACGTTCAGTGGCTTCAATTCCCGCAGGAGCGAGATCGGCTGGGTGCATTGCTGCTGGATCTCGGTCGCGACATGGTCGGAGAGGTTCTGACCGACGCCCGGGAGCTCATGCACGGCGCGAATCCCGACCGAGCGCAGATGGTCGCCGTCACCGACGCCGGAAAGCTGCAGGAGCTGCGGCGAGTTGATCGCGCCACCGGCCAGGATCACCTCGGCATCGGCGCGCACCACTTCGGTACGGCCGTTGCGGACATACTCGACACCGACCGCGCGACCGCCTTCGATGATGACGCGCGAGGCAAGCGCGCGGGTGATCACCTTGAGGTTGGGCCGCGCCAGTGCTGGCTTCAGATAGCAATAGGCCGTGCTGGCGCGGCGGCCGTTCTTGATGGTGCTGTCGAGAGGGCCGAAGCCCTCCTGGCTCGACGCATTGACGTCGGGATTGCGCGGATAGCCGGCTTGCACGCCCGCTTCCAGCCAGGCCCGCGCCAGCGGATGGAATTCGTGAACACGCGTCGTATGAAGCGGACCGCTACCGCCGTGGAACTCGTCCTCGCCGAGTTCCCAGCTCTCGGCGCGCTTGAAATAGGGCAGCACGTCCGAATAGGACCAGCCGCGATTGCCCATCTGGGCCCAGCCGTCATAATCGGAGGCGTGGCCGCGGATATAGACCATGCCGTTGACCGAGCTCGAACCGCCGAGAACCTTGCCGCGCGGCCAATGAAACGAGCGGCCATGACAATGCTTCTGCGGCACCGTCTGGTAGCCCCAGTCGACCGCGCCCGATATCATGAGCTGGCGGTAGCCGGCCGGCATGTGGATGAACGGATTGCGGTCGCGCCCGCCCGCCTCCAGCAGCACGACGCTGATGGAGGGATCCGCGCTCAGCCGGTTGGCGAGCACGCACCCCGCCGAGCCCGCGCCCACGATCACATAGTCGGTCATAGTCTCTTCCTCCCGATCCTGCCCGCGGTCCTCCCGGCCGGAGCCGCCCGCGGTGCTGGTGCCGAAACGCTCAGGCAGCCTCGCGCTCGGAATCCTCGTTCTTCACCCATTTCAGCAGATGCTCGCCGACGGCGACCAGAATGCCGTTCTGGTTATGCACCTCGACCTGCGAACGGGTCCGGCGGCGCTCCTCGTCGACCTCCTTGATCGTGTAGGTCACGTTCACCGTATCGCCGAAGAAGACCGGAGCCAGGAAGCGCACGCGGTCATAGCCGAGCGACACCGGCGTCGAGTCGATGCCCTGCGACAGGCTGCGCTCGATCATCAGGGTCGACGCGGTGGACATGAAGCCGATGGTCAGCGCGCCATGGGCGATGCGGTGGCCATAGACGGACTTCTTCATGAACTCCTCGTTGACGTGATTGCCCGAGAAGTCGCCCGTGATGCCGGCATAGAGATAGACATCCGCCTCGCTTACCGTCTTGGAAAAGCGGACCGCGTCGCCGATCTCCGCATGCATCGATTTCATCGTCATCGTCTCATCCCCTGCCCGGTTTCCGGGCCGTGCCTATGAAGAATGGAAGGCGACCCGACAGCGGGCCGCGCGGTGGAGCGTGGTTCAGGCCGAGGCGACAGCGCTCCGCGCCGCGCCATCGACGTCGAATTCGCCGCCGACGACCCCGTCGCGAAGCAAGGCGGCGATGGCGGCCTCGTCGTAACCAAGCTCGGCGAGAATATCGGCGGTCTGCGCGCCCAGCTTCTGCGGCGGCAGCCGGACCTCCGGCGCCTGGCCGTCATAGCGGACCGGATGCGCAACCAGGGTCACGGGCGAGCCGGTCGCGCCGGGAACGGTGACGAAATTGCCGTTGTGGAGGACCTGCGGATCCTCGGCGAGGCGGCTGTAGTCATTCACCGACGAATGCCAGATGCCGCGCTCTGCGAAGATCCGGCTCCAGGTCTCGGTAGTGCCCTTCTTCAACGCCCGCGCGATGCTCGCCGCCGCCTCCTCGCGCCGGGCATAGGCCTCGCTGTTCGGGATGCGCTCGGCCTCGGGAATGTCGATCGCCTCGGCGATCGCCTCCATCGTGCCGAGCGAGATAGCGATGAAGCTGTCGCTCGTCGCGTAGATCCCGTAGGGCGCGCCGTAATACCAGCCGGAGATGCGACCGGTCTGGCGTATGTCGTCGTCGCCCGGCCCGTTCATGTAGCAGACCAGCGATTCCATCTGCAGGTCGAGCGCGGCATTGAGCAGGCTGACATCGACGCGGCCACCCTCGCCCGAGCGCTCGCGCCGCAGGAGGGCTGCGAGAATTCCGGCGGCGAACAACGCTGCGCCATGGTGGTCGACCACCGAGACGCCGACGCCGCGCGGCCCGTCCTCCTGGGTGCCCGTGATCGCGGCAAGGCCGGACATCGCCTGCACGATCAGGTCCTGGCCCGGCCGCGCCGCATAGGGACCATCCGGACCGAAGCCGGATGCGGCAGCATAAATGATGCGCGGATTGACCTTGCGGATGTCCTCAAAGCCGAGGCCGAGCTTGTTCATCACGCCGGGACGATAGTTCTCCGCCACGACATCGGCACCCTCCACCAGCTTGCGGGCGATCGCCAGGCCCGCAGGGCTCTTGAGATCGAGGGCAAGGCTGCGCTTGTTCCGGTTGCCGGTCAGTTGCAGCATGGTCTGACCATCGAGGAAGCGGTTCGCGCCGCCCCATTTGCGCTGGAACGCGCCTTCGACCGGCTCGATCGCGATGACGTCGGCGCCGAGGTCCGCAAGGAACTGGATGCCGACCGGACCCATCAGGAAATGATTGAAGCTGACGATCCGAATACCCTCGAGATGACGCACTGTTCCTCCGCACGAAACCGGTTTCTGAAAGCGATTTCATAAACGCATAACGCAAGTTTTCGGCCTTGGCAATGGGGCCGGGCAAGGCCCTGCCAGAGAGCCCGATCGTGACCCCGGCCGCCCGGAAAATCAACCGAAACCTTATATATCAGCGCGACATGCCGACGACCGATACGCCACAACAACCGTGATTGGGCGTTGCATCCCCCGAGAAAAGTCGATAGCATCGCCTTAATGAAAGCGGTTTCATTTGATAGTCGGCGACGCGGTAGGGACAGGCGCCGCGCGAGAAGTCGAGACCGCCCCAAGCGACGCCCGCGTGGATGAAAGCCGGCCGCAGTGCCGCCGCGCCACAGAGCGGGCCCACCGGCGCACGCCCGGATTGAGGCCAGGGAGGATAGACGCGTGACGGATTTCTACCTGAAGGTCGACGACGCCGTGACGCTCGAGCGCGAGGTCAGCGAGGCGGTCGTGAACGCCTTCGCCGAGGTCAGCGGCGATCATTCGCCCAACCATGTCGACGAAACCGCCATGTCGGGAACGGCCTATGAGGGGCGCATCGCGCACGGCGCGCTGATCATCGCCTTCATGTCGACCTGCTCGACCCAGATCGTCGAGCGCGTGCCGAATGTCCGGGCGACGGAGACGCCCGTCTCGCTGGGCTACGACCGGATCCGCTTCCTGAAGCCCGTCTATATCGGCGACACGGTGCGCCTGCGCTACGCCGTCCGGGAGGTCGACGCCGAGCGCCGCCGCGCGCGATCCGAAATCATCGTGACCAACCAGAACGGCGACACGGTCTGCGTCGGCGAACACATCCTGAAATGGGTGAGCTGACGACGCGGAAAGCAGCCGGGGCCGGACCGGGAGGGGCCGGACCCGAAGACGAGAAAATCGGGAGGACAGCCATGTATGATTTCATCGTCGTCGGCGGCGGATCCGCCGGGTCCGCGCTTGCGACCCGCCTGTCCGAGGATCCGGACGCCAAGGTGCTGCTGCTGGAGGCGGGACCGCGCGACTGGAACCCCTATATCCACATGCCGGTCGGCTTCTACAAGACGACCAAGGGTTCGCTCACCTGGCGCTACGAACTGGCGCCGCAGCAGCACCAGGGCGGGATCACACCGCTCTATCCGCAGGCGCGCGTACTCGGCGGCGGCTCCTCGATCAACGCGCAGGTCTATATCCGGGGCAATGCCGAGGACTATGACACCTGGGAGGAAATGGGCTGCCTCGGCTGGGCCTATCGCGACGTGCTGCCCTACTTCCGGCGCGCCGAGAGCAACGAGAAGTACTCTGCCCCCTATCATGGCATCGACGGCCCGCTGAGCGTGGTCGACCAGCGCCATCCGCACAAGCTGAGCAAGGCCTTCGTCCAAGCCTGCCAGGAATACGGCATCCCCTACAATCCGGACTTCAACGGGGCGACGCAGCCGGGAACCGGCCTCTACCAGACGACGAACCGCGACGGCAGGCGCTGCAGCGCGGCGGTGGCCTATCTGCGCTCGGCGCGCAACCGACCGAACCTGAGCGTCCGGACCGGCGTGCTGGCGAAGCGCATCCTGATCGAGAACAACCGCGCCGTCGGCGTGGAGTTTTTCCAGGGCAACAGCGTGGTGACCGAGCGCGCCGCGCGCGAGGTGATCGTCACGGCAGGGGCAATCGGCTCGCCCAAGCTGCTGATGCTCTCCGGCATCGGTCCCTCGGCCCATCTCGCCAGCCACGGCATCCGCACGCTGGTCGAACTGCCCGGCGTCGGCCAGAACCTGCACGACCATCTCGACGTCTTCATGATGTACAACGTCAAGAACGTCGACAGCTACGACGTCTACAAGAAGGCGAGCCGGAAGATCATGCCGGCGATCCAGTACGCCCTGTTCCGCAACGGCCCGGTCGCCGGCACCATCGTCGAGGGCGGCGCCTTCTGCTGGAGCGACCCGAAGCTGCCGGCGCCGGACCTGCAATATCACTTCCTGCCGGGCACCGGCGTCGAGGAGGTCAACGACACCGACGCCACGGTCACCGGCAATGGCTGCACGCTGAACGGCTATTTCATGCATCCGCGCGCCCGTGGCGCCGTGACGCTGAAGAGCGCCGACCCGCGCGTCTCGCCCTCGATCGATCCGAACTTCCTCGGCGATCCCTATGATCTCGAACGCACGATCGACTGCGTGAAAGTCGGGCAGGAGATCATGACGCAGCCCGCCATGAAGCGCTTCGTCACCGACGAGTTCATGCCGGGCCCGAAGTGCCGCAGCCGCGCCGACTACGAGGCCTATGTCCGCGAGCGGGCGCGCTCCGGCTACCACCCGGTCGGCACATGCAAGATGGGCCAGGACGAGATGGCCGTCGTCGACACCGAATTGCGGGTGCATGGCGTCGATGGCCTGCGCGTCGCCGACGCCTCGATCATGCCGCGCCTCGTCTCGGGCAACACCAACGCCCCCAGCATCATGATCGGCGAGCGCGCCGCCGATTTCATCCGAGGCAACCGCGCCGGGATCGCCTCCCGATCCCCGGCGCTGGAGCGGGCCGGCTAGCCGCCGCCCGCTCCCCTCCCTTCCGCCCATCCGAAGCTCAGCAAGGAACCAACCGATGAACCAAGTTTCGACCACGCGCGACTACGCGCACCACGTCTCCGGCGGCGACCGCGCTCCGGCGGCCATGATCGAGCGTCACTCGCCCGCGACCGGCCGCCTGGTCGCCCGCTTCGCCGAGGGGACCGCCGCGGACGCAGCGGCCGCCATCGCCGAGGCGCGCGAAGCCTTCGACAACGGCCCCTGGCCGCAGATGACGGGCATGGAGCGTGCGGCCGTCGTGCGGCGCTGGGCCGACCTGATCGAGGAGAACCTCGAGCGCCTCGCCCGCATCGAGGTCGACGAGGTCGGCAAGCCGATCCGCCAGGCGCGCGGCGACCTGCGCAACGTCGTCTCGCTCACCCATTTCGCCGCCGGCCTCGCCATGCAGATGCACGGCGAGACCTACACCAATCTCGGCCCGCAGAAGGCAGGCTGGATCCACCGCGAGCCGGTCGGCGTCGTCGGCATGATCATCCCGTGGAACTTCCCGGCGCTGATCTTCGCCCAGAAGGTGCCGTTCGCGCTCGCCGCCGGCTGCACCGTGGTGGTGAAGCCGTCCGAGTTTACTTCCGGCACGGCGCTCGAACTCGCCCGCCTCGGCAAGCTGGCGGGCCTGCCGGACGGCACGCTCTCGGTCGTCACCGGCTATGGCGACCCGGTCGGCGAGACGATCGTCAAGAGCCCGGAGGTCGACTTCGTCTCCTTTACCGGATCGACCGCGGTCGGCCGCCGCATCCTCGCCAACTCGGCCGAAACGCTGAAGCGGGTGTCGCTCGAGCTCGGCGGCAAATCGGCCAATATCGTCTTCGCCGACGCCGACCTGGACGACGCCATCGACGGCTCGCTCTACGGCATCTTCTACAATCAGGGCGAATGCTGCTGCTCGGCGACGCGCCTGCTCGTCGACGAGAAGATCGCCGACGATTTCGTCGAACGCCTCGTCGCCCGCGCCCGCACGCTGAAGCTCGGCGACGTGCATGCCGACGACGCCGATGTCGGCGCGATGATCAGCGACAAGCACTTCGACAAGGTCTGCTCCTATCTCGCCAGGGGCAAGGCCGAGGGCGCGACGCTTCGGCTCGGCGGCGAGGCCGGGGCGCAGGCGGACGGCCTGTTCGTCCAGCCGACCATCTTCGACAACGTCACGCGCGACATGACGATCTTCCGCGAGGAGATCTTCGGGCCGGTGCTATCGATCATCCGCTTCAAGGACCAGGACGAGGCCGTCCGCCTCGCAAACGACACCGCCTATGGTCTCGCCAGCTCGCTCTGGACCAAGAACTTCGACACCGCCCACCAGATCACGCCGAAGCTGCGCAGCGGCTCGGTCTGGATCAACACGACGATCGACGGCGCGCCGCAGATGCCGTTCGGCGGCTACAAGGCGTCGGGCTTCGGCCGCGAAATGGGCCAGGCGGGCTTCGACGAATTCACCAACATCAAGACGGTGTTCGCGCATCTCGGCAAGCGCGAGCCCTACTACCCGTCCAAGGGATGACAACCCCGGGGCCGGCGACCTCCCCCTCCCGATAGCAAGCCGGCCTCAAACTCATGGGCGCTACGATCCTTCGTAGCGCCCCTTTTTTGCCCACCACCGACGGCAACCGGCGCGCCCGGCTCGGGCACGCCGACAGGACAGAGGCTATAGATCGCCGAGCCGGGCGCGGAAGAAGCCGCCCTGGGCGTGACGATCGAGCAGGATGTTGTGCTCGAAGGCGGGATCGCGGTCGGGATGGTCCTCGCGATAGTGGCTACCGCGACTTTCGGGCCGCGCCAGCGCCGCGAGCGCCATCAGTTCGCCAACCTCGATCAGGTTCTTGAGCTCCAGCGCCTGGACCGCATCCGCGGGCGTCTCGATCCGCGCGGAACCGGCGAGTTCGTGCCGCAGTTGCGCGCACTCAACGCGGAACGCCTGCAGGCCCGGCGCGTCGCGCAGGATCAGCAGGTGGCGGTTGGCGGCGTTCTGCAGGCGCTGCCGCAGCGTCGCCAGATCCACCGTAGCGCCAGCGCCGGCCCCGGCCGGCAGCGGATCATGCCCCTCGAGCGGGTCGGCGATGGCGCGGTGATCGATCTCGCGCGCCCGCGCCGCCGCGGCGCGGCCGGCGCGGCGGCCGAACACCTGGCAGGTCACCGACATGTTGCCGCCGAGCCGGTCGGCGCCATGCGGCCCCGCCGCCACCTCGCCTGCCGCGAACAGGCCCTTGATGTTCGACTGGGCGTCGGGATCGATCCGCAACCCGCCATTGATCGCGTGGGCCGAACAGGTGATCTCGACCTTGTCCTTGCGCAGGTCAGTGCCGCGCTCCTTGTACCAGTCATAGGTCAGCGGCCACATCTTGGCGACGCTTCGGCTCTGGTCCGCCAGGATGGAATCAAGGTCGTCGTGGATGAAGTCGAGCAGCAGGCCGCCCTTGTCAGTGCCCCGACCCTCGTTGATCGCCTTCTGGATCGAGATCTCGATGAAGCGGGAGATGTCGCTCGAACTGAACGGGAAGTGGCGCTGCTTTTCGCGGATCACCGCCGCGATGCCGAGCTCCTCGGGCAGGTAGTCCGACAGGAAGGGTCGCCCGTCGCGGTCGGAGAGGTTCGGCCGCGCGTCCCAGAGATAGTTGCCGAACAGATTGACGAAGGGATCGATGATCGAGACGCCGGCCTGCATGAACTCCATGTTGACGAGATGGGCGCCGGCGCGATGCGCCATCGCGTAGCCGTCGCCGGTGATGTCGGACGGATAGAGGTTGGTGCGGAAAAGCTGGCTGGCGCCGCCGGTGGTCAGGATCGTCGCCTTGGCGCGGATGACGACCAGCCTGCCCTCGGCGTCGACCGCAACCGCACCGAGGCATTCGCCGTCGCGCACGATCAGGTCCTTGATCATCAACCTGTCCATGGCGGAGAGGCCGCGCTTCGTCGCCTCTGATCCCAGCGCCTTCACGATCGGCTTGAAGTGATCCTTGATCACATGCGAACGCGGCTTCGACGAGAAGCAGGCCTGGAAGGTCAGGTAGGGTTCGCCCGCCTCGGGGCCGACGCGCTCGAAATGGACGCCATAGCCTTCCAGATAACGCAAGGCATCCTCCGCCTCCTCGGCGAGGATTGCAGACAGGCGCGGGTCCGACATGCCCTGCCCTGCGGTCAGGATGTCGTTCAGGAATACGTCCGGGCTGTCGCCCGCATCGCCGGCGCCGTCCGGCACGTTGAAAGCGCCCACCTCGGCGACGCTATGGAAAGTGGCGCCGCTCCGGCGGAACTCACCCTTGATCACCACCGTGACCTCGGCCCCGCCCTCCTGGGCGTCCAGTGCCGCGCGCAACGCCGCTCCGCCGCTGCCGATGACGAGCACGTCGGTCCTGATTTCCCTCACATCCCTGCGCATTCCGGTCCTTTCCCGCCGGCGCCTGCAACCGGCCGGTCGGTCGTCGAGTGAACGAGCCTGCTGAACCACAAATGAAAGCGGTTTCATAAATGATATAGCCAGTCGCGAGGCGGAGGGCAATCGGCGGATCCCGATCCACGGACCAGCTTCCGAGCAAGGCGCCGGGCCGGGATCGAAAACCCACCACGAACCCACCATCCGGGGAAAACGGAAAGCTTTGTTATCTCATGCGGTCAGGCTTTGCAGTCCGACCGCTCTCTGTGCTTCACTCCGTCGGGGAGCATCCCGCCGCAGGAGGAAACAGACAAGTGAACGACGTCAGCACCAGCCCATATCATACCGCCCTCAAAGAGCTTGAAAGCGTCTTCAGTCGCCTCGACGACGCCAAGGTCGACGCGGTCGTGGACGCCATCGCGAAGGCCAAGAGCACGGTGGTGTTCGGCGGTGGCCGCGAGCGGCTGCAGATCATGGGCTTCGCCATGCGCCTCTACCACATGGGCGTGCCGGTCGCCGTCGAGGGCGACATGACGACGCCGCCGGTCGGCCCCGGAGACGTGTTCCTCGTCACGGTCGGACCGGGCGAAATCTCGACGGCGCTGGCGCTGATCGGTGTCGCGCGCGAGGCCGGCGCAACGGTGATCGTGATCACGGCGCAGCCGAATGGCCGAGCGCCCGCGCTCGCCGACCTGGTGCTGCACCTGCCCGCGCAGACCATGGCCGACGACCAGGGCGCGGCGAAGAGCTCGATCCTGCCGATGGGATCGCTCTATGAAGGCGCGCTTTTCGTCCTGTTCGAGGTCATGGTGCTGAAGCTGCGCGAGCGGGTCTCGATCACACCCGAGGCCATGCGCGCGCGCCATACCAATCTGGAATAGCGCATCTCCGACCAGCGCAGTCGGGATGGGCCATCTGTCAAAGGCAGAGTTGGTCCTCCCGCCAAGACGCCGCCCCGGCGCGAAGAGGCCTCTTCAGGACGCCGGGGTCGGCAGGATTTCAGGGCGGGACGTCGCGGCGTCCCGCAGCGCCGGCACGGAGCGGATAACGAACTTCTCCAGTTCCACCACCAGGAAAAAGAAGACGCCGCCGACCAGCAGCCAGAGCCAGGCATAGATCGGCAAGGCGTCCGTATCGAAGATTGCGTGGAACGGCGGCGCGTAGGTGAAAAGCAGCTGCAGCACGACGACGCCGGCGATGCCGTACCAGAGATAGGGATTGCCGAGATGGGCGCGGACCGACAGGGATGAATCGAGCAGATAGCGGCTGTTGAGCAGATAGAAGATCTGGCCGAGCGTGATGGCGTTGACGGCGACGGTGCGCGCCATCGGGTCCGACGCCCCCTGCGCCTTCATCCAGAAGAAAGCCGCGAGCGTATAGAGCACCAGCGCCGCGCCGACGAAGAGGATGCGCCAGAGGCCGAAGGCGGTGACGATCGGCCGGTCGACGGCCCGCGGCGGCCGCCGCATCACGTCCGCCTCGTGCGGCTCGAACGAGATGACCAGCCCAAGGGCGACGGAGGTCACCATGTTGACCCACAGCACCTGCGGCGCCGTGATCGGGAGCGTGAAGCCGAACAGGATGGCGATCGCGATCACCGCGCCCTGCGCGACATTGGTCGGCAGCAGGAACAGCATCGCTTTCTCGATGTTGTTGTAGACGGTGCGCCCCTCCTTCACCGCCGCCGAGATCGAGGAAAAATTGTCGTCGGCAAGGATCATGCCCGCCGCCTCCTTCGTCACCTCGGTGCCCTTGATGCCCATGGCGACGCCGATATCCGCCTTCTTCAGCGCCGGGGCGTCGTTGACGCCGTCGCCGGTCATGGCGACGATCTGCCCGTTGGCCTGGATCGCCCTGACCAGGCGCAGCTTGTGCTCCGGGCTGGCGCGGGCGAAGACGTCGACGTCGCGCACGCATTCCTGCAGCGCGGCATCGTTCATCGCCTCGATCTCGGTGCCCGCAACGGCGGTCTTGCCGTCGCCGATCCCGAGCATCTTGGCGATCGCCGCGGCGGTGATCTTGTGATCGCCGGTGATCATGGTGACGCGAATGCCGCCGCCATGGCACTCGCGCACGGCGTCGACCGCCTCCTTGCGCGGCGGATCCATCAGGCCGACGAGGCCGAGGAGCACCAGGTCGCGGGGCAGATCCGCCGGCCCCAGACCTCCGGCGTTGAGGCCGGGATTCTCTAGCCAGGCGAGGCCCAGCACCCGCTCGCCCTGCGCGGCGAGCCGGTCACCTTGCTGCAGGAAGCGGTCGCGGTCGAGCGGCGCCGGGCCCGTCGCCAGTTGCTGCCGGTCGCAGTGCTCGAGGATCACCTCCGGCGCGCCCTTGACCAGCAGCATCTCGCCTTCGGCCGCGCGGTTCAGCGTCGCCATGAACTTGTGCTCGGATTCGAAGGGAATCGCATCGATGCGCGGCGCGGCCGCCGCCTCCCCGGCCCGGTCGAGGCCGAGCTTGGTGGCGAAGGGATAGAGCGCGCCCTCCGTCGGATCGCCCTCCACCTTCCACTTGCCGTCCTCCTGGAACAGCTCCGCGTCGTTGCACAGCATCGACACGCGCCCCATCAGCGCGAGCACGCCCGGCGCCGTCCCGACGGGCTTGCCATCCGCCTTGACCTCGCCTTCCGGCGCATAGCCATCGCCGGAAACGTCATAGGCCGCCTCCGCCGTCACGACGGAGGTGACCATCATCTCCATCAGCGTCAGCGTGCCGGTCTTGTCCGAGCAGATGCGTGAGACGGAGCCCAGCGTCTCGACCGCCGGAAGGCGACGGATGATGGCGTTTCGCTGGGCCATGCGCTGCACGCCGATCGCCAGCGTGATGGTGATCAGCGCCGGCAATCCCTCCGGGATCATCGACACGGCGATGCCCACCACCGCCTGGAACAGCTCGACGAAGGTCATGTGCCCGAGCCAGTGCCCCCAGGCGAACAGCAACACGCTGATGACGGCGATGGCGACCGTGATGACGTAGCCGAACTTCTTGATCTGGCGCAGCAGCGGCGTCTCCAGCGCGCTGACTTCGGCGAGCATCTGGTTGATGCGGCCGAGTTCCGTCCCACTTCCGGTCGCCACGACGACGCCGGTCGCCCGGCCGGACACCACCATGGTGCCGGAGAACGCCATGTTATGGCGGTCGCCGACGGTCGCCTTGTCCGACACGGGGTCCGTCGACTTGTCGGCGGGCACGGATTCACCCGTCAGCGCCGCTTCCTCGGTGCGGAGGTTCTTGGCGTCGACCAGGCGCAGGTCGGCCGGGATCCTGTCGCCGGATTCCAGCAGCACGACGTCGCCCGGCACCAGTTCCTCGGCCGGGATCAGCCGCGTCTCGCCGCCACGCAGGACGCGGGCCTCAGCGGACAGCATGTTGCGGATGGAATCAAGCGCCTTCTCGGCCCGCCCTTCCTGCAGGAAGCCGAGCAGCGAATTGAGAATGACCACCGCGAAGATGATCGACGCGTCAAGCCACAGGCTCAGCATGAGCTTGACGAAGCCGGCGACGAGCAGGACGTAGATGAGGATGTTGTTGAACTGGGCAAGGAAGCGCATCAGCGGGCTCTTCTTCCTGCCCTGCGGCAAGCGGTTGGGCCCATAGGTCTTCAAGCGCTCGGCCGCCTCGGCCGGGTCGATCCCGCGTGCGGGATCGACCCGCAATTCGCTTTCGACCTGCGCCACCGGCAAGGCATGCCAGGGCGCGCCCTCCGCGCCGGAAACGGTGGCTTCATGCGTGCTCATGCTGCTCCCTCACCGTGTCTTCCAGTTGCGGTTGCGCATCGAGATCCTCCGCCCTGCCGCGGCCGAGCAGATGCGCCGCGGCGCGCCAGGCATGGTTGGCGATCCGGTCGAGCGCTCGCACGGCGTCGATCTGCGCCAGGGCATCGGCGGCGCTCAGCTGCGCCGGCGCGACGGCGGCGAGCGTTTTCGTGCGGTAGTCGCGCTGGTTGGCCTTGAGCTCGCCCGCTGCCGCTTCCGCCTCGGAGAGCGCTGACGCCACCGCCGGCGAAAGGTTCCAGCCGATGGGGCTCGCCTGCTCGCTGATCGCCGATTCCGTGGTGATCGAGTTGGCCACCGTCTCCGCCGCCCGCATCGCCCTTTCGCAAAGCACGGCAGCGTCGTGATCCCTTGCCTCGCCGGCAAGCGGACGGGGAAGCCCGTTGGTCGCCAGCACCTCGACGAGGCGCGAGGTATGATCGAGCGCGTGCAGCGTGCTGGTCATGCGATGGCGTTCGGCCTCGGTTTCCGGCGGCTCCTTCAATTCGGACAGGAAATCCCGCACCTCGCGAAGGGCTGCCGCCGCGCTCCCAATGCCAACTTCCGCGCGGCTACCCGCAAGCGCCGCCGAAACCGAGGCAGCGACCGTCTGCAGCACCTCGGCGACCACCCGCCGCGCGGTCTCGACGGCGACCACCGGACTGGCGAGCGCGCTCGGATCCAGCGCCCGTTCCAGCGCCGTCTCCTTCGAAGGCAGCAGCCGCTCCACGACGCGAGTGAACCATTGCGTCGCCGGCAAAAGCACCGCGACGCCGACCACGTTGTAAACCGTGTGGTAAGCGGCAAGCAGCGTCGTGCCGTCGATCGATGCGGAGAAGCGGCTCATCAGCGCCGCCGTGAAGGGGAAGGCGACGATGGCGATCAGCGCCGCGATCAGCTTGAACAGCACATAGGCGAGCGCCAGGCGCTTGGCGGTCGTGCTGGCGCCGATCGCCGCCAGGGCCGAACTCGTCGCCGTGCCGATGTTCTGGCCGATGATCAGCGCCGCGCCCTGCTCCAGGCTGACGGCACCGGCGAAGAAAGCCGAGATGGTGACGGCGATGGAAGCGGTCGAGGATTGCATCACGGCCGTCATCACCAGACCGATCGCGATCAGCGCCAGCAGGCCGAACGCGCCGGAAGCCCAGCCGACGCCGGGCATGCCGAGCACCGCCGGCAGGTCGGACGGATGCAGGCTCTCGGCCAAGCCGCCCATGCCCTGCTGCAGCGTGGTCAGGCCATAGAGAACGAGGGCGAAGCCCGCGAGCGCGCCGCCGGCCGCCGCCGCCCGGCCGCCGGCCAGCAACTTCGCCAGCGCGCCGATGAAGATCAACGGCAGCGCATAGCTCGACAACGAAACCCGCACGCCGATCAGCGCAACCAGCCAGCCCGTGCCGGTGGTGCCGACATTGGCGCCGAACACCAGGCCAAGCCCCTGCGGAAAGGTCAGAAGTCCGGCGCTGACGAGGCCGATGGTGGTCATCGTCACCGCGCTCGAAGACTGCACCAGCAGGGTGATCATCGCGCCCCAGAACGCCCCGGAAAGCGGCGTCGCCGCCGCCTTGCCGAGGACCGTGCGCAGCGACGAGCCGGCGAGCGCCTTCAGCCCGTCGGTCATCACCGTCATGCCGAGCAGAAAAAGGCCGATCCCCCCGAGTATCGCGATCGCCGTCGACATGCCGCCGCCCTCCTCGTCGCGCGCTATTCGCGCTCCAGCTCTTCCCGCGCTGCTGCGAGGTCCTTCCGCTGCGCGTCCGAGACCGTCGGATATTCAAGGTCGAGCTTTTCGACCGCATCGACGATCGCCGCCGCCACGACGAGGCGCGTGAACCACTTGTTGTCGGCCGGCACGACGAACCAGGGCGCGTTCTTCGAGGCGGTCGCCCGGATCGCCTCGTCATAGGCCTTCATGTAGTCGTCCCAGTAGCGGCGCTCGCGGACGTCACTCGCCGAGAACTTCCAGTTCTTGTCCGGCTTGTCGAGCCGGTCCATGAAGCGCCGCTTCTGCTCGTCATAGGAGAGGTTCAGGTAGAATTTGAGGATGATCACGCCCTGCCGGGTCAGATAGTCCTCGAAGCGGGCGATATCGGCGAGCCGCTCGTCCCAGATGTTCTTGCCGACCAGCTTCGGCGGGAGCTTCTGCGCCTTCAGAAGCTCCTGGTGCGTGCGCACCACGAGCACTTCCTCGTAGTAGGATCGGTTGAAGATACCGATGCGGCCGCGCTGCGGCACCTTCATCGCATAGCGCCAGAGGAAATCGCGCGACAGTTCCTCGGCCGAGGGCTGCTTGAACGAATAGACGTCGCAACCCTGCGGATTGATGCCGGACATGACGTGCTTGATCGTCCCGTCCTTGCCGGCCGCGTCCATGGCCTGGAACACCAGGAGCACCGACCAGGAATCCTGCGCGTAGAGCATGTCCTGCTCCATCGCCAGCCAGTCGGCGCCGCGACGGAGAAGGTCGGCCGCGTCCTTCTTGTCCATCTTCAGCCCCAGCGTATCGCCGGGATCATAATCGGCGAGGCGGAAGTCCTTGCCCTTGGTGACACGGAACGGCTCCGTGTATTGCCTCACGACCTCGATGACTTCCTTGCGAGACATCTCGGTTCCCCTCGCCTTGTGCCAAGGTTCGGCATTTCGGCCGGATTAAACGACCGGCTTCCCGGGCGCGCAGCGTCGCCCGGACACCCCGACGCAAGCCCCTTTCCCCACGACTGTCAAATGGAATGTCGAAGCGACCGGAACCATCCGGCAGCGGCCCGCGCGGCCTCGACATCACAAATCCTGGACACCCGTAGAAGGCGGTGGCGTTGCCTCACCCGGGGGAGGAAAATGGAGGCCTGGCCAGGCGCCACCGGCGCCGGGCCACTCCTGAGGACGGCAACATCTGGGAGAATATCATGAGACATCTCCTTGGTCCGATGATCCTGGGCGGATCGATGATCCTGATCTCCATCGGCCCCGCACTCGCCGCCAACGTCCATACGGTGACCGGCACGACAGGCCAGCCGAACCAGACGATCGGCAGCGCCGAGACCGGAAGCGCAACGCCGGGCAACGCCGCCGGCGCGCCGGGCTCTGCCTTCAATCCGGACGGAACATCGGGAACGCACTACGCGGGAACGCAGCCGCAGAACTCCAACAACCCGAAGAGCGTTTCGCAATACGACGTGGCCGGCTTCCAGCAGTCGCACAACTGACGGAAGCGAACCGAGCCACCGCTCCACGATAACCGGCGCCAGGCGGGACGCCCGGCGTCAGGGCGAGCGCGTCAGGTTTTCGAGAATGCTCTCATAGGTCTCGGCCGTCCCAACGGCAGGGGCCAGATCCGCCTGCGCCTCCGACCGGGCAGCATGACGACGAACGCTGCTCGGGCTGTAGCCGAACTGCTGCGCAACGACTGGCCGAGCGAGCAGATCTCGACCATGCCGGGACGGTTCGCGGCGACGCGCTGGTCGACCGCCGTCCAGCTCTGGCCGAAACGGAGAAAGGTAAGCTGCCAGTGGTCGATCGGGCTGAAGCGGACCTGATCCCGCGACCGCTCATAGCTGAAGGCCGGAGCCGATTGCTCCACCAGCAGGATGCCGCGCAGGTTCCAGATCGTCTGGTGCGCCACGAAGCCATCTTCCGCGCGAACGTCGTCCGGCAATCGGACGCCCAGCACCGGTGACAGATGCGCCCGCCAGGCAGCGAACTGCTGGTCGTCGGGCAGGCTTTCCGTCGAGAAGTACTGCGGAACAAGCGCGGGAGGCTTACCGACATCTTCGCCAAGCGGCGTCAGCTGCAAGCGTGGCGAACGGCGGCGCTCGACAAATTCGGACTTCGGGCGAATACCCCTGGGCTCGCTGAATACCACTACACTACCCCGTCACGTCTGTAGATCAGAGTAATTCCAGACCTTGCTCGTTTCAAGCGCGGCCATCCCATGTCGAAGCCAAGTAAATATGGACAACTTATCAATTTCACTTGAGAAAGCGTCACACCACAAAGTTGTATCAAGAAGTCATATTGCCTTACCAAAGTCCCTTAAGACTCCGGAACCCGACGGCGCGGCACCCGCCAACCACGCCGAAACTGGTCCCGCGATGACGCGGATTTGAGGAAAATTGTCCGGACTTTCCGGCAGGAATGTTAGAGGACAGGCCGTAATACGTCCCTGGATCAAGAGCCTGGAGGCAAATCCCGTGAGACGCAATGAACTGGTTCACAATGCCCGCCGGAAGAGCCTGAAGTGGATGGCGGCCGCCACGATTGGCCTCGCAGCCACGGTCGCGATGTCGGCCGCGGCCGAGGCGAAGGAGCTTCGCAAGAAGAAGGACGACACCCGTTCCGTCTATCTGGTGAAGTACCGCGTCAATGGCGACGTCCGCTACAACAAGGCAGCAAAGGGCACCGTCGTCCAGATTTCCGAGACGGAGTATCTGAACAGCAACTCCCTCGTCTGCACGGCGAGCGGCTTCGGCCAGAGGTCGCGCTGCTTCCGGCGCGACATGTTCTAGGCCGCCAATTCCGGGCGGCCAATTCTGGGCGGCCACGACGACCGGCGGACAGACAAAAACATCCGGAGAGCGTTTCCACGCTTTCCGGATGTCGTCATTTGACGCCGACGGCCGGCAGACCGCCTTGCCTTGTTCAGCGCATAGCCTCGAGACGGGCCATGTTCTTGGCGACATGGTCGCCCGGGACGAGCTTGCGGATCTCGTCGTCCGGCCGGGCGGGATTGTGCTTGAAGACATACCATTCGCCGCCGAGGGCGGGCTTCTGGTAGATCACGCCGTCCTTCTCGCGATGCAGGATGCAGGACGGGTTGTTGCCGTATCCGGTGCGATAGTACCAGACGGCCTGCATGCAGAGCTTGCCGGTATTGGTCGTCTGCCACTTGCCGCGACCATAATACCAGAGCGCGCCGCGCTGGATCCAACCGGAGAAGCGGTGACCGTCGCCGAAATAGCCGGCGCCGTCCTTCCAGCTCCACGTCTTGCCGGTATAGAGCGCGTCCAGCGCTGCGGCGGTCATCGGCGTGGCGGCGGCCGCGAGCTTGGCGGTCGCCGCCGCCGAGGCCGATTGGGGGGCGGCGTCAGCCCCCATCACGAAGAGAGCGGACAAGGCCACGCTCACCACGGACAAACGGATCAGGGACATCTTGATTTCCTTTCGCCAGGGGGCATCCGCGCACACTCGATGACAATTCCGGGGGCGGATGCGCATGCCAACAAGGACTTGGGAGCGGCCCCGGCGCGGAAGAGCGGGGCCGCTTCCAGGATCAGTTCATGGGCCAGTCGAGGGGATGGTTCGCGACCCGCCAATCCGGGCGTCCGACGTTCTTCGGCCAGGGATAGACTTCCCGGTCGTTGAAGTAGATCACCGCCGTCATGCCCGGGAATTCCGGATGGGGCCGGTTCGCCTCCAGCGCCCAGGCGCGGACATAGTCGTCCTTGCCGGCATAGCCGAGCTCGGCGACGACGACCGGCTTGCCATAGCCCTTGACGCGGTCATAGCCGGGCCGGGTGCGCTCGACGAAGCCGACGTCCCGCCCCATCGTCAGGTGATCGTAGGGCTGGTAGCCGAACACGGACAGGCCGATCGTGTCGACATAGTTGTCGCCCGGATAGTATGCCTCGAGACCTTCCTCGCCCTTCGGAGACCACATGTATTGCGCGGAGGGCAGATGCTGCCGGCACACGTCCACCACGTGCCGATAGGCCTTGATGTAGTCTTCCGGCTTCCAGGCGGACCAGGTGAACTGCCCCGACTTGTCGTCCATTTCCTGGGCCCAGCGGATCGTCACGGGGCTCTTCAGCTTCGCGGCCGCCGAGCAGACGCCCGCCATGTTGGAATCGTAGCGTCCCGTGAGAATGCCGTGCAGCAGGTCCTCGGGCGTGGCCCGCCAGTCCCGGGCCCAGGACCAGGGCTCGACACTGATGAGCAGAGAGCGGCCCCGCTGGAGAGCGTAGGCATCCGCCACGGCGAGGCTCTCCAGGTCGACGTCTTCCCAGGGCAGGAAGAGATGCTCGATCCTGGAATTGGTGTCGGTGGCGAAGTCGCCGTGCGGATCATAGGCGCCGGCAACCAGCGACTGCGGCCCGATGACCGGCCGCTTGTCCTGGAACTGGCTCCGGTTGTCGACATTGGCGCCGGAAACGCCGCTGGCGGCATAGACCGCGCCGGAGAAGAAGGCCCCGCACAGCAGGGCCGCGACCATTACGAATTGCGGCTTCATGACCGCCTCACTGCTTGGCTTGTTGCTTCAGAGCCGGAGGCGCCGACTTGAACTCATCGAGGCGACCGGAAACGATGTCCTCCGAGACGAGCTTCGTCGCCTCGTCGTCGGCGCGGAGGGGGGCGTGGCGGAACACGACCCATTGCCCGTCCGGCTCCTTCTTCTGGTAGATCGTGCCGCCGGCGACGCGATGGGCGAAGCAGGTCCTTGCGGGAAAGACCTCCTGGCCGACATGCCAGTCGGCGGTGAAGCACAGATTGCCGGCATCGGTGATCTGCCAGCGACCTTCGGCCCACGACTTACCCTTCTCGCCGTCGACCCAGGCGGTGAAACGCCGGTCGGCGGTGTCCATCCGGCCGGCGCCGTCCGGCCACTGCCAGCTCTTGTCGTGGTAGAGCGCGTAGAGCTCGGCCGCGGACAGGGGCGTCGCCCCCGCCGGCAAACCATTGTCCGCCGCGGCTGTGGTGGATGCCGCGGCCGCTCCGGCCAGGGCGGACGCCATCAGGATCGCAAGCCCGCCGGCCTTCAGCCGGGTCGAGGCCCGACGCGCCTCAGAATTCCATCCTCTCATTCGAACCTCCTGCCGTTGTCTGTTTGTCGCCCCCACCAAGTCGCGAGCGTGCGCGCCGCTCGCCCGCCTGCGTGCCCTCCGCTTCCCGCCATGCCGAAGCCGACCGGCCGATCGCCGAAACATGGAAGCCGAGCTCCCTGGCGACGCCGTGAGACACGGCATTGCGCAGATCGACCAGCACCGGCTGCCGCATCGCCCGCTTGACGCGGGCGAGGTCGAGCTTGCGGATGCTCTCCCACTCGGTCACCACCACCACCGCGTCGGCGCCGCGAACGCACTCATAGGCGTCGAGACAGAATTCAACGTCGGAGAGAAGGCGGCTGGCGTTTTCCTGGCCCACGGGATCGTAGGCGCGGACATTGGCGCCGAAGCGCTGCAGCGTCTCGATCAGCGGCACGGAAGGCGCATCGCGCATGTCGTCGGTGTCCGGCTTGAAGGTCAGGCCAAGCACCGCGATCGTCGCGCCGTCGACGTCGCCGTCGAGCGCGTCGATCACCTTCAGGGCCATGCGGCGCTTGCGCGCCTCGTTGGCGGTGACGGTCTCCTCGACCAGCCGCAGCGACACGCCATGATCCTGCGCCGTGCGCAGCAGTGCCAGCGTATCCTTCGGGAAGCAGGAGCCGCCATAACCGGGCCCGGCGTTCAGGAAGCTCGCGCCGATGCGCTTGTCCAGGCCCATGCCGAGCGCCAGCTCGCCGACATCGCTGCCCACCTCCTCACAGAGATCGGCCAGCTCGTTGATGAAGGTGATCTTGGTCGCCAGGAACGCGTTGGCAGCGTACTTGATCAACTCCGAGGTGCGGCGACGGGTGACGACGATCGGCGTGCCACGCATCTCGAGCGGCGGCCGGTAGAGGTCCATCAGCGCCTTGCGCGCACGCTCGTCCTCGACGCCGATCACGACCCGGTCGGGGTCGAGGAAGTCGCGGACCGCCACGCCCTCGCGCAGGAATTCCGGGTTGGAGGCGACCGAGAAGCTGCCGGACGGCCGGATCGAGCCGATGATCTTCTCGACGACGTCGCCCGTGCCGACCGGAACAGTCGACTTGATCGTCACGACCGCCCCCGTCTCCAGATGCGGCGCCAGTTCGCGCGCCGCCATGTAGACGAAGGAAAGATCCGCATCGCCATGGCCGGCTCGGGCCGGCGTGCCGACCGCGATCAGCACCAGCGCCGCGCCCGCCAGGGCCTCGGCGAGGTTGCAGGTGAAGTTCAACCGGCCCGCGGCGGCGTTGCTCTCGACCAGATCGGCCAGGCCCGGTTCGTAGATCGGCAGCACGGCCTTCTGGAGACCGGCGATCTTCTGGGCATCCTTGTCGACGCAAACGACGTCGTGTCCCCAGGCGGCAAGGCAGGTACCGCTCACCAGCCCGACATAACCTGTTCCAATTACGGCAACTTTCATGCTGAGCCTCCTTGCTGAATTTTCATTCGTCTTGGTTATTCCTGCCCGCCGGCCGAACTGTCGCGCCAACGGGGGTTGAAGACCGTTCTGTGCAGGTCGCGGCGCCCGACGCCCGCGCCGGCGGCGGCGAAACGGTCGTCGAAGAGGGAGAAACTCTTGGAACCCCGGGTCAGCGCCGCCATGCCGTCCATGCCGCGCTCGGCGGATGCGACGGTGATGAAGGCGCAGAGCGTGACGAGACTGCTCGCCAGAACCGGGCGATAGAGGCGACTGCGCGTCCGAACCCGGTTTTCCCGGGCGTGCTGCAGCACGATCATGGCGATCAGCAGCAGGTAGAAGCATGCATTGATGATCGCGAAGAGATAGAAGCCGCGCGTGTCATAGGCCTCGTCCACCCAAAGCACCGGCAGGATCGAGAAGAAGACCACCAGGCCATAGGGCGCCAGCACCCGGAACGGCAGCGGATCGACTTCAGAGGCGCCCTTCGGGGTGACGCGGAAATTGACGAAGGAACCCGTCGCCCAGTCGCGCAACGCCGCCAGCGATCCGGCCAGTCCCCAGGGCCAGCGGGCGAGGACGAAGAAGGTCGATTCCCAGCTGAAGATCTTGCCATCGACCGGGCGAAAGGTCTTTTGCGACCGCAGCCAGAACGACAGCGCCAGCAGAACCAGGGTCTGCGGCAGGAAATGAAGCAGGAAATCCGGATAGGTGACGTCGACGATGCTCTCGCCATAGGCCAGGACGATGATCGGCATCAGGAACGTCATGGCGAGGAAGGTCGTGTAGATCGGATACCAGAACTGCGCGAAGAGGAACTGGAACTTCAGCCGCGCCGGCAGCCGCTTCAGGAGCCCGGGGGTGTATTGCAGCAGGATCATCACCATGCTGCGCGACCACTGGAATTCCTGCGTGATCAGGTCGGAGAAGGTCCGCGGCCCGTCGCCATAGGCAATCGCGTCGATTGCATGCACGCCGCGCCAGCCATGCGCAGCCATGAACAGCGTGGTCGAATGATCCTCGGCCAGCTCCGGTCCAAGGCCGCCGATCTCCTTCAGCGCCGCCGTGCGGACGGCATAGTGCGAGCCAAAGCAGATCGGCGTGAAGCCGCCGCCATTGTACCCGGCCTGCAGCGGGCCATGCAGGCTGGCCTCGTAATAGAGACGGCCCCGGGCCGACCAGCTTTCGCCGGCGTTGCGATCGCAGATGCTCGGCGCCGTGACATAACCGACGGCCGGATCTGAGAACGCGCGCAGGACTTCCAGGAGATAGCCAGGCTGCGGCGCGTGATCCGCGTCGAGCTGGACCACGAAGTCATACCGATCATAGCCATAGTGGTCGTAGAAGAAGGCGAGGTTGCCTTCCTTGCAGCGCGTGCGGCGCGGCCAGGTCTTGCGGTGATAGTCCTCGCGTCCCTTGCGGGTGGAGACGAAGACGCCATGCTCGCGGCACCAGGCGAGCGTCTCCGGCGAAGGATCCTCGTCGGCGAGCCACGTATCATGCGGCACGTCCTGCGCCAGCATGGCCCTGAGCGTCTCCGCGACAACCGGGAATGGTTCGGAGGGAGCCTTGGTGACGACCATGGCGACACGGCTGTCGCTCGGGATGCGAAGCGGCCCGGAAGGCCGGCGCGCATGGCTGAAGACGCCGATGAAATAGCCCGGCTGGATCGTCACCCACGCAAGAACCACCGAGACGAAGGCCGAGCCAATGGGATGGAGATGCACGGCGGTGAAGAACCACCAGTGCCAGAAATAGCCGACGGCCGCCGCCCAAAGGGCAACGATGGCCCAATACTCGACCCGCTTGCGGCCGACGAAGATCGGCTCCAGGAACGGCGCCTCCGCTCCATCCGGCGCCGCAATGCGGGGCGTTTTCATGTCCGCACCTCGAGGCCGAAGAAGGGGGCCGCGGTGCGGATGATCGTGTCGAGATCCGAATGCTGGGCGCGGAAGCCGAGCGTCTCCGCCGCGAGCGCCGGATCGGCATAGAGGATCGGCGGATCGCCGGCCCGCCGCGCGCGCAGCGCCACGGGCACCTCACGGCCGGTCAGCCGGCCGATCGCGTCAAGGATCTCCTTGATCGAGGTGCCGCGCCCGGTCCCGAGGTTGACGGCGAGATTGCCGCCGCCGCGGATCAGGTGATCCACGGCCAGCACATGCGCCCGCGCTAGGTCGATGACATGGATATAATCGCGGATGCAGGTGCCATCCGGCGTGTCGTAATCGTCGCCATAGACCTCGAGGAAATCGATGAACCGGGCCGCCGCCAGCATGGCGCGCGGGATCAGGTGGGTCTCCGGATCATGCGCCTCGCCAAGCTCGCCATCGAGATCGGCGCCGCAGGCGTTGAAATAGCGCAGCGCCACGTAGCGGATTCCATAGGCCGTCGCGTAGTCGGCCAGCATCTGCTCGGCGATCAGCTTGGTGCGGCCATAGGGATTGATCGGATGCTGGGCCTCGCCCTCGCGGATCGGCAGGTGGTCCGGCACGCCATAGGTGGCGCAGCTCGACGAGAAGATGACGGGCGGCGCACTGGTCCGGCGGCACGCCTCCAGCAGGGACTGCGTGCCGTTGACATTGTTTCGGTAGTACTTGGCCGGATTCTCGACCGACTCCCCGACATAGGCGGAGGCGGCAAAGTGGATGACCGCGACAGGCTCGAATGCCTCGATCGTCGCGATCAGCCGGTCTGTTTCGAGAATGTCGCCCTCGACCAGCGGCCCCCAGCGAACCGAGCCGGCGCTTCCCGTCGAAAGATTATCGTAGACGACCGGATCATAGCCCTGTCCGGCAAGGAGCTTGGCCGTGTGGCTGCCGATAAAGCCCGCGCCACCGACCACGAGGACGGCTTGCCTGCTCATCACGATACCCCGACGAGTTTCCCGACCTGCCTGGTCAGCTGGCGTTCGAAATAGGCGATGGTGGATGTCAGCCCTTCCGCCAGGCTGATGTCCGGTGACCAGTCGAGGTCTCGCCTGGCGACCGAGATGTCGGGCCGGCGTTGGCGCGGATCGTCGGTCGGCAGCGGCCGATGCACGATCTTCGACGAGGAGCCGGTCATCGCGATGATCCGCTCGGCGAGCTCGCGAACTGTGAACTCGCCCGGATTGCCGAGATTGACGGGCGTGCGGATCGCCCTCCGACTGTACATGAGCCGGTGGAACCCTTCGATCAGGTCGTCGACATAGCAGAAGGAGCGCGTCTGCGAGCCATCACCATAGACGGTGATGTCGTCGCCCTTGAGGGCCTGGACGATGAAGTTGGAGACGACGCGACCGTCGTCGGCGCGCATCCGCGGACCGTAGGTATTGAAGATGCGGACGATGCGGATATCGACGCCATGGCGATCGTGGAAGTCGTGGAAAAGCGTCTCGGCCGAACGCTTGCCTTCGTCGTAGCAGGAGCGCGGACCGAAGGAATTGACGTTGCCCCAATAGGCTTCCGGCTGCGGATGCACATGCGGATCGCCATAGACCTCGGATGTGGAGGCCTGGAAGATGCGCGCCTTGTGCTGGAGCGCCAGCTCGAGCAGGTTGAGCGAGCCGATGACGCTCGTCTTCATCGTATGGATGGGATCGGCCTGGTAGTGCGGCGGCGACGCCGGGCAGGCCAGGTTGTAGATCTCGTCGACCGGCAGATCGAGCGGATCGACGATGTCGTGCCGGATGACCGTGAAGGCATCCGAGCGCAGCAGGCCCTGGACATTCTCCATCCGGCCCGTCGAAAAGCTGTCGACACAGATGACTGCGTTGCCTTCCTGCAGAAGTCGTTCGCACAGATGCGATCCCAGGAACCCCGCGCCACCGGCAACAAGTATGCGACGTCTTGGCTTCTTCTCCGAGATTACAGTCGAAGCTCTAAAAAGCTCGCCCAATTCGCCCTCCATCAGAATGGTTGAAATTCTGACCAATCACCGAGAATACAAGAAAATCTTCAGAAAATTCCCCCAATGCCCGACGATGCCGAGCACCTATACGTCCATAGATGTTCTTGTGTTTGATGATTGACGGTATCAACCCTGAAGGGGCCGGTCGTTATCAGGGGATCCGGAAAGTTGTCTTCGCGTCCATTTCTCGCCCGGGCGCGACGAGAGATTTTAATAGAGATTTAATTCATATCGAAAAACTAATACTGGACCATCTGGACGCCTCACCGGCACCCGGATGCCGACCGCCAGAACGATAAAGGCCGAGCCCCGCGAGGGGCCCGGCCTCCACTTCATCGATCTGCCATCCGCGCGTTGACGCGGGTTCGCCGAATCTCAGGCGGGAACCAGTTGGCCCCTTGCGCGCGCGGTCCGCTCCGGATCGACCTGGCCGTCATCCGTCAGCACCACGCCATAGACGGAGGCGGCCCGCTCGCGGCTGACCCAGCCTTCCCTCACATCATGCAGAACGCGGGCCGGATCGCGCTCGTGCGGATGACCGTAGCCGCCACCGCCGCCGCTGATCGAGACCATGGTCTCGTCGGGGCCGATGACGACTTCGGCGCAGGCCGGCACCGGTTGCAGCGAACCATCGGCCAATCGGCGGAACTGCGCGGAGGTCGCGCCGGCGAGGCCGCCCCGCGTTCCGAGCGCCGGATTGACGTTGCCGTCGCTGACATAGGCGACCGTCATCGAGCAATCGACCGGCGCGAATTCGGAATAGGCGCCAAGCGCGCCGCGGAACCGGCCGGCGCCCTCCGAATCGGCGATCAGACGCCGCTCATGCACGAAGATCGGGTGGCGAAGCTCGTCGATCTCGATCGAGTCCTGGTAGCACATGCCGGCATTGCCGACATGCAGGATGGTCAGCCAGCCATCCGTCCACGGCGTGCCGGCGCCGCCGGTGCAGCCGAGATAGACCTCGTTGACGAAGGGCTTGCCGTCATGGACGCCCGAGACGACGCCGCAGGAGGGCGGGATCAGCGCGCCGGTCTCGGCCTGGCCGAGGCCATCGGCGAGTTCGGCCAGCGCCGCCTGCACCGGATTGGCGACGCGGTCGGCGATGTTGGTGGTCGCGACCGAGCAGGAGGTCGGATGGCGCGGCCTGCCGACGACGCAGCCGTCGCGCAGATGGATCTTCACCCGCCGGAAGCTGCCCTCGTTCTTCGGCACGGTATGATCGATCGAATTGAAGATGCCGATCATCGGCGCCGACAGCGAGCAGGCTTCCGACAGGTTGAGGCCGTTCGGCATCGAATCCGGGTTGTCGGTCATGTCGACCTCGATCATCGCCTCTTCCGGCTTGACCTCGACCGTCGCGGTGATCTTCACGCCCTCGGCCGGCGTGCCCGGGAAGGCGTCATGCGTGCTGGTGCGGGTGACGCGGCCCTTCGGCAGCGCGCGGATCACCTCGATCATCCGCTTCTCGCTGTAGTCGAACCATTGCTGCGAATAATCTTCCAGCCGGTCCCAGCCGATCTCGGCGCCGAGCGCCAGGATCTCGCGCTCGCCGACGCGCGCGGCGCCGAGCGTCGCCAGATAGTCGCCCCACCACTGGTCGGGGACGCGGATGCGCATCTGGCACATGCGGATGATGTCCATCACGTGCTGGTAGTTGTCCTGCACCTTCACGGCCGGGAAGATCAGCGCGCCCTCATTATAGACGTCGAGCGCGGCGCCCATGTAGGTCGTCGGCAGCGAGTTGCCGCAATCCGCCTGGTGCGCCTTGGCGAGCACGGTGAAGCGATGCACGCCCGCTTCGTCGATGATCGGGATCAGGATCGAGTGATCGGCAGGATGGGTGCAGCCGTGATAGGGCGAATTGTGCAGGAACGCGTCGCCGCGCTTCAGCACGGGATGATTGTCGGTCATCGTGCGCGACATGATGTCGGGCCCGCGCAGGACGTGGTTGGGCAGGCTTTCCGCCGTGGCGAGCAGTTCATGCTTCGCCGTCAGCACCACGCAGGAGAAGTCGCGGGCGATCGTCAGGATGCCGGAGCGACCGGTCCGGTGCAGCGTGTTCGCCATCTTGCGGGCGATGCCCTCGAAGCGGGCGGTCAGCACCGCGAGCGTCGAGCCATCCATCTTGTTGGTGTCGGACATGGTTCTCTCTCCGCTCAGACTTCAATGACCAGATTGCCGGAAGCGTCGCGCCAGGCCTTCGCGCCCGGATCGATGACGATCGACGTGAAATCGGATTCGACGATGGCCGGGCCGAGCAGCGGCTGGCCCTCGGGGATCGATTCGAGACGCCAGACGTCGGCGTCGATCCAGTCGGTGCCGAGGAAACGGACCGGGCGCGATGGCAGCTTGGCCGGCCGGCTGTCGGCCGCGAGACGGCCGGGAACGCCCGAGCCGATGCGGCACCGCACCTCGGCGTTCCAGCTCACCGTCTCGATCTCAGCCTTGTCGTCGCTGACGGCGAAGATGTCCTGGTGCATCTGGTGGAAGTCGGAAACCAGCTCGCGCACGTCGTCGCCGCCGGCGAAGCGCGGCACCCGCAGCGGCACCTCGATCTCCCACGCCTGGTCCTGATAGCGCGCCTCCGTCGACCAATCGATCTCGACCGCCTTGGCGCCGGTGCCGGGGCCTGCCGCGAAAGCGTCGCAGGCGGCCTGGAGGCCGGCGAGCACCTTGTTGACGCCCTCAACGTCGAAGCCATCGCTGCGCGAATGGAACATCGCCTGCTGGTGCGCCGTCAGGTCGGAGATCAGCGCGCCGGAAGCGGAGAGCGCCGCGCCGGCCTCGGTCACCAGAACGCGCCTGCAGCCGAGACGCCGGGCGATGGCGACGCAGTTGATGCCGGCAGCGCCGCCACCGGCGACGAAGGTCGCCTGCGTCGGGTCGATGCCCTGGTTCACGGTGATGTCCATGATCGCCTGGACCATGTGCTCGGTCGCAAGCGCGACTATCACCTCGGCCGCCTGCTCGACGGTCTTGCCGAGCGGTTCGGCGACGTCGGTGCGGATGGCTTCGAGCGCGCCGGCCTTGTTCAGCGCCATCTTGCCGCCGAGGAAGAACTCGGCATCGATGAAGCCGAGCGCGACCGAGGCGTCGGTCAGCGTCGGCCGCGTGCCGCCACGGCCGTAGCACACGGGACCCGGAACCGCGCCGGCGCTCTTCGGGCCGACATGCAGCAGGCCGCCGGCATCGACCCAGGCGATCGAACCGCCACCGGCACCGATGCTCTTCACGTCGACGGACGGCATGCCGGTCATGTGGCTGCGGAAGGGCTGGCCGAGCCAGGTCTCGCGGCTGCGCGGAATGCGGCCGCGCCGCACCAGCGAGACGTCGAAGGTGGTGCCGCCGGTATCGCCGACGATCAGAGTCTCGGCCGCGTCGTCGGCGCCATAGGCCTTGGCGGCGACCGGCGCCATGCTCGGTCCGGAATTGATCAGGTGCACCGGCGCCTCGGCCACCCGCGCGGCGTCCATGACGCCGCCCTGCGAGGTGACGACGAGCACGCGGCCCTGGAAGCCGGCGTCGCGCAGGCGCTGTTCAAGACCGCGCATATAGGCGCCCATCACCGGCTTCAGCGAGGCGTCGATGCAGGTCGACGAGGCGCGGCGATATTCGCGGATCGACGGGTTGATCTCGTGCGAGAGCGTATAGGGCACGCCCGGCAGATGCTTCTCGATCAGCGCGCCAACCGCCAGCTCATGCGCCGGATTGACCACCGACCACAGGAACGACACGCCGATCGCCTCGACCTTGGCCGCCTTCAGGGAAGTGAGGATCTCGACGACCGCCGCCTCGTCGAGCGGCGTCTTGACCGCGCCGCTGACGGTGATGCGCTCCGGCACCTCATAGGTGAGCGCGCGCGGCACATAGGGCTCGGTATAGGGGACGGTGAAGTTGAAGGGCTCGATGCGCCCGCCCTCGCGGAAGACCAGCGTATCCGGGTGGCCCTTGGTGGTCAGGAAGGCGGTGCGGGCGGTCGAGCCGGTGACGATGGCGTTGATCGCGTGCGTCGTGCCGTGGACGAGGATCTCGCCCCGGCCGAGATAGGAACCGAGTTCCTCGCCGGCCGCCTCCGCCGCGATCCGCAGGCTGTCGATCACGCCGGCTACGGGGTCGGAGGGCGTCGTCGACGCTTTGTGCATGCTAAGCACGCCATCTTCCGTGGCGACCATCAGGTCGGTGAACGTGCCGCCGGTATCGACGGCAAAACGAAGGCCCATTGTCGGCTCCAGGGATGCGGGCGCGACCGAGTTCGGCGGCGCCTTCAGGAAGAGATCGGTGAAAGCCGGAGGCCGATCGCGGCTCCGGAAACAGGCTGAACCTAGAAAAGCGTGGCGATCGCCCGGCGCGCGTCACGGGGCGGCGACATCGCGATCCGCCGGGAGCGCCGGGCGGCTCGAACCAAGACGGCATTGGCCAGTTCGGACGGGATCGGCATCAAGCGCCTCCCCCGGTCCCGCAAGTCGAGCTTTCGGACCGCATCCTGCATTTCCCTGTCGAGACCATTATCTGTTCTGTTAAGCCGAACATGGTTCTGTTATGCAAATCGTAGGAGCAGTTCGTGGATGTTGTCAACGGGCCATCGTTCCGCTTATCGGTTGTACGAATGGCCCGATCCGACCTGCAGTTTCAGGCGAGACCAAAAAGCAAGAGGCGCAAACGTGTCGACGACCCCGGAAGAGAGCCCCAACGACAAATACCCGCTGCGCAGCGTCGGCCGGGCGCTGGACGTGCTCGAGGCGCTGGGCGCAGGCGACAGCAAGGGCATGGGAGTCGGCGAGATCGCCGCCGCCATCGGCGTCTCGCGCAGCACCGCCTTCACGCTGCTGCAGACGATGGTGGCGCGCGGCTTCGTTGCCGACACCCGCATCGGCAACGGCCGGCTCTACCGGCTCGGCCTGGCGCTGGTGCATCTCGGCGACCGGGCCGTCGCCGGAATGGGCATCACCCAGTTCGCCACCCCGATCCTCCAGCAGTTGACCGACACGACGCGGCTGACCTCGCGCCTCGCCGTGCTCGACGACGGCTATGCGGTGGCGATCGGGCGCGTCGATGCGCCCGGCCCGTTCCGGATGATGTCGTCACTCGGCAGGCGCGAGCTGCCGCATTGCTCCTCGGTCGGCAAGGCGCTCCTCGCCGGCCTGCCGAAGGAGGAGGTCGAGGCCATCCTGAAACGGCTCGGCATGCCGCGCCGGACAGAGCATACGCTGACCACCCCGGCGGCGCTGATCGACGAACTGAAGATCGTCGCCGAACGCGGCTATGCCCTCGACAACGAGGAGGACAATGTCGGCGTGCTCTGTGTCGGCGCCGCGATCCATGACCGCAGCAGCGACGCCGTGGCGGCGATCAGCGTCACCACGATGAAGCTCGGCACCGACGAGGATATCCACCGGCTCGGCGCCATCGTCCGCGCCCACGCCGACCGGGTCAGCGTCCTGCTCGGCGGCCCGACGCACGCCGCGCTGCCGCCCCGCCGCTAGCCGCTACCCGCCTCGCTTTCGACCGGGCCCGCACCTGAATGCCGCAGGGGCGCGCTGACGCGCGCCTCGTCGAACCTCCGCTCCCGCCCGAAATCGGATGCCCCCCGAGGCCGTATTGACAAGCGTCGGCCCTCCGTTACAGTTCAAGTGCACAAAACATAGTTCTGCATAACAGAACACTTTCCAGAACCGAACGGAGATCCTCATGTCCTGCCTGAGAAGCCGCATGCTCGCGGTAATCGGATCCGCGCTGCTTGCCGGCGTTTGCGGCGCAGCCACATCGGCGCATGCCGGCGGCATCACCGTGCCGGACGGCGCGAAGAGCCGCACCATGCCCTGGGGCGAGTTCAAGCTTGCTCCGCGCATCGTCAAGAAGCTCGAGGCGGGCGAGACCGCCAACATCGTGGTCGGCATCGAGGGCACCGGCCTGCCGATCCAGGGCGCGGAAATGCGCATCGGCACCAAGAAGGGCTGCGAGAACGCCAACAAGGCGCTTTCGGCCGAGTGCCGCATGGTCGGCCCGGTCAATCCCGATACCGCCAAGCAGCTTTCCGAGCTGGAGACGCTGCTGAATTCCGGCCAGGTCGACTGCCTGGCGCTGCAGCCGCCGCTGCCAAACCAGTTCACCGGCATCATCAATAAATATGCCGACGCCGGCATTCCGGTGTTCACGCTGAACATCGACGCGCCGAAGGCCAAGCGCTTCGCCTTCTACGCCCTGAACGAGGTCCAGGCCGGCAAGATCAACGGCGAGACGACCGCCCGGCTGATCAAGGAAAAGGGCGTTCAGGTCAACAAGATCGCCATGGGCAGCGGCGCTCCCGACCAGCCCTGGGCCCAGGCGCGCATGGAAGGCTTCATGGAAGGCTACAAGTCGGTCTTCCCCGACGCGAAGTTCTTCAACGACGTGAAGAGCGGCATCCCGACCGGCAAGAACTTCACGACGCAGGAAGTGCTGAACTCGGTCACGCCCTTCCTGACCGCCAACCCCGACGTCACCTTGTTCTTCCACACCGACCAGGGCATCGAGGGCGTCGGCAACGTCATCCGCAACCTGAAGCTCAACGGCAAGGTGTACGCTTCCGGCTTCAACGTCAGCGGCGCCATCCTCGACTCCATCGGCGAGGGCACGACGCTCGTCACGATCGACCAGGGCTTCGACAACCAGGCCCAGGCTCCCGTCGAGCAGTGCGCCCAGTTCCTGGCCAAGGGCGAGACGCCGGCCGATCCGATGCAGTTCCTGCGCCCGATCGTCATCACCCAGGCCGGTGGCGAGAACGAACTGACCGTGGACGCAGGCCGCGAGCGCCTCAAGGCCGCCCGCTAGCCTCCAGCGCCGACATGGCGGCGCGGCGATCCAGCATCTCCGCGCCGTTTTCGCCTGTCCCCTGACTCTGCCGTCCCGGAGCCACCATGACCCAATCCGCCCTTGCCCTCCTGGGGCAGCAAAAAGTCCTGAACAGCCTGCGAACCCTCGGCCTGGCGCTGGCAATCCTTCTCATCGCCGCCATCGTCCAGTCGCAGCGCTCGGCCTTTCTCAGCCCGGAGAACATGCTGACGCTGGTCCGCTCCATGGTGGCGCTCGGCATGGTGGCGTTCGCCCAGATGCTGGTGATCCTGCTCGGCGAGATCGACCTTTCCGTCGGCGCCGTCTACGGACTGGCCGGCACGGTGACGGCGACGCTCTGGCTCGGCGGCGGCAGCCTGCCCTTCACGACGTCCCTGCTGGTCGCGCTCGCCGCCGGCCTCGGCGTCGCCCTGCTGACCGGCCTGCTCAACGGCTTCCTGACCGTGCGCGCCGGCCTGCCCTCCTTCATCACCACGCTCGGCATGCTGAACGTCGCCGACGGCCTGTCGCTCCTGATCAGCAACGCGACCACCTTCACGCCGGCCTATAACGACCCGCTGCCGCCGGAGTGGGAGCTTTCGTTCTTCCACGGCCTCGGCGGCGCGCTGATGGCCTACAACATTCCCGTCGAGACGCTCTGGCTGGTCGGCGCCTTCATCCTGTTCTGGATCCTGCGCCACCGCACCGTCTTCGGCTTCCGCCTGATGGCGATGGGCGGCAATGCCGAGGCGGCGCGGGTCGCCCGACTGCCCCTCAAGAAGTACAAATATGTCGTCTTCATCCTGAGCGCGCTGATGGCGGGCCTCGCCGGCATCCTCGACTTCTCCTATGTCGGCTCGGTCGGCCCGACCCAGTCCAGCTCGCTGTCCTTCCAGGTCATCGCGGCGGTCGTCATCGGCGGCGCCAGCCTGAATGGCGGCCGCGGCACCATCCTCGGCACGCTTCTGGGCGTGATCCTGCTGGCGCTGCTCAACAACGGCCTCGCGCTTCTCGGCGTCTCCTCCTTCGTCCAGCTTCTCTTCATCGGCCTGGTGACGATCGGCGCGGTCTGGCTCGATCTTGTCTCGCAGAAGCTGATCCGCAGCGCCGGCCAGCGTTCGGTTCGCTCCGGCGCGGGGGCGTCGGCATGATCCGGCTCACCGGCAAGGGCATCACCAAGCGCTATGGCGCGACGCGAGCGCTGAACGGGCTCGACCTCGACATCTCGTCCGGCAGCATCATCGGCATCGCCGGCCCCAACGGCGCCGGCAAGAGCACGCTGATGCGCATGCTCGCCGGCGAGGAACAGGCGGATAGCGGCGACATCACCCTGCTCCGCCCGGACGGGCCGGTCGCCGATGTCTGGCGGCGCGTCGCCGTCGTGCACCAGGAGCCGCATGTCTGGCCGAACATGACCGTCGAGCAGAACCTCGCCGTCGGCCGCGAAGGAAACTGGTTCGGCCGCATCGCCGTCGATCCGGCGGCGGCCAAGGCGGTGCTGACCAGGCTCGGCATCGCCGCCTTCGCGCATTACGAACTGACCGACCTGTCGCTCGCCGTGCAGCAACGCGTCGAGATCGCCCGCGCCATGCTGAGCGATGCCGACGTCTATCTCTTCGACGAGCCGAACTCGGCTCTGACCGAGCAGGAATCGGAAGCGCTGTTCACCACCATGGGCGAGCTGGCCGAGGACGGCCGGATCGTCCTGCTGATCACGCATCGGCTGAACGACTTCGTCCGCTGCTGCGACCGCGTTCTGGTTCTCCGCGACGGCCGCATCAGCGCCGAGATCAACGGGGCGGAGATCAGCGAAACGGCGATCGCCGCGCATCTGACGGCGAGCCATGCCGGCGACAAGAAGCCGGAGGCCGTCCGCGCAAGCGCAAGAAGCGCGTCCGGCCAGGCTCTATCGCCGGTCTGGCGGCTCAGCAACTGCGCCGACCGGCTCAACGCGTTTCGCGATATCTCGATGGACCTGATGCCGGGTCGCATCATCGCGCTTTCCGGCGTCGAGGGATCGGGGGCGCGCGAACTGGCGCAGGCGATCGGCGCCTTCCGCCCGATGTGCGAGGCGGACCGCCGCAGCCTGACGCCGCGCGGCCGCACCACCGTCTCCTATCTCGCGGCCAGCCGCCGGCACACGGTTTTCCACAATATGAGCGTCGGCGAGAACCTCGCCGCCCGGCTTGGACTCGGCGCGCTTGGCGGCGCCACGAAGCTGCTCGATCCCGCGCGGCTGGAAGCGCTCGCGCGCCAGGGCGTCGCCCGCTACCGGGTCAAGACGGGCAGCATCGAGCACCCGATCACGTCGCTCAGCGGCGGCAACCAGCAGAAGGTCGTGCTCGGCGCCTCGATGGAGGAGAACACCGACATCGTCGTGATCGAGGAGCCGACGCGCGGCGTCGACATCTCCAGCAAGGCCGACATCTACGAGCTGCTGCGCGACTTCGCCGCCCAGGGCCGCTCGGTCGTCGTCTTCTGCACCGAGGTGCAGGAGATCTTCGACGTCGCCGACGAGGTGGTGGTGCTGGCCCGCGGCCGGATCGTCGGACGCATCGACATGGCGACGATCGACGACATCCCTGCGCTCGGCGAACAACTGGCGCGGTTCGAGAGCCTGCCGGACGCCACCGTTTCGTCCGGCCCGGCCGCGATCGGCGGCAAGCTCACCGCCGGGGCGCTGGGCTGACCCGGCGCGCCCCGCAGCAAGTGGCGCGGCCGACGCCTAGTCGGCCGTCGCGTCAGCGAGGAAATCCGCCATCTCGGCATGATAGAACACCTTGGTGCGCGGGCCGGTCTGGATCGGCTCCAGCAGGCTGACGCATTTCTGGTAATGCGGCGTGCGGCGGTGTTCCTCGAGCGCGGCTTCCGACCTGAAGACTTCGTAGATCAGGAACTTGTTGGCGTCGTCCGGGTCGCGCAACACGTCGAAACGCAGATTGCCCGGCTCCTGGCGCGTGCCTTCGTAGTTGATGCGGAAGGCCTCGAGAAAATCGTCGGCATGGCCCGGCTTGACCATGATGGTCACCATCTGGATGAGCATTTTCACTCCTTTGCAAACAGGTCGTCGCCACGCCAGGAGCGCGGCGAAATCGCGAAATCAGAGGCCGGGCGCCTTCCACATCGACGTGGTGATGCCCTCGTCGACGAGCTGCCGCTGCAAGGCATAGGCCCGCGCCCAGCGCTCGCCGGCGTCGTCATAGATCGCCTTGTGGGCCGCTTCCGGCTCGAAATGCCGGTCCCAGCGCACCCAGTTTTCGGCGGCGGAAACAAAGTCGCGCTGCAGGCCGGCGCCGATCGCGGCGGCGGCGGCGCAGCCGAGCGCGGTCGCCTCCTTGACCACCGGCGTCACCACCGGCAGGCCGGTCGCGCTCGACAGGATCTGCGCCCAGTGAGCCGATTTGGCGGCACCCGCCGCGAAGACGATCTGCTTCGGCGTCACGCCGGAGAGCCTGAAGATGGCGGCGAGATTGCGCGCCGCGACGATCGCCGCGTTCTCCTGCAGGGCACGGAAGATCGCCGCCTTGCCGGATTTTTCGGGATCGATCGAGAGGTTCAGCAGCGACGGCGCCGCGTGGTACCACTTGCCGTAGCGCATCACGTCGGAGAACACCGGGATGATGCCATAGGCGCCGGGCGGGACATGCGCGGACTGCGCCTCTAGCAGCGAGTAGGCATCGCCGCCGCCGGCGTTGGCCGCCGCCACCTCGGCCGCGCCGAAGCTGTCGCGGAACCAGCGCATGACGATGCCGACGAAGAAGCTGATCGCCTCCGCCTGGTTGAGGCCGTCGACGACATGCGGATTGATGCGGAGGTTCATGGAGGGATCGGTCAGCGTCTGGTCGACATTGACGATCTGCTGCCAGAACGTGCCGCCGAGCACCGCGCAATCGCCCTTGTTGACGACGCCGAGGCCGGCCGTGCCGATCTGGCAGTCGCCGCCGCCGGCGACGACCCGCGTGCCGGCCTGGAGCCCGGTCGCCTCGGCCGCGGCGGCGGTGACATGGCCGATCACCACGCCCGGCTCGACCGTCTCGGGGAAGATGTCGTCGCGCATGCCCGCCCAGCGCATCGCCTCCGGCAGCCAGCGCCGCTCGCGCAGATCGAGCAGGCCGGTGGTGCCGGCATTGGACGGTTCGCTGACGAGGACGCCGGAGAGGCGCGCCAGCACCCAGTCCGACAGCATGCTGATCCGGTGCATGCGGTCATAGACTTCGGGCAGGTTGCGCTTCAGCCAGAGCAGGCGCGGCAGCGCGCCGAGCGCGAAGGTCTGGCCGGAATGCTGGTAGAGCTTCGCCTCCAGCTCGGGAAATTCCTGCTTCAGCTCGCGCACTTCGCTGTTCGAGCGGCTGTCGACATTGGCGCAGGCCCAGATTTCCCGGCCCTCGGCGTCATAGACGACGAGCGCCTCGCGCATGCTGGTGGCGCTGACGGCGGCGATGTCGGCGGCCGAGATGCCGGCGCTCGAAATCGCCTGGCGGATGGCGCGGGCGAGATGGGCCCAGTTGCCCTCGACGTCGAAATCCATCGAGCCGTCGAAGCGCGGATCGGGCTTGTGCCACCACTCGTGCTGGGCGGCGGCGACCTGGTTGCCGGCCGCGTCGAAGACGACCGCGCGGCCGCTTCCCGTCCCGGCGTCGACCGCCAGAAGATATGTCCCCGCCATAACCCTCTCCCTAGTCCTTGAGGTCCATCAGACCCAGCGCCGTCGTTTCATCCGTGATCAGGATGCCGACGAACTTCCCCTTGAGCGCGGCATGGATGGCCGGCACCTTTTCCAGCCCGCCGGCCGCCGCGACGACCTTTTCCGCCCGCGACAGCGCGGCGAGCTTCACGCCGATGACCCGGTCGTGCAGCTGCAGATCCAGCACTTCGCCCTTGTCGTTGAAGAACTGGCAGAGGATGTCGCCGACGGCGCCCTTGCGGCGCAGCGGCTCGACCTCGTCCGGCGTCACATAGCCGGAGCGCACCACCGTCGAGGCGCCCGAAAGCTCGCCGATGCCGACCAGCTGGTACGAAGCGTTCAGCGCCATATCGAGCAGGTTGGCGACGGCAGGCTCGGAGGAAAGGTTCTTGGCGACGTCGGGGTCGCGCACCACCAGCGGGGCCGGCACGAGATGGACGCTACTGCCCCAGTTGGCCGTGCGCATGCCGTCGACATAGGTGCCGACGCCGCCTGTCAGGCTGACCAGGCCGATATTGCGTTCATTGGCTAGATGGCCGAGGCGCTGGATGGCGTTGCTGACCGTGGCGCCCCAGCCGACGGCGAGCAGATCGTCCGGCTGCAGACGCTGCATCAGGAACTGCGCTGCCGCCTGGCCGAGCCGGTCGCTCGAACTCTGCTCCGGCAATTCGGGCACGACATAGGCTTCGAGCAAGCCGTAGCGGCTCTTGATCTCGCGCTCGAGCGACAGGCAGCCCTGATAGCGCGAGTTGATGCGGACCTGGATGATGCCGGATCGCCGGCCGCTCTCGAGCAGGCGCGAGACCTTGATCCGCGACATGTTCAGCTTTTCGCCGATCTCGTTCTGCGTCAGGCCGTCATTGTAATAGTACCAGGCGATGCGCGTGAGGATCTCCTCGTCGGCATCGCCATAGCTCCACTCGTTGCTGTCCAAGGCCATCCGCCGAGCTTCCCTTCTCGCGACTTGTGATCACATCGATATCGTAAAAACATTTGATACGTCAACCGCGCAAGCCCGGCCTGCGTTTGGAAGCCGGCACAACCGCCAGAAATCCAATAAAATCCTTATATTGCACCGCAATATCGAGACCGCATAGCGATATTGCCAGATCTGACCATATTGACGCCCCTCGAATCTTGTGATCACTTGAAAGCAACAAGAGACATCTGAACAGGTGCGGAATGACTGCGGACACAGCGGCCGGGAGGGCTGCACAGCTCACCGGCATATGGAAATCCTACGGTCCCGTTCCGGTCCTGAAGGGGGTTTCGCTCGCCTTGCAGAAGGGCGAGGTGCATGCGCTGCTCGGCGGCAACGGCGCCGGCAAGTCCACCCTGATGAAGATCATGTCCGGCCTCGTGCCGGCCAATGCCGGCTCGATCGAGATCAACGGCGAGAAGCTCACCCATGCCTCGCCGGCGCTGGCGCAGCAGCTCGGCCTCTATCTGGTGCCGCAGGAAGCGCACATCCTCGGCAACCAGTCGGTGCTGGAGAACATCTGCCTCGGCCTGCGCCCGTCGCCGCGCGCGCTGCGCAAGCGGGTCGAGCAGCTGATCGCCGAACTCTCCGTCACCCTCGACCTCGACGCGCAGGCGGCGACACTGGAAATCGCCGAGCGCCAGATCGTCGAGATCCTGCGCGGCCTGATCCGCGAAGCGCGCGTGCTGATCCTCGACGAGCCGACCTCGGCGCTGACGCCCTTCGAGGTGCACGCCCTCTTCCAGCGCGTCCGCAAGCTGCAGGCCCAGGGCGTCGGCATCTTCTTCATCTCGCACAAGCTGCGCGAGATCCGCGAGATCTGCGGCACGATCAGCGTGCTGCGCGACGGCGCGGTGGTCCTGAGCGGCCCGCTCGATGGCTACAGCGACGCCGAGATCATCGACGCGATGAGCCGCGTCGCCACGGGCGCCACGCCGGTCGTCGCCGCGAAGTCCGGCCGCGACGACGGCGCCGTGCGCCTCTCGGTGCGCAAGCTGAGCGGCGAAGGGTTTCGCGATATCAGCCTTGATGTGCGCGCCGGCGAAGTGCTGGGCCTTGCCGGCGTCGTCGGCGCCGGCCGCACCGAATTCTCCGAAACCCTGTTCGGCCTGCGCCGCCAGAGCGGCGGCTCGGTCACGCTCGACGGCGTCGAGCTTTCGAACCGCTCGCCGCGCCGCTGCATCGACGCCGGCCTCGTGTACCTGCCGGAAGACCGCCAGCAGAACGGCCTGTTCCTCGATGCGCCGCTCTACTGGAACACCTCATCCTACCTGATCCACCGCCTGCCCTTCCTGCTGCGGCCCGGCCGCGAGCGCGGCCTCTTCAACGGCTTCCGCCAGAGCATGGGCATCAAGTGCACCGGCCCCGGCCAAGCGGCCAAGGCGCTTTCCGGCGGCAATCAGCAGAAGGTGCTGATGTCGAAATGCCTGTCGGCGAAACCCAAGGTGCTCGTGCTCGACGAACCGACGCGCGGCGTCGACGTGGCGGCGCGCAACGACATCTACGCGCTGATCCGGCAGCTGGCCGCCGACGGCGTCGCCGTCATCCTGATCTCGTCCGATTTCGACGAGATCGAGCTGCTCGCCGACCGCGTCACCGTCATGGCCTTCGGCCAGCTCGGCGGCGAACTCACCGACAAGATCAGCGTCGACGCGATTGCCCGCCTGGCATTCGGCGCGGGGGAGCAGGCCCATGCTTAACATCATCGCCCGCAACCGCGTCATCATGCTGGTGCTGGTGATGGCCGTCGCCTGCCTGGCGCTCGGCTTCGCCGCGCCCGGCTATCTCTCGGCCGCCACCGCCTCGGTGATCCTGTCGAACAGCCTCGTGCTGCTCCTGATCTCGCTCGGCACGATGCTTGTCATCCTGACGCGCAACATCGACGTCTCCAGCGGCTCGATCCTGGGCTTGAGCGCCGCGACGCTCGGCCTGTCGCTCAATGCCGGCGTCAGCCTGCCGCTCGCCATCGCGCTCTGCATCCTGACCGGCATCGTTGCCGGCGCGGTGAACGGCCTGCTCGTCGCCTATCTCCGCATCCCCTCGATCGTCGCCACCCTCGGCACGCTCGGCCTCTATCGCGGCATCATGCTGATCCAGACCGGCGGCCGCTGGATCGAGGACCTGCCGCAGGATCTGAAGGCGCTCGCCGGCAGCATCGGCTTCGGCATCTCGATCCTGACCGTCACCGTGCTGGCGCTGTTCGCCATCGCCTGGTTCTTCCTGCGCCGCACCCGCTTCGGCCGCTATTTCTACGCTGTCGGCGACAACCGCGAGGCGGCGCGTCATCTCGGCGTGCCGGTCCGGCGCGTGCAGTTCACCGCCTTCGTCGCATCGGGCGCCTGCGCGGCGATCGCCGGCCTGATCTTCGCGGCGCAGATCGGCTTCATCCCCAACCAGGCCGGCAACGGCATCGAGCTGAAGGCGATCGCCGTCAACGTGCTCGGTGGCGTCAGCCTGCTCGGCGGCAGCGGCTCGGTCGCCGGCGTCTTCACCGCCGCGATCTTCCTGACCTCGATCGACAGCGCGCTCGTCTTCCTGAAGATCCCGGCGTTCTGGAACGACTTCATCGCCGGCGCGATCCTGCTGATCGTGCTGCTGCTCGACGGCCGCATCCGGCTCCTGATCGACCGGCGCATCCGCGCCCGCCGCTACGCCGTCCATGCCCGCGCGCCGCACAGCGCCGAGGCGCCCGGAAACCCGGCCGACAAGATCGCCGACAAGACCCTGCTGGCGGAGGCAAGCCGATGAAAAACCTGTTCTTCCGCTGGGAAGCGGCACTGTTCCTGATGCTCGTCGCCGAGCTCGCCGTGTTCGGCTTCATCAACCCGCGCTTCCTCAACGTCGGCAACCTGATCTACGGCACGTCCGACTTCGTCCAGATCGGCATCGTCGCGCTGCCGCTGACGCTCGTCATCATCGCCGGCGGCATCGACGTCTCCTTCGCCTCCGCGATCGGCCTCTGCGCCATCGTCTTCGGCGTCTCCAACTTCTTCGGCCTGCCGCTGCCGCTGGCGATCGGCCTGGCGCTCGTCGCCGGCGCCCTCGCCGGCCTGCTCAACGCCACCGTCATCCATCTGTCGAAGATCCAGCCGCTCGTCGTCACGCTGGGCAGCCTCTATCTGTTCCAGGGCGCCGCCACGGTGCTGTCTGGCGTCGTCGGCGCCGGCGGCTATGAGGGCATCGGCAATTTCCCCGCCAGCTTCACCTCGTTCGGCTATGCCGAGTTCCTCGGCCTGCCAGCGCCGCTCGCCGTCTTCCTCGGCCTCGCCGCCGTGCTGGTCGTGCTGCTGCACTTCACCCGTTTCGGCCGCGCCGTGTTCCTGATCGGCCAGTCGGCCGAAGGCGCGCGCTACTCGGGCCTGTCGGTCGCGACGACCCAGACCATCACCTATGTGATCACCGGCGTCTGCGCCGCGATCGCGGGCCTGGTCATGTCGGCCTATTTCGGCTCGGCCCGCGTCGACCTCGGCGCCTCGACCCTGCTGCCAGCCGTCACCGCGGCCGTGCTCGGCGGCGCGTCGATCTATGGCGGCCAGGGCTCGATCCTCGGCACGCTGCTCGCGACCTTTGTCATCGGCTACCTGCAGCAGGGCCTGCAGGCGAGCGGGGTACCAAGCCAGATTTCCAGCGCACTTTCGGGAGGTTTGCTGGTTGCGGCGGTCGCATTGCGCCACGGGAGCGCGCTGCTGGCCGATTTCATCGCTGTCGCCCGACAGAAACGAAACGATCAGGCGACGGCCTTTTGAGGAGGAAACGATAATGACGATGAAATTCCTGAAGTCCGGACTGATGGCGGCAACGCTGCTCGCGGGCACCATGCTCGCCTCGGGCGCGGCGCAGGCCGAATCCCAGATCGCCTTCATTCCGAAGCTGGTCGGCGTCGGCTTCTTCACCAGCGGCGGCGCCGGTGCGGTCAAGGCCGGCGAGGAAGTCGGCGCCAAGGTCACCTATGACGGCCCGACCGAGCCGAGCGTCTCCGCCCAGGTCCAGTTCATCAACAACTACGTCAACCAGGGCTACAACGCGATCGTCGTGTCGTCGGTGTCGCCCGACGGTCTCTGCCCGGCGCTGAAGCGCGCCATGGATCGTGGCGTGCTGGTCATGACCTGGGACAGCGACGTCAACCCGGATTGCCGCAGCTACTACATCAACCAGGGCACCCCGGACCAGCTCGGCGGCCTGCTGGTCGACATGGCGAAGGAAGGCGTGACCAAGGAGAAGGCCAAGGTGGCGTTCTTCTATTCGAGCCCGACCGTCACCGACCAGAACGCCTGGGCCGAAGCCGCCAAGGCGAAGATCGCCAAGGAGCATCCGGGCTGGGAGATCGTCACCACCCAGTACGGCTACAATGACGCGCAGAAGTCGCTGCAGACGGCCGAGAGCATCCTGCAGACCTACCCGGATCTCGACATCATCATCGCGCCGGACGCCAATGCCCTGCCGGCCGCCGCTCAGGCCGCCGAGAACCTGAAGCGCGCCGATAGCGTCAACATCGTCGGCTTCTCGACGCCCAACGTCATGCGCCCCTATGTCGAGCGCGGCACGATCAAGCGCTTCGGCCTCTGGGACGTCACCCAGCAGGGCAAGATCTCGATCCATGTCGCCGAGCACGTGCTGAAGAACGGCAAGATGAAGGTCGGCGACAAGCTCGACATTCCGGGCGTCGGCACGATCGAAGTCTCGCCGAACAGCGTCCAGGGCTATGACTACGAGGCCGACGGCAACGGCATCGTGCTGCTGCCCGAGCGGACCGTGTTCACCAAGGAAAACATCGGCAACTTCGACTTCTAGTTTGCGAAGCCAATACGGGCGGCTCCAGTCGGAGCCGCCCGATCCATTTTCCCAGAACAAACGGATCCAGACCCATGCAAAGCCGCTGGAACGGCGACGAGGCCAATCGTTTCATCCAGGCAGCCCTTGCCGCCGGCCAGAGCGAGGCGCTCGGACTGCGCATCTACACCTCGCGCATCATCGGTCAGGATCCCGATCTCGTGCTGCATGGCGGCGGCAACACCTCGGCCAAGGTCACCGGCGACGACGGCCGGGAGATCATGCACATCAAGGGCAGCGGCTGGGATCTCGACACGATCGAGGCGCCGGGTCTGCCGGCCGTGCGGATGGAGCCGCTGCTCGCGGCGCGCGACGGCGGCAAGCTCTCCGACCCCGAGATGGTCGCGCTGCTGCGCTCCGCCCTGCTCGACGCGGCCTCGCCCAATCCTTCCGTCGAGGCGCTGCTGCACGGCTTCCTGCCGTTCCGCTTCGTCGACCATACGCACGCGACGGCGGCGCTGGCGCTCGCCAACCAACCCGACATGCAGGAGACCGTGAAGCGCGTCTATGGCGACCGCCTCGCCTGGGTGCCCTATGTCATGCCCGGCTTCGACCTCTCGATCGAGGGCGACAAGGTCTATCGCGCCAATCCCGGCTGCGAGGGGCTCTGGCTCGAAAATCACGGCCTGTTCAGCTTCGCCGACACGGCTGAAGCCTCCTACGAGCTGATGATCGAATTCGCGACCCTGGCCGAGCAGGAGCTTTCCCGCGCCGGCGTCGCCCTCGAAGGTCCGCAGACGAGTGATCAGGAAGCTGACTCGGCATTCGTCGAGCGCCTGACGGCCGCCCTCACCCGCGCCGGTTCGCCCTTCGCCAAGGGCCTTTCGCTCGACTACCGCTCGACGCCGGCGATCCGCCGCCATGTGTCGAAGCCCGAGGTCGAGGACATCGCCCTGCGCGGCACCGTCACGCCCGACCACGTCATCCGCATCAAGCCCTTCCCGCTGATCCTCGACGCCGGCGCTTCCGAAGCCGACATCGACAGGGCGCTCGCCGGCTACATCGAGCGCTACACCGCCTATTTCGAGCGCAACGCCGCCAAGGCAGCCGAGCCGAAGACGATGCTCGACGCCTATCCGCGCGTCGTCCTGGTGCGCGGCGAAGGCATGTTCGGCCTCGGCAACAACGCCAAGGCAGCGAAGATCGCCGGCGACCTGATCGAGCAATCGACCCGTGTCATGAACGCCGCCGAAGCCTATGGCCGCTTCACGCCGATCTCGGAGGCGGACCTGTTCGACATGGAATACTGGTCGCTCGAGCAGGCCAAGCTGAAGGCGGCCTGACGCAGACTGAGATCGTGGACGTCTTGCGACGTCCACGACCGTAGGCCGGCCTCCGGCTCGCTATCCAGCGGCGAGCGCCGCCGCTTCCGCCGCGCAGACCTCGCCCGGCGTCCGCCATCGGCGCGCTCCACCCGCAAATCATCTGGGAGCGTCGGGGCGCCCCCGCGATCCCAGCCAAGCGCCGGGTACGCTCATGCTGGTTCCCGACGCCACAGGTCGAGCCCGGCATCCGACATGTCCGCATCATCAGGCCGAAAGAATGCGGCGTATGCGGCTCGTCGATCGGCGGCGAGGCTCGCAACGAGGTCTCTGCCGGATCGATCTGGCCCACGCCGAGGGCGCAAGGCCCCGCCTCACCTCCATTGATGAAAAGCGGAACGCACAGCTCCGCCGGACCGCCATCCGACTTCCCTGCTCTTCCCGGTCTCGACCTGCCAGCGACCGCCATGTACCAGCCGCGCCAATCAAGCCCGCGATAGCGAAAGTGCGCGCCCCGCGCAGGGCACCGTCGGAAACGTTCCGCAACGGCTCCAGCAAAAGAATTCCATTCCTTTCAAACAACAGGCCGAAACCTAGAATGATCAGGTCTTCGACAAGACGTCGCGCCTCAAGGTTTCCTGACTGCGAGTCGAACAATGATCAAAAGTATTCTGCCGGATCCGCCAGGTTTCCGGACCCGGTGCTTTGACGATTCGGACCACCCGACGATGCCGGGCGCGGCGGTAGACGCGGAAGCGTCGAATATCGATACAGCGGCGCGGCGCGACAGGCTGATCATTTCGACCGAGCTCTGGAGCGGCCTGCACGTGCTCGGCGAACGCGCCGGCCGACATGTCGAACGCAGGGCGATCCCGGCGCGGCCCCGCTGACGGGCCGGACGATCCACGACAACCAGTTGACGGGCGCGACGCACACAGACGCCCGACCAAGGGAAGAACCAATATGCCGGCAACAGCCACACTCCCAGTCCTCGATATCTCGCGCCTCGACAAGGGGCCGGCGGAGCGTGAGGCCTTCCTGTCCGAACTGCGCGACACGGCGCGCGAGGTCGGCTTCTTCTACCTGACCGGCCACGGCATTTCCGAAGACCTGACCCGCAGCATCGTCGCCGCCTCGCGCGATTTCTTCCGCCTTCCCGAGGCGGACAAGCTCGCCGTCGAGATGGTGAACTCGCCGCATTTTCGCGGCTATACCCGCGTCGGACTGGAAGTGACGCGCGGCCAGGCCGACTGGCGCGAGCAGATCGACTTCTCGTCCGAGCGGCCCGCCCTGCCGACCGGGCCGGGCATTCCGAACTGGGCGCGCCTGCAGGGCCCCAACCAGTGGCCGGCCTCGCAACCCGCGCTGAAGCCGCTCGTCGTCGAATGGCAGAACCAGCTGACCCAGCTCGGCATCCGCGTTCTCGAAGCCTTCGCGATCGCGCTCGGCCAGCCGAAGGACGTCTTCGCGCCGATCTACGAGACGGCGCCGATCCAGCACCTGAAGCTGATCCGCTATCCCGGCCGCGACGCCACCGGCGGCGACCAGGGCGTCGGCGCGCACAAGGATGGCGGCTTCCTGACGCTCCTGCTGCAGGACGTGCAGGGCGGCCTGCAGGTCGAGGCCGACGACGGCAGCTGGATCGACGCGCCGCCGATCCCCGGCACCTTCATCGTCAATATCGGCGAAGTGCTGGAGATGGCCTCGAACGGCTATCTGCGCGCCACGGTCCACCGCGTCGTGACGCCGCCGGCCGGAAAGGACCGGCTCTCGGTCGCCTTCTTCCTGGGCGCGGCGCTCGACGCGACCATCCCGCTTCTCGAACTCGACCCCGAACTCGCCGCCGCCGCGCTCGGCCCCACCGCCGACCCGCAGAACCCGCTCTTCCGCGAGATCGGCCAGAACTATCTGAAGGGCCGTCTCCGCTCGCATCCCGACGTGGCGCAGCGCCACTACGCCGACCTGCTCGACCCGGCGGCCAAGCGCGAGCCCGCATCGGCCTACTGACCCAAGCACGTTCCCATCGGCATCCGGAGACGCACCATGACCTTCCAGCCGACGCAATTCGAGACCAAGCGCTTCGAAACCCTCGCCGTGCACGGCGGAGCCTATCGCGCCGATCCGGCGACCGGCGCCGTTGCCGTGCCGATCTACCAGACCACCTCGTTCCAGTTCCAGGACACCGATCACGCCGACCGGCTCTTCGCCGTGGACGAACTCGGTTACATCTATTCCCGCGTCGGCAATCCGACGCAGGACGCGCTGGAACAGCGCATTGCGGCGATCGAAGGCGGCGTCGCCGCGCTGGCGCTTGCTTCGGGACAGGCGGCTTCAGCCTATTCGATCCTCAACCTGACCCGGCCGGGCGACAACATCGTCTCCTCGACCGGGCTCTATGGCGGCACCTACGCGCTGTTCAACGCGACTCTGAAGAACCTCGGCGTCGAGACGCGCTTCGTCGATCCGTCCGATCCAGAGAATTTCCGCCGCGCCACCGACAGCCGCACCCGCGCCTACTATGCGGAATCGCTGCCCAATCCGCGGCTGGAAGTGTTTCCGATCGCCGAGGTCGCCGCGATCGGCCGCTCACTCGGCGTGCCGCTGATCGTCGACAACACCGCCGCGCCGCTGACAATCCGTCCGTTCGACCATGGCGCGGCCGTCGTCGTCTATTCGGCGACCAAATATATCGGCGGCCACGGCACGACGATCGGCGGGCTGATCGTCGATGGCGGCAATTTCCCCTGGGCCGATCATCCCGAGCGCTTCCCCAACCTGCATGAGCCGGACCCGAGCCATCACGGCGCGACCTGGCTTGAAAAGGCGAAGCCGCTCGGCCCGATCGCCTATGTGCTGCGCACCCGCGCGGTGCTGCTGCGCGACATCGGCGCGGCGATCTCGCCCTTCGCCGCCTTCCAGTTCATCCAGGGGCTGGAGACGCTGCCGCTGCGCATCCGCCAGCACAATGACAACGCCATCAAGGTGGCGAATTTCCTGAACGCGCATCCGAAGGTCGAGAAGGTGATCTTCCCCGGCCTGCAGAACGGCATCGCCAAGGAACGGGGCGACCGCTACCTGAATGGCGGCAAGGGGGCGCTCGTCGGCTTCGAGGTCAAGGGCGGCCGCGACGCCGGACGCGCCTTCATCGATGCGCTCAGGCTCTTCTACCACGTCGCCAATATCGGCGATGCGCGCTCGCTCGCCATCCATCCCTCGACCACCACCCACTCGCAGCTTTCCGCCGAGGACCAGCTCTCGACCGGCGTCACGCCCGGCTATGTGCGCCTCTCGGTCGGCATCGAGCATCCCGACGACATCATCGCCGACCTCGCCCAGGCGCTCGATCGCGCCTGACACGCAATCGCCTTTCAGGAAGACGTCATGAGCATTCTCGACGGAAAGAAGCCTTCTCTGTTCGGTCGCCGCATCTCGCGACGCACGGCCCTGACCGGGGGCGGCGTGCTGGCCGGCGCCGCCTTCCTCGGCGTCGCGCCGACGTTTTCGGCCCGCGCCGGCAACCGCACCAAGATCCGGCTCGCCTGGACCGAGTTCGCCGCCTGCCATTCGCCGATCGCCTTCGGCGTCGCCAAGGGTATCTACGACAAGCACGACCTCGACATCGAGCTGTTCTACCAGGGCGCCAGCGGCCAGACGCTGGTGCAGTCGCTGGCGACCGGCAAGGCCGATGCCGGCGCCGGCCTGCTGCTCGACTGGGTCAAGCCGCTGGAACAGGGGCTCGACGTCAAGCTGTTCGTCGGTTCGCATGGCGGCTGCACGCGCCTGCTGGCCTCGAAGGCGTCCGGCATCACCACGCTGGAAGGGTTGAAGGGCAAGACCATCGTCAGCTATGACCCGGCCAGCCCGCCGAAGCATTCGTTCCAGATCGCGCTTGCCCGCGCCGGCATCGATCCCGAGCAGGACGTCAACTGGAAGGCGGTGCCGTTCGATCTCGTCGGCGCGACGGTCGATCGCGGCGAGGCGGATGCGCTCGCCCATCTCGATCCCTGGGCCTATTCGCTGAAGAAGCAATACGACCTGGTCGAGATCGCCAACACCCAGACCGGCATCTTCGAGAACAAGGTCTGCTGCGTGCTCGGCGTCAACGGCCCGTTCCTGGAGGCGAACCGCGACGCCGTCCGCCGCCTGGCCGAAGCCAATATCGAGATCCACGAATATACCGGCAAGCATCCGGAGGAAGTGGCGAAGTGGTATCTCGAAAACCTCAAGCCCGACCTGGCGCTGGCCGATCTCTCCGACGATCTCGGCTCCTTCGTCTACCACATCCACCCGATCGGCCCCGAACTGGTCGAGCAGGTGAAATGGGCGGCCGAGGACCTGCAGCTGATCAAGGTGATCGACGCCTCGACCGACCCGGCCGAACTGGCGCAGCGCGTCACCGCCAACCTGCTCGCCTGAGCCTTCCGATGGCGGACACCACGCAGACGGCCGGAGGCGCGCTCGCGGCTTCGGCGCTTTTGGGCGACGTCTGGCGTAACGGCCTGCTGGCGGCGGCAAGCTGGCTGCTGGCGGCCGCCGTTACCGTCGGCTTCGCCGACGTCGTGCCCTGGGGCCAGACGCAGCTTTTCGCGCTGCTGCTGGTGGTCGGCGCCGGCGCATTCCTGGTGCTCGCCTTCACGGTCCACCGCCTCGGCACCATCGGCCGCAGGCTCGTGCACTACGGGCCATGGTGGATCGCGCTCGGCGCCTGGTTCACGGTCTGGGAAATCTCCACCGCCAAGCTCGGCTGGCTGCCGAAGCCGTTCTTCTCGCCGCCGCAGGGGCTGCTGCATGTCTACCTGACCGACTGGGACCGGCTGTTCGTCTGCGTGCTCTATTCGCTGCGCCTCTGGGGGCTCGGCTTCTTCTCCGGCATCGCCATCGGCTTCGTCGTCGGCGTGGCGCTCGGCTGGTCGAAGCGCTTCAGCTATTGGGGCATGCCACTCCTGAAGCTGGTCGGCCCGGTCCCGGCAAGCGCCTGGATCCCGAGCGCCTTCTTCGTCTTCCCGACCACCTTCGGCGCCTCGATCTTCCTGGTGGCGCTCGCCTCCGGCATCCCGGTCGTCATCCTGACCGCCTCCGGCGTCGCCTCGGTCAACCGCTCGCTCTATGACGTCGCCCGCACGCTCGGCGCCGATCGCCGCTTTCTCGTCCTCAAGGTGGCAATCCCGGCCGCGCTGCCAAACGTCTTCGTCGGCCTGTTCATGGGGCTCTATTCCTCCTTCGCCGTCCTCGTCATCGCCGAGATGCTCGGCGCCAAATACGGGCTCGGCTGGTACCTGCAGTTCCAGACCGCCTACTCGGCCTACGCCAATGTCTATGCCGCGCTGATCCTGATGGCGCTGCTCTGCTCGGGCCTGGTCAAGCTGCTCTTCGTCGGGCGCGACCGGCTGCTCGGCTGGCAGAAGGGGATCGTGCAATGGTAGCCGCGCTCGCCTCCGCCCGCGAAACGGCGTCACCCGGTCTCGCGGTCGAGCTGCGCAACGTCTCGCATGTCTACGACCTGCCATCCGGGCCGCTGCCCGTGCTGGAGAACATCGATCTCAAGATCGAGCCGGGCTCCTTCGTCGCGCTGCTGGGGCCGTCCGGCTCCGGCAAGTCGACGCTGCTGCGCCTCGTCGCCGGCTTGGAGCCGCCGGTCGCCGGCAGCGTGCTCGCGGATGGCGTCGCGGTCGAGGCGCCCGATCCGTCCCGCGTGCTGGTGTTCCAGGATCCGACGCTATTTCCCTGGCGCACGGTCCGCCGCAATGTCGCGCTCGGGCTCGAAGCGCAGGGACGCCTCAAGACCGAAGGCCACCGTATCGACGAGGCGATCGGCCGCGTGCGGCTCTCGGAATTCGCAGACGCCTTTCCGCATCAGCTTTCCGGCGGCATGGCGCAGCGCGCGGCGCTGGCCCGGGCGCTCGTCAACGATCCGCGCCTGCTGCTGCTTGACGAGCCGCTCGGCAAGCTCGACCAGTTGACCCGCCTCACCATGCAGGGCGAGTTGCTGGCGCTCTGGCAGCAGTCCGGCTTCACGGCGCTGCTCGTCACGCACGACGTCGAGGAGGCGCTGCTTTTGGCCGACCGCATCGTCATCTTCAGCGACCGCCCGGCCCGCATCCTCGGCGAGCGGCGCGTCGAACGCGCCCATCCGCGCCATCGCGGCGATCCCGAACTGGTCGCGCTGCGGCGCGAGATCCTTGCGCTTCTCGGCGTCAGCGAGGCGATATGAGCCGGCGATCCCTTTCACCCGAAGCCCTGTTCAGGCGCGACGCCCTCGGCACCGGCCTGCTCTTCGCCGGCATCCTGGCGCTCGTCGTCGCGCTCGCCTGGTGGGCGGTGGTCTTCCTCAACGTGGCGGCCAACACCAGTCTCACGATCCCGGCGGCGGTCCCCTGCCTCGTCAACACCTCCGACCTCTGCTCGCTCGCCATGTCGCTGTGCGGCGCGGGACACTGGCTCGGCATCCCGCGCTATTGGGAAGGATTGTTCTGGGCAGGCGCGGTGCTGACCCTCGCGGCGGGGGCCTTCCAGCTCGCGTTCACGACCGCCAGTGCCGTCGAAACGGGATCGCGGCGCGGCGGCGAGAATTGAAATGGATTTTCCCGCACTCTGCCCGTTTCCTAAGCAGGCATGCTTCGCCATTCGGCGATGTTGATGGAATGATCATCCAAGTCTCGCGGCACCGAGACAGCAAGTTTGAAGAATAGACAACAATTGATTGAACCAGACGGATGATATCCGTTCGAGGAACGATAAATCATGGCAATTTTTGATCGGAATATCTTCGCGAAGACCGCGACGACGCTCGGCGCCCTGCTGGTGTCGGCCTCGATGCTGGCCGGCGTGGCGCAGGCGGGCGAAACGCTCGACAAGATCAAGTCGCGCGGCCAGATCAAGGTCGGCGTCGGCACGCTTCCCGGCTTCTTCGCCCCCGACAGCAACGGCAAGTGGCAGGGCTTCTTCATCGATTTCGGCCGGGCGCTGGCGATCACCGTCTTCAACGATCCGGAAAAGGTCGAGTTCACCTCGTCCTCGCCACAGCAGCGCCTCCCCGCCCTGCAGGCCGGCGAGTTCGACATCCTGCTCTCGGGCGTGACGCAGACCATCACCCGCTCGTTCAAGCTCGGCTTCCATTTCGGCCCGATCATCTTCTATGACGGACAGGGCCTGCTGGTCGCGAAATCCCTCGACGTCACCAAGGGATCGGAGCTCGACGGCGCCACCATCGGCGTGCAGAGCGGCACGACGGGCGAGCTGAACATCGCCGACTTCTTCCGCAAGAACGGCAAGACGTTCAAGCCGGTCGTGATCGAGGACACCAAGGAGTTCGTCGCCGCGCTGGAAAGCGGCCGTGTCGATGCGCTGACGCAGGACGCCTCCGACCTGGCGCTGAAGCGGGCGCAGTTCGCCAAGCCGGATGACTTCCTGCTGCTGCCGGAGCGGTTGTCGAAGGAACCGCTGGCGCCGGCCGTGCGCGCCGGCGACGACCAGTGGCTCGAGATCGTCAACTGGACCGTATACGCGACGATCCAGGCGGAGGAGTTCGGCATCACCAAGGAGAATGTCGACAGCTTCCTGACCAGCGAAGACCCGGCGATCAAGCGCTTCCTCGGCGTCGACCCGTCGCTCGGCGAGGCGATCGGCCTCGATCCGAAGTTCGCCTACAACATCATCAAGACGCTCGGAAACTACGGCGAGATCTACGAGCGCAACATCGGCAAGAACACGCCGGTCGGCTTCGAGCGCGGCTACAACCAGCCCTGGACCCAGGGCGGCCTGCTGTACTCGCCGCCGTTCCGCTAGGCCCGGCACGGCCGATGGCCAGCGACTCCATTCCGGGCGCCCCGGCGCCCGGCCCCCTCTCGCCTCGAGACTTTCTGGGTGAGCGTCCGCTCACCCAGATTTTCGTGTTTGTCGGCATCCTCGCGCTGCTCGGCCTGTTCGGCCAGAGCATGGCGACCAACATGCAGCGCGTCGGCATCACGCCGGGCTTCGGCTTTCTCGCCCGGCCGACCAATTTCGAGATCGGCGAAACGCTGATCGCCTATTCGTCGCAAAGCAGCTTTGCCCGCGCCATCCTGGTCGGCCTCGTCAATACGCTGGTCGTCTCCTTCGTCGGCTGCGTGATCGCCACCATCCTCGGCGTCGCGCTCGGCGTCGCGCGCATGTCGAGCAATCCGCTTCTGGCCGGTTCCGTCCGCGCCTATGTCGAGCTGATCCGCAACACGCCGCTGCTGCTGCAGCTGTTCTTCTGGAGCGCGACGTTCCACGCCCTGCCGTCCGCGCGAAAGGCGCTGCAGCCGGTGGAGGGCGTCTTCCTCAGCAATCGCGGCATCTACATCCCGGCGCTGCGCCTCGAAAGCGGCCTGGCGGAGACCCTGGCCGCGGCCGGCATCCTCGCCGCGACCCTACTGCTCCTGCGCGGCCGGCGGATCGGCCTGTCCTTCCGCGCCCGTGCGCTCGGATCGGGCGCCGGCCTCGCGATCCTCTTCCTGCTTCTCGCCCTGAGCGGGCTGGCGCGCGCCGAACTGCCGGCGCTGAAGGGCTTCAACATCGTCGGCGGACTGTCGCTGACGCCCGAATTCGCGGCGCTGGTCGTCGGTCTCTTCGTCAATTCCTCGGCTCTCGTCGCCGAAATCGTGCGGAGTGGCATCCAGTCGGTGCCGCAGGGCCAGTGGGAGGCGGCGCGCTCGCTCGGTCTGCATCCCGGCCAGATCTTCCGCCTCGTGATCCTGCCGCAGGCGCTCCGGGTGATCACGCCGCTGATGACGTCGAACTATCTGAGCCTGACGAAGAATTCGAGCCTCGCCGTCGCGATCGGCTACCCCGATCTCGTCAGCATCATCAACACCGCCGCCAACCAGACCGGCCAGGCGCTGGAGACGATCATCATCATGGTCGCCGTCTATCTCGCGATCAACTTCTCGGTCTCGATCGCGATGAACCGCTACAATGCGCGCCAGGCCCTGAAGGGGCTCGGCCGATGACGATCGCCTTCTCCGGCCCCGCGCCGGCGGCGCCCCGATCCTCGCCCTGGCGCCAATGGCGACAGGGCCTGTTCGGCTCGCCGGCCAACATCCTGATCACGCTCGGCTTCGCCGCCTTCGTCGCCCTCGTCGTCCTGCCTTTCCTGCGCTGGGCGGTGATCGACGCGACCTGGACAGGGACGGCGCAGGACTGCGCGGCGAGGACCGGCGCCTGCTGGGCCTTCATCGGCGAGAAGACCCGCTTCATCCTGTTCGGCCTCTATCCGAACGATCGCGACTGGCAAGCGGCGACGGCGGTCTTCCTCCTGATCGGCCTCGTCGTCGCGACCGGCATCCCGCGCCTCTGGGGGCGCTGGCTCGCGCTCGCCTGGCCCGTCACCCTCGGCGCCGCGATCGCCATCCTGTCCGGCGCGCTGACCGGGATCTGGGTCGCCACCGACAAATGGGGCGGGTTTCCGGTGACGGCGCTGCTGTCGGTCGTCGGCTTTGCCGCCGCCTTCCCGATCGGCATCGGGCTGGCGCTGGCGCGGCGCTCGAGCATGAAGCTGATCCAGCTTCTCGCCGTCGGCTTCATCGAGACGATGCGCGGCGTGCCCCTGATCGCCGTGCTCTATGTATCCACGCTGCTGCTGCCGCTGATGCTCCCGGCCGGCTTCTCGATCGACAAGCTGCTTCGGGCGCAGATCGCCATCGTCCTGTTCGTCTCGGCCTATATGGCGGAGATCGTCCGCGCGGGGCTGCAGGCGGTGCCAAGCGGGCAATACGAGGCATCGCGATCGCTCGGCCTCTCCTGGGGAACGACCATGCGCCGGGTGGTCCTGCCGCAGGCGCTGCGGGCGGTCATCCCCGCCTTCGTCAGCCTCGCCATCGGCCTCTTCCTCGACACCACGCTGGTGATCGTCATCGGCCTGTTCGATTTCCTGAATACGGCGCGCGTCTCGGCGACCGACCCGAACTGGATCGGCTTCTACAACGAAGCCTACGCCTTCGCGGCGGCGATCTACTTCGCGCTCTCCTACGCCGCCTCGCGCTACAGCCTCTGGCTCGAGCGGCACCTCAGGGCCGTGTCGACATGAAGGCAGGGCCGCGGCGCGGCAGCGCTAGGCATAAGCGACCCAGCCACGGAAGCTCAGCCCCGCGTAGAACAGGCCGACATTCGAGAACCCCGCCTCGCGCAGCAGCGCCTCGTCCTGCTCCGGCGACAGGATCGACAGTCGCGTGGCGATTGCCTGCCGAGCGCTCTCCGCCCGGGCGGGATCGGTCCCGCCGAACGCGACATGACGGGCGATCCACCGCGACCGCTCCGGCTCCGCCTGCGGAAAGCTCAGATGGGCGACGACGAAGGGCGCGCCCGGCGCAAGACGGCGACGGATCTCCAGGAGCGTATGGAGGCGCTGCTCCGGCGGAACGAAATGGAACGTCAGCAGGCAGGTCGCGCCATCGAACGGCCCCGCCGGCGCCGTGTCGATATAGCCTTCCTGCAGGCGGATCCGCCCCGAATGGGCCCCGACGATATCCGCCGCCACGCGCAGCATCTCGGCCGACGGGTCGATGCCGTCGAAGCTCCAGCCGGGATGATCGTCGGCCAGCGCCTTCAGTTCCAGGCCGCCGCCCGCTCCGAGCACCAGCACCCGCCCCTGCTGCGCGACATGCTCGGCCAGCAGCATCGAGGTCATGCGATGAAGGGCGGCAAATCCCGGCACCTGGCGCGGCGGCCCCTCCGCATAGAGGCTCGCATGCGCGCCGCCAAACGCCGGCGTCACGAGGCGGGAAGCGCCCGCCCGTCCATCGTCTCGTTGCATGCGATCTCCTCCGGCCACGGCTGAATTTCATGCAACTATATAAGTTACATTACAGGACAGGCAAGGCCGGCGTTGCGGGCGCCATCAAGCCCGCGCCCTTGTCCTCGGACCAGTTCCTTCGCTATCAGCGAGGCTCACCTTGCAAGGACGGAAGCACATGACGAAGCTGGTTGGAAAAGTCGCCTGGGTCACCGGCGCGGGAAGCGGCATCGGGCAGGCGGTCGCCAAGGCGCTGGCCGGCGCGGGCTGCACCGTCGTCCTGACCGGACGGCGTCGGGAGGCCCTCGACCAGACGGCGGCCGCGATCGCCGAGACGGGCGGCAAGAGCCTCGTCCAGTCCGGCGACCTGACGCAGCCGGAGACCGCCGGGACGATCGTCGCCGAGATCGAGGCGCGGTTCGGACGGCTCGATCTTCTCGTCAACAATGCCGGCGGCAACATCGTCGAGCGCGCCTGGAAGGACCTCACGCCGGCCAGCATCGACGGCCTGATCCACAGCAACCTGTCGGCCGCGCTCTACTGCGCCGCCGCCGCCATGCACCCGATGCGCAAGGCGCAGCAGGGCCAGCTGATCCACATCGCCTCCTGGGCCGGCAAGTTCATCCATCCCGTCAGCGGCCCCGTCTATACCGCTGCCAAGCATGCGGTCGTGGCGATGAGCCAGAGCATCAACATGGAAGAGTACCGGAACGGCATCCGTTCGACCGCCATCCTGCCGGCCGAGGTCGCGACGCCGATCCTGGAGAAGCGCCCGACGCCGCCGAGCGCGCAGGAGCGCGCCGAGATGCTGCAGCCGGCCGATCTCGCCGAACTCGCCCTCTTCATCGCCACGCAGCCGGCTTCGGTCTGCCTCAACGAGGTCGTCATCAGCCCCCGGCTGAACAAGTTCTACGAGAGATAGGAAGGACGCCGATCCTTTCCGGCGTCCGGGTCCGCTCCGGTCCGGACGCCGCTCCCGATCGATCCACCGCGCCGCTCCATCGCAGCGCGGGTCTCCAATCATCAAGACGACTAGTTTCATCGACAAAATAGCAATTCGGTTTTTTCTTCTGCTCGCGCCGCCGCTTCGAGCAAGGAAAGTCCCCGTCGCGCGCCGATCTAGATCGCGACGGTCTCGTCTTTCCTCGGCCTGCCATGCTGGAATGGGGCATGCCCAGTCCCACCCGCCCGGCCCTTCGCCGCCGACCTCGACATGCCCGCCTGTCCCCGCCGAGCCGCGCACGCGTGCCGGCGCATGCCTTCGGCCGCATGCCGGATCCCGTCTTCGCGCCGGCGGCGCCGGACGCTTCCCCCCTCATTCCGTCGACCTGACGTCCCCATGGAGAAAACCATGTCGCTTGCCGCCGCCTACCCCTACACGGCGAATTCCGATCGCTTCCAGGCCGGCGTCGAGACGGCGGCCTTCAAGAACTCGATGCGGTTCCTGGCCGGGGCCGTCAGCGTCATCACGGTCGGACAGGGTCAGGACCTGACGGGCTTCACGGCGACCTCGGTCTCCTCGCTCTCGGCCGACCACCCCTCCATCATCGTCTCGCTCAACCGCGCCTCGTCCTCCTGGCCGGCCATCCAGCGCTACCAGAGCTTCTGCGTGAACGTGCTGGCCGACGACCAGCAGCACGTGGCGGACAATTTCGCCGGCCGGGGCGGCCTCAAGGGCGCCGACCGCTATGAGGGCGCCTCCTGGCAGAAACTCGTCACCGGCAGCCTCGGCCTCGTCGGCGCCCTGACGGTCCTCGATTGCGAACTGGAAGAAGCGATCGAACGGCACTCGCATTCGATCCTGATCGGCTCCGTCCGGGCCATCACGACCACGGCGGAAGCCCAGCCCCTGCTCTACTGGCACGGCGGCTATCGCCAGCTGTCGAACGAGACGGGCCCGGCATCGCGCTGATCCCTTCGCCGCCGGCTCCCGACCGATCGAGCGCCGGCGGCCACTCTCAGTATATTCCAATGCGATTCTCGTATATTTACGAAGCGATCCAAATTTATCCCCCTCCAATCGAAATAATTACTGATCCAAATCCGCCGAATATTTTCTAAATCATCGGACGAATCGCAAACACGATTTCTTTCAGAGGTGGATATCTCATTCTACCCTGATGCAGATGATCGTCATCGATACGATCACGGACAACACACATCGTCGATGTGCCCATTGCCTTGCTCTCGTCACCAAAGTCCTTCTCGGGCGGGTGCGGACAGGGCCTCCATCAGAAACGAATGAAATCATGCGCCTGAAATTCGGCTTCCATGCCCCGTCTCTCGCCCTCGTGGCCATCGCCATGCTCTCGAGCAGCGCCTTCGCCGCCGACGAGGCAGTCAAGGTCGGCCTCGTGACGCGGACCGACAGCAATCCCTTCTTCGTCAAGCTGCGCGAGGATGCCCAGGCCTATGCCAAGACGGCCGGCGCCGAGATCGTCGCCATCACCGGCAAGACGCATGACGACGCCGCCGGCCAGGTCGCCGCGATCGAGGATCTGACCGCACTCGGCGTCAAGGGCATCCTGGTCACGCCGAGCGACGCCGAAGCGCTGAACGACGCCATCGCCAAGGCCCGCGCCGCCGGCATCCTCGTCATCGCGCTCGACGGCCGCGTCTCTCCCGACAGCGCCGTCGACGCCACCTTCGCCACCGACAATCTTCAGGCGGGCGTCCTGCAGGGCCAGTGGGTGCGCGCCGCGCTCGGCGACACGGCGCCCCGCGTCGCCTTGGTCGACGGCACGCGCGGCACCGTCTCGACGCGGGAGCGCCATGACGGCTTCCTGAAGGGCTTCGGCCTGCAGGAAGGCGCGCCCGAGATCATCGCGCAGCAGAACATCTCCAACCAGGCGGAAGCGCAGACGGCGCTGGAAAACTTCTTCCAGAAGGATCCGACCATCAACGCCATCTACACGGTCTACGAGCCGGCGGCGGTCTCCGCCCATGCCGTCACCTCGGCGCTCGGCCTCGCCGGCAAGGTCGCGATCGGCTCGATCGACGGCAGCTGTGACGGCATCAAGGCGGTCGCCGCTGGCCAGGTCGGCGCCACCGTGGTGCAGTTTCCCGGCAAGATGGCCGAGCTCGGCGTCCAGGCCGTGGTCGACTATGCCAGGACCGGCGCCAAGCCGAGCGGCTTCATCGACTCGGGCGCCGTGCTGGTGACCGACAAGCCGTTCGAAGGCATCGCCTCGCAGAATTCCGCCTGGGGCCTGAAGAATTGCTGGTAGCACCCGCCCGCCCGGACGTGGCGGGGAAGGCGAATGAGAACCGTGTGGCCGCGTGGGGAAAATCCCTGCGCGGTCATCCGCTTGTCGGCCCGGCGCTGGCGTTGCTGCTGCTGGTCATCGTCTTTTCCTTCGCCTCCGACCGCTTCCTGACCGCGACGAACGTCTCGCTCGTGCTGCAGCAGACGCTGGTCCTCGGCATGCTGGCGCTCGGGCAGACGCTGATCATTCTGACGGCGGGCGTCGATCTGGCGCTCGGCGCGATCACGGTGCTGGCAACCATCGTCGCCGCCAAGGTCGCCGTCGGCGGCTCGCCGGAAGGTCTGGCGCTGCTGCTGGCCTTCGTCCTGGCGATCGCGGCCTCCACGCTGAATGGCCTGTTGGTGGCGCGGGTCCGCCTGCCGCCCTTCATCGTCACGCTCGGCGCCTTCACCGTGCTGACGGCCGTCTCCTATCTGCTCTCCGGCTCGCGCAGCCAGACGATCCCCAAGGGCCTCCTGACCTTCCTCGGCCAGGGCTTCAGCATCGGCGGCGTGTTCATCAGCTGGGGCATCCCGACCCTGCTGGCCGCCTATGCCCTGTTCGCGCATATCCTCGGCAACACCGCCTGGGGCAAGCACATCTACGCCGTCGGCGACAATCCGGACGCCGCGCGCCTCGCCGGTGTCCGCGTCGAACGGACATTGATCGGCGTCTATGCCGTCGCCGGCCTGCTTTATGCCGTCGGCGCCTGGCTGTCGCTCGGCCGCATTCCCAGCGCCGACCCCAACGCCATGGCCAATATCGCGCTGCAGAGCATCACCGCCGTCGTGCTTGGCGGCACCAGCTTCTTCGGCGGGCGCGGCAAGGTATTGGGAACGCTGACCGGCGCTCTGATCGTCGGCGTGCTGCGCAACGGGCTGACCCTCGCGGGTATCGACAGCCTGTTCCAGGACATCATCACCGGCATCCTGATCGTCGCGACGGTCTCTCTGGATCAATATTCGCGCAGGAAATCCAATTGAGCACTGGTCCCCTCATTCCGGACGGCACCATCCTCGCAGCGCGCAGCCTTGTGAAGACCTATGGTGCGGTCGAGGCGATGCGCGGCGCCGATTTCGACCTGAAGCAGGGCGAGATCCTCGCCGTGGTCGGCGACAACGGCGCCGGAAAGTCCACGCTGATCAAGTCGCTGACGGGCGCGACGGTGCCGGATTCCGGCCAGATCTTCATCGACGGCAAGCCGGTGCAGATCAACGACCCGACGCAGATTCTCGGCGCCGGCATCGGCGTCGTCCATCAGGATCTCGCGCTCTCCGGCGAACTCGATCTGGTCAGCAACCTGTTTCTCGGCCGCGAGATCCGCAAACCGTCCTTCAGCGGCCGCGTGCTGCGAACGCTCGACCGCGCGGCGATGGCGAAGATCGCCGGCGAGCAACTGGCCAGTCTCGGCCTCGGCAACGTCTCGCTGACGACGCCGGTGCGCAAGCTTTCGGGCGGCCAGCGCCAGGCGGTGGCGATCGCGCGCGGCATGGCGTTCGGCGCGCGGGTTCTCGTCCTCGATGAACCGACGGCGGCGCTGGGCGTGCGCGAAACGGCCGTGGTCATCGACCTGATCCGGCGCGTGCGCGACAAGGGCGTCAGCGTCACGCTGATCAGCCACAACCTGCCACAAGTGCTCGAGATCGCCGACCGCATCCACATCCATCGCCAGGGCCGCCGCGCCGCGGTCGTCCGGCCGGCCGAGACGAGCCTTCGGGGCGTGGTAGGCATCATGACCGGCATCGACGAGATCGCCGCCTGAGCGGGCGCGGAGCCCGCCAACAGGCGGGCTCACCATCTCCGCCTTCCCTTCTAGCCGATCAGGCGTTCGACGATGCGATCCGCGACGAATTCGGCGTGCCGGGTCACCTCCAGCAGCCCCATCAACTCGCCGAACGAGCCGCGCGCCAGCGGGCCGGCGACATAGAGGCCCGGCACCGGCGATCCCCCTGCGTCGAGAGCGACGGCTTCGGCATCGACCGCGAGCCCGAGCCCGTAGGCGTCCAGCCCGACGAGGCCCGCGGCATGGAGGGAAGCGATCGCCGGGTTCTCGCGGATAACGGCGGCATGGGCCGGACCGGTCGCGACGATCACCGCGTCATATCGCTCCTGACGGATGGTCCGCCGCGAACGCGGCCGGATATCGATCACGAAGGACCGCGCATCCCGGCTCGCCGCCACGAGCGATCCGGCGAGAACCTCGAGCGTTCCATCAGCGATCCGGCGATCCAGCGCGGCCTCGACCTGCGGCGCGACACGGAAGCGATGCACGTCCCAGAACACTCGCAGGTGACGGACGAGACGGCGGCGCTCGGCCAACGACAGCGCGGCCCAGATCGCCCCGCCCTGGCCGCGCAGCGCGTCGAAGACGGGATGCCAGGTCTCGCCGGCCGTCCGGCCGGCTTCCAGTTCGACGCGGATCTGCCCGAGCAGCTTCAGGACGGTCGGGGCTGGCGCAGTGGTGAAATCGCCGCGCGGCTGCCACGTCCCTGGCGCATGCCCCTTCGAGCGCAGGCCATGGCGGGAGAGCGAGGTGATCTCCCCGCGATGGCCGCGGGCGTCGAGCGAGGCGACGATATCGGCCGAGGTCAGGCCGTTTCCGACGATCAGGACGCGGTCGTCCGGGGCGATGCCCTCCAGCGCGTCCGAGGCATAGGCGTTGGCGACGAAGCCCTTTCGTTCCGCCAGCGGCCGCAGCACGGCCGGCACAGACGGCGCAGGATGGGTCGTCGCGAGGACGAGAACGTCGGCCAGCAGCACGCTGCCGTCCTCGAGACCGATGCGGAAGCGCTTGCCCTGCTTCTCGATCGCGATCGCCCGGGTTTGGCTGTGCCGGACCAGCCCTTCGCCGAGCAGCGGCAGCAGTGTCGCGTCGACATAGAGGCCGAACAGGCGGCGCTGCGGAAAGACGTGGCCGTCCTCCGTCACCGCGCCCCTGTCGGCAGCGCCGGTCCGCTCCAGCCACTCCGCGAAATGGCCTGGCTGTTCGGAGATCAGGCTCATCCGCGCCGCCGGCACATTGATCCGGTGCGCCGCGTCATGGGTCGAATAGGCAAGGCCGGCGCCGAGCAGCGGGCGAGGTTCGACTACCGTGACCGGGCCGAGGCGAGGCAGGCGACGGGCAGCGAGATGATAGGCCACCGCGCCACCCGTGAAACCACCTCCCACAACGACGACAGTCGGCGGCTTTCTGCGGCTTGTCATGAATGGATGCTCATCAGGCTGCCGGGCGATGGTCGCCGGCGATGGTCTCGCCGAAGGGCCCGGTATTGACCGCGCTGCTGCGGGACGGGATCGGATGATCGAGCGGCAAGTTCGGCAGCACGAGCTCGCCGAAGCGATAAGCCTCCTCCAGATGCGGATAGCCGGAGAAAATGAAGGTATCGATGCCGAGACGCCGGTATTCGTCGATGCGTTCGGCCACCGTATCCGGGTCGCCGACCAGCGCCGTGCCGGCGCCGCCGCGCACGAGGCCGACGCCAGCCCAGAGATTGGGCGATACTTCGAGCTTGTCGCGGCGACCGCCATGCAACCGGCTCATCCGCGCCTGGCCTTCCGAGTCCATGCGGGCAAATACCTTCTGCGCCGCCGCAATGGTGTCATCATCGAGATACCGGATCAACTCCTCCGCCGCCGCCCACGCCTTCTCGCTGGTCTCGCGGACGATCACGTGCAGGCGGATGCCGAAGCTGACATCGCGCCCTTTCGCATCGGCGAGGCGCCGCACCGTGTCGAGCTTCTCCGCCACCTGCGCCGGCGGCTCGCCCCAGGTCAGGTACTTGTCAATCTGCTCGGCCGCCACGTCATTGGCCTCGGCCGAGGAGCCGCCGAAATAGAGCGGCGGATACGGAGCCTGCACCGGCGGAAACAGCAACCGCCCATCCTCGATGCGGAAGTGCGGCCCCTCATGCGCGACCGTCTCGCCGCTCAGCACCGCCTTGTAGATATCGAGGAATTCGCGCGTGACGGCGTAGCGCTCGGCATGGCTCAGGAAGATGCCGTCGCCCTTGTTCTCCTGCGGGTCGCCACCGGTCACGACATTGATCAGCAGGCGCCCGCCGGAGATCCGGTCGAGCGTCGCCGTCATGCGCGCGGCCAGTGTCGGCGACTGCAGGCCCGGCCTCACTGCGACCAGGAAGCGAAGGCGGCGGGTCAACGGCGCGAGCGCCGAGGCGATGACCCAGCTGTCCTCGCAGCTGCGACCCGTCGGCAGCAGCGCGCCATAGAAACCGAGCGAATCGGCGGCCTGGGCGATCTGGGTCAGATAGGGGAGATCGACTGCCCTGCCGCCGACGGACGTGCCGAGATAACGGCTGTCACCATGGGTGGGAATGAACCAGAGAACCTTGATGCGCTCGGGCGCGTTCACACTCATGTATATCTCCGATCAATTCAGAATTATTCAGACCTTTCCGCTATCATGGAAAGAAGCGGCAATGTATTAGCGAACAAATCAGGACAAAAGGAAACAATTGCCAATTATCCCTACAAGATAGAAATTCGATGGCTTCTCGCAAACGGCTTCGGCGGAGAGATTTGGACGAAGCGCGCGCCGGCCCTGCCAGCGCGCCCTCCTCCCGTTCAATCAGGATCACCGCATGTCGCTCTCCACCGCATCCGCGATTTCATCCACGCCGGCAGCCAGGCGGATCGCCAGCGACCAGGAGGCACTGGACATTGCCCGGACGCTCGCCGCCGAATTCGCCCGCGGCGCCTCGCAGCGCGACCGCGACCGTCAATTGCCCTGGACCGAGTTGGAGAAGCTGGCCGCGTCCGGCCTGCTCGCCATCACCGTGCCGCGCGAATATGGCGGCATCGACGTTTCGGCTGCGACGCTCGGCGAGGTGTCGGCGATCCTGGCCGAGGCCGACAGCTCGATCGGCCAGATCCCGCAAAACCACTTCTACATCCTCGAGGCGCTGCGAGTGGACGGCACCGAGGCGCAGAAGCGCTTCTTCTTCGGCCGCGCGCTCGCGGGTGATCAGTTCGGCAACGCCCTGTCGGAAATCGGCACCAAGAATGTCGGGCAGCAGAACACCAAGATCGAGCCAGACGGCGACTCCTTCCGCATCAACGGCCGCAAATTCTATTCGACCGGGGTGCTGTTCGCCGACTGGATCGTCGTCTTCGCCAACGACCCGGAAGGACGGACGACCATGTCCTTCCTGCCGCACGACGCGGAAGGCCTGACGGTTCTCGACGACTGGAGCGGCTTCGGCCAGCGGACCACTGGTAGCGGCACTACCATCGTCGACAATGTCCGGGTCGACAAGGACAGCATCGTCGAGCACCAGAAGGGCTTCGATCGTCCGACGACGATCGGCTCGCTCGGGCAGATCATCCATGCCGGCATCGATCTCGGCATCGCTCGCGCCGCCCTCGCCGAAACCCTCGATTTCGTCCGCAACCGCGCGCGCCCCTGGAGCGATGCGGGGGTCGAACGCGCCTCCGACGACCCGCTGACGATCTCGATCGTCGGCAGCCTCGCGATACGCCTAGACGCCGCCAGCGCGCTTCTTGCCGAGGCCGGCCGCAAGGTGGACACCGCGCGCCGTTCGCTTGCCGAGCCGGACGTAATCGCCGCCACCATCGCGGTTGCCGGCGCCAAGGTGCTGACCACGGAAGTGGCGCTCGCAGCCACCAACGCGCTGTTCGAGCTCTCCGGCACGCGCTCGACGTTGATCGAAGAGAACCTCGATCGCCACTGGCGCAATGCCCGCACGCACACGCTGCACGATCCCGTCCGTTGGAAGTACCACGTCGTCGGAAACTGGGTGCTCAACCAGGTCGCGCCGCCGCGCAACGGCGCGCTTTAGGACAGGACGCGTGCGCGGCCGGTTCGACGGCCGCGCACTCTTTCGGGAGCGCGGGATCAGGCGACCTTGCCGATCCGCCACTGGGCAGGATGCGGGGCGCCATTGACGGCGAAATCGCCGATGATCCGATCCTTGTAGATGCGCGGATTGTGAGACGACAGCGTCCGCGCATTGCGCCAGAACCGGTCGAGCGCCACGCCCCTCCGCGTCGCCGAGGCGCCCAGCGCATCGAAGACCGAGGCGGTGGCATCGAGAACCAGGCTGGACACAATGACCTGCGCCTGCGCGACCTCGATATCCGCGATTGCGGCGGCCGCCGCTTCGCCCGCCTCGTCGCCGGCGATCCGGCGCTCGAATGCGCGCTGCACCGCCTCCGCCGCCTTCAGCACGATCGTGCCGGCGGCATAGGCGGCGGCGCGGATGCGGCCGACCACCTGCAGCACCTGCGGATCCTCGCTCGACCGCGCGCCGGCGCCATTGCTGTAATGGCGGGTGCGCGCCGCCACCGCCTCGGCGAGTTCGAGCGCCGCCGCCCGGCCGATACCGGCGAGCGTCGCCAGATGTATAAGCTGGAAGAAGGCCTGGCCGTATCTGACCCGCCCCTCGTCGGCGACCAGCTGCGCCGGCTCGATGGCGACATTGGTGAAGACGGTTGTCCCGCTTGCCGTGCCGATCTGGCCGAAGCCGTCCCAGTCATCGAAGATCTCGACCCCCGGCGCATCCGAGCGCACCAGCACGCCGACCGGCTTGTCGTCTTCGCCGGTCGCGGTGACGTCGATCCACTCGGCGAACAGCGAACCGGTCGTGTAGTATTTGGTGCCGTTCAGCCGCCAGCGCTCGCCATCGCGGTCTAGCCGGGTCGAGAAGGTGAGCTGCTTGGCCTCCCCCACCTCGCTCCAGGCATTGCCGACCGTGTCGCCGGCGACCAGCCGCTCGAACCAGTTCGCCTGCCAGGCCCTCGAGCGCGTGCTGACGATCTCCTCGGCGAAGCCGAAATGCGCGCGCAGCGCCTGCGTGACGTTCGAATCCGCCGCCGACAACTCGATCAGCAAGGCGAAGAGTTCCGGCACCGAGGCGCCGAAGCCACCCTGCTCGCGCGGCACGCGCAGGGCGCCGAAGCGCGCGACCTTCAACAATGCGAGCTCTTCATAGGGCAGCCGACGCGCCACCTCGCGATCGACGGCGCCGGCCGCGATCTGCCGGAAGACGGGCCGGAACGTCGCGGCCAGCGTCTCGTAGGAAGCGCTCGGGCCGGCGCCCCAGCCGGCATCGATCTGCGTCATCTCTGTGGTCCTCGCCTGCGTGAAAAGGAATGGCTTCCGCGATTGCCGGCTGCGCGCCGCGCGCGAGCGGCGGTGCGGGTCGACGGGCGTTGCGCCAGTCCCGGAAGCCGTCCACCAGCGATATCCGATCGATGCCAAGGCGGACAGAAACCCCATCATGCGCTGCGGCACGGGGCTAAAAAATCATTCCCATCGCCGGATCCATCGCCCCGAAGGCCGCCGGCGGGGGAGGAAATTTCCATGGATGCGGCGAAGAAGGATACCCGCTGCCTGTAACCGGTCAACGCGCCCCGCTAGTCTTTTCTTACAAATATTATGAATTTCGAAGGAATTCCCTTTGCCTCGACACATCCGATTCAATGCCTTCGAGATGAACTGCGTCGGCCATCAGTCTCCCGGCCTCTGGGCGCATCCGGACGATCAATCCTGGCGATACAAGGACGTCGAATATTGGGCTGATCTGGCACGAACGCTGGAGAAGGGAATTTTCGACAGCATCTTCATTGCCGACGTTATCGGCTACTACGATGTCTACAAGGGCGACCTTGACGCCGCCTTGCGCCAGGGTGCGCAGATCCCGGTCAATGACCCGCTGCAACTGGCGCTGCCGATCACCCTCAGCACCCAGCATATCGGCGTCGGCATCACCGCCTCCACCTCGTTCGAGCATCCCTATACCTTCGCGCGGCGGCTCTCGACGGCCGACCACCTCACCAAGGGCCGCGTCGCCTGGAACATCGTCACCTCCTATCTGGAGAGCGGCGCCAAGAATGTCGGCGAAGCGGGACTGCGCCAGCACGACAACCGCTATGATGTGGCGGAGGAATATCTCGAGGTTCTCTACAAGCTGCTCGAAGGCAGCTGGGAGGAAGGCGCCGTGCTCCGCGACCGCGAGCGGCGGCTGTTCGCCGATCCGGCCAAGGTGCACGAGATCGGCCATCACGGAAAATACTTCCAGGTGCCGGGCTATCATCTGAGCGAGCCCTCGCCGCAGCGCACGCCGCTGCTGTTCCAGGCCGGCCAGTCCGAGGCCGGGCGGCGCTTCGCCTCCCGCAACGCGGAGTGCGTCTTCGTCGGGGCGCTGACCAAGCCGGCGCTAAAGAACTACGTCTCCGACATCCGCGCCCGCGCCGCGGCCGAGGGACGCGATCCGCGCAAGCTGCTCGTCTACAACCTCATCACCATCATCGTCGACGAGACGGACGCCAAGGCGCAGGCGAAGTTCGAGAAGCTGCAGGAATACGCTTCCTATGATGGCTCGCTCGTCTTCATGTCCGGCTGGACCGGAATCGACTTCGGCCAGTACGCGCCAACCGACCTGGTGCGGCAGGTGGCGCCCAAGGGCCTGACGTCGCTGGTCGAATCCATCGAGGAAACCGGCCGCCCCTGGACGATCGAGGAACTCGCGCGCTGGGGCGGCATCGGCGGCGCCGGGCCTGTCTTCGTCGGATCGGCGGAAACGATCGCCGACATCCTGCAGGACTGGGTCGCGGAAACCGACGTCGACGGCTTCAACATCGCCTATGCGATCACGCCGGGCTCGTTCGAGGACATCGTCGGCTATCTCGTCCCCGAACTGCAGCGCCGCGACGCCTATCCGACCGCCTATGCCGAGGGAACGCTGCGCGAAAAGCTCTTCGGCGATGGCCCCTATCTGCCGGACGATCACCCCGGCGCGCGCTACCGCGACATCGAGGCAGTGAAGGCCGCGGCGCGGCAACGACCCGGCGCAGAAGCCGCCTGACAAAGCCGACACGCTGACATCGCCTGTCGCGACCTTCACCGGGCCCGAACGGCACCAATCCGGATGCTCGCCCCCAGCATGGACGGCGCGAGGTTCCGCTTGCCCTTAGCAAAGGACGATCTGAGCATGAAACGCATCCATCGCCGTGCCTCGCTGGCACGCGGATCCACCGCCCTCGCCACCCTGTTCCTGCTCGCCGGGGGCATCTCGCAGGCGAGCGCCGAGGACGCGACGACGCCGGTCAAGGGCGGCACGCTGATCTACGCGACCGACCGCGAGCCGACCTGCCTCGACCCGCATGTCGACGGCGACATGCCGCAGGTCTTCATCGCCCAGCAATATACGGATTCGCTCGTCTCGCAGGACAAGCAGGGCCGGATCGGCCCCTGGCTGGCGAAGAGCTGGACCATCTCGCCGGACGGCAAGACCTACACCTTCCAGCTCCGCGACGACGTCACCTTCACCAATGGCGAGAAGTTCAATGCCGCCGCGCTGAAGGCGAACCTCGACCACATCAAGAACCCGGCGACGCAATCCTCGACCGCCGGCGGCTACATCCAGCAATATGTCAGCACGGAAACGCCGGACGAATTCACCGCCGTCGTCCACCTCTCCAAGCCCTATGCGGCCTTCCTCGAAGTGCTGGCGCAGGGCTTCCTCGGCATCCAGGCGCCGGCGGCGCTGGCCCGCGACCGCAACGTCAATTGCGAAAGCCCGATCGGCTCCGGCCCGTTCAAGGTGGTGAAGTGGGACCGGCAGAGCGAGATCGTGCTGGAGCGCAACCCCGACTACAACTGGGCGCCGCCGACCGCCGACCACCAGGGCCCGGCCTATCTCGACCAGGTCATCTGGAAGTTCATTCCGGAGCCGTCCGTCCGCTACGCGTCGCTCGCCAGCGGCGATGTCGACGTCATCGAATCCGTGCCGCCGGAATCGGAGGCCGAAGCCGAGCAGAACCCGGACCTGAAGCTGATCGTCACCGATCGCCCCGGCAATCCGACGAATGGCAGCCTCAACATCACGCGCGCTCCGTTCGACGACATCCGCGTCCGCGAGGCCTTCATCCGTTCGGCCGATATCGGAGCCGCGCTCGACAGCGTCTTCTTCGGCCGCTATCGCCGCGCGCCGGGCCCGCTCAGCAGCGTGACGCCCTTCGCCACCGCGGACTTCCAGAGCCTCTACGACTACGATCCCGATCGCGCCGCCAAGCTGCTCGACGAAGCGGGCTGGACCGAGCGGGATTCGGCCGGCATCCGCTCCAAGGACGGCAAGAAGCTCACCATCCACATCCCGATCGGAGACTTCCAGGGCCCGGCCGACCGCTCGCTCTGGGAGCAGATCCAGGCGACCGCCGGTCAGGCGGGCTTCGACGTCCAGCTCGAAAATGTCGGCTTCTCGGACTGGCTCGACCGGGATTCGCGCTGGGACTACGACGTGATCGGCGCGTACTGGAACACCAACACGGCCGACGTGCTGCGGATCGTGCTGAGCTCCGAGTTCATCGGCGCGGCGGGCTCCGGCGGCTACCACCAGAACGCCTCCGGCTTCAAGGACGCCGAATTCGACGCGACCGTCGCCAAGGCGCTGGAAACGCAGGACGAGGCGAAGCGCCGCGAGCTCTATCACCAGGCGCAGAAGATCGTCGCCTCCAACTTCCTGCAGGTGCTGACCTATCCGCAGAGCACTCGCCTCGGCGTCTACAAGACCGCGCAGGGCGTCCGGCTGGAGCCGTCGCTGTCGGTGACGACGCTCTACGACGCCTGGGTCAGCAAATGAGCGCGGGCGTCCTGGCTCTTCCATCGGGTGACGGGCTGGGACGCCTCGGCCGGCGCGTGGCGATCCGCGTGCTGGTCGGTATCCTGGTGCTGCTCGCCTCGGCGACGATCACCTTCTTCGCGCTGAAACTGACGCCGGGCGATCCCGTCCGCGCCGTGCTGGGCGGCCCGACCGCCAATCCGAGCCCGGAGACGATCGCCGCCACCATCCGCGAATTCGGTCTCGACCGGCCACTCATCGTCCAGTACGGCCTCTATCTGGAGCGGCTGGTCTCCGGCAATCTCGGCGTCTCGTTCTCGCAGCGCCAGCCGGTAGCCGCCGTCATCGCCCAGCAGATCGGGCCGACACTGCAACTGACGGCTTCTGCGATGATCGTCGCCTGGGCCCTCGCCCTCGCCTCGGTGATCGGCACGACGCGGCGCAACCGCGTCCTGAGCGCCCTCGGCTCCGGGCTCGAAGCGATCGCGGCGGCGCTGCCGCAGTTCTGGCTGGCGCTCGTCCTGCTCGCGGTCTTCGCCTTCGGGCTGAAATGGTTTCCCCCGCAAAGCCGCGACAGCTTCGCCGGCCTCGTCCTGCCGACGCTGGCGCTCGCCATTCCGCTTGCCGGCTTCCTGGCGCAGGTCACGCGGGAGTCGCTGGAACTGGTGCTCGACCAGCCCTTCATCCTCTCGGCCCGCACGCGCGGCCTGTCCGATCTGTCGGTGCGTCTGCGCCATGCGCTTCGCCACGCCATCCTGCCGGGCATCAGCCTCTCGGCTTGGGCGGTGGGCTCGCTGATCGGCAATGCCGTGCTCATCGAGGTGATCTTCTCGCGGCAGGGTCTCGGCCGCATCCTCTATCAGGCCGTGACGCGCCAGGACATTCCGCTGACCATTGGCGTCACGCTGGTGGTGACGGTCGTCTACATCCTCGCCAGCACCATCGCCGACATCCTCTTCGTCCTCGTCGATCCCCGTATCAAGGCAGCCACGCGATGAGCTTTTCCGACACGCTCTCGATCCGCTCCGGCGCCTGGCGGCTGCCGGCCCTTCGACTGCCGCCGCTGCGAGCGATCCTCGCCGGCGTGTTCCTGCTCGCCCTGGCGCTGGCCGCCATCGAGCCGCGCCTGTTCACCGCCGCCAACCCGCTGGCGATCGCGCCGCGCGAAGCATTCCAGCCCCCGAGCTGGGTCCATGTCTTCGGCACGGACCAGTCCGGCCGGGACATCTTCACCCGCGTCATCTATGGCGCGCGCCAGTCGCTGCTGCTCGGCATCGGCGCCGTGGCGCTATCGATGAGCGTCGCCATCGTGCTCGGCCTGATCGGCGGCTTGGGCGGCCGCTTCGCCGAGCGTGCCGTCTCCTGGCTGCTCGACGTGCTGTTCTCCTTCCCGACACTGATCCTGGCGCTGCTTTTCGCCGCCCATCTCGGCAGCGGCATCGGCCCGCTGATCATCGCGACCGGCATCGGCACGGCGCCAGGCTACGCCCGGATGGTGCTCGGACAGGTGATCGCCGCCCGCAATGCCGGCTATGTCGAAGCGGCGCGCGCGCTCGGTCATCCGCCGATCCGCACCATCGCGCGGCAGATCCTGCCCAACGCCATGCGGCCGCTGATCGTCACCATCACCATGGGCATCGGCCAGGCGATCGTCTGGTCCTCGGCGCTTTCCTTCCTCGGCCTCGGCGCCAAGCCCCCGGCGGCGGAATGGGGCACCATGCTCGCCATGGGCCGCGATTTCGTGCAGCGCGCCTGGTGGCTGACCTTCTTCCCCGGCTTCTTCATCGTGCTGACGACCCTCGCCACCACCGTCTTCGGCCGCTATCTGCAGCGCCGGCTGGAAGGACGCGGCGCATGAGCGGATCGTCCCTGATCGTCGACGGACTCTCCGTCGAGCTTGGCCATGGCGCGAGCCGTCGCCGCGTCGTCCACGACATTTCCTTCACCGTCGAGCCCGGCAAGGCCGTGGCGCTGGTCGGCGAATCCGGCTCCGGCAAGAGCGTCACCGCGCGCACGCTGGTGGGACTGGCCGGCAGCGGCGCCGGCATCTCGGCAAAACGGCTGCAGTTTGGCAATAGAGACCTGCGCCGGCTCGGCGACCGGCAATGGCGCGGCCTGCGCGGCAAGGATATCGGCTTCGTCCTGCAGGACGCGCTGGTCTCGCTCGATCCGCTGCGGCCCGTCGGCGACGAACTCATCGAGGCGCTCGCCGCGCATGGCTGGGGCAACCGCGAGACCCGGCGGCAGCGCATGCTGGAACTGCTCGATCTCGTCGGCATCCCGGAGCCGCAGCTCCGCGCCCGCCAGCGGCCCGACCAGCTTTCCGGCGGCCTGCGCCAGCGCGCGCTGATCGCGACCGCTCTGGCGCTCGATCCGGCCATCGTCATTGCCGACGAACCGACCACCGCGCTCGACACCACCGTACAGGCGCAGATCCTCAGAGTTCTGGAAGCGGTGAAGCAGCGCGGCAGCGGCCTGCTGATCATCAGCCACGACCTCGCCGTCGTCTCGCAGATCGCCGACGAGGTGGTCGTCATGCACCAGGGCGACGTCGTCGAACAGGGCCCGACCGACATCGTGCTCGGCCAGCCAAGCCACGCCTATACCCGCCTGCTGCTCGGCTCGGTCCCCGGCGCACGGCGGCACAAGGCCCGCGCCGCCGCCAGTGCCGCCAATGCGCACATCGTGCTGGAAGCCTCAGGGCTGTCCAAGACCTATGTCGGGCCCGATCGGCAGGATCGCCGCGTCGTCGACGACGTCAGCTTCACGCTCCGCTCCGGCCAGACGCTGGGAATCGTCGGCGAATCCGGCTCGGGCAAGACGACGGCGGCGCGGATCGCGCTCGGCCTCGTCGGACCCGACCAGGGTGAAGTTACCTTCGACGGCAGCCGCTGGAACGCAGCCGGAAAAGACGCCGTCCCCGAGCGGGAGCGCCGGCCGCAGCGGCCGCATTTTGGCGTGATCTACCAGGATCCGCTCAGTTCCTTCGACCCGCGCTGGAATGTCGGGCGGATCCTCGCCGATGCGCTCGAAGCCGGCGGACTGCCGCGCCGCCAGCATACCGAGCGGATCGCATCGCTGCTGGAGAAGGTACGGCTTCCAGCGGATTACGCCAGCCGCTGGCCGTTGCAGCTTTCCGGCGGCCAGCGCCAGCGCATCGCCATCGCCCGCGCCATTGCCTCGAACCCGAAGGTGATCGTCTGCGACGAACCCGTCTCGGCGCTCGACGTCTCCGTCCAGGCCCAGGTGCTCGACCTCCTGCGCGAATTGCAGGACGAACTGGGCGTCTCCTATCTGTTCATCTCGCACGATCTCGGCGTCATTCGCGAAGTCAGCGACGAGGTCGTGGTGATGCTGGACGGCAAGGTCATCGAGCGCGGCGCGACAGAAGATCTGTTCGCCAATCCGCAGCACGAATTCACGCGCCGCCTGCTCGCTTCCGCGCCGCATCTTCCCGGTTCGGGCGCAGCGCCGCCATTCTAGTCGCCTTAGGCGCGCTACGGACTCTTCATTGCCGAAGGCCAGGCCGACAAGGCCAATTTCTGCAAGCCGGCAACAAAACTCAAAGAGAGCCCCGGCGGCTTGCCTGTATTCTTAAAGTAATTCTTTACGTCGCGAGCCCTAGGGTGCTCGGAACGCCGAGATGATCCCGCCGCTTCGGGGATGATCTCGGCGGCTGTCGTCATGCTCGAACAGGATATCGCACAAGATGAAGATGCAGCTCGTCGCGATGGCGGCAGTTCTGGTCGGAGGTCTCTCGGTCGCAGGGCCGGCAACGGCGCAGGATGCAGCGACTGTCCGGGTCGGCACGCTGGCAGCGACGCCGCAGCCCATCAACCCGGCCAAGGAATTCGTCGGCCGCATCGAGGCGCGCGAACGGGTCGATGTCCGCGCCCGCGTCACCGGCTTCCTGCAGGACGTGCTGTTCGAGGACGGCCAGACGGTCAAGGAAGGCGACCTGCTCTACCGGATCGAGCCGGAACCGTTCCAGGCGGCGCTTTCGCGCGCGCAGGGCGCGCTCGACCAGGCCCGCGGCCAGTCGGCCTATGCCGACCAGCAATATGCACGCGCCGAAGAACTGCTGAAGACCCAGACCGGCACCGCCGCGACGCGTGACCAGCGCCTCGCCGAGCAACTGACCGCCAAGGGCAATGTCCAGATCGGCGAAGCGAATGTCCAGACCGCCCAGATCGACCTCGGCTACACGGAGATCAAATCGCCGATCTCCGGCCTGATCGGCCGCACCGCCGTGACCAAGGGCAATGTCGTCGGCCCGGACCGCGGCGTGCTGACGACCATCGTCAGCCAGGATCCGATGCATGTGATCATCCCGGTCAGCCAGCGCGAATTCCTGAAGCTGAAGAGCGACGACCGCACCGCCGCCAAGCAGGAACTGACGGCGCTCATCCGCTTTTCGGATGGCTCGGCCTACGACCATCCCGGCAAGATCGACTTCATCGACGTCTCCGTCGACCGCGCCACCGACAGCGTGACGATGCGGGCGGAAGTGGCAAATCCGAATGGCCGCCTCATCGACGGCCAGCTGGTCAAGGTGACGATCGAGCTCGAAAAGCCGGTCGAGAAGATCCTGGTGCCGCAATCGGCGCTGCTCGCCGACCAGCAGGGCTTCTATGTCTTCGTGGTCGAGGACGGCAAGGCTGCCGTCCGCCGGGTCACCCTCGGGCGCGAGGTCAACATGAACGCCAGCGTCGAGACCGGCCTGTCGCCGGGCGACCAGGTAATCGTCGAAGGCCTCGCGACGGTGCGCCCCGGCGCGCCGGTCTCGACCTATCCGGCCCCCGTCCTGCCGAAGGCGAGCTAAGACGATGATCTCCGCATTGTTCGTCGACCGGCCGCGCTTCGCGATCGTCATCGCCCTGGTGACGGTGATCGCAGGCCTGCTCTCCCTCTTCGCGATCCCGATCGCCCAGTATCCCGACATCGTGCCGCCGCAGGTGTCGGTGACGACCTTCTATCCCGGTGCCTCGGCCTCGGTGGTGGAATCGACCGTCGCCCAGCCGCTCGAAAGCCAGATCGTCGGCGTCGACAGGTCGATCTACATGAAGAGCGTGTCGGGCAATGACGGCAGCTATACGCTGACCGTGTCGTTCGAGCTCGGCTCGGACGCCGACATCAATACCGTCAACGTCAACAACCGCGTCCAGGTGGCGCTCTCCAAGCTGCCGCAGGACGTGCAACGGCAGGGCGTGACCGTCAAGAAGCAGTCCTCCGCGATGCTGGGCGTGATCGCGCTGACGTCGCCAAAGGGCACGCACGACCAGTTGTTCATCTCGAACTACGCCACGATCAACCTGCTCGACGAGATCCGCTCGACGCCGGGCGTCGGTCAGGCGACGCTGTTTGGACCGCAGGATTATGCCGTCCGCGCCTGGGTGCAGACGGACCGGCTGACCGGCCTCGGGCTCACCACCGCTGACATCGTCCAGGCGATCCAGGGCCAGAACGTGCAGGCGGCCGTCGGCCGCATCGGCGCGCGCCCGATCTCCGACGACCAGCAGCTCCAGCTCAACATCCAGACCAAGGGCCGGCTTTCCTCGGTCGACGAGTTCAATGACATCATCATCCGCACCAATTCGGACGGATCGGTGCTGCGCCTTTCGGACGTGGCCCGCGTCGAGCTCGGCGCCGCCAATCTCGACCGCTCCACCCGCCTGAACGGCCAGCCGGCGACGCTGATCGGAATCTACCAGTCGCCCGGCGCCAATGCCCTGACGACGCTCGCCGCCGTCAAGGAGAGGCTGGCCGAAGCGCAGAAGCAGTTCCCGGACGATCTGACCTGGAGCGTCACCTACGATCCCACCACCTTCGTCACCGCCACGATCGACATCGTCGAGCACACGCTGTTCGAGGCCTTCGTGCTCGTCGTGCTGGTGGTGTTCCTCTTCCTCGGCAATCTGCGCGCCACGCTGATCCCGACGATCGCCGTGCCGGTCAGCCTGATCGGCACCTTCATCGTGCTGAACGCGATCGGCTATTCCGCCAATACGGTGTCGCTGCTCGCCCTCGTGCTCGCCATCGGTATCGTCGTCGACGACGCCATCGTCGTGGTCGAGGCGGTCGAGGCCAAGATGGAGGCCGAGCCCCACCTGACGCCCGGTGAAGCCACCAAGGCGGCCATGGGCGAGATCACGGCGCCGATCATCGGCATCACGCTCGTCCTGCTCTCGGTGTTCGTGCCGGTGGCCTTCATTCCCGGCATCACCGGCGAGCTGTTCCGCCAGTTCGCGGTCACGGTCGCCGTCTCGATGCTGCTTTCGGCCATCAACGCGCTGACCCTGTCGCCGGCGCTCTGCGCCATCCTGCTGAAGCCGCGCCACGGTCCCCGTCGCGGCCCGATCGGCGCGCTGATGCGCGGCATCGACCATGTCCGCGACGCCTATGGTTCGGTCGTCGCTCGGCTGCTTCGCATCTCGATCATCGGCATCGTCATGGTGGTCGCCTCCGCCATCGGCATCTACGTGCTGAACGGAGTGACGCCGACCGGCTTCCTGCCGGAAGAGGATCAGGGCGCCTTCTTCGTCGTCGTGCAGACGCCGGACGGCGCCTCGGTCGGACGCACCAGCGCGGCCGTCGCCGAGGTCGAGGCGATCCTGAAGCAGGAAGAGACCATCGCCGACACCTCCTCGATCATCGGCTTCAACTTCGTCGACGGCTATTCGCAGCCGAACGCCGCCTTCGTCATCGCCACGCTGAAACCGTTCGAGGAGCGCAAGGGCGCCGATCAATCGGCGGCGGCGGCGATCCAGCGGCTCGGGCCCAAGCTCCGCACCATCTCGGGCGGTTTCGCGCTGCCGCTCGCCCCGCCGCCGATCATCGGCCTCGGCACCGGCGGTGGTTTCACCTACATGCTGCGCTCGCTCTCCAGCAGCGACCCGACGGCGCTGGCGCAGACGCTGCGCGGCCTGCTGGTCGCGGCCAACCAGGATCCGCGCCTCTCCAACGTCTTCTCGTCCTTCTCCGCCTCGAACCCGTCGATCTATCTCGACATCGACCGCGACAAGGCCGAGATCCTCGGCGTCGACATCTCGTCGATCTTCCAGGCGCTGCAGACCTCGCTCGGCGGCGGCTATGTCAACGACATGAATCTGTTCGGCCGCACCTGGCAGGTCCAGGTCCAGGCCGAAGCGCAGGACCGCCGTGCGATCACCGACATCGATCGCATCAATGTGCGCAGCCGGACCGGCGAGATGATCGCGCTGCGCAGCCTGGTCGAGCCGAGGCTGGTGCTCGGCCCGCAGGCGCTGATCCGCTACAACAACAAGCTCGCCGTCACCGTGCAGGGTGCTCCGGCGCCTGGCGTCTCGTCCGGCCAGGCGCTCGCCGCGATGGAGGAAGTCGCCGCCAAGTCGCTTCCGGCCGGCTATGGTGGCGCCTGGACCGACATCGCGTTCCAGGAAAAGAAGGCCGAAGGGCAGACCAGCATCATCCTCGGCTTCGCCGTGCTTTTCGCCTTCCTGTTCCTGGTGGCGCTCTACGAGAGCTGGACCATTCCGGTGCCGGTGCTGCTCTCGGTCTCGGTCGCGGTGCTCGGCGCCTTCTTCGCCATCCTGGTTGGAAGGCTGACGCTCGATCTCTACGCCCAGATCGGCCTGATCGTGCTGATCGGCCTCGCCGCCAAGAACGGCATCCTGATCGTCGAGTTCGCCAAGGAGCGGCGCGAGCACGGCATGCCGCTGCTCGAGGCGGCGATCGAGGGCGCGCGGCTGCGCTTCCGCCCGGTGATGATGACATCCTTCGCCTTCATCCTCGGCCTGGTGCCGCTCGTCTTCGGGACCGGCGCGGCGATGCTGGCGCGACGCCATGTTTCCACGCCGGTCTTCGGCGGCATGCTCGCGGCCTCGCTGATCGGCATCTTCGCGATCCCCGCGCTCTATGTGATCTTCCAGGGTCTGCGCGAGCGGGCACGGCCCTCGATCGTGCCACGCGCCGCTTCCGACGGCGAATGACGAAGGGACCGGAGATGCGGAAAGCCGCCATTCTCGCAATTGCAGCGCTGGCGCTGGCAGGCGCGACGCCGTCGCTCGCAGCGCCGCAGAAGGGCCTGAAGTCGCCGCGCGCCGGGGTTCTCTGCGACCACTACCTGTGCGCCGACAAGGCCGGGATCTCGCGTGAGCTGACGACGCGCTATCTCGGCAGGGCCGCCGCCAGGAAACTGTTCTCGCAGGGCGATTTCGACGCGACCCGCTTCACCTTCGACAACGGGGTGTTCTGCGATACGTCGGAGCGAAGCTGCTACAAGGACCGTTACTTCGACAGCAACGGCAAGCGCGGTCCGGTCGACCCGAAGGCGACGGCGGCCCTGCTCGGCAAGCCTTAGCCTTTCCTCCCCATCGACGGATTCCTGTCCCGGCCGGGCGGCGCACTGCCCGGCCGAACGCATTTGGCGGGCGGTTTAGCGAGCCTTCTCCTTCCGTAGCGGGAGTTTCGTCGCCGAAGAACCTAAGTCCAGCTAGGCGACCCGGAGCAACACTTTGAAAAAATTCAAATCTGGGCAAGCCGAGGCTACCACTTGCCCCATGGCGGGCGTACACATGATAAACCATATTCGGCCACGTCCCGTGGCCGATTCCAGCGAACTGTCGTCTAGCGCGGTTCATGAAGCGCATCGTGCCCATGAACCGATAAGAGAACTTCTGTGTTTCCGAGGCGCCAGCCCTGATGCCCAAGATAGTCATCGTCGACGACAGCTCGACCAATCAGCGCATCTATTCAAAGCTGGCGAGACAGCTCGAATCCGAACTCGACATCCGCGCTTTCGGGAATCCGCGCAAGGCGCTGGAGTGGATGACGGAGAACACCGCCGACCTGATCATCACCGACTACAAGATGCCCGACATGACCGGCGCGGACCTGACCGCCGCCATCCGGACCGACGTCCGCAACTGGGACGTCCCGATCATCGTCGTCACGGCCTATAGCGACCAGGAGTTCCGCGTCACCGCGCTCGAGGCGGGAGCGACCGACTTCCTGCTGAGCCCCGTCGACCATGTCGAATTCCTGGCTCGGGCCAAGAACCTGCTGAAGCTGCGGGCGCAGCAATTGCTGATCTCGAAGCGCGCCGACCAGCTCGAAATCAGCCTGCACGCCAAGGAACAGCTGCTGCGCGAGAGCCGCGAAGCGCTCGCGCAGGTGATCGATACCGTGCCAGCGATGATCAATGCGACCGACCGCGACGGGCGCTGCGTCTTCGTCAACGCGCACCAGGCCGCCTTCTTCGGCAAGGCTCCCGCGGATCTGGTCGGCCAGCCGATCGAGGCGCTTCTCGGCGAGGACCGCGCTCATATCAGCCGTCGCCTCGACCAGCTCGTGCTCAAGACCGGTCGCGCCATGCCGCCGCGCCAGGAGGATGTCTGGGCGCCCGACGGCGAGCACCGCATCTACCTGACCAGCAAGGCGCCGCTCTATGACGGCATGGGCGAGATCGCCAGCGTGCTCTCGACCTCGATCGACATCACCGAACAGCGCCACGCCGAGCGGCGCCTGCTCCATATCGTCAACCACGATCCGCTCACCGGCCTGCCCAACCGGGTGATGCTGCGCGACCATCTGCGCCGCGAACTTGCGCGCGGCCGTCGCGGCGACCAGAACTTCGCGCTGCATTTCATCGATCTCGACCGCTTCAAGGCGGTGAACGACGCCCATGGCCACCATCGCGGCGACGCGCTGCTGCAGCGGGTCGCCGAAGCCCTGCGGACCCTGGTCGGCGAGGACCATACGGTAGCGCGCCTCGGCGGCGACGAATTCGCCATCCTGCAGCCGGACATCGACGGACCGGAAGATGCCGGCCGGCTTGCGGAGTCGATCCTCGCCCTCCTGAACAGCACGGAAGACAGCCCCCTCGCCCTCAATATCGGCGCGAGCATCGGCGTCACGCTGGCTCCCCTCGACGGCACCGACCCGGACGAGTTGCTGAAGAACTCCGACCAGGCCATGTACCTGGCGAAGTCGCTGGGCGGCGGCACCTGGCGTTTCTTCGCCGCCGACATGCGCCCGCGCGCCAGCCAGACCGCCCATCTCGAGACCGAACTGCGCGGCGCGCTCTCGCGCCAGGAATTCGTGCTGTTCTACCAGCCGCAGGTCGATCTCCGCAGCCAGAAGATCGTGGGCGCCGAGGCGCTGCTGCGCTGGCAGCATCCGCAACGCGGCCTGCTGGCGCCCGGCTCCTTCCTCGGCCTCGCCGAAGAGACCGGCCTGATCCTGCCGATCAACGAATGGGTGCTGAACGAAGCCTGCCGCCAGGGCGCGGCGTGGGAGGCGATCGGCTTGGGCGACCTGCGCATTGCCGTCAACATGTCGCCGATCCAGTTCCGCCGCCAGGGTGTCGAGGGCCTTGTGAAGGACGCGCTGCGGGCAAGCGGCATGCGGCCCACATCGCTGGAACTGGAACTCACCGAGGGCATCCTGCTCGGCCATGACGAGCAGATCGTCAAGCAGATGCACGTCCTGCGATCGCTCGGCGTCACCCTGTCGGTGGACGATTTCGGCACCGGCTATTCGTCGCTAAGCTACCTGCGCAGCTTCCCGCTGCACCGGCTGAAGATCGACCGGTCCTTCGTCCAGGATCTCGGTAGCGATCCGAGCGCGCTCGCGATCGTGCGAACCATCATCGACCTTGGCCACATCCTGAACCTGCAGGTCCTCGCCGAAGGCGTCGAAACGGAGGCCCAGCTCTCGCTCCTGCGTCTGGAAGGATGCGACGAGGTGCAGGGCTACCATTTCAGCGGACCGCTCCCGCCCGATGCCTTCGTCGCCTGGGTGGCGCGACATGGCCGGGCAAGCTCCGGCCCCTCGTTTGGGGCGACGGAGACAGAGCATGCGCGCGCCGACTAGGTTCCTCCAGGCGCTGGCCGCGCCCTTCCGTGGCGTGATGGCGCGGCTGCGGGAGCGCCCCGACAGCGAACACGAGATGAGCTTTAACCGGCTCGTCTTCGCCATCATCATCGTCATCGTGCTGCTGGTGAACCGCGGCAGCGGCGACATGGGCTATGCGCTGGACGTGATGGCGCTCTACATCCCGCTCGCTCTGGCGGTGCTCGCCCACATCCTGATCTATCCGGGCGTCTCGCGCGGGCGCCGCTTCTTCGCGCTGGTGATGGATTGCGGCTTCCTCTCCTGGCAGCTCCATCTCGGCGGCGAGGTCGCCGCCCTGTTCTTCCCAATCTATCTCTGGGTGATCTTCGGCAACGGCTTCCGCTTCGGCCTCACATCGCTCGCCATCGCCATTCCGGTCGCCACCATCTGTTTTGGCATCGTGGTGATGACGACGCCGTTCTGGTTCCAGCGCTGGCACCTGTCGGTCGGCCTGCTTGGCGGGCTCGTCATCCTGCCCGCCTATGCCGGCACATTGATCCGCAAGCTGTCGCTGGCGACGCAGGCCGCCGAGGAGGCGAGCCAGGCCAAGAGCCTCTTCCTCGCCAGCGTCAGCCACGAATTGCGCACTCCGCTCACCGCCATCGTCGGCATGACGGGCCTGCTGCGCGCCAGCCCGCTCGTCGCCGAGCAGCGCGACATGGTCGAGACGGTCGAGGTCGCCTCCCGCTCGCTGCAATCGCTGATCAACAGCCTGCTCGATCTCTCGCGCATCGAGGCGGGCCGGATGCCGGTTTCGAACGGAGAGATCGACCTGATCGCCCTGCTGGTCGATTCACGCCGGCTCGTCGAGAGCCAGGTGCGCGAGCGCGGCCTGAGCTTCGATATCCACGTCACGCCGCGCACCCCGCTGCGGCTCTATGGCAGCCGGCAGCACCTGCACGAGATCCTGGTCAATCTCGTCGGCAACGCCGTGAAATTCACCCGCGACGGCGGCGTGACCATCGCGGTCGACGGCCAGCCGGAGGAAGACGGCCGGCTCCGGCTGACGATGGAAATCACCGATACCGGCATCGGCATCGCCCCGAAGGACCAGGAGCGGATCTTCGAGGATTTCACGCAGGCCAATGCCAGCATCATGAACCGCTTCGGCGGAACCGGGCTCGGCCTCGCCATCGCCCGGCGGCTGGTCGGCCTGCTCGGCGGCTCCATCTCTGTCGAGAGCGCGCTCGGCGAAGGCAGTACGTTCCGCTTCGACATCGTCACCTCGACGCTGCCGGACGAGGGATTGGCGGTCGACGAACCCTGGCGCGAGCGCGGCGTCGTCCTTGTCTGCCGCGATGCCGCGCCGCTGGAGGATCTGGTCGGCGCGCTTTCGTCGCTCGGGGTGAAGCCGATGATGGCCGACCCGCTGCTCGGCCCGGCGCGCATGTTCCCGCCCGAGGCCGCCAATGCGATCCGCCTGCTCTTCGAGCCGAACGGCCGCAACCTGCCCCTACCCTTCGCGGTCGCGACCGGCGCGCCGACCAAGGGCGTCCTGATCCAGCCGGAGGCCGCACCCACGCTGCCCGGCCTCGCCACGCGGCAACGCTGCACCAGCCTCCTCTCCGACCACCCGACGACGGCCGAGCTGCGGCGCGCGCTGACGATCGCCTGCCGGCTGAACACGCCGGCGCCGATGGCCGCCCCGCAGCATGCCGCCGCGCCACGACCCATCCGCCCCATCCGGCCACGCCGCGTGATGCTCGCCGACGACAACCGCATCAACCAGCGGGTCTTCTCGCGCATCCTCGAAGGGGCCGGCCATTCCGTCCTGCTGGCGGAGACCGGCGACCAGGCGCTCGACCTGCTGGAGGAAAAGGCCGACCAGATCGACATCGTGCTGATGGACTTCAACATGCCCGACACGGACGGGCTGGAGGCGACCAAGCTCTACCGCGTGATGGCGACCGGCAGCCGCAGATTGCCGATCGTTGGCCTGACCGCCGATGCGACCGCGCTCAACGACAGCCGCTGGCGCGACGCGGGCATGGATGACTGCCTGATCAAGCCGGTCGAACCGGCTGCGCTGCTCGCGGCGATCGAGCGGATCACCGGCGACGGCTCCGATCCCTCGGCGCGGCCCGAGACACGCCTGACCCTGGTGCGCTCCAACATCCTGCCGACGCTGGACGAGAAGGCGGTCGAGCGGCTGCAACGGCTCGGCAACGCCGAGTTCGTCAGCGAGCTCATGGAGGATTACCTCGCCGACGCCGAGATCATGCTGGACAGGCTGGCGAAGAGCGCGACGCGGGGCGACCTGGAAGCATTCCGCAGCGACGACCACGCGCTGCAGAGCAGTTCGGCAAACATGGGCGCTCTCGCCCTCGGCAGCATCTGCAGGCCCTGGCGGGACCTGCGCGGCGAGGAACTGCGGGCGAGTGCGACCGAGTTCACCCGGCAGGCAAGGGCCGAGTTACGGCGGACCCAGAAAGCCATGCGCCTCTATTCGGGGCGCGAAGCCGGACTGGGCTGAATTTCCGGCGGCTGGCGATGCGCCCGCGGGCGCATCGCCAATCGACCTCACTCGGCAGCCACGAGAACGGAAACGTCCGATTGCAGGCTGGCGAGGCGCCGGTTCTGGGCCGAGCAGAGACGATCCATCTTGCGCAGGTCGGCTTCCGTCAGGTTGAGCGCCGCTTCCGCCCAGATGTCGACGACGTCGATCAGTTCCGAGAGCGTCACCGGATTGACCCGACGCCGGGCCCGGTACATGGCGTGATGCGCGTTGTGCTTGCGGTTGTGGCGGGCGATGTAGTCGAGCACGGCCGCCTGGCCCTGGCCGTCCTCGGCGAGGACATCCACCACGCCCATCTCGTAAAGCTCTTCGGCCGTATGGATGCGGCCCGAGAGGATCAGCGCCTCGGCCTTGTCGCGCGGCATGCGGCGGGACAGGAAGCTGTAGGCACCCATGCCGGGGAACATGTTGAAGAGGATTTCCGGCAGGCCCATCTTGGCGCTCCGCTCGGCCACGATCAGGTCGAAGGACAGGGCGTGCTCGAAGCCGCCGCCGAGCGCGTCGCCCTGCACCAGCGCCATGGTGACGACCGGCGCATCGAATGCCACGGCATTGCGGTGGATGGCCTCGACGGCGACATGGCCGTAGTGGCGCATCGCATCGAGGTCCCGGCTGCGGATCCGCTGCGCGAAATGGCCGAGATCGCCGCCGAGATTGTAGATGCCCGGCACCGCCGAGGCCATGACGAACCAGGAGAACGGCGCGTCGGCCTGGGTCGGCAGCTTCGAGAAGGTCTGGGTGATCGCCGTCTGCATCCGGCTGATGTCGTGCATCAGTTCATGGGTGTAGGAGGGCTTGTCGACCGGGTCCATGTAGCACCAGCAGGTCGAATTGGTTGTGTCGATATCGATATGAAGATTGTCGTAGCCGATATCGCGGATCGCCCGCACGGCCTCGGGCGCGGGCGGGTTTCCGGCGCCGACCGACATGGCGTTAAAAGCAATCGGTGCACTATTCATTTGAAGGGCAGTCATCTTTTGTCTCCATTTTTGAACTAATCAGCAAGAACGCCACGCGTGAGAGTGCCGCTAGGACACCCTCCAATACATTAGGCCCACGACACGCGACGAGAATGAGAAAGTAGCGGCCCGCTGGGCTGATCAAGACCGCATCTGCGTTCAAGGTGAATCACGGGGTACGCAGAACAAAAGTCCATCAAGGCTTCGAGCCGTCGCGGCCCTGAGGTCGCGGCGAAATGCCCGTCGACCGGCTGACATGCTCCGCCGGTCCGCCCCTTGCCGCCTAGCGCTACATGGCAACGGCGGGGCTCCACAACCGAGCCTATGCAATTTCTGGACAATCGGCAGCCGACGTTTCACTCTCGGCCGGATCGAAGACCCGTCTGGCAGCCAAAGATTCGTGATGCCGCTCGAAGCGCCCCCCAACGATCGCCCCGAGACTTTCGGCGATCCAAGCCTTCCACGCCTGCGGCAGGCCATCGACGAGATGCCGGAAGCGCTCTCGCGGATCGGCAAGTACATCCTCGACAATCCGGAGCGCGTCGTCCGTTCGTCGCTGGCGGAACTCGCCGTGCTGGCGCAGAGCGGCGAGGCCAGCGTCGTCCGTTTCTGCAAGCATCTCGGCTATGCCGGATACCGCGATCTCAAGATCGCCCTGACGGCTGAGCTTGCGAGCCAGCGGACCGTCCGCCTGATGCGGGTATCCCATGTCGGCGGCCTGACGCCGCTGGCGGCCCGGCTCGCGGAAGCGATCAGCAGCACCGCGCAGAACCTCGATCCCGACCTGCTGCTCCGCCTGGCGGTGCAATTGAAGAAGAGCCGGCGCATCGACGTATTCGGCGCCGGCATCTCCGGCATCGTGGCCGAGATGGTCGCCTATCGCCTGATGCGCGTCGGCCTCATCGCCCAGGCCTTCCAGGATGCGACGCTCGCGCATGAGGTGATCACCAAATTTGATGCCTCCTGCGTGGCGATCGGCATTTCCGAAATCGGCGTCACGCCGGATACGGTGCGCTTCCTGGCCGGCGCGCGGGCGGCCGGCGCCTTCACGCTCGCGATCACGGGCCGCGCGCAGAGCCCGCTTACCCAGAACGCCGACGCCGTCCTGCTGGCGGTCGCCACCGATCCGCCGCCCATGGGCGGCGAAATGACGGCCGTCCCCGCCAAGATCCTCGTCGTGGAAGCACTCGCCGCCGCGATCGCGGCCGAGTGAGCGGCCGACGCTCCACCGGCATGAAGAGATTATGGAGTTTTAATCCACATCCGTCATGCGAGTGAAATAAAACTCCGCCATGTTCCGCCCAACGCAACGGGGGCAGAACATGACGGCGACCGTTTCCATCGCTTCGATCGAAAAGAGCTTCGGCGCGGCCAGGACGCTGAAGGGGGTTTCGGTGGATATCGCCGCAGGCGAATTCCTGACCCTCGTCGGCCCTTCCGGCTGCGGAAAATCAACGCTGCTGCGCATCCTCGCCGGCCTCATTCCGCAGGACGGCGGCTCGATCCGCATCGACGGCGCTCCCGTCGACCACCTGCCGCCCCGGGCGCGCGACGTCTCCATGGTGTTCCAGAGCTACGCGCTCTATCCGCATATGAGTGTGCGCGAGAACATCGCCACGCCGCTGAAGGTGCGGCGTCTCAGCAGCGCGGCGCGCTGGCCCCTCGTCGGCCGTATGGTGCCGGGCCAGTCGGCCGCGCGCGCCGCCATCGCCGAATCCGTGAGCCAGGTGGCGGCGCAGGTCGAGATCGAGGCCTTGCTCGACCGCCGGCCGGCGCAGCTCTCCGGCGGGCAGCGGCAGCGCGTGGCGCTCGCGCGCGCCATGGTGCGGCAGCCGCGCGTCTTCCTGATGGACGAGCCGCTTTCCAACCTGGACGCCCGGCTGCGCGTGCACATGCGCGGCGAGCTTTCCGAACTGCATCGCCGCCTCGGCGCGACTTTCGTCTATGTGACACACGACCAGGTCGAGGCGATGACCATGTCGAGCCGCGTGGCGCTGATGATGGATGGAGAAATCATCCAGGTCGCGACCCCAAGCGACATCTACGCAAATCCCGTCGATGTACGCGTCGCCCGCTTCATCGGCAGCCCGGAAATCAACCTGCTCGACGCCCGCGCCGACACGAACGGTCAGGTCTCGATCGCCGGCAAGGCGACGGGGTTCCGCGCGGAGACGGTCGGGGCGCTCACGGTCGGCCTTCGGCCGGAAGTGCTCGCCATCGACGACGGCTCGTCCGAGATCGTCATCGACAGCCGCCTGCAGCGCATCGAGCGGCTCGGCCACGACGTGCTGCTCCATATGCGCCACGACGCCGGCGGCAGGAAGGCCATGACGCTGCGCGTCTCGGCGGGTGACCTCGACAGGCTGCAGGCAAACGGCCGCCTGAACGAGAACGTCGCGATCGGCGCGCGCGCCAGCTCGGCCCTCCTATTCGGCGCCGACGGCAAGCGGCTGCCGGGCCTGCAGGGCGCGGCCTCGACCGAGCTGATGAACTTCGCCATGGGCCGCAGGGCGGTGGGAGCCTGATCATGGCCATGGTTCTTTCCTCCGGCGCGAGCGGCACCGCATCGCGGCGCCGGCTCGGCGCCGAGATCGCACCCTCCGTCGCCTATTGGTTCGCCACGCCCTCCGTCATCCTGCTGGTCGGCACGCTGCTGTTGCCGATCGCGGTGATGGTCACGATGAGCTTCACCGACTACGAGCTCGGCGCCCTCGACTATTCCTTCCTCGGCTTCGACAACTATGTCACGCTCTGGAAGGACCGGAGCTTCTGGAAGGCCCTGTTCAACACGATCTACTATGTCGCGCTGGTCGTTCCCGCCTCGGTGGTGATCGGCCTCCTGCTCGCCGTGATGGTCAATGGACTGAAGCAGGGCCGCAAGCTCTACCAGATCGCCTTCTTCCTGCCGGTTACCTCGACGCTGATCGCGATGGCGACGGTATGGAAATACCTGCTCCATGGCACGATCGGCCCAGTCAACCATCTGCTGACCGCCTTCGGCCTGCCGGCAATGGAGTTCTTCGGCAATCCGTCGCTGGTGATGCCCGCTCTCGCCATCATCGGCGTCTGGTCGCTCGCCGGCTTCAACATGGTGCTGTTCACCGCGGGCCTGACGGCGATCCCGCAGGAGCTCTACGAGGCCTCGGCCGTCGACGGCATCGACGGCCCGATCGAGCGCTTCTTCACCGTGACGCTGCCCATGCTCGGGCCGACCACGATGTTCGTCATCATCACCACCTCGATCACCGCCTTCAAAGTGTTCGACACCGTCGCGGTGCTGACCCGGGGCGGGCCGCAGGGGGCGAGCGACGTGCTGCTCTACGTCAACTACCTCGAGGGCTTCCAGTACATGCGGATCGGCCTCGCCTCGGCGATCACGGTCGTCTTCCTCGGCATCATCCTCCTGCTGTCGCTGATCCAGGCGAAGGTTCTGGAACGGAAGGTCCACTACTGATGTCGCGCTCCGCCTCCTTCCTCACGCGGGCAGGCTTCACCCCCGGCCAGCTCGTCATGCACGCCGTGCTGCTGGCCTGCGCCTTCGCCATGCTGTTTCCGTTCTACTGGATGGTGCTCACCGCCTTCCGCCCGTCGCCCGAAGTCTTCTCTGCCACCTTCCACTGGCTGCCGCAGACATTTGCCGGCTTCGACAATTTCCGCGAAGCCTTCGCCAAGGCGCCGCTGCTGCGCTTCATGCTGAACGGCGTCGTGATCTGCGCGGGCATCCTCGCGGTGCAGTTGCTGACGGCGATCCCCTGCGCCTATGCGCTGGCGAAATACGAGTTCCGCGGCCGCGGCCTGCTGTTCGCGCTCGTGCTGTTCGCCCTCTGCGTGCCCGTGCAGGTGCCGGCGCTGCCGCTCTACATGGGCCTCGCCTTCACCGGCACGCTCGACAGCTACTTCGCGCTGATGCTGCCATTCTTCCTGTCGGTCTTCGCGATCTTCCTGTTCCGCCAGGTGTTCCGTTCCTTCCCGGACGACATCATCCACGCGGCGCGGCTCGACGGCATGGGCGAACTGGAAATCCTCTGGCGCGTCGTCGTCCCGAGCGCCAGCCCGGCGATCGCCGCCTTCGCGGTCTTCTCCATCACCGCGCACTGGAACGACCTCTACTGGCCGCTGATCGTCGTCACCAGCCCGGAGCTCGCGCCGCCGCCTCTCGGCATGATGTACTTCTCCGACACCGACCTCGGTTCCAGCTTCGGCGCCCTGATGGCGGCCGCCACCCTGCTCACCGCCCCGCTCGTGGTCCTCTTCCTCTGCGCCCAGCGCCATTTCGTCCAGGGCGTCACCATGACCGGCGTCAAGTAACCGCCGCGGCCGGCGATCCGGCCGCACCCCAGTGAACTCCACCAGATGCCGGGCCCGACGATCGTCGGCCCGCGACGGATCCCTCTGCCCTACGCATCCACCCTCAAGGAGCCCATGATGAAGACCCTCAAGCAGGCCGCGCTGGCCGGCGTGGTCGCCCTGCTCGGCGCGTCCACGGCACATGCCGACCCGATCACCATCGAAGTCGAGCACTTCATGCCCGCCCACAACGTCTTCCACGAGAAGGTGGCGGCGGCGTTCATGGCGAAGCACCCCGACATCGTCATCAAGTTCCGCAACGCGCTGCCGAGCTATGACGAGCAGCACCAGGCGCTGCTGCGCGAGGCCATCACCAACAACCTCCCGGACGTCTATCACTCCGGCTACCACCTGCTGCCGGAAGTCGTGCATCAGCTCGAGAAGCGCGGCCAGGTCATCGCGCTCGACGACTACATGGCCAAGGAAGGCGAGGCGTGGGTCAACGCCAACTACGAGCCCTCGATCCTCAATCTCGGCAAGGTCGACGGCAAGCAGTACGGCATCGGCTTCAACGCCTCGACGCCGATCGTCTTCTACAATGCCGACCTGGTGAAGCAGGCCGGCGGCGATCCCGATCACTTTCCGACCAACTGGTCGGACATGATCGCGCTCGGCGCCAAGATCAAGGCAACCGGCGGCGACGTCGACGGCTTCGCCTACGACATCCACGCCTGGCCGGACGACTGGCTGTGGCGCTCGCTCATCCTCGAGCAGGGCGCGCAGGTCATGAAGGACGACAACAAGAGCGTCGCCTTCGACAATGGCTCGGGCCTCGAGGCTCTGAAGCTCGCCCGCAGCTTCGTCACCGACGGCAAGATGACGCTGCGCGATTTCGAGCAGTCCCGCCAGCAGTTCGCCGCCGGCAAGCTCGGCATCATCTTCGCCTCGCCGAACAGCGCGCGCGGCTTCTCCGACCTGATCGGCACCCGCTTCACGCTGATGTCCTCGACCTTCCCCGTCTCCAACCTGGAGAAGGGCGTCGTGCCGACCGGCGGCAACGGCATGATGATCCTGGCCAAGGACAAGGCGAAGCAGGACGCGGCCTGGGAATACATCAAGTTCGCGACAAGCGCCGAAGGCCAGACCATCGCCGTGCTCGGCTCGGGCTACATGCCCACCAACAAGGCGGCGCTTGCGCCGGAATATCTCGGCAAGTTCTACGAAGAGAACCCGAACTGGTACACGAGCATCAAGCAGATCTCCCGCGCGGCGCCCTGGGGCGGTTACCCCGGCACCAATGGCGTGAAGATCTGGCGCACGCAGCGTGACATCATCGGCCAGGTGATGAGCGGCGACGTCTCCCCCGAGGACGGCATCGTCAAGATCACCGAGGCGACCAACGCCCTGTTGCCGAACTGAGCTTCCCACAACAGAAGCCATCCGCCGCGCGTGGTTTCACGCGCGGCCTTTCATCAGGTAAGACCTTGATCGATCTTGTCATATTTGACTGCGACGGCGTGCTCGTCGACAGCGAAATCCTCGCCGCGCAGGTGATCAGCGAGACGCTCGGCGCGATCGGACGGCCGATGTCGGTCGAGGATGTCGTCGCCGGGCTGGTCGGCCTGGACGCCGGCGCCACCCGACGCAAGCTGGAAGCCATGCACGGTACAGCCCTGCTGCCGGAATTCGAGGCCATGGTCGCGGAGCGGCTGGAGGCGGCCTTCCAGTCGCAGCTGAAGCCGGTCGCCGGCATCGCCGAGCTGCTGCGCGGCCTCGGCCAGCCCTATTGCGTCGCCTCGAACAGCGGCCACGAGCGGCTACGCTGCACCTTCGCGGCCACCGGGCTGGCGCCGCTGGTCGAAGGACGCGTGTTCAGCGCTGACGACGTGGCGCGCGGCAAGCCCGCCCCCGACCTGTTCCTGCACGCGGCGAAGAGCATGGGTGGCATCCCGCCCGAGAGATGCCTCGTGGTGGAAGACAGCGTCACCGGCGTCACCGCGGGCGTCGCCGCCGGCATGCGCGTGGTTGGCTTCTGCGGCGGCGGCCACATCCTGCCCGGCCACGACCAGCGCCTGCTGTCGCTCGGCGCCGACCTGGTCCTCACTGAACACCACGAACTGGCCGCCCTGCCCTGGCTTTCCGCCAGCGCGGCTGCCCTTGCCTGAACCAGCCTTCCCGATTGCACAAAGGACCGTTCCCGATGAGCAGCATCGCTCCCTTCTCCCTGCCCGGCCGCTTCCTGCGCGGCAACATCCACACCCACACCACGCGTTCCGACGGCGCGCTCCCGGTCGAGGCGGTGATCCAGGCCTACCGCCAGTCCGGCTATGACTTCCTGTCGATCACCGACCATTTCCTGAAGCAGTACGACTTCCCGGTCACCGACACGCGCGCCTTCAGCGACGAGGGCTTCACCATGCTGCAAGGCGCGGAGATCCATGCGCCGCGCACCGAGGTGAGCGACCTCTGGCATCTCGTCGCCGTCGGCCTGCCGCTCGACTTCGCCCCGACCACGCCCGACGAGGATGGGCCGGCGCTCGCCCGCCGCGCCAGGGCGGCCGGCGCCTTTGTCGGCATCGCCCATCCCGGCTGGTACAGCCTGTCGCTCGCCGATGCCGAGACTTTGGTCGACGCCGCCCATTCGGTCGAGATCTACAACCATGGCTGCCAGGTCATGCACGACAAGGGCCATGGCGCCTATCTGCTCGACGGCCTGCTCGACAAGGGCCATCGCCTGACGACCTACGCCTGCGACGACGCCCACTTCAAGGCGGCCGATTTCGGCGGCGGCTGGATCGAGCTCAAGGCCGAGAGCAACAGCCCCGAGCACATCCTGGAGGCGCTCAAGGCCGGCAGCTTCTATTCGACCCAGGGCCCGCGCATCGACGACATCGATGTCACGGCGGACGCCGTCGAGGTCCGCTGCTCGTCCGCTTCGCGCGTGCTGGTCGCCGGACAGGGCTATCTGATGAGCCACAGCAGCGGCATCGCCATGACCCGCACCCGCGTCTCGCTGGCGCCGCTCGAAAAGAGCCCCTGGCTGCGCGTGATCGTCGTCGACGATACCGGCCGCAGCGCCTGGTCCAATCCGATCTGGAAGTGACGGCTTTGTCCCGGCCGTCGTCGACGGCCGGGTCATCTATCGTCGGAGACGGCGCCATCGTGGATGAACGCCGTCCCGATCGACCGGTCAGACGCGTTCGAGCGCGATGGCGATGCCCTGGCCAACGCCGATGCACATCGTCGAGAGCGAGCGGCGGCCGCCATTCAGGCTCAGTTCCAGCGCGGCCGTGCCGGTGATCCGGGCGCCGGACATGCCGAGCGGATGCCCGAGCGCGATGGCGCCGCCATTGATGTTCACGCGCGCGTCGTCATCGGCGATGCCGAGATCGCGCAGGGTCGCGAGCCCCTGCGAGGCGAAGGCCTCGTTCAGTTCGATCACGTCGAAATCGGCTGCCTTGAGCCCGAGCCGCGCCATCAGCTTCTTCGAGGCCGGCGCCGGGCCGATGCCCATGATCCGCGGCGGCACGCCGGCCGCCGCCCCGCCGAGCACGCGGGCGATCGGCGTCAGGCCATGCCTTTTTGCGGCTTCCGCCGAGGCGAGGATCAGCGCCGCGGCGCCGTCATTGACGCCGGAGGCATTGCCGGCCGTCACTGTGCCGCCCTTGCGGAACGGCGTCGGCAGCTTGGCCAGAGCCTCGATCGTGGTGGCGCGCGGGTGCTCGTCACGGTCGACCACCACCGGATCGCCCTTGCGCTGCGGGATGGTGACCGTCGTGATTTCGCGCGCCAACCGTCCGTTTGCCTGCGCCGTTGCCGCCTTGGCCTGGCTCGCCAGCGCGAAGCGGTCCTGGTCCTCGCGCGAGACGGCGAAGTCCTCGGCGACATTCTCGCCGGTCTCCGGCATGGAATCGACGCCATACTGCGCCTTCATCAGCGGATTGATGAAGCGCCAGCCGATCGTCGTGTCATAGATCTCTGCGTTGCGGGAATAGGCGGCCTCGGCCTTCGGCATGACGAAGGGCGCGCGCGACATGCTCTCGACGCCGCCGGCGATCACCAGCTCCGCCTCGCCCGCCTTGATGGCGCGGGCAGCGGCGATCACGGCGTCCATGCCGGAGCCGCAGAGACGGTTGATCGTCGTGCCGGAAACGCCGACCGGCAACCCGGCCAGAAGCGACGACATGCGCGCCACGTTGCGATTGTCGTCGCCTGCCTGGTTGGCGCAGCCGAAGATCACGTCGTCGACGGCCTCCCAGTCGACGCCGGCATTGCGGGCTACCAGCGCCCGGAGCGGAACGGCGCCGAGATCGTCGGCGCGAACCGAGGCGAGCGCGCCGCCGAAGCGGCCGATCGGGGTCCGGATATAGTCGCAGATAAAGACGTCGGTCATCTCAGAGCTCCGGAACGATCAGATCGGCAACGCTGCCGTTGTTGACGAGTTCGGCGCCGGTTACGGCCTGCAATTGGTCGAGCGACAGGGATGGCAGCTTCTCGCGCAGGACGAAGCGGCCGCCCTCGATGTCGATCACCGCCAGCGAGGTATAGACGCGCGTCACGCAGGCGACGCCGGTCAGCGGCAGGGTACAGCGCTGCAGCAGCTTCGGCCTGCCGTCCTTGGTGACATGGTCGGTGATGACGGCGACGCGCTTGGCGCCATGCACGAGATCCATCGCGCCACCCACCGCAGGCACGCCCTTGGGCCCGGTCGACCAGTTAGCGAGGTCGCCGTTTTCCGCCACTTCATAGGCGCCGAGGATCGCCACATCGAGATGGCCGCCGCGCACCATGGCGAAACTGTCGGCATGGTGGAAGAAGGCCGAGCCGGGCTTCAGCGTCACCGCGCGCTTGCCGGCGTTGATCAGGTCCCAGTCTTCCTCGCCGCTCGGCGGCGCCTCGCCGAAGTTCAGGATGCCGTTCTCGGTGTGAAAGATCGCCTCGCGGCCGGGCGGCTGGTACTGCGCGACCTTCTCCGGGAAGCCGATGCCGAGGTTGACATAGGCGCCGTCATGAATGTCCTGCGCGGCGCGCCAGGCGATCTGATTGTTGGTCAGCTTGGCGGCCATGTCAGGCAACTCCCGGATAGACGGCGTTGGCGCGGTTCAGATCCTCTTCCTGCTGCGCGTGGGCGACCTCGACCACTTTCTGGACGAAGATGCCGGGCGTCACGACCGTCTCCGGGTCGATGCCGCCGGCGAGCACGATCTGGCTCGCCTGCACCACGGTCTCGGCCGCGGCCATGCACATCAGCGGATTGAAGTTCCGCGCCGCGGCCCGATAGGCGAGATTGCCATGCGTGTCGGCCGTTTCCGCCTTCACCAGGGCTACGTCGGCCTTCAGCCAGCGCTCCTGCACATAGGAGCGGCCGTCAAACTCGGCGACCGGCTTGCCCCCGGCGAGGTCCGTGCCATAGGAGGTCGGGGTGTAGAAGGCCGGGATGCCGGCGCCGCCGGCGCGGATGCGCTCGGCCAGCGTGCCCTGCGGCACCAGTTCCAGCTCGATCTTGCCGGCCAGGTAGAGCTCGGTGAACACCACCGGATCGGCGGAGCGCGGGAAGGAGCAGATCAGCTTCTTCACCATCCCCGCCTCGATCAGCGCGGCCAGGCCGACATGGCCGTTGCCGGCATTGTTGTTGATGATCGTCAGCGCCTTGGGATGGCCGGTAGCGCGGAAACGATCGATGAGCGCGTGGATCAGTTCGATGGGCGAGCCTGCTCCACCAAAGCCACCGATCATCACGGTCATGCCGTCCCCGATCCCGGCCACGGCGGTGGCGAGGTCTGTGACTGTCTTGTCCATGCAAATTCCCCTGGCGCCCTGGCCCGGAACCGCCCGGCGCAGCCAAGGGATAGGCCGGGTACGCTCTTCCGTCCATCCAATTTGTGCGATATCATGCATTTGTTCGAATATCGCTCAAATTGGATAGCCGGCGCCATGACCATTCCCGAACGCGACCTGATGGGCGGCCTCGCCAAGGGGCTATCTGTCATCGAGACGTTCAGTCCCGACCATCCGCGCCAGTCGATTTCCGAAGTCGCGGCGGCGAGCGGGCTCGACCGTGCCACCGCGCGGCGCTGCCTGCTGACGCTCGCCCATCTCGGCTATGCCGACTATGACGGGAAATACTTCACGCTGACGCCGCGCGTGCTGCGGCTCGGCACGGCCTGCCTTGCCACCATGCCGCTGCCGCAGCTCGTACAGCCGCTGCTCGACCAATTGTCCGAGACGATCGGCGAGAGCTCGTCGGTCTCGATCCTCGATGGCGACGAGATCGTCTATGTCGCCCGCGCCGCGCAGCGAAAGGTGATGTCGATCGCGCTGATGCCGGGCTCGCGCCTGCCGGCCTATTGCACCTCGATGGGCCGGGTGCTGCTCGCGGCCCTGCCGGAGGCCGAGGCCCGCGAACGCCTGGGCGCCGGCCCGCTGCCGCGCCGCACGCCGCACACGCTGACGGACCCGGAAGCGGTGCTGGCCGAGATCGCCCGCGTTCGCGCCAATGGTTATGCCGCCATCGACCAGGAAGTGGAGATGGGCCTGCGCTCGATCGCCGTCCCGCTGATGACGGCGCGGCGCGTCACCGTCGCCGCCGTCAATCTCGGCCTGCCGGCCCGCGGCGAGCCGATCGAGGCCATCATCGAGCGCTATCTGCCGGCCCTCCAGGAGGTCGGCCGGAAGATGCGGGAAATCCTGCGCTGAAGGCGCTCCAGCTCTTTGCTTGGTCGCGTCTTCTTCACGCGAACCGGTATCCGCTTCGCTCGAAACGCTCTAGCCCTTGCCCGCGGCGGTGATCAGGTCGGCCGCCCGCTCGCCGATCATCACCGCCGGCGCGTGGGTGTTTCCCGACACGATCGTCGGCATCACCGAGCAATCCGCGATCCGCAATCCCTGCAGCCCGTGCACCCGGAGTTCCGGATCGACGACGGCCTGCGCGTCATGCCCCATCCGCGCGGTGCCGACCGGGTGGAAGATCGTGGTGCCGATTTCGCCGGCCAGCCGCGCCAGCGTTTCGTCGTCCCCCGGGCCGGGACCCGGCTTGATCTCGGTCGGCCGATAGCGGGCCAGATGCGGCTGCGACATCAGGCGGCGGGCGTGGCGGATGCTGTCGGCGGCGACCACGCGGTCCGCCTCGGTCGACAAATAGTTCGGCTGGATCGCAGGCGCGGCCTGCGGATCGGCGGTCGCGGCATGGGTCGCGCCCCGGCTCGTCGGCCGCAGGTTGCAGACCGAGACCGTCAGCGCCGGCGTCCGGTGCAGCGGCTGGCCAAAGGCATCCAGCGACAGCGGCTGGACGTGATATTCGATGTTGGCGCGGTTATGCGCCGGGCCGCTGCGGGTGAAAATGCCGAGTTGGCTCGGCGCCATCGACATCGGCCCGCTCTGCGTCAGCGCATATTGCAGCGCGATGCCGGCCTTGCCCCAGAGCGTCGCGGCCCGGTCGTTCAGCGTCCGCGCCCCTGTGATCGAATAGATCGTCCGCAGCTGCAGGTGATCCTGCAGGTTCTCGCCGACGCCCGGCAGGGCGTGCACCAGCGGAACGCCGATCCGCTCCAGCACGGCCGCCTGGCCGATGCCCGAGAGTTCGAGGATCTGCGGCGAGCCGATCGCACCAGCGGAAAGAACCACCTCCTGGCGGGCATGCGCCTCGAACAGATCGCCGCCGCGCGCGAAGACGACGCCGGTGACGCGCCGGCCCTCCATTTGCAGCCGCCGGACATGGCATTCCGTCAGGATCGTCAGGTTGGGCCGCCGGCGCGCCGGATCCAGAAAGGCCTTGCGCGCGTTCCAGCGAATGCCGCGCTTCTGGTTGACCGGAAAATAGCCGACACCTTCATTGTCGCCGGCGTTGAAATCGGCGGCGGCCGGAATGCCCATCTCCTCGGCCGCCCTCGCCACCTCGTCGAGAATCGGCCAGTGCAGGCGCTGCTGCTCGACGCGCAGTTCGCCCGTCGTGCCATGCGCCTCGTCGGCGGCGCCGAAATGTCGCTCGGAGCGGCGGAACAGCGGCAGCACGTCCGACCAGCCCCAGCCGTCATTGCCGAGTTCGCGCCAGCCGTCATAGTCCTGCGCCTGGCCGCGCATGTAGATCATGCCGTTGATCGAGGAACAGCCGCCGAGCACCTTGCCGCGCGGATAGAGCAGGCTTCGACCATTCAGGCCCGGGACGGCCTCGGTCCTGAAGCCCCAGTCGAGCCGCGGATTGCCGATGGCGAACAGATAGCCGACCGGAATGTGCACCCACGGGTGGTTGTCGCTCTTGCCGGCCTCGATGAGCAGGACGCGCCGGGCCGGATCCGCCGACAGGCGGTTGGCGATCACGGAGCCGGACGATCCGGCCCCGACGATCACGACGTCAAAGGTGCCGAAGTCGGCCGGCCGCGGGTTGGCATGGTTCATCGAATTGGTTCCGGGGGCGGCCTGACGACGCGCATTTCGGGCAATCGGGGACGGCGATCGCCTACATGAAGCGCGAGGAATCCACGAGGTCGAACATGCCGCCGCCGAGTTCCTTGTGCAGGCGATGCCAGCGGCGGTCCAGATAGACGAGCGAATGGTCCTCCGGCGCGGTGTCCTCCGGATGCGCCTCGCCCTCCAGCAATTCGGCGGCAACCAGCGTCGCGCCCTCGATCGGCAGCACGCCGAGCCGGCGGGCGCGGAACCATGTCGAGACGCCCGTATAGCGCGGTTCGCCGGTGGGAAGCCGTTCCCAGGGGCCGCCCGGCGGAAAGCGGTCCGCGCCGCTCGACGCGCAGAGCTGCGCCAGGTCGATGTCGGCGTAGCGCAGCAGATGGATCACCATCGTCTCGGCGCGGAGCAGCGGCTCGGACGAACCCGACTTCATCGACAGCGAAAACGCCACCACCGGCGGGGCCGCGCTCACCGAGATCAGCGAGGAAACCGTCATCGCGACGGGCCGCTCGCCCGGATCGGCCGTGATCACGGCGACGCCGGCCGGATGGCGGCGGAAAGCCTCGCGGAAGGCGTTGGTCATCGGGTGCAGGCTCATCGACGGGTCTCTCTCGCAGCAGGAAAAGGGGGCCGGGCGGCAGGACCGCCCGGCCCTTCGAACTACTTCTTCTCGATCAGATCGTAGAACTGCCAGACGCGGTTGTTCCAGCTGCCTCCGAGATCGCGGCCGGCCGACGTCACGACCGACGGAGCGATGGTGAAGTGGTTGGCCGCCACCATCATCTCACGGAAGGTGCGCTGGATCACGCCCGCGCGCAGCGAGGCGCCGCCGCCGGCGCGATAGGCGAAGTTGCAGACGTCGACGCCGACCTCGTGGATCTCCGACTTGGCGAGGTGCACCAGGCTGATCTGATGGGTCGAGACGCTCTCGCCGGCCTCGACCGTCGCCTCGATGCCGCGCCAGACTTCGAAGACGAAGGCGCGGGCGGCGCGGTAGCGGGCCTCGGCCCGGCCGTAGTCATACCAGAACTTCTCGCTCTCGCCGATCAGGCCGGCGCGGCCCGACTTGGCGCGGGCGAACTTGGCGATCTCGTCGAGCATGCGGCGGCCGGTGCCGAGCGCCCAGCCGGTATGGCCGATGGCGGCGAGGCCGACGACGCCGAGGCTGAAGAACTCCTTCTGGCGCAGCGGCGGCGCGGTCAGGATCGGGAAGACGAGGTCGTCGGCGATGAAGACGTCCTCGGCCGCATAGTCGATGCTGCCGGTGCCGCCGAGGCCGAGCACGTCCCAGTTGCCGAGCTGCTTGTGCTCGGAGATCGGCGCGTGGGCGCACATGACGATGACGTTGCCGTTGGCGTCCTTGGCCGGCTTACCGGTGCCGTCGTCGACGAAGGCGGCGCTATGCGAATAGGTGGCGTGGCTGAAGCCGCTGCCATAGCTCCACTTTCCGGTCAGGCGATAGCCACCCTCGACCTTCTTCAGCATGCCGAGCGGCGCGCCCTGCCCCGAGAAGCGGTTGTCGGTGCCCGGCGCGAACAGCCGCTCGACGGCGCTGTCGGGCAGGAAGGCGGCCGACATCGCGCCGATGCAGCAATGCACCATCGAAACCCAGCCGGCGGAGCCCGAATGCCAGGTGATCGCCTCGAGCAATTCGAGCGCCTGCGTCGGCGGCAGCTGCGCGCCGCCAAGGCTCTCGGCCGCGAAGACGTGCGACATGCGAAGCTGCTTCAACGCCTCGAAGGTCTCCGGCGTCAGTTCGCCGTTCTCCTCGTCGGCGTCGGCATTGGCTTCGAGGATCGGGCCGATCTCGGCGATCTTCTTCAGCAGGTCGCGATAGTCGACCGTCGTGCCCCAGGGGCTGTGCTTGATGGGCTTGTTCATGAACTTTTCCTCCACTTTGAAATCGGTTCAGCCGGCGAGGAAATCGCCGACCTGGGTCAGGGTCCCGGGCTTTTCCTGCATGACGAAGTGACCGGCGTCCTCCACCAGGATCAGCCTCGCGTCCGGCAGGGCGTCGACGAAGAGCGGCGCCTGGCTGGCCGGCAGAAGGCGATCCTCCTCGCCCCAGACGACCAGCGCGGGATTGTTGATGCGTCCCAGGAAACGCCGCAGGTTCGGGTGCCCCATGCCGAAGGGCGCAAGCAGGCGGCCGAGCGTCTCGCCCTCGCGGGCGCGGTCGGTGCCGAACGCCTCGGCGAAGGCGGCATCCGAGCCGTCCGGGAAGTAGCGGAGCGCCACGGAGACGTCATGCGCCAGATAGGCCGGCAGGTCCTGCGGCGCGAGCGCGCCGAGATTGGTGGCCGGATGGGCGGGATCGTTCAGGCCCGCCGGCGCGACCAGCACCACCTTGTCGAAGCGCTCGCGCGCCACGCCGGCGAGCTCAGTCGCCATCCAGCCGCCCATGGAGAAGCCCATCAGATGCGGCTTCTCCTCAAGGTTCATCGCGTCGAGCAGGTCGAGATAGTGCACGACCATGTCGGACATGCCCGCGACATGCGGCGCGGCGCCGGAAAAGCCGAAACCCGGATGGCTGGCGCAGAGTACCCGGAAGCGGTCGGCGAGGCCGGCGGCGAAGTCGAAGCCTTCCAGCGTCGAAGCGCCATGCAGGAAGAGGATCGGCTTGCCCTTGCCGATCGCCTTGATCACCGTCCTGGTGCCACCGACGTCATATTCGAGCGTCTCGAATGAAACGGCCATGTTCATACCTCCTCAGACAAATTCCGGTTGGATCAGCACCTTGCACTGGGTCGTGCGACGGCGAAGGCTTTCGAAGATCTGCGGCACGGGCGACAGATCGATACGGTCGGTGATCAGCCCCTGCGGCGCGAACGGCCCGCCGCGCAACGCGTCGAGCGCGACGCCGAATTCGCTGCGCTGGTCGAAGAAGACCGAGAAGAGCAGGTTCACTTCCTTCGACAGGGCGACGAACGGATCCCATTCGTCGCCGCCGATGCAGAGACCGACGCCGACCACCGTGCCCTGCAGGCGAACGGATTCGACCGCCTTGCCGAGCAGGCCGCGCTTGCCGACGCATTCGAAGACGATGTCCGGCGCGCCGCCGCAGGCATCGGCGAGGTTCTCGCTAAGGCGCTCGCCCGAAAGGACGAAGCCCGTCGCGCCGAGCGCCAGAGCCCGCTCCCGCTGGTGTTCATGAATGTCGGCGACAACCACATGCGACGCGCCCATCCGCCGCGCCCAGAAGGCGACGAGCAGGCCGATCGGCCCCGCGCCGATGATGGCGACGCGGTCGCCAGGCTTCATGCCCGAACGGACGATGCAGTGGAGCGCGACCGAAAGTGGCTCGGCCAGAGCACCATCCTCGAGCGGCACGTCATCGGGCAGGATCCGGCACTGGCGCGCCGCGACCGTCGCATATTCGGCATAGCCGCCGCCGATCAGAACCATCTCGGCGCAGCGCGCCGGATCGCCACGACGGCAGGAGGCGCAATGCCCGCAGCCGCGCATCGGCACGACGGCGACACGATCGCCGATGCGGAGATCGGAAACCTCCGAACCGACGGCGACGACATCGCCGGCGAATTCATGGCCGAGCACGAAACCCGCGCCGATGCCGAACGGCACCGGGTCCTCGGTGATGTGCAGGTCGCTGCCGCAGATGCCGCAGGCGGCGACGCGCAGGACGACCTCGTCCGGAGCCGGCGCCGGGTCCGGCACGCTGCCGATCCGCAGCGGACTGCCAACCGTGTCGAAAATGGCCGCTTTCATGAAACTCCCTCCTGTCAGCGGTTCGGATCGACGAGCTTGCGCCGGATCGGGAACCATGGCGCATCCCATCGTTTCGAGATCAGGCCCCAGATCCCGGTGCGCGCGTAGAGCGCGACCAGCAGCGTCATGACGCCGAGGACGACGAAATAGGTGGCGCCGTACTCGCCGAAATAGCGATCCGCGATGAAGAAGATCAGCGCGCCAATCAGCACCCCCTCGATCGAGCCGATGCCGCCCACCATGACGATGAAGATAGCGACGTTGGCCCACATCGGGTCGAAGGCCGAGCCGGGCGTGATGCGCAGCTGCGCCATGAAATAGATCGCGCCGGCAAGGCCGCAGCCGACCGCCGAGGCGACGTAGATCAGGAAGCGGAGCTTGGCGACGTTGACGCCCTGGCTGGCGGCGGCGACCGGGTTGTCGCGCATGGCGATCAAGGCGAGCCCGTAGCGCGAACGCAGCAGCCAGTAGCTGCCGCCCACCGTCAAGAGCAGCATCCCGGCGCAGAGCAGCGACATGGCGAGGTTCCGCTCGAAGGCGGAATAGTCCTTCATCACCCGCAGCGACATGCCGGCGCCGGCATTGACGAGCGGCAGGTTGGAGCAGACCAGCCGGAACACCTCCGCCACCACCCAGGTGCCGATCGAGAAATACGGCCCGTCGAGCCGATGCAGCAGCAGGTAGATCGGCACGGCCAGCACGGCCGGCACCAGCAGCGACAGGAACACCGCCAGGAACGGATTGATGCCGAAGGTCTGCGCCAGCACGAAGAGCGCATAGCCGGCCGCGCCCATGAAGGCCTGCTGGCCGACGGACACCAGACCGGCATAGCCGGCGAGCAGGTTCCACATCTGCGCGACGGCGATGTAGCAACAGAGGATGAGGATCGACCGGATCGTGCCGGTCGACGCCCACCACGGCATGGCGGCGACCGCGACCACGCCCAGCACCGCGAGCGTCATGGCGATGCGGCCGGACGAGGTCTGGCGCTGGACCAAGACGTCGGGAGCCTCGGAGACGGCATAGGGAATTGCACTCATGTCGATGCCTTTCCGAACAGGCCCTGCGGGCGGGTCGCCAGCACGATCAGGAAGACGATGTGGCCGGCGAGCACGCCGAAGCCCGGATCGATGCGGAAGCCAATGGCCTGCGAGATGCCGAGGACCATCGAGCCGAGGAAGGCACCCCAGACGGCGCCCATGCCGCCGATGATCACTGCCTCGAAGGCATAGATCAGCTGGGCCGGACCATCGGCCGGCGCCACGGTCGAGCGCAGCGACTGGAAGACCGCCGCGAAACCGAGGATGCCGACCGCTACCGCCGTCGCCAGCGCATAGACGGCGCGCGGGTTGATGCCGGTCATCGCAGCCGCCTCGACATCGGCCGAAGCGGCGCGGAGCGCGCGGCCGAAGCGGGTGTGCTTCAGCATCATGTCGACGCCCCAGGTCAGGCCGGTGGCGACCGCGAGCACGATCAGCGGCAGCAGGCCGACATAGATGCCGCCGATCTCGATCGACTGGCTCTCGATGCCGTGGCCCGGCAGCGAGCGGCTGTTGGCCGACCAGATCTGCAGCATCAGGTTCTGCAGCGCGATCGACAGGCCGAAGGTGGCGATCAGCGAGGGCAGCGGGTCGCTGCCGACGACGCGGTTCAGCACCGCCTTCTGCAGCACCCAGCCCATCAGCACCGCGAGCGGCACCAGGATGATCAGCACCGAGACGGGCGCGAGGCCCCAGGCGGTCGCCATCGAGATGCCGATCAGCGACAGCAGGATGACGAGGTCGCCATGGCTGATGTTGACGATCCGCATGACGCCGAACATCAGCGCCATGCCGAGCGCATATTGGGCATACATGCCGCCCAGCAGGATGCCCTGCACCAATGCGTCAAACCACTCCATGGCCCGCTCCAAAGTAAGCTTTGCTGATTTGGTCGCGCGTGACGTCGCCGGATTTGCCGGTCAGGGTCACGCGCCCTTCCAGCATGCAGTACAGGCGGTCGGAGGCGGACTGGGCGAGGCCCACGTCCTGCTCGACCACGATCACCGCCGTGCCGGTGGCGCGGATCTCCGGCAAGGCGGCGTAGATCTCGCGGATCACCTTGGGCGCGAGGCCGAGGCTGATCTCGTCGCAGAGCAGCACGCGCGGCTGGCAGAGCAGCGCCCGGCCGATGGCGACCATCTGCTGCTGCCCGCCCGACAGGCTCTGCACCTGCGCCCTCGCCTTCTCGGAGAGGATCGGGAACAGCTTGTGCAGCCGCGCCAGCGTCCAGCCGCCCTTGGCGCCGATACGGGCCGCCTGATCCATGGCGACGCGCAGATTGTCCTCGACCGACATGCCGGTGAAGAGGCGGCGGCCTTCCGGCACGATGGCGATGCCCTTCTGAACCATGCGGTCGGTCGCCGTGCCGCCGACGGGCTCGCCGTTCAGCCGCACCATCTCGCGCGCCACGGGCAGGAGCCCCATGATCGAGCGCAGGAAGGTCGACTTGCCGGCCCCGTTGGCGCCGATCAGCGCCACGGCCTCGCCCTCGTGCAGTTCGGTATCGACGCCGTAGAGCGCCTGGAAATCGCCATAGCGGGCGACGAGCCCGTGGGTGGAAAGGACGGCGGTCATACCTCGATCCCCATATAGACGCGCTGGACCTCGGGCAGCGCGATCACCTCGGCCGGCACGCCCTCGGCGATCTTCTCGCCGAAGTTCAGCACCATCAGCCGGTCGGCCACCGCCATCAGCGCGTGCAGCACGTGCTCGATCCACACGATGGTGACGCCGCGGTCGCGGATGCGGCGCACCAGCGCCACCAGCGCCTTCGATTCATCCTCGGTCAGGCCGCCCGCGATCTCGTCCAGAAGCAGGAGCTTCGGATCCGAGGCGAGCGCGCGCGCCAGTTCGAGCCGCTTGCGGTCGAGCAGCGTCAACGCACCGGCGGAGACATTCGCCTTGTCGGCGAGTTCGCACTGGCGCAGCACCTCGGCGCAGAAAGCGTAGCTCTGCTTCTCCGACCGGCCGCCGCCGAAGGCGGCGGCGACCAGCAGGTTCTCGAAGGTGGTCATGCCCGAATAGGGACGCGGGATCTGGTAGGTGCGCCCGACCCCCATCTGACAGCGTCGATAGGGTGGCTCGCCGCGCAGCGCCGTTTCGCCGAGCTGGATCTCGCCGGCCGACACCTTCAGATCGCCGCTGATCATGTTGAACAGCGTCGTCTTGCCGGCGCCGTTCGGGCCGAGGATGCCAAGCACCTCGCCCCGACGGACATCGAAGCTCACCTCGTGCAGGACGCGGGCGGCGCCGAAGGACTTCGACACACCGCGCGCTCTCAGCAGGATTTCCCTGTCCATCACTCCCCCCGCGTCCCGGTTCATGTCACCAGACGATCGCCTGGATCTTCTGCTGCGGCGCGAAGAGCTGATTGACCGTGTTGTCGACGATCTTCAGGTCGTAGGGCCACTTGTCGCCCTTCACCCACTGGCCGCCGAAGATTGGCGTCTTGCAGATGTTCTTGTGCGGCGAGCCATCGAACTTGATGTGGCCGACAAGCGTCTGCAGGTCGGTGGCGACCATCGCGTCCCGGTTGGCCTCGCGGTTCAGCGGGTCGGACGAGCGCTTGAGGATGTCGATGGCGACCTCGAGCAGCGCGTGCGAATAGCCGAGCGGCTGCGTCCACTGGCGCTTCGTGTCGACTTCCCACTGGGCGGCGATGTCGTTGCTGACCTGGCCGGTGAGCGACGACTTGAACGGGAAGGCCGGCGTCCACCAGACTTCCGACGACATGCCGTTGCCGAGCGGTCCCATCGCCTCGACGCCGCCCGGGAACAGGAGCGCCGCCGCGACCGTGATCGCCTTCGGCTTGTAGCCCTGCTGGTTGCACTGGGTGACGAAGGTCTTCAGATCATCCGGATAGGTGATGCCGCCGATGATCTCGCAGCCCTGCTTCTTGAACTCGGAGATCTGGGCCGAGAAATCGTTAGTGCGGGGCTGGAAGTAGCCGGGGACCACGACCTCGTAGCCGGCCTTGCGGGTCGGCGCCGGCAGGCCGTATTCCTCGTTGCCCCAGGTCTCGCCGTCGATGTTCTGCGGGAACAGCATGCCGACCTTCTTGTTGGTCTCGAGCTGGTTCCACAGGCCGACGAAGGTGTTCAGCGCCTCGTCGAGACCCCAGAAGAAGTGGTTGGTCCACTCGAAGGTCTGCTTGCCGCCGCCGCGCGGGAAGACGACGGCCTGCCAGGGCGCGCCGGCGGAGATGCAGGGCGTCTCGTAGAGTTCGGACTGTTCGGCGGCGGGCAGGATGGTGTCGGTCGTCGACGCCGGGACGATCAGGTGCACCTCGTCGTTCAGGATGAGGTTGCCGGTGATTTCGGCCGATTTGTTCGGATTGGACTGGCTGTCGCGTTCGAGGATCTCGATCTCGTAGGTCTTGCCATTGGCCGACTGCAGCTTGCCGCCGAGCAGATCGCGGATCTTCTGGACGGTGTAGCCGTCGGTCTCGCCGAACAGTCCGAGCGGGCCGGTGGCGGGGGTGATGTACCCCATCTTGATCTTGCCGGCAGTCTCGGCGCGGGCATAGCCCGGCAGGGCGAGCGTGCTGACGGCGGCGCTGGCGCCGAGGCCCTTGAGGATAGTCCGGCGGCTCGGCCGCAGGCCCGATTTCACCAGCTTGTTGTAGTAGGTCATTGTCGTTCCCTCCCGTTGATAAGGTATCTCCGGCCCGCCCTCCTCGACGGAACCGGCCTCAGGTCGAAGCGTCAGGTCATGCGGGTCAGCGAGCCGCCGTCGATGACGATGAGCGAGCCCGTGAAGAAGGCGCCGGCCGGCGAAGCGAGCAGCAGCGCCAGCCCCTTGATGTCCTCGACATCGCCGATACGGCCGATCAGCGACTGGCTCTCGAAGGCCGCGCGATCGGCCTTGTTGCGCAACCGGCCGCCGGCAATGTTGGTGATGAACGGCCCCGGCAGGATCGCGTTGACGCGGATGCCGTAGGCGCCGAGTTCCATCGCCATATGCCGGACGAAGTGGTTCACCGCCGCCTTGGCCGGCATGTAGGACGTGCCGACGATGCTCTCGTTGATCAGCGAGGCGATGGACGAGGTGACGATGATCTCGCCGCCGCCCTTCGGCTTCATGTGGCGGACGGCGTTCTTCACGGTCGTGTAGACCGAGGTCAGGTTGAGCGCGATGCCGCGGTCCCACTGCTCGTCGGGCGTGTTCTCGATCGCCCCGTCCGGATTGCGCTCGCCGGTCGGCGTATTGAAGCCGGGCCCCGGATCGATGCCGGCATTGGCGAAGACCGTATCGATACGGCCGTGCCGCTCCGCGACCGCGTCGAAGGCGGCGGCCATCGCCGGGCGATCGCCGACATCCACCACCTGGCCCCAGACGTCCCACCCCTTCGCCGTCATCTCGGCCGCCACCCGCGACAGGCCGTCCGGATCGATGTCGAAGATGCAGACCCTCGCGCCATGCTCGGCCATGATCTCGGCATAGGCCCTTCCGATGCCGCTGGCGCCGCCGGTGACGACCACCGACTTGCCCCTGACATCGAACATCTTTTCCAGTGCGGCCATGAATTCCCTCCCCTTCGTTCCCTGGAAACCTGCGCGCCGACGCTTCCCAGCGCCGGCTTCGCGGTCAGCCCTTCCTGCGCGACAGCACGAAATCGAACTCGACGTCGCAGAACGGCGCGGCGACCTCGACCTTCGCCGCCGCATCCGCGTCCTCGACCTTGCGGAACTCGGCAAGCAGGCTCTGCTTCACGCCGAAGACGGCATCCGAGTTGATGTACGGATCGTCGGGATCGAAGATGTGCGTGGTCAGCGCGTCGAAGCCGTCGGCCTCGACGATGTAGTGGAGATGCGCCGGCCGGTTGGGATGACGCCCCAGCGCGCCGAGCAGCTTGCCGACAGGGCCATCGTCCGGGATCGGGTAGTATTTCGGCTTCACGCCGCGGAACCAGTAGCGGCCGTCCGGACCCGTGCGGAACACGCCGCGCAGGTTGAACTCGGGCTGGATGCCCTGCTGCTGGACGTCGTAGAAGCCTTCGTCATTCGCCTGCCAGACGTCGATCTTGGCGTTGGCGATCGGCCGGCCCTCGGTGTCGAGGATGCGGCCATGCACGAACATCGGCTCGCCCTTCTGGTCGAGGCAGATGTTGGAGCCCATCGGTAGTTCCGGCGCGTCGGCGACATGGAACGGCCCGAGCACCGTCGATTCCGAGGCGCCGGACGGCTTGCGGTTGTTGATCGCGTCGACCAGCATCGAGACGCCGAGCACGTCCGACAGCAGGATGTATTCCTGACGCCAATCGTTGCAGATCTGCCCGGTCTGGGTGAGGAACATGATGGCGGCGAACCATTCCTCCTGGGTCGGCTCGATCTCCTTGACCGCCTCGTGCAGCTTGCGGGTGATGACGTCCATCACCTGCTTCAGCCGCTCGTCCTTGGCGTTCCGGTTGCGCGCCACGACGACTTCGGCCGAATTCGCCTCGGTGAAGTAACCGTATTCGTGTGCTTCGATCATGCGATCTTCCTCAGCGCGCCAGAACGGATTGGAAAACGCGGCGCAGTTCGGCCGCGGGGTCGGAGGCGATCGTCTCGGCGCGCCAGGCGACGTGATGATCGGGGCGGACGACCAGGCAGCCGGCATCGCGGATCTCGCGGGCGCGGGCCCAGTCGCCGGTGTGATCCTCGATCGCGCGGCGCGGCCCGATCACATGGGTGCGGATCGGCAGGCCGAGTTCCTGGCCGACCTGCTCGGCAGCCTCGACCCAGGCCTCGCCGCCGATGCCGGTCAGGAGCGTGAATTCGCCCTTGCCGGTGAGATCGAGGGTCGAGACCTTGCGACCGGAACGCTCGAACACCCAGGCATGCGGCAGGCGCGCGCCCGGCCAGGTCGTAGGCGCATAGTGCAGCTCGCGATCCCGCTCGAACGCCGGCTGCGCCGCGCCATCGGCCAGCACCGCGCCCGACGCGTAGCGCTGGTTCATCTCGACGCCGTGGGCATCGAACTCGTACTTCTTGAAGGCGATCGCCTTGCGGATCGCCTCGCGCTGCGCCTCGGCGGCGACGGTCGCGTCGGCGCGCGCCTCCATGTTCTTCTGGATCTTCGCGTGATCGACGCCGCCATCCATGCCGAGCGCCTCGAAGATCGGCCCGAACTCGCCGATCGACTGGTTGGCGCGGGTGACGATCTGGCGGGCGATCGGCGCGCGCTCGGCCGAGTAGCTCTCAAGAAGGCCGAGACCCGCCTGGCCCTTGACGACCTTGGCGAGCTTCCAGGCGAGGTTGAAGCCGTCCTGGATCGAGGTGTTGGAGCCGAGCCCGTTCGACGGCGGATGCCGGTGCGCGGCATCGCCCATGATAAACACCCGCCCCTTCTGCATGTGTGTGGCGAAGCAGTTGTTTACGGTCCAGGTGTTGGCGCCCAGCAGCTCGATTTCGAGCTCGGGATCACCGACGAGCTGGCGCGCGACCTCGGTCGCGAGCTCCGGCGTCACCTCCGGCGGCGGCTGGTTGATGTCGTAGCCCCAGACGATCAGCCACTCGTTCCACGGCCGCACCATCCGGACGAGGCCCATGCCGATGCCGCCGACATCGGCGCCCGGCTGCATGACCCAGTAGAGGACGCTCGGGCGGTGGGCGACGTATTTGGAGAGATCGGCGCGGAACAGGATGTTCATCGAGCCGCCGACGCCCATCTTGCCCTCGAACGGCAGGCCGAGATGCTCGGCGACGAGCGAATTGCCGCCATCGGCGCCGACGAGGAACTTCGAGCGGACGGTGAAGGTCTGGCCCGACAGGCGATCGCGACAGGTGGTGGTGACGCCGTCCTCGTCCTGGACGTGGCTCACATATTCCGTGCTCATGCGGGCCTGCGTGCCGCGCGAGCAGGCCGTCTTGAACAGGATCGGCTCCATGAAGGTCTGCGGCAGGTCGTTCATGAAGGAGGGCGACGCCTGCAGATGGGCGGCCTTCGAGACGGGGTGCGTGCCCCAGCTCTTCATGCGGCCGATCTCCTCGCCGGCCAGGCTTTCGCAGAAAACGTTCTCGCCCATCAGTTCCTGCGGCGAGGCATGCATCATCGCCTCGGCCTCGACGTCGGCGCCGAGGTCGCGCAGCACTTCCATCGTGCGCTGGTTGGTGATGTGGGCGCGCGGCGTGTTCGACAGCCAGCGGTAGCGGTTCACTACCATGTTGGCGACGCCATAGCTGGAGAGCAGCGCGGCCGTGGCCGAGCCGGCGGGGCCCGTTCCCACGATCAGCACGTCGGTTTCGATATCGACCATCAAATTCCTCCCTCGATCTTCGGCCCGACCAGCCTGCGGCGGACGGGAAACAGGTGCAGGCCGCTGCGGGCCGAGATCAGCCCCCACAGGCCCTTCGGCGCGAACAGCATTACGGCAATGGCGATCAGCCCGAGCGTCATCAGGTACCAGCTGCCATAGTCGGCCAGCGCCGAGCGCAGGACGAAGAAGACGAGCACGCCGACGATCGGCCCCTCGATGGTGCCGATGCCGCCGATGACGACGATGAAAATGACGTAGGCGGTCCAGTCGGTGACGGCGAAGGCCGCATCCGGCGAGATCCGCGCCGTCTGCAGGAAGATCAGCGCGCCGGTCAGGCCGGTGGCCGCGGCGGCGATCAGGAAGACGGCCCATTTGAGCCGCCCGGCATCGACGCCGACGGAGCGCGCCGCCTCGACATTGTCGCGCACGGCGGAAAGCGCCAGCCCGAGCCGGCTGCGCAGCAGCCAGTAGATGCCGCCGGTCACCGCGACGACCAGCACCAGCGCCAGCCAATAGGCGAGGATGTCGCGCGCCGCCGCCTCGCGCACGCTGAACAGCGCCCGGATCAGGTCGGTGCCGAGGATGTTGCTGGTCGCCTCGCGCGGCAGCGACGTGCCGGTGCCGCCGCCGAGCGCCTTCCACTGCGCGATCAACAGGCGCGTGACCTCGGCGATCACCCAGGTGCCGATGGCGAAATAGGCGCCCTGCAGGCGGAAGGCGAAATAGGCGGTCGGCACGGCCAGCACGAGGGCGGCGAGACCGCCGAGCAGGATGGCCCAGACCGGGTTCCAGCCGAGCAGGATCACGCCGGCGAACATGGCGTAGGCGCCGAGGCCGACAAAGGCCTGCTGGCCGACCGAGACGAGGCCGCCATAGCCCGCCAGCAGGTTCCAGATCTGCGCCAGCGTCAGCATGGTGAGGATGAAGAACAGGTCCTGGATGACACTGCGCGAAGCGACCGCCGGCAGGGCCAGGCCGGCGACGGCAAGCGCCAGCACGACGATCGCTGTGGCGGCTCCGGCACGGGTACGGGTTGTCGATCGGTACATGCCGCCCCTCAATCCACGGCGCGCGGGAACAGCCCGCGCGGCTTCAGCAACATCACGATCAGAAAGGCGATGTGGCCGGCTAGGATCTGCCATTCCGGGTTCACGGCCGCGCCGAAGGTCTGCGCGACGCCGATGATGACGCCGCCGGCGAGCGTGCCCCACAGGCTGCCGAGGCCACCGATGATCACGGCCTCGAAGGCGTAGATCAGCCGCGCCGGTCCGATCGCCGGATCGAAGTTGGAGCGCATGCCGAGATAGAGCGCGGCGATCGTCACCACGACCATGGCGATGCCGGTCGCCATGGCGAAGATCCGCTTCGGCTCGATCCCCATCAGTCCGGCCGTGACAGCGTCATCAGAGGTGGCGCGGAAGGCCCGGCCGAGCGGGGTGTGGTAGAATAGCCCGTTCAGCGCGACGATCGCGAGGACGGCAGAGGCGAAGGTCAGGAGCGGCATAACGCCGACCGTGACGAGGCCGAGATCGAGCGACGCTCCTTCGAGCGCTCCCGCCGGAATGCGGCGGCTGTCGGCCGAGAAGGCTTCGAGCAGGCCGTTCTGCAGCGCGACCGACAGGCCAAAGGTGACGAGCAGCGGCGGCAGGATGTCCTTGCCCAACACGCGGTTCAGCACGGCGGTCTGCAGCAGCCAGCCGAGGCCGAACATCAGCGGCATGGCGACGAGCGCCGCGGTCCAGGGCGACAGGCCGAGCAGCGTGACGCCCATCAGCACCAGATAGGCGGCGAAGACGATCAGGTCGCCATGGGCGAGATTGACCAGCCGCATGATGCCGAAGACGAGGCTGAGGCCGGCCGCGAACAGGGCATAGAGACCGCCCAGAAGGATGCCCTGCACCAGGGTGTCGACCGAGATCATGCCGCCTCCCCGAAATAGGCGGCATGGATGTCCTGACGCGAAACCGCGGCGGCCTGCGCCGCCAGCGTGACGCGGCCTTCCATCAGGCAATAGACCCGGTCGGCGACGGCGAGCGCCTTGCCGATGTCCTGCTCGACCACCACGACCGCCGCGCCGCCAGCACGGATCTTCGGTAGCGCCGCGTAGATGTCACGGATGACGACGGGGGCGAGGCCGAGGCTGATCTCGTCGCAGAGCAGCAGTTCTGGGTTCGACATCAGCGCCCGGCCGATCGCCACCATCTGCTGCTGGCCGCCGGAAAGCGCGGTGCCGGGGTTCTTCCGCCGCTCGCGCAGGATCGGGAAGAGATCGTAGATCGCCTCCAGGTTCCATGGCCCCTGCGGCGCCTTGCGCACCTGGCCGCCGATCAGGAGATTTTCCTCGACCGTGAGCGAGGGAAACAGCCGGCGGCCCTCGGGCACCATGGCGATGCCGCGCTTCATGACCTCGGCCGAGGACAGCGCGCCGATCGGCTCGCCCCGGTGCAGCACCATTCCCGGCTCGTTGCGGATCACGCCGGTGATCGAGCGCATCAGCGTCGACTTGCCGGCGCCATTGGCGCCGATGATCGCCACGCATTCGCCTTCGCCGACGGCGATATCGACGCCGAAGAGAGCGCGGAACTGGCCGTAACTGGCGGTGAGACCGTGCGTCTGCAGCATCAGACCTCGAGCCCCAGATAGATCTCGCGCACCGCCTTCGAGGCCATGATCTCGTCCGGCGCGCCGATGCCGATGACGCGACCGAAATCGAGCACGAGCAGGCGCTCGACCACCGAGGTCAGCGCATGCAGGACGTGCTCGATCCAGATGATCGTCGTCCCGCGCGCATGGATGCCCCGGATCGTCGCGACGAGCGCCTTGCACTCGCCCTCAGTCAGACCGCCGGCGATCTCATCGAGCAGCAGCACTTCGGGTCCGGTCGCCAGTGCACGGGCAAGTTCCAGGCGCTTGCGATCGAGAAGACTCAGCGAGCCGGCGACGACATTCGCCTTCTTCAGCAGTTCGGTTTCCTCGAGGATCTGCGCGCAGGCGTCGACCATGTCGGCCTCCCGCCCGCCCCGGCCGAAGGCGGCGGCGGTCAAGAGGTTCTCGAACACGGTCAGACCTTCGAAGGGCTGCGGGATCTGGAAGCTGCGGCCGACGCCCATCCGCACCCGTTCCATGGCGGGGACGCGCGTGACGTCGCGGCCGAGGAACTCGATCCGCCCGGCATTCGCCAGCAGGTTGCCGGTGATCAGGTTGAACAGCGTCGACTTGCCCGCGCCGTTGGGGCCGATGATGCCCAATGCCTCGCCGCGCGGCACCGAGATTGTCACGGCATCCGTAACCTTCAGTGCCCCGAAAGACTTCGAGACATTTTCCAGCCTGAGTATCATTGCTGCCTTCCTCGGGCGCACCTGGGGAGCCGAACGGAACGGGGCGGCGGCATGCGCCGCCCCTTTCGCGTCAGGCCAGCGCTTCCATCTTGCCGGCGGTGGGGATCTCCGGCGCGGTGGCGTTCTCGACGATCACCAGATCGAAGCCGCCATCCGCCTTCTTCCGCCACTGGCCGCCGACGAGCGGCGTCTTGCAGACGTTCTTTGCCGCGAAGGGCGGCACGCCGGCGCCGTTCCAGGCCACCTTGCCCACCACCGTCGTCATGTCGGTGGCGGCGATCGCCGCCGCGATCGCCTCGGCGTCGCTCGGATCCGAGACCCGGCCCATGACATTCGCCGCCACCTCGAACAGCGAATGGGAGAAGCCGATCGGCTGCGTCCAGGGACGCCCGGTCTTGGCGGTGAAGTCCGCCGCCAGCTCCGCCGAGCTCTGCCCGGTCAGCGACGACTTGAACGGATGCGAGGCCGACCACCAGACTTCCGAGGACAGGTTGTTGCCGGCATCGCCCAGCGTCTCGACCGATTGCGGGAAGAGGATTGCCTTGGCCACCGTCACGGCCTTGGGCCGGAAGCCCTGCTGGCGCGCCTGGTTCCAGAAGGTGGTGAAGTCGGGCGGGATGACGACGCCGGTGACGATCTCGGCATTGGCGGCCTTGAATGCGTTGACCTGCGCGGTGAAGTCGTCCGAGAGATTCTGGTAGCGGCCGGGATCGGTCAGGCTGAAGCCGGCGGCTTCCAGCCCCGGTTTCAGGCCGTTCTTCGGATCGCCCCAGGCATTGCCGTCGGCATCGTTCGGGAACAGGCCGCCGACCTTGCCATTGGTGTCGAGCTGCTTCCACATGCTGGTGTAGACGGCGATGATGTCTTCCAGGCCCCAGAAGTAATGGAAGGCGAAGTCGAACGGCTTCCACGACGACGGGTCGCCGGGATTGCCCTGCTGGCCGATGAACCAGGGCTGCCACGGCGCGGTGGTCGAGATGACGGGCATCCCTTCCGCCTCGCAGGTGGTCGCGACCGGATTGGTGTTTTCCGGCGTCGAGCCGACGAGCATCAGGTCGATCTCGTCGTCGACGATCAGGCTTTTCGCCACCTCGGCGGCCCGGTTCGGATTCGACTGGCTGTCCTTGACGATGACGTCGAAATTCTTGCCGGCCTCGGATTCGAGAAATGCCTTTATGTTATACGCGTCGCTCTCCGCGAAGCCCGCCAGCGGGCCTGTCTGCGGCGAAACATAACCGAGCTTGATCTTCGCGCCCTGCGCAATGGCCGGCGCGGCCAGCCCGACGCCGGCCATCGCGACACCCGTCGCCGCCGACGCTTTCAGAAACGTCCGTCTCGTAAGCATGCGTCCCTCCTCCCTGGTCGTCACTCTCAGAGCCCCGGACGGCGTCCCTCCCACGCCGCCTGGAGCAGTTCCCGTATCGATCCCGGGTCTATTGGCCTCGGGTTCGCATAGGCATTCTTGACGGCGATCGCCGTGGCGCGGTCGAGATCGCTCTCCTCGATCCCGATCGCCTTGAGGCTCAGCGGCGCGCCGACCGACTGGGCGAAATCCCAGATGCCGCCGCCGGCCGAGCCACCGCCGAAAGCCTCGGCGATCGGGCGCAGCAGATCGGGCACCGCCTGCTCGTTGAAGGCGGTCGTGTAGGGCAGCAGGATCGCGTGAGTTTCGGCGTGCGGCGTATCGAACGAGCCGCCGAAGACATGCGCCAGCTTGTGATGCAGCGCCATCGACACGTAGCCGAGCGCGGTCGAGCAGCACCAGGCGGCGTAAAGCGCCTGCGCCCGCGCCGCACGGTCGTGCGGATCCTGGATCAGGCGCGGAATGCCATCGCGGAAGGCAGTCATCGCGTCCCTGCACATCAGCACGATCACCGGATTGCGGTCGGGCGCGTAGAACGCCTCCATCGCATGGGCGATGGCGTTCATCGCCGAGGTGACCGTCAGCCCGAGCGGCAGGCTCAGGGTCAGGTCGACGTCGTAGATGACCGTTTCAGGCCGGATATCCGGCGAGCGGCGGGTGGTCTTCTCACCCATCGCCGTCTCGCCCAGGATGTCGGTCATCTCCGAGCCGGCATAGGTGGTCGGGATCACGACCTGGTCGGCGCCGGTGCGGACGGCGATCGCCTTGCCGAGCCCCGTGGTCGAACCGCCGCCGAGGCTGACGACCGCCGTGGCGCCGCTGGCGCGATAAGCTTCCAGGGCCGTCTCGGTCACCTCGACGGGCGTATGCATGGTCGCGCCGGCGAAGACGCCGGCGGCGAGGTCGCCGAGGCTGGCCGCCAGCTTGTCCGCGTCGTCCTTCTGATGCGGCGTCGAGAGGACCAGAACCTTGGAATGACCGAGACGGCGGACTTCCTCGCCGGCGCGGCTCATCGTGCCGGCCCCGAAGACGACGCGGGTCGTCAGACCCGGAAAGACGAAGTTCTCCATCATCGCGCCGCCTCCATGCGCGGGTGCCGGCCAGCGACCAGATCCGCGAGGATGGTTCCCAGCATGGCGATCTCGGCATCCGAAACTTCATGCCCCCGGCGCGGGAACAGGTCCGCCCGCAGGCTCGCGCCCTTGCTGCCGAGCGTCCTCGCGGCATCGGCGAAGGCCGAGACCGGGATCCAAGGATCGGCATCGCCTCCGGAGAGATAGACCGGCACGCCCGGCGGCACCGCCTCGGCGCGCGCATCGGCAGGAACGCCGACGCGGCAGCCGGTGAGCGCCGCAAGAGCTTCCGGCGGCGGCAGCCCGGCGCAGAGATATTCGATGGCAAGGCAGGCGCCCTGCGAGAAGCCCGCCAGCAGCAGCGGCCGGCCGGGCAATTCACCTCGAGCCGCCGCGACGGCGGCCGCCACATGATCGAGCGCGGCGGAAAGCTGCGCGCGGGCGACCGGCGTCAACGGATCGACGGCCCGCGCATCCCACCACGCGCCCTCAGGGGCGCGCGGCAGGACGAAGGCCACGGCCGGCGCGGAAAGCCGCGCCAGCACATGGGACTGCATCTCCTCCGGCGATTGGCCGCGGCCGTGGACGAAGACGCAGATCGCCTTCGCCTCCGGGGCCCTCGAGCCAAGCCTGAGCGGTCCGCCGCCTGGGTTCATGCGAACTCCGCCTGCTCCAGCCCGGAACGAAGCTCGTCCTCGCGGTCCTTGAACCAGGGCGGGAAGACCAGCGTCTTGCCGATCGCGCCCGGGGGCTCGTCCTTGGCCCAGCCTTCCGGCGTCGTCCAGGCGAGTTCGAACAGGGCGCCGCCCGGCGAGCGGACATAGCAGGACTTGAAGTAGTTGCGGTCCTTCTGCTCCGAGATATCCGTGAAGCCGAGGCCCTCGATATGGGCGCGGAGCTTCAACTGGTTCTCTTCGTCGCCGGTGTTCAAGGCCAGGTGGTGGATGGTGCCACCCGCCAGCGTCCAGGTGCCTTGCAGCGTCTCGCGGTCGAGAACGACCTCGACGCGCTGGATGACGCCGCTCGCGTCCGGCACGCGGTAGACGAGGCCCTCATGCGTGTCGGCCTCCTTCGTGAGCGGCAGCGCGATGGTGAGGAAATCGTCCATGGCGGTGCGGTCCATGACGGCGACGACGCTGCCATAGATGCCCTTGATGCCGTGCTCCCTGCCGATGCCCTGCGCGGCATTGGTGATCGGCTCGCGCGGATCACCGTCGCTTTCCACCAGTTCGTGCGGGATGCCGCACGGATGGGCAAAGGCGACGCGGACAGCGCCGAAGCGGGTGATCTTGGCGGCTTCGATGCCGCGGGCGTTCAGCCGGTCGACCCAGAAATCGGCGGCGCCGACGGGGATCGACTGCAGGATGGTGCGGGACTGGTTGGTGCCGCGACGGCCGTAGACGGCCGGCTTGCGGAACGGGAAGGTGGTGATGATGGTCGAGGCATCGCCGTTCGGCGAACCGTAATAGAGGTGGTAGACGGGGACCACGCCGTCGAACAGCACCGTCCGCTTCACCGAGTGCAGGCCCAGCGCCTTGGTATAGAAGTCGAAGTCTTCCTGCGCGCCGTCGGTCGACATCGTCAGGTGGTGGTAGCCACTAATCCGTGACATGTGAATCTCCTCCCAGTATTGCAGCGTCGCCCCGCCCCTCCGGGCAGAGCACGAGATTGAGGTCGAGGCCGTGGTTCCGCTTGCCGCCATTCGGCTGCAAGGTCTGGAAATCGGCCAGGAGCGCGGGTTTGACCCCAAAGATGGCATCCCGACCGATGGCGGCATCCGCCCGGTCGAAGATGTGGGTCGTCAGCGTCTCGAACCCCTCCGCCGAGACGCGGAAATGCATGTGCGCCGGCCGTTCCAGGCAGAGGCCTAGCGCCGCCATGAAACGTCCAACAGGCCCGTCGGACGGCAGCGAATAGCCCTTCGGCTTGATCGTCAGGAACTTGAACCGCCCCTGCGCGTCCGTGCGGAAATTGCCGCGCAGATTGAACTCCGGCTGCCGGTCCGGCTCCTGGTTCTCGTAGAGACCGTCGGCATTGGCATGCCAGACCTCGACCGACGCGCCGCCGATGCCACGGCCGTCGAGATCCAGCACCCGGCCGGCGACCTGCATCGGCTCGCCCTTGCGGTCGCGGGAGATGTTGGCGCCGAGCGCCATCTCCGGCACGTCGGCGCGGTAGAACGGGCCGGCAAGCGTGTTCGGGGTCGCCCCGGCCGGACGCGGGCTGTTCTGGTCCTCGATCAACGAAGAGACGCCCAGCACGTCGGCAAGCAGCACCCATTCCTGCCGCCGGGCGTCGGCGTAGTGGCCGACCTCGGTCAGGAAATCGATGGCGAGCCGGAACTCATCCGGCGTCGGACGCAGGGCGGAGATCAGGGCATGCAGGCCGTTCACCGTCGCCCGGGCCGCCTCGGCGAGCCGGGTCGGATCGGAAGCGGCGAGCCGTCTGGCGAACTCGTTCGCCTGCGCCGAAAACGCATCGGGACTTCCACCCCTGCGCGAGCCGTCGTGCTGGCCGTGCATTCCGCCGGGGCCTCCCTTCCCCTTGGCAAAATGGGTAGCACGGCCCGGTGGCAGTCTTGATGAGTTCTACGTCCATCGGTATAGCACTTTGCTATGCGACTGAACGAACGCCATCTCATGCAGCTTGCCGCCGTGCTCGATGCCGGCGGTGTATCGGAAGGCGCCGCGATGCTGGGCCTGACCCAGCCCGCGGTCAGCCGGTCGCTCGCCATGCTGGAGGCGCGGGTCGGCGAGCCGCTTTTCCTCAAGGGTCGCCGCCCGCTGCAGCCGACGCCGCTCGGCGCCCAGTTGGCGGCGCAGGGCCGCACGATCATCACCGCGTCGCGCAAGGCTTCCGACGCGGTGCAGGGCTTCATGAAGGGCACGAAGGGCGTCGTCCGCGTCGGCGGCGTGCCCTTCTTCATGGATGCGATGATCAGCCGGATGGTCGGCGAGTTCCAGAACCTGGAGCCCGAGGTCACCGTCCAGCAGAGCTACCTGAACCTGCCGGAGATGGTCGCCGCGCTCGAGGGCAACCAGATCGATCTCGGCATCGTGCCGATCGGCGTGCTCGACCTCGGCCCCGGCTTCGAATTCACGGAAATCCTGCCCGGCCGCAACATCGTCGCCTGCCGGCCGGACCATCCGCTGCTGCGCAACCGTCGGCTGCGCGCGCATGACCTGACGAGCTTCCCCTGGGTGGCACCCCTGCCCGGCTCGCCGCTGATGTCGGACCTGCAGATGATCCTGATGAGCATCGGCATGTCGGACCTGAACGTGCGCTATTCCGGCGGCTCGCTAATGAGCGTCATCAACTTCCTGGCCGAGACGGACGCGCTTGCCGTGCTGCCCTTCTCGGTGGTGTTCGCCCAGCGCAAGGAAAACCGGGTCACGGTGCTTCCCTACGAGATCCCGCAGCCCAACCGATCGCTCGGCATCCTGCGCCGGGTCGGCGGGCCACGGTCACCGGCGGCGGAACGCTTCGCCGGCCATGTCATCACGGCGTTCGAGAACCTGAAGCACATCATCAAGCGGCACGAGAACGCCGTGATCTGGGGCCGCTAGGGAGCGGCCTGGCTCAGCAGCGCCTCGAACGCCTTCTTAGCCTTGCCGGGGTGCTTCACCGCCTTGGCCTCCTCGAGATTGACCGGCTTGCCGGCCACGATCAGCGCCACCATGCCCATGCCGTAGTGCGGCGTGCACTTGATGCCATAGACGCCCTCGGCGCCGATCTCGACCGTCACCTTCTCGCTGATCTTGCCCTTGAACGGCGTCGTTCCGGCCGGCGCCATGCCCGGCACGGATTCGGCATCATGCGACTTGTCGGTCGGCACGAAGGTCACCGTGTCGCCAACCGCGACGGGGATGAAGTCCGGCTCGAACACCATGAAGCCCTTGGCGCCCTTGTTGAGCATCCTGACCTCGTGATCCGCGGCAGCCGCGGTTCCCGCCGCCAGGCACGTCGCCAGAGCCACCGCCACCAGAGCCATCCGTCTCATCCTGCAATTCCTTCCATCAAGCCAATGACATCCGTCATCGGTCCGCTTATAGGCAGGAAGCAACGGATCGCATTTGCGCTGGCGCAATAAGGGATCGCGAAGACGCTTCACCCGCAAGTCGCCGTCGGAACGGGTCCAGGAGAAACGACATGTGCGGCCATGCGATCGCAACACAGCTTGGAATGGATCGTGTCCCAGCTTGACCGCTCCCTGATCGCAACGCTGCCGCTGTTCCGCTCGGCTCGCGCCGAGGATCTCGACCGTGTCCTTGCCGGCGCGCGCCCGCTTCGCTTCGCCAGGGAAACGGCGATTTTCGAGCAGGAGGGCGACGCGCACTCCTTCTTTCTCCTGCTCGACGGCCATGTCCGCGTCGTCAAGACGACGCCGGCCGGCGACCAGGTCATCGTTCGCTACATCAGCGCCGGCGAGATGATCGGCATCGCGCATGCGTTCGGCCGCGACACCTACCCGGCCAGCGCCATCGCCGCGGTCAACTGCGTCGCGCTCGCCTGGCCTTCGAGCCTGTGGCCGAGCTTCGTTGCGCAGATCCCCGGCTTCGCGGCGAGCACCTACCAGACCGTCGGCAGCCGCCTGCAGGATGCGCAGGCGCGGCTGGTCGAGATGGCGACCGAAAAGGTGGAACAGCGGGTGGCGCGGGCGCTGCATCGACTGGTCGAGCAGAGCGGCCGCCAAGCCGAGATCGGACGACAGATCGACTTTCCGATCTCCCGCCAGGACATTGCCGAAATGACCGGCACGACGCTCCATACCGTCAGCCGGCTGCTCGCCGCATGGGAGGCCAAGGGGATCATCGCAGGCGGCCGCCAGCAGGTGACCGTGGTCGAGCCGGCGCGCCTGCTCGTCCTTGCCGAAGGACGCGCGCCGCGCGGCTGACGGAAACGGTGTGGCCGATCCGCCGCGCCGCCTCCGATCGCCGCGCTATTTGATCTAGAACAAATACAGCCTGCCGAATCTCGTCCACCTAGTTGGCCAGCATTCGACGTCGGAAGACGCCAGAGCGCTTCGGTGTGACAAGATGGGGGCTCCCCGAATGGTAGCGGGATTGACGAAAGGGGAACGGCAGCTATCGCTGGCCGTCCTGACATTGCTGGCCTTGTGCGGCCTCGCCTTCGCGGCAGTCGGTAGCGACGATCCTATCGGAACGCACGGCTTCATCATCCTGCTGGTCTCGATCGGCCTCGCCTGCGTGGTCATCGCGGGCTACTACGCGCCCGAGCCCGACAAGGCGCAATTGTCGCGCTACTATGACGACCCGACGCGCGCCGGCATCGTGCTGGCCATGGCCTGGGCCGTGTTCGGCCTGTTCTTCGGCGTCTGGGTCGCGGCCCTGCTCGCCTGGCCCGAACTCACCTTCGACGCCGCATGGTCAAGCTTCGGCCGGATCCGGCCGGTCCACACCACCGGCGTGATCTTCGGCTTCGGCGGCAACGCGCTGATCGCCACGTCGCTGCACGTGCTGCAGCGCACGACCCGCGCCCGGCTGCCCGACCAGTTCAGCCCGTGGTTCGTGCTGATCGGTTACAACCTCTTCTGCGTGCTCGCGGTCAGCGGCTACTTCATGGGCCTGACGCAGTCCAAGGAATATGCCGAGGCCGAATGGTATGCCGACATCTGGCTGGTCATCGTCTGGGTCGTCTATTTCCTGATCTACATCCGCACGCTGCAGCGGCGGAAGGAACCCCATATCTACGTGGCCAACTGGTACTACATGGCCTTCATCCTGGTCGTGGCGATCCTGCACATCGTCAATAATCTCGCGGTGCCGGTCTCGTTCGGCCACGCCAAGAGCTACTCGCTCTTCTCCGGCGTGCAGGATGCCATGACCCAGTGGTGGTACGGCCACAACGCCGTTGCCTTCTTCCTGACCGCCGGCTTCCTCGGCATGATGTACTACTACCTGCCGAAGCGCGCCGGCCGGCCGATCTTCTCCTACCGGCTGTCGATCATCAGCTTCTGGGGCATCGTCTTCATGTACATGTGGGCGGGCTCGCACCACTTGCACTACACCGCCCTGCCGCAATGGGTGCAGACGCTCGGCATGACCTTCTCGGTCATCCTGCTGGTGCCGTCCTGGGCCTCGGCCGGCAATGCGCTCGCCACGCTGAACGGCGCCTGGGGCAAGGTGCGCGACGATGCCACGCTGCGCTTCATGATGGTCGCCGCGGTCTTCTACGGCCTGTCGACCTTCGAAGGCTCCTTCATGGCGATCCGCGCCGTGAACTCGCTCAGCCACTATACCGACTGGACGATCGGCCACGTGCATGCCGGCGCGCTCGGCTGGGTGGCGATGATCTCCTTCGGCTCGATCTACGCGCTGGTTCCGTGGATGTGGAAGCGCGAGCGGATGTATTCGTCCAAGCTGATCGAGGTCCATTTCTGGCTCGCCCTCTCCGGCACCGTCGTCTACGTCTTCGCGATGTGGAATTCCGGCATCATCCAGGGCCTGATGTGGCGGACCTACAATGAAAGCGGGACGCTCGCCTATTCGTTCGTCGACTCGCTCGTCGCGATGCATCCCTATTACATCGCCCGCACCTTCGGCGGCCTGCTGTTCCTGCTCGGCGCCCTGGTCGGTTGCTACAACATCTGGATGACGATCCGGCAGGCCGGCGGTCGCGTGGTCCTGCAGAATGCTCCCGATGTCGACGAGCCGGCGCTCGCCCCCACCGCACTTCAGGCCGGGGAGTAACCGACCATGCCGAACTTCCATCGCAAACTCGAACGCAGCGCGATCGGCTTCGTCCTCGCCATCATCGTGGTCTCGTCGATCGGCGGCTTCGTCGAGATCGCGCCGCTCTTCACCATCGACGAGACGGTCGAGAAGGCGCCCGACATGCGAGTCTACACGCCGCTGGAGCTCGCCGGCCGCAATATCTACATCCGCGAGGGCTGCTATGCCTGCCATTCGCAGATGATCCGCACCCTGCGCGACGAGGTCGAGCGCTACGGCCCCTATTCGCTGGCGGTCGAGTCGCAGTACGACCACCCCATGCTCTGGGGCTCGAAGCGGACGGGTCCCGACCTCGCCCGTGTCGGCGGCAAGTATTCCGACGCGTGGCAGGTGGCGCATCTCCGCAATCCGCGCGACGTCGTGCCGGTCTCGGTCATGCCAGCCTATCACTGGCTCGAGGACAACACGCTCCGGACCGAGGATCTCGGCCTGCATCTGAAGGCGATGAGCCGCGTCGGCGTTCCCTACACGCAGGCGATGATCGACAACGCCACCAACGACGCCTACGGCCAGGCCAATCCGGACTCCAACTACGCGGCCGGCGTCACCGAGCGCTATGGCGAGGCGACAAACATCCGCGCCTTCGACGGGGAACCCGGCCGCGTCACCGAGATGGACGCGCTGGTCGCCTATCTGCAGGTGCTCGGCAAGCTGACCAACGCCGCGACGGCGGCGAACGTCGCCATCAAGGAGTGAGGCGATGGATCTCGATCATCAGACGGTCGTCGGCTTCGCCAAGAGCTGGGGCCTGATCTACCTTCTCGTGCTCGCCGTCGGCGTGCTGGCATACACATTCTGGCCCAAGAACAAGAAGCGCTTCGACCGGGCCAAAGAGAGCATTCTCGACAAGGATGACAAGCCGTGGAACTAGGCAAGCGTGATCCCGTCACCGGTCGGACCACCACCGGACACGAGTGGAACGGCATCGAGGAACTCGATACGCCCGTGCCGCGCGTCGTGTTGTTCTTCCTCTCCGCAGCGGCCCTGTTCTGCGTCGTCTACTGGATCCTGATGCCGGCCTGGCCGCTGGGCTGGACCTACACCAAAGGCCTGCTCGGGCGGAGTGACCGCGCGGCCGTGACCCAGGCGGTCGAGGACGCTGCCGCGGAACGCGGCGTCTGGACCGACCGGGTCGCCAGCCTGGACTACGCAGAGATCCAGGCCGATCCGGCGCTGATGCGCTCGGTCAAGGAGACCGGCAGGACCCTGTTCGCCGACAATTGCGCCGTCTGCCACGGCACCGAGGGCACGGGCGGCCCCGGCTTCCCCAACCTGAGCGCCAAGGCATGGCTCTGGGGCGGCTCGCCGGATCAGATCGCCGAGACGATCCGCGTCGGCATCAACGCGGAAAACGCCGACACGCGCAGCTCGCAGATGCTGGCCTTCGGCCGTGACGGCATCCTGACCCGCCCGCAGGTCAACGACGTCGTCGCCTATGTCCGTTCGCTCTCGGGCCTCGAACCCGGCGCCGGCTCCACGCCGGAGCGGATCGAGGCGGGACGCGAGGTCTTCGCGGCGAACTGCGTCGCCTGCCATGGCGACGCAGGCAAGGGCAATCGCGAGGTCGGCGCGCCCGACCTGACCGACGCCAACTGGCTCTATGGCAGCGACGTCCAGTCGGTGTTCAACACCGTGCATGGCGGCCGCCAGGGTCACATGCCGCACTGGCAGAACCGCCTGTCGCCGGTCGACGTCAAGATCCTCGCGCTCTACGTCCAGTCGCTAGGAGCGAAGACGCCATGACGCTCGCCCGTCCGATCGACAGCCAGCCGGCCGTCGCGCGCCGGTCGCCGAACTGGAAGTGGATCTCGATCGCCATCGCGACGATCGGCATTCTCGGCCTCTTCGGCGCCAATGCGCATCTCGTCTATGTCGCCCTGCGCTCGCAGCCGGAATGCGTCGCGCATACGAAAGCGACCGATGGTTCCGGCAGCGCCTACAGCGCCGCCAAGTCCGCCTGCTGAGCGAGGAGAGGCTCATGGCTACCACAACAAAGGCATCCGAAGCCTTCCAGCGCCCGCTCGCCGAACAGCGGCGACGCCATCTCCCCGCCAGCGCCGCGCTCGGCTGGCTCGCGGCCGGCTGGCGCGACCTCAAGGTCCGCCCGCTCGACAGCCTGGCCTACGGCCTCGCCGTCTTCCTCGTCTCCGTCGTCGTGGTCTGGAGCCTGTTCGCGCTCAATCTCGATTACATCCTGTTCCCGGCCCTTGCCGGCTTCATGGTGGTGGGGCCGCTGGTCGCGATCGGCCTCTATGCCAAGAGCCGGGCGATCGCCAAGGGCGAACGGATCTCGCTGGCCGGCATGCTGTTCGTCCGGGCGAATTCCGGCGGCCAGGTGCTGTTCACCGGCGCAATCCTCTGCCTGCTGATGCTGGTATGGATGCGGGCGGCGGTGATCATCTACGCGCTGTTCTTCGGCCTGCACCCGTTCCCGGGCCTCGACCATGTCGCGACCATGCTGTTCACGACGCCGGTCGGCCTCGCCATGCTCCTGGTCGGCACGGTAGTCGGCGGTCTGTTCGCGGCGTTTTCCTTCGCCATCAGCACCTTTTCGATCCCGATGCTGCTCGACCAGAAGACCGACGCCTTCACCGCGATGGGCACCAGCATCTCGCTGGTCTGGAACAATCTGCCGGTGATGCTGGCCTGGGGCGCGATCGTGCTGGTCCTGTTCCTGGCCTGCGTGGCCACGGGACTGCTCGGCCTGATCATCGTGTTTCCGCTGCTCGGCCACGCCACCTGGCACAGCTACGAGGCGATGAAATGAGCTGCTGCGCGGTCGACGCGGCAGCCGCCGCCCGGCCGACCAACCTCGTCGTTTCGAAGGAAGAGCTGCTGCTCGCCAGCCGCGATCTCGGCGACGGCCTGCGTCAGGTCGATCTCGCCGTGCCGGAGATGCATTGCGCCGATTGCATCCGCAAGATCGAGCGGGGCCTCGCCGCCCTGCCCGGCGTCAGCCATGCGCGGGTCAATCTCTCGACCCGCCGCGCCAGCGTCAAATGGAGCGGCGAGGTGCCGCCGCTGATCGAGACGCTGGACGGCCTCGGCTACGCGGCGCATCTCTTCGATGCCGACGCCGAGAACGGCGATCCGCAGCTCGCCTGGCTGCTGCGCGCGCTCGCCGTCGCCGGCTTCTCGGCGATGAACATCATGATCCTGTCGGTGTCGGTCTGGTCCGGCGCCGACCCGAGCACGCGGCAGGCCTTCTACTGGATCTCGGCGCTGCTGGGGCTGCCGGCCCTGCTCTATTCCGGACAGGTCTTCTTCCGCTCGGCATGGAGCGCGCTGCGCCGCGGCCGCTCGAACATGGACGTCCCGATCTCGATCGGCGTGCTGCTCGCCTTTGGAATGAGCGTCTACGACACCTATCACAACGAGCCGCATGCCTATTTCGACGCGGCGATCTCGCTGCTGTTCTTCCTGCTGATCGGCCGCGTGTTCGACCACATGATGCGCCAGCGGGCGCGGCAGGCGGTGAGCGGGCTGGTCCGTCTCGCGCCGCGCGGCGCCACCGTCCTGCGCGCCGATGGCGGCCGCGACTATCTTCCGCTGGCCGAGATCGAGCCGGGCATGACGCTCCTCGTCGCCGCCGGCGACCGCGTGCCGGTCGACGGGCGCATCGCCGCCGGCGTCTCGGAACTCGATTGCTCGGTCGTCTCGGGCGAGAGCCTGCCGCAGCCGGTCGGCATCGGATCCGAGCTGAAGGCCGGCATGCTGAACCTGACCGGCGCTCTGACGATGACGGCGACGGCGCGCAGCGCCGATTCCTTCCTGGCCGAGATGGTGCGGCTGATGGAGGTCGCCGAGGGTGGCAAGGCCCGCTACCGGCAGCTCGCCGACCGCGCCGCCCAGCTCTATTCGCCCGTCATCCACGCCACGGCTCTCATCGCCTTTCTCGGCTGGCTCTGGGCGACGGGCGACTGGCATCATTCGATCAGCATCGCGATCGCCGTCTTGATCATCACCTGCCCCTGTGCGCTCGGCCTCGCCGTGCCGATCGTCCAGGTCGTCGCCGCGCGGCGCCTGTTCGAGAATGGCATCATGGTCAAGGACGGCGCCGCGATGGAGCGAATGGCCGAGATCGACACGGTCGCCTTCGACAAGACGGGCACGCTGACGCTCGGGCGGCTGCGGCTGGAGAACGGCGAAACGGTCGCGCCATCCGCCGCCGCCATCGCGACGACGCTGGCCGCCACCTCCAACCACCCGGTATCGCGGGCGATTGCCGCCCATTTCGGCGCCCGCCCCTGCGGCCTGACCTTTGCCAGTGTCCGCGAGATACCCGGCTGCGGCATCGAGGCAGAGGCCGATGATGGCGCCGTCTATCGCCTCGGCCGGGCCGAATGGGCGGCAACGCCGCCTTCGCCCCAGACGCAGGCGGGAACGGTCCTCAGCCGCGACGGGTCGGCGCTCGCGCGCTTCGCGTTCCGCGACGATCTCCGGCCGGATGCCGCCGTTGCGATCGACGCGCTGCGTGCCGACGGGCTGGCGACGCTGATCCTTTCGGGCGACCAGCCCGCCGCCGTGGCGACGGTGGCCGGCGAACTCGGCATCGGCGACTTTGCCGCCTCCGTCCTGCCGGCCGGCAAGCTGGAGCGCGTGGCGGCGCTCTCCGCCGCCGGCCACAGGACGCTGATGGTCGGCGACGGCCTGAACGACGCGCCCGTCCTCGCCGCGGCGCATGTGTCGATGGCGCCGGCGACCGCGGCCGATATCGGCCGCAACGCCGCCGACTTCGTATTCCTGCGGTCGAGCCTCAGGGCGGTGCCGCTGGCGTTCTCCATCTCGCGCGAGGCCGGTCGCCTGATCCGGCAGAATTTCGGCCTCGCCATCCTCTACAATCTGGTCGCGCTGCCGATCGCCATCGCCGGCTTCGTCACGCCGCTGATCGCCTCGCTCGCCATGTCGCTGTCGTCGATCGTCGTCGTGGCCAACGCACTGCGCCTGAAGGCGGATTCCGCCGAGCCCCGCGACAGGACGACCAGAAGGACCAAGCAGACAGTCGTCGTCCCGGCCGCCAAGCCCGCAGCGATCGTGGCGCGGGGAGCACGCTAGCCATGCAGAGCCTCGTCTTCCTCATCCCGCTCGCCATCGCCGTCGGCATTGCCGCGCTCGGGATCTTTTTCTGGTCGATCCGCAGCGGCCAGTATGATGATCTCGACGGCGCCGCCGAGCGCATCCTGCTCGACGACGAGGACGACCGATCCCCGTCCTGACGGCCGCGCCGCGCGCGGCCTACCAGTTGGTCACCGAACCGTCGCGCCGCTTCAGATGCGGCGCCTCCCAGAACTTGAAGCTCTGCTTCTGGATCAGCGCCTCGTTCACCTCGACACCGAGGCCCGGCGCATCCAGAACCGGGTAGTGCGCATTCTCGATGCGGGGCTGGACCGGGAAGAATTCGGAACTATCGAAGCCGAGCTGCTCGGCCGTCGAGGTCCGCGTCTCCAGCCAGGAGAAGTTCGGCACCGCCGCCGCGAAATGCACGGTCGCGGCCGTGCAGATCGGCCCGAGCGGATTGTGCGGCATCATGTCGACATAGTGCGCCTCGCTCCAGCCGGCGACCTTCATCGACTCGGTCAGGCCGCCGACATTGCAGATGTCGATGCGGTTGAACTGATGGATGTCGCGCTCGATGTACGGCAGGAACTGCCACTTCGAGGCGAACTCCTCTCCGATGGCGAAGGGAACGTCGACCATCCGCCGGAGCGCCTCGTAGGCCTCGGGCGTCTCGTCCCGGATCGGCTCCTCCAGGAAGTCGAGCGTGCCGGAGGGCATCTTCTGGCAATAGCTCGCCGCCTCGGCGACCGAGAGCCGGTGGTGATAGTCGATGCCGAGCACCACCTCGTCGCCCAGCGCCTCGCGCGCCTTGACGCACCATTTCGCCGTCGCCGCGATGCTCTCGCGCGGCTCGTAGATGTTGGAGTTGCCATGAAAGGCCGGCGACAGGCGCATGGCGCTCCAGCCGGCCGCCATCAGTTCGCGCGCCTGCTCGATCATGGCCTCGCCGGGCGGCGCCGACGTGCTGGCGAAGGTCGGGATGCGATCGCGCTGCTTGCCGCCGAGCAGCTGGTAGACCGGCACGCCGAGCGCCTTGCCGAGAATGTCGTAGAGCGCGATGTCGATCGCCGAGATCGCCGCCTGCAGCACCCGGCCGCCCTCGAAATACTGGCTGCGATACATCTCCTGCCATAGCGCGCCGATCTGGCGCGGATCGCGGCCGATCAGGAATTCGCGGTAGTGGTCGATCGCGCCGACCACCGCCTTCTCGCGGCCGGACAGGCCGCTCTCGCCCCATCCGAAGATCCCTTCGTCGGTCTCGACCTTGACGAGCAGCTGGTTGCGCGAGCCGACCCACACCGGGTAGGCGAGAATGGCGGAGATCTTCATCGTTGGGAATATCCGGCTCTGAACTGACTTTCACCTCTCCCTGGGGGAGAGGTCGGAGCGGAGCTCCGGGTGAGGGTTTAGGGAACGATCCGGGTGAGGCCGTAAACCCTCACCCGCCGGCCGCTGGCCGTCGACCTCTCCCTCAGGGAGAGGTGAAGAAGGGCGGTTCACCAATTCCAGAGCGTGCCGTCCTCGAGCCGGTTCACCGGCAGGTAGGCGCGCTCATAGGGGTATTTGGCGGCGAGCGCCTCGTCGATATCGACGCCATGGCCCGGCGCTTCGCCCGGATGCAGATAGCCGCCGTCCTGGCTCCAGGCATGCGGGAACACCTCATGCATCAGCGGCGTGTAGCCGGAGAATTCCTGGATGCCGAAATTGGGCACCCAGAGATCGACATGGACATTCGCGCCCATCGCGACCGGCGACACGTCCATCGGTCCGTGGCAGGCGGTGCGCACGTGATAGATCGAGGCGAAATCGAAGATGCGCCGGATACCGGTGACGCCGCCGGCATGCACCGAGGTGACGCGGATGTAGTCGATCAGTTGCTCCTCGATCAGCAGGCGCGCGTCCCAGATCGTGTTGAAGATCTCGCCGAGCGCGATCGGCGTCGTCGTATGCTGGCGGATCAGCCGGTAGCCTTCCTGCAGCTCGGCCGGCACCGGGTCCTCCAGCCAGAACAGGCGGAACGGCTCCAGGTCCTTGCCAAGCCGCGCCGCCTCGATCGGCGTCAGGCGGTGGTGGGTGTCGTGCAGCAGATGCAGGTCGTCGCCATAGGTATCGCGCAGGCGCTGAAACAGCTTCGGTATATGGACCATGTATTTGGAGGTCGACCACACCTCCTCGTGCGGCAGCGTCTCGACCATGCCGCCCTTGCCCTGGTCCGAGCCCTTGCCGGTGCCATAGATTGCCGGCAGTCCGGGAATGCCGACCTGGGCGCGGATCGCGACATAGCCCTCCTCGCGCTTCTTGCCGACGGCGTCGACCGCCTCCTCGATGCTCATGCCCTGGGCATGGGAATAGACCATCACCTTCTCGCGCGAGGCGCCGCCCAGCAACTGGTAGAGCGGCATGTTGGCGGCCTTGGCCTTGATGTCCCAGAGCGCCATGTCGATGGCCGAGATCGCGGCCATGGTGATCGGTCCGCGCCGCCAGTAGGCGCCGCGATAAAGGTATTGCCAGATGTCCTCGATCCGCGACGGGTCGCGCCCGATCAGGAGCGGGGCGACGTGATCCTGCAGATAGCTGACGACGGCGAGCTCGCGCCCGTTCACCGTGCCGTCGCCGATGCCGTAGAGCCCCTGGTCGGTCAGGATCTTGACGGTGACGAAATTGCGCCCCGGCGAGCAGACGATGACTTTGACGTCGGTGATTTTCATGGATTCTGCCTTGTGTGAAAACGGGCCGGGCGATCCGGACGAGGGATGGGATCAGCTCGGATCGTGTCGCCAGCCGAGCAATCGCTCGGCCTTGGCGGAAGAGAAGAAGCTGCGATTGCCACCGAGGTCGCCGCGGATCGGCACGTCGGGATAGAAGCGTTGCGCGAGTTCCAGCGTCGGGATCTCCAGCACCGTGTCCGGCGCGACGATGTAGAACACCTCATGCCCGGTGAACGGCGCCTCGAGCGCCAGCAGGCATGCGCGCGCGGCCGCGTCGTAGAGGGTGTAGGCCCAGAGATGCTTCGACATCTCCTTGGTCACCGCCGAATAGACGCCGCTCGCCTTGGCCCGCTCGTCGACGACGAGATGGAACCGCATGCTGGCGATCCGGATGTCCTCGTAACGGCGGGCGAAGCTGTCGGCCTGCTGCTCGCAGATCCATTTCGAGAGGCTGTAGGGCTCCTCGCTATGGTTCGGGTGCTCCTCGTCGACGGGGAAATAGTCGAAGCGCCCTTCCCGGCTGAAGGAAAGGCCGATCGCGTTCACGCTCGACGCCTGCACGATGCGCCGGATGCCGACCTCGACCGCCGCCCTGAGCGCGTTGTAGCTGCCGACGACGTTGTTGTTGTGCACCACATGATCGGGATAGCCGATCGGCGCGGGGATGGCGGCCATGTGGATCAGCGCGTCGCAGCCCCGAAAGGCGGCGACCAGCGCCTCGTAGTCGCCGATGTCGGCCTGGACGAAACGGCAGTTCGGCCGCTCTTCCGGCTCGGCCGGCGCGACGCGATCGATCGTCACGACATGATGGCCCTGACGCAGCGCCTCGATCGTGATGGCGCGGCCGATCCTGCCCGTGGCTCCGGTGATGGCGATTTTCATGGGGCGTGATCCTATGCGGCGTAGACGGCCTGATGCAGGCCGCGGATGTAGCCAATGGCGTAGAGCCGCCCAAAGGCCGAGTAGCCGGCGTGCTCGTTGCTGTCGCCCTCGACCGTCGGGACATGGTCGGGACGCAGCACGCCCTCGAAGCCGATGTCGCGATAGGCCTTCATACAGGCGAGCATGTCGGTCTTGCCGGCGTCGTGCCACGCCTCCTCGAAGCGGGTCGGGACACCGATCACGTCGCGGAAATGCACGAAGGAAATCTTCTTGCCGAAGGAGCGGATGACGCCGGGCAGATCATCGGTCATCAGGGTGAAATTGCCCTGGCAGAGCGTGATCGTGCTCATCGGGCTCGGCACGAGCTCGACCAGCCGGCGATAGTTCTCGATCGAGCGCATGATGCGGCCGACGCCGCGGATCGGCGACAGCGGCGGATCGTCGGGATGCATCGAGATCTTCACTCCGGCCTTCTCGGCGACCGGCAGCACCTTCTTCAGGAAGTATTCGAGGTTGGCCCAGAGCGCCTCCTCGTCAATCGGCGGATTGCTCGTCAGATCCACCGGCACGTCGTTGATGTCGAAGCTGGTGACGACCGAGCCGCCGCGCGACGGGGTGGCGAGATTGGTGCGCACCCAGTTGAAGTCTGTCATCCACTCGTAGCACCAGACCGGGACGCCGAGCGTGCCCATGTTTTCGAGCAGCGTGCAGACGGTGGCGATCTCCTCGTCGCGACCCGGCAGGCCGCGCTTCGCCCGGTTGAGCGGCGGCCGCGCCTCGATCACGCGGAGTTGGAAGCCGTTCGCCTCGTAGTTCGCCTTCATCCGCTGCAGCGGCGCCAGGTCCCAGGGCGCCTCGCCGGGCCGGAGGTCGTCGGACGGCAGGCCGCCCACCGCCAGGTCAACGCCGGCCTGCTTCGCGAGCTTCCAGACCGGCGTCGGCGTCGGGCTGATGAATTCAGCAATCTCGAGCATCGTTGCAAAGTTCCTGTATTTCCAACCGGTCGCGCGACCGGCCTCATCGAACGGGTGGGCGTTGGGGGAAGAAGAGCGTCAGGCGGGCAGAAGCTCCGACAGGTTCTCCCGCGCGACCAGCGGCTGGCGGTCGTAGCGGAAGCAGGATGCGGTGTGACTGTCGCCGATCCGGTAGAGCGGCGGGTCGGTTGCGCAGATGTCCATCGCGACGGGACAGCGCGAACGGAAGCGGCAGCCCTCGCCGCCGCCGCCGCCGGCCTCGCGCACCTTGATCGGCTGCGCGCCCCAGCGCTGGTCGAGATTGGGCCAGGGGATCGAGTCGACCAGCAGCTGCGTATAGGGATGCTGCGGATCCTTGATAACCGCGTCGACGTCGCCCGCCTCCATCACCGCGCCCCGATAGAGCACGACGATCGATTTCGCGATGTGATAGGCAGTCGTCAGGTCATGCGTGATGTAGATGATCGAGACGCCATGGTCGCGCTGCAGGTTGCGCAGCGTTTCCAGGATCGTCGCGCGCAGCGACGCATCCACCATCGACACCGGCTCGTCGGCGATAAGCAGGCGCGGCTTCAAAAGCAGCGCGCGGGCGACGTTGATGCGCTGGCGCTGGCCGCCGGAGAGCTGGTGCGGGAATCGGCCGAGGATGTCCTCCGGCCGGAGGCCCACCGCGGTCAGCGCCTCTTCCATCTTGTCGCGGGCGTCGGCCTTCGATTTCGCCAGCTTGAAGTGCTTGATCGGCACGGAAAGCAGGTGGTCGACCGTATAGAACGGGTTGAAAACGGCGAACGGATCCTGGAACACGGCCTGCACCTCGCGGCGATAGGCCAGCCGTTCCTTGCCGTGCAGGCTGGCGACATTCTTGCCGCGATAGATGATCTGGCCGGCCGACGGCGTGATGAAGCCGAGCAGCAGCATGGCGAGCGTGGTCTTGCCGCTGCCGCTCTCGCCGGCGACGGTCAGGATGGTCGGCTCGTCTTCCTTCAGCGTCATCGAGAAATTGCGCAGCGCAATCGTCGAGCGCCCGCCGGTGAGCCCGCCCGTATAGACCTTGGAGACGTTTTCGAGCCGCAGGAGATCGGCCATGTCAGCCCTCGCTGTCATAGAGATGGCAGGTCACGCTGCGGCCGCTGGCCAGAACGCGCGGTTCCGGGCGCACGGAGCGGCAGGCGTCCATGACGCTGGAGCAGCGCGGATGGAACGCGCAGCCGGACGGCAGGCGCAGCAACGAGGGCGCGAGGCCCGGAATTCCCTGGAAGACACCCTTGTTGTCGAGGTTCGGCAGGCTGTCGATCAGCGCCCGCGCATAGGGATGCTTCGGGCTCGTGAACATCTCGCGCACCGTGCTGAACTCGACCAGCCGGCCCGCATACATCACCGCCACCTTGTCGACGAACTGCGCCATCAGGCCCATGTCGTGGCCGATCAGGATGACGGCGGCGTTGATCGCGTTCTTGACGTTGTCGATCGTCTCCATCACCTGGCGCTGGGTGACCACGTCGAGCGCGCTGGTCGGCTCGTCGGCGATGATCACCTGCGGATCGAGCAGGATGCCGATCGCGATGCAGACGCGCTGCTTCATGCCGCCCGAGAGCTCGTGCGGGTGCATGCGGAAGACCCCGGGATCGAGATCGACCGACTGCAGCGCCCGCCTGCAGCGCGCCTCGATCGCGCCGCGCGACTCGCGCGGCAGATGCGATTTCACCGCGTCCATCATCTGGGCGCCGATCCGCATCACCGGGTTGAGCGAGTTCATCGCGCCCTGCGGGATGTAGGCGATCTTGCTGAGGCGCGCCTTGCGCATGCCTTCCGAGTCGAGCGCCATCAGGTCCGTGCCGCCGACAACGACCGAACCGGCCTCGATCCGCCCCGGCGCCTTGATCATGCGCATCATGGCGAGCGCCATGGTGCTCTTGCCGGAGCCGGATTCGCCGACCATGCCGAGCTTCTCGCCCGGATTGAGCGTGAAACCGACATTGTCGAGCGCCTTGGCGCGGCCGGCATCGGTGTAATAGGTCACTTCCAGGCCGCTGACGCGCAGGACCGGCTCGACCTTGGCCGCGAGCGGCGGCATGGCGGCGCGCGCGCCGGGCGCGACCGAGAGGTTCGCGTAGTTCATGGCGGTCACTCCGTCCTCCGGATTCGGGGATTGGCGAGTTCGTCGAGCCCCATGTTGATGAGGGCGAGCGACCCCAGGATCAGGATCATCGCGACGGAGGGGATGATCGGCCACCACCACCAGCCATTGAAGAAGGCGCCCTGCGACTGCGCCGCCCAGATCAAATTGCCGAGGAGCGGCTCGCGCAGCGGGCCGAGGCCGAGAACGGCGAGGTAGAACGAGGCGAACACCGCCGCGAACACCTGGGCCACGAAGGCGGCCGCGATGAACGGCAGCAGGCAGGGCATGATCTCCTTGAAGATGATGCCGAGGTCGCTGACGCCGGAGAGCTTGGCGACGGCGACGAACTGCCTCTCCTTCATCGTCAGCACCTGCGACCGGATCACAAGCGTCGGGCCCATCCAGGCGAGCAACACCACGATCATCGCCATGGTCAGGATGGTCACGTCGCGTTTGTCGAGCGAGCCGGCGATGACGACCTGGATCATGAGGACCGGGATCGGCGTCAGGATCTGGCAGACGGTGCGTATCGTCGCGTCGACGCGGCCGCTGAAATAAGCCGAGATGAAGCCGAAGATGACGCCGATCACGGTGCCCACGCCGCCGGCAAGCAAGCCGATCACGGCCGTCTGCCACATGCCGACGACCATCGCTGCATAGAGGTCGCGACCGAAGAAGTCGGTGCCGAACGGATAGCGCCAGCTTGGCGGCTTCTTGAGCGCGGCCGAGAGCGGATAGGCGTGCTTCGGATTGATCGTCATCAGGCCGATGACGGTGAAGGCCGCCAGCCCGAGCAGGATCAGGACTCCGATCGCCAGGCCCTTGTTGCGGCGCAGGTAGCGCATGACGCGGATGGCGCGTCCCGGCTGTTCGATGCGGGTTGTCTCGGCTGGCGGCAGCGCGATGGTCGACATGCTGGCGCTCCTACGAATTCTTGATGCGGGGATCGAGCAGCGGATAGATGAACTCCACGAGCGTCATCAGCAGCGCGACCGCGATCGTGATGAACAGCACGATGCCGTAGATCGTCGGGAAGTCGTTGGCGCGGATGGCGAGGTTGAGCATGTTGCCGATCCCCGGCAGGCCGAACAGGCCCTCGACGATGATGGCGGAACCGATGACGGTGCCGAGCGCCAAAGCGAGGCCCGTGATCTGCGGCAGTAGCGCATTGCGGAGATAGTAGTCGCGGAAGATGCGGCCGCCGGTCAGCCCCTTGTGCTCGGCGAAGTTCACATAGTCCTCGCCCTGGATGGTGATGCCCATGCCGCGCATCGACAGTACCCAGCCGCCGACCGAGCCGAAGATGAGCGCCAGTGCCGGCAGGATCTGGTGCCTCAGCATGTCCAGGGCGAAGCTCCACGACCAGGTGGGCACGATGCCGACCGAATAGGCGCCGCCGAGCGGCAGCCATTTCAGGCGAAAGCCAATGAAGAAGATCAGCAGGATGGCCATGATCACCGGCGGCACGCCGGTCAGCAGGATGAAGGGCGTGGCGGTCATGCGCAGCCAGCGCGGCGCGCGCGGCCAGGCGGCGACGGCGCCGAGCAGATTGCCGATGATGAAGCTCAGGACGGTGGTCACCAGCAGCAGGCCGATCGTCCAGGGCAGCGACTGCGCGATCAGCTCCGACACGGTCGAGGGATAGCGGTACAGCGAATAGCCGAAGTCCATCCGCACGAGATTGCCCAAATAGGTCCAGTATTGATGCAGCAACGGCTGATCGAGGCCGAATTGCTGCTGCATCGAGGCAATGATCTTTTCGAGATCCTGCGGCGAGAAACCGCCGGTGCGGGCCAGTTCGCCGAAGCGCTCGCGGAGCGCGTTCCGGTTCGACAGGCGAGGGATGAAGAAGACGATGGTCGACGCGGCCCAGATAACCAGAACGAGGAAGAGCAGGCGCCGGATTGCAAGCTTAAGGGTCACTGGAAACGTTCCTGGGGGTCTCTTGCCAGCGGGAGAGCGCGCGCCCGGGGACGCGCGCCCTTGTGTTGCAAGCGGCTACTTCGCGCCGGTCGGCTGAAGCCCCGTGACGACCAGAAGGCCGGTATGCGCCCAGAACGCACCGTTGGTGCCGTCGGCGATGTTGGTCGAGCTCGGCCAGTTCTTCCAGTAGTGGTTGTTGTAGGGAATGCGGTGCAGCCACTGGATCACGGGCACGTCGATCACGTCGCGCCAGTAGATGCCGAGAGCCTTCGCGGCGCCTTCCTGGAACTTCGGATCGTTGGAATCGAGCGGCGAGATCTCGTCGAGGATCTTGTCGAACTCGGGGTTCTTGTACCGCGAGAAGCGGTTGTTGCCGGCAGCGGAACCGATGGTGCTGCTGTACTTGCCGTGGAAGAGGTTCAGGGCCTCGAACGGGTCGTACAGGCTGGCGCCATGGCCGAACAGATAGAAGCCCGGCTTGCCGTCGACCATGTTCTGGAAGGCGTCGGTGCCAAAGTTCACGTTCGAATCGAAGCCCGCCTGCCGCAGCATTTCGGCCAGCACCGGCGCCAGGTCGCCATGGATGGTGTCGAAAGCCTGGATGGTGGCGTCGAACGTCTTGCCGTCCTTCTCCCAGAGGCCGTCACCATTCTTGGTGAAGCCGGCTTCCTCCATGAGCTTGGCGCTCGCCTCGGGATCGAACTTGCCCGGCTCGTACTTCGCCTCTTCCGCCTTCACGGCTTCCGAATCCGCGAATTTCTGCAGATTCGGATAGAGCGGGAACGGATAGATGGTGGCGATCTTGGCGCCGTCGTAGAGCACCTCGTTGATGAGGTCGCGGTTGATGGCGAGGCTGACGGCCTTGCGGACGCGCGGGTCGTCATATCCGGGCAGCTGCGTGTTCATCCAGAGCGAGTTGGGCCACCAGTCGAGATAGCCAAAGGGCGACTCGTTGCCGGTCCAGGACTGGATGTCCTTGTTCTGCTCCAGGATGTTGCCGATCACCTGGGCGCGCATGTCGACCGAGGAATCGAACTCGTTGTTCACCAAGCGCTGGGCGACGGTGTCCATCGGCTGGTTCAGGATGTTGGCGACGATGACACGCTTCACCGCCGGCTCAGCCTTGACGCGGCCGGCCTTGACGGCCCACCAGTCCGGACGCAGGTCGAGGATCTTCTGGGTGGCGTTCCAGGCGACGATCCGGTACGGGCCGGAGCTCGGCATCTCGTCGAGGCCGACGGCGGCGACCGGATCAGGCTGGGCCGACATCCATTCCGCCGGAACGATCGGCAGGCCGGTGTCAAACTTCTCCGTCAGCACCTCGAACTTGAAGCGCGGTGCCGGCTGCTTGAACTTCATTTCGACGGTCAGGTCGTCCTTCGCCGTCACGCTCTCGACGAACTGCTGGAAATGCGCGTGATACGGCAGAGACTCCCGATTCATCTGGCCTTCGAACGTATAGATCACGTCCTTGGCGGTAACCGGCTTGCCGTCGCTCCACTTCGCATCCTTGTTGAGCTTGATCTCCAGCGAGGTGAAGTCCGGGCTGGTGTATTCCATGCTGTCGGCCAGCCACGGAATGAACTCGCTCTTGAAGATGCCGTAGTACATCAGCGGCTCGAACAGGAGATTGTTGCCCTCCTGGTGCGTGTAGCCGGGCAGCACCCACGGATTGGTGGTGCCGATCGACGTGCCACCAGAGACGCCCCAGCCGAGAACCAGCGATTGGTTGCGCGGAACTTCGGGCAGCGGGCCCTTGGGCTTGATCTCCTGGGCTGCGGGCAATCCCGCATTCTGCGCGAACGACGCAGAGGGCGCCAGAATCGCCGTGGCGATCAAAAGCGCGCCCGCAATACTTTTAAGATTTACCATATGACAGAATTCCTCCCTACTGCCGAATGGAACACTTTCAGTATTCGATTTCCTGTGCAGTCCCGCCCGGGCGTTTCTTTTTTTGCCTTGCGAGCGGCTTATTCTGTACGGACACAGTTCCTTTCCTGATTTTCCGCTTCGGAGACCTTGGCGCACTCCGGAACCGGCATCCGCATTCGATACAGCAATCCACCGCAACCGACGACCAGCAACGGCGCATGACAATTCTCGATCCAGATCGACCGGACCGAATAAGTCACAAGACGCCAATCCATGAAATCAGCGATAGAATGCTGACCTCAAAGAGAAATCTTTATAAATTTATCCAATTGTGAAATTTATATATTCCCTCCCGATGCGGACTTTTGTTTTTTATCTAGATCCGCCATTTATATATTTATTACCTTAGCGTTATGGCAGATTCTCCACCCGGTCAACCGCGAACAGGTCTTTGCCGCCTAAAACTTCCGAACGATTCCAGATTGCTGCGGACCGGTTCCTGGAGACCATTCGACGCCCCTTGCCGACCCTGCCCATCCATCTCCGGCCGACGCCCCGACGAACGGCGCCGACCGTTCCGATCCACGACAACAAGAGGAGGAAAGAGCCATGTCGGAACCCGCCATGCGCGTTGCCGTAGGCCAGTTTCACGAACTCTCGGACGAAAAACTTCGCTTCGCCGCCCAGATCGGCGTCACCGGCATCCAGATGAACAATCCGACACTTCCCGGCGACACCCATTGGGAAGAAGCGGACATCCGCAGGCTGGTCGAGCGGGTGGAGGCCGCCGGTCTCACCTTCGAGGCGATCGAGAACGTGCCGACCCATTTCTACAACAAGGCGATGCTGGGGCTGCCGGGTCGCGACGAGCAGATCGAGAACTACTGCCGCACGGTGCGCAATGTCGGCCGCGCCGGCGTGCCGATCCTCGGCCTGCATTTCATGCCGAACTCGGTCTGGCGCACCGAGCGCCGGGCGCCCGGTCGCGGCGGCGCCGGCAACACGCGCTTCGAGATGGCGAAGGTTGAGGCGGCGACGAAGACGGAATGGCGCGGCTTCATGCCGACGACGCTGGGCCGCGCCGATTCCATGCCGGTGTTCGACGCCGACGACGGCATCATCACCGCCGACATGATGTGGGACAACTACACCTACTTCATGGACGCCGTGCTGCCCGTCGCCGAGGAAGCGGGCGTCAAGATCGCCCTGCATCCCGACGATCCGCCGGTGCCGATGCTGGGCGGCGTCGCCCGCATCTTCAAGGAGCCGACCGACTTCAAGCGCGCCTATGCCCGCTATGCCGACAGCCCGTCCTGGGGTCTGGACCTTTGCCTCGGCTGCTGTTCGGAGATGCCGGGCGGCGCAGACAACGTGAAGGACTTGATCACCTTCTTCGCGCCGAAGGGGCGGATCTTCTACATCCACTTCCGCGACGTGCAAGGGACGGTGCCAGACTTCATCGAGTGTTTCATCGGCGAAGGCAATTTCAATCCTGCCGAGGTGATGACGCTGCTTTGGAAGAACGGCTTTACCGGCTTCCTGCTCGACGACCATGTCCCGCACATGGATGACGACACCGACTGGAACCATCGCGGCCGGGCGCACGCGATCGGCTACATGCAGGGCCTCCTGCGGATGGCGGAACTCGCCTGATCCCGGCGGCGCGGGGACGCGAACCATGTCCCCGCGCAAGCCGCTGGACGGCTGGGGCGCAACAGTGACGACAGCATTGACGCGTCTGGTCAATTCCAGCGGCAGGGCCGCATTCGTCATGGCGTTCCTCGACGGGCCTAGGTGTAGGGTGGCAATTCCGCCTTGCTGTTCTGGATATCGCGGCGCGCGGCGCGCATCTGCTCGATGATGTGACGGCCGGAACCTTCGACATGCCGCGCGATGATCGCGGCGGCGGCGTTCTCGTCCTGAGCCTTGATCGCTTCCAGAACCTCGGCATGCTCGCGCATCACGGCGGCCTGCCGTCCCAGCGAGATGCGGTGCCGGCGGCTGATCGCCCGCAGGATCTCGCGGTGCTTCCACCATAGATCGACGGCGTGGCGGTTGTAGTGGCGCTGGTACATGGTGTGGTGGAACTGCGTGTCGAGCAGGCCGTGCCGGACCGGGTCGGCATAGTTGAGCTCGATCATCTCGGCATGCAGCGCCTCGAGCGTCGCGATGTTCTCGTCGGTGGCGATGCCGACGAACCATTTCGTAAGCGCCGGTTCGATCAGCACCTCGATCTCGTAGATGTCGCGGATGAAGTCCTCGTCGATCGGCCGGACGCGGGCGCCGCGATTGGGCGCCATGATGACGAAGCCCTCGCCGCGCAGCTGATGCAGCGCCTCGCGGATCGGATTGGTCGAGGTGCCATGCCGCTCGGCGAGATCGGCGACGATCAGGCGGGCATTCGCGGGCAGCCGGCCGGAGATGATGTCCTCGCGGATCGCCTCATACACCGATGCCTCGCGGTCCAGCGTCTGCAGACCCGTCAAGTCGAGGCTCGGAACGAAGCTCATAGACCGCGCATCCCCCCGTTTTCGCTTGCACTTTCCGCCCACCGGCGGCCAGCGCACGCAATCTTTCGCAGATTATGTACGATTCATGCCGAAGTTTGCACGGAATGTCGAGTCGCATGGATGATCCGGGCGCCGTCTTTCGGCACGTGCCCGGCGGACGCCAGGATCTGCGCATCGCGGAGGCCACGAAGCCGTGACGGATCGGGGCCGTGGCTGCGGCATTGAACAGCCGTCCCGCCCTTCGCGGACGGCCCGGCATCAGATGCCCATACCCAAGTATGACCCGGACAACCCCACGTAGAATGGCTCGAAGGCGTGGCCTGTCCGATGTTGTGACCGTCAACCAGCCGGCAGGCGGCGGGGTTCCCCGAGATCACGATGGAGAGAGACGATGAGCACGTTCCAGGTCAAAGACGGCACCACGATCGCTTACAAGGACTGGGGCAAGGGTCAGCCGATCCTTTTCTCGCATGGCTGGCCGCTGGCGGGCGACGCCTGGGCGCCGCAGATGCTGTTCTTCGGCTCGCAGGGCTATCGCGTCATCGCCCATGACCGGCGCGGCCACGGCCTCTCCGACCAGACCTGGGATGGCAACAACATGGACCGCTACGCCGACGACCTGGCCGAGTTGATCGAGGCGCTCGACCTGCGCGACGTCGTGCTGATCGGCCATTCGACCGGCGGCGGCGAGATCGCCCATTATGTCGGCCGCCACGGCACCAGCCGCGTCGCCAAGATGGTGCTGGTCGGCGCCGTTCCGCCGCTGATGCTGAAGACCGAGGCCAACCCGGAAGGCACGCCGCTCGAGGTGTTCGACGGCATCCGCAAGGGTACGGCCGGCGACCGCTCGCAGTTCTTCAAGGATCTGTCGCTGCCGTTCTACGGCTTCAACAAGGAAGGCGCCAAGGTCAATGAGGGCCTGCGCGAGAACTTCTGGCGGCTCGGCATGATGGGCAGCATCAAGGGCGAATATGACTGTGTCCACGAATTCTCCGAGGTCGACTACACCGACGACCTGAAGAAGATCGACAAGCCGACGCTCGTCATCCACGGCGACGCCGACCAGATCGTGCCGATCGCCGCCGCCGGCCTGAAGACCGCCAAGATCGTCAAGGGCGCCGAGCTCAAGGTCTATCCGGGCGCGCCGCATGGCCTCGCCGAGACCGAGGCCGACAAGTTCAACGCAGACGTGCTGGCGTTCATCCGCGCCTAGGCGCGAAGTGCGAGGGCATCGCGGCCCCCCGCGCGGTGCCCTCGCACGCATTTCGTCCATTCCCCCCCCGCCAGGAGACGAGCCATGTCGATGCAGTGCCATCACGTAGACACCATCCGGGACGTCACCCCCGGCAGCCGGGGCTGCGAGGAATGCCTGAAGATTGGCCAGGCCTGGGTGCATCTGCGGCTCTGTCGCCAATGCGGCCATGTCGGCTGCTGCGACGATTCTCCGGGCCGGCATGCGACGGCGCATTTCCACGCAACACGCCACCCGATCATAGAGGGCTACGATCCGCCGGAAGGCTGGGGCTGGTGCTATGTCGACGAGATCATGGTGACGCTGCCGGACCAGACGCCGCAGCTCGGACCCATCCCGCGCTACTACTGACGCCCTCCTGTCGGCCCTTTTCCCCCCAGCAGACGGTGCGCTTGACCGGCGCCCTCACCCCATGAGGATGCGATGGCGGAGCCGCGCGATCTCCAGATGTTTCCCGCGCTCTCGCCGGCGCAGGTCAAAATTGCCGCGCGCTTTTCCGGCACGCCGGCCCAGCGCTTCGGCGCCGGCCAGTCCATCTTCAGCCTTGGCGCGCGAAATGCCCCGGCCTGGCTCGTCGTCGAGGGCTCGCTCACGGTCTTCAGCCGCGCCGGCCTTGCCGGCAGCGCCGCCATCACCACGCATGGGCCCGGCCAGTTCTCCGGCGAGATCAGCCAACTTGCCGGCCGACCGGCGCTGGCGGGCGGTCGCGCCGGCCCCGATGGCTGCCTCGCCATTCCCTTCGACGCCACCGAACTGCGCGCGCTAGTGATCGGCTCGGCCGAGATCGGCGAGATCGTCATGCGCGCCTTCATCCTGCGCCGGGTCGCCCTGATCGATGAAGGTTCCGGCGGCCCCGTGCTGATCGGCGCGCCGGACGGCGCCGAGATGGTGCGACTGCGCGGCTTTCTCACCCGGAACGGCTACCCGCATGTCGTCCTCGACGCGTCGCTCGACACCGAGGGCCACGCACTGGTCGAGCATCTCGGCGTCCAGCCTTCCGAGCTGCCGCTGATGGTCTGCCCGGCCGGCACGGTGCTACGCCATCCGAGCGAGGCCGAAGTCGGCCTCTGCCTCGGCACCGCGCCCGCCCTCGCGCCCGACAGGCTCTATGACGTCGCGATCGTCGGTGCCGGGCCTTCCGGCCTCGCCGCCGCCGTCTACGCCGCCTCGGAAGGGCTTGGCGTGCTCGTGCTCGACGAACGGGCCGTCGGAGGACAGGCCGGGGCCTCGGCGCGGATCGAGAATTATCTCGGCTTTCCCGCCGGCATATCGGGCCAGGCGCTTGCAGGCCGCGCCTTCGACCAGGCACTGAAATTCGGCGTCGAGATCGCCGTGCCGCTCGCCATCGCCCGGCTCGACTTCCCGCCAGCTACCAGCGGGACCCTCGCGCCCCTGAAGCTTGGCCTCGCCGATGGCCGCGAGATCCTGGCGCGCACCGTCGTCATCGCCTCGGGCGCGCGCTATCGCCGGCCCGATATCGCCAACCTTGCCGATTTCGACGGCGCGGGCGTTTCCTACTGGGCCTCGCCGATCGAAGCGAAACTATGCGAGGGCGAGGAGATCGCCCTGGTCGGCGGCGGCAATTCGGCCGGTCAGGCCGTCGCCTTCCTGGCGCCGCGCGTCAGGCGGCTGCATCTCGTCATTCGCCGCGACGGCCTCGAGGCGACGATGTCGCGCTACCTGATCGATCGCATCGCCGCCTTGCCGAATGTCGAGTTGCATGCGAATTGCGAGATCGTCGAACTGGATGGCGACCACGCCTCCGGGCTCACCGCTGCGGTCATCCGCAATCGCCTCACCGGAAAAGATATCCGCCACCCGCTCCGCCATCTGTTTCTCTTCATCGGCGCCGACCCGAATGCCGGCTGGCTCGAAGGCTGCGTCGATCGCGACGAACATGGCTTCGTACTGACGGGAACTGCCGTGCAAGGCCGTCCGGCGTCGCCGAAGCGCGCGGCCTTTCCGCTGGAAGCCAGCATCCCCCGCGTGTTCGCGATCGGTGATGTGCGGTCGGGCTCGACCAAGCGCATCGCGGCGGCGGTCGGCGAAGGCGCGGCGGTGGTGGCGCAGATCCACGCGGCGCTGGCGGACAACGCCTAGCGGCGCGGCCGCCCCCCCCGGCGAAAACAGACTTGCCAAGCAGAAGGACAAGGCCCGCACCCTGCGGGCTTTCGGCGTTGCGGCGTCAGGCCGTCAGCGCGATCTCGATGCAGTCGATCAGTGCCTGCCCCTCGAAGGGCTTGCCGAGGAAGCCTATGGCTCCCGCCGCCATCACGCGGTCGCGGATGCGGTCGTCCGGAAAGGCGGTGATGAAGATCACCGGCGTCGTGTCGCCGCGTTCGCGCAGGATCTGCGAGAGCTCGACGCCGCCGATGCCGTCCATCTGCACGTCCGTGATCAGGCAATCGACCGGCTGGGTTCCGAGCGCGGCGAGATATTCCTCGGCCGAGGGGAAGGTCGTCGCCTTCATGCCGAGCGAGCGGACGAGGCTTTCGGTGGCGATGCGGACGGAGGCATCATCATCGACGATGGCTATGGATTTTACGTGAGACACTGACGTTCCTTAGGAGCGGCACACGCCCCATGCGCCCGGTTCATGCTTTCCTTGATGCGCCGCGCCGCACCGGATTGGAATCATACTGGAGTTTAGCCGGGCTGAATTTCGAGCCCGGGCTGCAGCGCCTGGTACATCTTGACCAGTTCGGCCAGCGAGCGCGCCGCCATCTTCTCCATGACATGGCCGCGATGGATCTTGACGGTGATCTCGCTGACGCCGAGCTGTCCGGCCACCTGCTTGTTCATCAGCCCCGTGGTAACCAGCGCCAACACCTCGCGCTCGCGCGCCGTCAGCATGGCGTAGCGGGCCCGCAGCGAGGCGAGCTGCGCCTCGCCGGCGCGCCGCAGGCGGTCGTTGGCAAGCGCGGCGGAAACCGCGTCGAGCATGTCCTGGTCGCGGAACGGCTTGATCAGAAAGTCGAGCGCGCCGGCCTTCATCGCCCGCACCGACATCGGCACGTCGCCATGGCCGGTCATGAAGACGATCGGGATGTTGTTGCCGAGCTTCGCAAGCTGGCTCTGGAAATCGAGGCCGCTGACGCCGGGCAGCCGTATGTCGAGCACGAGGCAGCTTTCGCTGTCGACCGGGCCGCGGGCCAGAAACTCCGCTGAGGAGCCGAACAGTTCGACCCGCATGCCGACCGAGCGGAACAGGCTGCCGAGCGCTTCGCGCAGCGAGGCGTCGTCATCGACGACGAAGACCAGCGGGGCGATCTCGGGCATCAGGCGGCTTCCTTGTCGGCTGGCAGGTGGAATTCGAAGCTGGCGCCGCCGGAAGGCCGGGCGCTGGCGCGCAGCCGTCCGCCATGGGCCTCGACGATCGAGCGGCAGATCGAGAGGCCCATGCCCATGCCCTCCGGCTTCGTCGTGAAGAAGGCGGCGAACAGCCGGGCCTCGTCGGCCGGCGCGAAGCCCGGGCCGCTGTCGGCGATCTCCAGCGCGATGCCGTCCTCGGAGGCGCGGGAGAGGATGGCGAGCTGGCGCGCGCCCACCGGCATCGCGCCCATGGCCTGGATGGCGTTGACGATCAGGTTGATGATCACCTGCTGCAACTGCACGCGGTCGCCGGAAATGCGACCGAGTCCATCGGCAAGCGAGAGCCGCAGCGCCACGTGCTGGGACGCTATCTCGCGCTGCACCAGCGTCAGCGTATCCTGCACGAGGTCGTTGATGTCGACCAAGGTCGGCTGCGGCGTCGCCTTGCTCGACAGCGCGCGCAGCCGCTTGATGACCTCGCTGGCGCGGCGCGCATCGGCGATCATGCGCTCGATCGAGGCGGTGACTTCGCCGAGATCCGGCTCCGGCCGCTTCAGCCAGCGCAGGCCGGCCTCGCCATTGGTGACGACGCCGGCAAGCGGCTGGTTGACCTCATGCGCGATCGACACCGTCAGCTCGCCGAGCGTGGCGACGCGGGAGACATGCGCCAGTTCCTTCTGCGCCTGATGCAGGCCGTTCTCGGCCTCCCGGCGGGCGGTGACGTCCATGATGCTGACCAGCACGAGGTCGAGCGCCTTGCGATCGGTGGGCATCGCCACCGTATAGAGGATGTTGAGCCGCTTGCCGTCGATGGCATCCATGATCCCTTCCGCTTCGAAATGGCTTCGTCCCTGCCAAATTGCGTCGAGCAGCAGCAGGATCGAAGGCTCCATCTCGCGGGGGATCAGGCTTGGCAGCCGCGCCCGGAAGATATCGAGATCGGGCACCCTGAAGGTCGAGAAGGTGGTGTCGTTGGCATTGACCAGCTTCATCAGGCCGAGCGCCTCGCGAACAAAGCCCGGATCGCGACTGGCGATCTCCTCGATGCTGCCGAGGCCGTCGGACCGCCTGGCTTCGAGACGCGCCTTCAGCGCCGAAAAATCCATTTCGAGAATGGCGACACCGGTCGCCCGGAAGATGGTGCGATAGCGCCTTTCGCTCTCGCCCGTGATCGCGATGGTGGCGGCAAGGCGCAGCGCCAGGCCGGTGGTGATGGCGATCGCCGCGAGGCTGACGAGACAGCGCGCCACCGGGCCGGAACTCATGTCCGTGCCGTGCGTGACGCCGAAGCTGAGCAGAGTGAGGCCGATGCAGATCGCCGCCACCGCCAGCGTGCCGCGCCGGCCGGTGAAGTTCACCGAAAGCAGCACGACCGCGACGTAGAGAACCGCGATCGCCACGTCGAACTGCGTCAGCGTATCGAACAGGAAGATCGCGGCGGCGAGGAGGATCGCAGCAACCGGCGAATAACGCGACATGAGGCCCCCAGGCGCTTGATGCTGCATTGCCATATCAGATCGGCGCGATCCGCGAAGCCGGCACGCGAGAGCCCCGCGGCCGCGGCCGTGATCCCGATGGCGGAGACTAGCCGCGGCGATCCGTATCCGTCGCCCTATACCGACGTATGAGCCAACCGAAACATGCAGCCGATATTGCCGCAGCGGGCCCTGTGGCTAGATCAGCTCATCAGGAACCGATCCCCAGGCGGCCTTCCGTGACCACGACCGAAGCCAGATCCCGACACCTCCTCTCACCAGCCAGCCCGCTCACCCCGGCGCGCTGAAACCCGTCGTCCCCTGACCGATCCTTCAACCACGAGGAAATCCACCATGAGCCCACGCGCTGCCCTTCGCACCCCGACCGATCTCGGCGAAAACGCCACCAAGGACATCTCGGCCGCCCTGTCGGGCCTGCTAGCCGATACCTTCGCGCTCTATCTCAAGACCAAGAATTTCCACTGGCACATGTCGGGGCCGCATTTCCGCGACTATCACCTGATGCTGGACGACCAGGGCGACCAGATCTTCGCGATGACCGACGCCATCGCCGAGCGCGCCCGCAAGATCGGCGGCACGACGATCCGCTCGATCGGCCATATCGCCCGCCTGCAGCGTATCCCCGACAATGACGCCGAATTCGTCACGCCCGAGGACATGATCGCGGAACTGGCCAGCGACAACCGCGATCTCGTCGGCTTCCTGCGCTCGACCCACGCGACCGCCGAGGAACACAACGATGTGGCGACGACCAGCCTGATCGAGGTCTGGATCGACGAAACCGAGCGCCGCAGCTGGTTCCTTTTCGAGATCGGCCGCATGGCCTGAACCACCCTCGCCAGAAATGGAAAACGCGCCCGGCCATTCCCGGCCGGGCGCGTGCGTTTCGCGTCTCTGGAAATCAGCGCATCGTCGGCATGACGAAGTCGGCGCCGGCGCGGATGCCGGTCGGCCAGCGGCTGGTGATGGTCTTGAGCTTCGTATAGAAGCGCACGCCTTCCGGTCCGTGCATGTGATGGTCGCCGAACAGCGACGCCTTCCAGCCGCCGAAGGAGTGGAACGCCATCGGCACCGGGATCGGCACGTTGATGCCGATCATGCCGACCTGGATCTGGTGCGCGAACTCGCGGGCAGCGTCGCCGTCGCGGGTGAAGATGGCGGTGCCGTTGCCGAACTCGTGCTCGTTGATCCACTTCGCGGCGGTCGCGTAGTCCGGCGCGCGGGCCACGGCCAGCACCGGGCCGAAGATCTCTTCCTTGTAGATCTTCATCTCGGTGGTGACGTTGTCGAAGAGCGTCCCGCCGATGAAATAGCCGTTCTCGTAGCCCTGGCGCTTGAAGTCACGGCCGTCGACCACCAGCGTCGCGCCCTCGGCGACGCCGGCATCGACATAGCCGCGCACCTTGGCGAGGTGCTGGGAGGTGACCAGCGGGCCCATCTCGGCGTCAGGATCGGTGCCTGGGCCGATGTTGAGCGCGCGCACCTTCGGCTCCAGCTTGGCCATCAGCGCGTCGGCCGTCTTCTCGCCGATCGGCACCGCGACCGAGATCGCCATGCAGCGCTCGCCGGCCGAGCCATAGGCGGCACCCATCAGCGCATCGACCGCCTGGTCCAGATCGGCGTCCGGCATGATGATCATGTGGTTCTTGGCGCCGCCGAGAGCCTGGCAGCGCTTACCGGTGCGGGCCGCCGTCTCATAGATGTAGCGGGCGATCGGCGTCGAGCCGACGAAGCTGACGGCGGCGATGTCCGGGTCGGTCAGGATGGCGTCGACCGCTTCCTTGTCGCCATGCACGACGTTGAAGACGCCATCCGGCAGGCCGGCTTCCTTCAGCCATGCGGCAACCAGCAGCGAAGCGGACGGGTCGCGCTCCGACGGCTTCAGGATGAAGCAGTTGCCGCAGGCGAGCGCGACCGGGAACATCCACATCGGCACCATGGCCGGGAAGTTGAACGGCGTGATGCCGGCGACGATGCCGAGCGGCTGACGCAGCGAGTGGCTGTCGACGCGGGTGCCGACATTCTCGGTGACTTCGCCCTTCAGGAGCTGCGGCGCCGAGGTGGCGAACTCGACCACCTCCATGCCGCGCTGGATCTCGCCCTTGGCGTCGGAAAGCACCTTGCCGTGCTCGGCGGTGATGACAGCCGCGAGTTCGTCGGTGCGCTCTTCGAGAATGCGCAGGAACTTGTTCAAGATGCGGGCGCGGCGGAGCGGCGTGGTCGCGACCCAGCCGGGCAGCGCCTGCCGAGCGGCGGCGACCGCCTCGCGTACCTCGGCCGTCGAGGCGAGCGGCACGAGGCCGGTCTGCTCGCCGGTCGCCGGATTATAGACGGGCGACGTACGGCCGCTCTGTCCGGCGACCAGGCCGCCACCGATGAAATGGGAAATCAGGTTCGGCATTTCGCCCTCCACAAGCCGGTTCGGATGCCGGGTTTATGGGCTTCGCAGAATTGCACAGCAACGGCGATAATTGCGCTTCCGATGTGCGGAAATTATAGTCCAGCCATGGATTGGGATCGCATCCGCATCTTCCTCGCCGTCGCGCGCACCGGCCAGCTGGCCGGCGCCGCCAAGCGGCTCGGGCTGAACCACGCCACCGTCGGCCGCCAGCTGACGGCGCTGGAGGAGGAGCTTTCGACCAAGCTGGTCGAGCGACAGACGCATGGCTGCGTGCTGACGCCGGCCGGCGAGGCGCTGCTGGGGACGGCAGAACGGGTCGAATCCGAGTTCCTGCAGCTCGAGGCCGAGCTTTCCGGCACGGCGGAGGCGATCAGCGGCGCGGTGCGCGTCGGCGCGCCGGACGGGCTCGGCAATTATTTCCTCGCCGGCGCGCTCGGCGGCATGGCGGCGCGCTATCCCGACCTCGTCATCCAGCTGGTGCCGCTGCCCCGGACCTTCTCTCTGTCCCGCCGCGAGGCCGACATCGTCATCACGCTAGACCGGCCCAAGCAGGGCCGCATGCTGGTGCAGAAGCTGACCGACTACACGCTCAGCGTCTATGCCTCGGAGAGCTACCTCGCCGCGACCGGACCAATCGAGCGCGAGGCCGATCTCGCCGGCCGGCTGTTCGTCACCCATGTCGAGGACTTCGTCTACAGCCGCGCGCTCGACTATGCCGACAGGCTCGGCCAGCTGATGCATCGTCGCTTCGAATGCGGCAGCGTGATGGGGCAGATGGAGGCGGTGCGCGCGGGACATGGCATCGGCATCCTGCACGACTATGCCGCCCGCCCCTTCCCGGAGCTGAAGCGGCTGCTGCCGGAAATCCGCTTCACCCGCAATTACTGGCTGATCTCGCACCCCGACACGCACCGGCTGCGCCGGGTCGCCGAGGTGCAACGTCATATCGTCGCCAGCGTCCGCGCGGCCCGCCGCGATTTCGAGGCGGAATGAGCCTCAGTAGGCGCCGTTCGGCTCGTAGCGGCTGACCTCGATGCCCGAGCCGACCAGAAGCAGGACGCTGGTCATGCTGGGCAGAGCGCGGACGGCGCGGCCATAGCGGCGAATATCCTCGTTGCCGGGACGGATCATGTTGTCGGCGACGACGATCGCGCCGGGATTGAGCTTCGGATAAAAGGCCTCGAGGCAGGGCAGATAGAGATCCTTCCAGAGGTCGACCAGCACGAAATCGATCTTGCCGGCGAGGTCGCCGATCATCGCCACGGCGTCACCGACGCGGAAGTCGACATGCCCGGCCAGGCCCGCCTTCTCCACCATGTCGCGGGCATAGGCCGACTTGTAGCCATGCAACTCCATGGTGATCAGCCGGCCGCCGGTCGCCCGCGCCGCTTCTGCCAGCCAGATGCCGGAATAGCCGAACGACGTCCCCAGTTCGAGGATGGTCGGCGCTTCGAGGCTGCGGGCGAGGACGTTGAGCAGCCGGCCGGTGTTCGGGCCGACGGCGCGCATGCGCTGGTCCTGGCCGCCATCGCGACCGCCCGGCGCTTCCTCGCGCGGACTGTTCCGCTCCTCATCCATCCGCTCGTGATAGGCGTCGAGAACCAGGCTGATCCGGTCGTCCATGCGATTGTCTCCGTGGCGGTGGATGGTGGAGGAGCGTCCCCGCCTCAGGCGGGGCGCCAGTCGATGGCCAGTTCCTCGCGGAAGGCGAAGCGCACAAGGTGGCGCACGACGACATCCTGCAATTGCGGCATCTCGCTGCCGTCCGGCGCGGTGAGCGTCATGGTCAGCACGCCGTCCGCGGCCGCGAGCCGGCAGGAGCCGATCGAGAAATCGATCAGCCCCGCCGTCTCGTCGAAGGTGACGGGCAGCTTGTGAGCGAAATGCTTGCAGAGCTGCTGGAGGTAGCGGCTCGCATGCTCCGTCGCCACGGTGGCGACGGAAGTCTGCGGGTTCGGGCTGGTCATCAGCTGCGCTCCACGGTCTGGGCGGCCGCGTCGAGGGCGGCGGCGATGGCTTCGGCGGCAGCGGCATCGATCGAGCCGCGCTGGATGCGAAGGCGAAGGGCGAGCTTGAGGTTTTCCATGGCGCGAACCATGGGTGCGGGAACCGCATCGCCGCCTTCCCGCCTGCCGGCCGGACCGACGCGAGCCAGAAGCTCATCGGCGGCGGCGCGGTTGGCGGCGAGAAAGGCCTCGCCCTCGGCGGTGATGCGATAGCGCTTGCGGCCGGCCTCGACCGGCTCGATCGCCGCATAGCCCATGTCGTCGAGCCAGGCGAGCGTCGGATAGATGACGCCGGGGCTGGGCGAATAGGTGCCGCCGAAGCGCTCCTCGATCGCCTTGATCAGCTCGTAGCCGTGCCAGGGGCGCTCGGCGATCATCGCCAGCAGCAGCAGGCGGAGCTCGCCATAGTCGAAGAGCCGGCCACCGCCATGGCGCCCGCCGCCGCGACCATGCCGGCCCGGACGCTCGTGATGCGAATGCGGATGGAAGTGGGGGTGAGAGTGGCGATGCCCCGAGAAATCCTCGTGGGCGGCGAAGTGACGGTGATGGCCGTCGTCCATATGTCTGTTTTTCATACTGCCGATATAGATCACGATATATCGTAAATCAAGATATATCGAAAACTATCTTGATATGTATCGGAAGCCACGAAAAGGCGAGCGGCCAGCGCGCGATCCGGCGCGGATCGGCGTTGATGTGGGTGACAGGAAAGAGAGAGCCAGCCCGGCTCCCGCATTCGTGAAGGCGCAGACGAGCTAGCGGATGCCGAGATCGAGGATGGCGGTGGCGTTGCGGGCGACGAATTCGAGATCGTGGCTGATGATCACCGTCGCCGTGCCGGTTGCCCGTTCCGCCGCCAGGATCGTTTCCAGCCTTTCGGTATGGAGGGCATCGAGCCCGCGCTGCGCCTCGTCGAGCAGCAGCAGCTTCGGCGCGTTGGCGAGCACCGAGGCGATGGCGACGAAGCGCTGCTGCGCATGGATCAGGTCGAGCGGATGCCGCCCGGCCGCGGCGGCGAGCCCGGTTCGGGCGAGAACCCTGTCGCGCCGGCTGTCGATCTCGGCCCGGGCGAGACCGAGCTGCCTCGGGCCGAACTCGACCTCGCGCCGGACCGTCGGTTCGAAGATCTGGTATTCCGGCTCCTGGAACACGGTGCCGACATGCTGCGCCAGTTCGTCGACGCGCAGTTTTCGCGTGTCGCGGCCGTCGATGGCGATCCGGCCGCCTTCCGGCTTCAGCAATCCATTAATCAATCGCAGCAGCGTGCTCTTGCCGGCGCCGTTCGGACCGATCAGGGCGAGAACCTCCCCTGCACCTACGCGAAAGCTGAGATCGGCCAAAAGCCGCGGCGCGCCGGCATAGCCGAAGGACAGGTTCTCGACAGCCAGAATCGTTGGCGCCGCCGCAGCACCGAGCGACACGGCCGCAGGCTCCGTCGCAGCGGCGCGGAACGTCGGCAACGCGGCGAGCCTTTCCTCGGTCGCAACGCTCCCGGCGTCCGGCGCCAGCTCGCCGGGTTCGACCTCGTGCAGCCTGCCGCCCTCCAGCCGCATTTGCCTTCCGCCGAGCCGGCGCAGCAGGGCCAGCGAGGTGTCGAGCCAGACCAGAGTCACCCGCCCGGCCAGTTCGGCGAGGATATCGAGCACCTCGCCGCGCGCCTCGGGATCGAGATTGGAGACGGGCTCGTCGAGCACGAGGATTTCCGGCTCCATCGCGAGCGCGGCCGCCAGCACCAGCCGTTGCTGCTCGCCGCCGGAAAGCGTGAACGGATCGCGCGCCGCAAGGGCGACGAGCCGCGTCCGCACCAGCGCCGCCTCGACGCGGCGGGCAATTTCCTCGCGCGGCAGCAGCAGGTTTTCCGGGCCGAAGGCGATCTCGTCGCGCACGCTGAAGGCGCGGCCGGAGAGATGCCGGCCCGGCACCTGGCCGACATACTGGATCAGGCTGGCGCGCTCGGCGATCGAGCGTTCGGCGAGCGCCCTGCCGTCGATCCTGACCGCGTCGCTGCCGCTCCAGCCGGAGAGATGGCGGGCGAGTGTCGTCTTGCCGGAGCCGTTGCCGCCCAGAACGGCGAGCGTCGCGCCTGCCTCGACGGAGAGATCGAGCTGGTCGAGGACGGGGGCATCGCCGAAGGCGGCGGAAAGCCCCCGGATTTCAATCAGGGCCATAGGCGGACTGCGATCTGGAGAAAGGCGAGCGCGAGGAGGAACGGGCGAAGCGGACGCTCGAACGGCGCCTCGGCGACCGGCTCCAGCGTGGCCCGCCGGTTGTGCGCGCGGAAGCCGCGGCCGGCCAGCACATGGGCGCGTTCGTCCGCCTCGATCAGCGCGGTCGTGACCAGGGGCGCCACCAGCGCGGGAAGGCTCTTGAAGCGAGCGAGGAAACGGCCCTTCAGCCGCAGGCCACGCGTTGCCTGCGCGTCGCGGATCGCCTTGGCGCGGCTGCCGAAGGTCTCGATCATCAAGAGCGGGCTCGCAAACAGATAGGCGAGCGCCGGCGGCCAGCCGGCGGCGTCGAAGGCGCGCAGCAACCGCGACGGATGGGTCGAGGCGACGAAGACCAGCGAGGCGGCGATGATGGCGGCGACCCTGCCGCCAATCGAGGCCGCATGGGCGAGGCCGATATCGCTGATCGACAGCGGGCCGATCAGCGGCCGCGCGTCGGGATGGACGATGAAGAGCGCCTGCACGATCGAGATCGAGGCGACGAAGGGCAACGCCGTCGCCGCGAAGCGCGTCAGCACTGCGCGCCCCATGCCGAGCGACCACGCCCAGAGCAGGATCAGCCCGACCAGTCCCCAGACCCAGGCGGGCGACAGGACAAAGGTCAGGCTGACGATCCAGACGAGGCCGGCGAGCTTGGTCAGCGGATTGGCCCGGTGGGGCCACGACTCCACCGGGCTGTAGAGAACGCCTGTAGCCATCAGGCGCGGCTGAACTTCAGATACTCATAGCCCGAAACCAGGCGCTGCGGCAGCTGGCGGACCAGCAGCCAGACGACCAGGGCGGTGACGACCTTGTCGATGATGTTGGAGCCGAACACGGTCAGCGCGACGGAGCCGAACAGCGACTGGCCGACCTGCGACAGGTAGGCGACGGCGAAATCGGACCCGGCGCCGGTGACGCCGCCGAACAGGTAGACCTGGATCGGCACGGCGACGAGGGTCAGGAAGAAGGCGATGACGACGCCCGAGATCGCCGCCTGCCAGATCGTGCGGAACCAGCCGAGGCGGGCGAGCACGCCGGCGACGACGCCGATCACCAGCGCCACCGGCGCGAAGGCGGCGGCGACGGGATTGGTCAGAAGCCCCCAGATCAGGTTGGTGAGAAGACCGGCGAGGCCGCCGGCGATCGGCCCGGCCAGCACGGCGACCAGCACCGTGCCGATCGAATCGAGGAAGATCGGCAGCCGCAGCGCGTCGTTGATCTGGCCGCCGACGATGTTGATGACGATCGCCGCCGCGATCAGGACGAGGACGCGCGTGCTGATCAGGCTCGCGGTATTGGCCGTTTGGGTCGACATGGTTGGATAGCCCCCAGCTTGGTGGTGGGACCGGCGCCCGATCGCCCGATCCCGTTCAATGCGGTTCAGCCGCGCGGCTTGACGATCAGTTCCTCGTAGCCGGAGAGCGCACAGGGCTCGCGGGTGAAGTCGAGATCGGTCAGCTCGGCCAGCACGATCTCGGCGGTGGTGTAGACCGAGGAGCCGGGGCCGAAATGCGCGCCGGTGGTAACACCGTGCCGGTCGGAAAGCGCGATATGCAGATGGTCGCCCTTGGCGTCGACGGTGCCGACCAGCGAGACGATCTCGAAATGGCCCTCGCGCTCGACCCAGACGCCGGTATTGGCGAAGCGCAGCGACGCCTTGGTCAGGCTGCCGACGACGGTGACGATGCTGACCGCCTTCAGGCCGTTGTCGTCGACGAACTTGCGCAGTTCGAGCGCGACGTCCTGGCCGGGCTTCAGCCGCAGCGCATAGAAACGGGCACCGCTCGAAGGGGCGACAGTGGAAGAGCTCATGGGAATGTCCTGTTGACTGCGCGTTCCGGGGCTCGCGATGGCGTCGCGGACCTCCTGCGAGCAGGCGTAGGAGAGCGCCAAGGCGGCTGTCAATTTAAACCCGACAAGATCGGTAGAGTATTTCTCTTGCCGTATTGGCCTGAGAATGACGTGACGCCGAGGGCTCTCCCGCAGCAATGACTTACCTCGCGAAATGGATCGATCCGGCCGCCCTGCGGCATGTCCGGCCACGCGCGGGCGGACTTGGCGCGCCCCTTGACCGTGCCGTCAATCGCGGCAACTGCACAGGCGGATGCACAAAGGAAAGTCTGGTCGGACCAATCCGAAGCTGCAATGATCGCTCCAGACGGCAAGACCGCTGAAATCGACCAAAACGCGCCCATGACTGAGCAATCCCAGGACACTCCCCTCGCCTCCGGTCAGACCGGAGCTCCGGCCGAAGACAGCGCCGGTTCGGTCGCGACCGTCGCCCAGACGGCGGTCGAGCGCCTGCGCAGGATGATCGAAGCCGGTGAATTCGCCGTCGGCGAAGCGCTGATGCCGCAGCGCCAGCTGGCGCGCGAACTGAATGTCAGCCGCGCGACCTTGCGCGAGGCGCTGTCGATCCTGGCGACCGTCGGGCTGGTGTCGATCGAGCCTGGGCGCGGCACCTTCGTGCGCGACCCGAGCGCGGTGGCGGAATCCGGCTCGGCGATGTCGTGGCGCTTTTCCGCCCGCTACAGCCCGGCCGAGGTCTACCAGGTGCGCTACATCGCCGAGAGCCAGGCGGCGCAGCTGGCGGCGATGACGCTTACCGCGCCCGAGATCAACCTGCTCAAGGACAATCTGCAGGCGTTTCGCTCGGCGGCGCAGACCTTCGATGTCGAGGCGTTCGCCAGGGTCGATTTCGAATTTCACGCCATGATCATGCGCTTCTCGCGCAACCGCCTGCTTTGCGACATCCATCACAGCTTCGCCAAGGTGCTGATCGAGAGCACCAAGCTGCCGATCACCCGCGAGAAGCTCTGGGATCCCGTCGCCGAGCACGAACGCGTCATCGAGGCGTTCGTGATGAACGACCCGGAAGGCGCGGGCTACTATATGCGACGCCATCTGAGCCGGACGGCTCACCGCGTCGGCATCTCCATCGTTGAACTGGTCTGAAAGCGGGCGCGCGCCGCCCCGACAAGCGGAAAGGAACGACATGCCGAAAGAGATCTTCGTATCCTACGGGATCGACGTCGACGCCGTGGCCGGCTGGCTCGGCTCCTATGGCGGCGAGGACAGCCCCTGCGATATCTCGCGCGGCGCCTTTGCCGGCCATGTCGGCAGCGCCCGCCTGCTCCGCATGTTCGAGAAGTGGGGCATCCAGACCACCTGGTTCATTCCCGGCCACTCGATCGAGAGCTTCTGGACCGAGATGAAGGCCGTCGCCGACGCCGGCCACGAGATCGGCATGCACGGCTACAGCCATGAAAACCCGATCGCCATGACGCCCGAGCAGGAAGAGGCGATCTTCGACAAGTGCGTCGAGCTGATCACCAAGCTCTCCGGCAAGCCGCCGCGCGGCTACGTCGCGCCGTGGTGGGAATTCGGCTCCAAGACCAACGAACTCCTGAAGCAGAAGGGCATCAAGTACGACCACTCGCTGATGCACAACGACCATCACCCCTATTACGTGACGGTCGGCGACGAATGGACCAAGATCGACTATTCGAAGCATCCCTCGACCTGGATGAAGCCCTATGTGCAGGGCGAAGAGACCGACCTGATCGAGATCCCTGCCTCCTGGTATCTCGACGACCTGCCGCCGATGATGTTCATCAAGGCCTCGCCGAACAGCCACGGCTTCGTCAATCCGCGCGATATCGAGCAGATGTGGAAGGACCAGTTCGACTGGGTCTACGAGAACTATGACTACGCCGTCTTCCCGCTGACAATCCATCCGGACGTCTCGGGCAAGCCGCATGTCCTGAAGATGCATGAGCGCCTGTTCGAGTACATGAAGGGTTTTGAGGGCGTGAAGTTCGTGACGATGGAGACCATCGCCGAGGACTTCGCCAAGCGCTTCCCGAAGAGCGGCACGGCGCGGCCGCAGTCCTGATCAAGTTTTTGGCGCGGCGACGGTTTTCGGATCGCCGCCGCGCCCCCCAGCCTGAAGGACGAGACGATGTGCGGATTGTGCGGCGCCTTTGGCGGCAGTGACCACTGGACCGGCGGCAGCGCGGCGACGGCGACCGGACTGACGCCGGCGGCCGAGCGGCAGGCGCGCGCCCGCATCGCCAACCAGATCCTGAAGCCCTATGGCCTGACGCTCGACGAATGGGCCGGCCGCTTCACGCTGCGCGCCCGCAACGGCAAGACCGCCATCATCGATCATTTCGGCGCCATCTGGCCGGAGGCGGAAAAGCTCACCGGCCGGACCTTCGACCCGCTCGACCCGGCCATCCTCGACCGGATGGAGGGAGTTTCGCCATGACCGCCCCGGACGATGGCGACAGCCGGATCACCGCCAATGTGCTGACCGGCTTTCTCGGCGCCGGCAAGACGTCGCTGCTGAAGCGCCTGCTCGCCCTCCCCTCGCTTTCCGGCACGGCGGTCATCATCAACGAGTTCGGCGAAGTCGGGCTGGATCATCTCCTCGTCGAGGCGATCGACGACGACATCGTGCTTTTGAAAAGCGGCTGCATCTGCTGCAACATCCGCACGGATCTGAAGGATGCGCTGCTGTCGCTGTTCGAGCGCAGCCGGAACGGCGAGATTCCTCGCTTTTCGCGCATCGCCATCGAGACGACCGGCATTGCCGATCCCGCGCCGATCGTCGCCACCCTTTCGGCCGACCCGATGCTGCGCCACCACTTTCGCGTCGGCAACATCGTCACCGTCGTCGACGTGCCGAACGGGCAGAGCAATCTCGATGGCTTCGTGGAATCGCAGCGCCAGGTCGCCGTCGCCGACCGGATCATCGTCTCCAAGAGCGATATTTCGCCGGCCGAGGACACGGCCCGCCTGCGCGCGCGGCTCGAGGCGCTGAACCCGGCTGCGGAGATCCTCGAACTCGACGAGACGATGCAGCCAGACGACGCGCTGTTCATGCGCGACATCCACGACAGTTCCGCGCGTGGCGCGGAGGTCGCCCGCTGGCTCAAGGCCGAGACGCGAGCGCTCGATGCTCACGGCCACCACCATCATCACGGCCATGATCACGGTCATTCGCACCACCAAGCGCATGAGCATGATATCAACCGACATGGTGACATCCGCGCCTTCGTGCTGAAGGGAGACGCGCCGCTCTCCTGGGCGCGCTTCGGGCTCTGGCTGTCGATGCTGCTCAACCGCCATGGCGGCGAGATATTGCGACTGAAGGGCCTGCTCGATATCGAGGGCAATGACAGCCCGGTCGTCATCCAGGGCGTGCAGCACCTGATCCACAAGCCGATGCATCTCGACCACTGGCCGGCGGGCGTCAACGGCACGCATCTCGTGGTGATCGCCAAGGGGCTGGACCCGGCTTTGGTGGAGCGCTCCTTCCGCGCGTTCAACGGCCTGTCGCCGCTGTTGGGCGGCCTGGCGAAGAGCGCCTGAGGACGGGCTGGCATACTCCTGGATCGCGCTCCACCCTCACCTCTCCCATGGGGAGAGGTCGACGGCGAAGCCGGCGGGTGAGGGGTTAGGGAATCATCCGGAGGGGCCGTAAACCCTCACCCGGACCTGCGGTCCGACCTCTCCCTCAGGGAGAGGTGAGCGGAGCCTCGACCACCCTTCAACGAAGCCACCCCTACCCGCCAAGCACCTCGAATTCCGTCCGCATCGCTTCCCTGTCGAGGCCCAGTCCAAGCAGCACCGAGGCGAGGATGCGCGACTTGATGCCGGTGAGGTCGCCGGCGAAGATCGCCCCCGCCCGCTCCAGGTCCTTGCCGCCGCCATTGCCATAGACCGGCTTGACCCGGCCTTCCGGGCAGCGCGAGGTGACGATGACGGGAAGCCCGCTCGCGGCCAGTTCCTCGACCGCGCGGGTGACCGCCGGCGGCGCGTTGCCGCGACCGAACCCTTCCAGCACGATCGCCCTGGCGCCGCTCGCCGCGGCGAAGCGGATGGCGCGATCGGAAGCGCCCATCACCATCTTGATCAGCTCGACATCCGTCTCGACGCGACCGGGCGCATAGGTCTTGCGCAATAGCGGTTTGCGATGGACGAGGACGCGATCGCCATCGACCTCGCCGAGCTTGCCATGCTCGCCGGAGCGGAAGGTGTCGACGCGCGAGGTATGGGTCTTGGTGACGTCGCGGGCAGCGTGAAAATCCTGCTCGAAGACGATGACGACGCCGAGGCCGCGCGCCGCCGGGCTCGCGGCGATACGGATCGCCTCGGCGATATTGCGCGGGCCGTCCGTGTCAGGCTCGTCGGCGCTTCTTTGCGCGCCGGTGAACACCACCGGCTTGTCGCTGGCAACAAGGAGATCGGCCATCCAGGCGCTCTCCTCCATCGTATCGGTGCCATGGGTGACGACGACGCCGTCGCAGGCCGGATTGGCGAGATGCTCGGCGATGCGCTTGGCGAGATCAAAGGCAAGCGGCAGGTCGATCGCATAGCTGCCGATATTGCTGAACTCGTCGACGGTGATCTCGATCCCGTCCAGCGGATCGTGCAGCGTCTCGCGCAGCGCCGCGCCGGTGACGCTCGCGACGACGTCCCGGCCGTCGGCGTCAAGGCGGGAGGCGATGGTGCCGCCGGTGGTGATCAGGGCGATCTTGGGCATGGGTTCCCTTTCCGCGGAGACGCGGGAGCCGCCGCCGGAACGAGGTCGGCGCGCGGCTCGGGTTTGGAATGGAGGCGGAATGCGCCGTCAGTAGCGGCCGACGAGCAGGCCGCCATCGACGACGATCACCTGGCCGGTGATATAGCGCGAGCCCGGCGAGGCGAGGAAGAGGATGACGTCGGCGATGTCCTCCGGCTCGCCGACACGGCCCATCGGGATGAAGGACGCCGCCTGCTCCAGCCCTTCGGGCCCAAGCGAATGCTCCTTCGACAGCGCCTGCGCCGTGCGGATATAGCCGGGCGCGATGCCGTTGACGCGGACGCCGTCCGGGGCAAGCTCGACGCCGAGGCCGCGCACCAGCCCGACCACGCCGGACTTGGCAGCGGAATAGTGGACGTGCTCGTCCCAGCCATAGGCAACGCCCATGATCGAGGACAGCGCGACGATGGCGCCGGACTTGCGGCGGCGCATACCGGGGGCGGCGGCGCGGATGATGCGCAGCACGCCCTTCAGGTCGACGTCGAGCGTGCGGTCCCATTGCTCGTCGGAGAGATCGGCGAGCGGCACCTTCTTGGCGATACCGGCATTGGCGATGATCGCGTCGATCTGGCCGAAGCGCGCCTCGACATCGGCGACCAGCGCATCCGTGCGCTCGGTCGAGGTGACGTCGAGAAACTGGAACTCGGCGCTGCCGCCTTCCGCGCGGATGCCTTCGGCAACAGCACTGCCTTCGGCTTCCAGAACGTCGGTCACCACGACATGATAGCCGGCGCGGGCGAAGGTGAAGGCGGTGGCCCGGCCGATGCCGATGCCGGCGCCGGTGATGATGGCGATTGGCTGCGTCATGAGAATTCCAATCCTTACAGGGCGGGTGCGCCGTTCGGCACAGCGTAGGGCGAAAGCGAGCGCTTGAGGAAGCCGCCATCGCCGGGCTCGCCGAGGACCTCGCCGTCCTGCATCACGACCTTGCCGCGCAGCACGGTCATTACCGGCCAGCCGGTAACCTCCAGCCCCTCATAGGGCGTGTAGTCGGCGCCGTGATGCATCAGCTCCTGGCGGATCGTCTCCTTGCGGTTCGGATCCCACAGCACGATGTCGGCGTCGAAGCCGGGCGCGATCGAGCCCTTCTTCGGATAGAGGCCGTAGATCTTGGCGTGGTTGGTCGAGGTCAGCGCGACGAATTCGTTGACGGTGATCCGCCCCTCGACGACGCCCTTCTGGTAGAGGATCTGCAGCCGCGTCTCGACGCCCGGAATTCCGTTCGGCACCCAGCGGAACGAGGTGCGCGCCTTCGGATTGAGCTTGCCCATCTCGCCTTCGTAGAAGAACGGGCAGTGGTCGGACGAGAAGGTCTGGAACACGCCGGTGCGGATGCCCTCCCAGATCGCGTCCCAGCTGGCATGGTCGCGCGGCGGCGGCGAGCAGACATATTTGCCGCCGCTCTCGTCCATGTTGAGGCCCTTCAGGTCGTCCGCCGTGAGGGCGACATATTGCGGGCAGGTCTCGGCGTAGATCTTGAGGCCCTTGTGCTGGGCCCAGCGGATCTGCTCCATCGGCTCGCGACCGGAGACATGCACGACCATGATCGGGACGTCGGTCAGCTCGGCATGGCTGATGGCGCGGTGGGTCGCCTCGCGCTCGACCGATTGCGGCCGCGACACGGCGTGGTAGTAGGGCGCCGTCTTGCCGGCGGCCTCGAGGCGCTCGGCCATGAAGCGGATGGCGTCATAGCCTTCGCAATGGACCATGACGAGCGCGCCGCAGCCGCGGGCGCAGTCGAACACCTCCAGCAGCTGCCGGTCGTTCAACACCAGGTCGTCATAGGTCATGAAGACCTTGAACGACGAGTATCCGTCATCGACCAGCGAAGGCAGTTCCTGGCCGAGCACGCTCGGGCTCGGGTCCGAGATGATCAGGTGGAAACCGTAGTCGCAGTAGGACTTGCCGTCGGCTTCCTTGTGATAGTCGACGACGCTGGTGCGCAGCGACGCGCCGCGCGGCTGCAGCGCGAACGGGATCACCGTCGTGTTGCCGCCGGCGATCGCCGAGCGGGTGCCGCTCTCGAAGCCATCGGCCATGGCCGGGCCGCCGAAGGCCGGCTGCGCCAGATGGACATGGCTGTCGATGCCGCCCGGCATGACCAGCAGGCCAGTGGCGTCGATGATGCGGTCGGCATCATCGAGCTTTTCGGCGACGGCGATGATGCGGCCGTCGCGGATGCCGACATCGGCACGCAGCGTATCGGACGCGGTGACGACGGTGCCACCGCGGATGACGAGATCATATTCGCTCATGGAGCCCTCTTGCGGATCGTCGGTCGGGGGGAAGCGGCGGCGGGATCAGACCATCACGTCGCCGCCATTCGGCGACAGCGTCTGGCCGACATAATAGGCGCCCGCTTCCGAGGCGAGCATCAGGATGGTCGGCGCGATTTCAGAAACCTTGCCGAAGCGGCCGATCGGCAGCTGCGCCTTCTTCATGTCGCGCCATTCCTGGCTGAGGCCGTTCAGCAGCACCGTCTCGGTGGCCCCGGGCGCGATCGCGTTGACGGTGACGCCATGCGGAGCCCCCTCATAGGAGAGAGCGCGGGTGAAACCGACGAGTCCGGCCTTGGCGGCGCAGTAATGCGCGAGGCCCGGCGCGCCCTTGTAGGCGAGCTGCGAGGCACAGTTGATGACCCGGCCATAGCCGCGCGCCAGCATGTCGCCGAAGAAGTGGCGCGTGACCAGGAAGGTACCGCGCAGATGCACGCCGAGCATCTGGTCCCAGTCGGCGACAGAGATGTCGACGAAGGCCTTGTCGCCACCGATGCCGGCAAGATTGACGAGGATGTCGACCTGGCCGAGCTTTTCCTTGGCCCAGGCGGCCATGGCGTCGACCGAGGCTTCGTCGGCGACGTTGCACTCGGTCGCGTGGACCTTGTAGCCCTCGCCGGTCAGGCGCGTGGCCAGCGCCTCGGCATTGGCCGCATCGCCATAATGGCAGAAGGCCACCTCGGCGCCGTAGCGGGCGAAAAGCTCGACCGTCTCGCCGCCAATGCCGCGGCTGCCGCCGGTGACCAGGGCCTTGCGGCCCGCAAGCGAAAACTCGTTCATCAATGGGCTCCTGCAATCGACTTTCGGCTGGCGATCCAGCCGGCATAGGACCGAATTCCCGCCTCGAGGTCGAAGCCCGGCGCGTAGCCGAGGTCGCGTTCGACGGCGGAGATATCAAAGCGCCGGTGGACCTCGTCGACCGGATCGGGGCCGGGCTGCATCTCGATATCGGCCTGCGGCAGGACCTTCTTCACGACATCGCCGATCTCGCGAAGGGTCAGGTAGGTGCCGCCCGTGACCGTATAGATGCGCCGCGGCAGGTCGCCGGCATCGAGCGCCAGGATCAGCGCGCCGGCGGCGTCCTCGACATGGATGAACTGGCGATGGAAATCGGCGCCGAACGGCACGCGCGTCGGGCGCTTCGCCAGCGCGTCCTCGATCATGGTGCGGATGATGCAGTCGGTGGTGCGGCCGGGGCCATAGACCCAGGAGAGCCGCAGCGCCACGGCATCGACGCCGAACTGGCGGAAATAGGTCCAGACCAGCTGCTCGCTGGCCGCCTTGCTTCCGCCATAGACGGAGGTCGGATAGAGCGCGACGTCCTCCGGCACCGGGCCTTCCGGCGTGTTGCCATAGGCGCTGGTCGAGGAGCAGAACACCATCCGCCGCATTTTGTGGACGCGGGCCAGCTCCAGCATGTTGGCGGTGCCGACGATGTTGACCTGCACCATCGAATAGGGATTGTCGCGCGCCACCATCGGGCCGGAATAGGCGCCGCAATGGACGATCGAGTCGATGTCGTGGTCGGCGACGACGGCATGCAGGCGGTGGATGTCGGTGACGTCACAGGGGATGATCGGCTGGCCGTCGGAGCTGCGGTCCGTGCGGTCGATGGCGACGACGGCGCGCCCCTGCGCCTCCAGCTTCCGGCGCACGACATTGCCGACAAGACCGGCCGCGCCGGTGATGAGAACTGCCTTGCCGCTCATGCCGCCACTCCCGCCATGCGCCGCATCTCGGCGCGGTCCCGTTGCGCGGCGCCCTGCTCGACCGGAAGCTCGGCCGCCAAAAGCGCCTTGGTGTAGTCTTCCCTCGCGGCCGAGAAGATCGTCTCGGTCTCGCCCTCCTCGACGATCTTGCCATGACGCATGACCGCGACGCGATGGGCGAGCGAGCGCACCGAGTTGAGGTCGTGCGTAATGAACAGCGCCGACATGCCCATCTCCGACTGGAGGTCGCGGACGAGGTCGATGATCTGGGCGCGGACGCGGATGTCGAGTGCGGTAGTAGGCTCGTCGAACACGACGAAGTCCGGCCGCGTCGCCAGCGCCCTGGCGATGCCGACGCGTTTCTGCTCGCCGGCAGTCAACTGGTGCGGATAGGCGTCGGCGATCGACGCCGGCAGCCGCACGAGATCGACCAGCTCGCGCACGCGCCTCTCAACCGCATCCCGGCCCAGCGTCGGGTCGAGCCGGAGCGGCTCGGCGACCAGCGCCCGGACCGGCCAGCGCGGATTGAGGGCTACATAGGGCTCCTGGAACACCATCTGGATCCGGCGCCGCATGACGCGGAACTCGGACGACGACATGGTCGTGACATCGACATTGTCGAAGGTGATGCCGCCGCCATCGCTGTCGAGCAGGCGCACGAGGCACTGGCCGACCGTGGTCTTGCCGGAACCGCTTTCGCCGACCAGCGCCAGCGTCTCGCCGCGCTTGACCGAGAAGGACACGTCGTCGATCGCGCGCACCACGTCCTGCGTGCCGGCGATCGGGAAGATCTTGAGCAGGCGGCGGACGTCGAGCAGCGGCGTCTCGTGCTGCGCCTCGGGCGCCGGGTCTTCGACCTTGGCGACCATCGGAGTCGGCCGGACGCGGGCGGCGTCGAGCAGCGCCTGGCCATAGGCCTCCTTCGGCGCATCGAGGAAGGCCCCGACCTCGGCGAGCTCGACGATCCTGCCCTCCTTCATGATCGCAACGCGGTCGCAGTAGTGCGCGACGATACCGAGGTCGTGAGTGATGATCACCGCGCCAGCGCCGAGCTCGCGGCAGCGCTTTACCAAAAGGTCGAGCACCTGCACCTGGATGGTCGCGTCGAGGCCGAGGGTGGCGTCGTCGGCGAGCACCACTTCGGGATTGGTGACCATCGCCATGGCGATGACGATGCGCTGCGCCATGCCGCCGGAGAGCTGGTGCGGATAGGCCTTGGCGCGGCGCTCGGGATTGACGATGCCGACCTGCGCCATCAGGTCGACGGCGGCCTTCCAGGCCTCCTTGTGGCTGCAGGAACGATGGGCGCGCAGCACGCGAGCGATCTGGATGCCGACCGTCTCGACCGGCGACAGCAATGCCTTGGCGTTGGTGCCGATCAGCGCGACCCGGCCGCCGCGGACCTTGCGCTGCTCGGCGGCGTCGATGCCGAACAGGGTCTTGCCCTCGAGGCGGATGTCGCCCGCCGTGAAGCGGCCGCCCTCCGGCAACAGGTTGAGCAGGCTGCGCGCGAGGAGCGACTTGCCGGCGCCGGTCTCGCCGACGATGCCGAGAATCTCGTCGCGGCCGAGGCTGAAGGTGATGTCGGAGAGCGCTCTCGCCGTGCCCTCGCCGAAGTCGACGGAAAGGTTCTCGACCTCGAGAAGCGGCTTCGTGTTTGCGTCGCTCATTGGCGTTCCCTCGTGGTCGGGTCGGAAAGGTCCTTCACCATGTCGCCGAGCAGCGCGAAGCTGAGCACGGAGACGACGATGGCGAGGCCGGGGAACAGCGCCACCCACCAGACGCCGAGGATCATCTGCTGCGCGCCGGTCGAGACCATCAGGCCCCATTCCGGCGTCGGCATGCGCACGCCGGCACCGACGAAGGAGAGGCCGGCGGTAAGCAGGATGGCGAGGCCGATGCTGATCGAGACCTGGACGATGGCCGGCGTCAGCGCATTGGGCAGGATATGGCGGAACATGATCGAGCCGTCCGTGGCGCCGCTGCAGCGCGCGGCGCTGACATAGGGCCGCTCGCGCAGCGACAGCACCTCGGCGCGGATCAGACGGGCGAACATCGGGATGAACAGTACCGCCAGCACGATGGCGACGTTCCAGATCTCCTGCCCCATCACCGACACCAGCGCCATGCCCAGCACGAAGACCGGAAAGGACTGGATGAAGTCGAAGACGCGCATGACCAGCGCGCTGATCCAGTTGCGATAGAAGCCGATCAGAAGGCCGATTGGCACGCCGACGACGAAGGCGAAGGCGACAGCGGTGATGCTGATCAGGAGGTTGATGCGCGTCGCGTAGACGATGCGGGTGTAGATATCCATGCCGGAGACGTCGGTGCCGAACCAGTGCGCCGCGGAAGGCGGCTGCAGCGACATCAACGGATCCGCCTCCTCCGGCGCGTAGAAGGTCAGCCAGGGCGCGAACAGGATCGAGGCGATCTGCAGGGCCAGCAGGGCAAGCCCGACCATGGCGCCCGGATGGGTCGAGACATAGCGGATGAAGCGGGTCATCAGACGCGAATCCTCGGATCTGCGAGTTCGTAGAGGATGTCCACGATCGTGTAGACGATCAGGATGAAGGCGGCGGCGACGACCACGAAGCCCTGCAGGGCCGGATAGTCGCTGTTCACGACCGACTGGACGGCATACTGGCCGAGCCCACCCCAGGCGAAGATCGTCTCGACCAGCACGGCGGCGCCGAGCAGGAAGCCGAACATGAAGCCGACGAGGGTGATGATCGGCGGCAGGCTGTTGCGGAGCGCGATCCGCCGGATGGTGCGTTCCGGCAGGCCCGAGGCGCGGGCATGGCGGATGAAGTCGCTGCGATAGATGTCGGCGAACGTCGTCTTGGTCATCTTCATCAGCGCGCCGGCATTGACGATGGCAAGCGTCAGCACCGGCAGGATCAGGCGCCCGACCGAGGAGAAGAAGGCGTTGAGATCGCCGGCGAGCAGGCTGTCGATCGTGTAGAAGCCCGTGATCGTGTCCGGCGGCGACACGAAGGTGTCGATCCGGCCGAAGGGCGCCGGGGCCCAGCCGAGGATGAAGAAGAAGAAGTAGATCAGCAGCAGGCCGACCCAGAAATCGGGGATGGCGCCGGCGGCGAGGCCATAGACGCGGCTGCCGATATCGACGACTCCGCCGGCCTTGACCACCGAGATGACCGCCAGCGTCACGCCGATCAGGATCGTCAGCAGCATGGCGTAGCCGATCAGCTCCAGCGTGGCCGGCGCGCGTTCCATGAGATCGGTGACGACGGGATTGGAGGTGAGGATGGAGACGCCAAGGTCGCCATGCAGCGCGTTGCCGATATAGTGGATGAACTGCTCCCAGAGCGGCAGGTGCAGGCCCAGCTTCTCGCGGAAGGCGGCGATCGTCTCGGGCGTCGCCATGTTGCCGAGCAGCAGCAGCGCGGGATCGCCTGGCAGCAGCCGCACCAGCAGGAACGTCACCATCATGACGCCGAACATCTGCGGCACCAGCATGGCGAGCCGGCTGGTGATGATGCGCAACGGCCGGGGTATCGCCCGCCAGTAGACGCCAAGATTGGCAACGGCCAGGGTCATCGGGGGTCTTTCCTGTCTTCGTACCCGGAGAAGGAGATGCGGCCCCGCCCGGAGGGCGAGGCCGCGACGGCGACTACTCTTTCGAGAGGTCGAAGAAGGCGTTGCCGTTCGGCGTGTACCAGGAGTAGCCCTTGACGTTGGCCCGCGTGGCGAGCTGGTAGCCGGGGTTCATCAGAAAGACCCAGGGGGCCTGCTCCATGGTGATCTGCTGCACGCGCTTCATGTCGGCGAGGCGCTTCGGCTCGTCCGTGCTCTTCAGGCCGTTGTCGATCAGCTGGTCGACCTCGGCGCTCTTGAACTTGGAGTAATTGATTGCCGAAGCGCTATTCAGCCACAGATTGGCGACGTAGGCGGCGTCGGGGACGATCGCCATGTCGCGGAAGAAGTACATCGGCACTTCGCCCTTGGTGTAGCGCTCGACCAGGGTCGAGGCCGGCAGCTTCAACAGTTCGACCTCGACGCCGGCCTTGGCGAAGGCCGACTTCAGGATGACCGCCATTTCTTCTTCAAGCTGGTCGCCGGTGCGATAGGCGAGCTGGGTCTTGAACCCGTCCGGCAGACCGGCCTCGGCGAGCAGCGCCTTGGCCTTGGCCGGATCGTTCGAGAAGGCGAAGTATTCATCCGTGAATCCCGGATAGATCTCCGAGATCGGGCTCTTGGTGAAGCGCGCGGTGTTGAAGTAGACGCTCTTCAGGATCTCGTCGCGCGGCACCAGGTAGTTCAGCGCCTGGCGGACCTTGACGTTGTCGAAGGGCGGCATCGCGTTGTTCATCTCGACGCGATGGATGAAATTGCCGAACACCTTCTCGACCTTGACGCCCGGCGCCTTCTCCAGCAGCGCCAGTTCGCGCGGCAGCAGGTATTCGGCGACGTCGACCGAGCCGGCCTGGATGGCCGCGACGCGGTTGGCGGAGGTCGGCATCTCGCGCAGGATGACGCGCTTCAGCTTCGGCTCGCCGCGATAGTAGTTCGGATTGGCGTCGTAGACGACTTCCTGGCCGGGCTTGTACTTGCTGATGAAATATGGGCCGAAAGCGGCCGTGTTGGTGGCGAGCCAGGTCGCCGCCCACGGATCGGCATCGGTCAGGTGCTTCTTGACCTCGACGGCGTCGAGAATGCCCAGATCGCTGTTGATCCAGATGCGCTCGATCAGCGGCGAGGCGTTCGGCAGCGTGACCTTGACGGTGTAGTCGTCGACCTTCTGGAAAGCGCTGTCGAAATCCTCGATCTTGAAGATCTGCGTCATGTACCAGTGGAAGTTCGACTTCATGTTCCAGCCGCGCAGGAACGACCACATCACCGTATCGGCGTTGAGCTCGTTGCCGAGCGCCGACTTGACGCCCTTGCGCAGGTGGAAGGTGATCGACTTGCGATCCTCGGAGACTTCCCACGTCTCGGCGAGCGCGCCGTCGATGGTGTCGAAGTCCTCGTAGAAGACGCCGTCCTCGCCCTGCTTCTGCTTGTAGGTCAGCAGGCGCTCGAACACGTTGCGGCGCACCTCATGGCCGGCCTCGGTCGGCGGATATTCCTGGTCGAGCGATTCCGGCGTGCGCGGCGCGGCGACCACGAGCGTGGTCTTGGCGTCCTGCGCCGAAGCGCCGACCGTGCCGAGAATGGTGGTGACCATGAAGGCGCCGACCAAGCCGGCGAAAAGGCTCTTCAGCGGCGTCTTGCGCAGCCAGCGGTTCCGCGCGGCGCCATGGCCGTCGGACAGACGTTGGCCGTCCGGCAGACGTTTCGTCATGCCGATGGAGGTATGAGGGAAGGTCTGCACGCTAGTCTCCTTGAGATGGGAGGAACACCGCAGGACTGGTCTGACCACTGCGAGTGCCCAAGTATCCTCGCGGCACCCGCGCGAACCGACAATGACAAATTTTCGGCGCAATTTGCCCAAGAGTCGGACACGCCGAAATTTCGGGCAGTATTGCCTATACCGAACAAAATTTCTCAAATAACGGCCATATACGTGACCATTCTTCGCTGAAATCAGCTGATCACAATGTGATCAATAAAATAGAGTACGCATTCGTTATCTTTGAAATCGACAATCGATCAAAATTTTACGATCGATACAAAAACATCAATAGGAACAACGTCGGATTACCCGAGCGAACCCATCGCATTTTCCGACTTGATTATACATCACTATAGGAAAGCGCTTCGTCAGCAGCGAACGACCCGGCGCCCCGCCGATCCTCTCGCGAGGCAGGATCGCGTTCCCGTCTGCCTGCTTTTTGGTCTGACCGATGTGATCAAACTGGTCAGGCGCGCCAGGACGGTTCCACTGGATTCCGGCCGTGCCCAAATCCTCGGCAACCCCAGGTCGAAACCGGCCGAGCCGCTCTCCGCGCCCCTCTCCAGGCCTGTCCCGATGCAGGTGCGTTTGTTAGGTCGGCGGCCCGCCGCGGCGAGCGGCAACCGGTCAGACCACATGGGGTAAGCCATCCCATATCGGCCGACCCAAGCCCTGACACGGCCGACATCCGCGAGAGGCCAGTTAGAAACCCTCTAAATCATTGTTGTTGCAACGCTTTTCTATTCGGCCTATCCGGGCAGCAGGTTGAACCCACTCGCCGTTTCGCAGGCGCGCGAGCTTCATCTCTCACCTGTGCAGCCCCATGACCGCGACGTTCACGACCGACAGCCCGGAAAATCCCGCGCCGATCCGCCTGCGCCACTGGCATCCGCCGATCGTGACGGCCCCGATCGCGCGCGCCGGCCGCCGGCTGCAACGGCCCGACCGGGTGGCCGCCTCGCTCGAACGGCTGCAGCGCCGCGGCGGCGGGTGGTAGCGCATGTCCTGGGACATACAGAGCCTGTTCCGGCGCCATGCCAAGGAGATCACGCGGGCGCTCCGGCGGCGCGGACTGACCGAGGAAACGGCCGCCGACATCACGCAAGACACGTTCCTGCGCGTGCTGGCCTCGCCGCCGCGGGACGGCACGCTGAACCACAATCCCCGCGCCTATCTGCACCAGGTCTCGCGCAATCTCAGCATCAACCATGTCCAGCGCATGCGCCGGTCGGGGATCGTCGAGATTGCCGACGTCATCCTGACCCAGGTCGCCGATCCGACGCCTTCGCCCGAGGTAGTGGTCCGTGACCGCCAGCGGCTGCGCCAGGTCGAGGCGGCGCTGGCGGAACTGCCCGAGCGGACGCGGCTCGCCTTCGAACGCCACCGCCTCGGCGGACAGACCATCGCCGCCATCGGCCAGGAGCTCGGCCTGTCGACGACCCGGACCTGGGCGCTGATCCGCGAGGCCTACCGCCACATCGTGCTGCGTACCGGGAGCCTTTGAGCGAAAATTCCGCCCGCGAGAGAAAAATCGCCCGCGCCAAGGGTAATAGAGGGCGAGAACGACAGGAGGCGGCCGCCGGGCCGCCCGATCGCGGGAGGGGCAGCATGCGCGACTTGACGCCGGAGACGGATCGGCTGCTCGACGAGGCCATCGATCTGGTGATCCGCCTGCAGGCCGCTCCCGACAATCCGGTGGCGATCAAGATGGTCCGCGCCTGGCGGGCGCGCAGCCCGCAGCACGAGCATGTCTGGACCCAGGTCGCCGAAGTGCACGGCATGAGCGGCCAGGTGCTGACCGAGCAGGCAAAGGCCGCGCGCCGTCGCGGCGGTGCGCCGTCGCGGCGCAACTTCATGCTCGGCGGCGCGGTCGGACTCGGCGCGCTGACGGCCGGCTCGCTGTTCGGGCCGGACGCGATCCTGCGCGCCCGCGCCGACTATGTCACCGACAAGGGCGAGATACGCCGCGTTCCCCTCCCGGACGGCAGCGTGGCGACGCTCGGCCCCGACACCGCGATCTCGATCGCCTTCAACGGGGCGACGCGCGACGTCGCGCTGCTCCAGGGCATGTCGTTCTTCGCCGTCGCCGCGGATTCCGGGCGCCCGTTCCAGGTCAAGAGCGGGCCGATCGCCGCGATCGCGCAGCAGGCCGCCTTCGACATCACGAGCGATGCCGGCATCGTCAGCGTCTCGGTCGACACCGGCGAGGTCGAGACGCGTATCGACAGGCCGGCCATCCCCGCGCTTGATCTCGCGGCCGGCGACTGGATGAGCTTCGACGCCGCCGCCCAGCTCGTCGAGCGCGGCCGGCGAGAGCCGGGCCAGATCGGCGGCTGGCGCGACAAGCTGATCCTCGCCGAGCGCGAGCCCGTCGCGGCGCTGGTGGCGAGGATCGGCCGCTGGGTGCCCGGCCGGATCGTCATCGCCGACCCGTTCGTCGGCACCCAGAGGGTGAGCGGCCTGTTCGACCTGAGCGACCCGCGCCGGGCGCTGGAAGCGGTCGTCCTGCCGGCAGGCGGCCGCGTCCGCCAGGCCTCGTCCTTCCTGACGGTGATCTCGCCGATCTGACAGAAACGACCGGAACACAGTCTAGAGACAGTCTAAATCATTGACGTTGCGTGATCTTTTTCTCTGGACTATTGGACGCCGCAGGTAGCCCCCACTCGCCGTATCGACGATGCGCGAGCCTGCTCTTGCCCCGCGCCACTCCGTTTCATGCCGCCTCTCCTCCACGACGCATTTCAACTGCATCGCCGTTCCTTGACCTGGAGCGTGATGCGGATCGTGCGCGATCCGCAGATCGCCGAGGACCTGGCGCAGGAGACCTATGTGCGGGCGCACAAGGCGATCGAGGCGGGTCCGATCGAGCATGTCGAGGCGTTCCTGCACCAGACGGCGCGCAATTTGGCGCTCGACTATCTGCGCCGCCGCAAGACGCGGTCGCGCGTCGAGACGGATGGGCTGAGCGACGAGGCGCTGGAGAACATTCCCGCCGATACGCCGTCGCTGGAAGCCGAACTGATCGAGCGCGAGCGGCTGCGACTGTTCCAGGCGGCGCTCGCCACCTTGCCGGAACGGGCGCAGCAGGTGGTTGTGCTGAGCCGGATGGAGGAATGGACCAACGCGCGGATCGCGCAGCATCTCGGCGTTTCCGAACGCACCGTCTTCAATGATTTGAAGCTCGCCATGGCGCATTGCCGCGACGCGCTGGCACGGAGCGACCGGCGTTGATCCCCTCCCCGCGACGTCCCCTCCGGAGCCGGAAAACTATTTTTGCCGAATTCCAGACTGCCGGACGTCAACTCTATAAAGACCCGAAGGCCCGGACGATCGGATGAGTTGCGTGGGACGAGAACGCTCGATGGACGATGCCTCGCCGATCCCGGAAGGGACGGACAAGATCGCATCCGATCGCATCGCCGACGAGGCGCTCGACTGGTTCACGCGGCTGCGCAACGCCACGCCGGAGGATGCCGGCGAGGCCGAATTCGCCGCCTGGCTGCGGCAGAACCCGCGCCATGCCGAGGCATTTGACGATCTCGAGGCGATCTGGGGATCCCCCGCCTTCCTCGGCGCCGTGCGCAGTCTGCCGGTCGCAACGCCGGCGGCAGCGAGCGCCCGCCGTGCCGTCGAGCCCCGCCCGCATGCGCGTCCATCGCGAAAGCTCCCCGTCCGGTTCGGCGCCATCGCCGCCATGCTGCTGCTCGCGATCGGCGTCTGGCAGGCGCCGGCGCTTATACTCCGCTGGCAGGCCGACTACGTCACCGCCGTCGGCGATCGCGCCACCATCGCGCTGCCCGACGGGTCGAGCATGATCCTCAACACGGCCTCGGCGGTGGCGCTCGATTTCGAGAACGGACGGCGCGACGTACGTCTGCTGCAGGGCGAGGCCTTCTTCGACGTGCGGCATGACCCGGCCCATCCGTTCCGCGTCGCCGGAAGGTTCGGCGCCATCGAAGTGAAGGGCACGGCGTTCTCCGTCCGCGAAGACGGGGCGCGGGATACCGTCATCCTCGAACGCGGTCGCGTCGAGGTCCGCCTCGTCGCCGATGAGGCCGCGCAGGCGACGCTGGAGCCGGGCCAGCAGGTTGTCGCCAGCGCCAACGCCCTTTCCGCCGTCGAGCCGGCCGATCCGGTGACGGCGCTCGCCTGGCGACAGGGACGCATCGTCTTCGACGACCAGCCCTTCGAGACCGTGCTCGCCGAACTGCGCCGCTACCGCAGCGCCCCGGTCGTCGTCACCACTGGCCTCGCGGAAGACTTCCGCGTCAGCGGCAATTACCGCACCACCGACATCGACGGCGCGCTGCGTTCGCTCGCCGCCGCCGCCGGCGTCGACGTCACGACCCTGCCCGGCGGCATCCTAATCCTTCGCTGAATATTCAACTTTTCTTTTCCGGTTTCGCCCACCCCGAACGTCGGATGTGTGAGAGGGCGATTTCAGCACGACGCCGGACGGCCTCTTCGATCTGGAAAAGGGGCTTTGCGGCATGACGAACGGGATGTTGACCACCGGGACCGGGGCGAGCGCACAGGCGGGACTGCGCACGAAACGCCGGCTGGCCTCGCTGCTCGTCACCTCCGCCCTGCTTGCCGTGACGACGAGCCTTGCCGCCCAGCCCGCGCTGGCCCAGCCGGCACCGGCGAACGCCGCCAACCAGGCCGTCGCCTTCTCCATTCCCGCGCAACCGCTTTCCGCCGCCGTCAACGCCTTCATCGGCGTCACCGGCTGGCAGATCAGCTATTCCTCGGCGCTGGCGCGCGGCAAGAATTCTGCCGCCGTCGTCGGCACGATGACGCCAGCGCAGGCGCTGCAGCGACTGGTGGCCGGAACCGGCCTGCAGGTCCGTATCGGAGCGCCCGGCTCGGCAGCCCTGGTCGACGCCAGCGCCGCCGCCGCAGTGCCGGCGGACGGCACCACGGTCCTCGACGTCATCGACGTGACGGCGGGCGGCACGATGGCGGCGTCGGATCTTCCCTTCGCCTCGCCCGGCTCTATCGCTCACATCTCGGAAGCACAGATCCAGCGCACGCCGCCGACCTCGGTCGGCGACATCTTCCGCAATACGCCCGGCGTCAATGCCGTCGGCAATCGCGTCGGCGCCTCGATGGATCTGAACATTCGCGGCCTGCAGGGCCAGAGCCGCGTCAACGTCATGGTCGACGGCACGCGCCAGACCAACGGCTCCTATCGCGGCTATCGCGGCAGCCGCAACGAGGTCTATGTCGATCCGGACCTGCTGGCCGGCGTCGACATCAACAAGGGCCCCTATAGCGGCGCGGGCGGCACCGGCGCGATGGGTGGCGTCGTCAACATGCGGACGATCGACGCGCGCGACATCGTCAAGGAAGGCCAGACCTATGGCGCCCGCCTGCGCGGCAGCCTCGGCACCAACACGCAAAGCCCTCCGACGGAGGGAACGGAGACAATCCGCAACGGCCCGCCCGGATTCAACGGCGATGCCTGGAGCGGCAACATCGCCGCCGGCCTGGTCGAGGACAATTACGAGTTCGTCGCCGCCCTCGCGCGTCGCCAGCAGGGCAACTACTTCGCCGGCAAGAACGGCGCCGCGACCTTCGACACCAGCCGAAACGGCTCGAAATTCCCGACGGACAAGAAGTTCTCGCCCTTCGGTCCCGGCGACGAGGTTCTCAACACCTCGCAGGACACGACGACCTTTCTTACCAAGGGCAAGGTGAAATGGGGCGACGGTCATTCGCTGGAGCTGGGATACACCTATTACAACAACCAGTATGGCGAGAACGACGAGACCCTTCTCGGCTTCGCGACCAGCCCCACCTTTCCGCTTCCGGCGACGCAGAAAGGCCTCAGCGAGACGACGACCAACACCTTCCGCTCTACGTACCAGTATGATCCGGCCGATAATGACTACCTCAACGTGACGGCCAATCTCTGGGCCACCGACATCGACACCTTCAGCCAGACGCTGCGCTCGAATACCTATGGCCTGGGCGCCGACGGCAGGACGCATGTGCGGACCTATGGCGGCGATGTCTCGAACCGCACGACCCTCGAGACGGGCCTCGGCCTCCTGACCCTCAACAACGGCCTCGAATTCGTCGAGGAGCGCGCCCGTGAAAGCGAGACCCGCGTCTACTCCCCCTCGGCGCCGGACGTGCCGATCTATATCAACTCGAACCCCAATGGCGACCGCCTGCTCTGGAGCGCCTTCAACCAGACCCGGCTCGACGTGACGGACTGGCTGCGGCTGGAGGGCGGCCTCCGCTACGACAGCTACGAGGCGAAGGGGACGAGCGAGGGCCTTTCCGCCCTCCCGACCGGCAGCGGTTCCCGCATCAATCCTTCGGCCACGGTCACGGTGATGCCACTCGACGGCCTGCAGCTCTTCGCCTCCTATACGGAGGGCTGGCGGCCGCCGAGCCTGCGCGAATGGTCGGTGATCGGCATCGGCGCCATCGTCCAGAACCCGGACCTGCAACCCGAAATCTCCAAGAACGTCGAATTCGGCTTCAACGTGAAGCGGGACAGCGTGTTCACCGCCGGTGACGCCCTTCGCTTCAAGGCCGTCTATTTCGACAACAATTACGACGACTACATCGTCCGCGTCCGCGCGCCCTATTCGACTTACACCTGGTCCAACATCGACCAGGCCGAGTTCCGCGGCTACGAGCTTTCCGCGCGCTACGATACCGGCAAGTTCTTCGTCGAGGCCGGTTTCACGAAGTACGACGACATCGAATTCTGCGGCAGCAACGGAGTCTGCGGCAACGCGGCGGCCGCCGGCGACTACGGCATCATGAACGTCCCGCCGAAATATTCGGGCACCGTGACGGTGGGTGCGCGCCTGTTCGACGAGCGGCTGGAGATCGGCACGCGTGTCTATTCCTTCGGCGAGCGCCTCGGCGGCTACGGACTTGTGACCGGCGCGGTGAACCCGCCGACCGTCTGGAACAAGTCGACGATCGTCGACGTGTTCGGCAGCTACAAGGTGAGCAAGGACGTTACGCTCGACTTCAGCGCCGAGAACATCGGCGACCGCTACTACATGGACGCCATGTCGACCGGCCCGATCCCGTCGCCTGGCCGGACGGTGCGCGCCGGGCTGACGGCGAAGTTCTAGGCATCCGGTCCCCCGAAAAACGTGCCGGCGGGAGAAAATTCCGTCGGCCCGTTTGTATCCATCACGGGGACGGAACAACCCAGGTTTTCACGCCCGGCATTCCGCCCGCAGGCAAGCAGCGGGAACAGCCGGGCCCCAGACACCCCGTTCCTCCCCCGAGGCGGGGCGATCCGGCTTCCCATAGGTCGGGTCGCCCTGAAACAAGGTTCCCTCGACGTGCGCCCGCTCCCGAGTCCTGCCTGCCATCGGCACGATGCGACCGCTCCCGCGCGGCGCGGATCGGCGGGCCGGCATGCGCAGATCGCGCGGCACGAGAAAATTTTCACTCGAGGGAGAAAAATCCGGCGGCCCGTTTGTAACAGCCTTCGGGACGGCACTACCCAGTATTCAGGCACGGCATCCCGCTCATATGCAAACAACGGGAATTGCCGAGCCATGATGCGGAATTCGGGGAATACGGCGCGCGGACGAACCGCGCGCCGGGCGCTGGTCGCGACGCTGATGCTGACGACGACGATCGGCGCCGGGACGGCGATGGCTCCCGCGGCCCAGGCCCAGGCTGCGCAGGCCGTCGATTTCAGGATTCCGGCCGGCCCGCTCAGCCAGGCGCTGGCGGCGTTCGGCCGCCAGTCCGGCCTGCAGGTGACCTATCTGGCCGCCTCGGCCGCCGGCAAGACCTCGCCGGGCCTGACCGGCCGCGCCACCCGCGACGAGGCGCTCGCGCGCCTCCTCTCCAGCTCCGGCCTGGTCTACTCGTTTCCGAATGCCGGCACCGTGGCGATCGGCGCGGCCGGATCGCCGGGCGTCCAGGGCTCGACCGAGGGCACGACCGTGCTCGACATCATCGATGTGACGGGCGGCAGATCCTATGGCGGGCTCGGCAGCCTCGCCAGCCCGGACGCGAAATATGAGGTGGCGCAGAGCGTCGAATTCCTGTCCGAGCGCCAGATCGAGCGCTTCCGCGGCTCCTCGGTCGGCGACTTCCTGAAGGGCATGCCGGGCGTGCTGACCGGCGACAACCGCAACAGCGGCGCCATCGACGTCAATGTGCGCGGCATGCAGGGCTTCGGCCGCGTTCCCGTCGTCGTCGACGGCACGCAACAGCAGAACACCGTCTATCGTGGCTATTCCGGCGTCGCCTCGCGCAACTATGTCGATCCCGATTTCATCGGCGGGGTGGTGGTCGAGAAGGGTCCTTCGGCCGGCGTCTACGGCGTCGGCGCGACGGGCGGCATCGTACGGATGGAGACAATCAACGCCGACGACATCATCGTCGGCGACAAGGCCTGGGGCGTGCGCGTCAAGGGCAGCCTGATGACCAATACGGCGAGCCCGCCGCCGGTCGGCACGCCGGGCGGCTATGCCACGACCGGCTTCGGCCGCTACCGCACCGGCTGCGACTGGAACTGCGTGATCCAGACGGTGCCGACCGAGCCGATCACCGGCAGCGCCTATGGCATGGACCGGCCGGCGACCCTGCTGCCGACCTCCGGCGCCGGCAGCGTCTCGTTCGCCGCACGCAACGACACGGTCGAGTTCGTCGCCGGCTATTCGCGCCGCAAGAACGGCAACTATTTCGCCGGCACCAATGGCCGCACGCCGGAAGTGACGATCACCGAGACGACCGAGATCACGCCCGCCGCACCGCCGCGCATCCCGGTCGACCGCGTCACCGAATACACGACGATCTCGCTCAACGCCCTCAACCGCTATCGCGGCGGCGAGGAGGTTCTGAACACCTCGCAGGACAACACCTCGTATCTCGCCAAGGCGAAGCTGGAGCTGGATGGCGGCCACGTCTTCGACGCCAGCTTCATGCGCTACGAAAGCAATTTCGGCGAGATGATGCCTTCGGTGATCCTCCGCTTCGACGGCGCGACGCAGGCCGAACTCAGCGACGTCGCCGTCAACACCTATCGCGCCGGCTACAAGTACGATCCCGAGAACCCGTGGATCGACTTCAAGGCCAATGTCTGGATGACGGATACCGAGACCCATATCCGCACGCCCTACGCTTTCAGCTTCAGCAACGGCACCACCCTGGATGTGCCGCAGGGCTATTGGGACGTCGCCAAGCGCTACGGCACCGACGCGGTCAACACCTCCACCTTCGAGACGGCGGCCGGCAAGGTCGAGGTCGCGGCCGGCGGCTCGTACATCTACGAAACCATCGCGCCGCCGTCCGGCGTCGTGAACATCGATTCCAACGACCGGCTCGCCTCGCGCGACGGCTGGCGCCAGGAGGCGAGCGGCTTCGTTGCAAGCACCTGGAACCCGACCCAGTGGCTGAAGTTCGACTCGTCGCTCCGCTACACCTGGACCGAGTCCTACGACAACGGATCCAACTATGGCTCGACGCTGCACAATCACGAGGTCAATGACGGCTTCGCGCCGATCATCGCGGTGACGATCGAGCCGATCCAGGGCATCGAGTTCTATGCCCGCTATGCGGAAGCCATCCGCGCGCCGAGCCTGTTCGAATCGACAACCGGCTTCTCGTTCAACGTCGATCCGCTGACGGCGGTGAAGCCGGAGCACGCCAAGAACACCGAGTTCGGCTTCAACGTGCTGCGCGACGACGTCCTGACCGCCGGCGACAAGCTGCGCCTGAAAATCTCGCACTTCGACAACAAGGTCGACGACTACCTGACGCGCACCAACTATCCGGCCGTCACGGTCCGGAACATCCCCGGCGCCCGGTTCGTCGGCTGGGAAGGCAATATCGGCTACGATGTCGGCTGGGCCTTCGCCGAGTTGTCCGGCACCTACTACGACCAGATCGAGTTCTGCGCCTATGAGACCGGCGGCCAACTGGCCTGCCGCCCCGCAGGTGTCCAGAACGGCTATGCACAGCTGCATGTTCCACCGAAGAAGAGCGGCACGGTCACGGCCGGCGTGCGCTTCCTCGACGGCGACCTCGAGGTCGGCGGGAGGCTCACCTACATGGGCGACCGTGGCACCACGACCACCAACGCCGACACCGGCGGCTACACCACCGTCATCAACTGGGACAAGTACACGCTGGTCGACCTGTTCGCCTCCTACAAGGTGAACGAGCACGTCACGGTGGACGCGGCCGTCGATAACCTGACGGACGCCTACTACATGGACGCGCTCACCCTCGGATTGATGCCTTCGCCGGGCAGAACCATCCGAGCCAGCTTGACAGCAAAGTTCTGAGCTATACCAAGGCGAGAAAGTCAACTTTATGGAAAGACTCACCCGGCCATGAGCGCAACGACGGAACAGGCAAAGCCCATCGAAGCGAGCCGCGCTAAGCTTCTGAAGGCGGAGACCACCGATACCCATAGCCGGCTGGACAAGTCGATCATGGCGGGACGACCGTTCGAAAGCCGCGAGCGCTATGCGATGTTCCTGACGGTGCAGCACCAGTTCCACCGCGACATCGACGCGCTCTACTCCAACCCGGATCTCGACCGCATTCTGCCGGACCTTGCCGGCCGCCGCCGCTTCGGCGACGTCGAGCAGGATCTTGGCGATCTCGCCGTCGCGGCCCCTGCCCCGGCGACGGCGCCCGCCTTCCATGGCGAGGCCGACATCCCGACCGCGCTCGGCTGGCTCTATGTCGCCGAGGGCTCCAATCTCGGCGCCGCCTTCCTGATCAAGGAAGCCGCCAAGCTCGGACTGTCGGAAGAATTCGGCGCCCGCCATCTCGCCGGCGCGCCGGAAGGCCGCGGCCTGCACTGGAAGACGTTCACCGCCGCGCTCGACGCAATCGAGCTCGACCAGGACGAAGAAGCACGCATGGTCGAGGGCGCCCGGGCTGCGTTCCGCCGCGTGCAGGGCCTGGTGAGCGAAGTCTTCGCCTGAAGGCAACCGATACCGGTCGCGTGAATTGAGCGCGATCGCGAAAAGAACGGCCGCCGGGGACAACGCGCCACGGCTTTGAAGATCGGAAGCGGCGGGCTGCTCAGCCTGCCGCCGCCACATGTACAGGCACCCAGGGCGAACGCGTCCACCGGCACCCAAATCGACTGTCGTCTCGGATCGCGACGACCCGGCCGCAAGGTCCGGGTCCGTCGTCGTCCATAGCCTGTACATATGAGCAAGAGATACCGACATGCCCCACCTGATGCAGCCCGCCGCCGCCATTGCCGCGCCCCGAGGGAAACGCAAGGTGGGTCTTCTCGCCGGACTGGCGCTGGCGACGACGCTGATGCTCCCAAGCCTGGCCATCGCCCAGAATACCGGCGCCGAGACGCCCGCGACCCTAGAAGCCCCGGCCGCTCCTGCTGCCGCCCCTTCCGTCAATGCGGACGCGCCGCCGGCTGCCAGCCCCGCCAATGCCGCCCCGGCAGACACGGCACCAGCCGCCAATAATGCAGCGCCAGCCACGGCCGACCCGGCCGCTGCGCCGGCCGTCAACGCGCCAGGCGCTGCGACGCCTGCCGATGCCGCCCCGGCAACCGCCGAGACAACGGCTCCGGCCGCGCCCGCCAAGCCCGTCACCGCCGAGCCGGCCTCGCCGACCGAGATGCTAACCCAGCTCCTGACGCCCGAGCCGCGCAGCGACCTGCCGCACAATCTGTCGCCCTGGGGCATGTTCATGGCGGCCGACTGGGTGGTGAAGGCGGTGATGATCGGCCTCGCCGTCGCCTCGCTGATCACCTGGACGATCTGGCTGGCGAAGACCATCGAGCTCGCCTGCGCGCGGGCCCGCATCCGCCGGGCGCTGACCACCATCCTGTCGTCATCGGGCCTGTCGGAAGCCAGTCGTTCGCTGTCCGGACGCGGTGGCCCGGCCGCCTTCATGGTCCGCACGGCCGAGGATGAGCTGCGGCAATCGGCGATCGTGCTCGACTACGCCGGCGATGGCGGCGTCAAGGAACGGCTCGTTTCCAGCCTCTCCCGCATCGAGGCCCAGGCCGGCCGCCGCATGTCGAAGGGCACCGGCGCGCTGGCCACCATCGGTTCGACCGCGCCCTTCGTCGGCCTGTTCGGCACCGTCTGGGGCATCATGAACGCCTTCATCGGCATTTCGGAATCGCAGACGACCAACCTCGCCGTCGTCGCCCCCGGCATCGCCGAGGCGCTGCTCGCCACCGCCATCGGCCTGGTCGCGGCCATTCCCGCCGTCGTCATCTACAACGTCTTCGCCCGCTCGATCACCGCCTACCGCCAGCTGCTGACGGACGCGGCGACCGGCGTCGAGCGCCTAGTCAGCCGCGACCTCGACTATGCCAAGGTGCCGGCCTCCGCCCGGCAGGCGGGGTAACGGCCATGGCCGGAGGCATCCGTCAGCGCGACAATGGCGAGCTGGAAGAAAACCACGAGATCAACGTCACGCCATTCATCGACGTGATGCTGGTACTGCTCATCATCTTCATGGTGGCGGCGCCGCTCGCCACCGTCGACATCGACATCGACCTGCCGGCCTCGACCGCGCAGCCGAAGGAGCGCCCCGACGAGCCGCTCTACCTGACGCTGAAGTCGGACCTGGCGCTGCATGTCGGCAACGATCCCGTCCAGCGCGAAGACCTCGCCGCCGCGCTCGATCGCTTCACCTCCGGCGACAAGGAAGCCCGCGTCTTCCTGCGGGCCGACGAAGCGGTCGCCTATCGCGAACTGATGGACGTGATGAACCTGCTGCGCAAGGCCGGCTATCTGAAGATCGCGCTGGTCGGGCTGGAAGTGCTTCCCGAGGCGCAGGCCCCGACCGGAGAAGCACCGCCGCCAGCGGCCGGGCCGGTCGTGCCATGACCGACTGGAGCCGCTCGGTCGGCCGGGGCGCGCGGGTCGGCGAGACACTGCTGTGGGCCTCGGCCGGCCTCGTCGTACTGACCGCCCATGTCGGCGCGGCAGCCTGGCTGATGCAGGAGCCGCCGATCGTAGCCGCCGACTCCTCGCCGCCGCCCGCGATCATGATCGAGCTGGCGGCGGAACCCGAAGCCGCCGTCACCGAGAAGACGGAAATCTCGCAGGAAACCACCAGCCAGTCGGAGATCGCGCCGAACATGGCCGAGCCGATCGACGAGCCGACGCCCGAAGAGGTGCAGCCGGTCCAGGAAGTCGCCGAGGCGGTGCAACCGGAGGAGATCCTCGAAGAGACAACGCCACCGGTGCAGGAAGTTGCGGAGATTGAGCCCGTGGTCGACGAGATCGAGCCGGTCGATGACGAGACCGTAGAGATCGAGAACATCGCCGTGCCCCTCCCCGCCCCGCGCCCGAAGCCGCCGGAGCGCAAACTGGTCGAGGAAACCCGTCCGAAGCCGCCCAAGGAACAGGCCAGGAAGCCGGCGCGTGCGGCGCCCTCCGCCTCGTCGAAGGCCAGCGTCGAGGCGGCGGCGCAGGTGAAGCCATCCAACCGCACGGCGGCGCGCCAGTCGACGAGCGGGCTGTTCTCCTCGTCGATGACGCCGGCCAAATGGCAGTCGCGGCTGATGGCGCATCTCGAACGGCGCAAGCGCTATCCGTCCGGCGCCCAGTCGCGCGGCGAGGTCGGCACGGCCACGGTCCGCTTCAGCATCGACGACAGTGGCAACGTGCTGACCGTAGTGCTCGCCGGCTCTTCCGGCTTCCCGGAACTCGACCAGGAAGTGCTGGCGCTTGTCCGTCGCGCCTCGCCGGTGCCGGCGCCGCCCCCCGGCGCCAACAAGACCATCACCGCGCCGGTGCGCTTCCGGCCGCTCTGATCGCCCGCCGCAGATGCGGGCCCTGCCCCGGTCGGCGAGCAACCCCAGCTCCGCCTGGCCGGGAACTAGAAACGGGCGGCCCCTGACCTCGGGCCGCCCGTTTCTGTTTCCGTGCCGCACGCGCGCCGGAGCGCGCGAATCCGTCGCTCAGAGGTCGATATGCATCTGCGCGATCGCCTGGTCGACGTCGGCGATGATGTCGTCGATGTGCTCGATGCCGACCGAGAAGCGCACCAGCCCATCGACCACGCCCATCGCCTCACGCTCCTGGCTCGGAATGTCGAGGAAGGCCATGGTGGCGGGCATCTGGGTCGTCGTGCGCAGGCCGCCGAGGCTGGCCGCGAAGGAGCAGAGCTTGAGCCGCTTCAGCAGCCGCACGCCCGACGCCTCGTCGACGACGCAGAACGACAGCATGGCGCCGCCATCCTTCAGCTGCTCCTTGGCGGAGGCATAGTTCGGGTGCGATTCGAGGCCCGGATAGAACACGCGCTTCACCTGCGGGTGCTTCTCCAGGTACTCGGCCAGCTTGCGGGCGTTGGCGCACTGCTTCTCGAGGCGCAGCGCCAGCGTCTGCGCGCCGCGCAGCAGCAGCCAGGCGTTGAACGGTGACAGCGGCGCGCCCAGCTTGTTCAGCGTGTTCCAGCGGACGTCCTCGAGCCAGTCGGCCGGCAGGATGTCCGACTTCAGCGTGATCACGCCGCCGACCGCGTCGTTGTGGCCGCCAATGAACTTGGTCGCGCTCTCGACGACGACGTCGACGCCGAAATCATGCGGGCGGCAGACGGCGGGCGAGGCGAAGGTGTTGTCGCAGATCACGACGATGCCGCGCGCGTGCGCCAGCTCGACGAGGGCCTTCAGCGGCGGCACCTTCATGGTCGGGTTGGCGATCGACTCGACGTAGAGCACCTTGGTCTTCTCGGTGAACGCCGCCTCGACGGCCTTCACATTGGTGCAATCGACCAGATTGACCGAAAGGCCGAAATCCTGCGCGCGGTGATCGAAGAACTCGTGCGTGCTGGAATAGGTGGTGAGGTCGGCGACGACATGGTCGCCCGCCTTCAGGATGCCGAACAGCGCATGCGAGATCGCCGCCATGCCCGAGGCGGTGGCGAGGCATGAGGTGCCGCCCGTCAGCTTGGCGACATGCTCCTCGAGCTTGTACTCGGTCGGGTTGCCGCAGCGCGAGTAGATGTTCACTTCCTTGCGCGCGCCCGCCACGATCTGGTCGTAGATGTCGCCGCCATACTGGAAGTTGGCCGACATGTAGATCGGGTAGCTGATCGACTGCGAATGCTCCTCGGGATCGTAGAAGACGGCCTGGCTGGCGAAGTTCAGGTCCGAGAGCGGGGGCTTGGACGACATGGGGAAGCTCCTGGTTATTCCTTCACGGCGCCACCCAAGAGGGCGGACGTGATCTGGCGTTCGAAGAAGACGAAGAGGACCAAGGGGGCGATGGCGGCGATCAGGATCGCGGCCAGCATGACGGGATAGTTGGTGATGTGCTCGCCGACGAAATCCGTCAGGCCGACCGGCAGCGTCTTGCGCGCCGGGCTGTTGATGAACACGACCGGGAACAGGAAGTCGTTCCAGACCCAGATCATGTTGACGACCGCGACCGTGAACATGGCCGGCCAGGCGATCGGCATGGCGATATGGCGGAAGATCCCGAACTCGCCGGTGCCGTCCAGCCGCGCCGCGTCGAAGAGCTCGCGCGGCAGCGTCACGAAGAAGGCGCGCATGATGAAGATCGAGACCGGGATGTTGAACGCCGCCGTCGGCAGGATGACGCCGAGATGGGTATCGAGCAGGCCGGCCTTGCGCAGCAGCACGACCAGCGGCACCAGCGCGACATAGGCGGGAATCGCCATCGCCGCCATCAGGCTCAGCTCCACCCCGGCCATCCAGCGCGGCTTGTAGACGGCGAGCGCATAGCCGGCGAGCGTCGCGACGATCACGGTGAGGAGGGTCGCGCCGGCCATGATCCAGAGCGAGTTCATCGCATAGGTGCCGAGCGCGCCGCCGCTCCAGGCGCCGACATAGGCGTCGAAGGAGAAGGAGGTTGGCAGCGCCCAGACGGAGCGCATGAACTCCTTGTTGGTCTTCAGCGTGCTGTAGCCCATCCAGACGAACGGGAAGATCACCATCAGCACATGCGCGGTCAGCACCGCCAGCACGACGATGGTGGTCGGCGTGACGCGGCGGACGGGGCCGGAGGCCGGCAGGGTCGAGGCGCGCATTCTCATCGCTCGCTCCCTCCGCGCGCCCGCTTCAGATAGCGGAAGATGACGAAGGCGCCTGCCGCCGTCAGCACCATCTGGGCAAAGCCGATCGTCGCGGCGTAGCCCATCTCGAAGCTGCTGAAGCCGGCCTTGTAGAGATAGGTCGAGACGACCTCGCTGGCGTGGTTGGGTCCGCCATTGGTGAGCACGAAGACGAGCGAGAAGGTCTTCAGCGAGCCGATGATGGCGAGCAGGGCATTGGCGCGCACGGCGTCCCAGACCATCGGCACGGTGATCGAGAAGAACTTGGTGAAATGGCCGGCGCCGTCGATTTCGGCCGTCTCGTAGAGGCTTTCGGGCACGTTGCGCACGGCGGCGACGAAGAGCAGCACGTAGAGGCCGAGATAGGTGAAGCTCATCACCACGACGACGGCCGGGAAGGCGGTGGCGGAATCGCCCAGCCAGCCGCGCTGCAGCCAGCCGAGGCCGAGCGCCTTCAACGACGCGTTCACCAGCCCGAAATAGGGATTGTACAGGAAGCGCCAGAGCAGGCCGATGCAGATCTCGCTGACCATCACCGGCACGAGATAGAAGAACAGGAACAGCCGGCTGACGAAGGGAACGATGCGGACCAGGCAATAGGCGATGAGGAGCGCCAGGAACACCTGCAGCACGATCGCGGTCGCGGCGATCAGGATGTTGCGGCCGAGCGACTTCCAGAAGATCGCGTCGGCGGCGAGACGCAGGAAATTGTCGAGGCCGATGAAGGCCGGGGCCGAGGCGCCGTCCCAGCGGAAGAAGGAGAGCCAGCCCGCATAGACGATCGGATAGGCGACGAAGACCGCAATCAGGACGAAGGCCGGCAGCAGGAACAGGAGCGCCGCGCGGGTCTGCTCCTTCGGCGCGACGTCGCGCGAGCTCGATGTCATGGGCTGTCCTTGGGACTTTCCTCGGGTCTTTCTCGGGCTTTGCCCGGAAACGCACGCGGCGGGGTCGCCCCCGCCGCGCGATATCGGATAGCGGTCGTTACTGGCCGGCCTTGAGCGCGTCCTCGACCTTCTTCGCCGCGTCCTCGGGCTTGACCGAACCGTCGAGCACGCCCTGCAGGCTGGTGTAGTAGGCGTTGGTGGCCTTGGGCGGCATCGCCGTGTCGTAGAACGGGTCAAGATGGCCGGCCGACTTCATCAGGCCGTTGCTGATGCCGTAGAGGACCGGACCGGCGGCCGCCTCGGTGGTCGCGTCCTTGACGGTGACCATCGTCTTGCGCAGCTCGACATACTTGGTCATCACCTCGGGCGAGGTCAGGAAGCGCAGCAGCGTCACCGCGTCGGCCTTGTTGGCGGCCTTCTCGGAGATGCCGAACGCCGCCGCCACGCCGGCGAGCACGTCCGTCTGGTCGCCCTTGCCGCCGGCGACTGCCGGGAAGGCGAAGGAGGCGAGCTCGAAGCCCTCCGGCGCGTCCTTGGAGGCACCGATCTGCCAGGTGCCGTTCAGCAGCATCGCCGCCTGGCCGTTCAGGAAGAGCATGTTGGCTTCCTGGTCGCTCATGCCGTTGAAGCCGATCGGGAAATAGCCCTTCTGGGCGAGATCGGCGACGCGGGCGAAGGCGTCACTGGCCTCGGGGAGCAGCGTCGCGTCGGCGTCCTTGTTGACGAAGGCGGCGACGGCGCCCGAGCCCTTCAGGCGCATCTCGAGATACTGGAACCAGAAGGTGGCCGGCCAGGAATCCTTGTTTCCGAGCGCGAACGGGATCAGGCCCTCGCCCTTGACCTTCTCGGCGAGTGCGACGAGCTCGTCATAGGTCTTGGGGACTTCCCAGCCATGCTCGGCGAACAGCGCCTTGTTGTACCAGAACACGGCGGCGTCGACGTCGACCGGCACGGCATAGGCCTTGCCGTTCTTGGTGGTCTGGGCGAGCGCGCTCTCGAGGAAGGTGGCGCCCCAGCCATCCTTGGCCAGGTCCTGGTCCAGAGCGTACATCTGGCCGCCATCGACGAAGGCGCCGAGGAAGCCGCCCGGGAGCGTGTAGAACACGTCGGGCGGATTGCCGGAGGCCATCGCCGTGTTGAGCTTGGTCTTGTAGGCGGACTGCTCGGCCGGAACGACATCGAGCTTGATGTCGGGATGCGCCTTGGCAAAGGCGTCGAGCGCGAAATTGATGAAGTCGGTCTTGTCCTGCTGGCCGGCATAAGCATGCCAGAAGCTGAGTTCGCCGGCGGACGCCGACGCGGTTCCCAGCATGACGGCCACTCCCATGGCCAGTAGCCCCTTCAGTCGCATTGCGCTTCTCCCGACGGTTTCAAAGGGTGATGTCTTAGTCGTGTCACACTACGCCGGGCGTTTCCAGATCGCCCAGGATCTGGGCACAGGGCGCGAAAACAGGCTGTCGCGACGGAATTGTGCGCGCAGGTTGTGCGACCACGCATGAAACTTAGGCAGACGCTACGGCATGGAGGGAAAAGCCGCCGTCAGCGGGTGATCCGGCTGCCGTTGCGGTCTCGGCGACCGGCCGCGCGGATTCCTGGGGATGTCGCGTTCCGGCAGGTGGAATCAGCACGTCCATCGCTTGCGGAGCGGAAAAGAAAAGGCCCTCCCGCCGGGAGGGCCTCGTCATCTTCCAGGCCGCGTTCTGGATCAGGCCGCGTTCTTCTTGGCGTTGCCGAACTGCTTGCTCCATTCGGCGTACCAGGTTTCGAACAGCGCCAGCTGCGAGCCGGCATAGTTGCGCTGGCTGTCGCTCAGCACGTCGCTCTCGTTGAAGTGCAGCGTGTATTCCGCGTCGCCCTTCAGCACCATCAAGTGCTTGTAGTAGAGGACCAGATCGACGCCCTCGTCGAAGGACGACAGCACCTTGAGCGCACTCTCCAGCTCCAGGGCGCGGGCGCGGGCCTCGACGTCGCCCTTCGCCGCTGCCTTGCAGAGCGTGAAGAGGTGCAGCACTTCCTTCGGCAGGGCATTGCCGATACCGGTGATCGCGCCGGTGGCGCCGCAATAGATGAAGCCATGGAACACGGCGGTGTCGACACCGACCATCAGCGTGACGGTGTCGTCGCGGCTGGTGATGTGTTCGGCCGCGTAGGTCATGTCGGCCGGACCGCCGAACTCCTTGAAGCCGATCAGGTTCGGATGCTCGGCGCGCAGCGCGAAGAACAGGTCCGCGCGGGTGGCGAAGCCGTAATGGGGGCTGTTGTAGATCACCGCCGGCAGGTCGGGCGCGGCGGCGAGGATCGCCTTGAAGTGATTGCGCTGCGCCGCCACCGACGAACCGCGCGACAGGACGCGCGGAATGACCATCAGGCCCTGGGCGCCGACCTTCTGCGCGTGTGCCGAGATCGCAACAGCGCTCGCGGTATTGACCGCGCCGGTGCCGACGATAACGGGAACGCCGGCCTTCACCAGGCGCTCCACGCCTTCCATGCGCTGCGCATCGCTCAGGAGCGGCCAGTCGCCCATCGAGCCGCAATAGACGACAGCCGACATGCCGTGGGCGATCAGTTCCTTGCCCTTGCGCACCAGCGCGTCGAAATCGGGCGTGCGATCAGCCTTGCACGGCGTCATCAGCGCCGGAATGCAGCCGGAAAAAATGGCGGACTTCATTTGGTTCTCCTTCAGAGCCTGTCTTCTCGGCTTCGCGGCGCAGGGCGCGAACCGCCTTGATCCTGACTCACCATATCATTTGTATTTTACTTGTCGACAAAAATTGCACGACCGAGAGCAACTTTAGGCTGCCCGCTCCGGCATCCGTTCGGCAAGCCCTTCCGCGTGGCCAGCCGCGCCCGAAAGCGCGGAAAACGGCAAACTCGGAAAGCGTTCGGCATGACGAAACGGACAGGCACCGACAATGCCTGGTGCCCTCGCCGGACGGCGGGCTCACGCCAGCCTGCCCGTCCTGATTGCAGGATGCCGGATCATCAGCTGCGATCCGGCATCCGCCCGTCTAGCCGCGCAACGAAGCGCGGATCTCAGCCTTCGTAGCCATAGATCTCGGTGGCGCGCGCCGGGGTCAGGTAGCCGTTCAGGATGTCGCGCTCGATCGCCTCGCGGCTGCGCCGGGCGGGATCGCCGAAGCCGCCGCCATTGCCGGTGACGACGCGGATGACGTCACCCGTGTTGACCTCGACATTGGTGGCGAAGGAGAGGCGCTCCTTGCTGCCGTCCGTGCGGCGCAGCTCGATATAGTTGGTCGAGCCGTCCAGGCCGCCGGCGACGCCCCATGGCGGAATGCGCGAACGGGTGTAGCCGAGCGACAGGAAGTTGTTGTCGGCGCGGACGCGGTAATGCACGTCGATGCCCTTGCCGCCGCGCCACTGGCCCTCGCCGCCCGGCTCGGCATTGAGCGCGACCTGGTCGACCGCGAGGCCGTAGCGGGCTTCGGCGACCTCGGCCGGGCAGTTGAAGGTTTCGCCGTGGAAGCCGGAGAACTGGCCGCTCGGGCCGTCCGACCCTTCCCATGCGCCCCAGCCGCCGATCTGCGGCTCGACGATGGTGTAGTGGCGGCCATGCTCGGGATGCGGGCCGCCGACGGTGGTGCCGCAGATCGAGGCGAAATTGCCGGCCGGCACGACGCCCGGGAAATGCGAGGCGAGCGCGCGCAGGATCATGTCGAACACGCGGATCTCGACTTCCGAATAGTAGCCGAGCGCGCCGGGCGCCTCGACGTGGAAGATCGTGCCGGGCTTGGTCACCACCTTCAACGGCCGGAAGAAGCCGCCATTGCCGGGCGCGTCCGGGTCGGTGAACGCCTTGAAAGCGAGCTGGACGGCGATCTCCGTGCCCTCGCGGCTCGAATTGGACGAGCCCTTCTGCTTCGGATTGTCGGTGAGATCGACGACGAACTCGTCGGCATTGATCGTCAGCGTGACGCGGTGGATGGCGCCGGTGTCCTGCTCTTCCTCGAAGGTGTAGGTCCCTTCGGGGATGTTGCGCAGCGCCGCGCGGGCCCGGCGCTCGCCGAGCTGCATGTAGTCGTCGACCGCCGCCTCGAAGGTGTCGGCGCCGTATTTCTCGACCAGTTCCAGCACGCGCCGCTCGCCGATCCGGAGACCGGCGATGCCGGCCCAGAGGTCGCCGCGCAGATAGTCCGGCAGGCGCGTGTTGACGTAGAGGATGTCGAACACGGCCTTGTTCTCGCGGCCTTCCTCGAACAGCTTCACCGCGGGGATGCGGACGCCTTCCTGGAAGATCTCGGTCGCGTCGGTCGACATCGAGCCCGGCACGTTGCCGCCGACATCGTTCCAGTGGGCGATGTTGGAGACCCAGGCGATCAGGCGCCCCTCATGAAAGACGGGGGCCGCCAGCACCATGTCGTTCAGGTGGGTGACGCCGCCGAAATAGGGATCGTTCGAGGCGAACACGTCGCCCGGCTTGATCTCGTCCAGCGAGTACTTCTTGAAGATGCCCTTGATCGCCTTGTCGAGCACGCCGATGAAGGCGGGAATGCCGGCGCCCGACGCCGCGATCTCGCCATGGCGGTCGAGCACCGAGGTGGAGAGGTCGAGCACCTCGTAGATGATCGCGCTCATCGAGGTCTTCACCTGCGCGACGAACATCTCGTCGGCGATGGCCTCCAGCGCGCTCTGGATGATGTCGAAGGTGACGGGATCGAAGTCCTTGGTCGTCGTGGCCTTCACGGTCGTCATGTCGTTCATGATCAGCCCCGGATCTCGATGTGGGTGTTGCCGAAGGTGTCGATCTCGACGCGGTTGCCGGGATGGACGACGATGGTGGTGCCGGGATCCTCGATGATCGCCGGGCCGTTGAAGCGCATGCCGGGCTCGAACTTCGTGGCGTCGTAGATCGTCGCCTCGTGCACGCCTTCGGTGGCGTAGTCGACCATGCGGCGGCCCTTGACGGCGTCCTCCAGCTTGGCGCCGGTGACCGGCATCGGCACCAGCTCGAGCTTGCCGACCTCGCTCGCCGCGATCAGGTGCAGGCCGATGATCTCGACCTCCGCCTGCAGGCGATAGGTGTATTCGCGCTCATAGACCTCGTGGAACGACGTCACCATCGCCTGGATCTCGGCCGGGCCGATGCGGCCGGCCTCGATCGGCACCTCGACGGCGAATTCCTGGTTCTGGTAGCGGCAGCGCACCTGCGGCCGCATGGTGATCTTCTCGCTCGCGACGCCCTCGCGGGCGAACTCTTCACGGGCGAGGTCCATCATGCCGGCGAGCAGGTCGTCGAGGCCGGCATGGTCGGTGGCGTCGAGCAGGCGGGTGACGAAATAGTCGCGCCGCAGGTCCGACATCATCATGCCCCAGGCCGAGAAGACCGGTGCGCCGCGCGGCACCACCACCTTCTTGACGCCGAGCTCCTGGCCGAGCGCCACGCCGTGCATCGGGCCGCCGCCGCCGAACACCACCAGGGTGAAGTCGCGCGGGTCATAGCCGCGATTGACCGAGACCAGCTTGAGCGCGTTGACCATGTTCGAATTGGCGATGCGGACGATGCCGCGCGCCACGTCGACCGGCGCCGTGCCGAGCTTGTCGGCGAGCTCCGCCAGCGCGCCGTTCAGCGCGCCGATATCGGCCTTGACCGTGCCGCCGCAGAAATAGTCCGGATTGATGCGGCCGAGCGCCAGGTTGGCGTCGGTCGTCGTCGCCTTGGTGCCGCCGCGGCCATAGGCGGCCGGTCCGGGGGTGGAGCCGGCCGATTGCGGGCCGACATGCAGCTTGTCGAAATCGTCGACCCAGGCGATCGAACCGCCGCCATTGCCGATCTCGACGAGATCGACCACCGGCACCATGATCGGATAGCCGGCCGAGCGGCGGTTGCGCTCGATCCAGTAGTCCGTCTTGATCGTCACCTGGCCGCCCTCGATCAGCGAGCACTTCGCCGTCGTGCCGCCGATGTCGAGCGCCAGCACGTTGGGCTCGCCGATGATGCGGCCGAGTTCCGCCGCGCCCCAGAAGCCCGAGGCCGGGCCGCTCTCGACCATGGTGATCGGCACGGCCTTGACCGCCTCGACGGAGTCGACGCCGCAGTTCGACTGCATGATGAAGAGATTGCCGCGATAGCCCCTGCCCTTCAGGCCGCTCTCGAGCTTCTCCAGATAGCGCTCCGCCTTCGGCTGCACATAGGCCGAGAACACCGTGGTGTTGGTGCGCTCATATTCGCGCCATTCGCGGGTTATCTGGTGCGAGGCGACGGCGGTGACGCCCGGCCACCGGGCGCGCACGCCGTCGAGGATCGCCTTCTCATGCGCCGGGTTGGCGTAGGAGTGCAGCAGGCAGATCGCCACCGCCTCGACGCCATCAGCCCGGAAATCGGCGACGATCGCGTCGAGCTCCGAGAGATCGAGCGCCGTCACCTCGGTGCCGCGATAATCCATGCGGCCCGTCACCTCGCGGCGCAGGTAGCGCTCGACGAAGGGTTCCGGCTTCACATATTTCAGATTGAAGAAATCGGGGCGGTTGCCGCGGCCGATCTCGATCGCGTCGCGAAAGCCCCGGGTGACGATCAGGCCGACCTTGGCGCCCTTGCGCTCGGTCAGCGCGTTGATCACCACGGTGGTGCCGTGGGCGAAGAAGTCGACCGCCTCGACGTCGACGCCGGCCTTGTCGAAGACGTTCAGAACGCCCTTCTCGAAATCCGGCGGCGTGGTGTCGGACTTTTCCGTCCGCACGGTCTGCACGCCGGTGGCCATGTCCATCTCGAAATAGACGAGATCGGTGAAGGTGCCGCCAACGTCGGTGGAGACACGCGTAATCTTCTCAGTCATGAACGACCTCTCGGGCAAATGAGTGCCGATGCCTGCGACGACCGTCGGGCCGTCGCGGGAGCCGGAAGCGAATGGGGGCGCGCCCGCTAAAGGATCAGCGGCGCGGTTTCGACGCCGCGAGCGCCACCGCGACGACGATGATCACGCCGGTGGTCAGATCCTTGAAGAACGGGTTCACGTTCAGGATGTTGAAACCGTTGCCGATCAGCGCCATCAGCAGCACGCCGGAGACGGAACGCCAGATCGCGCCGGCGCCGCCCATGATCGAGGTGCCGCCGAGGATGACCGCCGCGATCGCCTCGAGCTCCATGCCGGCGCCCGCCTGGGGCGAGGCCATGGAGAGGCGCGACACGGTGATGACGCCGGCAAGGCCCGCCGCGCCGCCAGAGATCGCGAAGGTGGCGATCTTGATCAGCTTGGTGCGGATGCCGGAGAGGATCGCCGCTTCCTCGTTGCCGCCGACCGCGAACACGCGCCGGCCGAAGGTGGTGCGGTTCAGCAGCAGCATCATGACCAGCATGAACAGGACGAAGACGATCACGGCGATGTTGACCATGCCGACCTTCTCGCGGCCGAGCCAGGCGAACTCCGGAATGCGCACGGGGATCAGCGCACCGCCGGTGATCAGGATGGCGATGCCGCGATAGACGAGGCTGGTGGCGAGCGTCACCAGGAAGGAATGCACGTTGAAGGCGGTGATGATCACGCCGTTGACGAGACCCAGCGCCACGCCGATCAGCGGTCCGGCGATCATTGCCGTCACCGGATCGACATTGACGGCGATCCAGCCGGCCGAGACCGAGGCGACGCCGAAGATGGCGCCGGTCGAAAGGTCGAAGCCGCCGGCGATGATCACTAGGGTCAGCGCGCAGGCGATGATCGCGAGCGGAGCGCTCTGGTTGACGATGTTGAGCAGGTTGCGGGGCGTCAGGAAGCTGTCGGAGGCAAAGGTCAGGCCGATCAGAAGCGCGGCGATGATGACGAGAACGCCATATTCGCGCGCGAAGGACGCGACCGAGAACCGGGGGGCCTGCCGTCCGCCTGCCAGGATTGCACGCGTATCGGTCATTGCAGGGGTGTCTCCTGGATGTCGTGGTTGCGGCTCTGCTCCCGGAAGATGCGGTTGAGCGCGGCGTCCACGGTGAGATCGCGGCAGGACACCTCGTCGAAGATCCGGCCTTCGCTCATGAGGTAGCCGCGGTGGGAGAGGTTGATGACTTCTTCCAGCTCGGAGGAAATGAGCAGGACGCCAGTTCCGGCGGCGGCCATCTCGACGATGAATTCATGGATGCGCTGGCGGGCGCCGATGTCGACGCCGCGGCTCGGCTCGTCAAGGATGAGCAGACGCGGCTTGGCGACGGCCCATTTCGACAGCAGCACCTTCTGCTGGTTGCCGCCCGAATAGAACGCGACCTCGCCATCGACCTTGCCCGGCACGATGCCGAAATGCTTGATCATCGCGCGGACACGGTCCATCTCCTCGTTGCGATTGAGGAGGCCGAAGCGGCTGAGGCCGCCCAGCGTCGCGAGGCTGATGTTCGGCCGCGTCGTCTGCGTCAGCACGAGGCCCTGCTTGCGCCGGTCCTCTGGAACGAGCGCGACGCCCTGGGCGACGGCGCGGGTGACGTCGAGCCGGCGCTGCTCGATGCCGTCGATCGCGTAGCTGCCCGCCTCGATCGGATCGGCGCCGAACATGGCACGGCCGATTTCGGTGCGGCCGGAGCCGACCAGCCCGATCAGGCCGACAATCTCGCCCGGCCGGACGAGCAGCGAAACGTCGCGCAGGCCCGTATCGGTCGAGACATTGCGCATCTCGGCGATCGGCTTCACCGTCTCCGCCGGCGCCGGGGGAAGGCTCGGCCAGATGATGTTCGAGGCCTGGCCCAGCATGCTGTCGACGAGGCTCTGCTTGGTCTCTCCCTCGACCGAGGCGGTGCGCACCACGCGGCCGTCGCGCATGACGGTGATGCGGTCGCAGTTCGCCAGGATGTGATCGAGGAAATGGCTGACATAGATGACGGTGACGCCGTTCGACTTCAGCCGCCGGATCAGCTGGTGCAGCCGCTCCGCCTCGTCCTCGGTCAGCGACGAGGTCGGCTCGTCCATGATGATGACGCGGGCGTTGCGGGCAATCGCCCGCATGATCTCGACCTTCTGCCGCTCGGCGATGCGAAGGTTCGCCACCTTGGCCCTGGGATCGAGGCCGAAGTCGCAGGTCGCCTCGATCACGGCGAAGCGTTCGAGATCGCCGCCGACCAGCAGGCCGGCGCGGTGGCTTTCGAGGCCCAGGAAGACGTTCTGGGCCACGGTGAGCTCGGGGACGAGCTGCAGCTCCTGGTGGATCATCGCGATGCCGCGCAAAAGCGCCTCGCGCGGGGAGAAACGGCCGATCTTCTCGCCGAAGACCGTGATCTCGCCGCCATCGGCGGAATAGTAGCCACCGACGATCTTGCCGACGCTGGACTTGCCGGCGCCATTCTCGCCGACGAGGGCATGGACCTCGCCGGCCTTGAAATCGATGTTGATGTCGTCGAGGACCCGTGTCCCTCCGAAGCTCTTGACGACACCACGAATGCTGACGGCATGGCCTTCCGCAGTCATGGTTTTCCTTTCTTCGTATCGTCCGGGCAGAGGAGGCGGCGCGGCCGAAGCGGCGCCGCCGAAACGTGACGCCGAGGCGTCAGCCCTGCCACTCGGCAACGAAGTCCGGATTCGCATCCAGCCACTTCTTGTCGACGATCTGCGGGATCTCGCGCAGCTTCGACTCGTCGATCCAGGTCGGGACTTCTTCGCCGCGCTTGGCCTTGACGATGGCGGTCAGCGCCGCGGCGCCCATCGACGCCGGCACCTGCATCAGCGTGGCGTTCCACTTGCCGGCGCGGATCGCGTCGACCGCGATCTGGTTCAGGCCACCGCCGATCGTGTAGACCTTCGAAAGGTCGATGCCGGCATCGGTCAGGGCGATCTCGGCGCCCATCAGGTGCTGGTCGGCGCTGCCGAGGACGGCGTTGACGTCGGGATGCGCCTGCAGGATGTCCTGCATCGACTTCATCGCGGTGTTCGGGTCGTAGTTGCCCTCGCCCGTCGCGACGATCTGGATGTTGCTGTGCTCGCCGAGCACCTTCTTGTAGGTCTCGTTGCGCAGGTTATCGAACGGATAGATCAGCTGGCCGATGATGACGGCCACCTTGCACGGGTTCTTGTCGGCGCAGTACTCGACGATCTTCTCGGCCTGGGCGCGCGCGCCGATCGACGGATCGGTAGCGACGGTCGTGGTCAGGCCCTTCACCTGCGGCTGCATGTTGCTGAGTTCCGGGCCGACCGGGAACAGCGTGGTCGCGACCTTGAGGCCGGCGCCGGTGGCGTCCTCGAGCGCGGTGGCGATGCCGACCGTGTCGTTCGGGGCGATGATGATCGCGTCGAAGCGGCCGCCTGCGACCAGATCCTCGACCTGGCTGAACTGCTTGGTTGCCGAGAATTCGCCGTCGAAGATCTCGGTGGTGACGCTGCCGCCGAAGTCCTTGGCCGCCTTCTGGATGCCGGCATAGATCGCCTGGTTGAAGCCGTTCTGGCTCGAAGCCGCGAGGAAGGCGACGCGAACCGGGGCGTCTTCCGCATTGGCCGCCAGCGGCGACATCAGCGTCAGGGCCGACAGGGCGGCGGCGGTCATGAGGGTCTTCTTCATTTCCATGTCTCCGTCAGGTGTTTGTCATTGGCAGGGGTCGTTTTCGATCCGCCGCCCAGGCCTTTTCGGCTCGTTCTTGTTGTGGTGGCAGGCGACGGCTCACGCCGTGGCGGCGCCCCCTTCCATTCCGGCATTCCGCGCGACCGAAAGGCCGGGCTGGAAATTCGCCTCGTCGCTGCCCTCGTTGGCGAGCAGCAGGAAAGCCAGCGTCACGATCGGCTGCCAGGCGAGCGCCTTTTCGACGCGCTCGGCCGTGTAGTGGCCCTTCTTCTCAAGAAGGTTGATCGTGCCGATCACCGTGTCGTTGGCGATGGCGGGCAGGTTCATGTTGGATTCGAAGCCGAGCGCCTGGATCTTCTCCCAGTCGAAGAACACCCCGGCGATCTCCTCGATGGTGGTCGAGGAGAAGTGGCGCCGGCCGGCCAGCACCGTCTCGAAGTAGAGGTTCTTGTCGAGGCGCTTGAAATTGCCGAGCGGATAGGCCTCGACATCCTCGGAGAAGACCCGGCGCGAGCGAAGGTTCGGGATGTCGTAGACCGAAGCGGTCAGGAGGCCGCAGCCGACGTCGCGATTGATGCCGGCATGCAGGTAGGCGAACAGGTTCGCGGCGGCGTTGGGGCCGGCGACGATGCGGGCGACGTGCTCGATGTCGAACGGGACGGCCATCACGCCGCCTCCGCCAGGGCGCCGCGCACGACGCGGCCGTCCTTGACGACGGCGCGCAGCGTCTCGGCCGGGCGGCCGAGCAGCGTGACGTCGGCGAGCGGATCGCCGTCGACGACGACGAAGTTGGCGCGGGCGCCCTTCGCGATCACGCCGACCTCGCCTTCCATCCGGCACAGCTTCGCGCCGATCTCGGTGGCCGAGCGCAGGATCTCGGCCGGGCTCAGAACCTTGGCGAGCAGGTCGAATTCGAGGCCGCCATACTTGCGCAGCTGGCCGAGCAAATCGGTGCCGAAGGCCATCGGCAGGCCGGCGTCGCGCATGATCTGCAGCGATTCCAGGCCCTTGTCGCGAACGATGTCGACCTTGGCCTGTTCGGCCGGACCGAGGCCCAGGGCGGCGCCTTCGAGCTTCAGGCCCTCATAGGCGGCGAGCGTCGGCACGGCGGTGCAGCCGGCCTCGGCCGCCATCGCCGCCGTCTCGGCGCCGATCAGGTTGCAGTGCTCGAGCGACTTGACGCCGAGCTTGACGCAGCGGCGGATCGAGGCATCGCTGTAGGTATGGGCCGAGACATAGGTGCCGGCATTGCCGGCCTCCTCGACCATGGCGCGGATCTCGTCGTCCGAATATTGCAGCGAGTCGATCGGGTCGTTCGGCGAGGCGACGCCGCCATTCGCCATCACCTTGATGAAGCGGGCGCCTTCCTTCAGCATCTTGCGACAGGCGCGGCGGACGTCGTCGACGCCATCGACCAGCACGCCCATGTTGGCGAGCCGCCAGCCCATCGCGTCCGGGCGGATGTCGGTGCGGGCGCGCAGGTCGCAATGGCCGCCGGTCATCGACAGGCCCTTGCCGCAGATGACGAGGTCGGGACCGTCGATCAGCCCTTCCTCGACGCCGCGGACCAGGCCGATATCGGCGCCGCCGAGGTCGCGCACCGTGGTGAAGCCGGCGTCGAGCAGGCCCTGCATGATCTTCGCGGCGCGGAGCGCTGCGAGCGAATCCGGCGCGATGACGTTGGACCAGAGATCAAGCGAATGGGCGACGACATGGAAGTGGCAGTCGATCAGGCCCGCCATCAGCGTGCGGCCAGCGAGATCGTGGCGCGGCATGCCCTCGGGCGCGGCGCCGCCGATCTCGGCGATGCGGCCATTGCGGACGACCACGGTCGTCGGCGCGCCGAGGCTCTCCGCATCGAGATCGGGAAGCCGGGCATTGATGAATGCGATATCAGTCATGGAAGTCCTCGTGAAGGGTGCGCGCCGGATGCGGCGGGTTGATCCCGCCTTGTCAGATCACCGTGAAGCCGTGCGCATAGGGGTCGCGATCGTCGATGAAGATCGTGCTGAAGCCGGTCTGGCGGGCCCAGCCGCCGATCGACGGGATGATGGCGTCGCGATCGCCGACCTTCACCGCCGCCTCGACGCGGCCCTTGAACAGGCTGCCGATGATGCTCTCGTGGATGAAGTCGTCGCCGACCTTGAGGCGGCCCTTGGCGGCCCAGTGCGCCATGCGCGCCGAGGTGCCGGTGCCGCAGGGAGAACGATCGATCGCCTTCTCGCCGTAGAAGACGGCGTTGCGGGCCGTCGCCTCGGGATTGAGCGGCGCGCCGGTCCACAGGATATGGCTCAGGCCGCGGATCGCCGGGTTCTCCGGATGCACGAACTCGTACTTGGCGTTCAACGCCGCGCGCAGCTTCGGGCTGAAGCCGACCAGTTCCCCGGCCGAGAAATCGGCCATGTCGCGGAAATTCGCCTGCGGTTCGACGATCGCGTAGAAATTGCCGCCATAGGCGACGTCGACCGTCACCTCGCCGAGACCCTCGACCTCGGCCGTCAGCCCCTCGGCATAGAGGAAGGCCGGCACGTTGGTGAGGCGGACCTCCTCGACGAAGCGGCCCTCCTGGCGGTACTCGACCGTGACGAGGCCCGCCGGCGTGTCGAGGCGCAGCCTGCCCGGCTCCTTCGGCGTGACGAGGCCGTTCTCGATCGCCATGGTCACCGTGCCGATGGTGCCGTGGCCGCACATGGGCAGGCAGCCCGAGGTCTCGATGAACAGCACCGCGACGTCGCAATCGGGGCGCGTCGGCGGATAGAGGATCGAGCCCGACATCATGTCGTGGCCGCGCGGCTCGAACATCAGCCCGGTACGGATCCAGTCATATTCGGCGAGAAAATGCGCCCGCTTCTCGATCATGTTCGCGCCTTCGAGGCGCGGACCGCCGCCGGCGACGAGGCGCACGGGATTGCCGCAGGTATGGCCGTCGATGCAGGAGAAGGTGTGATTGGTCATGCTGAAACGCTCGAAAAGCGGGAAGCCCTGTAGGGCGTGATGTCGATGGCGGAAGGCTTGCGCTCGACCAGATCGGCGACGAGTTCCGCCGTGCCTGCCGATTGGGTGAGGCCGAGATGGCCGTGGCCGAAGGCGAGCACCAGGGCGGGATGGCCCGGCGCCGCGTCGATCACCGGCAGGCTGTCGGCCATGGAGGGGCGGAAGCCCATCCACTGGGTGCCGCCCGACGTGTCCAGGCCCGGCAGGAAGGTCGCCGCCTTGCGCAACAGCGCGTCGGCCCGCGCCATGCGCGGCGGCAGGTCGAGCCCGCCGAGTTCGACGCCGCCGCCGACGCGGATGCCGTCGCCGATGCGGGTGACGACGAAGCCGTGGCCACCGAAGGTCACCTGCGTGCGGAGGTCGAAGCGGCCGGCCGGCAGCGTTGTGTTGTAGCCACGCTCGGTCTCGAGCGGCAGGCGGATGCCGAGCGGGCGGAGCAGCCGGCCGGAAAAGGCGCCGGCCGCGAGCACGACGCGATCGAACTGCCGATCCTGCCCGGCGGCGACCAGACGGACGCTGCCCTCGACAGGCGCGATCGCGCGGATGTCGCAGCGCTCGATCCGGCCGCCGCGGGCCCGGAAGAGATCGGCGAGATGGCGCGTCCACACCACCGGGTCGACGACGTTGATCCAGTCCGGCGTGAAGCCGGCATGGGTGAAGCGCTGGGCGAGGCCCGGCTGGATCTCGGCAATCGCCGCCGAGCCCTCCAGAAACTCGAAGCGGACGCCGGCGGCGCGGCGCTCCTCCCAGGATCCGAGGCTGCTGCGGAAATCGCGCTCGCCTTCATAGAGCTGCAGCTGGCCCTCGCGGCGCAGCAATCCTTCCAGCGCATGGCCGGCGACGAGGCGCTCCAGCGCCGCCTGCGAATGCGCCATCATCGCCGCCTGCGCGGCCACGGCGGCGCGGTAGCGATCCGGCAGGCTGGCGCGCCAGAACGACAGCAGCCAGGGCACGATCTTCGGGAGATAGGCGGGCGGGATCGACAGCGGACCGTCGGGATCGAACAGCCATTTCGGGGCGCGACGCATGATGCCGGGTGTCGCCAGCGGGATCACGTCGGCGAAAGCGAAGGCGCCGGCGTTGCCGCGCGAGGCGCCCGCCGCGACATCGGCCCGCTCGAGGATGGTGACGTCGTGACCGCGTTCCACCAGCGCCAGCGCCGACGAAACTCCCACGATACCCGCCCCGATCACGCCGATCTTCATGAAGCGCTCGACCTCATATTCGATGAATGCATCATGTGTAACGGGCTGCATTCCTGTTGTCGACAAACAAAATAAAAGGCATCGACACTTTTCACACAACCGGATTGTTGGCTAAGAAGGCCGCACCGGAACGCGAGGGGCGGACGCCATCATGAGCAAGCAGAACGACGCGCAGACCGTCGAAACCTCGATCGCCCACCGGCGCGGATCCGGCGTCGGCCATGTCTACGAGGCGCTCAGGAACGACATCATCGAGCTGGAGCTGCCGCCTGGCAGCCCGATCGACGAAGTTCAGTTGGCGCAGCGCTTTTCGCTGTCGCGCACGCCGATCCGCGAGGCGCTCGTCCGCCTCGCCGCCGAGGGCCTGATCACCACGCTGCCGAACCGCGCCACCATCGTCGCGAACATCGACTTCCTCGGCCTGCCGCAGTTCTTCGATGCGCTGACGCTGATGTACCGGGTGACGACCCGCCTCGCCGCCGTGCATCACCGAGAGGACGACATCCGCCGCATCGGCGAATTGCAGGCGACCTTCGCGCAGGCGGTCGAGGCGCGCGACGCGCTGGCGATGATTGCGGCCAACCGCGACTTCCACATCGAGATCGCGCGGGCCGGCCGCAACCGCTACTACACCGACCTCTTCACCCAGCTCCTGGACGAGGGCCGGCGCATCCTGCGGCTCTACTATTCGTCGTTCCACGACATGCTGCCGCGTGAATATGTCAACGAGCACGAGGACATGATCGCGGCGATCGTCGCCCGCGACGTCGAGCGCGCCGATGCGCTGGCGAGCGCCCATGCCGACCAGATCGTCCGCCATATCCAGGCGTCGATCACGGCCGACGGCCGCACCAACGCCCGCATCGCGATCTGAGGGATAGCGGCCCGATCTCTCGGGCCGCCCTCCCGCCGGGTCAGGCGCGGACCGGGCGGACACCGCACCACTCCGCCACGAACAGCGCGATCGCCTTGGTGATCTGCTTCATCGAGGCGAGGTCGGTCTTCTCCTTCGGCGAATGGCTGCCGCTGCCGCAGCCGCCATAGCAGAGCGCCGGAATGCCGTAGTAGAGATCATACTGGCGGGCGTCGCTGGTCGCCGTCTGGCTGAAGGTCTCGAGCCTGGCGCCGAACACCGTCTCGTGCACCCGCGAGAGAACCGCCTCGGCGTCGCTGCCGGGCTCCAGCACATGGCCGTCAGCCTGGAAGCCGATCCAGGTAAGCTCCGGCACCCGCGCCGAACCGAGCCGAGCGGCGCTGGCCGCGATCGCGTCGAGAACGCGCTGGCGCACCTCCGGCAGCGAATGGCCAGGCAGAACCGAAAGCCGGCACTCGAACTCGCACCAGGACGGCACCGAACCGAGCCAGTCGCCGCCGCGGATCTTGCCGAGGCTGAACTTCACCGGGTTTTCGATATGGCCGAACCAGGGGTGGTCCTTCGCCTCCTCGTTGATGCGCGCCGTCAGCGCCATCAGGTCGCCGACATATTCATAGGCCGAGAGGATGGCGCTGGCGCCGGTCTGGGCCTGAAGCACATGCACCGGCTGGCCGAGGACGCGCACGCGGAACCAGACCGAGCCGAGCTCGGCCCGGAGCAGGCGGTTTTCCATCGATTCCGGGATCAGGCAGGCATCGGCGACGTAGCCGCGCACCAGCGTCGACAGCGCGCCGTTGCCGGTGCACTCCTCCTCGCTGACCGTCTCGACGAAGACGTTCGAGGCCGGCTCCAGCCCAAGGCCGCGCAGCGCGTCGAGCGCGAACACCATCTCGGCGACGCCAACCTTCATGTCGTTGGCGCCGCGCCCGCTCATCATGCCGTCCTTCACCTGCGGCTCGAAGGGCGGGTGCTCCCAGAGTTCGGCCGCGCCGGGCGGCACGACGTCGATATGGCCCTGCAGGATCAGGCTGCGCCCGGCCGGCTGATCCACCTTGTGGCTCGCCACCACCTGCACCGCCTTGGAATAGTCGGCATCGACGACCGGCGAGTAGCCGGGCTTGCCGGCGATATCGACCTCATCGATCGTGAAGCTGTCGACCGACCAGCCGCGCTTGGCGAATTCCGACGCCAGCCAGGCCTGGCACGGCGCCTCGTTGCCGCGCGTGCTGTCGAAGCGGACGAGATTCGCCAGCCAGTCGATCTGGCGCTGCCAGTTCGCCTCGATCACGGCGTCCAAGGCGTCCGGATCGACCGAAGCGTGCGTCACTGTCTCTGTCGGCATGTGGAATTCCCTGTCTTCCTGAATGGGAGCGACGCGCAGCCGGCGTCGCCCGCGGCAGCGCTTTCGCCCTGTCCTCCTCGAACGGCGCCGCGGGCCTTGCGGCGCCCTGCCGGGATGCCGGAACGACGGCATCCGGACCTGCCCTGGGCGGCGAACCGCGCTCTTCGGCGACGGACCGACCGGCCTTTGCGCATCAGCATAAGCGGGAGGGAATTTCGGTATAGGCTAAATTTTCCGCAGGGATGCCCACCAGGCGGCCCCTTCCGGCTTCCCGGGCCGGCCCTGCGGCGGCCTGCGATCCCGCGCCCGACGGGCGCAAACGGCGGTACGATTTCGGCCGGCAAATCGACGCTGAAAATACTTGTTGTATAACAATAGCCTACAAGAGTCCTTTCAGCTTGGTCCAGGATGGCCGCCCGGCAGGCGACCGGCCGCGCCCGGTCGACGACGGCTTCCGTTTCCTGCCTGCAAGCTGATCAACGCAACAGTGGAAAAATAGGCTCGACAGGGCGCGCGAACCGCTCGGCGCCCCCGCCGGCAGATCTTGCGGCATCGCACCACGGCGACTCGACCGATCGTCCCCCTCAGCCCCGGGGTCGCCGGAAGCTAGCCGAGGCCGCCGGCGGCATAGTCCTTCAGGCTCGCGGCAAGCTGGACGGCGAACCGGGCCGAGGCGACCGGCAGGGCGCGGCCGCGCATCTGGCCGAGGATCAGATTGCCGGCCGGCAGGTCGCGCTCGGAGATCGGCCGGAACACCAGCGAGCCGTCGCCGGGATCGCGCAGGCCAATGCCAATCTGGAAGCCGATGACGTTCTCGTGCCGGACATAGTGGCGGATCATGTCGAAGCTCTCCGTCTCGACCACGGGCGAAACGCGCCGCGAACCTCGACGGGCGGCGAAATCGAGCAGGTGACGGACGCCGAACTGCGTGCTCGGCGCGATATGCGGCAGGTCGAGGCAATCGCGCAGCCGGATCTCGCTCTTCGCCGCCAGCGGATGATCGGCGCGCATGACGACATGCACCGGCTGCGGGATGACGTGCAGCACCTCGAAATCGACCAGGTAGATCGGCTCGTACACCAGCGCCAGGTCGCTCGAATAGGAGGCGAGGTCCTGCTCGGCCTGGGCACGGTCGCGCACATGCACGGAGAAGGTGACGCCGGGATGGTCGGCCCGATAGCGGGCGATCTCCTGCGGCAGGAAATAGGGCAGGAGCGCCTGCGAGCAGGCAATCGAGACATGGCCGCGCCGCTCGCCGGAGAGATCGGCCACCTGCCCCTGCACGCGCAGCAGGTCCGACCGCGTCGCGCGGAAATGGTGCAGCAGCAATTCGCCGGCCGAATTGAGCCGGACGCCGTTCGGCAGGCGCTCGAACAACTCGGCGCCGAACTCGTCCTCGAAGCGGTTGATGCGGCGGACCAGCGCCGAGGCGGTGATGTTCATGTCCTCGGCCGCCTTGCGCATCGAGCCGGCGCGGGCCACCGCCTCGATCATCTGGAATGTCTGCAGGTGCCGCATCCGGACCTCCTCCTGCGAGGCGGTGCATTTTCTGCACCGCGTTGCTGAAAACATAGCAATTCTAGACAACAGGAAAAGCTGCAAGCTGCAGAGGCTGATCTCTGCGGCGAGCGAACCATGAATCTCACGAAACTGCCCTTCACCATCGACGCGTTGCGGGAGGCCTATCGGGCCGGGCTGCGGCCGGAACAGGTGATCGCCGAAGCTTTCCGCCGGCTGGACGCCGTTGGCGATGCGGGCATTTTTATTCATGCGGCGCGCGAGCAGGCCTTGGCCGAAGCGCTTGCGCTCGGCGAACCGGACGGCCGGCCGCTCTGGGGTATCCCCTTCGCGGCGAAGGACAATATCGACGTCGCCGGCATGCCGACCACCGCCGCCTGCCCCGACTTCGCCCATACGCCTGACGCCGACGCCTTCGTCGTGGCGCGGCTGCGCGCGGCCGGCGCCATCTGCCTCGGCAAGACCAATCTCGACCAGTTCGCCACCGGCCTCGTCGGCGTGCGCACGCCCTATCCGGTGCCGAAGAACGCCATCGATCCCGCGATCGTGCCGGGAGGCTCGTCCTCGGGCTCAGCCGTTGCGGTGGCGCATGGCATCGCCAGTTTCGCACTCGGCACAGACACGGCCGGCTCCGGCCGCGTGCCGGCGGCCCTGAATTCGATCGTCGGCCTGAAGCCGACCCTAGGTGCTCTGTCGGCGACCGGCGTCGTTCCAGCCTGCCGCACGCTCGACACCGTCTCGATCTTCGCGCTGACGGTCGCCGACGCCTGGACGGTGTTCGAGGCCGCCGCCGCGCCGGATGGTGCGGATGCCTATTCGCGGCCGATCGCCGTTCCCGCCCTTGCCGCGCCGCCGCCTTCACTTCGCATTGGTGTGCCCGATGCGGCGAGCCTCGTCACATTCGGTGACGCCATCCAGGCCGCGAGCTTCCGCGCCACGATCGCGGATCTCGCGAAGAGCGGCGCCGTCATCGTCGAAATGGACCTCGAACCCTTCTTCGCCGTGGCGCGCATGCTCTATGAGGGCGCCTGGCTGGCGGAGCGGGTCGCGGCCGTCGGCGACCGGCTGACCGAAAAGCCCGAGACGCTGCACCCGACGACCCGCGCCATCCTCGAGCCCGGCCTGGCGCTGACGGCCGCCGATGCGTTCCGCGGCTTCTACCAGTTGAAGGATCGCGCAGCCGTCTGCCGCAAGGCTCTCGCCGGCATCGACGCGCTCTGCGTGCCGTCGATCCCCGCCTTCGTGACGCTCGACGAGATCGCGGCCGATCCGATCGGCCCGAACTCGCGCCTCGGCACCTACACGAATTTCGCCAACCTGCTCGATCTCTGCGGCATCGCCGTTCCGACCGGCCCGCGCGCCGACGGCCGTCCCGGCGGCGTGACGCTGCTCGCCGCCAAGGGGCGCGACGCGCTCTGCGCGGCGATCGCCGCCGGTCTCGAGACCGGCCCGTTGGGCGCGACGGGCTGGTCCCGTCCGGACGCTTCGCTTCCGGACGCCGAGCGGCCGACCGGCGACGAGATCGCCATCGCCGTCTGCGGCGCGCACATGTCCGGCCTGCCGCTCAATCATCAGCTCACCGATCTCGGCGGCCGCTTCCTGCGCGCGACCCAAACGGCGCCCGAATACGGCCTCTACGCGCTTGCCGGCGGTCCGCCCGCCCGCCCCGGGATGGTCCGCCACGCCGCGACCGGCCAGGCGATCGCGCTCGAGGTCTGGGCGCTGCCAAAGATCGCCGCCGGCGCCTTCCTCGCCGGCATCCCCTCGCCGCTCGGCCTTGGCACGGTCAAGCTTGAGGATGGCAGCTCGGTGAAGGGTTTCCTTTGCGAAACGCAGGGGCTGGCCGGCGCCACCGACATCACCAGCCATGGTGGCTGGCGCGCCTGGCTCGCCGCCGGCGCCGTGCGAACGCCGCCGGAGGTCGTCGCATGAGCCGCGATCCGCGCCCCGACGCCAATCGACTGCCTAATTACGAGGCACGCATCGTTGACAAGCAGAATGCCGGCGACAGGCCTGCAAAGCGCCGGGTTCGCAGGGTTCGCAATGGCTTGCCCGACGCACCCCACCGAATACGGGAATGGCACGCGCCTTGCGTCTTCCCGGTAGACCGACCGGCTGCCGCTGGGGGCGCGCCGGAAACGCAACCTGAGCCACGGAGCCTCGCATGTTCACATCGTCGCTGACGAGACGTTCGCTTCTCAAGGCCGGCGCCGCCGGTGTCGCTGCCGCCGCCCTGCCCTTCGGCGTGGCCCGCGCGGCCAACCCGATCGTGATCGGCGCGGTCTATGTCGGCCCGCGCGACGATTTCGGCTGGAACCAGGCCCATGCCGTCGCCATGGACGTGCTGAAGCAGGTGCCGGGCGTGACCGTCATCGAGGAAGAGAAGGTGCCGGAAACCGACGCCGTCACCCAGTCGATGGAATCGATGATCAACCTCGACCAGGCCAACCTCATCCTCGCCACCTCGTTCGGCTACTACACGCCCTTCATGGTCGAGGCGGCCAAGAAATACCCGAACGTGCAGTTCCGCCATGCCGCGCCGCTCTGGAAGGAAGGCGATCCGAAGAACGCCGGCAGCTATTTCTGCTACCTGAACCAGGCGCATTTCGTGAACGGCGTCGCCGCCGGCCTGTCGTCGAAGTCGGGCAAGATCGGTTTCGTCGCCGCCAAGCCGATCCCGTCGGTGCTCTCTAACATCAACTCCGTCCTGCTCGGCGCCCGCAGCGTCAATCCGAACGCCACCGTGCAGGTGATCTTCACCGGCGAGTGGTCGCTGCCGGTGCGCGAGGCGGAAGCCTCCAACGCGCTGATCGACGCCGGCTGCGACGTCATCACCTGCCATGTCGACGGCCCGAAGGTGGTGGTCGAGACGGCGGAATCGCGCGGGGTGAAGAGCTGCGGCCACAATGCCAGCCAGGCGCCGCTGGCGCCCAAGGGCTTCATCACAGGCGCCGAATACAAGTGGGAGACGATTTACAAGATCTACGCCGACGCCCTGGCGGCCGGCACAGAGCTGCCGAACTTCATCGCCGGCGGCTACCACAACGACATGCTGCGCAACACCGCCTATGGCGCCGGCGCGACGCCCGAGGCGATCAAGGCCGCCGACGCCGCGATCGAGGGCCTGAAGGCCAAGAAGCCGATCTATGTCGGTCCGCTCAAGGACAATACCGGCAAGCTCGTCATCGAAGGCACCAAGGACAATTACGACCCCGTGCTCGACGGCATGAACTTCCTGCTCGAGGGCGTCCAGGGCTCGATCACCTGACCTCTCTCCGGCGGCGGCCCCGGCCGCCGCCGACCCCAGCGCAGCGCGCGACCGCGCAGTCAGGAAGGAACAAGGGATGCCAACCGCAAGAGCCTCGGGAACTCCCGACCAAGGAGGCGCATGATGACGGCGGTGCTCGCCACTTCCGCGGCCGAACGCGGCGGCCTCAGCCCGCGCGCGGTCCGCATGATCGAAGCCGTGCTCATTCCGGTCGGCGCCCTCCTGGCATCGGCGGTGCTCTTCTCGATCTTCCTGCTCGTTCTCGGCAAGTCGCCCGTCACCTTCTTCAACCTGATCTGGACCGGCGGCTTCGGCTCCGCCTTCTCGATCCAGAACACGCTGCAGCGGGCCGCGCCGCTGATCCTGACCGGCCTCGCCTTCGCGGTTCCGGCGCGCATCGGCCTCACCCTGATCGGCGCAGAAGGCGCGCTCGTGCTCGGCGGCTTCTCCGCCGCGGCTGTCGCCATCCCGCTCGTCCGCGGCGGCTGGACGCCCTGGATCGGCCTGCCGATCATGGCGGTGGCGGCGATGCTGGTCGGCGCGATCTGGATCGGCCTCGCCGGCTGGCTGCGCCATTATCGCGGCGTCAACGAGACGATCTCGTCGCTGCTGCTCTCCTACATCGCCATCGCGATCATGAACTTCTTCGTCGAGGGCGCGCTGCGCGATCCGTCCTCCGCCAACAAGCCCTCGACCATGCCGATCGGCGACGCCTATCGCATCGGCCCGATGCCGGGAACCTCGGTGCATTGGGGCCTTGCCGCCGGCGTCGTCCTCGCCGTCGCGCTCTGGCTGCTGATGTCGCGCACCACCTTCGGCTTCGCCGCGCGCATGACCGGCGGCAATGTCCGCGCCGCGCAGGCGCAGGGCCTGCCGGTCGGCCTGCTGATGGTCGCCTGCTGCGCCATCGCCGGCGCCTGCGCCGGGCTCGCCGGCTTCTTCGAAGTCGCCGCCATCCACGGCCAGGCCAATGCCTCGCTGGTGGCGGGCTACGGCTTCACCGGCATCCTCGTCGCCTTCCTCGCCCGGCAGAACCCGCTCGCCGTCGTGCCGGTCGCCATCCTGTTCGGCGCGCTGGCCGCCGCCGGCGGCCTGGTCCAGCGCCGCATGGCGATGCCGGACGCGACCGTGCTGGTGCTGCAGGGAATGATCTTCGTCGTGCTGCTGGTCAGCGAGACCTTCTACGGCCGCATCCCCTTCCTGCAGCCGAAGCGTTCGGGAGAGAGAGCATGAGCCAGGCCGATCTCTTCATCGTGCTGATCGCCATGATCGGCGGCGCCATCCGCGTCTCGACGCCCTTCATGTTCGTGGCGCTCGGCGAATGCCTGACCGAGAAGTCCGGCCGCATCAATCTCGGGCTCGAGGGCAATCTCGTCCTCGGCGCCATGGTCGCCTATGCCGGCTCCTACACCACCGGCAGCCCGTGGCTCGGCGTGCTCCTGGCCGGCTGCTCCGGCCTCGTGCTCGGCGCTATGCATGGCTACATCTGCAAGCTGCCCAAGGTGAACGACATCGCCATCGGCATCGCCTTCATGAGCTTCGGCACCGGCCTCGCCTTCTTCTTCGGAAAGCCGTTCATCCAGCCGACCGCGCCGCGCCTGGAGGCTATACCGCTCGGCGGCTGGTCGTCCGATCCGCTGGTGGCGCAGGCGCTGCAGGTTAATCCGCTGTTCTTCGTCGGCATCGCGCTGGCGCTGTTCCTGCGCTGGGCGCTCGCCAATACGCGCTGGGGCCTGATCCTGCGCATGACCGGCGACAGCGCCGCCTCGGCGCGCGCCATGGGCGTCTCGGTCGATCTGGTGCGCCTGCTCGCGACGGCGGCCGGCGGCTTCCTCGCCGGCGTCGGCGGCGCCTTCCTGTCGCTGTTCTATCCCGGCAGCTGGAACGAGGGCCTCTCTTCCGGCCAGGGCCTGATGGCGGTGGCGCTGGTGATCTTCGCCCGCTGGGATCCGATCCGCTGCGTTCTGGCGGCGCTGCTGTTCGGGGCGGCCGGCGCGCTCGGCCCCTCGCTGCAATCGATCGGCATCAGCCAGGGCTACTACTTCTTCAACGCCGCGCCCTACATCCTGACCCTCTTCATCATGATCGCCTCGGCGCGATCCAAGAGCGCAGCGCGCGAAGCGCCCGGCGAACTCTCCATCGTCAAGTGATCGTCTCCCATAGCCCGGTCGTCCCCAGAGGTTGCCATGACACTCGTCGATGAACGCATAGACGCCGCCCTGAAGCCCAATGCCGTCACGGTCGCCTCCGACCCGTATCCCTGGCCGTTCGACGGCGATCTCGGGCCGCACAACACCTGTCTGGTCGTCATCGACATGCAGACCGATTTCTGCGCGCCGGGCGGCTACGTCGACTCGATGGGCTACGACATCTCGCTGACCCGGGCGCCGATCGGGCCGATCCAGTCGGTGCTGGCCGCCATGCGCGCCAAGGGCTATCCGGTCATCCACACCCGCGAGGGCCACAAACCGGACCTCTCCGACCTCCCGGCCAACAAGCGGTGGCGCTCGCAGCGGATCGGCGCCGGCATCGGCGACCAGGGGCCGTGCGGCCGCATCCTGGTGCGCGGCGAGCCGGGCTGGGAGATCATCTCCGAGCTCAGGCCGGAGCCCGGCGAGGCGATCATCGACAAGCCCGGCAAGGGCACGTTCATCGCCACGGATTTCGACCTGGTGCTCAGGATGAAGAACATCCGCAACATCATCTTCACCGGCGTCACCACCGATGTCTGCGTCCACACCACCATGCGCGACGCCAACGACCGCGGTTATGAATGCCTGCTGCTGTCGGATTGCTGCGCCGCGACCAAGGTCGAGAATCATCTCGCCGCCATCGACATGATCAAGATGCAGGGCGGCGTCTTCGGCGCGGTGGCGACATCGGCCGAGCTGCTGGAGGCGCTGCCGTGAACATCGCCGCCCAGCCCGCCAACGCCGTCCTGCCGCTGCGCGCGCCGGCGCTGCAGACGATCGGCATGACCAAGACCTTCGGCGCCTTCACCGCGCTCGACGACGTGTCGATCGACGTCAAGCCGGGCTCGTTCCATGCCCTGCTCGGCGAGAACGGCGCCGGCAAGTCGACGCTCGTCAAATGCATCATGGGCTTCTACACGCCCGAGCGCGGGTCGGTGCTGCTCGACGACAAGGAGGTGGAGATCCGCAGCCCGCGCGACGCGCGCGACCTCGGCATCGGCATGGTCTACCAGCATTTCACGCTGGTGCCGTGCCTGACGGTCGCGGAAAACCTCGTCATCTCGCGCGCCGATACGCCGGCCGTCATCGACTGGCGGGCAGAGAAGCCGCGGCTCGAAGCCTTCATGGACCGCATGCCGTTCCGCGTGCCGCTCAACGAACAGGTCTCGTCGCTCTCGGCCGGCGAAAAGCAGAAGCTCGAGATCCTCAAGCTGCTCTATCTGGAACAGCGCTTCGTCATCCTCGACGAACCGACCTCGGTGCTGACGCCGGGCGAGGCGGACGAAGTGCTCGGCCTGCTCGGCGAGATGGCGCGGCGCGGCGAAGTCACCGTGCTGATGATCAGCCACAAGTTCCGCGAGGTGAAGGCGTTCTGCGACAGCTTCACCGTGCTCCGGCGCGGCAAGCTCACCGGCTCGGGCGACGCCCAGACGGCGACCGTCGCCGAGATGAGCCGAATGATGATCGGCGACACCGAGATCCGCGAGCGCGCCGAGCGGCTGAAGCACAATGACAAGGCCGCCGTGCTCGAACTGGCCGGCCTCGTCGCCGAGGACGGCGAAGGCCGTCCGGTGCTCGATGCGATCAATTTGAAGGTCAAGGCCGGCGAGATCGTCGGCATCGCCGGCGTCTCCGGCAACGGCCAGAGCGCGCTGGTCGAGGCGCTGGCCGGGCAGCGGCAGCTGAAGGACGGCGCCATCTTCATCCATGGCAAGCCGTTCGAGCCCAAGCGCGGCGACTTCGACCGCTTCAAGGTGTTCGGCCTGCCGGAAGAGCCGCTGAAGAACGCCACGGTGCCGCGCATGAGCGTGGCCGAGAACATGGCGTTCCGCGCCTTCGACAAGGCGCCGATGGCAAGCCTCGGCTGGTGGCTGTCGCCCGGGCCGATGCGGCGCCGCGCCGGCGAACTGATCGAGCGCTACCGGGTCAAGACGACCTCGGCCGACGCGCCGATCGAGACGCTCTCCGGCGGCAACGTCCAGCGCGCCGTGCTGGCGCGCGAGCTCTCCGGCGATGTCGACGTGCTGATCGTCGCCAACCCGTGCTTCGGCCTCGACTTCGCCTCGGTCTCCGAGATCCGCAGCCAGATCATGGAGCAGCGCAACCGTGGCGCGGCGGTGCTGCTGGTCAGCGAGGACCTCGACGAGATCCTCGAACTCTCCGACCGGGTGGCGGTGATGTCGGGCGGCGCGATCGGCTATGTCGCGGCGATCGAGGACACCGACCGCAACACCATCGGCCAGCACATGGCGGGGCATTGAGCATGGCGCTTTCCGTCCCCGCCCGCCCCTATGATTTCTCGATCGAGCCGGACAAGGCGGCGCTCGTCGTCATCGACATGCAGCGCGACTTCATCGAGCCGGGCGGCTTCGGCGCCGTGCTCGGCAACGACGTGTCGCGGCTGACGGCGATCGTGCCGACCGTCGCCCGCCTGATCGGCTTCTTCCGGACGCACGGCATGCTCGTCGTGCACACCCGCGAGGCGCACAAGCCCGACCTTTCCGATTGCCCGCCGGCCAAGCGCATGCGCGGCAAGCCGGGCCTTCGGATCGGCGACGAGGGCGCGATGGGGCGGATTCTGATCGCCGGCGAGCCCGGCAACCAGATCCTGCCCGACCTGGCGCCCGTCGCCGGCGAGATCGTCATCGACAAGCCGGGCAAGGGCATGTTCTGGGCGACCGGCCTGCACCAGACCCTGCTGGAACGCGGCATCACGCAGCTCGTCTTCGCCGGCGTCACCACCGAAGTCTGCGTCCAGACCTCGATGCGCGAGGCGAACGATCGCGGCTATGAATGCTTGCTGATCGAGGATGCGACCGAGAGCTATTTCCCGGAATTCAAGGCGACCGCGATCGAGATGATCGTCGCGCAGGGCGGCATCGTCGGCTGGGCGACGCCACTCGCAGCACTGGAGACTGCCTTTGCAGGAGCCATGGCCGATGGCTGAGACCCTTGTTGTCGACGATCCCAACCTCGTGGCCGAGGTGACGGCGATCTTCCAGGCCTATGAGAAGGCGCTGCTGGAGAACGACGGGGCGACGCTCGACGCGATGTTCCTGCATTCGGAACGCACCATCCGCTACGGCGTCGCCGAGGTGCAACACGGCATCGACGAGGTTCGGCAGTTCCGCGCCGTGCAGAAACCTTTCGAGCGCACACTGTCGAATACCGTCATCACCACCTATGGCAACGACGTCGCCATCGCCTCAACGCTTTTCCACCGTCCCGATTTCCCCGGCCAGGTCGGCCGCCAGATGCAGACCTGGATCCGGACCGAGGACGGCTGGAAGGTCGCGGCGGCGCATGTCAGCATGATGGGCTGACGGCACCGGCCCCCCTTCCTCAATCCACCCCGAGCAGGCTGACCTTGCGGGCGACCGAGACGGCGAGGCTGCGGCGCCCGACGCCGAGCTTGGCGTAAAGGTTCTTCAGGTGGAACTTCACCGTGGCCTCGGTCAGGCCGAGGTCGCGGGCTATCTCCTTGTTGGTGGCGTCCCGGGCCAGGAATTCCAGCATCTCGGATTCGCGCGCCGTCAGAAGGTCGGTGCCGACGCGCGGCTGGTTCGGATTGACCTGATGCAGCGCCCCGGCGATGCGGCTGACGAACTCGGCCGTCTTCGGGCTGAAGGTCGAGAGGCCGAAGCGGCGCACGATACCCCGCACGGCCTGCGAAAGCGGCTGGCCCTCGTCGAGGAAGATCTGCAGGCTGTCCTGCGGTTGCGCCATGGCGATCGAGCGCTGCAAGGCAGCCAGCGCATCCTCCATCCGGCCCGCCGCCCAGTAGGCCTCGATGGAGACGACGGACGCGGCCAACTGGTGGCTTCCGTGATCGCGCCCCGCCGCCCGCTCGACCAGCATTTCCAGCCGGCCGATGGCCGCGTCGGGTTGGCCAGTGCGGGCCAGCAGCCGCGCCTGCACGATCGAGGCGTCGCCCCATTCGCGCCAGGTCGGCCAGAGCACGGTCTCGTCCAAAGCCGGCATGTCGGAAATGACCTGCGCTGCCGCTTCGAGCAGTCCGGCGCGGGTGAGCAGTTCGACGCGAAGAATGCGCACGGCAAGGCGCAGCCGCGACAGATCGCGCTCGATTGCCACTTCCTCGGCGCGGTCTATGACGCCGAGCGCCGCCTCGATGCCCATCAGCCCCATCTGCGCCCGGGCGAGGATGCCATAGCCGCGCACGAACAGGTCGACCCAGCCCTCGCCGCGGGCGACGAAGGGCATGCCCTCGCGCAGCATCCTCTCGGCCTCACGCACCTCCGACTGCTGGTAGAGCGCCTCCGCCATCGGGATATGGGCGATGGCGAGCAGGTTGCGGTCGCTCCATTGCGTGCGCTGCGCCAGTTCCTCCGCCTCGCGCGCCAGCATCAGCGCCGCCGACGGCCGCCCGGTCAGCAGCGTGACCAGGCTCAGATGGATCAGCATGAAGATCTGCGGATAGGCTGCCCGCTCCTCCCGATAGCAGGCGAGCGAGCGCAGCGCGTTGGTGCGGGCGCGGTCGAGATCGCCCCGGCGCGTATAGGCGATGCAGAGGTGATTGTAGAGCCAGCCGCGATCCCAGGTATCCTTCGGCCCGAGCCGGCCGAGCAGGCGTTCCAGCGCCTCGATCTGCTCGTCCTCGAAGTGGCAATCCTCGTAGATGTCGATCATCCCCTCGATATGGCCGAACTCCAGTTCGCCATCGGGAGGAACCAGGCCCAGCTCGTCGATCTCGCCGGAATCGCGCAGATCGTCGACGATCTCGCGGGCCGAGCGGATACGGCCGCGCTTGCCGAGCACGAGGGCGTAGATCAGCTTCAGGCTCGGCGAGCGGTAGATGTCGCCGGCCGGGATGTTCTCGATCAGCCGCTCCAGCACGGAATGGCCGGCGCGCAGGAAGATGTTGACGCCGCCAGCCCGGCGGATCGTCTCGGCGGCAAGCGCGAAATCGCCGGCGAGCGACGCGTGCGTCACGGCCTTTTCGAGATGATCGCGGGCGGCGAACCAGCTCGCGGCCTTCGAATGCAGGGCCAGCACGCGCTCGGAAGGATGCAGTTGCAGCTGTGACGAGAAGGCCGCGCGCAGCACCGGATGCAGGCGGAACCATCCGGGACGCTGGTCGACCGGCACGATGATCGGCGCGAAATCCTCGAGATCGCGCACCGAACGCTGCTCGACGGCGACGCCGGCCAGATGCGAGGCGAGATCGAGCGGAAAATCGGCGAGGATCGAGCAGACTGTCAGCGCCTCGCGCATGTCGCGCGGAATGCGCGGAACGATCTCTTCCGACATGAAATCGCGAAACGTGCGGTGCGTGCCGTCCAGCAGCTCGGCGCGGTCGCGCGCATCATCGGTCGTGCCGAGAAGCGGTACGGCGAGTTGCACCAGCGCCGGCCAGCCGCCGGTCAGTTCGGCGAAGGCATCGAGCTCGTTGGCCGCCATGCGCTTGCCGAGCAGGCGGCGCATTTCGGTACGCGTGAAGGCGAGATCGCCGGAAAGCAGCTCGGTCAGGAAGCCGCGCAGGCGAAAGCGCGAGAGCGGAATATCGGGACGGCTGTTCGAGGCGATGACGAGGCGGACATTGTCGGGCAGATGGCGGAACAGCACCGAGCAGCACGCAAAGAAGGCCTCGCCGGCGGCGGACTGGAACTCGTCGAGGAAGAGGACGAAGCGCTCGCCGCTTTCGGCAAGGCGCGCCAGAAGGCGCTGCGCCGAAGCCTCGATGTCGCGATCGATGGCGGGACGCGGCTGGAGCCCGAAGGCGGCGGCGATTCCGTCGAGAAACATGGCCGGGTTGGCATCGACCGCCGACACCGTCAGCCAACCGAAGCGGTCGCCCGGCTCGGGCAGGATCTCGTAGGCGGCGGCGAGCAGTTCCGTCTTGCCGAAGCCGGACGGCGCCTGCAGCACGACGACCTGCCCGGCAATGCCGTTGCGGATGCAGTCGATCAGGAACGGGCGTTCGATCGCGTCGGCGAAACGGCGCGGCACAGTGGTGCGGCGCCGCGCCTCGGCGGGATGGTTGACGACAGATGCAACCGTCATTGGATCCGGATCGGCGTATCGATCATGCCTCTGGAACAGAGGCACGCCCTATGTGGATCCGAGTATAACGGCCGATCCCGATTTCACCAGAGGTTCAAGCTTCCAGCCCCAGACCCGTGTATTCGTGCTTGAGGCCAAACGCCTTCGGGCCGAAGACGGCAAGCGCCTCGGGCGTCCGCATGATCGGCGGCACGCGCACGGCGAGGATATTGACGCGCTGGCCGTAGCGCAGCCGCTCGGTCAGGATCGGCTCGGCGGTATCGACGTCGAGCAGACAGATCAGGTCCGGAACGATCGCCAGCACGTCCTCGCCCTGCTCCACCACCAGATTCTCGTTCTGGATGCGGATCTGCATCGGCGTGCCGCCGCCGAAGGGCTCGATCGTCGCGATGCCGACCGACCAGCCATTCTCCATCCGCCGCGACACGTCGGTGATCTTGCCGGAGCCGACGATGCGCGCCTCCTCGTAATGCGTGGTGGCGAAGAAATCGATCAGCGCCTGGATCATGTCCTGATGGTTCTCGCGCGCCTCGCGCAGCGTGCGGCCGATGCCGATCGCGAGCGACACGGTGCCGGGAACCGAGACACGCCGGGCGGTGGCGCCGTCCATGCCGTAATTGGCGATATAGGCCTGGCCGCCCATGCGGATGGTGATGCCGCGGGCGATCCACTCGGCCTTGGCGGCCGAGCTCGTCTGGATGATGCCGGTATTGCCCTGTTCGTCGGCGATCGCGACCGGCGAGGCCGGCACGCCATAGACGTTGAAGGTTTCCATCTCGAGCTGCGGGAAGGCGCGGCCCATGCCGTCGGCATCGACCAGCGGCAGGCCGCGCTTGGCGGCGATCATGACGGGAATGGTCGAATTGACGCCGCCGGCCTCGAACGGCATCACCGCCTCGACCTTGCTGCCGGTGTGGGCCTCGTAGGTGTCGAAGGCGAGGCCCATCTCGTCGCCGCTGGCGATCTTCTCGATCAGGATGGTCGGCGCGCCCATGGCGCCGCAGGTCAGCACGCGGACCGCGTCCGGCACCTCGTCAAGCGACAGCAGCCGCACAGGCCCGTGCTCCTCGATCGCCGCGCGGGCGAACAGCTTGCCGATATAGGGGTCGCCACCGCCACCCGTGCCGAGCACGGCGGCACCGAGCGCCAGGTCTTCCAGGTCGTCGAGCGTGATGTGGGTGATCATCTCAGGCCATTGTCTCGATGGGGGTGAAGGGGTGATCGAGGCCGAAGCAGCGGGGACCGAAGACGTCGAGCGCTTCCGGCGTGCGCATGATCGCGGGCACGGCGACGGCGACCACGGTGACGCGCTGGCCGTAGCGCAGCTGCTCGGTCGTGATCGGCTCGGCGCTTTCGCTATCCATGATGCAGATCAGGTCCGGCACGATCGCCCTGACCTCGCCATTGACGCGGGCGATCAGGTTCTCGTTCTGGATCTCGATCTCCATCGTGCCGACCCAGGGGCCGAGGCCGTCGATGCGGGCCCGACCCATCGAGAAGCCGTTGCGGGTCTCTCGCTGCACGTCGACCAGCTTGCCGGTGAAGATGATGCGCGCATGGTTGTAGAGCGTCTGCGGCATCAGGTTCAGCAGAGCGTCGAACGGGCTCTGGTGGCTGGCCTTGGCCTCGCGCAGGCAGCGACCGATGCGCATGGCGAGCGTCATCGTGTTGGGCACGGCCGTGCGCTTCACGTCGGCGCCCGACATCGAATATTCCGCAATATAGGCGCAGCCGCCCATGCGGATCGCCACCATGCGCGACAGCCACTCCATGCTCTTGTTGTCGGTCGCCATCAGCAGGGTGGAGTCGTTGTCCTCGTCCGTCACATACATCGGGCTGCCCGAGACGCCGTAGACGCCGAAGGTTTCCATCTGCAGTTCCGGGAAGGCGCGGCCCATGCCGTCGGCATCGACGATCGGGATGCCGAGGCGCGCGCCGACGACAAGCGGGATGGTCGAGTTGATGCCCCCGATCTCGATCGGCATCGTGGCGAACGCCTTGCGGCCGAGATGCTTCTCGAGCTGCCGGAAGGAGGTGATCGCCTCCTCGCCGCTCGGCAGCTTCTCGATCAGCACGGTGGGCGCGCCCATCATGGCGGTCGGGATGACCAGCGCCTCGTCCGGGACGTCGGTCGGGTCGATCAGGTCGACCGTCAGCCCCTCGTCCAGGCAGCGCTGCACCATGAGGCGGCCGACATAGGGATTGCCACCGCCGCCGGTGCCGAGGAAGGCGGCGCCGACCGCGAGGTCGTGGAGGTCTTCGGAGGTGAGCTTCATGGCGGGCTCAATCCATCACCAGGTCGCCGACCGCCTTGACGCGGATGCGCGTGGCGCTTCCCGGCAGGTAGGCGAGCGGGACTTCCTCGATGTCGACGATCTTGACCGAGTCCGGATCGGCGCCGGCCTTGGTCGAGCGCTCCGTCGCCTCGGCCTTAGCGCCGGCGAGCACGATGTCGCGCGAGGTGCCTTCGAGCGAGAAGATGCGGTCGATCTCGCCGCCGACCTGGGCGATCGCCGCGCCGATGGCGTTGGCGACGGAGGCGTTCTCCGGCCGGATCACCTTCGAAGCCGAGGGCAGGTCGCGCGAGACGAGAATGGAGCCGCCGCCGACGAGGATGACCGGCAGCGGATCGGCGCTGGTCTTCATGCGGTCGACCGCCTCATCGACCATGCGGTGCATGGTGTCGAGCGCGTTGTTGATGGTCTTGGCCGGGATGTGGGCGACGCGCGAACGGTCGCCGATATCCTCGAGACCGGCCGCGACCACGATGTCGGTCGTGGTCAGCGTGTCGCCGCCGAAGACGAGCGCCTTCGAGGTGATCTCGTAACCGACCGAATCCGGGCCGATGCGCGTGCCCTCGTCGCGGATGATCGAGCCGCCGCCGAGGCCGATCGCCAGCACGTCCGGCATGCGGAAATTGGTGCGCACGCCACCGATGTCGACCGCCACCGCGGATTCGCGCGGAAAACCCTGCATCAGCATGCCGACGTCGGAGGTCGTGCCGCCGATATCGACGACCATGGCTTCCTTCTCGCCGGCGAGCAGCGCGGCGCCGCGCATCGAATTGGTCGGGCCGGATGCGAAGGTGAGGACGGGATAGCGCGCGACATAATCGGGCGTCATCAGCGTGCCGTCGTTCTGGCTGATGAAGAACGGCGCCTCGATCGACAGGTCCTTCAGCGCCTGGCGGAACGAGTTCACCACCCGCGTCGACAGGTCGGCGAGGCAGGCGTTCATGATCGTCGCGTTCTCGCGCTCCAGGAAGCCGACGCGACCGATCTCATGTGACAGCGAGATCGAGAGATCGGGCACCTCGTTGCGCAGGATCTCGGCGGCGCGCTGCTCCATGATCGGCGTGACCGGCGAGAACACCGAGGTGACCGACGCGGTCTTCAGGCCGCGCGACTTGATCTCGCCGGCAATACGCAGGATTTCCTTCTCGTCGAGCGGCGAGATCTCGCGGCCGTCGAACTCGTGTCCGCCGCGCACCATGAAGGTGTGGCGGCCGAGCGTGCTGGCGAGGTCGTTCGGCCAGTCCGTCATCGGCGGCAGGCCCTTGGTCGCCGGCAGGCCGAGGCGGATGGCGGCAACTTCGAGCAGACGCTTGCGCTCGACCACGGCATTGGTGAAATGCGTGGTGCCGATCATCACGGCCTTGATCTCGGAGACGGCGACGCCCGTCAGGCTCAACACGTCGCGCAGTACCTTGGAGATGCCGGAGCTCACATCCGAGGTCGTCGGAGTCTTGCAGGCGCCCCGGACGGTCAGGCCGTCCATCAGGGCGGCATCCGTGTTGGTGCCGCCGACGTCAATGCCGATACGCATTATCGAACCTCGATCTGGTGGAATTCTGGGTGCTGGAGGGGATCAGGCGACGAGCGCCTCTGACCATTCGGGATCCCAGCCGATCGTCACGACCGTGCCGGGGGAGAAGCGCTCGACATGCGCCTGGTTCTGACGTTCGGCGACGATCTCCTGCTCGCCGACCTTGAGCCGGTAGCGGACGATCGGGCCCTGGTAGGTTTCGCTCAGCACGGTGGCGCTCAGGCGGGCATCGCCGTCGCCGATCGCTCCGCCGATGAGGACGTTTTCCGGCCGCACCACCAGCTTGGCGGCGCCGCCCGGCGTGACGGCGGAGGAAGCGCGGGTCTTCAGTTCATGGCCGCCGAGATCGACGGTGACGCCGGTCGCATCCTGGCCGCGGATGGTGACGTCGAGCATGTTGGAATGGCCGATGAAGCTGGTGACGAACAGCGTCTTTGGCCGCTCGTAAATCTCCTGCGGCGTACCGACCTGAACGATCTTCGACTTTGACATCACGCCGATGCGGTCGGACATGGTCAGCGCCTCGTCCTGGTCGTGCGTGACATAGACCGTGGTAATGCCGAGATTCTTCTGCAGGTCCTTGATCCAGAACTTCATCTCCTCGCGCAGGCCCTTGTCGAGGGCCGAGAGCGGCTCGTCGAGCAACAGGATGCGCGGCTCGGTCACCAGCACGCGGGCGAGCGCCACGCGCTGCTGCTCGCCGCCGGAGAGCTGGCGCTGGTAGCGTTCGCCATAGCCGGCGAGGCCGACCTGCTTCAGCGCCTCGGTGACGCGCCAGGTGATCTCGTTCTTGTTGCGCTTCCGAAGCTTCAGGCCGAAGGCGATGTTCTCCGCGACGTTCATGTGCGGGAAGATCGCGTAGTTCTGGAACACGATGCCGATGTCGCGCTTTTCCGGCGGCAGGCCGGTGACGTCGTCGGAACCGATCAGGATCTGGCCGGAGGACGGCTTGATGAAGCCGGCGATCATGCGCAGCGTCGTCGACTTGCCGCAGCCGGAGGGACCGAGGAGGGAGAAGAACTCCCCCTCCCCGATGTTCAGGTTGATCTCGGAGACGGCGTTGCCTTCGCCATAGGTCTTGGTGAGGTTCACAAGGCGGATATCGGACATGGGTATCGAGGCTTCCGTTCCCGGGATCGTTCGTGGCGGATGCTGAGGGGTCAGCCGGCGAAGATGCCGTTGACCGTCTCGACGATGTCCTCTTCGTTCTCGTTGTAGCTCTTCCAGTCCGGCGTCCAGTAACCGGCGATCGCATCTGCCGTGTTGGTGACGCCCTTCGAGGCGAGGTTCTCGGTGATGACCACGTCCTTGTTGACCGGGCGCTGGTAGAAGGTGCTGCCCATGACCGACTGCAGCTTGGTCTCCAGCGTGCGGTTCAGAAGCGCGTAGGCGAGCTTCTTTTCCGTCGGCTCGATGTAGCGGCTGACGGTCTTGGTCTGGGTCAGGATCGGCTTGACCTCTTCCCACAGCATCGGCGCGACCTTCACGCCCTTGTCCATCTGCTGGTAGACCTCGGCGTCGTGTTGGACGGCGAGCTCGACTTCGCCGCGCTCGAGCAGGGTCTGCATGTTGCCGGTGAAGTCGGAGATCTTCATCGGCATGGCCTTGCGCATGGCCTCGTAGCCGGCCTCGAGGTCATACTGGTCCTTGCCGAACAGCTTGCAGGCGGCGATGAAGAAATCCATCTGCAGGCCGTTCGAGGTGATGTAGGTGCCGCGTTTGCCGGCGAACTTCTCTTCCCAGAAGGTCTTGAAATCGGCCGGCTTCGGATCGACCAGATCGGTGCGGTAGGCGTAGCAGTAGCGCGAATAGCTCCACGTCACGCCGACGCCGTTCTCGGTCGCGAACGGCCAGATAAGCTTGGCGTTCGGCAGGTTGGCGACGACCTCGTCGAGCGGCGTGAAGAAATCGCCGGCCGCGGCCGTCTTGAACATCTCGCCATAGTTCCAGTTCACCAGCGCGAAGGGCGGCTTCTGCGGGCCGCCGGCGACGAATTTCGGGAACCAGGGGAACGAACTCTCGTAGGCGATCTTGCAGTTGAAGTCCTTCTCGAACTGGTCGAGCAGTTCCTTGCGGACGATCTCCTCCCAGAAGCCGCCCCATTCGGCGATCCGCAGCGTCGCGCCGCCGGCGTCGAAGACGGAGCCGTCATAGGTCACGTCCTGCGACCAGGCGTGGTTGATGTTGAAGAGATTGACGCCCGTGCCGAGGGCGAGCGCGCCGGCGGCCGAGCCCTTCAGGAAGCCGCGCCGGGTCGAGATGATTCCCTTGGAAGTAGACTTCATTGCATTCCCCTTTGTTGTTTTCGCGAACCCCGGCCTCATTGGGCGGGGCGTAGACATCTGCGTGGAAGCATGGCCGTGCCTCAGGCCTTGAAGACCCTCCGCAAGCTGACGAGACGGGATGTGACGATGGTGGAGATGACGACGAGGGCGATGGCGAAGATGCCGGCCGCGGCCGCCGTGGGCTCGAACTTGTAGCGAAGCGAAATATACATCGCCATCGGCAGCGGCTCGTGGTTCGGCACCGACAGGAACAGCGTGGTCTCGAACTGGCCGAAGGAGACGATGAAGGCGAAGATGCAGCCGGCCGAGATGCCCGGCGCGATGATCCGGAGCGTGATCTTGCGGAAGGCGGTCCAGGGCGAGGCGCCAAGGCTGCGCGCCGCCTCCTCCAGCGAGACGTCGAAGCCGACCAGCGACGCTGTCACCGTGGCGATGACGAACGGGCATGTCACCAGCACGTGGCAGATCAGGAGACCCGGGAAGGTGCGGGCGAGACCGATGTCAGTGGTCGAGAAGAACACGTAGAGCGCCAGTCCCAGCACCACGCCGGGCAGCACGATCGGCAGCATGAAGAAGCCCCGCAGCGCGCCGGAGGCCTTGCTCGACGAGCGGGCGAGGTAGAGCGCCGCCAGCGTGCCGACGACGGTGGAGATCAGCGTGGAGCAAAGCGCCAGCGCGAAGCTGTAGAAATAGGCCGTCAGGAACACCGGCGAGGTCAGGAACGCCTTCACCCAGCGAAGCGACAGGCCCTGCGGCGGGAAGGTCAGGTAGTCGCCGGCATTGAGGCCGGCCAGCACGACGATGACCAGCGGCAGCAGCAGGACGAGCAGCGCGAAGCCGGCGATGACCTTGAAGACGAGCGGGATTGCGGATTCGTCGCGCATCATGTCCGCCCTCCGGCCGAGCGCACCGCGGCCCTGTGATAGATGAAGACGGCCATCAGGCTGGTGGCGAAGAGGACGACGGCGACGGCGGAGCCGAACTGCCAGCGGCCGGTCTCGGCGATCTGCTGGTAGATGTGGATCGGCAGGACCATCACCTTCCAGCCGCCCATCAGCGCCGGCACGACATAGGACGAGACCGACAGCGCGAAGACGAGCAGCGACCCGGCCAGGATGCCCGGCATGGAGAGCGGCAGCGTCACCCGCCAGAACGCTTCGGCGCGGGTGGCGCCGAGGCTGCGGGCGGCCTCCTCGAGCGAGGGGTGGATCGCCTTGATGATGCCGATCAGCGACAGGATCATGAAGGGCAAGGCGATCTGGACGAGGCCGACGACGACGCCGAAGGTGTTGTACATCAAGGGCAGCGGCTTCTCGATCAGGCCGATCGACATCAGCGCGCCATTGATCAGGCCCTGGTCGCCCATCAGCACCATCAGCCCGTACATGCGGATGACGGTATCGAGCTGCATCGACGAGAGCACGAGGATCATCAGCAGCGTGTTGCGGCCGGGATGCTCGGTCTTGGCGATGACATAGGCGAGCGGATAGCCGATCGCCAAGGCCAGGACGGCGACGACCGCGGCGATCCAGATCGAACGCAGGATCGCCAGATAATAGAGCGGCCGCGTGAAGATACGGACGAAATTGTCGAAGGTCAGATTGCCCGCGAAGTTGACGACGCCGGCAACCGGCTTGTCGAAGGCGAGCGCGAAGAGAGACGCCACCGGCGCGATGAAGAAGAGCAGGAAGAACAGGAAAGCCGGCAGCACCAGCCACCAGAGCTTGAAGCCGCCGAGCGCCCCGGCAATCGATCCGCCCGAGCGGATGCGCGTCGTTGTTCGCCCTTCGGCCAATGCCATCGGTGCCATCTCCTTCGTTTCGCCGCCGGTCGTCACTCAGCCGCGATCGCGGTCGGCAGCGTGAAGCCGTAGCCGATCAGTTCCTTCTTCGGCGGCATCGGGTAGGTGAGCTTGCTCTGGCTGAGGCCGACGCGGGCGAGCGCCGCGGCCACGGACACCGCCGTCGGGATCGGGTCCACCACCGGGATGTCGATCCCCTTGGCAAGCAGGCCCTGGCGCACGGCGGCGGCGCAGCCGAGAAGACCGGTGCAGCCGAAGATCACCGCCTCGGCGCCATCCTGCTCGACGGCGATCACCGCCTGCTCGACGAGGCGAGCCTGGGTGTGCGGAAGGTCGTCCTCCAGCTCCAGGACCGGGATGTCGACATGGCGGACCGAGGCCATCTTGGTGCTGAGGCCGTAGACGGCAGCCTCGTTCTCGAACTGGGCGCGCAGGCGGCGCAGCACGGTGATGACGCTGAAGCGGTGGCCGAGCATGGCGGCGACGTGCATGGCGGTCTCGGCCGGGCCGAGGACGGGAATCGAGACGACCTCGCGCACGGCCCGCAGGCCCGGATCGCCCATGCAGTCGATGATGATCGCGTGGGCGCCTTCCTTCTCCGCCTCGATCGCCTTCTCGATCGTGCCGGGAACCGACATCGCGATCTCGAACTCGCTCTCGATCGAGCCGGGACCGCTGTCGATCTGGCTGTGACTGACGGTCAGGCCGGCATAGCCCAGCGCGGCGAGGTCGGCCGGCTTGCGAAAGCCCTTGGTGGTGATGGGGGACAACACTCGGACATCGATCAGATCGCTCATGACGGTCTCACTGTTCCTGCTGCGTTGCGGAAAGGCTCGCACCGACAGGGCCCGGGGACCAAGGCTGAAGAGAGATAGGCCGGCATGTGATTGGGAGGGTAGGTTTACGCAACAAATATTCGTAAACCTATCCGTATGGGTAGCAATGCGGATCGCGTTTCGCTGATTTTGCTGCGCTTTTGGGCGGCATGGGCCGGCTTCCGAGGGCCGAAACCCCGGTCGCGACGCCGATTTCGAGCGTCCGCGCTTGTTTGACAGGGGCCGCCTCGCGGTCGAACCTCCCCGCATCGCGGCAATCCTGACGGGTTGCCCTACCCTATTTCCGTTTCAAGACGAGGCCGTGAATGAGCTGGCTATCGGTGACGAACCCGCTTGGCGCGCGAGCCGAGCGCGCGCGGCAGAGCCTCTGGCTGGTCCGCAACTTCCTCTATGATTATCGCCGCTATTCGCGGGAATCCTTCCTGCACGGGCCGAAGAGCCGCGAAAGCCGCAAGGCGCATATCCACCTGCTGGCCCATACCGTCGAACATGGCCTGTCGCTGGCCAATCCCCGCCCGGCCTTCGGCCTGGAAAAGATCCGCAAGCTGGTCGGCGAGACCCGCTCCTACATTGCCGACTACGGCATCGACGCCAGCGCCGAGATCGCGATCCGGGCGCTCGAGGCCTATGTCGCGTTCAACCGCGCCGCCGGGGCCGAGATCGGCGACGTGCCGGCCGCCGTCGAAACGCTGAGGCAGGCGATCGTCTCTGCGCGGGCCGAGCTTCTCGGCGGCACCGAGGACGTCACGGCGGAGGGCATCCGCCAGCGCGCCTCGATGGATTTCCTCGGCTTCATGGAAGCGCGCCACAGCGTGCGCCAATATGCGGACCGGCCGGTCGATCCCGCGCTGATCGAGCAGGCCGTTCGCGCGGCGCAGCAATCGCCCTCGAGCAGCAACCGCCAGACCTGCCGCGTCTACGCCTTCACCGAACGCAAGGCGATCGCCAGCGTACTCGGCTTCCAGTCCGGCAATCGCGGCTTCGGAGAGCAGCTCGGCGGCATCCTGATCGTCACCACCGACATCCGCCACTGGGGCTCGGTCGGCGAGCGCTACCAGGGCTGGATCGACGGCGGCATGTTCGCCATGACGCTGGCGCTCGGCCTACATGCCGAAGGGCTCGGCGCCTGCATGCTGAACTGGAGTGAGACCAAGGACGTCGACGCGGCGATGCGGGCGCATGTCGGCATTCCCGACAACGAGTTGGTCATCACCATGATCGGCTTCGGCCACATGCCCGACAGCTTCAAGGTGCCCCGTTCGCAACGAAAGCCCCTCGACGAGATCCTGCGCCTCGATCCCGCCCTGCCCGCCTGACACCCTCCGCCTTCCCGCCGCCCCGCCTACCGAAAGCCCTTTCATGACGACCGCCCCGATCCCCGTCTTCGACGGGCACAACGACGTCCTGCTGCGCCTCTACAACAATGGCGGCGACGACGCCGCGATCCAGTCCTTCCTGACCGGCGGCGCGGGCGGCCATCTCGACCTGCCGCGGGCGCGCGAAGGCGGCTTTGCCGGCGGTATGTTCGCGATCTTCCCGCCCTCGCCCGCCATGGAAAACTTCATGGACCTGATGCAGGGTGAAGGCTACGACCTGCCGCTGCCCGACGCGCTGGAGCTCTCGGACGGACAGAAATCAACCCTCGCCATGGCGTCGATCCTGTTCCGCCTCGAACGCGCCTCGGAAGGCGCCGTCGCCGTCTGCCGCAGCGTCGCCGACATCCGCGCCGCGATGGCGCGCGGCGCGCTCGCTACCGTCCTGCATATCGAGGGCGCCGAGGCGATCGACGCCGATCTCGTCATGCTCGACGTACTGCACGCCGCCGGCCTGCGCTCGATCGGCCCGGTGTGGAGCCGGCCCAACATCTTTGGCCATGGCGTACCGATGCGCTTCCCGAGTTCGCCCGATACCGGCCCCGGCCTGACGCACGCCGGCTTCGACCTGGTCCGCGCCTGCAACCGGCTCGGCATCCTGATCGACCTCTCGCACCTGAACGAGAAGGGCTTCTGGGAGGTCGCCAAAACCAGCAACGCGCCGCTGGTCGCGACCCATTCCAACGTCCATGCAATCTGCCCCGTCTCGCGCAACCTGACCGATGCGCAGTATGAGGCAATCCGCGCCAGCGGCGGCGTGGTCGGGCTCAACTACGCCACCGCCTTCCTGCGCCCGGACGGCCACATGGACGCGGCGACCGGCCTCGACGTGATGATCCGCCATCTCGACGCCATGCTGGAGCGGCTCGGCGAGACCGGCGTGGCGCTCGGCTCGGACTATGACGGCGCCGTGGTGCCGGAGGGCGTCGCCGACGTCTCGCTGCTGCCCCGGCTGATCGAGGCGATGCAGGCGCATGGCTATGGCGACGCGCTGATCCGCCGGATCGCCTCGGAAAACTGGCTCGACGTGCTCGACCGCACCTGGTCGCCGCGCTGACACCCTTCCGGCGCACCACATCGTGAAGTCCCCGGGGGCGCCACGTGGCGCCCTCCCCGCCTCGCCGTCTCCGCCGCGCGCGACCGGCGTCACCGGATGTGTCGCCAGCCCCCGGCCTTGCCTGACGCCGGCCCCGCGTGCCCTCGCGCCCTTGCCGGGTTGCCCCTCTGCAACTCCCGCGCGACCCGTCCATCACCCGTTTCTGCCGATCCCGGGATCGATCCCTTTTTGGAATTTCGTTTCCAACCTTCCGATTCCAACGGAAATTCCTGCCTTCTGAAAAAGACGACAAATTCAATATACATTAAAGAGTATCAGACGGAGCCGCCAGGACGATCGCCCCGGCCGATGCCGACGCGCTCGCCCCCGCCGTCAAGGCGGCGATCGACGCCGGCGTGCCGGTCGTGACCATCGACCGCCCCGTCAATGGCGTGCCGGAAGTGCTCGCCAATGTCGCCGCCGACAACCTCAAGGGCGCCGAGCGCCAGGGCGAGGCGATCGCCGCGCAGTTCCCGAAGGGCGCGACGATCATCAACCTGCAGGGCATCCCCGGCGACAAGACCGCCAATGACCGCAACCAGGGCGTCCACAACGTCCTCGACAAGCAGCCCGACCTATACAAGTTCGTTTCGGAGCAGACCGCCCGCTTCAGCCGCGACCAGGGCCTCTCGGTCACCGAGAACATCCTGACCGGCCAGGCCGAGCTGCCGCAGGTCATCGTCGCCGCCAATGACGACAGCGCGCTCGGCGCCGCCCAGGCGGTCGAAGCTCGCAAGCTCAACGGCAAGATCGCCATCTATGGCTATGACGGCTCGACCGACGCGCTGAAGGCCGTCAGCGACGGCTCGCTCGCCGCCACCGTCGACCAGTTCCCGGGCAAGCAGGGCCGCGTCGCGGTCAAGACGCTGGTCGACTTCATCCGCGAAGGCGTGAAGCCCGCCAATTCCAACATCCTCGTCGAGCCGGTCGCCATCACCAAGGCCAACCTCGCCGACGCCGAACGCATCGGCACGATCACGCAATGACCGCGATCGGCAGCGATGCCGGGACGGTTTCCTCGGGTGGCGTCACGCCACCCGAGGCTTCGTTTCTGAGCCTCGAAACCCTCTCCAAGCACTTCTTCGGTGTGACGGTGCTCGACCGCGTCTCGCTGGCGCTCACCGCCGGCAAGGTTCATGCGCTGCTCGGCGAGAACGGCGCCGGCAAGTCGACGCTGATCAACCTCCTGAGCGGCATCCGCAAGCCGGATGGCGGATCGCTCCGGCTCGACGGCGAGACGGTCGAGCTGACCGGACCGAATGACGCGCAGAAGCGCGGCATCTCGACGATCCACCAGGAATTCAGCCTGTTTCCCGACCTGACCGTGGCCGAGACGATCTTTGCCGGTCGCCTGCCCGTCAATCGCTTCGGCCTGGTCGACTGGCGCCGCATCGCCCGTCAGACCACAGAGGTGATGCAGCAGCTCGGCGCCGAGATCGCGCCCGGACGGCGCGTCGCGGATCTGAGCATCGCCGAGCAGCAGCTGGTCGAGGTCGGCCGCGCGCTCACGCTGAAGTCCCGCCTGATCATCATGGACGAACCGACGGCATCGTTGACGCCGCGCGAAGTGGATCGCCTGAAGGCGGTCGTCCGCGCGCTCACCGCCGAAGGCGTCGCCATCCTCTTCGTCAGCCACCGGCTGGAAGAGGTAAAGGAACTCGCCGACAGCTTCACCGTGCTGCGCGACGGCGTCGTCGTCGCGAGCGGTGACATCGCCGACGCGACGATCGACGATCTCGTCCGCTGGATGGTCGGCCGCGAACTGCTCGAGGAAGACCGCCATCACGCAGGCTCGAAGCCCGGCGCCGTGGTGCTCGAGGTCGAGGGGCTGAAAAGCCGGCCGCGCTCCGCCCGTTCGGCTTCGGTCGAGGGCGTCAGCTTCTCCGTCCGCGCCGGCGAGATCGTCGGCCTGGCCGGGCTGGTCGGCGCCGGCCGCACCGAGATCGCGCGCATGATCTTCGGCGCCGATCCGATCGGCGGCGGCTCGATCCGACTGAACGGCGAGGCCTATCGCCCCAAGGGTCCGGGAGACGCGATCGCCGCCGGCGTCGCCCTCGTGCCCGAGGACCGCAAGCAGCAGTCGCTGTTCCCGACCCTTGCCGTCAGCGAGAATTTCGCAGCCGCGGGCGGCGTGCCCGCCGGCCCGTTCGGCATCCTGCGCCGCAAGGCCGAGAAAGGCGCGTTCCAGCATTTTCGCGATCGGCTGAAGCTGCGCTCGGCCGGCGCCGACGCGCCGATCGCCACGCTTTCCGGCGGCAACCAGCAGAAGGTCGTGCTCGCCCGCTGGCTGGAGCTGAAGCCGCGCCTCTTGATCGTCGACGAGCCGACGCGCGGCGTCGACATCGGCGCCAAGGCCGACCTGCACCGCCTGCTGCGCGAACTCGCCGCCGATGGCGTCGCCATCCTGCTGATCTCCTCCGACCTGCCGGAAGTGCTGGCGCTCAGCGACCGCATCCTGACGCTGCGGGCCGGCCGCCTGACCGGCGAACTCGCCGGCCGCGATGCCGACGAGGAAAGCCTGATGCGGCTGATGACGCTCCCCAAGGCGGCAGCCTGATCCCAACCCGGTTGAAACCATGTCCCTCGTTCCGTCGCCCTCCGTGGCCCCCTCGCCCTCCCTCGCCCGCCCGCGGTCGACGAATGCGCTTGCGCTTCTCGCCCGCTTCGCGCCGCTGATCTTCCTGCTGCTGCTGATGGCGCTTTTCACCTTCCTGGCGCCGCGCTTCCTGTCGTCGCTGAACCTGTTCAACATCCTGCGCCAGGTCTCGATCTTCGGCATCGTCGCCGTCGGCATGACCTTCGTCATCCTGACGCGCGGCATCGACCTCTCGATCGGCGCGCTGATCGCGCTGACCGGCCTCGTCGCCGCCGTCGTCGCCAAGGGCGGCATTCCCGGCCGGCTGGAGCTGACCGCCGGCGGCGCGCCCTTCGCCTGGTATTGGGCGGCGCTCGCCGCGATCGTCGTCGGCGGCGTCGCCGGCGCGCTGCAGGGCGTCTTCGTCGCGAGGCTCAGCGTGCCCGCCTTCGTCGTGACGCTGGGCGGCATGACCATCTTCCGCGGCCTAGCGCTGATCATCGGCAATGGCGGCCCGATCAGCGGCTTCGACGAAAGCTTCGGCTGGTGGGGACGCGGCATGGTCGGCGCCGTGCCGGTGCCGGTCATCGTCTTCCTCGTCGTCGTTGTGATCGCCGGCTTCGTGCTGCATTCGACCCGCTATGGCCGCTCGGTCTACGCCATCGGCTCCAACCCGGAGGCGGCGCGGCTCTGCGACCTCAACGTCAACCGCACGCTGGTCAGCGTCTATGCGCTGACCGGGCTCTGCGCCGGGCTCGGCGGCTTCCTGCTCGCCTCGCGGCTCAATTCGGCGGAGGCGGTCGCCGGCAACCAGTACGAGCTCAATGTCATCGCCGCCGTCGTGATCGGCGGCACCAGCCTCTATGGCGGCACCGGCAGCATCGCCGGAACGGTGATCGGCACACTGCTGATCGGCGTGCTGCTGAACGGTCTCGTGATCCTCAACGTGTCGCCCTATGTGCAGCAATTGCTGATCGGCGCGATCATCGTCGGCGCGGTGACCTTCGACATCTTCATCAAGAAGTACAAGCGATGAGCCGTCCCCTCTTCCTTACCGGCACGGCGAGCCTCGAGCCGCCGGTCCGCAATCTCGCCGCCGGCGCGCTGTCGGCCAGCTATGATCGCGGCGCGCTGCGCTGGGTCCGCTGGCATGGCCGGGAGATCCTGCGCGGCCTCTCCTTCCTCGTCCGCACGCCGGGCTGGGGAACGCCGGATGCCGAGATCAGCGAACTGGAAATCGCCGAGGACACGGCCCAGTTCTCGGTCGGCTACACGGCGCGCTACCGCAATGGCGCGGCGATCGTCTCGGCCCGGATCCGCTTCACCGGCACCGCAGTCGGCACGCTCGACGCCACCGCGACGATCCTGCCGGAGACGGATTTCGAGACCAACCGCACCGGCTTCGTCGTGCTGCATCCCCTCGATGGCGTCGTCGGCCGGGAGCTCGCGGTCGAGCATGCCTCAGGCGGCACCAAAGCCTTCGTCATGCCGGAGGCGATAAGCCCCGGCCAGCCGCTGTTCGACATCCGCGCCATCACCCATTCGCCCGAGCCCGGCCTCACGGTCGCGGTCCGCTTCGAGGGCGACGTGTTCGAGATGGAGGACCACCGCAACTGGTCCGACGCCTCGTTCAAGACCTATAGCAGGCCGATCGGCCTGCCCTATCCCTACCGGCTCGAAGCCGGCACGCCGACGCGGCAATCGGTGACCGTCACGGTCCGGGACGACCTCGAGCGGAAACAGCCGGCGGCTGCCGCCTCGGGCGCGAGCGACCCCACGACCGTCACGATCGGCAAGGCGACGGATGTCCGCCTGCCCCGCATCGGCATCGGCCTGCCGGCCGCGCTCGCCGATGCGGCGCTGGCGGTGGCGCCGCAGCTTTCAACGCTTGTCGGCGCGCATCTTCTGCTCCGCTACGATCCCTCGGCCGGCGACACGCCGGAAGACATCGGCGCGGCGGCGGAACTCTCGCGCCGCACCGGCCTCGCCATCGCCTTCGAGCTTCTGCTCGCCGCCCCGGCCGATCCCCGCCCGGAAATCGCCGAGGCGGCGCGGCTGCTCGCCGATGCCGGAATCGCGCCGCTTTCGGTCGCCGCCTTCCCCAAGGTCGACGAGGCGTCGTTCCAGCCGGGCGAGGCGCGTCCGCCTGCCCCCGCCGAGGCGGCCATCCATGCCGCGCTCCGCGAAAGCTTCCCCGGCATCCCGGCCGGCAGCGGCTCGCCGGCCTTCTTCACCGAGCTGAACCGCAAGCGGCCGCCGGCCGGCAGCTTCGATTTCATCACCCACGCCACCGCGCCGACGGTGCACGCCGCCGACGATCTCTCTGTGATCGAAACGCTGCAATCGCTGCCGCATATCCTGCGCTCGGCACGGGCGATCGCAGGCAGCGCGCCGCATCACATCGGCCCGATCGGCATCGGCGCGCGGCTCAACCCCTATGGGCCGGGACCGGCGCCCAATCCCGACAATGGCCGCGTCGGCCTCGCCGCCGCCGATCCGCGCCAGCGCGCGCTGCTCGGCGCCGCCTGGCATGTCGGCTATGCCGCAACGATCGCGCCCTTCGGCATCGATGCGCTCGTCCTCGGCGCGCCGGTCGGCCCGTTCGGGCTCGTCTCGACGCCGCAGGCCTATGCCCGGCCGTGGTGGGACGACGTCGCCGAAGGCAGCGCCTATCCGCTGTTCCATGTCGCGGCCGATCTCGTAGACGCTTCCGGCAAGCCCCGGCTCGCGATCGACATCGCGAATCCCGCCATCGGGGCGCTCGGCTGGATCGCGAACGGGCGGCGTCATGTCGTCCTTGCCAATCTCTCCGATCGGCCCGTGGCGCTCCACCTCACCGGCCTCGGCGCCGCGACGCTCCGCCGGCTCGATGCCGAAAGCTTCGAGGCCGCCGCCCTCAACCCGTCCGCGTTCCGCGAAGCGACCGTCAGCCTGCCCGCCGAGGGGACTTTGACGCTCGACGCCTATGCGGTCGCGACCCTCTCCGAAACGGGAGCGGCCGCATGACCGCACGCTTGAAGGGCGCGGTCATCGGCTGCGGTTTCTTTGCCAAGAACCACCTGCATGGCTGGGCCGACCTTGACGACGTCGAGATCGTCGCCGTCTGCGATCTCGATGAAGCCAAGGCCAGGCTTGCTGCGGAAAGGTTCGGCATCGCCCGCGTCTACACCAGCGCCGAAGCCCTGTTTGCCACCGAGGCGCTCGACTTCGTCGACATCCCGACGACGATGGAGACGCATGAGGCGCTGACGGCGCTTGCCTTCGCCCATGGCGTGCCGGTGATCCTGCAGAAGCCGTTCGCGCCCGATCTCGACGGCTGCCGGCGGATCGTCGCCGCCGCCGACGCGGCCAACGTGCCGCTGATGATCCATGAGGATTTCCGCTTCCAGAACGTGTTCCGGACGGTGCGGGGTATCCTCGACAGCGGCGAGCTCGGCCGGCTGACCTTCGGCCGCCTCTCCTGGCGCACCGGCATCGACGTCTATTCGAACCAGCCCTATCTGGTGCACGTCAAACGCTTCATGATCATGGATGTCGGCATCCACCTGCTCGACCTCGCCCGCTTCCTGTTCGGCGAGGCGAATGGCGTCTTCTGCCGCACGCAGCAGATCAGGGAAGGCATCGCGGGCGAGGATGCCGCGACCATCCTGCTCAGCCATGCGCAGGGCGCGACGTCGATCCTCGACTTCAGCTACGCCACCAGGCGCGATCCCGATCCGTTCCCGCAGACGCTGGGCGAGATCGAGGGGACCGATGGCACGCTGGTGATCGGCGCAGACCAGGTGCTGACCGTGCATGGCAAGAGCGGCACGCGACAGATCACCGTGCCGCAGGACGGCCGCGCCTGGACCAGCGCCCCCTGGACGCAGATCCAGGACAGCGTCGTCCACACCCAGCGCCACTTCATCGACAGCCTGCGCCAGGGCACCGAGCCGGCAACGTCCGGCCGCGACAGCCTCGCCACCTATGCCCTGCTCGAAGCGGCGTATCTCTCCGCCGCCAGCGGCAGGCTCATCCATCCCGACCGACTTGTGGGAGACCCCGCATGACCCTGTTCCCGACCCGCCGGCTCGGCAGGACCGATCTCCAGCTTCCCGTCTTCGGCGTCGGCACGTGCCCGCTCGGCGATCTCTTCGAGGCGATCCCGGAGGCGGAAGCCAGCGCCACGCTGGAGGCCGCCTGGGATGGCGGCGTCCGGCTCTATGACACCGCGCCCTGGTACGGTCTCGGCCAGGGCGAGCACCGCACCGGCCGCGCGCTCTACCGCCGGCCGCGCGAGGCATTCGTGCTCTCGACCAAGGTCGGGCGCCGGCTGTTCCGCCCGCGCGACCGCGCCCGTTTCGACGGCTCGAAATGGAAGGGCGGCCTCGCCTTCGAGCATGTGCACGATTACTCCTATGACGGCATCCTGCGCTCCTATGAAGACAGCCTGCAGCGGCTCGGGATCAACAAGGTCGAGATCCTCTACATCCACGATCTCGACAGCGGCTATTTCCCCGACGAGGCCGACCTTCTGGCGCGGCTGCGCGAACTGGAGACCGGCGGATTCCGAGCGCTGGAAGAGCTGAAATCAGCCGGCGAGATCGGCGCCATCGGCGCCGGCATCAACGAACGCGGCATGATCGACCGCTTCCTCGACCGTTACCCGCTGGACGCCTTCCTCGTCGCCTCGCGCTACACACTGCTGGAACAGACGATCTTCGCCGACGAGTTGCTGCGTGCCGAGCGCGAGGGCGCCGGCATCGTCATCGGCGGCGCGTTCAATTCCGGCATCCTGGCGACGGGCACCTCGGGCGCCGGCCGCTACGAATATGGCGCCGTGCCGGCGGCCGTCCTCGAGCGCGTGCGCCGGCTGGAAGCGGTGGCGGCGCGCCATGGCGTGCCGCTGGCCGCCGCCGCGCTGCAGTTCCCGCTCGGCTTCGACGCGGTCGCGAGCGTGCTGAACGGCCCGTCGCGCGTCGGCGAGATCGAGCAGAACCTCCGGCATTTCCGCCATCCGATCCCGGCTGATTTCTGGCTCGAACTCCGCGCCGAAGCCCTGCTCGGCGACGACATCCCGATCCCGGCAGCCGCCCTGCCCGAGATTGCCTAGCTACGGCGCCGACCCACAGAGGAACGATCATGGCCTTTACCACCATCCTTCCCGCCCAGACGTTGGCGGAGCACCTCGACGACCCGAACTGGCTCGTCATCGACGCCCGATTCACGCTCGACGACGAGCAGTGGGGCCGCAACGAATATGAGCGCGCCCACATCCCCGGCGCGATCTACGCCGACCTCGGCACCGACCTCTCCGGACCGATCATCCCCGGCAAGACCGGCCGCCGACCGCTGCCCGATATCGCCACCTTCGCGAAGACGCTGTCCGCCTGGGGCGTCGGCGCCGACACGCAGGTCGTCGTCTATGACGCCAGCGGCGGACTGATGGCGGCGTCGCGGGTCTGGTGGATGCTGCGCTGGGCCGGGCATGACGCGGTCGCCGTGCTCGATGGCGGCTGGACCTCGTGGACCAAGGAAGGTCGCCCCGTCTCGTCGGATGCCGTGCAGCGCCAGCCGGCCGAATTCCCGCTCAACGAACGGCCGCAACTCTTCGCCTCGCTGGAAGACGTCGACCGCGTGCGCCTCGATCCCGCCTGGGCCGTGTTCGATTCCCGCTCCAAGGAAGGCTTCCATGGGGGCGGCGTCTATCACGACCCCGTCCGTGGTCACATTCCCGGCGCCCGGCTCGCCAACCGCGCCGACACGCTCGACGCCAACGGCCATTTCCGTACGCCCGAGGAACTGCGCGCCCATTATCTCGGCCTGCTCGGCGACGTGCCCTCCTCGCAGACGATCTTCTATTGCGGCTCCGGCGTCACGGCGGCGCAGAACCTGGTGGCGCTGGCCCATGCCGAGCTCGGCGACGCCAAGCACTACATCGGCTCGTGGAGCGAGTGGATCCTCGATCCGGCGCGCCCCGTCGAGCTCTGACGCCCCTTACCCGACCTGAATCCCCGTTCTCAGCCGGCCGGCCGACCCGCCGCCCGGAACCCAAAGCATCCTGCTGGAGCAATGAAATGGCTCGTATCACCGAGAAACTCTTTTCGCTGGAAGGCAAGACGGCGCTCGTCACCGGCGCCGGCGGCGCCATCGGCCGCGTGCTGGCCCGGGCGCTGGCCGAAAGCGGCGCCACCATCGCCATTCACGATTTCGACGATGACCGCCTCGCCTCGGCCAAGGCTTTCATCGAAGAGGCCGGCGGCAAGGTCCTGACCTTCAAGGCCGACCTCACCGACGCCAAGGCCTGCCGCTCGCTGGTCGACGACGCGCAGGCCGCCCTCGGCCGCCTCGACATCCTGCTGAACAGCGCTGGCACCAACCGCCGCAAGCCGATCCTCGAGGTGACGCCGGAGGACTTCGACGCCATCATCGACGTCAACCTGCGCAGCATCTATTTCCTGTCGCAGGCGGCGCAGCCGCACATGGTGGCGCAGGGCGGCGGCAAGATCGTCAACATCTCGTCCTTGAGCGCCAAGCACGCCTTCAACACCATCTCGGTCTATGCCGCCTCCAAGGCCGGCGTCAGCCAGTTGACCAAGGCGATGGCGCGCGAATGGGTCGGCGACAACATCCAGGTCAACGCCATCGAGCCCGGCTTCGTGAAGACGGAATTCACCCGCCCGCTCTGGGACGACGAATACCGCTCGGAGTGGTTCCGCCGCTTCATCCCGACCGGCCGGCTCGCCAATCCGGAAGAGCTGATCGGCGCGACGCTGCTGCTCGCCTCGCCGGCCTCGTCCTACATCACCGGCCAGGCGATCGTCGTCGACGGCGGCGTGCTGACGGGCGCGACCTGGGTCAAGCCGGAATAAGTCCGGCCGGCCCTTCGGTCCTTCGGTTCGACCGCCTCTGGCGCGAACCCTCGCAGCCGGCCCTGGGGGGCTTGGCCGGCTGCGAAAACCACCGGCGCGGTCAGCTGGCGCTCTGGCCGCCGTCGACGACCAGCGCCTGCCCGTTCACGTAGGAAGCGAGATCGGACAGCATGAAGAGCGCCGCCTTGGCGATCTCCTCCGGCTCCGCCAGCCGGCGGAGCGGATTGCCGGCCGCATAGGGGTGGGTATCGACGCCGTCGGCGCCGGCGACGATCAGGCTCGACGTCATCGGCGTGCGGGTGATCGACGGATTGACCGAATTGACGCGGATGCCGAGCGGCCCGAGCTCCACCGCCGCGGCGCGCGCCAAAGACACCACGCCGCCCTTGCTGGCGCTGTAGATATTCGTGCCCGGCGCGGCGATGTTGGCCAGCACCGAGCCGTTGAAGACGATCGAGCCGCCGCCGCCCTGCTTCTTCATCTGCGCGGCCTCCGCCTTCAGCGAGAAGAACGCCGCCTTCAGGTTGGTGTCGATCATCCGGTCCCATTCGGCCTCGTCGATCTCGGTGATCGGGCCGCCGCCGGCAACGCCGGCATTGTTGAAGGCGCCGTCCAGCCGGCCGAAGCGGGCGACGACCTGCTCGACGATCGCCGGAATCCCGTCGACCTCGGCCAGGTCGGCCTGCACGAACAAGGCGCTGCCGCCTTCCGCCTCGATCGCCGACACGACCGCATTTCCCTCGGCGGCCCGCCGGCCGGTCAGCGCAACCCTGGCGCCTTCCCTGGCGAACAGCCTGGCGCTCGCCTCGCCGATTCCCGACGTGCCGCCGGTCACCAGCACTACCTTGCCTTCCAACAGTCCCATGATCGTTTCCGAGTGTGAGAGGAATTCCAACCCGTTTTAAATTATGATCATAATCTAAAAGATCAAGGGCGCGCCCTCCGCATCGAACGGCGGCACCGATCGACCGGGCATGGCGAGGCGCGTGGAAAGGCCGCCGCTCAGGCGGCGGGGCGGCCCTTGGCCGGCAGGAGATGCGCGAGGGTCGCTTCGAGGATCTCGTCGGAAAGGGCGGGATCGTCGGCGGCGCGAGCCAGGATCACGGCGCCGACCATCTCCGAAAGCGTGGCGAGGGCGCGCTTGCGCCGGGCTGCGGCCGTGCGGCCGGGCACCAGCCCCGAAAGCATGGCGAGATAGGAGCGGATGGCCCTGCCGAAGACGGCCCGGACGCCGTCGTTCTGGCGCGCGGCGTCGGGCGCCAGCGCCGTCAGGGCACAGCCGGATTGCGGATTGTCGCGATGCCTGGCCGAGACATAGGTCCCGATGATCGCGGCGAGCGCTTCGTCCGGCTTCCTTCCGTCAAAGCTGTGCCAGAGCTCGCGCGACGTATCGAAGGCGTGCTCGCTGGCGCGGGCGGCGAGATCTTCCTTGGATTTGAAGTTGCCGTAGAAGCCGCCATGCGTCAGGCCGGCCTGCTTCATGACATCGACGATGCCGATGCCATCGAAACCATGCTGGCGGAAGAGCTGGCTGGCGACGTCGATGATGCGGGCCTTGTTCTCGTCCGCCTGAGCTCTCGTAACCTTCATCATCCGAACTCCCGATCGATCCCCTGCGGATATATGTCTTTCGACATCTATCATCAATGCGATCGCGGGCCGGAGGACCACGCCGCCCGCCTGCCGGCTCATGACGGGGGAACGGGAAACGCCAGCATCAGCCGGGGCCGATATCGACGCCTTTGGTGTCGGGATCCGGCAACGAGCCGGTGCCCGGCGTCTTGTCGTAGTCGGTCAGGTCCGGCCGCGCGTGCGGGCCTTCCGGCGGCATCGGTACGGTCTTCTTCGGCGCTTCCTGGTTCGGGGCATCCTTGCGGGCAGTCTTCTCGTCCGGCATCCAACCCTCCTGATTTCATTCAACAAAGTCCAACGCCCGGCGGGCCGCATCGTTGCCATCTGGCCAACCGGCCCTGGCCACCTCCGCCCTTGGCCATCGTCGATCCGACCGGCTAGAACTTTGACGGCACGCGGATTGCAGGGGCGAGGCTCCCCGGCAAAGAGAAGAAGAGACGATGGTCGATTTCGCACAGCCCTACCCGTCGCAGCGCTCCCCCGTGCTCGGCGACAACGTCGTCTCGACCTCGCAGCCGCTCGCGGCTCAGGCCGGCCTCGCCATGCTGGCGAAGGGCGGCAACGCCGTCGACGCGGCGCTTGCCGCCGCCATGACGCTGACCGTGGTCGAGCCGACCGGCTGCGGCCTCGGCAGTGACGCCTTCGCCATCCTCTGGGACGGCAAGGAACTGCACGGGCTGAACGCCTCCGGCCGGGCGCCCGCCGCCTGGACGCCGGCGCGTTTCGCCGGAAGCGGCGCCATGCCGGCGCGCGGCTGGGACAGCGTCACCGTGCCGGGCGCCGTATCCGGCTGGATCGCGCTCTGGCGCCGCTTCGGCAGCCTGCCGCTCGCGACGCTGGCCGCGCCGGCCATCCGCTATGCCCGCGACGGTTTCCCCGTCTCGCCGATCATCGCCCGCCTCTGGCAGATGGGCGGCAGGCTGCTCGGCGAGCAGCCGGGCTTCGCCGACGCCTTCCTGCCGGAAGGCCGCGCGCCCCGGGCCGGCGAGCGCTTCCGCAATCCGGCTCTGGCAATGACGCTCGAAGCGATCGTCGAAACCGAAGGCGAGAGCTTCTATCGCGGCGCGATTGCCGAAAAGATCGCCGCCGACGCCGCCCGGCATGGCGCGGTTCTGTCACTCGACGATCTTGGCTCGCACGAGGCCGACTGGGTCGGCACGCTGTCGCAGCAATTCGCCGGCGGAACCGTGCACGAGATCCCGCCGAACGGCCAGGGCATCGTCACCCTGATCACCCTCGGCATTCTTGGAAATCTCGGCATCGGCGCCGATCCGGTCGACGATGTCGAGACGGTGCATCTCGCCATCGAAGCGACCAAGCTGGCGCTCGCCGATGCCGACCAGCATGTCGCCGAGACCAGCCACATGGCGTTCGATCCGACCGCGCTGCTGGCGCCGGATTACCTGGCCGGGCGGGCGAGCCTGGTCGACCGGCGCAGGGCCGGCCTCCCCGCCTATGGCGCGCCGAAGCCGGGCGGCACGGTCTACCTCGCCGCCGCGGATGCGAACGGCATGATGGTGTCGTTCATCCAGTCGAATTTCATGGGCTTCGGCTCCGGCGTCGTCGTGCCCGGCACCGGCATCAGCCTGCAGAACCGCGGCGCCGGCTTCACGCTGGCGCCCGGCCATGTCAACGAGGTCGCGCCCGGAAAGCGGCCGTTCCACACCATCATCCCCGGCTTCGCCATGCAGGCGGACGGCACCCCGCTCTCCGCCTTCGGCGTCATGGGCGGCCCGATGCAGGCGCAGGGGCATGCGCAGATGATGCTGCGCCGGCTCGCCTATGGCCAGAACCCGCAGGCGGCGGCCGATGCGCCGCGCTGGCGCGTCATCGGCGGCAACAAGGTCGCGGTCGAAACCAGCTTCCCGCCGGCCCTGGCCGAAGCGCTCCGGGCGCGCGGCCACGACATCGTCATCGAGCCGCCGGACGCCGTCTTCGCCTTTGGCGGCGCGCAGATCATCGAACGCCTGCCGGATGGCGCCGGCTATGTCGCCGGCTCCGACCCGCGCAAGGACGGTCAGGCCGTCGCCTTCTGACCCCGGACATGGCGGCGGCGGCCTGCCGCCACCGCTGCCCGACGTGCTGGACCCGCCTCTTCGAAAAGCCAGCCGAACCGCGTCTTTCGGCGCGTCTTTCTGCATTGCAGCACGGCAATTCGCTGCACCGCCAAGTCAAAATCACGAAGCCATAAGGCGGAACGAAGATCACGACGATCTTCGAAACCGCGTTGACAAGCATTCGTCGGCTTCGTACCGTTCATTATCTGGTACGGCCGTTCCAATATTGGAACAGCATGGAGGCGTACTTGAATGTCGGAAATATCCACCACGCCTGTGCTTGAGGCGCGGCACATCACGCGCCATTTCGGCGCCGTCATCGCCCTGGCCGACGCGTCGCTGACGCTCGGGCGCGGCGAAGTCCTCGGGCTCGTCGGCGACAATGGCGCCGGCAAGTCGACGTTCCTGAAGATCCTTTCCGGCGTCATCAGCGCATCGAGCGGCGAAATCTTCGCCGATGGCCGTCCCGTGCAGTTGAAGCGGGCGCAGGATGCCATGGATGCCGGAATCGAGACGGTCTACCAGGACCTGGCGCTCGTCGATACGATGAGCGCGTTCCAGAACGTCTATCTCGGACGCGAGGAACTCTCGTCCAATCCGCTGGCGCGACTGTTCAATCTTGTCGACGATCGCAAGATGCGCAGCCGGGCCCGCGAGGTCCTCGACATGCTGGCGGTGAAGATCCCGTCGATCGACGTCAGCGTGAAGGGCATGTCCGGCGGCCAGCGCCAATGCCTCGCCATCGCGCGGGCCCTGCTCTGGGGCCGGCGCATCGTCATCCTGGACGAGCCGACCGCGGCGCTCGGTGTGCGCGAGACCGGCCAGGTCCTCGATGTCATCCGCGACCTGCGCAACCACGACGTCAGCGTCATCGTCGTCAGCCACAACATGCAGCAGCTGATGAGCGTTGCCGACCGCATCACCGTGATGCGGCTCGGCCGTTCGATCGCCACGCGCAAGGTCCGGGACACGCAGGTTTCCGAAATCGTCGGCCTCATCACCGGGGCGATCCCCGGCGACGCCGAACCGGAGGCCGCGAAGCTCGCCATCCCCGCCTGAGACCGGATCAACCGGCCCATGGCGGACCATCCAGACTGAGCATTTCCTTAGGGAGGAAGCATGTTGCGCATTTCGAAACGCGCCATCGCAACGATGGCGCTCGCCGTTCCGCTCGCCTTCGGTGTCGCCTGGGGCGCCAACGCCGCCGAGAAGTTCAAGCTCGGCATGGCCGTCGGCGGCAATACCTGCTGCGACTGGATGAAGGCCCAGGGCGACGTCGCCCGCGCCCTCGCCGAAAAGAACGGCTGGGACTACATCGAGCTCTCCAACAACAACGACCCCGCCGTCGCGCTGAAGAACGCCAAGATCTTCGCGCAGGAGGGCGTCAACGCGATGATCCAGTTCAACGGCCAGCCGGCTTCCAACCCGGCGATCAGCCAGGCCATGAACGCCGCCAAGATCCCGGTCGTCACCTATGACATCGCCGATCCCGGCATGTACTTCGTCGGCATCGACAATCTCGCGGCCGGCATCGCCGGCGGCGAACAGCTCGGCAAGGTCATCAAGGAAAAGTGGGCCTGCAACCCCGACCTCGTCGTCTCGGCCGAAGGCGCCGCCGCCGGCATCGTCAACGAGTGGCGCACCGGCGGCATGCGCACCGGCCTGAAGAAGGTCTGCCCGGACATCCCGGCCGAGAAGTGGGTCAGCTTCGAAAGCCAGGGCGACGCGGCCGTCGGCCTGCCGGCGGCGCGCGACCTGCTCGCCGCCCATCCCGACGCCAAGAAGATGGCGGTCGTCGGCCTCAATGACGGCGGCGTGCTGTCGCTGATCAACGCCGCCGAGCAGCTCGGCCGCGCCGACGAGGTCATCGGCTGGGGCCAGGACGGCGCCTTCATCACCGGCGACAACGTCAACCCGCATCTCGCCGGCTCGGTGTTCTACTTCCTCGAGGGCTACGCCGTTTACGCTATCCGCGACGTGATCGCGCCGATCGCCGCCGGCCAGATCCCGCCGCTCAAGGCCGCAGCCGACAATCCGGCCTCGCGCGTCGAGCCCTGCCCGGTCAGCGCCGAACAGGCCAAGGCCGTGCCGGCGATGGCCGAGCGGGTCGCCAAGCTGCTGGAAGCCCCGGCAGGCACGACCGCCTACTCGCTCTTCTGCCCGAACAAGTAAGCCCCGGGTTCGCCGATGTCCCTTGACCAACGCCTCGAAAGCCCGGCCCGGGCGCTATCGCCCGGGATGCGTTTGCAGGGCTGGGGCACCGGCCTCACGCTTCTGGCCGTGTGGCTGCTGCTGATCGCAGCCACCGGCCTCTACCGGCCCGATTTCCTGTCGCACCAGACCGTGCTCGCCATCAGCTTCACCATGTCGATCGTCGGCGTGATGGCGATCGGCCAGGGCCTGGTCGCGATCTCGGGCGGCTTCCTCGACCTGAGCCAGCCGGCGGCGCTGATCGCGTCCAGCCTCGTCGCCGTCCGCCTGTCGGAAGCCGGCCTCCCCTTCGCCTTCGTCATCCTCGGCGCGGTGCTGACGGGCATGGCCTGGGGCTTCGCCAACGCCGTCATCATCGTCGGCGCCAAGCTGAACCCGGTCATCGTCACGCTCGCCACCAACTTCATCGGCCTCGCCGCGCTCTATTTCGCCTTCCAGCTGGCCGAGGTCCCGCTCGGCTCGGCGATCCACCAGTTTGGCCGCGCCAAGCTGCTCGGCCTGCCGGCGATCTGGTGGCCGATGCTGGCGCTCGTGCTGATCGTCGGCTTCCTGATCCCGCGCACCCGCTATGGCCGCCGCGCCATCGCCGTCGGCGGCAACCGGATGGCGGCGCGCGCCCGCGGCATCTCGCTGAAGGCGACCCGCTTCGCCATCTTCACGGCGGCGGGCGGCTTCGTCGGCTTCGCCGGCGTGCTGTTCTGCGCCACCAGCGGCCCGTTCAATCCGAGCTCGGCCAATGCGCTGCAGCTGAACGTCATCGCTGGCGTCATCCTGGCCGGCATCTCGCTGGCGGGCGGACGCGGCAGCTTCTGGATGCTGCTGCTCAGCGTCGGCTTCCTGTCGACCATTCCGACGGCGCTCGTCTTCTTCGGCCTGAGCTCCGACACCCAATCGATCTTCCAGGGCCTGATCCTGATCTCGGCGGTCGCCTTCGACGGCTACCGGGCGCGGAGGGGAATTCCATGACCGACGCCACCGCCAGCCGTACCGCGCCGGCACCCGCACCCTACATCGTGCCGCATCACCCGCTGCGCGACCTGCTGACCGGCCCGGTCGCCAGCATCGCCTTCACGGTGATCGCCGTCGTCGCGGTCGGCCTGATCTGGGTCGGCCCGCGCTTCCTCGCCTTCGGCAATATCGGCATCATGGGCGCATTCCTGATCGTGCCGCTTGTTGTCGGCGCCTGCGCCGGCTTCGCCCTGCTCTCCGGCGTCGTCGATCTCTCGATCGGCTCGATGGTCGGCTTCTCGTCGGCGCTGTTCGCGCTGCTGCTGACGCTCTCGTGGAACCCGTGGGCGGCCGCCGCAGTAACGCTCGCCGCCTGCCTCGGCTTCGGCGCCATCAACGCCATCGCCATCGTCGGCTTCGGTGCCGAGGCGATCGCCGCGACGCTCGGCATGCTGGTGGCGCTGCGCGGCATCACCTGGGTGCTGCTCGGGCCGCAGGGCGCGATCTTCTCCTTCAACCCCGGCCTTTCCGACCTGGTCAACCAGACCCTGTTCGGCCTGCCGCTGTTCTTCCTGATCGCGATCGTCCTCACCGTGATCGCCGCCGCCGTCGTCACCAAGACGCGCTTCGGCCGGCATGTGCAGGCGGTCGGCGGCGACGACAAGGCGGCTTCGCGCGCCGGCATCCCGGTCAAACGCATCCGCGTCGCGGCGCTGCTGCTCTCGGCGTTCGGCGCCGGGCTCGGCGGCATCTTCTTCACCGCCCAGCTCGGCAGCGCCGCCCGCGCCACCGGCTTCGGCCTCGAGTTCCAGGTCTATGCCGCGCTGATGATCGGCGGCTACTCGATCCTGCGCGGCGGCGTCGGCAACCCGATCGGCGGCGCGCTCGGCCTGCTCGCCGTCGCCGGCGTCTCGAACCTTCTCGATCTCAAGGCGATCAGCCCCTACTACGTCAACATCATCGTCGGCCTGCTGCTGCTCGCAGCCGTGCTGCTCGACCGGATGCGCGGGGGCGACGCCTATGAATAGAGCCCCGCCGCTTTCTCCCGCTCCTGCTCTTGCCTTTTCGCCTGCCAGAGGACTGCATCCGTGAAAATCACCGACATCAAGATCAAGACCTTCAAGACCTGGGCCGACCGCTGGGACGTGGGCCACGCCCTGCCGGTGCCCAAGGCCGACCTGATGCAGACCGTGCTGGCGATCGACACCGACGAGGGCGTCACCGGCTATTATTTCGGCGGCGGCTCGCATGGTGACGCCGAGGGGCTGAATGTCGTCGACCAGCAGATGATCCGCGGCCGCATCCTGCCGCTGCTGCGCGGCCAGGATCCGCTCGACCGCGAGATGGTCTGGAAGTGGCTCTGGGTCGCCAACATTCCGGAAAACGTCGCCAGCGTCATCGACAACGCGCTCTGGGATCTCGCCGGGCGCGCCTTCAACACGCCGGTCTACAAGCTGATGGGCGGCGCCGGCCGCGAGAAGGTCAAGGCCTATGCCTCGACCTATCCGAACATCGGCGTGCCGCGCGTCTATGCCGAGCACGCGCTCGCCTGCAAGAACGAGGGCTACCAGGCCTACAAGATCCACCCGCATTACTTCTGGAACCCGGAGACCGGCCAGCCGACGCCCGGCCGCCCCTCCAACATCAAGGCCGATATCGAGACCTGCCATCTCGTCCGCGAGGCGGTCGGGCCGGACTATGTGCTGATGTTCGATCCCTGGGGCACCTACATGACCATGGAGGAGGCGATCCAGGTCGGCCGCGAGCTGGAGAAGCTGAACTTCTACTGGTACGAGCACCCGATGCCGGAATACCGGGTCGAGAGCTATGTCCGCCTGTCGCGCGAATTGTCGATCCCGATCCTGTCGCCGGAAATCGTCGCCGGCGGCGTGTTCAGCCGGGCCGAGTGGATCCTGCGCGGCGCCGGCGACATGAGCCGCATCGACGTCGTGCGCGGCGGCATCACCGGCGCCCGCAAGACGGCGATCGTCGCCGAAGCCTATGGCCTGCGCTGCGAGATGCACATGGCCGGCTGGGGCAATCTGCAGGTGCTCGGCGCCACCTCGGAAGATACGTCCGAATATTACGAGAAGGGCCTGCTCGCCCCCGGCGTCGACTATGACGCGCCGCACCCCTACCTCAGGAACACCTGCGACCGGATCGACAGCGAGGGCTATGTCCATATGCCCAAGGGGCCCGGCATGGGCTACGAGATCGAGTGGGACTACATCGACGACAACCTGATCGACCCGTTGGCGCTCGAGAAGAAGTTCTGGTAGCGCCCATGTCGAGCATCCGCCGATCCGTGCAGGTGATGGAGCTGCTGGCCCGCAAGAGCCCGCTCGGCGTGCGCGCGGTCGCCACCCAGCTCGCCTTGCCGCTCGGATCGGTGCATCGCCTCCTGCTCGACCTCGAGCAGGAGGGGATCGCCGAGCGGACGCCCGGCGGCGAATGGGAATTGTCGTTCCGGCTGCTGGAGATCTGCGGCCTGCAGCTGGAACGGATCGCCCTGCCGGCGCTCTGCCGGCCCTTCGCCGAGAAGATGGCCGAGACCACCGGCGAGACGGTCAACATCAACGCGCTCAGCGGCAAGCACGGCGTCTGCATCGACAAGGTGCGCGGCAACCAGGGCATGCAGCTCGACATGCGCATCGGCGCGCGCGGCTCGCTGCATTGCGGCGGCGCCGGCAAGGCGATGCTCGCCTTCATGACCGAGAGCGAGCAGCGCGAGGTGCTCGGCGGGCCGCTGCCCGCCTTCACGGTGAAGACGATCACCGACGCCGGCGTGCTGGAGGCCGAGCTGCAGCGCATCCGCGAGCGCGGCTATTCGATAGACGACCAGGAGGTCGTGCTCGGCGTCTACTGCGTGTCGGTGCCGATCTTCGACGCCATGGCGCGGCCGGTCGGCGCCATCAGCATCACCGGGCCGTCGCAGAAGGCGCCCGGTCCCGAGGTGCTGCCGCTGGTCGAGATGCTGAACGAGGCCTGCGGCCATGTCAGCCGCCGCCTCGGCTTCCGCGGCACCTGGCCGGCCGTGGCCATCGAAGCGAAACAGTGAGGAGCGGACATGCGGGTCGCATGGGTGATGAAGCTGAAGCCCGGCTTTGAGGCGATCTACAAGCAGAAGCATGACGAGATCTGGCCGGAGATGCTGGCCAACATGGAGCGCGACGGTATCCGCAACTTCTCGATCTACCGCTACGGGCTGCTGCTCTTCGCCTATCTGGAGCGCGACCAGTTGCCGCCGCCCGGCACGCCGCACGACCCCGTCACGCTGCGCTGGTGGAAGATGATGGAGCCCTACATGGAATACAACGACGACGGCACGCCTTGGCAGGCGCCGGTCGAAGAGATGTTTCACAAGTCATAATCACGCATTTCATTCCGAAGAGCCGAGAAGAACATCATGTCCCTCCCCGCGCTGCACGGCGTCGTGCCGATCCTGGTGACGCCGTTCCATGAAGACGGTCGGATCGACGAGGAAAGCCTGGCCAACCTGGTCGAGTTCAACATCGCCGCGGGCGTGCATGGGCTCGGCGTCGCGCTCGGCAGCGAGGTGTTCAAGTTCAACGAGGCCGAGCGGGCGCAGGTGACGCGCGTCGTCATCGAGGCGGCGGCCAAGCGCGTTCCGATCGTCATCAATTCCGGCGCCGCCGGCACCGACCTCGCCGTGTTCTATTCGAAGGCGGCGGAGGCGGCCGGCGCCGACATGCTGATGGTGATCCCGCCCTCCTTCATGCCGGTCAGCCCGGACGAGATCTTCGACTACTACAAGGCGATCGACGCCGCCGTCGGCATTCCTGTTATCCTGCAGGACGTGCCGCAGGCGCCAATCTCGCCGGGACTGGCGCTGAAGATCGCGGCCGAATGCCCGAACGTGAAATACATCAAGGTCGAGACCCTGCCGGTGACGAGCAAGGTCGCCGCGATGGCGGAACAGGCCGGCGACCGGCTGACCATCTTCGGCGGCGCCGGCGGCAGCTATTTCATCGAGGAACTCCGGCGCGGCGCGCTCGGCACCATGCCGTTCTGCAGCCAGCCGGCCGATTTCGTCGCCGTCTGGGACGCGTTCCGCAAGGGTGACCAGGCGACGGCGCGCCGGCATTTCGACGCGACGATCATGGCGATCAACCGGCTCGCCGTACAGGGCGGCGACATTTTCTATTTCATTCACAAGCAGATCCTCGTCCGTCGCGGCGTCATCCGCACCGCCGTCGTCCGCAGCCCGACGACCGCGATCGACCGCATCACGGCGCGCGAGATCGAGGAACTGATCGCTGAGATCGTGCCGGTCGCGACTCCGTTCCGGCAGCTGGCGGCCTGAGACGGCCATGGATCCGTTTGCGCTTCGCCGCCTCGGCCGCACGGAGCTCCGCCTGCCGCAGCTCGGCTTCGGCGGCGCGCCGTTCGGCAATCTCTTCACCGTCGTCAGCGACGACGAGGCCGAGGCGACGCTGCAGGCGGGCTGGGACGCGGGCCTGCGCTATTTCGACACCTCGCCCTGGTACGGGCGGGGCCTGAGCGAGCACCGCATCGGCCGCTTCCTGCGCCGGCAGAAGCGCGAGGATTTCCGCATCACCACCAAGGTCGGCCGCGTCTTCACCGCGCCGGCCGATCCCGCCGCCTTCGCCGCCAGCACGCGCGACTGGCCGAACGGGCTGCATTTCGAGCACCGCCACGACTACAGCTATGACGGCATCCTGCGCTCCTATGAGGACAGCCTGCAGCGGCTCGGCCTCAACCGCGTCGACGCCCTGCTGATCCACGATCTCGACCTCGCCAATCTCGGTTCCGAGGCGCTCGTCAGCGCCCATCTCGCCGAGCTCGCGACGGGCGGCATGCGGGCGCTGCAAGAGCTGAAGGCGGCGGGCCGGATCGGCGCCATCGGCGCCGGCGTCAACCGCATCGGCACGATTCCCCGCTTCCTCGAATTGCTCGACCTCGACTTCTTCCTGGTCGCCCTGCCCTACACGCTCGCCGAACAGCCGGTGCTCGACCACGAATTCCCGCTCTGCGAGCAGCGCGGCGTCGGCGTCGTCATCGGCGGCGTCTTCGCCTCCGGCATCCTCGCCACCGGCGTCGTTCCGGGCGCGACCTACAACTACCACCCGCCGACGCCGGCCGAAGCCGAGCATGTCCGGGGCATCGAGGCCGTCTGCGCCCGGCACGGCGTGCCGCTCGCCGCCGCCGCGCTGCAGTTTCCACTGCATCATCCGATCGTCGCCTCGGTGATCCCCGGCGGCTTCCGGCCCGACCATGTCACCCGCAACATCGCCTCGATGCAGCACGCGATTCCCGACGCGCTCTGGGCCGAGCTGAAGCATAAGGGCCTGTTGCGCGCCGATGCGCCGACGCCCTGAATCCGAAAAGAGAGCCGCCGATGCCCGCCTTTCCGATCATCGATACCCATCTGCATATCTGGGATCCGGCCCGGCTCGATTATGCCTGGATCAAGGGCAACCCGCTGTTCGATCGGCCCTATCATGTCGAGGACTATGCCCGCGACCTCGGCCCGGTCGCGGTCGAGGCGATGGTGTTCCTCGAATGCTTCGCCGATTTCGACTCCGAAAGCGGCCAGTATCTGGAGGAGGTCGCCTTCGTCGAGGACGAGGCAAGGCGCGATCCTCGCCTGAAGGCGATCGTGCCGATGGCGCCGCTCGAACGCGGCGCGCGGGCCGAGCCGATCCTGGCGGAAATGGCCGAAAAGCACCCGATGGTGAAGGGCATCCGTCGCATCGTCGAGTTCGAAGCCGATCCGCGCGCGCTGACGCTGAGCGCCGATTTCATCGCGGGCGTGAACCTGCTCGAAAAGTTCGGCATGCATTTCGAGATCAACGTCAACTACACGCAGATGGACCTCGTCCGCGAGTTCGTGAAGCACATCCCGGATGTGCCGATGATCCTCGACCATTGCGGCAAGCCCGGCATCCGGGCCGGCGCGATCGAGCAATACCGCGCCGACATCGCCGAACTGGCGCGCCATCCGAGCCTCTCGATCAAGCTCTCCGACCTACCGGTCGAGGCCGACTGGCAGCGCTGGAGCGAGGCGGATCTCCGTCCCTTCATCGCGGCGACGATCGAGACCTTCGGCGTCGACCGCGTCATCTATGCCGGCGATTATCCCGTCTGCCTGCAGGCGACGACGCTACCGCGCTGGGTCGAGGTGCTGGATCGCGCCTTCGCCGATCTCGGCCTCTCCGAGGCCGAGACGCGGAAGATATACCGCGACAACGCCAACGCGTTCTATCGGCTGGGGCTTTAGCTCTCGACGCCGACGAAGGCCGAAGCAAGCCCCTCACCCCAGCCCTCTCCCGCATGCGGGAGAGGGTTGGGGTGAGGGATTTCCCTGCCCCCCTTCCCAAGCGGGCTGGAGAGCCCCCCCGACCTTATTTCCGGTCGGACGGCAGGATCACCGTGCCGGAGACCGGTTCGACCCAGATGATCTGGTCATTGACCGCCTTGACGCCGGGGACGTTCTCGGCGGCGACACGCGCCGCCGCGCGCGTGTTCTCGTCGAAGATCGTACCGGTCAGCTCGACGACGCCGTCACGGACCGTCACGCGGACGAGGCCGCCGCTGCCCCAGCTCTGCTTCGCGATCTCGGCCACGATCGCCTCGCGGATACGCTCGTCGTCGGAGACGACGGCGTCGTCGCCCGGCAGAGCGCGGGCGAGCGCCCGCAGCAGATCGGATCGCGACACAATGCCGATCAGCTTGCCATTGTCGACGACCGGAAGCCGCTTGATGCCGTGGCGGCTCATCAGTTCGACCACTTCCTCCAGCGAGGCTTCCCTGTTGGTGGTGAAGACGCCCTTGGTCATCACCTCGCCGACCTTGCGGCCATGCGCGCGGACATAATCTTCCGCCGCCTGGCCCTGGCCGGAGAACAGCTCCAGCCACCAGGACCGCTTCTGCTGGGTGCCGAGTTCGCCGCGACGGAGAAAATCGCCCTCGCTCACCATGCCGACCACCCCGCCGTCTTCCGAAACAACAGGCAGGCCGCTGATCCGGTGCGACAGCATCAGCCGCGCCGCTTCCGCGATGGTGGTGGAAGGGGAAATGCTGATGACCGGGCTGGTCATCACGGTCTCGACTAGCATGGCAGTCTCCCGGAAGTGGGACGGAGAAATGGGCCCATCCGCGAAAGGCGGACGGGAAGAACCGGCCGAGGCTGGCGATCGCCACCGGGCTCCCGTCATCGCAACTGCCGACCATCCGGCAAGCTTCGCAGACCGGACGTCGCCGGCATTGACCTCGATCAAGCCCCAACGCCAAGTTGCGACCGGCGCGGCGACAACGTCAATCCCGCCAACCGCGACGCCCCGTCGCAAGCGCGTGTCATCCCGTCGTCGCGGGTGGATCTTGCTCGCGAAAAGGGTATCGTCGGCGCAATGCTGCAACCTCGGGACGCGCCATGGCCACGCCGATCCTGCTCACCCTCAACCCGGGCTCGTCGACCATCAAGCTCGGTCTCTACGCGCTCGACGAGGGAGGCCCGCGCCGGCTCGGCCGCGGCATCATCGACCTGCAGCACGACCCGCTCAGCCTGCGCATCGACGTGGACGGACAGAGGGCCGAGATCACGCTGACGGCCCGCCCCTCGCCCGACCTGCACGAGGTCATGGAAGAAACGCTGGAATGGCTGGCGCACCACCTGCCGGGGCACCCGATCACAGCGTTCGGCCATCGGGTCGTGCATGGTGGCGCGCGCTTCGCCGGCCCGGAGCGCATCACGGACGAGACGCTGGAGGCGATCGCCGCGCTCACGCCGCTGGCGCCCCTGCACCAGCCGCAGAGCCTGCGGCTGATCAGGGCGATCCGTCATTTCTGGCCCGAGCATCCGCAGACGGCCTCCTTCGACACCGCCTTCCATCGCAGCCAGGACGAACGCGTGCGCCGCTTCGCCCTGCCTCGCGCGCTCTTCGACGAAGGCATCCAGCATTACGGCTTCCACGGGCTTTCCTATCGCTTCATCGCGGGCGAACTCGCCCGGACGGCTCCCGAGCTTGCACGCGGCCGCGTCGTCGTCGCCCATCTCGGCAGCGGCGCCAGCCTTTGCGGGCTCGAAAGCGGCGCGAGCCGCGACACGACCATGGGCTTCTCGACGCTCGACGGCATACCGATGTCGACCCGCTGCGGCGCGCTCGACCCCGGTGTCCTCCTGCACCTGCTGCAACAGCGGGGGCTCGATGCCCAGGCGGTCTCGGACATGCTCTATCACCGCTCCGGCCTCCTGGGGATTTCCGGGATCAGCGCCGATGCGCGCATGCTCGCCGAGAGCGGCGCGCCCGAGGCTCGCCAGGCGCTGGAGATCTTCGCCTTCCGCATCGCCCAGTCGGTGGCGGCGCTCGCGACCACCTTGGGCGGGCTGGACGGCGTCGTCTTCACCGCCGGGATCGGCGAGCACCAGCCGGCCGTGCGCGCCGCCGTCTGCGCGCATCTCGCCTGGCTCGGCGCCGCGATCGACCCGGAGGCGAACGCCGCCAACGCCACCCGCATCGAGGCGGCGTCCAGCCGGATCGCCGTGCGGGTGATCCCGACCGACGAGGAGCAGGTAATCGCCGAGGAGGCCGCCACCCTGCTGCGGGGCATCCTGCCAAACGCGGTTTGATGCCGATCAAGGCAAGCGCCGGCCGCATCCCGCAGGAATCGGGTCGCCGGCATGAGGAAAACCAGGCGGCGTCGAACGTGACGCCGGTCCGAGCGGAGGAAGGATCGAAGATGACCGACGCCAATAAGGCCAGCGCCGAGGAACTCGCGCTGATCGACCGCTACTGGCGCGCCGCCAACTATCTCTCGGTCGGCCAGATCTACCTGATGGACAATCCGCTGCTGCGCGAGAAGCTGCGGATCGACCATGTGAAGCCGCGCCTGCTCGGCCACTGGGGCACGACGCCGGGCCTCAACTTCCTCTATGCCCATCTGAACCGCGTCATCCGGCGCGACGACCTCGACGTCATCTTCATCTGCGGCCCCGGCCATGGCGGCCCGGCGGTGGTCGCCAACACCTATCTCGAAGGCAGCTACAGCGAGATCTATCCCGAGATCGCCGAGGACGAGGACGGCATGCGGCGGCTGTTCCGCCAGTTCTCGTTCCCGGGCGGCGTGCCGAGCCATGCCTCGCCCGATACGCCCGGCTCGATCCATGAGGGCGGCGAGCTCGGCTATGCGCTTGTCCATGCCTATGGCGCGGCCTTCGACAATCCCGATCTCGTCGTCGCCTGCGTGGTCGGCGACGGCGAGGCGGAGACGGGTCCGCTCGCCGCCTCCTGGCAATCGAACAAGTTCATCAATCCGGCCCGCGACGGCGCCGTGCTGCCGATCCTGCACCTGAACGGCTACAAGATCGCCAACCCGACCCTGCTCGGCCGCCTCGGCGACGATGAACTCAGGAAATTCTTCGAGGGCCTCGGCCACGAAGTGTTCTTCGTCGAGGGCTCGGAGCCTGCCGCGATGCACGCGGCGATGGCGTCGACGCTCGACGCGGCGCTGGCACGGCTGCGCGACATCCAGGCCAAGGCGCGCTCCGGCGGGCCGGTCGAGCGGCCGCTCTGGCCGATGATCGTCTTCCGCAGCCCGAAAGGCTGGACCGGCCCGAAGGAGGTGGACGGGCTGAAGACGGAAGGGTTCTGGCGCTCGCACCAGGTGCCGCTCTCCGGCATCGCCAGCAACCCGGCCCATCTCGCCCAGCTCGAAAGCTGGCTGAAGAGCTACCGGGCGGAAGAGCTGTTCGACGAGGCCGGCCGGCTGTTGCCAGAGCTGCGGGCGCTCGCCCCGGCCGGCACGCGGCGGATGGGCAGCAACCCGCACGCCAATGGCGGCCTGCTGCGGCGGCCGCTGCTCTGCCCGGATTTCCGCGATTTCGCCGTAACGGTCGCCGCCCCCGGCGCCGTCGAAGCCGAGGCGACGCGGGTGCTCGGCGCCTATCTGCGCGAGGTGATGCGGCTGAACGCCGAGACGCGCAATTTCCGCATCGTGGGGCCGGACGAGACCGCCTCGAACCGGCTCGACGCCGTGTTCGCCGTGACCGACCGCGCCTGGATGGAGCCGACGATCCCGGAGGACGTCCACCTGTCGCCGGACGGGCGGGTGATGGAGGTGCTGAGCGAGCATCTCTGCCAGGGCTGGCTGGAGGGCTACCTGCTCACCGGCCGGCACGGCCTGTTCTCCTGCTACGAGGCCTTCATCCACATCGTCGATTCCATGTTCAACCAGCACGCAAAATGGCTGAAGGTCTCGCGCGAGCTGCCCTGGCGCAAGCCGATCGCCTCGCTGAACTACCTGCTCACCTCGCATGTCTGGCGCCAGGACCACAACGGCTTCAGCCACCAGGATCCCGGCTTCATCGACGTGGTGGCGAACAAGAAGGCCGACATCGTCCGCATCTACCTGCCGCCGGACGCCAACACGCTGCTCTGGGTCGGCGACCATTGCCTGCGCACGCATGACCGCATCAACGTCATCGTCGCCGGCAAGCAGCCGGGGCCACAATGGCTCGACATGGAGAGCGCGGTGAAGCACTGCCGCGCCGGCATCGGGCTCTGGGATTTCGCCTGCAACGACCAGGGCGCCGAGCCCGACGTCGTCATGGCCTGCGCCGGCGACGTGCCGACGCTGGAGACGCTCGCCGCCGTCGACCTGCTGCGCCAGCATTTCCCAGCGCTGAAGATCCGCGTCGTCAACGTCGTCGACCTGATGGCGCTGCAGGACGAGAGCGAGCATCCGCACGGCCTCGCCGCGCGCGATTTCGACGGCCTGTTCACCACCGACAAGCCGGTCGTCTTCGCCTTCCACGGCTATCCGCACCTGATCCACCGGCTGACCTACCGGCGCACCAACCACGCCAATTTCCATGTCCGCGGCTTCATGGAGGAAGGCACGACGACGACGCCGTTCGACATGACGGTGATCAACGGCCTCGACCGCTTCCACCTCGCCATGACGGTGATCGACCGCGTGCCCGGCCTCCTGCCCGCCGCCGCGCACGCCAAGCAGGCGATGCAGAACAAGCTGATCGAGCACGAGGAATACATCCGCCGCCACGGCGAGGACATGCCGGAGATCCGCGACTGGAGCTGGCCCTACGGCGCCGGCTCCGCCTAGGGCCGGCCCGCGCGGCTAGAACAGCGTCGTGTCGCTCTCGGCGAGCGTCAGGTCCATGACGCGGACGACGCCGGGAACGGCCTCGGCGGCGACGCGCAGCGCCGCCTGCTCCGACGGCGTGCCGACGACGCCGCGATAGGTCACGACGCCGCCGGAGACGGCGACGTCCTGGTCCTGCAGGCGGAACCAGGGCTGCTTGCGCAGTTCGGTCAAGAGCAGCGTGCGGATCTCGCGGTCCCGGTCGGTCGATTGCCGCGTCTGCTCGATCTCGTCGACGGCGCGCAGCACATCGGCGCGCGAGATCATGCCGACCGGCCGGTTGCCGTCGCGCACGACGACGCGGCGGATATGGTTCTTCGCCATCAGCTCGACGATCTTCAGCAGCGGCGCATCCTCGGGAACGGAGATCACCTCGCTCGTCATCACGTCGGTCGCGCGCATGCCGTGGCTCCTGACGTAGTCGTCGGCCAGGATCTGGTCGTTGGCGAAGATGCGGAGCCACCAGGGACGGCCGATCTCGGTGCCGGCGCGCTCGCGATGGATCAGGTCCTCCTCCGAGACGATGCCGGCGAGAGCGCCGCTGTCGTCGATCACCGGCACCGCGCTGATGCGCTTTTCGATCAGCAGCTTCGCGATATCGGCGACCGGCGTCTCCCGCTCGACCGAGATTACCGGCCCATGCATGATGTCCCTTGCCAGCATTCCCCTACCCTTCCTGTTCCGAACCGCGGGCCTCGGCCCGTCCGGACAGTTTGCCGCCTGCGGCCGCATCCTCCCTTGAGGCAGATCAACCGCCGCGCGAGCGGCCGCCGATCCGGTCCGTACGGCTACTCGCTCGAATGATTGTCGCGCTGCGCCGCGCGCAGGCGCTGGATATCGGCGGGCGACAGCACCGGTCGGTCGATCTTGATCGTCAGCCGGTCGATCGCGCCGGCGAAGGGGAACGGCACCTGGTAGTCCTGGTCGTCGACCGATGTGCCGGTGTCCGAGCCGATGTCCATCGTCTCGTCCCATTGCAGGATGACGGGAACCGTCTGCTCCATCCGCTCGCTCGCCACCACCTTGCCATCGACCGAAAGCGTCCCGTCCGCCGGCCGGCCGACGCCGCTCATGTCGTTGAAGGCGAAGGTGCCGAAGCCGAGCCCGTCATATTTGAGATCGAACACAAGCCGGTGCTTGCCGGGCGTCAGCGCCTCCTTGCCCTCCCAGCGCACCCGCTTCAGGTCGAGCAGGTTCCAGACATAGACCGGCTTTCCCTTCAGCACATAGAAGCCGTAGCCGCCGAACCGGCCGCCCTGCGTCAGGATCATGCCGTCGCCGCCGCCTTCCGGAATGTCGACATCGGCGGTGATCGTGTAGGAGGTCGCCAGCAATTGCGGCGCGTCGCCCATCGGAATGCCGGTCAGCGAACCCGAATAGGTGAATTCGGATCGCCCGGCGGTGACGCTCGGCCGTGGCGTCACCATCCGCGTGGCCACGGAATTGTCGAGCGGGAACACCTGGTAGCGCGCCGCCTGGGTCTGGAAGAGTTCCTGCATCTCCGTCAGCTTGGCCGGATTGGCCGCCGCCAGGTCGTTGTTCTGCGTCCAGTCCTTGGTGAGGTCGTAGAGTTCCCACTTATACGCGTTGATGACGTCGGGATTCGGCGTCGCGCCGAGTTCCCAGGGTGGGCTGATCGGCACCGTATTGGCGTACCAGCCCTTGTGGTAGATGCCGCGATTGCCGAACATCTCGAAATACTGCGTCTCGTGCCGGGTCGGCACGTCGGCATCGGCCTTGTCCCATGTATAGGCCATGCTGACGCCCTCGATCGGCTTCTGCGCCACGCCGTTCACCATCACCGGCGCCTGGATATGCGTCGCCTCGAGGATGGTCGGGACGATATCGATGACATGGTGGAACTGGTTGCGGATGCCGCCGGGATCCTTGATGACGTCAGGCCACGACATCGCCATGCCCTGGCGCGTGCCGCCGAAATGCGACGCCACCTGCTTGGTCCATTTGTAGGGCGTGTCGAAGGCCCAGGTCCAGCCGACCGCCATGTGCGGATAGGTCTGGTCCGATCCCCAGGCGTCGTAGAAATATTTGAGCTGGTCGGCGACCGGCACCTCGACGCTGTTGAACTGGGCCACCTCGTTCGGCGTGCCGTTGAGCGAACCCTCGGCGCTCGAGCCATTGTCGCCGCTGATATAGATGATCAGCGTGTTGTCGAGCTTGCCGGCATCCTGCACCGCCTGGATCACCCGGCCGATCTCGTGATCCGTATAGGCGAGATAGGCCGCGTAGACATCGGCCTGGCGGATGAACATCTTCTTTTCGTCGGCGGAGAGCTGGTCCCAGTTCTTCAGCCGATCGCTCGGCCAGGGCGTCAGCTGCGCGTCGGCGGGAACGACGCCGAGCTTTTTCTGGTTGGCGAAGATCTGGTCGCGCAGCGCGTTCCAGCCCTGGTCGAACAGGTGCATGGCGCTGATCCGGTCGATCCATTCGGGCGTCGGATGATGCGGTGCATGCGTGCCGCCCGGCACGTAATAGACGAAGAACGGTTTCGACGGATCGACCTCGTTCAGCATCTTGATGTGGTTGATGGCCTCGTCCGCCATCGCCGTGGTCAGGTTCCACCCGGGGTGGCCGAGATAGGGATAGATCGCCGTGGTATTGCGGAAGAGATTCGGCTGCCACTGGCTCGTGTCGCCGCCGACGAAGCCGTAGAAATAGTCGAAGCCCATGCCGCCCGGCCACTGGTCGAAGGGGCCGGCCTGGCTCGCCTCGAAGGCGGGCGTGTTGTGGTCCTTGCCGAACCACGACGTGGCGTAGCCGTTCTCGCGCAGGATCTCGCCGATCGTCGCCGATTCCGGACCGATGATGCTGTCATAGCCGGGGTAGCCCGTCGCCATTTCGGAGATCTGGCCGAAGCCGACCGAGTGGTGGTTGCGCCCGGTGATCAGCGCCGCGCGGGTGGGCGAGCAGAGCGCGGTGGAATGGAACTGCGTATAGCGCAGGCCGCTTGCGGCGATCCGGTCGAGCGCGGGCGTCGGGATGACGCCGCCAAAGGTGCTTGGCGCGCCGAAGCCGACATCGTCGGTCATGATCAGCAGCACATTGGGCGCGCCGGCCGGCGGCACGATGCGCGGCGGCCAGAACGGCCGCGACTGCGCCGCGTTCAGATTTATCTCTCCGCCGAAGGGTGGCGGCGGATTGGGCAGATAGCGCCCGTCGATCGTCGTGGTGGCGTCGGGTGCGCCGGGCGTCCCGGTCACCTGCTGCGCGCCCGCGGGCGCCGACACCAGCACCAGCGCCGCCAGCGCGGCGGCCGATTGCAGGATCACTGCCCGGATAGGAAAATTCGCGGCAACGGCATGAAGATTCCCGGCGCGCATGAACGCCTCCCGTGATGGGGCGGGCCCGATCCGGTGCGTCGCCGTTGCGGGCAAGGCCGGATGGACCTCGCTTGAACCAAAGCAATGAGCCCTTCGATATCTGCGGATCTTGCATTTGCCATTTGCGGATATTGCAGGCTCGCAAGCTCCGGAGAGCAGCGCCCGCAAGATCGGCCCGACCAGGCATCGGTCTCATCAAGCGGCGCTCACCCGCCTCCGGCGAACAGACTTTCGCTGCCGAGTTCACGGGAAGTCTTGGAAGAGCGGATGAAATGCTTAGGTGCTTGCAAGATCGATGTATTCAAACAAGAGCGTGCAGCAGAAAATACGCTTCCATTCCGATCCGGTCGATACAAGCAAGATCAACGTTTCGCGATTTCGGCACCGCGCTAGAGTTCCAGGGACAGAAAGACCGTTCCAGGTGGCGTCGGCGCGTAATAGGCGTCACATGATTGAAAGCCGAGGCCGCGGTAGAGCGCGAGCGCGGCCTGCATGCTGGAAAGCGTGTCGAGCCGGATCCGCCGATAGCGGAGCGTCCGCGCCTGTGCGACGACCGCCTCGGCGAGCGCCCGGCCCAGCCCGCTTCCTCTCGCCTCCGGCAGGATGAAGAGCCGCTTCAGCTCGCACTCGCCCTCGGCCGGCAACGGCCGGAGCCCGACGCAGCCGACCGCCCCGCCTGCGGCATCCCGCGCCAGGAAAAGCTCACCCTCCGGCGCCGCGTATTTGCCGGGCAGGCCGGCGACTTCCGAGTTGAAGCCCTGGTAGCCGAGATCGATTGGCAGCGTCGCCGCATAGCGCTTGAAGAGGCGCGCGACATCGCGCAGGTCCTCGGCTGTTCGCGCCCGCGCAATGGTGAAGCGGTCACGCATCAGCACCGGCCGCGCCCGGCAGAGGTCGGCGCAATCACCATCGCGCCGATCCGACGCGTCGAGCCGACCCGATGCCTTGAGCCCGCCTGCTGCTTCAAGCCGACCTGGAGCTTTGAACCCGCTCGCTGCATCGGGATGTCCGTCCTGGAAATGTCCATCTTCTGGAGCCGCCTCCCTTGATAAGGCTCGAGGCGCCAACGCGAAAGGTCCGCGGCATTCGAGCGGTCCCGGCGCGAACAGACAAGGGAGTTTCCGCGGCAATCGGGCCGCCACCCTCCGCGCCGCCTCGCATGCGCCGTCTTCCACCCCGCCCTGCCGCCCGCCGCCTTCCGTCCTGCGTGCTGTTTCCTGTCCCCTCTGCCTTCTGCCCTCTGCCCGTTGCCTTCGACCTCACGCTTTCCGCCGCCCATCTCCGGTCTCCGCCCTTACGCCCCCTGCCTCTGCCTGACCGGAGGCCGCTTGTAGTTCGGGCATGATAGCGCTAACCTGCGGCAAGCCAAAAATGGCGAAAATGACGCCATCGGTTAACGGATGGTTACCAAGAATCATTGTTAAAGGACGACAATGGCCCGCTATTTCGAGGATTTTCATGAAGGCGATGTGTTCTGGTCACCGGGCCGGACCATCACCGAGGCCGACGTCATGGCGTTTGCCGGTCTGTCGGGCGACTATAATCCCGCCCACACCGACTATCAGTTCGCCAGCCGCGGCCCCTTCGGCAAGCCGATCGCGCACGGATTGCTGGCGCTGATCGTCTCGGCCGGCCTCGCCGACCGCGATGGCGGCCTCGACGGCACCGCGGTGGCCTTGCTCGGCGTCAACTGGCAGTTCAAAAAGCCGGTGTTCTTCGGCGATACGCTGCGACTGAAACTGACGGTCTCCAGCACCCGCCGGACCAGCAAGGGCGATCGCGGCGTCATCGTTCGCGACATCGCCGTCCACAACCAGCATGACGAAATCGTGCAGGAAGGCGCCTTCACGACGATGGTCATCGCACGGCCGAACTGAAGCATACCGGGAGGAAACATGACCACCGAAGCGTTCGAATTCGTCGACGCCCACCACCACTTGTGGGACCTGAAGAGCGGCATCCGCTATGGCTGGCTGACCGACAAGCCGTTCGTCGGCCACCCGTCGGGCGACTATTCCGCCATCATGAAGGATTATCTGGTCACCGATCTGCAGCGCGAGGGCGCGCCGGTCAACCTGATCAAGTCCGTGCATATCGAGACCGCCGACGGCGAAATCGACACCGTGCGCGAGACCGCCTGGCTGCAGGAAGTCGCCGACAAGCACGGCATGCCGAACGGCATCATCGCGCGCGTCGATCTCGCCGCCGACAATGCCGCCTCCGAGCTCGAGCGGCACATGCAGCACGCCAATTTCCGCGGCGTGCGCATGCTCTCCTTCATCGGCCTCGACTTCCTCGCGGATCCGTCTTTCCGTCGTGGATTCAACGAGTTGCAGAAGCGCGACCTGATCTACGACATGGACGCCGGCTGGCCGCAGATGGGCAAGGCCTTCGACCTCGCGCGCGATTTCCCGCGCTCGACCATCATCCTCGGCCATTGCGGTTTCCCGAAGGAACGCACCGTCCCCTATTTCAACGAATGGCGGAAGGCGATCCGGCATCTGGCCGAGGCGCCGAATGTCGCCTGCAAGCTGTCCGGACTCGCCATGGTCGACCATGGCTGGACGGTGGAGACGATCCGGCCCTGGATCGAGGTCTGCATCGAGGCCTTCGGCCCGTCGCGCTGCATGTTCGGCACCAACTGGCCGCTCGACGGCCTGTTCAGCGATTATCCGACCGTCGTGAACGCCTATCGCGAGATCGTTTCCGGCTATTCGGCCGACGAGCAGCGCCAGCTTTTCCGCACCACGGCCGAAGGCTGGTACCGGATCTGAGGCCATTTCGGGACGCTGCGCTTTGCCGCCATCCCCCTGAAAAAATAGAAGAAGCGTCGCGGCGGCGTCAGGCGCTGCCGCGACGGATCAATTGGTGCTGCAGGGCGACCGTCGTCGGCGCCTCGTCGCCATCGACGCGCGCCAGCAGCAATTCCGCCGAGGTCCGGCCCATCACGTCCGGCTGAATCCGCACGGTCGTCAGCGACGGCGTCACCAGCCCCGCCAGGTCAAAATCGCCGAAGCCGCAGATCGCCAGTTGCTCGGGCACGCGCAGGCCGCGCCGGTTGCATTCGAGCAGCGCGGCGAGCGCCAGGCTGTCAGCCGAGAAGAAGATCGCATCGGTCAGCGGCGCCTGCGCCAGCACCGCGTCGAGGCCGTGAATGCCGTCCTGGGTGCTCATCGGCAGCACCAGCTCGATACGCACCGGCGGCGGCAGGCCGGCCTCGGCGACCGCCTTGGCGAGGCCGATGAAACGGCCATTGGCGCGCGAATCCTGCGAGGCGGCGCCGCCGACAAAGGCGATGCGCTGGGCGCCGCGCTTCAAGAGCAGCGCGCCGACGTCGCGGCCGGCGGCGATGTTGGAGAAGCCGGCGGCGCAGTCGATCGGCCGCGCGTCGGTGTCCCAGGTCTCGACCACCGGCACGCCGCTCTGGCGCAGCAGGTCCATGGCGCGCGGCGTGTGGTGCAGGCCGGTCAGGATGAAGCCCATCGGCCGCCGTTCCAGCAGCGTCTGGATGATCTGCTCCTCGCGCAGCACCGAATATTCGCTGTTGCCGATCACCACCGAGATGCCGCGCAATTCGAGCGTGTCGATCGTCGCCTTGACCTGGGCGGCGAAGGCGGAGCTCGACAGCGTCGGGATGACGACGGCGACGACGCGGCTGTTATTGGAGGCGAGGTTCCGCGCCGCCTCGTTCGGGATGTAGTTGAGCTCGCGGATGGCATCCTGGACCCGCTTGCGCGTCTCCTCGGTCACCATCTCCGGCCGGCCGATGACGCGCGACACGGTCTGGGCCGAGACGCCGGCCCGCGCGGCGACGTCCGCCATGGTGACAACGCCCGTCCCGGCTGGAGCATTTCCAAATCGTCTTCGGCGCATTGACAGCCCCCTATGTTGGCGCTAACAGATATAGAAACTTGTTAGCGCTATCAACAATCATCAAACGCCGCCCACCAAAACCGGGCGCAGAAACGACGGAAATGGGAGTGGCGATGAGCCAGGAAGTGCGGAACAAGGCCCAGATCCTTTCGGGCTACCGCGTGCTCGATTGCACGGTCGCGATGTCGGGCCCGTTCGCGGCGCAGCGCATGGGCGACATCGGCGCCGACGTGATCAAGGTCGAGCCGGTCGAGGGCGAGTGGCAGCGGCGCATGCCGGCCGGCGGCGGCGCCCGCACCATCAACGCCTCGTTCCTGTCGCTGAACCGCAACAAGCGCAGCCTGGCGATCAACCTGAAGTCGCCGCAGGGCCAGGCCGCCCTGCACAAGCTGGTCCAGAACGCCGACGTCTTCATGCAGAACTACCGCCCGCATGTGGCGAAGAAGCTCGGCGTCGACTACGACACGCTGAAAGCGATCAACCCGCGCCTGATCTATGTCTCGATCTCCGGCTACGGCGCCGAGGGCCCCTATTCCGCCCGCCCGGGCCAGGACCTGCTGTTGCAGGCGCTTTCCGGCGCCATGTATTCCGCCGGCCAGGCCGACGGCCCGCCGCAGCCGGTCGGCCAGTATGTCGTCGACGCGACCACCGCCTATGCCGCCTTCGAGGGCGCGCTGGCGGCACTGCTGCACCGCGAGCGCACCGGCGAGGGCCAGCTCGTCGAGGTCAACATGCTCGACGCCGCGATCTCGTTCCAGATGCAGGAGCTGTCGGTCTTCACCATCGACGGCAAACCGCAGAAGCGCACGCAGGAGCCGCACGGCCACGTCTATATCCGCGCCCCCTACGGCGTGTTCGAGACGCAGGACGGCTATGTCGCCCTCGCCTTCCCGCAGCTCGCCAAGCTCGGCGAACTGTTCAACGAGCCCGCCTTCCTGGCGATGAACGACGACGTCGACCCGTTCGAGCAGCGCGACCTCATCCATCAGCTGGTCGCCAAGCACAGCCGCGGCTGGAAGCGCGCCGAACTGATCGACGCCATGCTGGCGCTCGGCCTCTGGGCCGGCCCGGTCAACGACTTCGCCGCGACGGTCGAGGATCCGCAGGTGAAGTTCAACGGCAGCTTCGTCGAATACGACCACCACACCGAGGGTCACCTGAAGACCCCCGGATTCCCCATCCGCTTCAGCAAGACCCCGTCGACCGTGGAGAGAGGCGCGCCGCTGGTCGGCGAGCACAGCCGCGAGGTCCTGGCCAATGCGGGTTTCGAAACCGAAGAGATCGATCGCCTGATCTCGGAGGGCATTGTCGGCGCGCCCTAGGCGCGACAGGAGGGGCGGCGAAGGCCGCCGTCGAGGAGGGAGGAAATCATGAACATCACCAAGCGGGCGCTCATCGCGCTCGCCGGCGCGGCGGCCCTCGTGGCCGCGGCCGGCATGCCGTCGGCGGCGCAGGCCGAAGGCAAGCAGATCGTCTATCTTTCGGCCGGTCTCGACGCGCCCTTCTGGCGCTACGTGTCGAAGGGCGTCGAAGCGGCGGCGAAGGAGCACGGCTATGATTTCGTCGCGCTCGACAGCCGCAACAACACGCAGACGCAGCTGCAGAACACGCAGGATGCGCTCGTAAAGGGCGCCAGCGGCATCGTGCTCTCGCCGACCGACTCCTCGACCGCGCCGGCCGTGCTCAACCTCGCCCAGAAGGCGGGCGTCCCGGTGAGCTTCGCCGGCATCGGCACCACCTCGGGCGAATACGTCACCTTCGTCACGTCGAACGACGAGGCCGGCGCCTATGACGTCGGCAAGGCGCTGGCCAAGGCCTTCGAGGCCAAGGGCTGGAAGAACGCCGAGGTCGGCATGGTCACCATCTCCCAGGCGCGCCAGAACGGCGTCAAGCGCACCAACGGCTTCGTCCGGGCGATGGAAGAGGCGGGCAACAAGATCGTCGCCCGCAACGAGATGCAGACCTACACCGCCGACGAGACCTATCGCTTCGTGCAGGACATGCTGACGGCGCATCCCGAAATGCGCGGTATCTTCGTGCAGACGGATTCGCCGACGCTCGGCGCCAAGCGCGCCGTCGACGCCATGCGCCGCGGCGGCGAGACGCTGATCGGCGCCTTTGACGGCGTGCCGGAGTTCCTGCCGATGATCGAGGACGGCTCGATCGTCGCCAGCGGCATGCAGCAGCCCTACCTGATGGGCAAGACGGCCGGCGAAAGCGTCATCGCCAAGCTGGAAGGCGGCAAGACCGAGAAGGAAGTGGTCCTGCCGATCCTTACCGTCAGCAAGGACAACATGGCGGCGATCCTGCCGGACCTGAAGCTTACCGTGTTCGCCGGCGAACTCAAATAAGCGGCAGGGTCGGCGGCCTCGCGCCGCCGGCCCACCTCCAAGCGGACCGGTCCCGGCCGCGCCTTTCCATTCCAATCGATGAACGACCCGCGAGCCGGGGCGCCTGATGGCGGCCGGCTGCGCGGAACAACGGATACGAGATCGTCCGCGCTGGGCTGCGACGATGCGAGGGAGACAGGATGATGACCAACGTCGCAACGGGCAACGCCGCGCAGAGCGGATGGACGCAATCGCTCCGAGGGTTGCTGCTGACCCGTGAAGCCGGTGTGCTGGGAGCCTTGCTGGCGCTCTGCATCGTCTTCGCCGTGGCAAGCCCGGTCTTCCTGACGGGCACCAACATCCTCAACCTGCTGCGCCAGATCTCGCTGCTCGGCGTGCTCGCCGTCGGCGCCACCTATGTGCTGATCATCTCGGAAGTCGACCTCTCGGTCGGCTCGCTCTACGGCTTCGCCGGCATGGTCGGCGGCCTCCTGATCGTCGGTGGCGTGCCGGAGACGGCGGCGATCCTGATCACGCTGCTGCTCGGCCTCGGCATCGGCGCCATGAACGGTGCCATCACCGTCGTCGGCCGCATCCCGTCCTTCATCACCACGCTCGGCACGCTTTACCTGATCCGCGGCGCCACGCTCGTCATGAGCAACGGCATGCCCGTCTCGCTGCCGCACGGCCAGGGCGCCGCGCCGATCCTCACCGGCATCGCCCAGGGCCGGCTGATCGGCAATTTGTCGAACCAGGTCCTGGTCCTGATTGTCGTCGCGGCCATCGGCTTCTTCCTGCTCCACCGGACGACCTTCGGCTTCCACATCTTCGCCGTCGGCGGCAACGACCGCGCCGCGCGCATCGTCGGCGTGCCGGTGTCGCGCACCAAGATCGTCGCCTTCGCCATCGCCGGCCTGCTCGCCTCGTTCGCCGGCATCATCAACTTCGGCTTTCTCGAGAACGTCCAGCCCGTCACGGGCATCGGCCTGGAGCTCGACGTCATCGCCGCGGTCATCATCGGTGGCACGCGGCTCGGCGGCGGCGAGGGCTCCATCCCCGGAACCCTGCTCGGCGTGCTGCTGATCGGCGTCGTCCGCAATGGCCTGATCCTGCTCGGCGTCACGCCCTTCTGGCAGACGACCCTGATCGGAGCGGTCGTGCTGACGGCGGCGCTGATCGGCGGACTGACATCGAAGAAATAGCCAACCAACACGCGAACCAACGAACTTCGGACTGAACGAACTTCGGACGAAGCGAACTTCACCTGGGAGGAAACCACCATGCTACGCGCTACCCTGTTTGCGGGCCTCGCCACGCTCGCCCTGCTCGTCCCGGCAGCCGCCGCGGACTTCACCCTGTCGCCGGCGATCAAGGCCCGCGCCGAGGCCAAGGAAAAGCCGACCTTCGTCGTCTCCTACCATGACCCCGCCCTTTCGGTGGCCGTGCCGATGCGCACCGGCGCCGAGGCGGCCGGCAAGGAGCTGAACGTCAACGCGCTGTTCACCGGCCCGGTCGGCGGCGGCGCCGAGAAGCAGGTGGCCGAGCTCGAGAACTGGATCACCAAGGGCGTCGACGGCATCGCCGTCTCCTCGTCCTCGACCGACGCTCTCGCGCCGGTGATCAACAAGGCGCTCGCCGCCGGCATCCCGGTCGTCACCTTCAACACCGACAATCCGGCTTCGCAGCGCCTGACCTTCGTCGGCCAGGACCTCGTCTATTCGGGCGTCGTCATGGGCGAGACCCTCGTCAAGGAGATGGGCGAGAAGGGCAAGATCCTGATCTTCACGGTCGACGCCGCTGCCCAGTGGTCGAAGGACCGCGAGAACGGCGCCCGCCAGGCGCTCGCCAAGCACCCCGACATCGCCATCGCCGGCCTGATCAACACCACCAACGAGCCGCAGCAGATCTACGCCGCGATCGAGAACGCCGTCCTCGCCAACCCCGACATCACCGGCATCATCTCGCTGGATTGCTGCTCGTTCCCGGCGATCGGCCAGTATCTCGAGCGCAACGGCATGGCCGGCAAGATCCCGGTCGTAGGCTCCGACCTGCTGCCGCAGACCCGCGAGCTGATCATCTCGGGCGCGCTGACCTCGACCATCACGCAGAACCCGCAGCGCCAGGGCCATGACGCGGTCGTCGTGCTCAACGAGATCTACGCCGAGGGCAAGATGCCCCCGAGCCACACCGACACCGGCGTCGAAGTGATCGACAAGTCCAACGTCGAGAAGCACCAGGCCGAGTAAGGCCTGCTGCCCCTGCCCTGCCTAGATGATCCAGAACGAGAGTATGCGCCGATGACTTCGATGCTCCAGCTTCGCGACTTGGGAAAATCCTTCGGGAGCTTCTGGGCGCTGCGCAAAGTCAGCATCGACTTCAAGCAAGGCGAGGTGCATGCGCTCGTCGGTGAAAACGGGGCGGGCAAGTCGACCCTGATCAAGCTGATCGCGGGCGTCTACAACCTGAGCGAGGGGGCCATCATCGGCCCCCTCGGCACCGAGCTCCGCATGAAGACGCCACGCGATGCGCTGACCAGCGGCATCGGCGTCGTGCACCAGGAGCTCGACCTGTTCGACAACCTGACCGTCGCCGAGAACATCGCCCTCGGCATCGACGACGGCGGCTTCGTCAAGCCGTCGAAGGCCGCCATGGCCGCACGGGCGCGCAAGGCGCTCGACGAGCTCCAGGAACAGAAGATCCTGCCGTCCATGCGGGTCGGCGACATCTCCTCCTCCGACAAGCAGCTGGTGGCGATCGCCAAGGTGCTGACCTGGGACGCCAAGGTCATCATCTTCGACGAGCCGACCTCGGCCCTCAACGCCGCCGAAGCGGCGCGCCTGCTGGAGCGTATCCGGCATCTGAAATCCGTCGGCGTCACCATCATCTATGTCTCGCACAAGCTGGGCGAGATCTTCTCGATCGCCGACCGCATCTCCGTCATCCGCGACGGCACGCTGATCACGACGCGCCCTGTCGCCGAGTTCGACCACGAGAAGGTCGTCGACGCGATGCTCGGCCGCCAGCCGGCCGAAATCTTCCCGGCCCAAGTCAAGCCGCGCCCGACCAATGAAGTGCTGCTCGACGTCACCGACGTGCATGGCCGCGAGCTGGCCGGCGCCTCGCTCAAGGTGCGTGCCGGCGAGATCGTCGCGCTGGCGGGCCTGCCCGATTCCGGCCCCTCCTCGCTGCTACGCCACATCTTCGGCATGGATCACGCCACCTCGGGCACGATCGCCATTTCGGGCCGCCCGATCGGCCGTTCGTCGCCGCGCGCCGCCATCCGCAGCCGCGTCGCCTATCTGCCGGCCGACCGCCTGCGCGAGGGCATCCTGCCGCTGATGAGCGTGCTGCGGAACGCCGAGGCGACCGACGAGGCGATGCATGCCAGCACCGGCAGGGAGCGCCGCAACAAGGCGCTCGACGCCATCCGCCGGCTCTCGGTGCGCACCTCGTCCATCCTGAACCGCATCACCTCGCTCTCGGGCGGCAACCAGCAGAAGACGCTGATCGCGCGCTGGCTGGTCATGCAGCCCAAGGTGCTGATGCTCGACGACCCGACGCGCGGCGTCGACATCGGCGCGAAGTCGGAGATCTACCACATCCTGCGCGGCATCGCGGATTCCGGCGCCGCCGTGGTCTTCACCTCGTCGGATTCGCTCGAGCTCGCCCGCCTGTCGGACCGCATCCTGCTGTTCCGCCATGGCAAGGTCGTCGAGGAGATCGTTCGCGACGTCACCCACGCAGAACTCGATCGCGCGATCAGCGCGGCCTAACAGAGGAAACATCCATGAAGCGCTCCGGTATTCTCAACGCCGAACTCTCGAAGGCCATCGCCACGATCGGCCATGGCGACATCCTGATGATCGTCGATGCGGGCTTCCCGATCCCCGCGAACGCCTGGCGCATCGACCTCGCCATCAGCGCCGACCTGCCGACGCTCGACCAGCTCTATTCGGTGATTGCGCCGGAACTGATCGTCGAGAAGGTGATGTTCGCCTCGCAGGTCGCCGAGCATAACAAGCCGCTCTATCGCTCGCTCACCACCTGGTTCGACGAGCGCGATTTCGTGCCGGTCACCTATGAGGACACGGTCGGCCCGCTGGCACAGAAGGCCAAGGTCATCGTCCGTTCCGGCGCGCTCGACCCCTGGGGCAACATCGCCCTCGTCGGCGGCGTCGACTACAAGGCCTATTTCAACGACCCGGAATGCGCCGTGCCGGACATGTACCGCAAGTGGCTCGACCGCGAGCCCTTCGTCCCCGGCGCCAAGCGCCGCTGATCGCGCCGGGAGGAGCAAGCATGGCTGAGACAGCCCAGGCCGGGCGCAAGGCGCGCATCGGCATCATCGGCGCCGGCTCCTGGGCCGTCGCCAACCATCTGCCGATCCTGCAGCGCAACCCGAATGTCGAGTTGGTCGGCGTCGCGCGGCCCGGCGCGGCGGAGCTCGCGAAGGTCAAGGAAGCCTTTGGCTTCCCGCACGCCTACGAGACCTATGAGGAACTGCTCGACAATGTCGAGATGGACGGCGTGATCGTCGCCTCGCCGCATCATCTCCATGCCGAGCAGGCGATGGCGGCGCTGGCCAAGGGCAGCCACGTCATGGTCGAGAAGCCGATGGCGACCAATTCGGCCGATGCCCGCCGGCTGATCGCGGCGGCCGAGAAGGCCGGCCGCGAGATCCTCGTGCCCTATGGCTGGAGCTTCCAGCCATATTTCAAGAAGGCGCACCAACTGGTCGCGTCGGGCCGCATCGGCCGCATCCGCCATGTGTCGGCGCAGATGGCGACGCCGATCGAGGACCTCGTCTCGGGCGGCGAGTTGCAGGGTACCGAGAAGGAGATGTTCCGTCCCGAGCGCGCCACCTGGGCCCATCCGGGCGCCGGCGGCTATGGCTGGGGCCAGCTCGTCCACATGCTGGGCGGCCTGTTCTACGTCACCGGGCTCGAGCCCGATTCCGTCTTCGCCCTGCTCGGCAAGTCCCGGATCGACACCGACATCCACAATGCGCTCGCCATGACCTTCGCCGGCGGCGCGACCGGATCGCTGTCGGGCTCCGCCTCCGTGCCGCCCGGCTCGCCGTTCCAGGTCGATATCCGCCTGTTCGGCACCGAGGGCATGCTGCTGCTCGACGTCGAGCGCGAGCGGCTCTGGCTGCGCCGGCTGGACGGCGAGGACGAGGAAATGGCGATCGAGCCGGGCGCCGGCGCCTATACCTGCACGACCCCGGTCGAGGCCTTCGTCGACCTCTGCCTCGGCCAGGAGATCGAGAATTGCGGCAACGCCGCCGTCGGCCTGCACTCGGTCCAGGTGGTCGAGGCGATGCTGAAATCGGGCGAAACCGGCACGATGGTCCCCGTCGCCTGAACGCGACGGCTCACTGACACGATCCATCGCCCCGCCGGGAAACCTGCGGGGCGATTTGCATTCGGGAGGTGGATCCGCCCGCCCTTACAACCCCAGGCGGCGGGAGGAATTGGTGAGGTGGGAGCGCATCGCGGCGGCCGCGGCAGCGGGGTCGCCGGCCGCGATCGCGTCGTAGATCAATTGGTGCTCGCCGCGCGAGATCGCCGAGGTCGTGGCGAAATCGAGCGAGCGCAGCGCCACCAGGATGCTCTCCTGCAGCTTCACGTCGACGAAGGAAATGAACAGCGACACGAACGGGTTCTTGGTCGCGCCGGCGACGGCGCGGTGGAACGCGATGTCGGTCTCGACATAGGCGCCGTGCAGATCCTTCACCTTTGCCATGTTGTCGATGCAGCGCGCCATCTCGGCGAGGTCTTCGTCCGTGCGCTGGATCGCCGCCAGTTCGGCCGCGCCCGTCTCCAGCATCAGCCGCAACTCGTAGAGGTGGCGATAGTCCTCCGGCACGGCGAGGCTGTTCGGCTCCAGCGTCAGCGAGTTCGCCGCCTCGGGCGACGCGACGAAGGCGCCAATGCCCTGGCGCGAGACGACGAGCCCCTCATGCCGCAGCTTGGCGATCGCCTCGCGGATCACGGCGCGGCTCACGCCATGCATCGCCGCGAACTCCTGTTCGGTAGGCAGCCGGTCGCCGGGCTTCAGGTTACCGCGCAGGATCTCGACGCGCACGAAGGCGGCGACCTGGGATGGGAGACCCTGCCGGCTGACCTTGTTCGGACTGGATTCCATCGCGGCGTCGTTCCCTCATCTCGCTCCACCGGATGGTACTGAACCGGCGGGATTTCGTCGTGGCCTCTTGCGCCGACTTGCTCCTTCAAGCCAACTCGACCACCGATTCGGATCCGGCGGCCCGCCTCGGGTATACAGCATTTCAGGCCACAAGCCGCCCGTAGGCATGGGGTCTGTGGGGACAGCCGCGATCGCCCCGTCGAGCCGGGGGAACGCCGGAGGCGGGACGGCCGGGGGCTACCGTGGCGGCCGGGCGGGCGAAGACCCGGAAGAGGCAAGACGCCCCTTCGCCGAAGCTTGGAAAAATCGCCGATCGCAGCGGCGTCAGGTCGTCTCGCCCGACTCGAAATAGACCGGCAGCACCAGTTCGCGGGTCGGGAACCGGCCCTTCTCGAAGCGGGTCAACAGCACCTCCCCTGCCCGCTCGCCCAGTTCGTAGGCGGAGGAAATCACCGTCGTCACCAGCGGCCTCGCATAGCGGCGCTGCTCGAAGCCGTTGAAGCCGGTGATCTTGACCCGGTCCGGCACGGGAATGCCGCGATCGAGCAGGATCGACATCGCCGCGATGGCGAAGCGGTCATTGCCACCGACGATCGCATCGGGCAGCGGATGGTGATCGAGATAGGTCGTGACCGCGGCGCGGGCGCTGTCGAAATCCTCGGTCTTGGCCTGCACGACGTCGATGCGCACATTGCCGCCTGCCGCCTGGAAGCCTTCGCGCAGGCCGGCGACGCGCTGGTCGATCGCCGGCCAGTTCTGGCTGGGCACGACGACAAGCACGCTATCGACGCGGCGGGCGGCGAGATGATCGGCGAGCAGCCTGCCGCCGGCGGCGTCGTCCTGGCGGACGATGCAGGTTTCCTCGTTGGGCGAGGCGATCGGCTCCTGGATCAGGACGAGCGGCTGGTCCAGGTTGATCAGGCTGTCCAGGATGGCGCTGCGCTCGTCCGGCAGGCCGGACAGCACGACGCAGAAGCCGTCGACGGCGAAATTGCGGATGATCGACGACTGGTTGAAATGGTCGGCGCGGATGCCCTGCACGGTCACGGTGTGGTCGGCGGCGCTCAGCACGTTGCAGAGCCCGGCGACGACATGCGCGTTGAAATGGTCGGCGAGGAAGGACGGCGCGTCGTCGACGAAGATCATGCCGACCGAACGGCGGCGCGCCACGCGCAGGCTACGCGCGCTATGCTGGACACGGTAATTGAGCCGCGCGATCTCGCGCTCGACCGCCTTGCGGGTGCGCTCGCTGACGAACTGGTGCTTGCCGTTGATCACGTTGGAAACGGTCATCGGCGAGACGTCGGCGGCCTTGGCAACGTCCTTTATCGTGACACGTTTTGGTGGAGCACGGCCGGAATTTGCGTCCGACATGGGATTGAACATCCTCTTTTGGCGCGGGGATATCGATGGCCCACCCCGGCCCGCGACTCAACGCTTCAACTCTTGAATTACCCGATCATTCAGCGACTTTTCGCCGAGGAAGCAATCCCCAAAATCGCGATCCGCCACTTGACAGGGTCCAGAGTTGTGTAATTTAACGTTAAATAACAAGAACACCTAATCCAGACATATCAAGGGGCCGATCATGCTCGTCGACTGCCACGTCAACATCTACAACGACGACCAGGTTACGCCGCTCTACGCCAAGCAGGCCGGGCTGGCGCGCGCCGCCGGCCTCGCGCCCAAGGCGGACGCGGACACGCTGGCCCGCGAGATGGCCGACGTCGACAAGGCGATCATCTTCTCGCTGCGCTACGCGGATTCGATCGGCGTCGACGGCAATGACGAGGTGACCGCCGCCGCCGTCGCCAAGTATCCCGACAAGTTCGTCGGCTTCGCCGCCGTCGATCCCCGCATGCCGAACTGCATGGATCTGCTCGTGCATGCGATCGAGGACCTGAAGCTCAAGGGCGTCAAGTTCGGCCCGATCTACAACGGCGTCTCGCTGCTCGATCCGCGCCTCGAGCCGGTCTACGAATATCTGCAGAAGAACAATCTGCCGCTGACCATGCATATGGGAACGACCTACGGCCGCAACGCCCCGGTCAACTACGGCCGCCCGCTCGATGTCGACACGATCGCCCTGCGCTATCCGGACCTGAAGATGATCATGGCCCATATGGGCCACCCCTGGTACGAGGAATGCATCGTCGTCGCCCGCAAGCAGCCGAACGTCTATTGCGAGGTGTCGGCCCTGCACTACCGTCCCTGGCAGTTCTACAACATCCTGGTCTGCGCCCAGGAATACACGATCACCGACCGCAACAAGATCTTCTGGGGCACCGATTTCCCGTTCGCCCGCGTGGCGGAATCGGTCGAAGGCCTGAAGAACATCAACAGCCAGGTCGAAGGCACGCCGCTGCCGCGCGTCGCCGACACGACGATCGACTACATCCTGAATTCCAACCCGTTCGAGCACTGGTGGCATGGCGGCCTCGCCGTCTGAGCGAGCCAAACCGCACCATCTTACCTCCAGCCGCTGACGGGATCGACATGGCGGACGACAAGGACAAGAAAGGCCTGCGCAGCCGGCAATGGTTCGGCCGCCAGGATTCCTACGGCTTCATCTACCGAAGCTGGCTGCGCAACCAGGGCCACACGGCCGAGATGTTCGACGGCCGCCCGGTCATCGGCATCTGCAACAGCTGGTCGGACCTCAATCCGTGCAACGGCCATCTGCGCGAACTGGCCGAACATGTGAAGCGCGGCGTCTACGCCGCCGGCGGCTTTCCGCTGGAGTTCCCGGTCACCTCGCTCGGCGAGGCGCTGATGCGCCCGACGGCGATGCTGTTCCGCAACCTCGCCAGCATGGATGTCGAGGCCTCGATCCGCGCCAATCCGATCGACGGCGTCGTCCTTCTCGTCGGCTGCGACAAGACCACGCCGGCGGCGCTGATGGGCGCCGCCAGCGTCGACGTCCCGACCATCGTCGTCTCCGGCGGACCGATGCTTTCGGGATCGTGGGAAGGCCGCCGCATCGGCTCGGGCACCGACGTCATCCGCTTCAAGGAAGCCGTGCGCGCCGGCACGATGTCGCTGCAGGACTTCATGGCGGCCGAAACCGCCATGTCGCCCAGCACCGGCTCCTGCATGACGATGGGCACCGCCTCAACCATGGCGAGCCTCTGCGAGGGGCTCGGCGTCGCCCTCCCCGGCAATGGCGCCATCCCCGCCGTCGACGCCCGCCGCCACGCGATTTCCTTCGAGGCCGGCAAGCGCATCGTCGCGATGACGCATGAAGGCTTGCGTCTCTCCAAGGTGCTGACGCGCGAGGCGTTCGAGAACGCCGTCGTGCTCAATGCGGCGCTCGGCGGCTCCACCAACGCCGTCGTGCACCTGCTGGCGATCGCCGGCCGCCTCGGCGTGCCGTTTACGCTGGAGGACTGGGACCGGCTCGGCAGCGAAGTGCCCTGCCTGCTCAACCTGATGCCATCCGGCGAATATCTGATGGAAGACTTCTTCCGCGCCGGCGGCGTGCCGGCCGTGCTGAACGAGATCGCGTCGCTCTTGAATGGCGACGCGCTTACCGTCACCGGCCGCACACAATCGGAAAACAATGCGGGAGCCGTCCGCTTCGACGAGCGGGTGATCCGCCCGCTGGACCAGCCGTTCCGGCCCAAGGCCGGCATCGCGGTGCTGCGCGGCAACCTCGCGCCCTCCGGCGCGGTGATCAAGCCGTCGGCGGCGACGCCGGAACTGCTCGTCCATCGCGGCCGGGCCGTCGTGTTCACGTCCGCCGACGACCTCAAGGCGCGCATCGACGATCCGGACCTGCCGGTCGACAAGGACAGCATGCTGGTGCTGCAGAACTGCGGCCCGCGCGGCTATCCGGGCATGGCGGAGATCGGCAACATGCCGATTCCGGCCAAGCTGCTGCGCCAGGGGATCACCGACATGGTGCGCATTTCCGACGCGCGCATGAGCGGCACCGCCTTCGGCACCGTCGTGCTGCATGTGGCGCCGGAAGCGGCGGCCGGCGGTCCCCTCGCTTTGGTCCGTGACGGCGACATGATCGCGCTCGACGTGCCGGGACGCTCCATCCATCTCGAAGTCGACGACGCCGAACTGGAGCGCCGCCGCGCCGAATTGAAGCCCTTCGTGTCGCCCTATGGGCGCGGCTACGAACGACTCTATGTCGATCACGTCATGCAGGCCGATTCAGGGGTCGATTTCGACTTCCTGGTCGGCGGCAGCGGCGACTATGTCCCGCGGGAATCGCACTAGCGACCCCCGAACGGCGCGCCGTACCCGGCCGGATGGCCCGCCTGCCTCGCGCAGGCGGGAAACCCTGTTGTTTGGCCATTTATCGTCATAGGCGCGTATCGCCTGTCGTGTGTTTCTCGAACGAGCGAAGTCGTCGAAAAAGCAGCATTCCGCGAATTTTCTAAATTGACTCGTGTCCGGCCTGCCGCTTAGCATCCACTTTAACGATACATATCAACGTATCGAACGGGTTCAAAAAACGAGCCTTCAGGGAAACCGGATCGCGAGATCCGGGCAGAGGAGAATGATCCGATGAGCGAGCGCAAGCCGCTTCGGAGCGAGCGGTGGTTTGGCCGCCCCGACAAATACGGCTTCTATGCCCGCAGCTGGATGCGCAACCAGGGCATCCCGTCGGAGATGTTCGACGGCCGCCCGGTCATCGGCATCTGCAACACCTGGTCGGAACTCACCCCCTGCAACGCGCATCTCAGGCAGTTGGCCGAGCATGTGAAGCGCGGCATCCTCGTCGCCGGCGGCCTGCCGCTGGAATTCCCGGTCATGAGCCTCGGCGAGACGCTCGTCCGCCCGACGGCGATGCTCTACCGAAATCAGGTCAGCATCGACGTCGAGGAGACGCTGCGCGCCAACCCGATCGACGGCGTCGTGTTGCTCGCCGGCTGCGACAAGACCACCCCCGCCCTGCTGATGGGCGCCGCCAGCGTCGACCTGCCGACCGTCCTCGTCTCCGGCGGCCCGATGCTGAACGGCCGGGTGCGCGGCAAGCCGGTCGGCTCCGGCACCGACGTCATCCGCTTCGCCGAGGCCGTGCAGATCGGCGCGATGAGCCCCGAAGAATTCTACGAGGCCGAAGCCGGCATGAGCCGCTCGCCCGGTTCGTGCATGACCATGGGCACGGCATCGACCATGGCGAGCCTCGCCGAGGCGATGGGCATCGCCCTCCCCTACAATGCGACCTGGCCGGCGGTCGACAGCCGCCGCGCCGTGCTCGCCGAGAAGGCCGGGCATCACGCCGTCGACCTGGTGCGCCGCGACGTGCCGATGTCGAAGATCGTGACGCGCGAGGCGCTCGAGAACGCCATCGTCGTCAATGGCGGCATCGGCGGCTCGACCAACGCGGTGGTGCACCTGATCGCGCTCGCCGGACGCCTCGGCCTCGAACTGACGCTCGACGACTGGGACCGGCTCGGCCGCATCGTCCCCTGCCTGCTCGACCTGATGCCCTCCGGTCAGTTCCTGATGGAGGAATTCTGCTACGCCGGCGGCCTGCCGGCGCTGATGAAGGAACTGAAGCCGCTGCTGCATGGCGGCTGCATCACGGTCGAGGGCGGCACCATCGCCGATCGCCTCGACGAGGCCGAATGCCTCGACCGCGCCGTCATCCGCACGCTCGACGAACCGTTCAAGCCGCTCGGCGGCATCGCCGTGCTGAAGGGCAACCTCGCCCCCTCCGGCGCTGTCATCAAGCCGTCCGCCGCCTCGCCCGAGCTGATGCAGCATCGCGGACGCGCCGTCGTCTTCGAGAACATGCCCGACTTCAAGAAGCGCATCGACGATCCGGATCTCGACGTCGACGCCGACAGCATCCTGGTGCTCAAGCATGGCGGCCCGATCGGCTATCCCGGCATGCCGGAGATCGGCAACATGCCGCTGCCGAAGAAGCTGCGCGCCGCCGGCGTGCTCGACATGGTGCGCATCTCGGATGCGCGCATGAGCGGCACCGCCTTCGGCACGGTCGTGCTCCACGTCGCGCCGGAAGCCGCCATCGGCGGCCCGCTCGCCCTGGTGCGGACGGGCGACTTCATCGAGCTCGATGTCGAGACGCGCCGCCTGCATCTCGATGTTTCCGAGGCCGAACTCGCCCGTCGCCGGGCCGAGTGGACGCCGCCCAAACCCCACTACGACCGCGGCTATGGCCGGATGTTCCTCGACAACGTCCAGCAGGCCGACCGCGGCGTCGATTTCGGTTTTCTCGTCGGCGGCAGCGGCCATGCCGTGCCGGCCGAATCCGTCTGATTGCTCTAGTGACAGGATCTCCCATGACGTCCACTGCCCCTCTGCCCCCCGGCTGGAACAAGCTCTACGCCGCCGTCCTGTCGGATGCGCTCGACGCCGTCGGCGTCACGTCGCAGGCGATGCCGTCCAAGATCCGGCCGCTCGACGATGCGCTGGTTCTCTGCGGCCGCGCCCGCACCGGCATCTATGTGGAGACGGCTCACGTCGATCCCGACGTCAATCCGTATGAGCTGGAGATCAAGCTCATCGACGACCTGAAGCCCGGCGAAGTGCCGATCCTCGCCTGCGGCGGCTCCAGCCGCATCGCTCCCTGGGGCAGCCTGCTCTCGACCGCCGCGGTCGGGCGCCAGGCGGTCGGCTGCGTCACCGACGGCTTCGTGCGCGACATCAAGACGATCCGCGAGCTGAAGCTTCCGGTCTTCCATGCCGGCATCGCGCCGCTCGATTCCAAGGGTCGCGGCCAGATCGCGGCCATCGACGTCCCGGTCATCTGCGCCGGCGTGCGCGTCAGCACCGGCGACCTCGTCTTCGGCGATGCAGATGGCGTCGTCGTCATCCCGCAGGCGGTCGAGGCCGAAGTCCTGAAGATCGCGTTCGACAAGGTCGCCAGCGAGGACAGCTCGATGGATGACCTCCGGAACGGCGCGTATCTGCGCGACGTCTACGCCCGCCACGGCGTCCTCTAAGCGGAAGAAGACCATGGCCATGCAAGCTTCGAACGACACGTCAGCCGCAGGCCTGCGGCTTTCCCTCAGCCGGCGCATCTTCGCCGTCGAGGGCATGGCCATCCTCGCCGTCTTCGCCCTGCTGATCGCGATCTTCATGGTCACGGCGCCGCAGACCTTCCTCGGCTACCGCATCTACATGACGTTCCTCGCGAACGTGCCGCCGCCGATGATCCTCGCGCTCGGCCTCACCTTCGTCGTCGTGGCGGGAGAGATGGACCTCTCCTTCCCGTCGATCGTCGCCTTCTCCAGCTATGTGTTCGCCATCCTGTTCAAGAACTACGAGCTGACCTGGCTCGCCTTCGCGGCGGCGCTGGCCGTCGGCGTCGTGCTCGGCTTCATCAACGGGGTGATCGTCACGCAGCTCGGCATTCCGTCGATGATCACGACGCTGGCCACGCTCTTCCTCTATGGCGGCCTGGTGACGATCGTCTCGAACGGCCTCACCGTCGCCGTGCCTTCGATCACCGACACCGCCATCCATTCGGTGTTCGCCGGACGGATCGGCGTATTGCCGGTACAGGCGCTCTGGGCGCTCGCGGTCGCGGTCTTCCTGTGGTTCATCCTGAACCGCCACCGCTTCGGCGAGAACGTCCTCTTCATCGGCGACAACGCCCGCGTCGCCCATGTCGTCGGCATCCGGGTCGACCGCGAGAAGCTCAAGATCTTCACGCTGATGGGCCTGCTTTCCGCCTTCGCCGGCATTCTGCTGACGCTCGAGACGACCACCTACTTCTCCTCGCAGGGCATGGGCTACCTGCTGATCGTCGTCGCCAGCGTGTTCATCGGCGGCACGTCCATCTTCGGCGGCGCCGGCACGATCGTCGGCACGGTCGTCGGCGCGCTGATCGTCGCCATCATCGAGGCCGGCCTGGTCGCCAGCGGCGTGCAGGGCTTCTGGACCCGCTTCCTGATCGGCGTCGTTTTCCTCGTTTCGGTCACGCTCAACATGGCGCTCGAAGATCCCGATCGCGTGCCGCTCTTCAAGAAGATCCGCATGCGCTTGAGACGTTGAGGCGAAACCGCCTCGACGCGTTTGCACAAAAGAAAACAACACCTGACAGACATAGGGACCACAACATGATCACGAGACGTTTCCTCTTCGGGGCCGCCGCCGCCCTCGGCATGACCGGCCTGATGTCCGGCGCGGCAATGGCCGAACCGGCGCTGACCGGCGAGGGCATGACCATCTACTTCCAGATGGGCGGCAATTCCGGCGACCCGACCACGCTGGCGCGCGAGCTCGGCGCCAAGGCGGCGGCCGACATGCTCAAGGTCAAGCTGATGCCGCAATATGCCGGCTGGGATCAGCAGAAGATGCTGGAGCAGGCCAACCAGGCCCTCGCCTCCCAGCCCGACGCGATCATCGTCATGGGCCATTCCGGCACCGACTCGATGAAGCGCTTCCTCGACGAGGCCAAGGCGTCCGGCATCGTCGTCGTCACCAACAATACCCGCCTGCCCGGCACGGATCTGAGCTATTTCGGCCTCGACAACTATGAAGCCGGTCGCGTGCTCGGCGAGAAGATGGTCGCCGCCGGCCTGCAGAAGGGCGACAAGGCCGTGATCTACGGCACCTTCGAGCAGACCGCCCATGCCGACATCTCGCGCGGCACGATCGAGGAATTCGATAAGGCCGGCGTCGCCTACGACAAGCTGCAGTGGTCGAACGAAGCGGTGCAGGATCCCTCGCTCGCCGTGCCGGTGCTCGCCTCCTACCTGGAAAGCCACCCGGACGTGAAGGCGATCGCCGTTCCCGGCCATGGCGGCATCACCGCCATCCTCGCCAAGGTGCTCGACGCCGCCGGCAAGGCTCCGGGCTCGATCATCACCGGCGGCTACGACATCTCGCCCGCCTCGATCGACGGACTCAAGAAGGGCTACGTCACCGTCGTCGTCGACCAGCAGCCCTACCTCCAGGGCTTCATGCCGGTCGTCGCAGCCGTGCTGCAGAAGCGCTACGGCCTCGCCGGCCTGATGCTGAACACCGGCGGCGGCGTCGTCACCAAGGACAATGTCGACGCGATCGCCCCGCTGGTCGAGGAAGGCGTTCGCTGAGGCCTCTCAGCGAACCCGCACCCCATTAGGAGATGACGAGCATGCAGGCCGAACACGGCGCGACCGATCTGGTGCGGATGGTCAACATCCAGAAGCACTACGGCAAGGTTGAAAGCCTCAAGAACGTGAACCTGACGATCGGACGCAACGAGATCGTCGGCCTGATCGGCGACAACGGCGCCGGCAAATCGACGCTCATCAAGGTGATGACGGGCGTCGAGGCGCCGACCGCCGGCAAGCTCTTCATCAAGGGCAAGGAAGTGGAGGCTGGCGGGCATTCCGTCCGGCAGGCCCAGGAACTCCGCATCGAGACCGTCTACCAGGACAAGTCGCTCGGCGAGAAGCAGCCGCTCTGGCGCAACTTCTTCGTCGGGCGACCGATCACCAACCGCCTCGGCTTCATCGACGTGAAGGCGGAGAAGCGGATCGCCGAGCAGATCATGAAGTCGACCATCGGCTTTCGCTCGCGCGGCATCAGCGTCGACTCGACCGTCGGCAAGCTGTCGGGCGGCGAGCGGCAGGGCGTCGCCATCGGCCGCGCCATGCATTTCGACAGCGACCTGATCATCCTGGACGAACCCACGGTGGCGCTGGCCATCAAGGAAGTGCGCCGCGTGCTCGACTTCATCCAGTCGATCAAGGCCGGCGGCCGCTCCTGCATCTACATCGAACACACGCTCGCCAACGTGCACGAGGTGGCCGACCGGCTGATCGTGCTCGACCGCGGCGAGATCGCGCTCGACACGCCGAAGAGTGCGATGAGCCTGAACGAGCTGACGGAATTCCTGCTGTCGCTGCACCGGGTCCGTCACTGACAACGGGCGGCGGCTTCGGCCGCCGCTGACCCAAACCTCCGGCCATCGGACGACCGCCCTGCCCACCGGCAGGGCGAAGTCTGGCGCATGCCTGAAACGATCGAGGCGCGACCTCCAAAAGCAAGAAGCCAGAGAACTGGTCCCGATTGAACGCGACGTCCTGCAACTGCGATCAGAGGGAAAGGGAAGTTCTATGAAAGTCTTGTCCACCATTCGAAAGGGGATACTCGCCGGGGCGGCCGCCGCCCTGCTGGCATCGGTCCCGATGGCCGCCTCCGCCGAGCCGGTCACGCTGCGCGTGCCGAGCTGGTGGTTCGGCGAGCCCGGCAACAAGGACTGGATGGAGAAGGTCGTGAAGGCCTTCATGGATGAAAATCCGGACATCAAGGTGGAAGGCTACAACGTCGCCTATGGCGCCTATGCCGACCAGATGCTGCTGGAAATGGGCTCCGGCTCGCCGCCGGACGTCATCCATCTCCTGAACATGAATATCGGCGACTTCCTGCGCAACGACCTGCTGCTGCCGCTCGACGACTACATCGCCAAGAGCGACATCAGCAAGGAGACCTACAGCCCGGCCCAGTTCGAGTCGCCGCTGATGGTCGATGGCCACACCTATGGCGTCATCCAGATGGTCGCCAACTACGTGCCCTTCTACAACGAGACGATCCTGAAGGAGGCCGGCTACGACAAGTTCCCGGACAATCCGAAGGACTTCCTCGAAATGGCGAAGAAGACGACCAAGGCGCCGAACCAGTTCGGCTACGCCGCCATGGTCAAGCCGGGCAGCTACATCCAGACCTACATGGATGTGGCCCAGTGGGTGATCGCCAATGGCGGCCATTTCGCCATCGACGGCAAGCCGACGGTCGACGATCCCCGCAACATCGAGGCGATCTCGATGTTCAAGGAACTCTTCGATGCCGGCGTGATGCCGCGTGACGTCGACAAGTCGACCTACCGGCAGATGTGGTGGCAGGGCAAGGTCGGCACGCTGTTCGACGGTTCCTGGATGATGGGCTTCGCCAAGGCCGGCAATCCCGACATCATCAAGGACCTGCGCACCGCGCCGATGCCCTGGCCTGGCCACCGCACGGCGGCGGCGTTCCAGCTCTGGGCGATCCCGAAGGATGCGCCGCATCCGGACGAGGCGTTCAAGCTGATCGAGTTCATGCAGAGCGCCAAGTGGCAGAAGGAGATGGTCGGCATCACCAATGCGGTGTCGCCGCGCCTGAACAGCCTGCCCGACGGCTATCTCGAAGCGAATCCATGGTTCGCCACCTTCCAGGAAGCCTCGGACAAGTACGCCGTCTCGATCATGCCGGCCGGCCTCGAGCTTTATGGCAACGAGGTGCTGAAGATCATCGCCGATAAGGTCGAGGAGATCCTCTACAAGAACCGGCCCGTCGCCGAGGCCATGGCCGAAGCCCAGGCCCAGGTCGTCGCCCTCGTCAAGAACTGACGTAGCGCCGTCCGGGCGACGACGCGACAGCCTCGTCGCCCGGATCCCTCCTCTCCAGACGAGCGTGGTCCATGGCCCTCACCCAGACATCCGCCCGCGTCGCGGGCGTGAGGACCGTCCACTATGCCGATAGCCAGGATCGCTGGTTGCCGGCCGTGATGGTTCTTCCGTTTCTCCTCGCCATTACGGCGCTGGTGATCATTCCCCTGCTCTGGGGGATCCGCATCAGTTTCACCAACAGCCGCATCATCGGCCGGGCCTTCACCGAGGCCTTCACGCTCGCCAACTACCAGTCGGTCCTGACCGACCCCGACACCTGGCACTCGCTCTATGTCACGGCGTTCTTCTCGCTCGGCACCGTGCTGGGCAGCATCGGGCTCGGCCTCGTCACGGCGCTGGTGCTCACCCGCGCCTTTCCCGGCCGCGGCATCGTCCGCACGCTGATCATCCTGCCCTGGGCGGTGCCGCACGTCGTCGCCGCGCTGATCTGGCAGTGGATGTACAACCCGAACTACGGCGTGGTGAACTACGCCATCGGCTGGCTGCCGTTTGTTTCCGGCCAGCCGAACTGGCTGAGCGACCCGAACCTGGCGCTTCCGGCCATCGTCATCCTCAACATCTGGAAGACCTATCCGTTCGCGACGCTGGTGCTGCTCGCCGGACTGCAGTCGATCCCCGACGAACTCTACGAGGCATCCGAGATCGATGGCGCGGGCCCCGTGCGCCGCTTCCTCGACATCACGCTTCCTGGCCTCAAGCACGTGCTCGCCATCGTCGTGCTGCTGCTGACGATCTGGAGCTTCGGCAACTTCGTCTTCATCTTCCTGATGACCCAGGGCGGCCCGGCCGGCGCCACCAACACCCTGGTCGTGAAGGTCTATTTCGAGGCGTTCCGCTTCTTCCGGGCCGGCCCCGCCTTCGCCATGGGCTCGATCCTGCTGATCGTGGCGATGCTGCTGACGCTCGCCTACGCCTTCATCGTCCGGAGGGGAAATGATGCCTGACGTCCGTAGCGCCCGTCACGGCGAGGCATTGCTGCCGAGCCTCTCCCGGATCGCGGGGCGGCTGACGCTCGCCGCCCTGATCCTCATCCTCTGCGCCATCGCGGTCTTCCCGTTCTACTGGATGTTCGTGACCTCGATCCGCCCCTCCGGCCAATTGTTCCAGTACCCGCCGGAGATGCTGCCGAGCGCCAATTCGGTGTTTTCGACCTATGTGACGATCTTCCAGGATACCGCGCTCGGCGCCTGGCTCTGGAACAGCATCCGCGTCGCGCTCGGCACGGCGATCCTCGCTTCCTTCATCGGCGCGACGATGGCCTATGCGCTGTCGCGGTTCCGCTTCCGCGGCCGCGGCTTCACGGAATACCTGCTGCTCGCGACGCAGATGTTCCCCGGCATCCTTCTCGCCATGCCGATGTATGTGCTGTTCAGCAAGATCGGCCTGCTCAACAGCCTGCCCGGCCTCACCGTCGCCTATCTGGCGCTGCTGGTGCCGGTCGCGACCTCGCTGCTCAAGACCTTCTTCGACGGCATCCCGGTCGCGCTGGAGGAGGCCTCGCTGATCGACGGCGCGTCGCGGGTCGGCACCTTCTTCCGCATCACGCTGCCGCTGTCGCTGCCCGGCCTCGCCTCGACCTTCCTGTTCTGCTTCATCATCGCCTGGGACGAGTATCTCTTCGCCCAGATGTTCGTGCGCCAGCCGGCGAACTGGACGGTTTCCGTCGGCCTCGCCTCGTTCAGCGGCGAATACGTCACCCCCTGGGATCAGGTCATGACCGCGGCGACCGTCGTCACGCTGCCGGCGGCCATCGTGTTCCTCTTCCTGCAGCGATACCTCGTCCACGGCCTGACGGCCGGCGGCGTCAAAGGTTGATCGGAGACCCTCATGAGCACCGCCCGCCTGGAAGACCTCTCCAAGCAGTATGACGGCCACCTCGCTGTCGACCGGATCAATCTCGACATCGCCGACGGCGAGTTTGTTGTCTTCGTCGGCCCGTCCGGCTGCGGCAAGTCGACGACGCTGCGCATGATCGCCGGCCTCGAACGCGCCACCGGCGGCGAGATCTGGATCGACGGCCGGCCCGCCAACCATGTCTCGCCGCGCGACCGCGACATCGCCATGGTGTTCCAGAACTACGCGCTATACCCGCACATGACCGTGGCGCAGAACCTTTCCTATGCGCTCCGGCTGCGCAACGCGCCGCGCGGCGACATCGAGCGCCGTGTCGGCGAGGTCGCCCGCTCGCTCGACCTCGCCCGTCTGCTGCATCGCAAGCCGTCGCAGCTTTCCGGCGGCCAGCGGCAGCGCGTCGCCCTTGGCCGCGCCATCATCCGCGAGCCCAAACTCTTCCTGATGGACGAGCCGCTCTCCAATCTCGACGCCAAGCTGCGCGTGCAGACCCGCGCCGAGATCACGCGGCTGCAGCGCTCGCTCGGCATCACGACGATCTATGTCACGCACGACCAGACCGAGGCGATGACGATGGGCAACAAGATCGTCGTCATGAATGGCGGCCGCATCCAGCAGGCCGACACGCCGCAGCAGCTCTACCAGCACCCGGCCAATACCTTCGTGGCGCAGTTCATCGGCACGCCGCCGATGAACCTGCTGCGCTGCCGGCTCGTTCCCGACAATGGCGCCATCGTCGCGCGCGGCGCCGGCGTCAACATCGCCGTCCCGCTCGAGAGCCTGACCGTGCTGCGCTCCAGGATCGCCGACCAGGAGTTCCTGATCGGCTTCCGCCCAGAGGACATCGTCATGGACGCCGGAGCGGCGGCAAATGGCGTCACCGGCACGGCCGACGTCATCGAAGGGCTCGGGCATGAATCGCTGGTGAGCGTCAAGGAAGGCGAGAACGCCTTCATCGCCCGCATGTCGCCGGAGAACGCCGCGCCGATCCGGCTCGGCGACCGGCTCTCCTTCTCCGTCAATCCGGAACGCCTCCGCTACTTCTCCGCCGAAACCGGCGCGGCGATCCGCGTTCCCTAGCTCCTGCCTTTCACGCGCTCAAAGAGGGATGAGACCATGAAGACATTGATCACGGGGGCCTCCGGACGGGTTGGCCGACAGATGGTGGCGAGCCGACAGGCGCTGGGCGACAGCGTGCGCGCCCTGGTGCTGCCGGGCGATCCGGGCCTCCACAGCCTGAAGGAGGCCGGCGTCGAGGTGATCGTCGGCTCGCTCACCGACAAGGAAGCGGTCGAGCAGGCCGTCGCCGGCGTCGACATCGTCGTGCACCTTGCCGCCGCCATGCTCTGGGAACAGGGCGCCGACCGCGAACTGTTCCAGCAGAACATCGCCGGCACGTTCAACCTGTTCGACGCCGTCGTCTCGCAGAAGGTCAAGCTGCAGCGCTTCTTCATCGCCTCGAGCGACGAGGTCTATCCGTCGCTGAAGGCGCTCTATTCGCCGATCGACGAGCGCCATCCGCAGAACCCCTACAGCTTCTACGGCCTGACCAAGGAAATCGACGAGCGCATGGCGCTCTACTACCACCGCTCGCACGGCGTGCCCGTCACCATCGCCCGCTTCGCGCTGATCGCGCGGTCGGAGGAGATCAAGCGGCCGAGCGGCTGGTCGGGCCGCTTCCTGTTCGTCGAGCCGATGCGCAACCTGTTCACCGCGCTCGGACGTCCCGACGCGGTTGCGGCGCTCGACGCGGCCAAGACCGGACCGGAAGACACGCTGCTGCTCGCGCTCGACGAGGACGGCATTCCCTACGAGTTCCATTTCTGCGACGTCATCGACCTGGTCGGCGGCATCAACCTGATGCTGAGCGACGTCTCCGCCGTCGGCGAGATCTTCAACCTGAGCGGCCCGAGCCCGTTCTCCTACAAGGTCGCGGTCGAGACGCTGCACAAGACCTTCGGCTTCCCCTATGTCGAGGTCCGGATCCCCGGTCCGGCCATCCGCGCCAGCCACGAGATCGCCAAGGCGAAATCGATCCTCGGCTACCGCCCGGTCTACGACATCCAGAAGATCATCGAAGAGGCCGCCAAGGCCTGATCCGCTTCCGACAGGCCGGCCGCCTTGCGGCGGCCGGCCCCGCCAATCATCCCATTCGAGACGATGCCATGACAGATGACCACGCCCCCCGCCGTTCCGGCATCGCCACCTATCCGAGCCTGAAGGGCCGCGTCGCGCTGGTCACCGGCGGCGGCAGCGGCATCGGCGCCACCATCGTCCGCCGCTTCGCCGAACAGGGCTGCCGCGTCGCCTTCTTCGACATCGCCGAGGAAGCCTCGGAGGCGCTGATCGCGGCGCTTGCGAAGGACGGCCTCACCGCCCATTTCGAGGAGGTCGACATCACCAAGGTCGACGAAATCCAGGCGGCGATCGGCCGCGTGCGGCAGTCGCTCGGCCCGATCACCATTCTCGTCAACAACGCCGCCAATGACGAGCGCCACAAGCTCGACGACGTAACGTCGGAATACTGGGACTGGGCGGTCAGCGTGAACCTGAAGCACCAGTTCTTCTGCGCGCAGGCGGTGCACAAGGACATGGCGGCCGCCGGCGGTGGCGCCATCATCAACATGAGCTCGATTTCCTACCTGATGGGCGCCGCCGACAACGACGCCTATCTGAGCGCCAAATCCGCAGTCATCGGCCTGACGCGCGGCCTGGCGCGCGAACTCGGGCCGGAGAACATCCGCGTCAATTCGGTGCTGCCCGGCTGGATCATCACCGAGCGGCAGCGCCGGCTCTGGCTGACGGCGGAGGGCGAGAAGCTGATCCTGCAGCGCCAGTGCCTGAAGCGGCAGCTCGACGCCGACGACATCGCCCGGCCGGTGCTGTTCCTCGCCTCGGACGAGGCCGGCGCCTGCACCAACCAGAGCTTCATTGTCGACGGCGGCTGGGTCTGACGTCTGTAGCGGCTCTCAAAATGAAAACGGACCCGAACGGGTCCGTTTTGCTTTGCGAAGGGATCAGGCCTACGGCAGCGCCGGGATGAGGCCCTCGGCCTCGAGCGTGCTCCAGAGCTCTTCCGGAATGTCGCGCTCGAACCACTCGACATTGCCCTTCACCTGCGCCGCCGTCTTGGCGCCGATGACGACGACGGTCGCCGCCGGATGGCGCAGCGGATATTGGATCGCGGCGGCCGGCAGCGGCACGTCGAAGCGGCGGCACACGGCCTCGAGCTTCTCCACCTTCGCCAGGACCTCGGCCGGCGCGTCGACATAGTTGAACTTCTTGCGGCCCGAGGTCGACGCCAGGATGCCGGAATTGAACACGCCGCCAATGACCAGATCGACCTCGTGCTTCTGCGCCAGCGGCAGGAAGGTCTCGGCCGCGTCGCCGTCGAGCAGCGTATAGCGGCCGGCGAGCAGGCAGACGTCGAGATCGGCTTCCTGCATGGCGTCGCGGATGACCTGCCATTCGTTGACGCCGAGGCCGAAGCCGGCGATCAGCCCGGCCGCCTTCAGCTCGGCCAGCGCCTTGAAGCCGCCGCCCTTGGTCAGCGCGCCCCAATGGTGATCATGCAGTTCGCCATGGGTGACGCGGCCGATGTCGTGCAGGAACAGGATGTCGAGACGACCGAGACCGGTGCGCTGGCGGCTGTCGTCATAGGAGCGCAGGATCGCGTCATAGGAATAGTCGAACACCTCGCGGAACGGCAGGCCGTTGCTCCAGCCCGAGTCGAACTCGTTCTTCGGCGCTTCCGGCGGCAGGACGCGGCCCGGACGCTCGAAGCTCATCAGCCGGCCGACCTTGGTCGAGACATGGAAGGAATCGGCGTCCTGCTCGCGCAGGAAATGGCCCATCAGGTGCTCGGCACGGCCAAGACCATACATCGGCGCGCTGTCGAAATAGCGCAGCCCGGCATCCCAGGCGGCCTGCATCGCGCCCTCGGCGTCGGCCAGCGCGACCGGCGCATAGAGGCCGCCGAACGGAGCGGTGCCAAGGCCGAGCAGGGTCAGGTCGATGTTGGAGCGCTTGAGGTGCTTCTTGTCTGAGGCTTTCATGGATCACTCGTCCGGTGTCAGAGGTGGCGCGGTCTTGTTGGCGCAAGTCGTGCGGCCGTGAGTCCGGGACGAGCCCCCGAAACAGGCCGACGCCTGCGATCCGGGGAACCGTCCCGACGATCTGGCGCAAGCGAATCAGTCAAGCTGAGCGCCGCGTCCCGGAGAAGGGACGCGAGAACGGGCAGGCCGACAAGTCCGCCATCTCGTTCAGGCGCGATATTTTAGACATCAGCCGGTCATGCGACCATCTGACAACGGCAGTTTCCCGCCGCAGCCCGAACGGCCGCGGCGGGAACGTCCCGTCAGCGGGCGGCCCAGAGCAGGCCGCGCCGCATGATCGTGTTCATTTCCGGCACCTGGAACTCGCTCGCGACATGGCCGAGCGACGAATAGAACACGCGTCCCTTGCCATGCCTGCGCTTCCAGACCACCGGCATGACGACGCCATCGATCCAGTAGGCGTGATCGCCGGTGAAGGTCGTCGTCGCCAGCACCTCGTTCGAGGGATCGACATGCATGTAGTAGTGCTCGGACCGGTACGGGAACCGCGCCGGCAGGCCGGCCATGATCGGATCCTCGGGCTTGGTCACGTCGACATGGTAGTCGATGATGTTGCCGGGATGGGCGACCCACTGGCCGCCGACCATGAACTGGTATTCGACCGCCTCGCGGAATGCGTCGCCCATGCCGCCGTGATAGCCGGCAAGGCCGACGCCGCCCTCCACCGCCTTGGTCAGATTGAGAAGCTCCTCCTTCTCGATCTTCGACATCGTGTAGATCGGCACGATCAGGCTCATGTCGGCGATGGCGGGATCGGCGAAGGCCTCGGTCGAATTCTCGACATAGACCTTGAAGCCCTCCTCCTCGAGCATCCCGGCGATGATGTTGGCGCCCTGCTCCGGCTCATGACCGCTCCAGCCGCCCCAGACAATCAATGCCTCGCGCATGGTCTCACTCCCTGTTGAATTGAACTGGCTTCAGCCGAGCGCGCCGACGGCGACGCCGACCGGCAGAGCGGCCGGGCGTTCCGGACGGCTCGCGATCGTGATGTGCTCGCCGGTGTCGGACGAGCGCTGGAATGCCTCCATCACCTCCAGCGCATGGAAGGCGAGATCGCCACTGGCGCGGTGGGGCCGGCCGGTACGGATGGCCTCGGCCATGTCGGCGACGCCGATGACGCGGAAATTGCCGTCGGCATAGCCGTGCTGCGTCGGTACGGTCTGCCAGTCGTCGGAAGCCGTCGCGAGCCTGATGTCACCGCCAAAATGGTTGGGATCAGGCACCAGGATCGAGCCGGCCGAGCCATAGAGTTCGATCGGGCTGTGCTGGTGGCGCGGCACGTCGAAGCTCATGGCGATGGTGACGACGGCGCCGGAGACGAATTGCAGCGTGCCGGCGACATGGGTCGCGACTTCGACCGGGATCGTCGTGCCGTTTAGCGGTTCGCTGGTGACCAGGCGCTCGTCGCGCAGCTTGGTGGCGACGCCGGCCACACGGGCGACGGGGCCGAGCAGATTGACCAGATCGGTGACGTAATACGGCCCCATGTCCAGCATCGGCCCGCCGCCATCGAGATAGTAGAAGCCGGGATTGGGATGCCAGCGCTCATGGCCGGGGCACATGAAGAAGGCAGTCCCGGCGATCGGCGTGCCGATGGCGCCCTCGTCGATCAGCTTGCGGCTGGTCTGGTGCGCGCCGCCGAAGAAGGTGTCCGGCGCGCTGCCGAGACGGACGCCCTTCGCCTTCGCCGCCTCGACCAGCTTGCGAGCCTCGCCGGTGGAAATTCCAAGCGGCTTTTCCGAATGGACATGCTTGCCCGCGGCCACGACCTGCAGGCCGACGTCGACATGCGCCTTCGGGATGGTCAGGTTGACGATGATCTCGATCGAGGGATCGGCCAGCATGGCATCGATGGACTGCGCCTTCAGGCCGAATTCCGCCGCGCGGGCGCTCGCCGCATCGGCATTCAGGTCGGCGACGCCCCGGATATCGAGGATCGGGAAGCCCGCCGCCGCCCTCAGATAGGCCGCGCTGATATTGCCGCAGCCGATGAAACCAATTCCTACCCGTTCAACCATCTCGCGCTCTCTCCCAGATGCGATTCTCGTCTCGTCGGCCGTCAGCGATGGACGACCGGTCCGGTGGTGTTCCAGGGCGCGCCATAGAGGTCGCGGAGCGTCATCGCCGCCGCGCCACGCGCCCAGATGTCGTCCTGCCAGTGGTGGACGACGATGTCGGAAACATCCGCCAGGCTCGGCGGCAGCAGGGCCGCCACCGTGTGCCGGATCGGCCCGACCAGCGCCTCGCCCGCCTCCAGGGCGGCGCCGGCCAGGATCACCTTGGGCGGCGCGAACAGCGTGATCAGGTTGGCGATGGCGAAGCCGAGCGCGCCGCCGGCGCGTTCGAGCAGGGCCAGGATCCGCGGTTCCCCCTGCTCCGCCAGTTCCAGGATCTTCTCCATGCCGCGGCCGAGCCGGAACGCATGTTCGTGGTCGCCGCCGGCGAGGATCTCGCGCGCCTCAGCGACGATGCTCGCCTCGGAAGCGGCGCTCGACAGCCGCGTCGAGCCGTCGCCATTCGGCGGGCGCACCATCAGGTCGCCGAGATCCGGGCTCAACCCGTTGGCGCCACGGAACAATTCGCCATTGTGCATGATGCCGAGGCCGAGCCCGAGCTCGACCGAAATGACGAGAAAATCATCGAGGCCGCGCGCCTGGCCGAACCAGTGCTCGGCGAGCGTCACGAGGTTGACGTCGCTGTCGATGGTCGCGACGACGCCGCCGAGCCGGCCGGTCAGTTCGGCCGCGAAGGGCACGTCGCGCTCGCCGAACACCGGGCTGGCGCGGCAGACGCCTGCGATGCGCTCGACGACGCCGGGCAGTCCGACGCAGACGCCCGAGACCTGCTCCATCGTCAGGCCGGCATCGGCGACGCAGCGGCGGATGCCGTCCTCTACGAGGTCGGCGATGACGGAGACCGACTGGCGCTGCAGGCGGATCGGCAGCACCAGGCTCGACAGCACGTCGGCGCGAAAATTCGTCGTCGCCACGGTGATCTGGTCGAGCGCCAGCTTGACGCCGACGACATGGGCGGCGGCCGGGTTCAGCTCGAGCATGACGCGCGGACGGCCGCGCGCCGCATCGCGGATGCCGCCGAGCTGGTGGGTGATGATCAGGCCGTCGTCGAGCAGGGCCGCAGTGATCGCCGAGACGGTCGTCGCCGACAATTGCGTGCGGTCGGAGATCTCCACCCGCGAGATCGGTCCGAACCGCCGGATCGCGTCCATCACGTGGAAGCGATTGATGGCGCGCATCAATTCGGGATCAGCTGTCTTCATTTCCAGGGAGCCATTTAATCCGGGTCAGGCAGTTATTCACACTGCAAAGGGAGGCTGTCAACGCCAGATTCCGCGCTGCATCGCAACAAATCATGACTTCTCTTGACAGCTACCCCATAACGAGAACAGATTTAATCCGCATTGTTTATTAAACGAGCGCCGGTGGGAGGAAACAGCCGGCGGCCGTCTGGGAGGACAATCGATGACGTTCAGAACGCTCTTCGGCGCGGCGATCGGGCTTGCGCTTTCGGCCAGCACGGCGCTCGCCGATGTTACGGTCAAATGGCTCCACCTGAATACCGACCCTGATGTCGGCGCCGCCTGGAGCGAGATCGTCAAGAACTTTGAAGCCTCCCACCCGGGCGTCAAGGTCGAGATGCAGTTCCTTGAGAACGAGGCGTTCAAGGCCAAGCTGCCGACGCTGCTGCAGTCGAACGATCCGCCGCACCTGTTCTACACCTGGGGCGGCGGCGTGCTGGCCGAGCAGGCCCGCACCGGCGCCATCAAGGACCTGACCGAGGCGATGGACGCCGATGGCGGCAAGCTGCGCGCCGTGTACAATCCGGCGCTCGTCAACGGCCTGTCGGTCGAGGGCAAGGTCTATGCCCTGCCCTACCAGACCGGCCTCGTCAGCTTCTACTACAACAAGGCGCTGTTCGAGAAAGCCGGCGTCGACGCCGCCAGCATCAAGAACTGGGACGACTTCCTGGCCGCGGTCAAGAAGCTGAAGGATGCCGGCATCACTCCGATCGCAGGCGGCGGCGGCGAGAAGTGGCCGATCCATTTCTACTGGGGCTATCTCGCCATGCGCGAGGGCGGCAAGGCGGCCTTCGACGCAGCGAAAGCCAATGAGGGCGACGGCTTCAAGTCGGAGGCCTTCGTCAAGGCCGGCCAGGACCTCGCCGCGCTCGGCAAGCTCGAACCGTTCCAGCAGGGCTATCTCGGCGCGACCTGGCCGCAGACCATCGGCGCCTTCGGCGACGGCAAGGCAGCGATGGTGCTCGGCTTCGAGAGCACCGTCTACGTCCAGGCGAACAGCGCCGCCGACGGCAAGGGCCTCGCCAAGGACCAGATCGGCACCTTCGCCTTCCCGCTCGTCGCGGGCGGCGCCGGCCTGCCGACCGACACGATGGGCGGCATCAACGGCTGGGTGCTGACCAAGAACGCCCCGCCCGAGGCGGTGGAATTCGCGGCCTTCCTGACCAATCCGGACAGCCAGAAGCTGATGGCCGCCAAGAACCTGATCATCCCCGCCGCCGTCGGCGTCGGCGACGCGGTCGGTGAACCGCTGATCAAGAACGCCGCGCAGGGCCTCGCCGCCTCGACCTGGCACCAGAACTTCCTCGACCAGGATCTCGGCCCGGCGGTCGGCCGCGTGGTCAACGACGTCTCGGTGGAGATCGTCTCCGGCCAGATGTCGCCGGAAGACGCCGCGCAGCAGATCCAGGACGCCTGGGCGCTGGAAAACTAGCCCCGGACGTCCCGCCGCCGCGGCTTCCCTCGCCGCGGCGGCCTTTCCTCTTCAGCCGGAGATCCCGGGCCGATGACCCAAACCATGACTGCCGCGCATGCGCCCGGCCGCAGCGGCCGCCGCTGGAACAACGGGACCCTCCCCGTCCTCGTCCTGTTCCTGCCGCCTGCCCTGCTGATCTTCACTCTCTTCGTCATCCTGCCGATGGGCGAAGCGGCCTGGTACAGCCTGTACGACTGGAGCGGCTACGGCCTGCCCGAGAAATTCATCGGCCTGAAGAACTTCGAGCTGCTGTTTCGCAACGGCGCCTTCCGCCAGGCGCTGATGAACAACGGGCTGATCATGCTCGTCTCGATCGCGATCCAGATCCCGCTGGCGCTCTGGCTCGCGACGATGGTGTCGCACCGCATCCCCGGCGCGGTGTCGTTCCGGCTGATCTTCTTCATGCCCTATGTGCTGGCGGACGTCGCCGCCGGGCTGATCTGGCGCTTCGTCTATGACGGCGACTACGGCCTGTTCGCCGCCATCGCCTCGTTCTTCAACGTCGCCTCGCCCTATGTGCTGGCCGACAAGAGCCTCGCCATCTACGCCGTGCTAGGCGTCATCGTCTGGAAGTATTTCGGCTTCCACATGATGCTGTTCATCGCTGGCCTGCAATCGATCGACAAGAGCTACTACGAGGCGGCCGAGATGGACGGCGCGACGCGCTGGCAGCGCTTCCGCAACATCACGCTGCCGCTGCTGGCCCCGACCATCCGCCTGTCCGTCTTCTTCTCGGTGATCGGCTCGCTGCAGCTCTTCGACATGATCATGCCGCTGACCGGCGGCGGGCCGTCGAACAGCACCCAGACCATGGTCACCTTCCTCTATTCCTACGGCATCACCCGCATGAAGGTTGGCTTCGGCAGCGCCGTCGGCGTGGTCCTGTTCGTGATCTGCGTCACGCTCGCCTTCGGCTACAAGCGGATCTTTATGCGCAATGACTGATCAAACCATCATCGCCGGAAACCCCGTCACCAAGCCGTCCGCCGCATCGGCGCGCCGCCGCCGCGAGGTGTTCTCCAAGCACCGGATGAGCTTCGTCACCTGGCTCTATCTCTATGCGAGCCTCCTGCTGATCGCCGCGGTGGTGCTGCTGCCGCTGCTCACCACGGCGGTCGGCGGCTTCAAGACGCTGGGCGATCTCCGCGTCAATCCGTTCGGTCTGCCGAACCAGTGGATCTGGTCCAACTATCTCGACATCCTCGCCAGCGCCCGCTACTGGCAGATGCTCGGCAACTCGCTGATCATCGCGGTGCTTTCGGTGATCCTGACGCTTGCCGTCGCCGCCATGGCCGCCTTCACCTTCGCGCATGTGAAGTTCTTCGGCTCGGGCTTCCTGCTCAATTATTTCCTGATCGGGCTGATGTTTCCGGTCGCGACCGCCATCCTGCCGCTGTTCATCCGCATCCGCGACCTCGGCTTGCTCGATACCTATTGGGGCGTCGTGCTGCCGCAGGTCGCCTTCGGGCTCGGCATGAGCATCATGCTGTTCCGCAAGTTCTTCCAGAACGTGCCGCACGAGCTCTTCGACGCGGCGCTCGTCGATGGCTGCGGCTATATCCGCTATTTCTGGCACATCACGCTGCCGCTCTCGCGGCCGATCCTCGCGACCGTCGGCATCGTCGCCTTCGTCAATTCCTGGAACAGCTACCTGCTGCCGCTGATCCTGCTCAACACCGAGGGCAAGTATCCCTGGCCGCTCGGCATCATGGTCTACCAGGGCGAATTCTCGACAGAATGGCAGCTTGTGCTCGCCTTCATCACGCTCACCATCCTGCCGACGATCATCGTCTTCTTCGCGGCGCAGAAGCACATCGTCGCCGGCCTGACCGCCGGCGCGGTGAAGGGATAGCCCAAGCGGCGGGCCGGCCCGGCAACGGTCCGGTCCGCCTCGAACCCCGGTCACCCAGCCGCCGGAAGCACTTCCGGCACCATAAGCCGCGCCACACCGATGCGGTCGTCGGCCATGCCGTAATAGACATCGAAGCGGTCGGGCGTGCCGAGATCGTCGCGCCGGTCGATGCCGGTCGGGAACACGACGCTGTCGACCGTCCCCTCCCATTCCAGCGGGCCATCGGGCACCAGGACCGGGTCTGGAGCGCGATAGACAACCCGGTTCGGATGGGCCTTCGACAGGATCATCGCGCCGGCCGAGTAGCAGAGCTTCCGGCCATGCAGGCTCGGATGAAAAATGTCGCCGACACCGTGATAGATCATCAGCCAGCCGTGCCGGCAGGGAATGGGCGGCGCCCCGCCACCGATCTTCAGGCGCTCCCAGATCGCCTCGGGGCAGATCAGCCGGTGGTGCTCGGCGAACTGGCCGAGTTGCGGCCTGCCGCCTTGGGTGCCGAGCCGGCAATAGGAAATCCAGATGCACTCGCGATAGGTGTCCTGCGGCTGCGAGGCCGGCTTGTGGATGGTCTCCTCCGGCCGGGTTCCGGGGAACAGCGGCCTATGGATCAGGCCGAGCGTCGGCCTTCCCATCGGGTCGGGCACGAGCGCGCTGAAGATGCTGGCGTCCTTGTCATCGACATCGACGAAGCCGATGCCGTGATAGTTGCGGAATGTCGCCAGCCCCAACCGATGCCAGTGCAGCAGATCGTCGGAAACGGCGATAGCGATCCGGGGCCCGCGCGACGACAGCGCCGTATAGGTCATCACATAATGGTCGAGCGCCTCGACATAGCTGATGCGCGGATCCTCGCAACCGCCGCCATTCTCCCGCAATTCGTAATCGGCCTCGGGTTCGAGCGCGATGCCCATGCGCTCGACGCCCTTCGGATCGCCGGCCGCATCGAACAGGACGCGGGCGATGCCGATCCGGGAGAAATTGCCCTTCGCGACCAGGCGCGGGAACAGATAGAGCTGGCCGTCCCGCCCCCGGATGGCGGCTGGATTGAGCACGCCCTCCGCCTCGTTCGGCTCGCCCGCCGCCGGCTCCATGATCAGGCCGATCCGCTGCAGCTCGAAATCCCTCACGGATGCGCGCCCTTCTCCAGGCAGGCAAGGAAGGCCTCGATGACCCGCTTGGTCTCCTCCGGATCGCGGACGCGGATCGAGGTGACGCCCGCCTGCTTGGCGGGATAATCATTGCCGCCCGGGAAAATGGCATCGCCGACGAACACCATGTCGGCGATCGGAATGCCCAGCGTATCCCGCAGTTTCTGGATGCCATAGGCCTTGTCGATGCCGGGCATGGTGATGTCGATCGAGGTGGCGCCGCCGAGATTGACCGAGAAGCGCGGGATCAGCGGCTGCAGGATCGCCTTGATCCGGTTGCGCTTGGCGAAATCGGGGTCCCACTGCTTCTTTTCGTCGAGCGGCGCCTGCTGGCCGAGCGCGGAAAGCGTGATCTGGCTGCCACGATCCTCGATCAGTTCGCCCCAGTGCTTCTCCGGGCGGTAGCCGGTTTCGTCGAGCGCGCGGTTGAGCGCCGCGATGATCTGCGTCTTCTCCTCGGGGCTGAAGTCTTCTGCGTAGAGCTTCTTCCAGCCACCGTCATAGCGATAGAACTGCGTGCCGCAGGTGGGCAGCATCGACAGGTCGATGAGACGGTCGTCCTGCGGCAGGTTGCTCAGCACCTGGGTCTCGAACTGCTCCCAGGCGCCGCCGGAGATGATCGCGACCTTGACGACCTCCAGCAGGCGCACCAGCAATTCCGCCATTTCCGGATCGAGCGCCGACTTGCTTTCGGCGAGCGTTCCATCGAGGTCGAAGACGGCCAGCTTTTTCATGATCGATCCGGATTGCCTGTCCGACAGGAACCGTCGCGGGGCGCGACGAGGCGGGATCTTCCCAGGCACGAAGATACCACGCCGGTCCAGCAACAACGGGGCGGCGGGAAGCCCGTTCCGTGATGCACGAAATTCCCTCTGTCACAGGGAACGGCTATCATCGCGGACAAGCCGGCGAAATCGCCCGCGCCCATGGCGGCTACAATGCGACGACGCCGGCGCTATCTCTTCCCGAACCCCTCCGGGGCCAAGACAGGAAGGCCGATCCCGATCTTCCCGAAAGGCCCCTTCCCTACGCAAGCTTGCCTTCGACACTCTCTCGCGAGGAACGATTGAAATGCAGATTGGTGTGATCGGACTGGGACGCATGGGCGGAAACATTGCACGCCGCCTGATGCGGGACGGTCATCGTTGCGTCGTCTTCGACCGCAATCCCACCGCCGGCGAGGCGCTGGCCATGGAGGGTGCGATCGTCGTCCGGTCGCTGGAAGAGATGGTGTCGTCGCTGACGGAACGGCCGCGCGCGATTTGGCTGATGCTGCCCGCCGGCAAGATCACCGAAGACACCATCGCCGAACTGGAAGGCCTGGTGCAGGCCGAGGACATCCTGATCGATGGCGGCAACGCCTTCTACAAGGACGATATCCGCCGGGCCCGCCACCTCGCCGAAAAGGGCATCCGCTATGTCGATTGCGGCACGTCGGGCGGCGTCTGGGGACTCGAGCGCGGCTACTGCATGATGATCGGAGGCACAAACGAGGCGGTCGAGCATCTCGATCCGATCTTCGCGACGCTGGCGCCCGGCCTCGGCAGCATCCCGCGCACACCCGGCCTCGGCGACGCCGTCTCCCGCGCCGAGCGCGGCTATATCCACACCGGGCCGGCCGGCTCCGGCCATTTCGTCAAGATGGTCCATAACGGCATCGAATACGGGCTGATGCAGGCCTATGCCGAAGGCTTCGACATCCTGCGCAACAAGGATTCGACCGAGTTGCCGGAAGACGAGCGGTTCACGCTCGACATCGCGGAGATCGCCGAGGTCTGGCGGCGCGGCAGCGTCATCACCTCCTGGCTGCTCGACCTCGGCGCCGCCGCGCTGGCGCGCGACCCGCAGCTGCAGGAATTCTCCGGTTTCGTGCAGGATTCCGGCGAGGGCCGCTGGACCGTGCAGGCGGCGATCGAGGAGGCCGTACCGGCCGATGTCCTCACCGCTTCGCTCTATGCCCGCTTCCGAACCCGGATGGAGCTGCATTTCGGCGACAAGATGCTGTCGGCGATGCGGTTCGGCTTCGGCGGCCATCTGGAGGGCAAGACGCCGATCACCCCGCAGGCGACGACGCGCTCCGCGCTTTCGGACGCCGGGGAGTAAGCCTCGTGACGGAGCCCGCGCCGATCACAACGCTGTTCCTCGATATAGGCGGCGTCCTGCTCACCAATGGCTGGGACCACGGATCGCGTCGCCGCGCGGCCGAAACGTTCAGGCTCGACTGGGACGTCATGGAGACCCGGCATCAGGCGCATGTCGACGCCTATGAAAGAGGCTATCTCGGCCTCGACGGCTATCTCGACCGGGTGATCTTCAACGAGCCGCGCCTGTTCGGACGCGAGGCATTCTGGGAGTTCATGTGCGCGCAATCGCAGCCCGATCCGGGCATGCTGGCGCTGTTTCCCCGCCTCAAGCAGCGCTATGGCCTGAAGCTCGTCGCCGTCAGCAACGAAGCGCGCGAACTGAACGCCTACCGGATCCGCACCTTCGGCCTCGATCGCCTGTTCGACGTCTTCGTCTCGTCGAGCTTCGTGCATGTCCGCAAGCCGGACCCGGAGATCTTCCGCATGGCGCTGGAGATCTCGCTCAGCCCGCCGGAGCGGGTCTTCTACATCGACAACACGCGGGAGTTCGTCGAACTCGCCGCCAGCCTCGGCATCAGCGGCCACACGCATACGGACCTCGCCTCGACGGAGCAAGCGCTGGCCGCGCTCGGGCTTGTCGCGGAGTAGACCGCCCGCGCGAAAGCAAGCCCCGCGCCCACCCCTCTCCCGCAAGCGGGCGAGGGATTTTTTCCGCCGGCGGGACATCGACCGGGCGATCCGTCGTCGGGAGGCCGGGCTCGATCCGCCCCCTCTCCCGCCGGCGGGAGAGGGTCGGGGCGAGGGTCCTACCGCCGCCCTAGTGAAAAATGATGCCGCCGCAGACGTTCAGCGCCTGGCCGGTGATGAACGAGGCATCGTCGGAAGCGAAGAAGGCGACCGCACCGACGACATCGTCGGGATAGCCGAGCCGACCCATGGCGGTCTTGTCCTTCACCGCCTGCAGCGCAGCCTCGTCGCGATAATTGTTGCGCCCCATTTCGGTGTCGATGATCCCCGGGCAGACGGCGTTGACGGTGATGCCGTCCCTGGCCACTTCCTGCGCCAGGATATGGGTGAAGCCGATGACCGCCGCCTTGGACGAACAGTAATGCGCCTGCAGCGGCGCGCCGCGTTTTCCCCCGATCGAGGCGATGTTGACGATCCGGCCCTTGCCTGCCTCGCGGAACTGGGCCAGCAGCGCCTGGCACACCAAGAACGTGCCCTTGGTGTTGACGTCATACATGCGATCCCATTCCTCGGGCGCGATGTCGTCGACCCGCGCCAGCGACAGCACGCCGGCATTGTTCACCAGCACGTCGATATGGCCGGCCAGCGTCCTCGCCTCGGCGACGAAGGTCCTGACCGATTCCGGATTGCTGACATCGCCGAAGACGAGGTCGCAGGTGCCGTTTTCCTGGCGGATGAGTTCCTGGACCTGCTTAAGGTCCGCTTCCTGGCGCGGAATGTCCATGGCCACGACACGGTAGCCTTCGGCCGCGAAGCGCAACGCGATGGCGCGGCCGATGCCGCGCGAGGCGCCTGTGATGAGAACGGCCTGGCCGTCGCCTCTCCTGGGGATCACGATCGTCTTCCTTCCTGAAAATGCCGAATGGCGAATGAACCGGTCTATGGCCGGCGCAGCCGCAAGGGTGGCGTCGGAGGACGCGTTGCTGCAGCCGGAGATCGAGGAGGCGCCGCCGCATCCGGCGGCGTCTCGGATGCGGGATCAGGCGCGGCCGTGGCTGACGCGCGAACGGCGGGCGAGCGAGTCGACGATGACCGCGATGGCCAGCACGCCGCCGGTGATCATGTAACGAAGCGACGACGACAGATCGAGCAGGGTAAGGCCGCTCGAGATCGACTGGATCACGATGATGCCGAGGAGCGCCGAATAAGCGCTGCCGCGCCCGCCAAACAGGCTGGTGCCGCCGATGACCGCCGCCGCGATCGCGTTCAGGTTGACGTCGCCGGTGCCAGCCTGCTGGCTCGACGAAGCGAGCCGCGCCGCCGCCATGACGCCGCCGAAAGCCGCCAGCGTCGAACAGCAGACGAAGGCGCTCGTGTAGATCATGCGGACATTGATGCCGGCGCGGCGCGCCGCCTCGCGATTGCCGCCGACGGCGAACATCGAACGGCCCCAGCGCGTACGGGTCAGCGCGTATTGCATCGCAAGCACCAGCCCGACGAACAGGCCGAACATCCACGGCACGCCACGGCCCTGGTTCAGATAGGCGACGATCAGTTCCGCCACGATGGTGACCGCCACGGCGCGGGCGATGATGCCTCCCGATGTCTGCGAGGAGAGGCCGGCGGCGCGGCGCCGCGCCGCCGTGCGATAGCCGGTATAGAGGATCACGAGCCCCGGCAGCGCGGCGAGGACAACCGAGACGATCGCCGGCATCACCAGCAGCTGGCCGAAACGGACCAGCGGCGAGCCATAGGGCAGGTTGATCGAACCGGTGGTGCCGAGCAGGTAGAGCTGCAGGCCGAGGAACGTCAGCAGGCCCGCCAGCGTCGCCACGAAGCTCGGCATGCCGAAGCGGTTGAAGAGCTGCGCGTAGAGGAAGCCGATCAGGGCGCCGGCGGCGACGGCGGCCAGCATGGCGAGGCCGGCCGGAACGCCCTGGTTGACCCAGAGCACGCCGAGGATCGCGGAAGCGACGCCGCTCACCGAGCCGACCGACAGGTCGATCTCGCCCACCATCAGCATGCAGACGATGCCGAGCGAGATGATGCCGACGGTCGAGGAATCGAACAGCAGATTGACCAGGTTGTTCGGGGTCAGGAACACCGGGTTCAGGATGGAGAAGACCGTCCAGATGATGATCAGCCCGACGATGACCGGCAGCATGCCGAGATCGCCGGAGCGGATGCGGTCGAGAAAGGCGCGGATGCTGTCGCCGAGGCTTGCCGAATGGGCGACCCGCTCGTCGCGGCGATCGAGCAGCGGCGAGGTCGGGGACGCGGTGAACTTGCTATGGTCGGTCATTGGCCCGACTCCGGCTGCTGGGCGGCCTGCGCTTGCCGGCGACCGGCTCGCCTGGACACCGAATTGTTCGAGGCGCCGGTGATGGCGCTGACGAGTTCCTCATTCGAGGCGGCGGGGGAGAACTCGCCATTGTTGCGGCCGAGCCGGAGCACGACGATGCGGTCGGCGACGGCGCGGACGTCCTCCATGTTGTGGCTGATCATCACGACGCCGAGGCCGCGATCGCGCACGCGCTCGATCAGGTCGAGCACCTCGGCGGTCTGCGCGACGCCGAGCGCCGCCGTCGGCTCGTCGAGCAGGATCAGCTTCGGATCGAGCAGCAGGGAGCGCGCGATGGCGACGGTCTGGCGCTGGCCGCCCGAAAGCGAGGCGACGGCGGCCCGGACGCTGGGAATGCGCGCCGAAAGCTCGTTCAGGAGCTGCCAGGAGCGCGTCTCCATCGTCACCTCGTCCATCCGGAGCGGATCGAGCTCGCGGCCGAGGAAGATGTTGGCGACGACATCGAGATTTTCGCAGAGCGCAAGGTCCTGGAACACGGTCGCGATGCCGAGCGAGAGCGCCGCGCTCGGATCGTTCAGCGTCACCGCCTCGCCGCGAAAGCGGATCGCGCCTGCGCTCGGCTGGTGCACGCCGGAGAGGATCTTGACCAGAGTCGACTTGCCGGCGCCGTTGTCGCCGACCAGCGCCACGACCTCGCCGGCATAGACGTCGAGATCGATGTCGGTCAGCGCCGAGACGGCACCGAAATGCTTGGAAATGCCCCGGAGGCTCAGGACCGGCTCACCGGAAGCGGGGGCGCCTTGCAGAGTGTCTGTCATACCCTTGGCGGACCTTCACGCGTTCAACAATCGAGAGGGATCCGCCCGACCTCCGAAGAAGGTCGGGCGGCGCCGGTTACTGGGTGATGCCGAGCGCCTTGCAGCCTTCGGCGTAGCGGTCGACGCAGAGCGCGTCGGCCTTGGCGATGTTCTTGTCGATGATCTCGGCCTTGAAATTGTCGGCCGTCACCACGACCGGAACGAAGAGCTGCGACGGCGTGTTGTAGAGCGTCGTCTTGGCTTCCGGGGTCTCGCCCTTCAGCAGTTGCATCGCGACATTCGCCGCCGCCGCCGCCACGATCTCGCTCGGCTTGTTGATCGTGTTGTACTGGTCGCCGGCGATGATCAGCTGCAACGCGGCGGTCGTCGCATCGTTGCCGGTGACGGGCGGCACCGGATCGACGCCGGCCGCCTTCAGCGCGGCGATCGCGCCGCCGCCGGTGCCGTCATTGGCGGCCACGACGCCGACGATCTTGTCGCCGAAGCGCGTCACCTGGCCGCTGGCCCATTCCTGCGCCTTGGACGGCAGCCAGTCCGGCGTGTCGTATTCGGCGAGGATCTTGTAGCCGCTGTTGTCGAGGCCTTCGTGGATGCCCTTCTTGATCAGGCCGGCGGCCGCATCGGTCGGCGAACCGTTGATCTGCAGCACGCCGCCCTTGTCAGGCGAAACGCCCTTGGCCTTCAGATGGTTGACCAGCGAATCCGCAATCGACTTGCCGATCGCCTGGTTGTCGAACGAGACGTAGAAATCGGCCTTGGCGTCCGGGATCGGACGGTCATATGCGATCACCTTGATGCCCTGGCTCTGGGCGAGTTCGACCAGCGAGGCGGCGGCGGCGGAATCGACCGGATCGAGCACGATCGCCTTGGCACCCTGCGAGATCACCGAGTTGAACTGCTGCTGCTGGCGGGAAGCGTCGGCGCCGGCATTGAGATAGATGACCTTGCAGCCCGGGCAGAGCTTGTCCATCTCGGCCTTGAAGCCGGGGAAATCATGCTCCTCGTAGCGGGTCGAGCCCTGGTCGGGCATCAGGAACGCCACGGTGGCATCCGTGACCTCGGCAGCCCGCGCGGCGGCCGCAAGGCCGCCCAGCATCGTGGTCGCCAATGCCGCCGCGGCAATATGCCTCCAAGAAATTTTCGTCATTCCGTCCTCTCCCTTTGGTAGCGTTATGTTTATCAGAAGCAGGCAAGGCAGATCTCGAACGACATCGTCCGGAGAATGGGATCCGGAGACTTGGCGGCTCGGGTTCAATACCTTCGTCGCCGACTGCCGGGCGCCACTTCCTCTTCAGAATTTTGGAAAAACATCTCCCTTGGCGGAGCGGGCAAGCGCTACACCTTGGGCCTTCGACCGAAATCGACTTCCTCCTGCTCCTCCGCTGCTCTCAGGCGGCCTGGACCACCCTCGAATTCTCCGCAAGCAAAGTCCGGAAGCGCGAGGGCGGCATGCCCTTCTGCGCCAGGAACTGGCGGTTGAAATTGGACAGATTGTTGAACCCGACCGCGTAGCAGATCTCGGTGATCGGTCGAGCGTCGTCGCTCATCAGCAGCTGACAGGCGAGGTTGATCCGCAGCCGATTGACGAACTGCACCAGCGCCATGCCGGTGTGACGGCGGAAGCTGCGCGAAAACGCGCTGGCGCTCTGGCCGGCGATCTGGGCGAGGTCGGTCTCGCTGAACGGCTCGGTGAGGTTCTCGCCGATATAGGCGAGCGCCTTGTTGATGCCGACCGACATGTAGCCGGACGGATCCGGCAGATAGTGCGAGCTGGCGAGCGGCCGCATGTCGTTCGACCGCCCCAGGATACCCATCAGCGTGATGAACAGCTCGAAGCGGCGAATGCCCTGCGCGTCGATCATCTCCCGCATCACCGGCGCCGCCTCCGCCGCCGTCTCCGGCCGGAACAGGGCGCCGCGACGGCTCATCTCCAGCACCCGCTCGAAGGCCGCGAGTTCCGGCGCCAGGCACAGCAGGCGGCCGATGAATTCCTGCGAGAACAGCACCATGCGGCACCGCAGCGGCACGGTGGCGCCCTCGGGCAGATCGCTGATCCAGTTGTGCGGCAGGTTCGGGCCGGTCAGCACCAGATTGCCGGGTTCGAACTCGCCGATGAAATCGCCGACGAAATAACGCCCCTTGGTGGCGACGACGTGGTGCAGCTCATACTCGGGATGGAAATGCCAACGGACCGTGCGAAACGGATATCCGTGCTCCCAAGCCTTGTAGGATTCGCCACGGCGAATATCCACGACTTCCAGATCTGGCGTCACGGCGGACCTCCCACCTAACAGGCGTCCGGCGCCCGTTCCCCCGGCGCCAGCTCCAGCAGGCCGACTTACGCGGTCTCTGCATGGGGGAACCTTAGGTGGCCGGATATGCGGGCGCTACCAAACCGGCATCGTCACGCTGATACTTTTTTGATTCAAGACCGCCACCCTTGCACGCATTGCAGCATGGGAAGCCACCCGGACGACGCGCCGCCGTCCGGCAGGGATGGACCCATGCCGGCCTCAATGACCGGCGGGGACCGGCTGCGCGTCGACCGGCGCCGCCTCGTGGCGCAACGCCACGAAGACGACAAGGGCCAGCACGGCGATGAGGGTCGACGTCACCATCAGCACCGAGCCATGCGCGCTGGCGAAGGCAACCCGGGCGGCGGCGGCGATGGCCTCGCCCTCGGCACCGCCGACCCGGCCGGCGAGCACCATGGCCTCGCCAATCGAGCCCGAGGCAACGCCGACGTCGGCCCCGGGCACGCCCGCGGCGACGAAGTTGGCCCGGTAGATCGTGCTCAGCAGCACGCCGAAGAAGGTGATGCCGAGCCCGGCGCCGAGCTCATAGCCGGTCGCCTCGAGCGAACCCGCGGCGCCGGCCTTTTCGACCGGCGCGGCCCCCATGATGGCGGCCGACGACGCCAGCAGGCCGACGCCGAGCGAGAAGCCGAGCACCGCCATCAGGCAACCGATGACGACGCCGTCGCCGCCGATGTTCGACCGGCTGATGCCGAACAGCGCGAGCGACGCGGCGGCGAGACCGGCCGTGCCGAGCCAGCGCAGGCCGAACCGGCCCGCCAGCTTGCCGGCGATCGGCCCGGCGATCGCGGAGGCGACAACGAGCGGCATCATGAAGAGGCCTGCCTGCAGCGGCGTCCGGCCATAGACATATTGCAGCTCCTGCGCCAGCAGCAGCTCGAAGCCGGCAAACGAGCCGGACGCGACGAAGGCCATCAGCATGCCGACCGAGATCGCCGGTTTGCGGAACAGCGAGAGATCGAGGAGCGGCTCGGAAGCGACGGTCTGCAGCCGCGCGAACCAGGCCATCAGGCCGAGACCCAGCGCCAGAACGCCGAAGACCCAGGGCGACGGCCCCGCCTTGAAACCCGTCTTCACCGCATAGACGGTCGCGATCAGGCCGGCGATCAACAGCAGCGCATGGCCGATCTTCCAGCGCCCCTCGGCCGCGATCGGCCGGTTCGGAATGAACAGGAACACCACCGGCAGCACGACCAGCATGATCGGCACGTTGATGAGAAACACAGATCCCCACCAGAAATGCTCGAGCAGGAAGCCGCCCGTCAGCGGGCCAATCGCCGCGCCGGCGGAGGCGACCGTGCTCCAGAGGCCGAGGGCAAGCGCCCTCTCCTTCGGGTCCTCGAAGGTTTGCCGGATGATCGCGAGCACGCTCGGAATGATCATCGACGAACCGACTGCCAGCAGGACGCGGGCAAGGATCAGCATCATCGCGGACTGCGAGAAGGCGGCGCAGACCGACGCCGTTCCGAAGATCGAGAGCCCGGTCAGCATCTGCCGGCGATGACCGACGCGATCGCCCAGCGTGCCCATCGGCACGAGCAGGCCGGCCATGATCAGCGGATAGATGTCGATGATCCAGAGGATCTCCGTGCCCGAGGCGCCGAGCGCGACGGTAAGCGACGGGACGGCGATGTGCAGGATCGTCATGTCGACGACAACGGGCAGGAACGCCAGGATCACGGCGGTCAGGACCAGCCAGCGATTGCGCGGCGCGACAGTCATTTTCATCTCCATTCCCGCGCCACGGGGGGATTGCTGGCGTCGGGACGCGGAGGTATATATCCGTCCAGACGGTATTAAAAGAGAAAAGACATGGGCAGACGGCCGACGATCGATCGCGAGGGGCTTTTGGACGCGGCCGACCGCGTCATCGCCAGGGGCGGCGTCACCAGCCTCACCGTCGACGCGGTGGCACACGAGGCCGGCGTCAGCAAGGGCGGCGTGCTCTATTCCTTCGGCACCAAGGATGCGCTGATCGAGGCCATGCTCGATCGCGCCGGGAAATCCTATGATCGCCTGATCGCGGACTATCTGACGGCGCACGGCGACGAGCCGCATGCGGGCGCCGCCGCGCATGTCGATGCCAGCCATCGCGAGGATCGGCTGGCGTCGATCCGCGCCAGCGCGCTGCTCGCGAGCCTCGTGCAGACCCCTGATTACCGCAGCGAGATCCAGGGGTACTACCAGGAATTTCTCGACAAGCTCGACACGAGCACGCCGTCCGGGCGCCGGGCGCTGACGGCCGTGCTCGCCGCGGAAGGCGCGTTCCTGCTGCGCGGCCTCGGCCTCGCGCAGTTCGACGACGCGGCCTGGGATTCGATCTTCGCCGATATCCGCGAGATCGTGCCGCGCTGAGCAGGCAGTCCCGGCCGGCACCCGGTCGGGCGTCGGCCGGCGTGGTGACGAGCGATCAGTCCCAGGCGGGCGCGAGGCCCGGCGGGCTGACGCGCCGGCCGTCGGCGCGGGCGAGACCCGTGATCGCCGCCATCTCGGCCTCGGTCAGTTCGAAATCGAACACCGCGATGTTCTCGGCGACGCGTTCCGGCTTGGCGGTCTTGGAGAGGGCGACGAAGCCCTGCTGCAGCAAAAAGCGTAATCCGACCTGCGCCGCGCTCTTGCCGTAGCGCCGGCCGATCGCGGCAAGCTGCACATCCTGCGGCACCGCGCCGTCCGCCATGCCGAAATAGGCCGTCACCGCGACGCCCTCCGCCTTCGCCGCCGCCGCGACGGCGCGCTGGTCGAGATAGGGATGCGCCTCGATCTGGTTGGTGAGGATCGGCGCCGCGCTGAGCGCGACCGCCTCGCGCATCTGCGCGATGTTCTGGTTGCTGACGCCGACATGAAGCGTCCTGCCGGCCGATTGCACCGCATTCAGCATCGCGATCTGTTCGGCGATCGGCACCGCATCGCCCGGCCAGTGCAGCAGCAGGAGATCGACGCGGTCGACCCGCAGCCTGTCGAGGCTTTCCACCACCGACGCCAGGAAGCGGTCCGGGTGGTAGTTATCGACCCAGACCTTGGTGGTCAGGAAGAGATCGTCGCGCCGCGCGCCGGCCTTGGCCAGAGCGCGCCCGAGCGCCGCTTCGTTCTGGTAGATCTGCGCCGTATCGAAGTGGCGAAATCCCGCCTCGAGCGCCGCCGGCACGACCCGTTCGACCTGGTCATCCGACATCCGGAACACGCCGAAGCCGAGCGCCGGGATCGACGCGCCATGCGCCTTCACAGTCTGCATCATCAAACTCCTGGAGGAGAGCGGCGATCATGCCGCCCTTGCCATGGTGGCGACGGCGACACGCTCGTCGCCGCTTCTGCATGGCGACGAGATAAAGGCGACGTGGGCGCTTGATAATTCGCTGGCTAGCCACACAATCTGTGAAACCAATTCACCGATCGGACCAACCCATGGATAATCGCGCCGGCGAAATGCAGGTGTTCCTGCGCGTCGTGGAGGCCGGGAATTTCTCGGCCGCAGCCAGCCAGATGCAGATGACGCCCTCGACCGTGAGCAAGCTGATCTCGCGCATCGAGGCGCGGCTCGGCGTGCGCCTGCTGGAGCGCTCGACGCGACGGCTATCGCTGACGGCCGAAGGCGAACTCTACTACGAACGCAGCCTCGCGCTGCTCGCCGAACTGGACGAGGTCGAGCGGGAACTCTCCCAGGGAGCGGCGTGCGCCGGCGGCACGGTGCGGGTCAATACGTCGGTCGCCTTCGGCGTGCATGGCGTCGAACCGACGCTGCCCGCCTTCTGGAAGGCCTATCCCAACATCCGGGTCGATCTGTCGCTCGCCGACGAAATGGTCGATCTCTATCTCGACCGCACCGACGTCGCCTTTCGCGTCGGCGTCCTGCAGGATTCCAACATGCGGGCCCGGCGCATCGGAGTCGCCCGGCGCAAGATCGTCGCCTCGCCCGCTTATCTTCAGGAGCATGGCACGCCGCGCTCGGTCGACGATCTCGCCCGGCACAATTGCCTGGGCTTCAACTTCCGCCGCACCATGCCGGTCTGGCCCCTGCGCGAAGGCAGCAGGACGGTCGACCGCGCCATTACCGGTTCGCTTCTCACCAACAATGGCGAGACGATGCGAAGGGCGGCGATTGCCGGCGTCGGGCTCGCCCGCCTCGGCGAATATCATGTGCGCGCCGATCTGGCCGAAGGGCGGCTCGTCGAGGTGCTTGCCGGGACGGTCGGCGACGAGGAGGAGATCCACGCCATCTTCCTCGGCGGCGAGCGCATGCCGCAGCGCGTTCGCGTCTTCCTCGATTTCACCGTGCCGCTGCTGCAGGCCTTCCTGCGGCAGCCGTGACGCCGCCGCAGGTTGCCGGACGCGTTATGCGCCGAGCCGCGGGCGCAAGTTCCAGAGCCGCGCCGCCTTCACAGCGGCCGGATCGACGTCGAACGCGATCGACGTGATCGGCTCGTCGCTGTCAATCCGCTTGGTGGCGTTGTGGAGGCCGTCATCGACATCGATCTCGATCAGACCGACATCGACGAAGACGCGGACGGTCTGGAGCGCGGTCGCCTGGGTCAGGTAGCGCGGCACGACCCGGTTGCCCGGCGGATCGAAGACCAGTTCGAGCGAGGTGCCGTCATAGACGAGCGCGATGCCATGATCGGGATGTGCGAAATCGAGCCGGAACGGCGCGCCCGGCGTCGAAAGCTCGATCTCGATCTCGCCGAGGCCGCCCGCGAGCGACACGGAACCGGCCGCCGCCAGAGCCTCGGTCGAAATGCCCGTCCGCAGCGCCTTGACGCCCTCGACCGGCGGCATGCGCAGCTTGCCGTCCTGCCAGACGAAGCGGCGCGGGAAGGTCATGGCGGAATGGAAGTCGCGGTCCTTGAAGACGTCGGTCCAGTTCGCGGCCCAGGCGATGCCGACCGGGCCATCCGTGTGCTGGAAGGCCTGGATCGCATAGCAATCGGTAGCGAAATCGATCTCGCGGCGCAGGATCGGCTCGAACTTGCGGCCGTCGAAGCGGCCGACGATGGCGTAGCTCAGATTGCGGCGGCGGGTACCCTCGTCGCGATAGCCGATCAGGCCGAAGACGAGCGCATGGAGCCCCTCCCCTTCGCCATCCAGCGCGATCAGGCCGGGGCACTCGGCCGGGATGCTGCGCGGCAGCGACTCGCGATGCAGGACATCGACGAAGGTCCAGCCATCGGCGGCGTCGGCCGCCTGCGTCTCATAGAGCAGCACCAGGCCGGCGCGATCGTCGGCGCCGGCGACCAGCATCTTCCAGAGCCCGTCCGGGCCTCGGAACACATAGGGATCACGAATATCCTTGCCGAAATTCGGGATCGAGGGCCGGTCGGTGATCACCGGCGTCGAGGGACCGGCCGCCAGCATGTCCTGCGACACCGTCGTGATCTGCCATTCCTGGCTCGGCTCGCGATCATCCTCGCGGTCGGTATAGAAGACGCGGACGCCGCCTCCCGCATGCGGAATGGCCGAGCCGGAGAAAGCGCCGCCGATCAGGCCATTGTCCGCCAGCAGTTCGGCGCGCGGCTCGAGGAAGATCGGCTGGTCGATCCAGTCGACGAGGTTCTCCGAGACCGCATGGCCCCAATGCATCGTGTTCCAGCGCAGGCTGTGCGGATAATGCTGGTAGAACAGGTGGCTGGTGTCGCCGACCTGGCAGAGGCCGTTCGGGTCGTTCATCCAGCCGAAGGGCGGCTGGAAGTGCAGCTTGTAGCGTGAATCGCTGGCGCGATTTTTCGCCGTAGAACGAAGCAGGCGAATCCCTTCCCGCGCGACGCGCGCCGGCGCGAAGCTGTAGGCGAGCGACACGGCTGTCGCCGGCTCCTGCCAGCCGAAGCGATAGGTGCCGGAAGCAGGCGCCTCGAACACCGAGCGGGTGAAATCGTCCGAGTGCGCGCCCGCCAGCCGTAGGGGCGCGGTGCCGTCGACGGTGACGACGACCTCGGAAAGCGCCGCCCGCGACGGCGCCTTCTGCCAGACATGCACGATGTCGCCGGCGTCCAGAACGGCTTCGAACTCGGTCATTGCAAGAACGTCCATTGTCGCAAGAGTATCCATTGTCGGGTCAGCCCTTGACGGCCGAGCTGATGAAAGAGCTGACGAACCATTTCTGGAAGGCGAGGTAGAAAATCAGGACCGGCACCATCATCATCACCGACGCGGCCATGGCGCTGTTCCAGTAGACGCTGTCATGGCCGAAGAAGCTGGCGATGCCGACGGAGATCGGCCGGGCGTAGTCGGTCTGGGTGACCATCAGCGGCCAGAGATACTGGTTCCAGGTCTCGATGCCGAGCAGGATCGCCACCGTCGCCAGCACCGGCAGGCTCAGCGGCAGGAACACCGACCAGTAGATGCGGAACGGCGAGGCGCCATCCACCGTGGCCGCGTCGTAGATGTCGCGCGGCACCTGGATGAAGAACTGGTAGATCAGGAAGATGTAGAGCGGGCTCGCCATCCACGGCAGGATCTGGGCGGCGAAGCTATCGCCGAGCCCGACCTTGTTGACGAGGCTGAGCAGCGGCAGGACGATCGATTCCTGCGGCACGATGTAGAGGCCGATCAGGCCGGTCAGCACCACCGCCCGGCCCGGCAGCCGGCCCCAGGCCAGCACGAAGGCCGCCATCGAATTCAGGAACACGCCGCCGAGCACCGTGCAGAACAGGATGATCAGCGAATTGACGAGATAGCGCCCGAAGGGCAGCGCGCCGCCGAAGGTGGCGATATCGGCGAAATTCTGCAGCGACGGCTCGGAGACCCAGAAGGCGCGGAAGCTGCCCATGTCGGCGAGGATCTGGAAGCGATCCGGCTTCAGGCTGGCGACGAAGAGCAGGAACAGCGGCGAGATCACCACGAGCGCGATGATCAGCACGGCGACGAACTTGACGATCGCGCCGATATCCGGCTTCGCGGCGACCTTGGCGGCCGGCGACGGGGTGGAGACGGAAGCCAGGGTGCTCATCGACGATCCCTCACGACGAAGCGCTGAACGAGCGAGACGACCAGCACGATAAGGAACAGCAGGATGGCGACGGCCGAGGCGAGGCCGAGCCGCTGGTCGACGAAGCCGGCGGTGAACATGTAGTGGACCAGCGTATCGGTGGTGCCGCGCGGTCCGCCCTGGGTCAGGATGTTCACCTGGGTGAACAGCTTGAACGCCTGGATGGTGGTGATGATCAGCACGAAGATATGCGTCTGGCGCAGGCTCGGCATGGTGACGTGCCAGAAGCGCTGCCAGCGATTGGCGCCATCGAGCTCGGCCGCCTCATAGAGCTGCTCGGAGATGTTCTGCAGTCCGGCCAGATAGACGATCATCTGGAAGCCATAGGCCTGCCAGGCCGAGAGCAGCACGATCGACGGCATCGCCCAGGCCGGGTCGCCGAGCCAGTCGATCGGGCCGACCAGGCCGAAGGAGAGAAAGCCGACGATCTGGTTGAACGGGCCGGTCGGATACTGGAACAAGGTTGACCAGATCACGCAGACGACGACCATCGAGGTGATCGCCGGCAGGAAGAACATGCCGCGGAAGAAATTGCGGAAAGGCAGCTTCTGATTCAGGAGCAGCGCGATGGCGAGCGCGAAGCCGCACTGCACCGGCAGCACCATGATGGTGAAGCGGGTGACGTTCCAGAGCGCCGTCCAGAAGGCCGGATCGGTCAGGATGCGGGTGAAGTTGTCGAGGCCGACGAAGCGCACCGGCACCGGGCGCGGGATCAGGCGCTGATTGGTCAGCGCGATCTCGAAGGACGACAGGAACGGCACCAACAGGAAGATGGTGATCAGGATGCAGGCGGGCAGCAGCATGCCCAATTCCTGCAGGCGGCCGCCCCATATGGGCGGCTTCCGGCGCCTGGCGGCGCGAATGGGCCCCGGCGATGCCGAACCCGGCATGGGGGACGCTTGGCTCGACATGATGATGCCCTCCCGGGAGCTTGTTTCCCGGCCGCGCTTCGGGGCGCGGCCGGGTCTTCTATCATGGTGGTTTGGGGCCGCGCCTCGGCGCGACCGGACTTCGCCGAGGGTTACTCGGCCTTGCCGAACGGCTCGTAGCCGTCATTGTCGAGGATATCGTCGTCGATCTTCTTGGCGGCCTTGCTAAGCTCGGCCTGCGGATCGGCGCCGTCGAAGATGTTGGTCATCGCGTTCTGGAAGGCGAGCGTGATGGTCGGATAGGCCGGATGCGGCGGACGCGCGACGGCGCTCTTGCCGGCCTGCTCGAAAGCGACGGCCATGGCGCCCTTGTCGGCGTAGAGCGGCGAAGCGGCGGCGAAGGACTTCAGGCCGGGGAAGCCGGCATGCGCCTTGTAGGCGTCGCGATAGGCCGGATCCTGCAGCATGAAGCTCAGGAACTTGCCGGCGGCGGCGGGATCGGAGGCCGTCTTGGCGACCGACCAGATCCAGGTGCCGTTCGGGCTGACGCCCTTCTCGCCGAACTTCGGCAACGGCATGACGACGACGTCGTCGCCCATCTTGGCGCTGGCCTCGGCATAGAACCAGTGGCCGCCCCAGGCGAGCGCTGCCGGACGGCCCTCGGCATAGAACTGGTTCTGTCCCGCCGACTGCGGCACGACCCAGCCCTGCTTGACCCAGCCCTGCATCTCGGTCGCCGCGTCGACGCAGGCCTTGCCGTCGAGCGTGCCGGTCGCCTTCCAGTTGGTGCGGTCGATCACGTCGCAGCCCATCGAGACGAGGATCGGCTCATAGGCGTAGGTGATCCACTCGGTCTTGGTGCCGTAGGAGCGGAAAAGGTCGAGCGGCCACTTGACGCCGGGCGCCGTCGACAGCGTCTTCAGCGCCGCCTCGAACTCCTCGCGCGTCCAGGCATCCTCGACCGAGGTCGGGATGCGGATCTTCAGCTCTTCGAGCTGCTTGCGGCTGCCATAGAGCGCGACCGTGCTGTCGGTCAGGCCGATGGCATAGAGCTCCTTGTCGATGGGATAGGTGCCCTGGGCCACGTTCGACGCCGTCATATCGTCGACCAGCGCCTTGTCGAGCAGGCCACCGACCGGCTGCAGGAAGCCGGACCAGACATAATTGGCCAGGAACGGCGCATCGAGCTGCAGGATGTCGGGCAGCGAGCCGGCGGAAACGGCGGCGCCGATCTTTTCGTTGTAGGCGTCGTGCGGCGTGTTGATCAGCTGCACGGTGGTGCCGGGATTGGCGGCCTCGAAGCGCTTGGCGACATCGGTGATGACGGTGATCTCATAGGGGTCGCCCTGGAACATCACCTTGAGCTCGGCCGCCTGGGCGCCCGCAAGCCCTGCCCCGACCGCGATGCTCAGCGCCGATACGGCGCCGAGAGACTTCAGTAAACGATTACCCAGAATATTGGACATTCCATACTCCTCCCAATCTACCCGTTTTGCTCAATTCAACCGTCCGGCTCTCCGGCCTCAGACCGAGGCACGCTCCACGAGCCGGAACGGAATTTCATCGATCTTCTGCGTCGGCTTGCGATGGCCGGACAGGATCTCGCCGGCGCGCCGGCCGATGGCGCGGTGCGGCAGTTCCATTGTCGTCAGCGGCGGATCCAGCCTGGCCGCGATCTCGACCTGGTTGTCGAAGCTGGCGATGGCGACGTCGTCGGGGATCTCGAGCCCCTGCCGCCGCAGCGCGCCATAGACTTCCATGGCAACGCGGTCATTCCCGCAAAGGATCGCATCCGGCCGCGCCGGCCCGGAAAACAGCGCCGCGACATGCTCGCGCACGAGGCTGCGGGCCCGATCCGCATAAAGCGGCCCGCGCGTCGCCGGCAGGATCCAGGCCTCGTTGATCTCGATGCCGCGGGCGGCATGGGCGGCGCGAAAGCCGTCCTCGCGCATCCGCGCGGCGATCAGGCCCGGCAGGTTCAAAAAGGCGATTTTCTGCCGTTCATGCGTGAAAAGATGCTCGACGATCGTCTCGGCGGCGTCGTGCTCTGCCGGCACCAGCGAGGGGATGACGCCCGCCTCGTCGCGGCAGTTGATCATCAGCGAGATGACGCCGCGCAGCGAATCCGGAATGGCGACGACCTGATGGTACATGCTGGCATAGGCGATGGTGCGCGGCATCAGCCGCTGCAATTCGGCGACGCTCGCCTCGATCGTCCGGCCACCGATATTGGTGACGACGACCGAGAGCCCGTCGGCGCGGGCGGCGTTGTCAAAGGAGCGCATGATCTCGGTAGCGAAGGGCTGGGTGATCAGGCCGTCGGCCACGATGCCAAGGATCGGCAGGAAGCCCTGGCGCATGCCACGCGCCACCAGATTGGGGACATAGCCGAGTTCATCCGCCAGAGCCTTGATCTTCTGGCGCGTCTCGTCCGACATGCGGATGGAGCCGCCATGCAGCGCGCCCGAAACGGTTTTCACCGAGACGCCCAGCCGGCCGGCAATATCCTGCAATGAGACTTTGGCGTCGGCCATTGGTATTTGGCTCTGAGTTATCGTTTACCCAAAATGCATGCGGCCATGGCGGCTGTCAATCGGCCATCTCGACGGCCGAGCATTCCGGCGACGGCCCTCCCCTGGGAGCCCGCCCCTGAGGCTTTCATCGGCCAGACAAAAAGGACGCCGGCGGCGAGGAGATCACCGGCGGCGCCCTGTCCACGAATCGCGACCGAGCCGGCTCTCGCCGTCGCACGGCGCCCGAACCGCTCAGTCGAAGAAGCCGGCGTCCTCCTCGCGCAGATACGGCTTTGCCGCCTCCGCATCGATGTCGACGCCGAGGCCGGGCCCTTCCAAGAGCTCGACCATGCTGTCCCGGACGATCTGCTTCGGCAGGCCGGTGACGATGTCGCTCCAGAACGGATCCGAGGCGCTCGGATATTCGAAGGCGATATAGTTTGCCGGCAAAGTGGCGCAGACATTGATCAGCGCACCGAGGCCGAGCAGGCCGTTGGCGGTGCCGTGCGGCGCCATCAGGATCGAGTGCATGTAGGCGTGTTCGGCGACCCATTTGAGCTCGGCGATGCCGCCGATATCGGCCGGATCGGGGCCGACGACGCGCACCGCCTGCGTCTCGATCAACTCCTTGAAATTATGGCGGAGATAGATCTGTTCGCCGGTGTGGATCGGCGTCGAGGTCGAGGTGGTGAGCTCGCGATAGGCCTGCGGGTTGACCCACGGCACGTAGTCTCCGGTCAGCATGTCCTCGAGCCACATCAGATTGTATTTCTCCACCGCCTGCGCGAAGCGGATGGCGTCCGGCAGCATCCAGCCCGGGCCGCAATCGAGCGCCAGGCTGACCTTGTCGCCGAGCACTTCCTTCATGGCGGCGACGCAATCGAGCATATGGTTGAAGCCTCGCTCGCTGATGACGCCCTGGTCCATGGCGCCGTGATAGTGGTTCGGCTGCGACACGCCGTAGTGGAAGCCCTCGATGCTGGTCTTCATGTTGGAGTGGAAGCTGATGCCCTGCTTCACCATGAAGAAGTTTTCCGGCCGCTCCATCATCCATTTGACGTCGGCGGCATAGTCTTCCGGCCGGTCGCCGCTGCGCTTCTTGCGGATCGAGCCGTTATAGACCCGCACCTTGTCGCGGACCTTGCCGCCGAGCAGCTTGTAGACGGGAACATTCGCCGCCTTGCCGGCAATGTCCCATAGAGCGTGCTCGATGGCGCTGACAGCGGCGCCATAGGGCTTGAACGAGCCGCGCTGACGGATCCGCAGCATGACGCGCTCGACGTCGGTCGGATCCTCGCCGATCAGCGCCTCGCGGAAATGCAGGATGAACGGCTTCAGATAGGTCTTGGTGAACTCCACCTCGCCGAGGCCATAGAGCCCCTCGTCGGTGACGATGCGGACGATCGGATGCTTGCCGATCACGGCGCAGCGCAGGTCTGTGATCTTCATGGATATTCCCTCGGTGCCCGGCGGACGGACGACGACTCTCAGGACGATCAGGAAGCTTCAGGCGGATCAGTCGTGCGGGACGCGGTCGAAGCCGACGCGCAGGCGGTTCCATTCCGACGTATCGCCGAAATAGCTGGCGCCCTCGCGCAGGTTTTCACGGATGACCTCCTCGTTCAGATCGACACCGAGGCCGGGCGCGTCGGGAACCGTAACATAGCCGCCGGACAGATAATCGTCGTCGAGACCGGTCACGAGCTTCGGCCAGTAGTCCTGGTCGAGGCCGTGGTGCTCGACGGCGATCAGGCTGGCGATCGAGGCGCCGAGATGGACATTGGCCATGAAGCCGATCGGCGTGCAGCAGGCATGCAGCGCGGTCGGGATGCCGTAGCGCTCGGCGTGGTCGGCGATCTTCTTGGTTTCGGTCAGGCCGCCGGAGGACAGCATGTCGGGATGGATGATGTCGAAGGCGCGCGTCTCGATCGCCTCGCGGAAGCCCTCCCAGAGATAGAGATCCTCGCCGGCCGCCACCGGCGTCAGCAGCGCGTCCGCCACCTTCTTGTGATTGGCGATATCGGTCCAGGGCAGCGGATCCTCGACCCAGGCAAGATTATAGGGCTCCAGCGCCTGGCCGATGCGGATCGCCTCGTCGGCGGTGACGAAGCCCTCGCCGAAATGGTCGGTGCAGAGCGAGATCCCGTCGCCGACGGCGGCGCGCACCGCCGCCGCGATCTCGGCAGCGAGTTCGACGCCGCGCTGGCTGATCCGCGCGCCGGCGCCACGGCCCGGCACGTACCACTGGTTATATTGCGGATACTCGAATTCGGTGGCGCGGCCGACCAGCGCGCCCGGCGTCGCCTCGAACAGGCGCCCCGGCAGGTCGAACTTGATGAAGGTGAGGCCGAGCGCGGCGCGCTGCTTGACGACCTCGACATAGGCCTCCGGCGTCGGCCTGCGTGGCGCCGGCGTATCGCCATAGATGCGGACGCGATCGCGGAACTTGCCGCCGAGCAGCTGGTAGCACGGCACGCCATAGGCCTTGCCGACGAGATCCATCAGCGCGATCTCGATACCGCTGACGCCGCCGGCCTCGCGGCTGTCGCCGCCATAGGCCTTGATCGACTTGAACAGGTATTCGACGTTGCAGGGGTTCTGGCCGATCAAAAGGTGCTTCAGCCGAAGCGCGGTGTCGGGGTTGGCGCCATCGCGCACCTCGCCGAGGCCGTAGATGCCCTGGTTCGTGTCGATCCGGAGGATCGGATAGTAGCCGTGGCCGACCACGGTGGCGACGCGGATGTCGGTGATCCGCAGCGCGCTCGGTCGCGAGCCCGTGCGGACATTGTTCTCGATCGTCTCGATCGGCTGGTCCAATGCGGCCATCTCGTATCCTCCTCGGCAGTGTTTGTTTGTTGTTATGTAAGTTGCTACTATTGCCAAACATGAAGCGCAATATGTTTTGCAACTTTTGACGCTCACCGATTGACAGAACCGTGCCGCCATCGTCAAAGGTGCGCACGAAGCCGAACGGAGCTGCCATGGCGTCAACGCGCGTAACGATCCAGGATCTGGCCGACCGGCTCGGCCTGTCGAAGTTCTCGGTCTCCCGCGCCCTGTCGGGCAAGCCAGGGGTGGCGGAGTCGACGCGGAGCCGCGTCCTGCAGGCCGCGCGCGCCATGGGCTATCGCGCCCATGCCGAGACCGCGCATCCCGTCGGCCAGATCCTTTTCGTGCGCAGCGAGGTCGATCCAGTCTCGAGCGAGCTCTGGTTCAACATCATGCAGGGCGCCGAGATCGAGGCGGAACGGCTCGGCTATTCGGTGGTACCGCGCCAGGCGCGCTACCTGACGGGCGCCGCCAATCTCGATCCTTCCGTCGTCGGCCTGATCCTGGCGGTGCCAAGGCCGGCCGACATCGCCGAGATCGCGGCGCGCAGCGGCGTTCCCGTCGTCTGCGCCAGCTATGTCGAACCGCTGGTTCGCTTCGACCATGTCGTCGGCGCCGACTGGGAGAGCGGCGTCGCCGTCGCGCGCATGCTGACCGGCCTCGGCCACCGCCACGTCGCCTTCATCCATGGATCGAGCCTGCCGCTCGGCCGGCTCGAGCGATTCCGCGGCTTCAAGGACGGCATGCTGGAAACGCCGGGAAGCGTCGTCGAGGACATCGCCTATGACGAGGCCGGCGGCTTCCGGCGGCCGTTTCTCGCCTATCTCCGCAATGGCGGCACGCCGACGGCGGTGTTCTGCGCCCATGACGGCATCGCCGTCAGCGCCGTCTCGGAGTTGCTCCGGATGGGACTTCGCATCCCGGAGGACGTCTCGGTCGTCGGCTATAGCGACTTCGCCTGCGCTACCCAGATCTCGCCGCACCTGACCACGGTCCGCACCCCGCAGACGGAGATGGGCGCCGCCATGGTGCGCTGCATCGCCGACCGTCTGGCCCTGCCGGAGAACCGCTCGCGCGCGCCGGTCCGGATGGCGCTCGCTTCCGAAATCGTGCGCCGCGCCTCGACCGGCCCGGCTGGCAATCCGCCTTGGCAGACCTTGGTTCCGACGCTCGGCGCCCTCGCCTGACGTATCAGCCCTCGTCCCAAATCTGAACTTCCCCATTCGTCAGGTCGGTGCTAGCCCTAGTGCCCGGGGAGGACGGTGGCATGGCAGAGACACGGGTCCGGAACGGCGTTCCGGTGATCGACCGGACCTTCGACCTGCTCGACGCGCTGGAAGGCGCGCCGGAGGGCCTTTCCGCCCCCGCCCTGGTCGAGGCGATGGCCGTGCCGCGCAGCACCGTCTACCGCATCCTGAACTCGCTCCTGGCGCGAAAGGTGGTCCGGCGCGGCTTCCACGGCAATTTCGTGCTCGGCAACCGCCTGGTCTCGCTCGCAGCGCATGTCCGCAGCGACCCGCGCGGCGTCGACCTCGCGCAGGTCGCGACCCCGATCATGCAGGCGCTGAGCGACGAAACCGGCGAGCCGCTCAAGCTCTCCGTCCGCGACGGCGACCAGGCCAACGTCATCGCGGCGACGATCGGGAAGCCCGATTCCACCTTCGCGCCCGCGCTCGCCTCGCGCTATCCGCTGCATGCCGGCGCCGCCAGCAAGGTGATCATGGCGCACATGCCGGCCGAGGACCTGGCGCTGCTGCTCGACGCGCCGTTCATCCGCTACACGCCGCGCACCATCGACGACCCGAAGCACCTCGCAGCCGAGTTGGCCCGGGTGCGCAAGCGCGGCTTCGCCAACGATCTCGGCGAGCACAATGGCCGCGTCCACGCCATCGCCGTGCCGGTCTTCGATACGGGTGGGCGCTTCCTGGCCGCGCTCAGCGTACCCTTCCTGGCCGACCGAGACGATTCCTTCCGCCTTCGCATGCGTCAGGCGCTCGCCGTCGCCGCCCAGGCGATCGGCCGGCAGATGCCCGCTTCCTGAGCCCGCCGCAGCCTTCCGAGACCGAAACGCGATTGCCCGGCCGGACGACGGCTGGCACAATTGGCCTGCCGCCGCGGCGGCCTGAATTCCGCACATAAAAATGCTGCAAGTGCGAACCTAACAACATAACTTCAACCGCAATGCGTTGCGGTCATGGGTGTTGACAGGGCTGGAATTTCGACGGTAGCGTCCCCTAGGTTCCGGCAAGAGATCGAAGAAAGGTCCGCCGCCCGGAAAGCTCATAGGGAGGTTCCTCGATGCCCGACTTGCTTCGCCGCAAGAACGCGTCCGCTTGCCTGCATTTCCGAGACTACCTGACCCGCTCCGCCACGATGCTTCTGGCGACGACGATCATCGCGGCCCCCGGCGCGAGCTTCGCCAACGGCATCGACGTCTCCAAATGGTCGCCGGAATATGTCCGCTCGATCGCCGGAACCGCGGATTTCGATACGGCCGCCGAATGCGCCAAGGTCGTGCCGAGCGACTACAAGGGGCGCCTCTCCTACTGGTATGTCGGCCCGACCCAGGCGCAGCCCGAGATCGACCACAAGATCGATGCCGAGTTCTGGGCGGCCTGGAAGAAGGCCTATCCGAACATCCAGACCGACGCGCAGAGCCTCGACTACAACGACATGCTCAACAAGGTGCGCACCGCCGCGCTTGGCAACGCCGCGCCGATGGTGGCCAAGTTCCCGATCCTCTGGGGCGTCGAGTTCGCCGCCAAGGGCCAGCTGCACGAGTTGAAGCCGGAAGACGTCGGCTACAAGAGCAGCGATTTCTGGCCGGGCGCGATGAAGTCCGTCACCTATGAAGGCAAGACCTACGGCATCCCGACCAACAACGAGACGATGGGGTTCATCTGGAACGCCAAGATCTTCGCCGATGCCGGCCTGGATCCGGAGAAGCCGCCGGCGACCTGGGACGATGTCGTCCAATATTCCAAGCAGATCAAGGACAAGCTCGGCATCTACGGCTACGGCCTGGTGGCGCGCCAGAACGCCGGCAACACCCCGTTCCGCTACATGCCGCAGCTCTGGTCCTATGGCGGCGGCGCCCTCGACGAAACCTCCGACGCGCCGACCTACAAGAAGGTGGAGCTGAACAATGCCGGCTCCAAGGCCGCGTTGCAGGCCGCCTATGACATGTATGTGCGCGACAAGTCGGTCCCGGCCTCCGCGCTGACCAACACCCAGAACGAGAACCAGAACCCGTTCATCGCCGGCCAGCTCGCCATGATGATCGCCCACCCGGCCGAGTACGCCAAGATGGTCGATCTCGCCAGCAAGGCGACCGGCGCCGACAAAGCCACCGCCGACGCCGTCGTAAAGAACATGCGCTACGGACTCCTGCCGGCAGGACCGGCCCGCCGTGCCGTCGTGTTCGGCGGTTCCAACGTCCACATCTTCGCGCCGGAACTCGTCGACGGCGGCCTCGACCTTGAGGCGGCGAAGGCATTCATCTGCTTCTCGACCGGCCCGGAATGGTCAACCAAGCTGGCCTGGACCGGCTCCAACCCCGGCCATCTCGACGGCTTCACCACCAAGTGGATGAAGGAGCGGCTGGATACGATCAAGTTCCTCGACGTCACGACCTCCATGTTGCCGAGCGGCATCCCCTTCCCGGTCATTCCCGAGCAGGCGGAGATTATGAACATCATCGTTCCGGACATGCTGCAGAACGCGCTGACCGGCAAGATGACGGTCGACCAGGCCGCCGATGACGCCGCCCAGAAGGTCGAGGACCTGATCTCCGGCATGTAGCCGTCCATACCGCCCCTCGATCGGCCGTCCCCCGACGGCCGATCCCGCCCCCCGAGAGGAAGAGCCGGATGACGATTGACGTCGCTCATCAACGCGGAGCCGTGTCCGCTCCGCCCCTGCGCCGCAGGCCCAATCTGCTGAGGCGCATCCTGCTCCACTGGAACGACTACGCCTATATCGCGCCCGCGCTCGTCGTCATGCTGCTGGTGATCGGCTATCCGATCTACTACACGGTCGAGCTGAGCTTCTTCAAGACGCCGGCCAACCTGGCGATGAGCCAGAAGATCTTCGTCGGATTCGACAATTACTGGGCGATCCTGACGTCGAAGAGCTTTCGCGACGTTACCTACAACACGCTGATCTGGACCATCGTCTCGACCTTCTTCGCCTATGTGCTCGGCCTCGGCGCGGCGCTGGCGCTGAACCGCGAATTCCTCGGCCGCGGCGTGCTGCGCGCCGTGCTGCTGGTCCCCTATGTGATCAGCGCCGTCGCCGCCTCCTATGTCTGGAAATGGCTCTACCATTCCGATTTCGGCGTCATCGGCGCGCTCTCGGTCCAGTTCGGCTTCACCGACGAGCCGATCAACTTCCTCGACAACATCTACACCGCGCTGCCGTCGCTGATCGTCGTCAACATCTGGAAGGAGTTCTCCTTCGCGATGATCATGCTGCTCGCCGGCCTGCAGACCGTGCCGGACCAGCTCCTGCGCGCCGCCCAGGTCGACGGGGCGAATGCCTGGCAGCGCTTCTGGCACGTGACGATGCCGCATCTGAAGGGCGTCTCGATGGTGACGATCCTGCTCCTGATCGTCACCAACCTGAACTCGTTCATCATTCCCTGGATCATGACCGGCGGCGGCCCGGCCGGCGCCACCGACATCTGGATCACGCAGATCTACCAGATGGCGTTCGGCCGGATCCGCTTCGGCATGGCGTCCGCCTACTCCGTGATCCTGTTCATCGTGATGATGGCGCTCGGCTACTTCTACGTGAAGGCGCTGACGCGCGGCGACGAGGCTAAATCCGAATGAGCACCCCGACCCGCATGTCCACCGTGACGATCGCCCCCGCCCCGGCTCGCCGCCGCTCGAAAAAGCCCGTCGGCGGCTGGCGCTGGGCCGGCCGCGGCATCCTCGTCTTCCTGCTCCTGTTCACCGCGCTGCCGATGGTCTGGATGGTCATCACCTCGCTGAAGACGCAGCTCGCCGCCCTGCAATACCCGCCGCAATGGTGGCCGGAGGAAGTGACCTTCGAGAACTACATCCAGCTGCTGTCGCCGAGCAACGCCATCGGCCACGAGTTCCTGCAGTATTTCTGGAACAGCCTCTACGTCTCGATCCTGTCGACCATCCTCGGCGTCGCCGTGGCGGTGCCGGCCGCCTACGCCTTCTCGCGCTTCCGCTTCCCCGGCCGGCAGGCGCTGTTCTTCTCGGTGCTGCTGCGCAACATGTTCCCGGCGGTGGTGTTCCTGATGCCGCTGTTCCTGATGATGAAGTGGCTCGGGCTGGTGAACACGCATGGTTCGCTGATCCTGACCTACCTGACCTTCGGCCTGCCGCTGTCGATCTGGCTCTTGAAGGGCTTCTACGACAACATCCCGGTGCAGCTCGAACAGGCGGCGCGCATCGACGGCGCGACGCGTTTCCAGGCCTTCTTCCACATCGTCATGCCGCTGTCCTCGCCCGGCATCATCGCCACGGCGATCTACGCCTTCATCATGGCGTGGAACGAATATGTCTACGCGCTGACCTTCCTGAACGCGAAGGAGAAGCTGACGCTTCCCGTCGGCCTGCAGCGCTTCTTCGCCGAATACGCCACCAACTGGCCTGGCCTGATGGCGGCGTCCTTCATCATGAGCGTGCCCGTCGTCGTGCTGTTCCTGGTGCTGCAGAAGTATTTCGTCCGCGCGCTGACCGAAGGCGCGGTCAAGTCCTGACCCCCTCCCCCGGTACCAAGAGGAATTCCCGATGGCTGAAGTCGTTCTCAACGAAGTCGTCAAGACCTACGGCAACATCTACGCGGTCAACCATGTATCGCTGACCGTCGCCGACGGCGAATTCGTGGCGCTTGTCGGCCCTTCCGGCTGCGGCAAGACCACGACGCTGAGCCTGATCGCCGGGCTGAACGAGATCTCCGGCGGCGAGATCCATATCGGCGGCCGGCTGGTCAACGACCTCGACCCGAAGGACCGGGACATCGCCATGGTGTTCCAGAACTACGCGCTCTACCCGAACAAGACGGTGTTCAAGAACCTCGCCTTCCCGCTGCAGATGCGGAAGCTGTCGAAATCCGACATCGAGGCGAAGGTGCTGTCGGCCGCCAGGGTGCTCGACATCACCCATCTGCTCGAACGCAAGCCGCGCGAGCTTTCCGGCGGCCAGCAGCAGCGCGTGGCGCTCGGCCGCGCCCTGGTGCGCGACCCGCGCGTGTTCCTGATGGACGAGCCGCTCTCCAACCTCGACGCCAAGCTGCGGGTGCAGATGCGGACCGAGCTGAAGCGCTTCCACCAGGACCTGCAGGCGACCGTCGTCTACGTCACCCACGACCAGCTCGAAGCCGTCACCATGGCCGACAAGATGGCGGTGATGCATGGCGGCTTCCTGCAGCAATACGACTCGCCCAAGAACGTGTTCGACAATCCGGTGAACATGTTCGTCGCGAGCTTCGTCGGCAGCCCGGCCATGAGCCTGGTGCCTCTCGAAGCCGTCAGCCATGGCGCCGAGGTCGCGCTGCGCAGCCCCGAGGGCTGGGAGCTGCCGCTCTCGCCGCAGAATTCGCGCAAGGCCCTCGGCGCGAGCACCAACAAGGTCGTGCTCGGCGCCCGCCACAGCACCGTGAAACTCCATCACGATGAGGCACCCAGATCGGTTCCCGGCGTCGTCTACACGGTCGAGCCGACCGGCGACATCACCTTCGTCCAGGTCTTCCTCGGCGACGCGATCGTGATCGTCAGCCTCGATCCGAGCGTCACCGTGCATCCCGACCAGAAGGTCTGGATCGAGTTCGACCAGGACAAAATCCATCTCTTCGACGGCGCCACCGAGATGGCGCTCGCCACCGCCTGAAGCCCGTTTCCATCGACCTCCAGAAAGCTACCAGAATGAAAATCACGAGCGTGCGCACCGCCGTCATCGACGGCAATTTCCCATGGGTTCTGGTGCGAATCGAAACCGACAAGGGCGTCAGCGGCCTTGGCGAGGCCTATTGGGGCGCCGGGGTCGCTGAGCTGGTGCATCGCGCCGCGCCCTACATCATCGGCCAGGACCCGACCAATATCGGCAAGCTGATGTTCATCATCGAGCGCGTGCTCTCCGGCGAAGGCGCGCAGGGCGGCACCACCGTCACCGCCATGTCCGGCATCGAGATCGCGCTCTGGGACCTGATGGGCCGCGCCCACCAGCTGCCGATCTCGACCTTCTTCGGCGGCCGCTTCCGCGAGAAGATCCGCATTTATGCCGATTGCCACGAGGGCGACACGCCCGACCCGGCCGAATATGCCCGCCGCGCCAAGGAAGTGGTCGCCGACGGCTTCACCGCGATCAAGTTCGACCTCGACAACGAGAACCCCTACACGCTCGACGTCACCGACGACACCTATCCGAGCCGTCAGTGGGTCGAGCCCTATAACCGCGTCATCGGCTCGCAGGAGCTCGACTGGATGGTCAGCGTCGCGACCGCGGTGCGCGAGGCCGTCGGGCCCGAGATCATGGTGGCGATGGACGCGCACTGGAAGTTCGGCGTCAACGACGCGATCAAGCTGGCGCAGCGGCTCGAGCCGCTCGATCTCGTCTGGCTCGAGGACCCGACGCCGCCGCACAACATCGATGCGCTGGTGCAGGTCACCCGCTCGACGAAGACGCCGATCCTGACCGGCGAGAGCCTCTACACCAAATGGGGCTATCGCGACCTGATCGAGAAGCAGGCGGCGCGCATCATCTCGCCCGACATCCCGAAGATGGGCGGCCTGTCGGAATTCAAGAAGGTCGCCGACCACGCCGACATGTATTACATCGCCATGGCGCCCCATAACGTCGCCAGCCCGATCGGCACCGTCGCCTGCGGCCATGTCTGCGCCGCCGTCAGCAATTTCCTCGTCATGGAATACCACGCCCACGACGTCGAATGGTGGGGCGACCTCGTCGAGGGCGGCAGCCCGCTCGTCGACGGCTTCATCCCGCTCAACGACAAGCCCGGCCACGGCCTGACCCTGAACGAGGACGTCGCCAGGGCGCATCTCAAGAAGGGCTCCAGCTATTTCGGCGAGACGCCCTACGCCTGACCCGCGACGACACGGAAATCGCGCGTCGCCGGGCGCGGCGCGCTTCACACCGACATGCGTTGACGGCGGCGCGCGCCGCCAGAGGAGGAGACAACCATGACGACCAACCAGGACATCAAGGACATCAAGCGGCCGCCGAAGGCGCAGATCGAAGCGCTGAAGAAGATCGGCGCCGCGACGGTGGCCGGCACGCTCGGCCACATGGGCATCCGCAACCCGCACATCCAGGGGCCGGTGAGTTGGCACAAGGGCCGCGTGATGGTCGGCCCGGCGCTGACGCTGCAGTTCATGCCGAAGCGTGAGGATCTCTACGGCGAGGGCGAATATGCCGACCCGGAGAAGCAGTTGCACCGGCACGTGCTCTACAAGACCCAGCCGGGCGACGTCGTGGTGGTGGACGCGCGCGGCGACATGACCGCCGGCGTGTTCGGCGAGATGATGATGACCTATTTCAAGGGCCGCGGCGGCGCCGGCCTCGTCATCGACGGCTGCATCCGCGATTATCCCGGCCAGATCGAGCTCGACATGCCGATGTGGATCCGCGGCCTGACGCCGAACTTCCACACCCAGACCGGCCTGATGCCGATGGACTACAACATCCCGATCGCCTGCGGCGGCGTGACGGTGATCCCCGGCGACATCATCGTCGCCGACGACGACGGCGCCGTGGTGCTGCCGGCGGCGCTGGCCGAAGAGGTCATCGCCACCGCCTCCGAGCACCATGAATGGGAGGAATTCTCCAAGATCAAGCTGCTCGAGGGCGGCGCGCTGCAGCGCTACTACCCGCTGCATCCCGACGCGCAGGGAGAATACGAGGCCTGGCGCAAGCTCAACCCGATCAAGCGCTGAGCCCTGCCCATTCCCGCAAGGGCCGGCCGCGGCTCATGCCACGGCCGGCCTTTGCGCGACCAAGACCCGCCATGGCGACGTCGCAGCAGCGGATGTCACGATATCGCAACATCCCGCCCGTAAGGCTCCCGCTCTTGCAGAACCTTCGGCAGACGCATCCGGCAAAGGGCGCGTCTCCCCTTCCCACACGTGGCCCCCATGCAGACCGTCCTCTCCAATTTCCAGATCGTCACGCCGGACGAGATCCTGCCCGGCACCGTGGTCCTTGCCGGCGCGGAGATCGACGCGGTCGATGCGGGAAGCAGCCAGCTCGCCGGCGCCATCGACGGCGACGGCGACTACCTGATCCCCGGCCTGATCGACGTGCACACCGACAATCTGGAGCGCCATTTCGCGCCCCGCCCGGCCGTCGCCTGGCCGTCGGCGATCGGCGCCGTGCTGGCGCATGACCGCGACATCTTCGGCGCCGGCATCACCACCGTCTATGACGCCATCTCGTTCGGCGACTACGAGAATGGCGGCGAGCGCCGCGCCATGATCGAGAAGAGCATCGAAAGCCTCGACGTGGCGCGCGCGCACGAGTTGCTCCGGGCCGACCACTTCCTGCATTTCCGCTGCGAGGTGTCCGATCGCGGCGCGCTGGAGATCTTCGAGCGACATGCCGGCCATCCGCGCCTCGGTGTCGTCAGCCTGATGGACCACACGCCCGGCCAGGGCCAGTGGAGCGACCTCGCCATCTACCGCGCCTTCCGGCGCAAGAAGAACGGCCGCGTCTGGACCGATGCCGAATTCGACGCCTATATCGACCAGCGCCGCGCCGATCGCGAGATCTATGCGGCGCCGCAGCGCGAGACGATCCGCCGGCTGGCGAGCGAACGACAGATCCCGATCGCGAGCCATGACGACACGACGCTCGGCGATGTCGACCGCGCCCGCGACGAGGGCGTCACCATTTCGGAGTTCCCGACCACGCTGGCGGCCGCCGAGCAAGCCCGCACCTACGACATGAAGATCGTGATGGGCGGCCCGAACGTCGTGCTCGGCCGCTCGCATTCCGGCAATGTCGGCGCGGGCGAACTGGCGTCGCGCGGCCTGCTCGACGCGCTGACCTCCGACTACGTCCCGACCAGCCTTCTGGAGGCGGTGTTCGTGCTGTCGGCAGGCGGGATGGCTCTGCCCCAGGCGGTCGCCACCGTGACGGCGACACCGGCCGCGATGCTCGGGCTTTCCGATCGCGGCCGCATCGCGCCGGGCCTGCGCGCCGACCTGCTGCGCGTCCGCGTGGTCGCCGGCGTTCCCGTCATCCGCGCCGCCTGGCGCGGCGGGCAACGGCTCGCCTGAACGGCGCGTCGAACGGTTTCCGGGCCAGCCAGACGGCCGGCCCGGGATAGGATGCCTACCAGCGCTGGTGGACGTGCGGCTTCACCAGCCGGTCATAGATCTCGACGATGCGGGCGCGGTTCTCCGGCGAGATGCCGGCGAGGTCGCTGGCGGCGGCGTTGGAGCGCGCCTGCTCCTCGTTGCGGGCGCCCGGGATGACCACGGAAACCGCCTGCTGCAGCAGGATCCAGCGCAGCGCGAAGGTCGACATGGCGACGCCGGCCGGCAGCAGCGGACGCAGTTCGTCGACCGCCTGCAAGGCGACCTCGAACGGCACGCCGGCGAAGGTCTCGCCGACGTCGAACGCCTCGCCATGACGGTTGAAGTTGCGGTGGTCGTCGGACCGGAAGGCGGTGTCGCGGGTGATCTTGCCGGAGAGCAGGCCGGAGGCCAGCGGCACGCGGACGATCACGCCGATGTTCTTCTTGATCGCCTCGGCGAAGAAGAGGTCATGCGGGCGCTGGCGGAAGATGTTGTAGATGATCTGGACGGTGGCGACGCCTGGATACTCGATCGCCTTCAGCGCTTCCTCGACCCGCTCGACCGAGACGCCGTAATTGCGGATCTTGCCCTTGGCGACGAGGCCGTCCAACTCGCCGAAGAATTCCGGGCGGTAGTAGACGTCGGTCGGCGGACAATGCAGCTGCACCAGGTCCAGCGTGTCGACCTCGAGGTTCTTCAGGCTGCGGTCGATAAAGGCCTCGATATTCGCGCCCGTGTAGCCGTCGGCGACATGCGGGCTCAGCCGGCGGCCCGCCTTGGTGGCGACGAAGGGACGATCGCCGCCGCGGCTCTTCAGCACGTCGGCGATGATCTTCTCCGAACGGCCGTCACCATAAACGTCGGCGGTGTCGATGAAGGTCACGCCGGCGTCGAGCGCCGCGTTCAGCGCCTTCTTGCCGTCCGCCTCGCTGACATCGCCCCAGGATCCGCCGATCTGCCAGGCGCCGAAGCCGATTTCCGAGATCTGGGCGCCCGTGCGCCCCAGCTGCCGCTTCTTCATGTCTTGTTCTTTCAATTCACCGGCCGCGCGGCCGGTACGCGCGCTGCCGCGCTTGCTCCCGAATTCGTTCGTCCGGACCGGCCAGGGGGATTTTCGCGCTCGCGGCGACGAAGTCGCCCGGATGCGGCGCGACAGCCGGTCGACGCACGCCCTAACCTTGCGCGACTTGGCGCCGGAAGCAAATGCATTGCGGCGGCGGATCGGAGCAAACAAACAAAAAAGCAGGCCGGCTTGCGCCGGCCTGCATGGCCCGGTTCGAAATGCCGCCCGGCTTCTGCGGCCGGTCGGCTACGCGTTACTTTTCGACCGGGAAGAACCAGAGATTGCGATCGGTGTAGCCGAATTCCTTGATGATGGCGGACATGGTGCCATCAGCGCGGATTTCGGCGAGGGCGCGCGAGATGGCGCTGTTCAGGTCGACGTCTTCCTTGCGCAGCGCATAGCGGGCATAGCCATATTCTTCCGGCAGCGGCTTGTAGTCCGCAACCAGCTCCATGGCGGCGTCCGGGTGCTTCTTCAGGAACTGGCCGACCTTGATGTCGTCTTCCATGCCGACGTCGAGACGGCCGGCGATGATGTCGGAGAACTCGGCCTCGTTGCTCGTGTAGAGCTTGAGCTCCTTCAGGTCGGTCCGCTTCTCGAGCAGGCCATGGTTGACGGAGCCGCGCAGCGTGCCGACCGTCTTGCCGGCGAAATCGTCCCAGCTGTGGATGTTGAGCGGGTTGCCCTTCGCCACCGTCACGCCCGAGCCGTACCAGTAGGACGGGCCGGTAAAGGCCAGCACCTTCAGGCGCTTCTCGTTCTCGTGCAGGTTGTCGACGATGACGTCGCCGCGATTGGCCAGCAACGTCGGCACCATCGCGTCAAACGGGATCAGCTGCCAGGTCACCTTGTCGATGCCGAGGCGCTTGGTGATCTCGCGGAAGATGCGGACGTCGGTGCCGTCATATTCCTTGGTCTTCTCGTCCTGGTAGGTGTTCGGCGGATCGGCGGCGATCAGCAGCGTGATGCCCTCCTCGCGTGCCCGCTTGTAAGAGCCGTCGCCACCATCATAGGTGGCGTTGCCGACACCGATGTCGCCGGCCCAGGCGGCGGAGGCCGACATCACGCCGGCGATCACCGAGGCAAAGACAAGACTGGTCAGTTTCACTGGATATTCCCCTCGTTTTCTTGTTCGAAACGTCTATCGGCTGGCCGCACTCATTTCCTTGTTGCGTTCGAGCACGGATCTCAGGAAGTCACGGGTCCGCTCCTGCTGCGGGGCGGAGAACAGTTCGTGCGGCTTGCCGCTCTCGACGATCCGGCCGTCGGCCATGAACACGACGCGATCCGACACCTCGCGGGCGAAGCCCATCTCATGCGTCACCACGACCATGGTCATGCCTTCGTCGGCGAGCGCCCGCATGACGCGGAGCACCTCGCCGACCAGCTCGGGATCGAGCGCCGAGGTCACCTCGTCGAACAGGATCGCCTTCGGCCGCATGGCGAGGGCGCGGGCGATGGCGACGCGCTGCTGCTGGCCGCCGGAAAGCTCGTGCGGATAGGACTGCGCCTTCTGCGCCAGGCCCACCTTCTCGAGCAGCGCCATCGCGATGTCCGTCGCCTCGCCGCGCGACCGGCCGAGCACATGAATCGGCGCGACGGTGATGTTCTCCGTCACCGTCAGATGCGGGAACAGGTTGAACGACTGGAACACCATGCCGACCTTGGCGCGGATGGCCTCGATCTGCTTCTCGCTGTCGACGATGAGCTTGCCGTCGCGCTCGTAGCGGTAGACGGGCTGGCCATCGATCGAGATCGTGCCGCTGCCGATCTCCTCCATGTTGTTGATGCAGCGGAGCATCGTCGACTTGCCGGAGCCGGACGGACCGATGACGCAGACGACTTCCGCCTTGTCGACCGTCAGCGACACGTCCTTCAGGACGTGATGGGCGCCGTAGTGCTTGTTGATGCGATCGAGGCGGATCATGACTTGGTGGTCCCTTCGACGGCTTCGGCAGTGGCAACGGGGGCGACCTCGGTCGGCACGACGGCCGGGCGACGCGCACCGATCGCCATGCGCTTCTCCAGGTAGCGGACGAACAGCGCCGCCGGATAGGAGAAGAACAGGTAGATCGCGCCGATGATCGTGAAGACGGTAAAGTACTGGAAATTGGTCGACGAGATGATCTGACCGGTGAAGATCAGCTCGCGCACCGTTACGATCGAGACGAGCGACGTATCCTTGAAGAGCGAGATGCAATAGTTGCCGAGCGGCGGCACGACGACGCGGATCGCCTGCGGCAGGATGATCAGGCGCAGCATCTTGCGGCGCGACATGCCGAGCGCCTTGGCGGCCTCGACCTGGCCATGCGGGATGGCGGCGATGCCGGCGCGGTACACCTCGGCGAGATAGGCGGAGTAGTTGATCGACAGGCCGATGACGCCGGCCATGAAAGGATCAAAGCGAATGCCAAAGGCCGGCAGCACGAAGTAAATATAGAACAGCTGCAACAGGCAGGGCGTTCCACGCACGACTTCGATGTAGAACGATGCGGCGATGCGAATAATACGCGAGCGACCGATCTTGGCGAGCGCCAGCAGCAGCCCAAGCGGCAGCGCGATCAGCATGACGCAGAAAGTAAGCTGCAGGCTGATCAGGGCGCCGCGCATCAGGTCCGGGAAATAATCCCCGACGCCCTCGAAATTGAACAAATTGATGAATGTCGTCAGCACGGGACGCCTTCCGTCTCGGGAACCATTGCGCGACGGCCTGCCGAAACAACCGGCCGCCGCAGTACTCGCGCAGAAAACCCTGCGCGCTCCACCCATTTTATTCTGTATTGAAGAACATAGTTCTGTAATCGAATGCTATGTTTGCTGAAACCGAATGTCAACGCTCGGATCCCCGAGCGTAAGGCGTTCCAGCATTAGTTTTCGGTTCGATCTATTCTGGGCGCAGCGCCCGGAAATCAGTCAAACCGCCTCGAAACCAAGCATTCGGCGGGCAGCCGTCACCGGCCACCCAACCGAGTTCACGGCAGAGCGAAGGGAGAAAACGTGATCGCCGTCGCGATCGCGGAGCCGGGAGCGAGGACCATCATTCCCGTGTCGTTGCGGCTGGTTGAGAGGTTGAAGGCGTCGGTGCAGTTGCTGACCGGCTCGGCGCAGAAATGGCCGGCGCCGGGCGGCGTGTAGACGACGAGATGGCGCAGCGGCGCGTCGGCGACCATGCCCAATCCCGCGCCAAGCTCCGGCCAGCGAACCGTCGCCACGCCGTCCCAGCCCGCAAAGGCGGTATCGAGCGAAACCTGCCCGACCGGCAGGCGCGCGGCATCGCCCCAGAGCTCGGCGGCAGGGCCGAGGCGAACCGGCATCACCTCGCCGTCGACATGCCATACGGTCTCGACCCGCGCCTCCAGCGTCGTCTCGGGCGTCGCCGGGAAGAAGGGGTGCAGGCCGAAGCCATAGGGCATCGGCTCCCTCCCGCGATTATGGGTCGTGAGACGGATGCGCAGGCGGTCGCACATCAGTTCGATGGTCTGCATCGCCGCATAGGGAAACGGCCACGCATCGCCGGCATGCTCATAGCCGAGCACGATGCGGTCCGGCTCGCTCGCGACGACCTTCCAGGGACGCTGCCAGCCATGGCCATGCTCGACATGCGGCCCCGGCGTGTTGCGCGGCATGTGGATGTCGCGGCCTTCGAAAGTGAAGCGTCCATCGCGCAGCCGGTTGGAAAAAGGCGTCAGCGGGAAGCAGCCGGCCTCCTCGTCGCCGTCATGCGGCGTCGACATCGGCCGGATCAGGTCGAGCCAGCGCCCGTCCGGATGCCGCCACTGGCAGGCGGCGATGCGGCCGCCCAGTTCCGGCAGCAGCGTCAGGCGGAAGCGCTCGGTCGCCAGTTCGACAGCGTCTCCCGGCACCGTCACAGCCGCGCTTCCGTCAGCGGCCGCAGCGCCCAGGCTTCCTGCGCCGAGGGGCCGCCCAGCGCGCGCGAGATCAGGTCGGCATGGCGGACCAGCGGCTCGGCGATGGTGGGGACCTGCTCCAGCGGCAGCAATTGCTTCAGCGTCGTGACGCTGATGGCGCCGAGCGTCTGGCCGCCGCGGCCGAACACGCCGGCGGCGACGCAGATGATGCCTTCATGGTCCTCTTCGTCGTCGATCGCATAATGGCGGGCGGCGATGCGATCGAGATCATCGCTGAGCGCGGCGATCGAGGTCAGCGACTTCGGCGTCCGCGCCGGATAGCCGACGCGTTCCAGCAGCGAGAGCGCGGCGGGCCGCGGCATGGCGGCGAGCAGGACCTTGCCGACGCCGGAGCAATGCGGCTTCTCGCGGCGGCCGAGCGCGGCGTCGAAGCGGATAGCCCCCGGCGCATCGACGCGGCCGATCACCACCGCGAAGCCGTCATCCATCATGGCGACGCGCGAGGTCATGCCGATCTCCTGCGTCAGGTCGCGCAGCACGGGAAGCGCGACATCGGCGAGGCCGGTATTGGCGACGGCGAGATCGCCGAGCCGCAGCAGCGACAGGCCGAGCCGGTAGCGCCGGGTCATGCCCTCGCCGATATCGGTGACCACGCCGCGCGCCCTGAGCGTCGCCAGGATGGCATAGGCGGCCGGCTTCGACAGGCCGATGTCGCGGGCAAGGTCGGTCAGCCGCGCGCCGGCCTGGCCGCTGTCGGCGATCCGATCCAGCAGGTCGAGGGCGCGCCCGAGGCTCTGCACCCTGTATCGCTCATCCGTCATGGTCCGTTCGCCCCTTGGTTGGATCGCCATGCCGGCCAGCGCAGCCGACAGCATGGCGTAGCAATAACAAACATATTTTCACAATACAGAACTTTGTATCACAGCAGCAATCGGGCGACCGGTTCACCGGCAAAGCCGGGGCGCGCCGCGCTTCCGCCCTTCCGAAGCGCCCGGCCGGCGCGAAGCGAGCCACATTCACAGCCTGTGCTCGGCGCCCCAAACGGCTCGACAAGCGGATTGACTCGTATCAGGAAAGGACTAGCATCCTGTAATACAAAATATTGTTCTTCAATAAAAAACAAAATCAGGGGCATTCATGGCAGACGAGCCACGCAAATACCGCTCGACATCCTGGTTCGGAGGAGCCGGCAAGAATGCCTTCATGCACCGCAGCTGGATGAAGAACGAAGGCCATCCGCCGGATGTCTTCGATGGCCGCCCGGTGATCGGCATCTGCAACACCTGGTCGGAGCTGACGCCGTGCAACGCGCATCTGCGCACCATCGCCGAGCATGTGAAGCGCGGCGTCTATGAGGCTGGCGGCTTCCCGCTCGAATTCCCGGTGATGTCCCTCGGCGAAAGCAACATGCGCCCGACGGCGATGCTGTTCCGCAATCTCGCCTCGATGGATGTGGAGGAATCGATCCGCTCCAACCCGATCGACGGCGTCATCCTGCTGGTCGGCTGCGACAAGACCACCCCGGCCCTGCTGATGGGTGCCGCGAGCTGCGATCTGCCGACCATCGCCGTCTCCGGCGGCCCGATGCTGAACGGCAATTTCCGCGGCAAGGCGATCGGCTCGGGCACGCATGTCTGGAAGTTCTACGAGGACGTGAAGGCCGGCCGCATGTCGGTCGACGACTTCCTCGCCGCCGAACAGGGCCAGAGCCGCTCGGCCGGCAGCTGCATGACCATGGGCACGGCCTCGACGATGGCGTCGATGGTCGAGGCGCTCGGCATCGGCATGCCCGACAACGCGGCGATTCCCGCCGTCGATTCCCGTCGCGCCATCCTGGCGCAGGAATCCGGCCGCCGCATCGTCCAGCTGGTGCGCGAGGACGTCCGGATGTCGAAGATCCTCGTCCGCGAGGCCTTCGAGAACGCCATCCGCGTCAACGGCGCCATCGGCGGCTCCACCAACGCCGTCATCCACCTGATCGCCGTCGCCCGCCGCCTCGGCCTCGACCTGTCGCTCGACGACTGGGACAAGTTCGGCCGCGACGTGCCGACCATTGTCGACCTGATGCCGTCCGGCCGCTACCTGATGGAAGACTTCTACTACGCCGGCGGCCTGCGCGCGGTGATGCGCGTGCTCGACGAGCACGGCCTGCTGCACGGCAGCGCGCCGAGCGTCGCCGGCCCGACCATCGGCGAGATCGTCGCCGACGCGCCCAACTATAATGGCGAGGTCATCCGCTCCTTCGAGGAGCCGCTGACGCCGCAGGGCGGCATCGCCGTGCTGCGCGGCAACCTCGCCCCCGGCGGCGCCGTCATCAAGCCGTCGGCGGCGACCGAGGCGCTGATGCAGCATCGCGGCCGCGCCGTCGTCTTCGAGACCATCGAGCACTATTACAAGCGGATCGACGATCCCGATCTCGACATCGACGCCAGTTGCATCATGGTGCTGAAGAACTGCGGCCCGAAGGGCTATCCCGGCATGGCCGAGGTCGGCAACATGCCGCTTCCCGCCAAGCTGCTGCAGCAGGGCGTCACCGACATGGTGCGCATTTCCGACGCGCGCATGAGCGGCACCGCCTATGGCACCGTCGTGCTGCACACGGCGCCGGAAGCCGCCGCCGGCGGTCCGCTCGCGCTCGTTCGTGACGGCGACATGATCGAGCTGGATGTTGCCGGACGGCGGCTGCATCTCGACGTCTCCGACGCCGAGCTGGAAGCGCGCCGCGCCGAGTGGGCCCCGCCCACGCATGACGGCGTCAACGGCTACCAGAAGCTTTTCGTCGAGCACGTCCTGCAGGCCGACGAGGGCTGCGACTTCGACTTCCTGCTTGGCAAACGCGAAGCGGGCATCCCCCGCCATTCCCATTGAGGCGCTGATGGAACAAGATTTCCCCTACGCGGTCTATCCGAGCCTGGACGGCCGCGTCGTCTTCATCACCGGCGGCGGCAGCGGCATCGGCGAAAGCCTGGTCCGGCATTTCTGCGCGCAAGGCTCGATCGTCACCTTCATCGACATCGCCGAGGACGCTTCGCGCGCCCTGGTCGAGAGCATCAAGTCCGAGGGTCACCGCGCACCGGACTTCATCCCCTGCGACCTGCGCGACATCGAGGCCCTGCGGGCAGCGATCCGCGCGACGCAGGAGAAGCACGGCGCCATCCGCGTCCTGCTCAACAATGCCGGCAATGACGACCGCCACCGCACCGAGGACGTCACCGTCGCCTATTGGGACGACCGCATGGCGGTCAACCAGCGGCACCAGTTCTTCGCGGCGCAGGCCGTGCGCCCGATGATGCGCGACGCTGGCGGCGGCTCGATCGTCAATTTCGGCTCGATCACCTGGATGGTCGGCGATGCCGATTGCCCCGCTTATGTGACGTCCAAGGCCGCCATTACCGGCCTCACCCGGGCGCTGGCGCGCGAGTTCGGACCGGAGCGCATCCGCGTCAACTGCATGATCCCCGGCTGGGTCATGACGGAGCGGCAGATGCGCCTCTGGCTGACGCCGGAGGGCGAGCGCCAGATCGCCGAACGCCAGTGCCTGCAGGACCGCGTGCAGCCGTCCGACATCGCGCGCATGGCGCTGTTTCTCGCTGCCGACGACAGTCACATGTGCACGTCGCAGCATTTCATCGTGGACGGAGGTTGGGTTTGATGGTCGGCGTAGAGACAAGCCGGACGAGGCTGGTTCAGTACAAGTCGGAAGCCGGCGAGCGCAGGGTCGCCGTCGTCGGCGCCGATGGCGAGACGCTGCTGCCGCTTCAGGGCTTTTCGACCGTGCACGAACTGGCGTTGCGCAGCCTGGAGACCGGAACCGGCCTCGAAGCGCTGGTCGCGGCGACGCCGCGCGAGGCCGCGCTCGACTATGAGGCGGTGCTGGCCGCCGGCCGCGTGCTGCCGCCGCTCGATCATCCCGAGCCGGCCCGCTTCCTGATCACCGGAACCGGCCTGACGCATACCGGCAGCGCCACCGCGCGCAACCGCATGCACATGGACACCCATGGCCCGGACGCGATCGAGTCCGATTCGATGAAGATCTACCGGATGGGTCTCGACGGCGGCAAGCCGGCCGAGGGCAAGATCGGCATCCAGCCGGAGTGGTTCTTCAAGGGCGTCGGCACCTGCGTCGTGCCGCCCGGCGCGCCGCTCGACCTGCCCGGCTTCGCGCTGGCCGGCGCCGAGGAGGCGGAGATCGTCGGCCTCTACATCGTGGACGCAGCGGGCCAGCCCCGCCGGATCGGCTTCACGCTCGGCAACGACTTCTCCGACCACATCACCGAGGGCAAGAACTACCTCTACCTCGCTCATTCGAAGCTGCGCGAATGCTCGCTCGGCCCGGAACTGCTGCTCGGCGAGCTGCCGCAGGAAGTCACGGGAAACGTCCGCATCATCCGCGACGGCAAGGTGGTCTGGGACGAGTCGTTCCTGTCCGGCGAGAGCCACATGTCGCACTCGATCGGCAATCTCGAGCACTACCACTTCCGCTATCCGATGTTCCGCCGGCCGGGCGACCTGCACGCCTACTTCTTCGGCGCGGATGCGATGAGCTACGCCTCGAACATGAAGACCGAGGCGAATGACGAGTTCGAGATCGTGTCGCCGACCTTCGGCAAGCCGCTGCGCAACCGCATGGTGGCCGGCACGGAGGAGAAGCTGGTCACGGTCACCCCGCTCTGAGCGGGACGACGGCCAACGGGTTCAAGAAAGCCTGAGAGAGCGCCAGCCGAGCCACGGTGAAGGCGCTCCTCCCACACCACCAGAACACCCATCCAGAGGAGAAGTGTGATGACGAGTTTGAAAGCTGTGCTGGGAGCCGCCGCGCTGGCGGCCGGACTCTGGGTCTCCGCCGCTTCGGCTGAGACGCTACGCGTCCTCGCCTGGGAAGGCTATGCCGACCCGGACTGGGTCAAGGACTTCACCAAGGAAACCGGCATCGACGTCGACGTCGTCTTCGTCGGCAGCGATGACGAGATCTGGGCCAAGATCAAGGGCAGCGAAGGCAAGGACTTCGACGTCATGGCCGTCAATACGGCGCAGCTTCAGCGCTATATCGACGCCGACCTGGTCAAGCCGTGGGATTTTTCCAAGATCCCGAACCAGAAGGACGTGCTGCCGCGCTTCCAGGACCTGTCCAAGATCAGCGGCGTCACCCGCGACGGCAAGGCCTATGGCATTCCGTTCTGCTTCGATTCGATCGGCCTGATCTATGACACCGACAAGGTGAAGCCGGCGCCGACCTCGATGTCCGTGCTCTGGGACCCGCAGTACCAGGGCAAGGTGCTGGCCTATGACAATGGCGAGCATAATTTCTCGTTCACCGCGCTGACGCTCGGCATCGAGAACCCGTTCCACCTCTCGGACGACCAGTTCGCGGCGGTCAAGGCCAAGCTGCTGGAGCTGAAGCCGAACGTGCTCAGCTTCTATACGACGGCCGACGAAGCCCTGCAGATCTACCAGAACAACGACGTCGCGCTGATCTGGGCCAATTACGGCCAGCAGCAGCTGAAGGCGATGCAGAAGGTCGGCGCCCATGTCGCCTATATCGCGCCGGCGGAGGGCTCCCTCTCCTGGCTCGACAACTGGGCCCTCACCAGCGGCGCCAAGGATCCGGACGCGGCCGCCAAGTGGGTCAACTTCCTGCTCGACAAGAAGATCGGCGCCGAGCTCTCCGAGCGCACCGGCTTCGGCAACACCGCCGTTGCCAGCTCGAACGCCAACGACAAGGACAAGCTGGTCTGGCTCGAAAGCGTCGAAGACCCGTTGAAGCGTTCCGATCTCTGGAATGAAATCAAGGCCTCGCAGTAGCGCCGGCTCTCGACAACCGGATGGAGCCAAGGCTCCATCCTTTCCTGTCTCGACCCGCGCCGCCGCGCGCGGGGCCCTTTGTCGATGGTTCGGGGTGGTAATGAGCGAAGCCGGTATCCTTCTGAAACTGCGGTCGGTTTCGAAAAGCTATGGCGCGACCGCCATCCTGCACTCGATCGATCTCGACGTGCATGACGGCGAGTTCATCACCATTCTCGGCCCGTCGGGCTCCGGCAAGACGACGATCCTGCGCCTGATCGGCGGCTTCACCCAGCCTTCCGGCGGCCAGATCCTGCTCGACGGCAGCGACATCGCCGCCATGCCGATCAACAAGCGGCCCTTCAACACGGTGTTCCAGGACTACGCCCTGTTCCCGCACCTGACGGTGGAGGCGAATGTCGGCTACGGCCTCGCCGTGCGCGGCACGCCGCGGGCCGAAACGGCGAAGCGCGTCGCCGACGCGCTCGAGCTGGTCCAGCTCGGCCATCTCGGCAAGCGCTTCCCGGCCCAGCTTTCCGGCGGCCAGCGCCAGCGCGTGGCGCTCGCCCGCGCCATCATCTGCCGGCCGCGCCTGATCCTGCTCGACGAGCCGCTCGCCGCCCTCGACGTCGAGCTGCGCCGCCACATGCAGACCTTCCTGAAATCGATCCAGACCGAGATCCGCACCACCTTCCTGTTCGTCACGCACGACCAGGAGGAGGCGATCGCGATGGCCGACCGGATCTGCGTGATGAGCGCCGGCCGCATCGAGCAGATCGGCTCGCCGCACGAGGTCTATTACCGGCCCGGCACCGAGTTCGTCGCCAAGTTCTTCGGCGAGAACAATCTCGTTCCCGGCACGCTCGGACCGATGGACGGCGCGACCCGCGCGATCGACACCGCCATCGGCCGGCTCGTCTGCGCCGTCGACGGCCAGCCGCAGATCGCCGCCCTTCCCGCCGGCAGCCCGGCGCTTGCCGTGTTCCGGCCGGAAGCGGTCGGGATCGGCAATGGCGCCGGCGACGGCAACCGCATCGCCGCCCGCATCGCGCAGGTCGCGTTCGGCGGCGCCTCGACCATGGTGAACGCCGCCGCCATCGACCAGCCGCAGCAGGTCTTGAAGGCGCGCCTCCAGAGCCGCCCGGACGGCACGGCGCTCTCGCAGGGCGAGACGGTCGCCTTCACCGTCCCCACCAGCGCCTGCCGCCTGGTGCCGGCATGAGCGACAGCGCCGCCTCCGCCGGACCGAGCCGGCTGACGCCCTGGTTCGCCACCTTCGCCGCCTTCGTGGTGCCGTTCGGTTTCGTGCTGGCGCCGATGGCGCTCTTCCTCGTCTATTCGTTCTTCAGCGTCGACCATGGCAGCATCGTCTTCTCGCCGACGATCGCCAACTATGTCCGCTTCTTCACCGACCCGGTGTTCCTGCCGATCTTCTGGCGCACCTGCCTGCTCTGTCTCGCCGTCGCCCTGCTCTGCGTGCTGTTCGCCTTCCCGGTCGCCTATTTCCTGACGACGCTGCGCGGGCGCAGCCGCTACATGCTGCTGGTGCTGCTGCTCGTGCCGCTGCTGATGAGCTACGTCATCAAGATCTACGCGGTGCGCAGCATCCTCGGCGGCAATGGCGTGCTGAACCGCGCCCTGCTCGCGACCGGCATCATCGACAAGCCGTCCATGCTGTTCGTCTTCAACCTGAACGCCGTCCTGCTGACGCTCACCGTGCTGCTGATCCCGTTCGCGGTGCTGCCGATCTTCCTGTCGCTGGAGCGAATCCCGAAGGCGCTCCGCCATGCCTCGGCCGACCTTGGCGCCACCAACGCCCAGACCTTCTGGCGCGTGACGGTGCCCCTGAGCCTGCCCGGCACGCTGTCGGCGATGAGCTTCGTCTTCGTGCTGGCGATCGGCGATTTCCTGACGCCGCAAATGGTCGGCGGCCAGTCCGGCTTCACCTTCGGCCGCATCATCTACAGCCAGTTCGGAACCGCCTTCAACTGGCCGTTCGGCGCGGCGCTTTCGGTGATCCTCGCCGCCGTCGTGATCCTGGCGATCCGCCTCGGCGGCCGGGTCGAAAGCAGCCGCGGGAGGATCCAGTGATGCGGCTCGCCGACAGGGCGGCCCCGGCGCTGCTCATCACCCTCACCGCCTTCGTCTTCATCCTGCTCTACGGCCCGCTGCTGGTGCCAATCGTCTCGTCCTTCTTCAGCGTCAGCCACGGCATGGTGGACTGGTCGCAGCCGACGACCTCGGCCTATGCAGACCTGACGCGCAACGAGAGCGTGCTGTCGGCGCTCTGGACGACGCTGATCGTCGGCGCCGGCGCCGTCGTGCTGTCGGTCGCCCTCGGCACCGGGCTGGCGCTCTACTATGCGTCACCCAACGCTCGCGGCCGCCAGTTCCTGCAGTTCATCATCTTCCTGCCCTTCCTGATGCCGCCGATCATCACCGGCCTGGCGCTGCTGATCTTCTTCCGCCAGGTCGAATTCGAGCGCTCGCTGCTGACCATCATCATCGGCCACACGGTCTTCGTGCTGGCGCTGGTCTACCGCACCATCCTGACGCGGCTGCAATCGCTGAGCGGCAGCCTCGTCGAGGCGTCCTACGATCTCGGCGCCAGCGGCTGGCAGACCTTTCGCCTGGTGCTGCTGCCCAACCTCTCCAGCGCCATGGTCGGCGCCGCCATCCTCGCTTTCGCGCTCTCCTTCGACGAAACGATGATCACGCTGCTCGTCACCGGCACGCAGAGCACCCTGCCCGTGCGGCTCTGGGCGATGATGCGGCTCGGCTTCACGCCCGACATCAACGCGCTCGTCGCGCTGGTGCTGCTGTTCACGACCGTGCTCTGCCTGATCGCCGTGCGCTACCTGATGCCGGCTTCCGCCGTGGCGGGATCGGACGACAACTAGGCTCCAACCGATCGCGCCTGCCATGGCGCGATCGGCACCGGCTGCCCCAGGCAGCCCGGCGACTTTCCCCGGCATTTCTTCGCGAGCGGCTTGCCGCGAACCGCCGACGCGTCCTGCGCGACCGTGGCGGCGCGATGACGCATGCCTTCCTTCCGGCCGACTATCGATAATCGTTGGATAGCGCCCGCTTCCGCGCCTCGGCGCGGGTGGCGGCGCTGCGTCGCGTGGAGTGGCGCGGCCCGCCCGTCGCTCCGCGAGCGAAGATAATATTCCATGATATGGAATGAAGATGTTTCGTATTATCCAGTGGAATGCTGCAGAGCTCTTCACCTGCCGCATGCCTATTGCATTTGCGCGGGATCCTATTCAAACTGCTCCAGACTAGCATGATTTTTCATTCTACATTGTAGGACGAAGTCTTGAGCAAGAGAACCGGGGCGAGGCGGAACGACACGGTACTGCGGTGGGATCGACGGATCCATACCGCATCCGGGCACGGCGCCCGGGCCTTCGAGACATCGCAATAGATCCGTCCGCCGCAGCGTGGCGGACACGGCCCGTCATCCGGCGCTGGCTGCCGGCCATCGGGCCAAGACGAGTGTGGCAAGTGACACGTCAGATCACGCCACAACGAGACGTTCGAACGTCCGGTACTTCCAGAAGGGGAATTGGGACATGCAGGGAAAACTGAATTCGATCACCAAGCGCCTCGGCCTGCTGACGGCTGCCGCGGCGTTCTTCGCCGGCGCCCTCGGGGGTCTGGCCCCGACGGCAGAGGCCGCCTCGCCGCGCGCGGCCGAAAACAAGATGATCCTCGTCGCCCGGCAGGATCCCGGCACGCTCGACTTCGTCAAGAGCAACCTGACCGCGATGCGGCTCTGGATCCCGGCCAACGTCGTCGAGCCGCTCGTCTATTTCAACAAGGACGGCAGCGTCGAGCCCGGCGTCGCAGAGAGCTGGACGATCAGCGACGACAAGCTGACCTACACCTTCAAGATCCGCGACACGACGTTCTCGAACGGCGCGCCGGTGACGGCCGACGACGTCGTCTTCTCGCTCAACACCATGAGCAAGAGCCCGGTCGTCGACTACGCGGCCGCCTATGAAGCGGTGAAGTCGATCGAGAAGCTCGACGACCACACGGTCAAGGTCACCCTCTCGCGGCCGAGCCAGAACTTCTGGCAGGGCATGGGCACGATCTCCAGCCTGATCCAGCCCGAGGCGAACGCGGCCAACATCGCCACCAACCCGATCGGCACCGGCCCGTACAAGCTCGCCAACTACACCACCAACAGCGCCTTCGAGTTCACCGCCAACCCGACCTACTGGGGCAAGAAGCCGGCGATCGAGAACGTCACCGTCCGCATCATCACCGACGGCACAGCCGGCCTCAACGCGCTCGAGGCGGGCGAGGTGGATTCGCTCCCCGTCATCACGATCGACCTCTGGGAGCAGCTCTCCAAGCGCGAGCTCGACAAGAAGTACACGCTCGTCACCTATCCGCAGGTGGGCGAGCCGACCTATGCGGTGCTGAACCAGAAGCTCGACAAGGGCCTGCGCGAGACCATCGCCAAGACGCTCGACCGCCAGTCCTACAACGACGCCTTCGGCGCCGCCTGGGGCGCGGAGAACACCTGCACCTTCGCGCTGCCGAACCAGGTCTGGTACTCGCCGGAAAACGCCGAGACCTGCCCGTTCCCCTATGACATGGAAGGCGCGATGGCGACGATCGCCGAGAAGGGCTATGCGAGCACGCCGCTCGAATACGCCTCGCTCAGCGACGTGCCCGACCTGTCGCTGCCGGCCGATATCATGGTTCCGGCCATGCAGGCCGCCGGCTTCAACGTCACCCGCAACGCGATCGACCTCGCCCGTTATTCGCAGCTGATCTTCCAGGGCCGGCCGCCGCAGTTCGACGTCACCATCATGTCGGGCGACGCCAACCCGGTTCAGTTCGCCTGCCCGGATCCGTCCAAGGCCGGCTGGAGCACCTATTGCTCGGCCGAATACACCAAGGCGCTTGCTGATGCTGACGTCGCCCTGACGCAGGAAGACTATGTCGCGAAGATGAAGCAGGCCGCCGACATCCTGCGCAAGGATGCCGTCATCATCCCGCTGATCGCCAAAAAGGGCGTCGGCCTGTTCAATCCCGACCTGAAGGGTTTTGAAGAGCCGCGCGTCAACGTCGCGATCGAGCTCAACAAGCTGCACTGGTAAGCCAGCCAGTCCAAGACCGGCCGTCGCCCGCCTGCGGGCCGGCGGCGGCCGCATCCGACGATCCTCTCCGGGAAAGCTTGATGGCGATCTACGTCCTGCGCAAACTGGTGTTCTTCCTGGGCGCCATCTTCATCGCCTCGGTGGCGATCTTCCTGCTGATCCGGGGTGCCGGCGGCAATGTCGCTGCCGTGGTGCTCGGCAAGGGCGCGACGCCCGAGGCGATCGACGCGCTCGCCCACACCTATGGCCTCGACCGCCCGCTCTTCGTCCAGTATTTCGACTGGATCGGCAACATGCTTTCCGGCGATCTCGGCCGCTCCTTCCGCACCAATGAGCGCGTCTCCGACCTCGTCACCGCCCGCCTTTCCGTCTCGATCCCGCTGGCGCTTTCGGGCCTGATCCTCGGCCTCCTCATCGCCATTCCCGTCGGCACCTACGCCGCGCGCAATGTCGGCACGCCGTCCGGCGCCATCCTCGCGCTGGTGAGCCAGGTCGGCGTCGCCGTGCCGGTGTTCTGGGCCGGCATCCTGCTCTCGCTCCTGTTCGGCGTCCGGCTCGGCTGGCTGCCGACCGGCGGCTGGACCGACTGGTCGGTCAGCCCCTGGGGCGCCATACGCTCGCTGGTGCTGCCGGTGCTGTCGCTCGGCCTGATCATGGCCGCCGTGCTGATCCGCTATGTCCGCTCCGCCGTGCTCGACGTCATGAACCAGGACTATCTGCGCACGGCGCGCGCCGTCGGCATGACGCGCACCGAGGCGCTGCTGAAAGTCGGCCTGCGCAACGCCTCGCTGCCGCTCGTCACCATCGTCGGCCTGCAGATCGCCGAGCTGATCGGCGGCACGGTGATCATCGAGACGGTGTTCTCGCTGCCGGGCCTCAGCCGCATGATGCTCGCCAACGTCGCCGCCCGCGAGGTGATCGTCGTGCAGTCGACGGTGATGCTGATCATCATCTTCGTCATCGCCGTGAACCTCCTCGTGGATCTCCTCTACGGCATCCTCGACCCGCGCGTGCGGTCGAGCCGGTGAGCGGGAGAAGCCCAACATGACCATGAACCAGCCCTCCCCCATGCCCACGCCGGCCGGCGTGCCGATCTCGCCGCCACAGCGCAAGCCGCGCCGCAGGCTGCCACGCAACGCGTCGCTCCTGATCGGCCTCGTGCTCACGGCCCTGTTCCTGGCGATCGCGCTTGTCTCGTTCTTCTACCTGCCGTCGAACCCGAACATCCCGGTGATCCGCAACCGCCTCCTGCCGGCCGGCACGCCCGGCCACTGGCTCGGCACCGACGTGCTCGGTCGCGACATCATCGCGCAATTGATGGTCGGCGCGCGCACCTCGATCCTCGTCGGCGCCGGCGGCGCCACGCTGAGCCTGATCCTCGGCACCATCGCCGGCCTCGCGGCCGCCGCCTCCGGCAAGATCGCCGACGAGGCGATCTCGCGCGGCGCCGACATCATGCTGGCGATCCCCGGCATGGTCACGGCGCTGGTGCTGGCGGCCACCATGGGCTCCGGCGCGCTCACCACCATCCTGGCGCTGACGGCCTTCTTCACGCCGTCCTTCACCCGCGTCATCCGCTCCGCCGCGATGGGCGTGCTGAACGAGGACTTCATCACCGCCGCCAAGCTCTATGGCCGCGGCAAGGTCTTCGTCCTCGCCCGCCACGTGCTGCCCAACATCGCCGGCGTGATGATCGTCCAGTTCACACTCTATTTCGCCGCCGGCATCCTGACCGAGGCCGGCCTCTCCTATCTCGGCGTCGGCGTGCACCGGCCATCGATCTCGTGGGGGCTGATGCTCAACGAGGCGCAGCAGCAGGTCGGCGTGTCGTCGCCGCTCGCCATCTGGCCCGGCCTCGCTATCGTGCTGATGGTGCTCGGCCTCAACCTGCTTGGCGACGGCCTGCGCGACGTGCTCGACCCCAAGCTCGCCCGGAGGGCCTCATGACGAAGCCCCCGATGGAGCGGCCGAACGCGCTCGAGGTAACGGACCTCGTCGTGCACAACACGGTGCTGACCGCCGTGCGCGGCATCGACTTCACGCTTCCCGCCGGCGGCCGCATGGGCCTCGTCGGCGAATCCGGCTCCGGCAAGACGCTGACCGCGCTGTCGCTGATGGGTCTGCTGCCGATGGGCTGGCAGGCGAATGGCAGCATCCGGCACGACGGCGTCGACCTCGTCACCCAGTCCGACAAGGCGCTCTCCAGCCGCCGCGGCCGCACCCTCTCGATGGTGTTCCAGGACCCGCTCTCCTCGCTCGACCCGGTCCGCCGCATCGGCTTCCAGGTCTCGTCGGTGATCCGCCGCCATACCAAGGCGAGCAAGCAGGAAGCCGAGGCGCAGACGCTCGAGCTGTTCCGGCAGATGTCGCTGCCGCGGCCCGAGCAGCTGATGCGCGCCTATCCGCACGAGATCTCCGGCGGCCAGCGCCAGCGCGTCATGATCGCCATGGCGCTCGCCTGCTATCCGCAGCTGATCATCGCCGACGAGCCGACGACGGCGCTCGACGTGACCGTGCAGAAGCAGGTGCTGCGCATCCTCAACAAGGCGGTGCAGGAGCGCGGCTGCGCGCTGATGATGATCACGCACGACCTGCCGATCATCGCGGCGATGTTCGACACCGTCGCCGTCATGTATGCCGGCCGCATCGTCGAGATGGGGCCGGTCGCGGAAGTGTTCCGCTCGCCGCGCCACCCCTACACCAAGGGGCTGCTCGACTCGCAGCCGACCATGGACAACATCGCCCTCGACGGCAGCTCGCGCCTCGCCTCGATCGCCGGCATGGTGCCGCCGCTACACAGCCTGCCCAGGGGCTGCGCGTTCCATCCGCGCTGCGGCGCCGCGACCGAGCGCTGCCGGACCGAGGTTCCGCAGCTGGAAAAGGGCACGCGCCGCGCCGCCTGCTGGCATCCGATCGCCGCAACGGCCGGGGCCGCCGTCCAAGCCAGAGTGAGCGCGCCATGAACCGCCGCGTCGACGAAACCCATCTGACGCCGCCGCTGCTCGAAATGCGGCAAGTCACGCAGACCTATGCGCTGAGCCGGAAATCGCTGATCGGCGCGCGGCCGACGCTGACCGTGCTCGACAAGGTCAGCTTCGACGTCCGTCCCGGCGAGGCCGTCGGCCTGGTCGGCGAATCCGGCTCCGGCAAGACCACGCTCACCCGCATCCTGACCGGCATGGAAAAGCCGAAGCAGGGGCACGTCTTCTACAACGGCGCCGACATCTGGGCCGGAGACGCGGAGCGCTGGCGGAATTTCCGCCGCTCGGTGCAGGTCGTGATGCAGAGCCCGCGCTCGTCGCTCGACCCGAGGATGCGTATCGGCCTGTCGCTGCTGGAGCCGCTTCGGTCGCTCAGGATCGAAGGCGACCACGTCGCCCGCGTGCACGAGGTGCTCGACCAGGTCGGCATGAGCCGGCAGGCGCTGGAGCGCTATCCGCACGAATTCTCCGGCGGCCAGCTGCAGCGCATCGCCATCGCCCGCGCGCTGATGCCGGCGCCGAAGGTGCTGATCGCCGACGAGCCCGTCTCCGCGCTCGACGTCTCGATCCAGGCGCAGGTGCTGAACCTGCTCAAGGACCTGATCAGCGAGCTCGGCCTCAGCCTCGTCTTCATCGCGCACGACCTCTCTGTCGTCGCCTATACGACGAGCCGGGTCTCGGTGATGTCGGCGGGAAGAATCGTCGAGGTCGGCAAGCCGCTCGACCTCTTCACGCGCCCGCAGGCGGAAGCGACGCGAAACCTCGTCGGCGCCATCCTGACGGTCGAGGCAGGCCTGGCGGGGAACGCGCTGGCGTAGGCGGCGGCATCTCACCTCTCCCATGGGGAGAGGTGAAGAGGACCGCCCTCTGCCCTCTGCCCGCTCCCCTCCGCCCTCTCCCCACCCTCCTCCGTCATCCCTGCGAAAGCAGGGATCCATGCGGCCGAAGCCTCAGACGTTCGGGGGGCAGATTCCAGCACCGAGGCGCGGAGGGATGGATCCCGGCCCGGAGGCCCGGAGGCCGGGATGACGGCGAGCGTGGGGTTGGTGAGGCGATCCGGGGACGAAGCCCTTCACTTCACCTCTCCCTGAGGGAGAGGTCGACGCACGAAGTGCGGCGGGTGAGGGTTTACGACCTCGGAAGTCAGGCTTCGGCGGCGCAAAGCCATATCCGAATGGTTCCCTAAACCCTCTCCCTCAGGGAGAGGTGAAGAGACCTCCGCCCTACGCCTGAAACCTTGCGGCAAAACTGTGCGTCGCCGGCGGGCGCTGGCGGTCGGCGAGGTTGGCCTCGATCGTCGGCAGGATCTCCGCCATCCATGGCGCGCTGTCGACGACGAAGCCCGGGCCCTTCTGGTCGAGCAGGAAGGGATAGATCCGCGCCGCCGGCGAAATGGCGCGGATCAAGGGGCGCCAGCTCTCATGCACATGGCCGCAGACGACGTCCGGCCGCACGCGCTCGACGGCGGACCGCAGCGCCCCCGTATTGCCGACATCGATCTCCTGGTTGACGGCGACGATCTCGATCGCCTGCGGCGCCGGAGCGCCGGCCGCCGCCGCGCGGAACGCCGCGAGCCGCGCCGCCTGCTCGTTCGAGCCGATCTCGGAATCGAGATAGAGGAACTTGAGCCGCGCGCCACCGAGGGCAGCGAACATCGCGGAAAAGGCGGGCCCATAGTCGAGCCGGTAGGTGTGAAACCGGCTGCCGTCGAGGCTGGCGTCGATCAGGCTGACCTGGCTCGTGGTATCGGCGAGCGCGTCCAGCCGGGTCTCGCGCGTGAAGCCTGTCAGCACGACGGCGTCGAGCGCGTCCCACATGCCGACCGGCATGCGCGCGTCGGTGAACGAGCCCATGACGAACTCATGCCCGGCCGAGACGATGCCTTTCTCGAACGCCATCACCAGGCGCGTGTAGAAGGCATTGTCGAAGATGCCGCCGCCGACGATGTCGCGATTGTAGAAGAAGCCGATGCGCCGGTGCGCCTCGGCCCAGGGTGTCGTGACGAGGAAGGAGCCCTTGCCGACCTGGCGGCGGATGACGCCTTCGCTCTCGAGATCCTTCAGCGTCTTCACGACGGTGATCAGAGAGAAGTCGCAGAAACGCACGATCTCGTTCTGCGACTCGATCCGGTCGCCGGCCTTGAGCCCGCCCGTCTTCCAGCGCCGGAACAGCATGTCGCGGAGCTGGAGATGGCGGGGCGAGGCTTCGAGGTTCAAACCGGCGGTTCCCACGTCTTCTGGATGGCGAGGATGCCGCCATCGACGAACAGCATCTGGCCGGTGATATAGCCTGCCGCTGGCGACGCAAGGAAGACCGCCGCGCCGCCGACATCTTCCGGCTGGCCGACGCGGCCGAACGGGATCTGGGCGTTCAGCGACTTGCGCACGCCCGGCACGTCGAGGCCGCGCTTCGTCAGCGGCGTCTCGACGATGCCGGGGCCGATGCCGTTGACGCGGATGCCGCGGCCGGCGAGCGACACGGCGAGGGAGCGCACCATCATCAGCACCGCGCCCTTCGAGGCGTCATAGGCGACGCTGTGGCGCTCGGCCATCACCGAATTGGTGGAGCCGACCAGGAGGATGCTAGCCCCCTCCTGGCCCGGCGCCAGCTTGCGCACGAAGGCCTGCGAGGCGAACACATAGGCCTTCACGTTCAGATTGAAGGTTCGGTCGAACAACTCCTCGGTGAGCTCGTCGAAGGGCGTATCGAGGAAGGTGCCGGCATTGTTGACCAGCGTATCCAGCCGGCCGAGCGTCGCATGCGCCTTCTCGACCAGCTCGACGGCGCCGGCGGCGGTGGAGAGATCCGCCTGGATGAAATGGCACTCGGTCAGCGCCTGCAGCTTCCCCAGCGCGCCATTGTCGGGCAAGTGCGAGTTGATCACCAGCCGCGCGCCCTGGCGGGCGAACGCCTCGGCGATTCCGTAGCCGATGCCGTGGGTCGAGCCCGTCACCAATACGCAGGGCTGCGTCATCTCTTTCTCCTTGCCGAACCAGATTAGTTTGTTAGCATGATAACATCATAACGATGGAAAATCCGATGCCCGTCAAGCAGAGATGGTCTGATGTCACAATCGTCACGCCGGAGGGACAGCAGGCGAGCGACCTGCTGATCGACGGCGGGCGCATCGCGGGCCTCGTGCCACGCGGGACGGTCGTGGGCGAGGACTGGCAGCCGGCCGACGGCAAGGGCGCGATCCTGTTCCCCGGCCTCCTCGACCTGTTGCAGCACGGCTTCGGCGAACACCTCTATTGCGACGTCGATGCCGGCGCCGTCGCCACCAATTCCCAGGTGATGCTGCGCCACGGCGTCACCGGCTTCCTGCCGGCGATCCCCTGCCTGCCGCCTGCCAGCATGGAAGGCGTGCTCTCCCGCCTCGCGGCGCAATGCGGCGAGGCCAGGGGCGCGCGGGCGCTCGGCGTGCATAGCGAAGGACCCTGCTTCGGCTCGCCGGGCGCCCATAATCCCGAAAACATCCTGGCGCCCAGCGCCGGGCTGGCGGAGCGGATGCTGGCCGCCGCGGATGGCAGGCTCAAGGCCGTCACGGTCGCGCCGGAGCGCGAGGGGGCGGAAGCCTTCATCGCCGTACTGAAGCGGGCCGGCGTCTCGATCCATCTCGGCCACAGCCTGGCCCGGCCGGAGCACATTCCGCGCTATGTCTCCTGGGGCCTCGACGCGGTGACGCACATGTACAACGTCATGCCGACCTATCCGCCGGGCGGCATGGGCGTGCATGTCGTTTCGCTCACCGATGCGCTCCTCGCCGAGCCGACGCTGGCGCTCGGCCTGATCGCCGACGGCATCCATGTCGACCCGCAACTGGTCAAGCTGCTGGCGCAACTGCCGGAGGACCGCGTCTTCCTTGAGACCGACGCGATGAAATATGCCGGCACGCCGGGCCGGACCTTCGAGTTCTATCCGGGCTACGTCGTCACCAGCGCGCCCGGAAAGGCGGTGCGCGACGCAAAGGGCGGGCTTTGCGGCTCGTCGCTGGCGCCGGACGAGGCGATGCGCAACTATCTCGCCTTCTCTGGCAAGGATCTCGTCCGCGCCGCGCATGCGACCAGCCTGGTGCCGGCGCGCGTCCTCGGCATGGAGAACGAGATCGGCAGCCTCGAACGCGGCAAGCTCGCCGATTTCGCCGTGCTCGATCCGACGACGCTTTCGGTGAAGGCCACCTATGTCGGCGGCGAGCGGCTTTACGGGAGCGTGTGAGAATGACGAACGGCGAAGGCACGATGCGCTACGAGGAAGGCGGCAACGTCCATCTCGATTTTCACGGCGCCACCAACACGACGATCGATTTCATCGTCGAGCGCTTCGGCGTCGACGCGATGGACGAGATCTTCAAGAAGGTCGGCCGCGACGTCTATGCGAGCATCCGCAACGACCTCGTCGCCGGCGACACGCGCCAGCTGGTGCGCCACTGGCGGCACTTCTTCGACCGCGAAGGCGCCGACTACGACATCGCGGTCGGCGACGACCGCGTCGTCCTGACCGTGCGCCGCTGCCCTGCCTGGCACCACGTGAAGGCGCTGACCGGCAGCGTCTCGCCGCATTTCTGCGACCAGACCAGCCGCACGAATGAAGCGATGGCGGAAGGTTCGCCCTTCGCCATCGACACCGAACTGACCGGCGAGGGTTCGTGCCGGCAGGTCATCCGGAGGCGCGCATGATCCCGAGCGACCACTTCACGCGCTTCTACAACGAGGTCTTCAAATTCCTCGACAGCCAGGGCGAAGAGGCGCTTGAAGCCTACTGGCTCGCGATCTCGAAGAACCAGGAGCGGCATATCCTCGACCTGATCCAGACCCAGGGCCTCGCCGGCATGTACGAGTACTGGTCGCATATCAAGATCGAGGAAAACTGCGACATGGACCTCGACCTCGACGAGGACCGGCTGGAACTACGGATGAATGTCTGCCCGAGCCTCTCCAAGGTGATGGACAACGACGCCGAACCGATGGAGCGCTATTGCGATCACTGTGCCGGCTGGATCGGCCCGATCATGGACAAGACCGGCTACCACATGGTCTACGACGTGATCGACCGCCGGGAGCCGCATTGCGTGCTCCGGATCTTCAAGGATCCGGAGAAGGCCCGCGCCGCCGAGAAGGACGCGAAGCTGCTGATGGGCTGGCCCGGCCACAAGGTGGGGTGAGCCGAAACACGAGACGCCCCCCCCGCGCCTTCGCGCCGGATGGCGCGCAGGAGAGACGGAATGAGACGCGGCGTCGCCGGGTTGAACGAGCCCCTGATCGGCCTTCGCAACGGCCGGACCCGGCTGGAGACGCCGGCGCTGATCCTCGACGCCGACGCCTTCGAGGCCAATCTGCAGGCGCTGACCGGCATGGCGCGCGCCGCCGGGCTCGGTCTGCGGCCGCATGCGAAATCGCACAAATGCGTCGAGATCGCGCGGCGGCAGATGGAGGCCGGCGCGCTCGGCATCGCCTGCGCCAAGGTCGGCGAGCTGCTGGCGCTCCACGAGGCCGGCATCAATCCGCTGATGCTGACCGCGCCGATTGCCAGCCGCCGCAAGATCGACCGGCTGACCGAGGCGGCGGCGCGCGGCGCCGACATCACCGTCACCGTCGACCGCCCCGACCTCGTCGCCGACTATGCGGAATCGGCGCGCGCCGCCGGGGTCCGCCTCGACGTGCTGGTCGAATGCGACGTCGGCCAGCGCCGCACCGGCGTGGCGACGCCGGAACGCGCCGTCTCGCTCGCGCGCCAGATCGCCGACGAGGATTCCCTCCGCTTCGTCGGCGTGCAGGGCTATGCCGGCTTCGTCCAGCACATCTTCGACCACGAGGCGCGGCGGACCGAGAACCGGATCGCCATGGGGCGCCTGCTCGCCATCGTCGACGCGCTCGAGGCGGCGGGGCTCTCGCCCGCCATCGTCACCGGCGGCGGCACCGGCAGCCACCTGCTCGATTTCGAGGACAAGGTGCTGACCGAGGTGCAGGCCGGTTCCTACATCTTCATGGACGAGGACTATCGCCGCGTCGACCTGCACGGCTCGGGCGCCGACGTGTTCGGCACCGCCCTCTTCGTCACCGTCACGGTCATCGCCCACAATCTGCATGGCGACGCCATCGTCGACGCCGGCAGCAAGAGCTTCGCCGTCGACGGGCCGCTGCCGCGCGCCTATCTCGACGGCCGCGAGATCGGCCAGATCACCTTCGTCGGCGACGAGTTCGGCCGGCTCGACACGCTGCCCGGCAAGCCGGTGCCTCCGGTCGGCACGCGCCTCGAATGCAGCGTGCCGCATTGCGACCCGACCGTGAACCTGCACGATTTCCTGCACGTCGTCCGCGCAGACAAGCTGGAGGACATCTGGCCGATCGAGGCGCGCGGCCTCTCGGATTGATTTCCCTTCACCGCTCCCTGCGGGAAGAGGCGAAGGAAGCCGCTCAAGCCTCCGCAGTGCCGGCCCCAATCACTGGAAACCCGCCATACGCGCGACGAAGAGATTGTCGATGTCGAGCGCCAGGCCGCCGACCCTGGGAGAGGCGACGATCAGGCCGGTGTCATAGGAATTGGTCGGGATGGCGAAGGCATCGGTGACGAGGACGCGGTTCAGATTGTCATAAGCCGCCTTCACCTCGGCCGGGTCCGACGTCGTGTTCACCCGCTCGATCGCCGCGACATAATCGGGATGCGGATGCGGGTCCTTCAGCACCGGATTGTTGACGACGCGGTAGATGCTGTTGGTGGCGACGCGGGACGGGAATTTCTGCACATTGCCGACAGCGCCGAAGGTGGCGTCGAAATCGCCGGCGAGCAGCGCCTCAGTATATTCCGCGCCCTGGAGGATATCGAGCTCGATATCGATGCCGACCTCGGCCAGCGCGCTCTGCAGGATCTGGCTGACGACGATGGTCGGCTCGTCATCGCCCCCGACCAGCATCTTCCAGTCGCTCTGTTCGGCCGGCGTCAGACCGGACGCGGCGAGGAGTTCCTTCGCCTTGTCGAGATTGTAGGCGAATTCGTCGGCATAGGTTGCGTCGAAGGCCGGGCTCGCCGGCGCCCAGGGCAGCGCCGCCACCTCGCCAAGGCCGGCATAGCCGACCCGCAGCATGCCCTCGCGGTCCATCAGATAGTTGAAGGCCTGACGGAAGCTTGGATTGGTGAAGGGCGCGCGGGTCGAGTTGATGCGGAAGACCTGGACCAGCGGCCCCGGTCCGCGCAGCACCTGATAACCGACATCCTGCAGGCGGACGGCGCTGCGTGCGGAGCTACCATAGATGATGTCGACGGCGTCGGATTCGAGCGCCGCGCTCGCCGAGACGTCGTCGCTGAAGATGGTGAAATCGACCGCCTCGGTGACCGGTTGGCCCTGGCGCCAGTAATGCGGATTGGCCCTCAGCCTCAGCCCCTGGCCGACGGCGCGGCTATCCAGCATGTAGGCGCCTGTGCCGGCGGGGACCGTCTCGACGCTGGCGATCCCGGCGGCCTCGATCGGCATGGTGAACTGCAGCAGGTCGGTGATCTGGCGCTGCGGCGCAGGCGCCTTGAAGTGGATGACGATCGTCCTGTCGTCCGGCGTCGTCCAGTTCGTGACAATCGACATGGTGGCATAGACGTTCTTGCCGCGCCCGGGATCGGCGGCCTTGGCGAGCGTTGCCGCCACGTCGGCCGAGGTGAGCTTGGCGCCGCTCGCGAAGCTGACGTCGTCGCGCAACGTCACCCTCACGGACTGGTTGTCGGGCGCGATCTGCCAGGCGGTCGCCAGGCTCGGCACCGCCTCTCCCTCGGGCGTGTATTCGATCAGGCTGTCATAGAGGTTCTTGATCAGGTGGAAATTCACCGCCGAGAACTGCTGCGGATCGAAATTGGTCATGTCGGCCAGGATGGCGACGCGCAGCGTGCCGCCCCTGAGCCCCGGCTCCTGAGCATGGGCCGGCGCCACCAGGCTGACGCCGGCGACCGACGCCGTAGCGGCGAGAACCAGGAAGACGAGCCCCCTGAGCGCCCGGAAGAACTGGCACGTCATGAGGCCCCTCCGCTCCCGTTCGCAGGGGATCGATCGGCCAACCTCAAACCTTGGCGAGGCCGCCCGGCTGCGAAGAATGGGCACGCCAGTCGTCGAAGGTCTCGATCGGATAGATCGGGCGCGGAATCCGCTTCCAGGGCAGCGTGAAGACATCGGACTGGCCAGGGCCGCGCGTGTCGGCGCGCACCACGCCGGTCGAGATCGGCGCGAAATACTGGAAGTTCGAAGCCGTCTTCAGGACGGCGATGCCGTAATCCGTCGGCTCGACGCCCATCGCCCGGTAGACGCCGGGGACATTGCCGGCGACGCCGCGCAGCGTCGTGATCATCAGCGTGACCGGCCCGACATCGAAGATCACGGACGGGCCGAGATCGACCTCGCTCTGGTGGTTGTAGCCCTCGATCTTCAGGAGTCCGCCGCCGACGGTGCGGACCGTGCCGGTGACCGTGAGCGGGGTGAAGAATTCCGTCGCCGCGTCGCCGCCAAGCTCCAGCGTCACCGTCGCGCCCTCGCCTGCCGCGACCAGCTTCGCGGCGGCTTTGGGCGAGATCAGCGGCACCAGCGCCCGCTTCTTTATGCCGAGGCGCAGCATGGCTTCGAGCAGCAGGTTGCTGTCGCCCGCGGCGCCGCCGAATACGGTGTCGCCGGTATCGCTCAGCATGACGAGGCCCGGCGCCGCATCGGCCTGGCGCACGGCGTCGTCGACCGAGACCGACTCGCGGAGCTGGAAATCGTCGCGCAGCGACCAGCAGAGATCAGCCAGCTCGTCGGCTATCTGTTCGGCCAGCGCCTGGTCGTTGTCGGTGACGACGATGGTGGCCCAGCCGCCCTCGGCGACGTCGAGCCAGGGCTGCATCGGGTAGTTCGACGCCTGCAGCACGCGCGGATCGGATTCGGCGGCGCGGGCCGCGTCGAACCACACCTTCATCGGTCCCTGCGAGGTCAGGAACTGCTCCTGATGCGAGACGAGCGGGATCTTGCGCCAGGCGGTGGTCGGCTTCAGCCCCTCGGTCAGGATGCGTAGCAGCAGCTTGGTGCCGATGACGCCGGTGTCGTAGACGTCGTGCGGCTGGGTGCGGTGGCCGACGATGGCGGTCGCGTTGTCGATGATCTTCTGCGTGACATTGGCATGATGATCGAGGCCGAGCACGATCGGCACGTCGGGGCCGAGGATCTCGCGGCATAGCGCGATCTGCTCGCCCTCGACGTCGTCGACGCCCTCGGCCGAACACGCGCCATGCAGCTGCAGCGCCAGTCCGTCGATCTTGCCCGCCGCCTGCAGGCCGGCGCGGATCTTGTCCTGGAAGAACTGGAAGGTCTCGGCCGAGAGGCGGCCGCCCGCCGAGGCATAACCGCGGATGATCGGGATCTGCTCGATCTCGAGGCCGGCTTCCTCGACCACCTGCAGATGACCGCCGACCTGGCCGAAGCCGCGCAGCTTCTCGAAGATCTCGGCGCCCTCATAGATGCCGAAGCCGGCATAGTCGTCCAGCGTGGTCAGCACCGGATTGAAGTCGTTGGTTTCCTGCGAGATGTGAATGACGGCGATACGCAACGCCAATCTCCATGAGATCTTGTTTCGAACTCGGGCGAATAGATTTTCGGGCACACAGATCCTGCGACGAAACGGCTGCGAGACAGGCAGTATAGGTCTGGTCCCGATCCGGGCCGCGACCGGAAATGACAAGGCAAGCCGATCGACAGGCAGGCTATTAATCGAGAAATTTCATGTCAACGCCGTCCGGTTTCGCCCGGCGGAACAACTCGGATAGTCCAGCAGAAACAGGATCGGCCCGCCGCGCACCTCCCGGCGGCGGGACGAGGCTCAGAAGAACGTCTTCAGGCCGCGCGTGACCCGATAGTCCTCATCGACCAGATAGAGCAGCGACCACTTGTCGAAGGTGGTGCAGGGATGGCTGATGCCGAAGCCGACGAGATCGCCGGTCCTGAGCGGGCTGTCGAGCGGCGTGATCATGTGGCAGTGCTGGTCGTTGAGCGCGACGACCGAATGGCCGGCGGCTATTTCCGCCGGCGCCGTCATGCTGCCGTCCGGGCGATACCAGCGCAGCGGCACCGGCAGGCCGGCATCGTGACTGACGTCGCGCTTGCCCATGGTCAGCATGGTCCGGCCGCCCTCGGGGCGTGACTGCACCATCGCCCAGACCTCCAGCGCCGGCTCGAGCCCGCCCTCCGGCAGCTTCAGCGCCGTCTCGCGGACGATGCGCTCGAACGCCGCCGCATAGGCGATGACGTCATGCGTCAGGTAGCAGCCGGAGCGCAGCACGCGCTGCACCGGCCGCGGAAACCCGACGCTGTCGAAACGCTCGACCACCCGGTCGAAGAAGGCCGAACCGCCGGCGCTGATGACGACCGGCGCATCGGAACGGAACAGGCCCTCCTGCATGGCGGCCAGCGCCATGGCGGCGACGTCGTCGATCAGGCCGTCCGCCGTCTCCGCCGTCGGCAGCATGCCCTCGAAGCATTCGAAGCCGGCAAGCTCCAGCCCCGGCGCGGCGGCGATGGCGCGCGCCAGTTCGAGCGCGCCCGCGCGGGTACGGACGCCGGTGCGCCCGCCGATGAAGCCCATCTCGACGAGGATGCGCAGCGGGTTGCCTTCCGGCGGCGGGTTGCGGCGCGCGCCCTCGGCGAGCATGGCGACGCCGTCCGGATTGTCGGCGAGGCAATAGAGTTCGATCGCGTCGTCGCCCTGGAGCGCGCGGAAACAGGCATCGATCGCCTGGGTGCCGACCGGCTGATTGGCGAGCAGCACCCGCCTGACGCCGAAGCGCTGGCAGACGCCGACCTGCTGCAGCGTCGCCGCGGTGATCGCCCAGGCGCCGTCGGCGATCTGCAGGTCGAACAGGTGCGGCGACATCGTCGTCTTGCCATGCGGCGCGATGACGACGTCGTTCTGCGCGGTGAAGGCGCTCATCCAGGCGCTGTTCGCCGCCAGCGCCTTCTCGCGGATGACGGCGACGGGCAGCGGCAGGTCGCCGTCGAGCAGGCTCCAGCCCTGGCGTCCGACCGCGCCGACGGTCAGGCGCGGCGCGTCACAAGGAAGCCCCTTGGTCGAAGGATCGAGTTCAAGCGCATCGAGCGCCGCGATGTCGAGGCGCGGAATCAGAGCCATGGAATGGGGTCCAGTAGTGAGGGGACGGCGTAGGATTGGGCGGCATGGGATTGGTCGGACGGCTTCAACGAGAAAGCCCTCGTCCCAGCCGCCTGAGACGCCACAAATACCCGCATAGTCGCCCCCGCTCGCCAAGACCGAACCCCATGGCACCCAATATTCTACATCATGGAACAACAATTTGGTTGCCTGATTGAAACTTAAGCGGCCGCCGGATCTTTCTGTCAACACCGTTTCCAAAGTTCAGCTGCGAAAACCGGATGTTCGGCTTGCACCCCTCCGGGACTTGATGTCTTAATGAACGGACGAGGATCGCCTGAATGTTCCACTATATGGAATATAGGGCATTGCTACGTCTCGATTGCCGGGGTTGGAAACAGCATGTCGAAGCCTGAGTACGAGCCGAGCGGCGCCGCTGCCGTTGCGGCGCGAATCCAATCCGTGGCCCGCGCCAAGGCGCTGCTCGACGCGATGGCGAGCGGCGATTTCGTCTCGCTGCGTGAACTCGCCGCCCGCACCGGGCTCGCCAAGACCACGGCCTTCAACCTGGTGACGGCGCTCGTCGACGTCGGCCTGGCCGAGCGCGACATCAAGGGCGGCGCCTATCGGCTCAGCCTGCAGCACCTCGTCTATGGCAAGGCGGTTGAGCGGCGGCTCGACATCGCCGCGCTCGCCCAGCCCTATCTGGTCAAGCTCTGCGCGGAGACGCGCGAGACGGTCAACCTTGCCCTGCCCGGCCCCACCGACGCCGTCATCGTCGAGAGCCTCGAGGGCAGCCATACGCTGCGCGTTTCGTCCTATTCCGGCACCCGCGCCGCCTACCATTCGACGGCCTGCGGCCGGGCGCTGCTCGCCTATCAGCCGCTGTCGTTCCGCAAGATCATCTACAATCTCGGCTCGCTGCCGGCCGCGACCGACCGTACCATCACCGACCCCGAAGCGCTGGAAGCCGTGCTCGAACGCTGCCGCAGCGTCGGCTGGACCACGGAATTCGAGGAGAACGAGATCGGCGGCGCCTGCGTCGCCGCGCCGATCTTCGCGCCCGGCGGCGAAGCGGTCGCCGCCGTCTCCATCGCCGGCCCTTCCGCCCGCTTCGAGCCGGAAGCGATAGAGCGGCTCGGCCGGCTTCTCGTCGCCACCCTCGCCGAGATCACGGCGAACATGTCCCGCAACAGGTAGCCTTCCATGACCACCAAGCGCCCTCGCATCCTGCTGGCCGGGCTCTATCACGAGACCCATACCTTCGTGGACGAGATCACCCGGCTTCCGGATTACGAGATCCTGCGCGGCGCGGCGCTGCTCGCGCGGCGCGGCGACGGCTCGACGGTCGACGGCTTCCTGGAAGTGGCGGAGACCGAGGGCTGGGATGTCGTGCCGGTCGTCGAATATTCGGCGCTTCCCTCCGGCACCACCGACCAAGCCGTGTTCGAGCAGTTCTGGCGCGAGCTTGAGGCGGGCCTCCGCGCCGCGCTCGACAATGGCGGCCTCGACGGCATCTGGCTGGCGCTGCACGGTGCCATGGTGACGACGGAGAGCGTCGATCCGGAGGGCGAACTGCTCGCCCGCATCCGCGCCATCCCCGGCGCCGAGACGCTGCCGCTCTATGCCGTGTTCGACCTGCACGCGACCTTCACCGCCGCCATGGCCAAGAACGCTAACGGCCTCGTCGCCTACCGCGAGAACCCGCATACCGACGCGCGCGATTCCGCCGTCCGCTCCGCCGAACTACTGGCGCGCGCGCTGCGCGAGCATACCAGCCCGATCATGCATGCCCGCAACGCCGCCATCGTCTGGGCGCCGCCCGGCACCGGCACGGCCGACCGGCCGATGCGCGATCTCGAAGCGCTTGCCCGAGAGATCGAGGCCGAGGACGCCGAGATCTGGGCCGTCAACATCATCGGCGGCTATTCCTTCTCCGACGTGCCGGATGCCGGCGTCGCCTTCTCGCTGATCACCACCGGCAGCGCCGAGCGGGCGGAAGCCGCGCTCGACCGGCTGGAAGCGCTGGCGGTCGAGTTGCGCGAGCTCGGCCAACCGAAGGAATGGGACCTCGACACCGCGCTCGCCGAGATCCGGACGCTGGAAGGCGGGCCCTATATCGTCGTCGAACCGGCCGACAATATCGGCGGTGGCGCGCCCGGTGATGACACGGCGATCCTGCGCGGCTTCCTGCGCCACGGCATCCGCAATGCCGCCGTCGCCATCGCTGACGCCGAGACCGTCAAGGCGTTCGCCGACGCGGTTCCCGGCGAGGTGCGCACCGTGCGCCTCGGCGGCAAGGCCAGCCGCCTCGGCGCCGGCCCGCTCGAAATCGAGGCCGCCTTCGTCAGCCGCAGCGACGGCGAATTCACGCTCGAGGACCGCAACAGCCACCTCGCCGCCATGCAGGGCATCCATATCAGCATGGGCCCCTCGGTCGTGCTGGAGGCGGACGGCGTCAGGATCCTCGTCAACAGCCGCAAGACGCCCCCCTTCGACCTCGGCCAGTTGCGGTCGCAGGGCATCGTTCCGGAGGAACTGACGGCGATCGGCGTCAAGGCGGCCGTCGCCCATCGCCGCGCCTACGACCCGATCGCGGTCCGGAGCTACACGGTCGCGACGCCGGGTCCCTGCACCAGCGTGCTGACCTCCCTGCCCTATCGCCGCCTGCGCCAGCCGGTCTTCCCGCTCGGCTGAGCACGGAGGGAAATCCAGCCTCCCTCACCTCTCCCCGGGGGAGAGGTGAGCACATCCGCCATGATCACGGAGACCCGCATGATCGAATATCCGAGCGAGCCCGATACCCCGCGTTCGCACCTGCCCTTCAGCCCGTCGACCAAGTTCGGCGATTTGATCTTCGTGTCTGGCCAGGCCTCGGTCGACGCCACCGGCCAGATCATCTCCGACACGTTCGAGGGCGAGATGCGCCGCTCGATGGAGAACATGCGCAAGGTGCTGGAGACGGCCGGCAGCGACTTCAAGCACGTGCTGCAGACGCGCAACTACGTGCAGGATCCGGCCGACATCCCGCTGTTCAACAAGCTCTATCGCGAATATTTCAGCGAGCCGTTCCCGGCCCGCACGACGATCACCAACTGCCTCGGCGCGGCGTTGCGCTACGAGGTCGAGTGTATCGCCATCGCCAGGCCGAAGGCCTGATCGGTCCGAGTTGCCGAGAACGAAAAAGGGCGGCCTCTTCCGGGGCCGCCCTTTTCGCATTTGCTGCTGAAAACTTACCCGAAGCGGTATTCCGTCACCTGCCGGTAGATCTCGCCCGGGCGCAGGATGGCGGAGGGGAAGGTCGGCTGGTTGGGGCTGTCGGGGAAGCGCATCGGCTCCAGGCAGAGCCCGGCATGCGCCTGGTGGCCGACGCCGTCGAGGCCGCGCCAGTCCGGCGCCAGGCCGGCGCCGTCATAGAAAACGATGCAGGGTTCCGTGGTGTGGACCTCCATGGCCAGGCTGCCGTCCGGCGCCTCCAGCCGCGCGGCGCGGACAAGCCCCTCGCCGTCGCGGTCGACCACCAGACAGCAATCATAATCGAAACCGGCGTCGCCGGCCGGATCGGCGATCGGGCGGATCGTCCGGAAATCATAAGGCGTGCCGGCGACGTCGGCGATCTCGCCGCTCGGCACCAGCGCCGGGCTGAACGGCGTATAGCCGGAAGCGGCGAACTGCAGCTTGTGCTCGCGGCTGGTCGCGCCCGGAAGCAGCGAGAAATAGGAGTGGTTGGCGAGGCTGACGACGGTCGGCGCGTCGGTGGTGGCCGTCAGCGTGATGTGGATCGTGCCCGGCGCCAGCAGGCGGTAGGTGCAGCGCACGTCGAGCTCGCCCGGATAGCCGTCGTCGCCATCCGGCGAGATCAGGCCGAGCGTGACGGATTCCTCGTCCGATTCAAGGATATGCCAGGGCTTGCGCGAGAAGCCGGTGACGCCACCATGCAGGTGGACGCCGCCCTCGTTCAGCGACAGCTGGTATTCCTTGCCGTCGATCGCGAGGTGGCCGTCGCCGATGCGGCTGGCGTGGCGGCCGGCGGTGACGCCGAGATAGCGGTTGTTTTCGAGATAGCCGTCCAGCGTCTCGAAGCCGAGCACGACGCGGCGCGGCTCGCCGCCCTCGACCGGGACGACGAGGTCGCGCAGCGCCGCGCCGAAGGTCAGCACCGAGGCGGTGGCGCCGCTGGCATTCGCCAGCCGGATCTCGGAAATGGCGGTGCCGTCGGGCAGCCGGCCGAAGAAATGGATCGACACGATGTCTCCGTGAAGCGCGATGTTGCCGTATGGTAAGCCGGCTCAGGGATTGAGACTACCAGAGGGTGTAGCCGCCATCTATGACATAGGCGGCGCCGGTGACATAGGAGGCGGCGGGGCTGGCGAGATAGACGGCGAGCGGCGCGATCTCCGGCGGATTGCCGGGCCGGCCCATCGGGATATGGGCGACGATCGCCTCGATCACGTCCGGCCGGCGCTCGTTCCAGCTCCGGTTGGTGTCGGTCATGAACAGGCCGGGGCAGATCGCGTTGACGGTAACGCCATGCGGCGCCCAGTCGGCGGCGGCGCAGCGGGTGAAATGGATCACCGCCGCCTTGCCGGTCTCGTAGTCGCGCCCGCCGATGCCGCGATTGGCGATCAGGCCGCTCATCGAGGCGATGTTGATGATGCGCCTGCCCTGCCCGCGCTCCAGCATGGCGGCGCCGAAGATCCTGGTGCCGAGGAAGCAGCTCGTCAGGTTCATGTCGAGCGACTGCTGCCAGGTCTCGAGCGTCTCCTCGACGATCGGCATGCTGGCGATGCGGTTGCCGACATTGTTGATCAGGATGTCGACCGGGCCGTACTCCCGAAGGATCGCCTTGCAGGCGGCCTCGCATTGCACGGCCTCCGACATGTCGGCCATCACGCCCCAGGCCTGTCGGCCGAGCGCGCGAATGTCGGCTACCGTCGCGTCGAGCGTTTCCTGCGTGCGGCCGGTGATGATGATGTCGGCGCCCGCCTCCGCCAGCGCCAGCGCCATTTCGCGGCCCAAGCCGCGGCTCGCGCCGGTCACCAGCGCGCGCTTGCCTTCCAGCCCGAACCAGTCCTTCAGTCCCATCTCGGCCTCCGGTTTTCTCTTGGCATGGTGGAAGCGGCGGGCTGGCGCCCGCCGCGAGATCGCAGCCCTTCACGGGAACTCTACTTCACGGCGCCGACCGTCAGCCCGCTGACCAGCGAGCGTTGCAGCAGCGCGAAGATCACGGCGACCGGCACGCTGGCGACGAGCGTCGCCGCCATGACATGGTCCCACTCGACCTGGTAGCGCCCGCCGACCAGCGAGAAGGTCTGCAGCGTCAGCGTGCTTTTCTCCGGCGTCCGCAGCAGCGTCATCGCCAGCACGAACTCGTTCCAGCAATAGATGAAGATGAACACGGCGGTGATGCCGATCGCCGGGATCGCCAGCGGCAGGAATATCCGCCAGAGCCGCTGGATCGCCGAGGCGCCGTCGAGGGTCGCCGCCTCCTCCAGCTCGCGCGGGATGGTCTGGAAATAGGCCTGCAGCATCCAGACCGAGAAGGCGAGGTTGAAGGCGACATAGGCGAGCACCAGCGCCGGCAGCTGGTCGACGAAGCCCATCTTCGCCATCAGGCGGAAGATGCCGAGAACCAGCACGATCGGCGACAGCATCTGCGTGACCAGCAGGAACTGGCGGAACAGCTTGCGCCCCGTGAACTCCATGCGCGCCGCCGCATAGGCGGCCGGTATCGCGACCAGCAGGCAGAGGACCGTGGCGGCGATGCTGACGATCAGGCTGTTCAGAACCGCCGGGCCGAGACGCGTCGCCTGCCACATGTCGACGAAGTTCTGCAGCCGGATCTCCGACGGGAACCAGCTCGGCGGATACATCAGCACCTCGACCCTCGGCTTCACGGCCGTCGAGATCATGACGGCGAACGGGAAGAGGATCAGGATCACCAGCGGCGACAGGCAGAGCCACATCAGGATGGATTTGCGGACCGGATTCTCCATCAGACGGTGCTCCGCTCGTTGCGCATGGCCAGCGCCGCGTAAGTGATGGTCAGCGCCAGCAGGATCAGGAACATGACGATCGACAGCGCCGAGGCGATGCCCAACTCGCCATAGCGGAAGGCGAGCTTGTAGAGCCAGGTCACCAGGATGTCGGTGCTGTTGGCCGGATCGCCCTGCGTCATCACCCAGATCAGCGGGAAGGAGTTGAAGACGTAGATGAAGTTCAGCACCAGCACGATGTTGAGGAACGGCCGGATCAGCGGCAGCGTCAGGTAGCGGAAGCGCTGCCAGCCGCTGGCGCCGTCGATCTTCGCCGCCTCGAAGACATCCGCCTGCAGCGAGGCGAGGCCGCCGAGGATGACCGTCACCGTGAACGGGATCGAGACGAGGATGCCGATGGCGATCAGGAACGGGAAGGCCGTCGTCGAGGTCGCGAGCCATTCGACCGGCGCGCTCAACACGCCGATCTCGCTCAGCGTCGCGTTGACCATGCCGAACTGGCCGTTCAGCGACCAGCGCCAGACGATGCCGGTCATGGTCAGCGACACCGCCCAGGGCAGCATGATGATGATGCGCGCCAAGGTCCGGCCGTAGAACTTCTCGTTCAGGATCAGCGCGATCGGCACCGAGAGCAGCACCGTGCCGCCGACGACGAACACCGTCCACACAAGTGTGCGGATCAGGCAGCCGATGAAGAGCTGGTGTGAGAACAGCCGCTGGTAGTTGGCGAAATCGTTGAAAGCCGCCGTCTTGCCGAACCGATTGACCGCGTGAACCGACATGTTGGCCATGTCGTAGATCGGATAACCGATGATCCAGAAGGCGAACAGGATGGAAGGGAGGATGAGAAGATAGGGCGCGCTGGCGCGCCCTATCTTGCCGTTGGAGGACGCCGAGACGCGGCTTTTCGCGCGTCCGACGCCCGCCTCGGGTGCCTTGCCGGCGTTACTGCTGGATAAGGCCATCGATCGTCGCCGCGGCTTCCTGCAGGGCGGCTTCCGGCTGGGCCTGACCGATATAGACCTTCTGCAGCGAAGCGATCACCGCGTCGACCATCTGCTCCCAGTTCGCCACCGGCGGGGCGAAGCGGGCATAGGGCAGCATGTCGGTGAAGGCCTTGAGCTGCGGGTCATTGGCGAAGACGGGCGCAGCGGCCTCTTCCTTCATGACCGGCAGGAAGCCTTCCTTGGTCGAGAACTCGATGCGCCATTTCGGGCTGAAGGCCGTTTCCGTCAGGAACTTCATGGCGAGTTCCTTGTTCTTGCTCGACTTGAAGACCATCAGCGTGTCGGTGACGCCATAGGTCGCCTTGGTGGTGCCCTCGGGGATCGACGACAGGCCGTAGTTCAGCGTCGGGGCGTCGGTCTTGATCTGGCCGCGCAGCCACGGGCCGGTCAGGATCATGCCGATGCGGCCCTGCTTGAACAGGCGCTCGATGTCCTGGCGGTTCAAGCCGCTCGGATCGGGCTCGGTCAGGCCCTCGTCGATCATCGACTTGTAGAGGGTCAGCGCCTTCACCGCCTCGGGGCTGGCGACGCCGGACTTGCCGTCCTTGATGATGTCGCCGCCATGGCTCCAGAGCGAATAGTACCAGTAGGCGTCGGTCTCGATTTCCTTGCCCTGCAGCGCGAAGCCATAAGCGTCCGAACCGAGCGCCTTGATCTTCTTCGCCGTGTCGACGACGCCGTCCCAGGTGGTCGGCGGCTCGTTGACGCCAGCCTTGGCCAGCAGGTCCTTGTTGTAATACATGGCGCGCGCCGAAGCGGCGACCGGCAGGCCGTACATCTTGCCGTCGAAGGTCGAGGGCGAGAGGAAGGCGTCGATGAAGCCGCCCTTGAATTCCGGCGTCATGTAGCCGTCGAGCGGCTCGGCGATGTCGTTCTTGACGTAATCGACCAGCCAGCGCGTGCCGATCATCGAGATGTCCGGCTCGGTGCCGCCGGCGATGTCGGTGGTCAGGCGCTGCTGGAGGTTATCCCACTGGATGACCTCGATCTTGACCTCGTCGCCCGGATGCTTGGCCATGAAATCCTTGGCCATGCCTTCGAACAATTCCTGGGTCGCGGCGCTGTAATAGCCGAGCACGACGCGGATGGTCTCTGCCTGCGCGCCAGTCGACGCGCCGAGCATGACGGCTGCGCCCGCCAGAAGACCGAGAACCCTGCTTTTCTTGATTTGGTACATTCAGCTGATCCTGCCGTATTCACGTTGTGAATCTTGAACGAACTAGGTAGAGGCTCATGTAACCTTGCATTCCACAGCGGCTGGCCGGCGCTATTGTTTTGTTTCCCCGCGCTACCGTCCCTGCAGAATGAAACGTCATCCCCTCGGGATGACCTCGCGGCGAAGTCCCGCTTCGCCGACGATTGACGAGCCGAAGATGCGGCCCGTGCGGTAGCCCACCCCTCCTCTGCTTCCCCCGGACGAGCCGGGCATGCACTTACCGGCGCGGGAAAGAACGTGTCCCTGGGGCCTCCAAGGCATCCGCCGAAGGCCGCTCCCGCGTCTGGTTCTCGATCATGTGTCGCCCGGACGGTTTCTGCCAAGCGATTTCTTTCTTCTTGGCAGAGACGATGAAAAATGCCCGATAGACCGGCGCTCGCTGAGAATTATTTGTTCAGCAAAACTAAATCCGGGCAGCGTCTGCCGTTGATCTAGCCGCCCGCGGCCGGCGCGGCCGGAAGGCGCGCCGGCGGTCCGCCCGCTCAGTTCGAATGCCACCAGCGGCCGGCGACGACGACGCCATCGGCCACGATTCGCTCCTTCGCAGCGATGATCCCGCCGCGCGAATCCTCGAGCGGGAAGCTGCCCTCGCGGATCGAGAGGATGCTGGCGTCGCCGGGGCTGCCCGGCTTCAGCGTGCCGAGCTCGGGCCGGCCGAGCGCCCTGGCGGCATTGAGGGTCGAGGCGGCGATCACCTCGCCGAGCGGCATGCCGAGATGGAGGAATTTCGACAGCGTCGTCACCTGGTCGAACGCCGGCCCGTTGATGCAGAGCGCATGGACGTCGGAGGAAATCGTGTCCGGCGCGAAGCCCTGGTCGAGCATGGCGCGCGCCGTCTTCCACGAGAACGAGCCCATGCCGTGGCCGATGTCGAAGATCACGCCGCGCTCGCGCGCCGCGATCACTTCCGGCTTGATCGCGCCCCTGCCGGTGATCGGCGCGTTCGGGAACGGACGGAAGCAGTGGGTCAGCACGTCGCCCGGCCGGAGCCGGTCGACGACGGCTTCATAGGAAGGCGGTGGCTCGTCGATATGCACCATCATCGGCATGCCGAGTTCGTCGGAGACCTGCAGCGCGATGTCGAGCGGCGCGATGCCGCTGTCGCCGCTGGCATGACGGCCGATTCGCACCTTGATGCCGACGACGACGTCGCGATTGGCGTCCGCCACCTCGACCGCGTCCTGCGCCGCCATCAGGCGCATGTCGTGGCTCTCGCCGACCATGATGCGGTTGGAGAAGGCATAGATGCCGGCAAAGGAAACATGCAGGTAGGCGAGGATGCGCACCGCGCTCGGCTCGATCACATGCTTGCGGAAGCCCGGGAAGTTGCCTGGCCCGGCGCTGCCGGTGTCGACGGACGTCGTCACCGCGCTCCGCCGCGCGTAGTCCTCGGCATCGACGCCGAGCGAGGTGCCGCCCCAGTAGACATGGGTGTGCAGGTCGATCAGGCCTGGTGTGACGATCTTGCCGGCGACATCGCGCCGGTCGACGCCGACAGCGGCGAGATTGTCGCCGATCGCCGCCACCTTGCCGTCGGCGAAGGCGACGTCGGTGATGCGGTCGATCCCCTGCGACGGGTCGATGACGCGGCCATTCGCCAGGATGAGATCAAACGCCACGGCGTGCACCCTCCGCAAGCGCCATCTCCCCGCCTGTCGCCGCCGACTGCCTGGCCGTCATGATCCGGATTCCCCGATTGCCCCGATGCACTGACGATTGCACAGCCGATGCGGATGCGGAAGCCTCGTCGAACAGGCGGCGCAGGCCTGCCGGTGTCGCCCGAGGGCGGGGCGAGCGTCAGACGCTGCCCCGGCCCCCGATCCGGCATCTCCCCCCGAAAACACCGGAACAGCGCGCCTTTTCAGGGGCGCGCGGGCTTGGCCGGCTACGGACGCTCACAAAGAAGGAACTGTCCCGCACCGGCGGATCGCGAACACATCGTCGACCCGGGCGACGGCGCGCGCAGAATGGTCGGAGTTGGCCACGCGTGCAACATCATTCCTTCGTAAGGCATTTAATCCATGCCGTGACGGAATGACCGGCCGCCGGTTGTTCACACGAAATAGGAAGTCGGCGAAACGACATGGGTGGCGCGGAAGGCAGCGAGACGCTCGGCCGCCTTCTCGCTCGAGGCCAGCAGATGCGCCTTCAGGAGATGCTTGGCGGCGGCGACATCGCGCCGGCCGATCGCCTGCATGATCTCCAGATGCTCCTCCATGAACGAATCAAAGAAGGGCTGGCGCTGCAGCGCCACCTGGAAATGCTTGCCGGAAACGAGGATGCAGCGGGTGCGCTTCAGCGCCTCGACGATCTCGGGATTGCGGCCATAGGAGAGGCAGCCGATATGCAGTTCCTCCTCCAGCACGTCGAGTTCGGCGATGCCGGCGTCGCCGGCGTGATGGATGCCGTCCTCGAGCCGGCCGGCCATCGCCGAAAGCACCGAAGGCGGGATCGCGCCGACCGCGGTTTCGAGCGCCGCCGGTTCGAGCAGGATGCGCAGGTCGTAGAGGTCCTGGAAGCGCGCCTCGTCGAGCGGGATGATCCACCAGTGCGATTTCTCGCCCTTGGCGACGATGCCGACCTGCTGCGCATGGATCAGCAGGTCGCGCGCCACCGTGCGGCCGACGTCGAAATGGCGCGCCAGCGCCAGCTCGTTGACGCGGAAGCGGCCGAAGACGGAGCGCAGGATCACCTCGCGCTCGAAATCGTAATAGAGCGACTGCCAGGCGAAATGCTTGGCGGCCGGCATGGCGGCGGCGTCGAGATCGAACATCTCGGCCGTGATCTTCAGCCGCTTCGGTTCGCCCGTCGCGCCGACCAGCAGGCCGCGACCATCGAAGCGGCGAAGCAGCCCCTCCTCCTCCAGTTGGGCCAGCGCCTGCTTCACCGGCGAGCGGCTGGACCCAAAGATCGACGCGAGCGGCCCTTCGAGCAGCACCGCCCCTTGCGGCAGGCTGCCGCTCTCGATGCCGAGCCTGAGCCGCTCGGCGATCGAGGCATAGGCGGGGGTGCGGTCCACGCCGCCCCCGCCCGCATTCCGTCCGTTTCGCGCGACCTTCAGGTCACCGCGCCGATTTGCCATGGCACGAACTCATTGTCCCCAAACCCGAAATCTTCGCTGAGGGTATACTGGCCCGACGCGGTGGCGATGACGGCTTCGAAGATGCGCTGACCGGCCGCCTCGATCGTATCCTCGCCCGTGACGATGCCGCCGCAGTTGACGTCCATGTCATCCTGCATGTGCTCGTACATCTCGCTGTTGGTGGCAACCTTGATGCACGGCGCAGGCTTGAACCCGGAGACGGAACCGCGACCCGTCGTGAAGACGATGACGTTGCAGCCGCCCGCGACCTGCCCCGTCACCGCGACGGGATCGTAGCCGGGCGTATCCATAAAGACAAACCCGCTCTGGTTGATCGGCTCGGCATATTCATAGACCGCCTCGAGCGGCATGGTGCCGCCCTTGGCGACGGCGCCGAGCGACTTTTCCAGGATGGTGGTCAGGCCGCCCGCCTTGTTGCCATGCGAGGGATTGTTGTTGAGTTCGGCGCCGTTGCGCTCGGTGTAGTCGCGCCACCAGTCGATCCGGTCCATCAGCTTCTGGGCCACGGCCGGGGTGACGGCGCGGCGGGTCAAGAGGTGCTCGGCGCCGTAGATCTCCGGCGTCTCGCTCAGCACGGCGGTGCCGCCGTGGCGGACGATCAGGTCGGCCGCGTAGCCGAGCGCCGGATTGGCCGAAATGCCGGAATAACCGTCCGAGCCACCGCATTGCAGCGCCAGCTTCAGCCCCGAAAGCGGCACGGTGGTGCGCCTGGCGGCGTTGGCGATCGGCAGCATCTCGCGGATGATCTCGGAGGCGATCTCGACCGTCTTGCGCGCGCCGCCGAGGCGCTGGATCGTCATGGTGCGCAGCAGCGGCCCCTCCTCCAGACCAAAGCGCTCGAGGATCGGCTCGATCTGGTTGGTCTCGCAGCCGAGCCCGATCATCAGGATGCCGGCGAAGTTCGGGTGCTTGGCGTAGCCGCTCAGCGTGCGGGTCAGGTAGGTGTAGCCCTCGGCCTTGGTCGAGATGGCGCAGCCCGTGCCGTGCGTCAGCGCGACGACGCCATCGACATTCTCGAACGCGTCGAGCGCGCCGCCGCGATTGAAGGCGTCGGCGATGGCGCGCGACACGGTCGCCGAGCAGTTCACCGAGGTGATGATGCCGATATAGTTGCGGGTGCCGACCTGGCCGTCGGCGCGGACATAGCCCTCGAACGTCCGCCGCTCCGCTTCCGGCAGCAGCGGCGTCGGCCGCGCGTCGGCGGCGAAATCATGCGTCACGTCGCTGTCCTGCATGGCGAGATTGTGCAGGTGCACGTGGTCGCCCGGCTGGATGGCGGCGCTCGCCGTGCCGATCACCTGGCCATATTTCAGCACCGGGTCGCCGGCCTCGATCGGCTGGGTGGCGATCTTGTGGCCGGAGGGAATCTCGTCCCGCGCCACGACATTGCTGCCGGCGAGCACGGTGCCGGCGGGAATGACCGCGCGCGCCACACTCACATTGTCTTGCGGATTGAGCTGGATCGCAGGGGATGACGGCGTCGGCAGCGACATGATCATTTCCGTTAAAATGGTTATTGCGTGCATCAATCAATCATGTTAGACCTGCTCTAGTCAACAGAAAAACAACAATAATATTCCGGATATGGGAGCACTGTCGGCACGCCTGTGCCGCCAGAGATCGGATCTTCACGTAGATCTCGATCCAGGACGCACCAGTTCCAAACTTAAATTCCAGATATACGGGTCCGTTTCGATGCCTCATCGTTACGGAATGTGCGGGGTTGCGCCTTGTCATATGAGTTCGATTTCTCGTTCCTGAACGACTATCTGCCGGATCTGTGGCATGGAATCTGGCTGACGCTGGGAATGACCGTCGTTTCGATCGTTCCCGGCTTCGCGCTCGGCACCGGCTGCGCCATCGGCCGGCTTTATGGGCCGCCCTGGGTGCAGCGGATCGTGACCATCTATGTCGAGGGCATCCGCAACACGCCGCTGATCATCCAGGTGTTCTGGCTGTTCTTCGGCCTCGCCGTGCTGCAGGTGCGGGTCGGGCCGTTCCCGGCCGCCGTGATCGCGCTCGTCATCAATGTCGGCGCCTATACGGCCGAGATCATGCGCGCCGGCTTCCAGAGCATTCCGAAGGGCCAGATCGAGGCGGCGGCCTGCCTGGCGCTGAAGCCGAGCCAGAGCCTGTGGTCGGTGCAGCTGCCGCAGGCGGTCGAGCGGGTCTACCCGGCGCTCGTCAGCCAGTTCGTGCTGATGATGCTCGCCACCTCGATCATGTCGCAGATCTCGGCCGAGGAACTGACCGGCGTCGCCTACATGATCCAGTCCTTCACCTTCCGCGGCTTCGAGGTCTACCTCGTCATCGCCGGCGTCTACCTGGTGATGGCCTGCCTGCTGCGGCTGACGCTGCTCGGCGTCGCCCAGGTCTCGTTCCCGCGCCGCCGGCGCCTCGGCACGCCGCTCTAGCAGCGGCCGAACCCGCCCGCCCCCTCCTCGACGCACGGATCCCGCCCATGTTCGGACTGACCATCGAGCAGATCGCCTTCCTCTTCCGCGGCGCCGGCTGGACCATCGTCCTGTCGCTACTCGGCTTCTTCGGCGGCACCATCGTCGGCCTGCCGGTGGCGCTGGCGCGCGCCTCGCGCCGCCGTGGCCCCAGGCTCGCCTCGGCCGCCTTCGTCCAGCTGGTACAGGGCATCCCGCTGCCGGTCATCATGTTCGTCGTTTATTTCGGCATCTCGATCGGTGGCTATGACGTGCCGGCGCTGATCGCCGCCGGCGCGGCGATGACGCTCTATTCCAGCGCCTATCTCGGCGAGATCTGGCGCGGCTGCATCCAGGCGGTGCCGAAGACGCAATGGGAAGCGGGCGAGTGCCTGGCGCTGACCAACACGCAGCGCTTCGTCTACGTGATCCTGCCGCAGGCGATGCGGATCGCCGTGCCGCCGACGGTCGGCTTCCTGGTCCAGATCGTCAAGAACACGTCCTACGCGGTGGTGATCGGCTTCTTCGACCTCACCTACTCGGCCAAGGTCATCAACAACTCGACCTTCATGCCGTTCACCGTCTTCACCATCGCCGCGCTGATCTATTTCGCCATCTGCTTCCCGATGTCGGTCATGGCGCGCCGGTTCGAGCGCCGGCTGAACCGGAGCTGAGGAGAACCTCATGAACATCGCCGCCCCTTCGACGAAACATGCGACCGAGATCCCGAGCATGACCCGATCCAACGTCCCCCTCGTGCGCTTCCACGGCGTGCGCAAGAGCTTCGGCGAACTGGAAGTGCTGAAGGGGATCGACCTGGAAGTCGCCCCCGGCGAGGTGGTGGCGCTGATCGGCCGCTCCGGCTCCGGCAAGAGCACGGCGCTGCGCTGCGTCAACGGGCTGGAGCGGATCAATGCCGGCGAACTGACGGTCTGCGGCCGCGAGCTGCATGGCGGTAAGGTCGACCTGCGCGAACTGCGTCAGGACGTCGGCATCGTATTCCAGAGCTACAATCTGTTCCCGCACCTGACCGTCGAGCAGAACGTCACGCTCGCCCCGCGCAAGGTGCACAAGATCGGCGCCGGCGAGGCGCGCGACCTCGCCGCCCGCGTGCTGGCGCAGGTCGGCCTCTCCGACAAGGCGCAGAACTATCCCGAGCAGCTTTCGGGCGGCCAGCAGCAGCGCGTCGCCATCGCCCGCTCGCTCGCCATGCGTCCCAAGCTGATCCTGTTCGACGAGGTGACGTCCGCCCTCGACCCGGAGCTGACCGGCGAGGTGCTCAGGGTGATCGAGCAGTTGGCCTCCGAGGGCATGACGATGATGCTCGTCACCCACGAGATGGCCTTCGCCCGTTCGGTCGCCGACCAGGTGGTGTTCATGCACCAGGGCCGGGTCTGGGAGACCGGAACCGGCGACATGCTCGCCAATCCGCAAACGCCGGAGCTGCGCCAGTTCGTCGGCAACGGTCTCTGACCGGCGCCCCGGCGCCGGCACGATTTCTACCCAGTGGAGGAAGACCTATGAACATGAAACGTCTCGTCGGCGGCGTCGCCCTGACCTTCGCGCTCTGCGCCGGCGCGGTCTCGGCCCATGCCGACACGCCCGAGCAGATCAAGACGCGCGGCACGCTGCGCGTTGCGGTCGACATCAGCCACCCGCCCTACGGCATGCTCGACCCGCAGGCGAAGGCGACCGGCTCGGACATCGAGACGGCGCAGCTGCTCGCCGACGATCTCGGCGTGAAGCTCGAAGTCGTGCCGGTCTCGGGCGCCAACCGCGTGCCGTTCCTGCTCGCCAACAAGGCGGACATCGTCATCGCCTCCTTCTCGATCACCGAGGAGCGCAAGAAGGTCGTCAATTATTCCAAGCCGTACGGCGTGGTTCCGGTCGTCGTCTCGGCGCCGAAATCGGCCACGCTCGCCTCGACCGCCGACCTCGCCGGCAAGAACGTCGCCGTGGCGCGCGGCACCACCGCCGACATCGAGCTGACGCGCGCCGTCAAGGAAGCCGGCGCCGCCGCCAACATCGTCCGCTACGAGGACGAGGCGACCGCCAACACCGCCATCGCCACCGGCCAGCAGGACGTCCTCGCCGCCGCGCTCTCGACCGCCAATTCGGTCGCCGAGCAGAGCCCCGACAAGAACCTCGAGATCAAGCTGACGCTCGCCGCCTACCCGATGGCGGTCGGCCTGCGCAAGAACGATCCCGAGCTCAAGGCCTGGATCGACGAATGGGTCGGCGCCAATCTGAAGAACGGCAAGCTGAACCAGATCTACGTCAAGTACTTCAACCAGAACCTGCCGGAATCCATCCCGGAATAAAGAGGCGATGCGGAGGGGCAAGCGCCCCTCCGCATTGATCCGGAGCGCAGCCGGCCGCCCGCGTCGCCGGCTGCCCACAGCAAGACAAACAGAGACAGCGACCATGACCCAGACCGGAGAGATCACCGGCACGACCCGCGTGCTCGGCATCCTTGCCGACCCGATCGCGCATGTGAAGGCGCCGCCCGGCATCAACCGCATCGCCCGCGCGCGCGGCCGCGACGCCGTCATGGTCCCCTTCCAGGTCGCCCCCGGCGATCTCGCGGCCTTCGCCGACGCGCTGCGCACGCTGAAGAGCTTCGACGGCGCCATCGTCACCGTGCCGCACAAGGGACCGATGGCCGCGCTCTGCGACGCGATCAGCCCGAGCGCGCGCGCCATCGGCGCCATCAACGTGATCCGCCGCGAGCCGGACGGCCGGCTGGTCGGCGACATGCTCGACGGCCACGGCTTCGTCGCCGGGCTGGCGGTCGCCGGCATTTCGATCGAGGGCCGCCGCGCCTATCTGGCCGGCGCGGGCGGCGCCGCCAACGCCATCGCTTTCGCACTCGTCGCCGGCGGCGTCGCGAGGCTGACGATCGCCAACCGCACCCGCGCCAAGGCCGAGGCGCTGCGCGAGCGCATCCTGACGCTGCACCCGCAGGCGACCATCGTCGTCGGCGACGACGACCCGAGCGGCCATGACCTTGTCGTCAACGGCACCTCGCTCGGCATGAGGCCGGACGATGCCGCGCCGCTCGACACGACACGGCTGACCGCGGACATGATCGTCGCCGAAGTGATCATGCAGCCGGTGATGACGCCGCTCCTGCAGTCGGCCGAGGCGGCCGGCAGCCGGATCCATCTCGGCAAGCCGATGCTCGACCAGCAGCTCGAGCTGATGGCCGATTTCCTGGGGCTGTGAGGCGCGGGCTGGCTGGGACGCTAGCGGGCGGGCGAGCGCCGGACGATCGGCGGCCGCTCCTCGAAATAATCGGGATATTGCTCGCGTATGCTGTCGAGGCGCGGCAGCAGGTCGCGAACATGCACGCGCATCGCCTCGCGCGCGTCCTCCGGGCGATGCTCGCAGATCGCCTCGACCACCGTCGTATGCTGGGCGACGACCCGCCGCGACGTGTCGAGCTCGGGCAGCGTCAGGTAGCGCACGCGGTCGAGATGGCCGCGCGCCTGCTCGACCGGACGGCCGAGACCGCGCAGGCCAGCCATCTCGCAGATCAGCCGGTGGGTCTCCTCGTCGAGCAAGTGGAATTCCGGCCATTTCTCCGCCTGCAGCGACGCGGCATGGCGCGCCAGCACGGCGCGCAGGCGGATGATGCCGTCCTCGTCGATGATGCGCGCCGCCCGTTCCGCCGTGGCGCATTCGATCGCCTCGCGAAGGAACTGCGCTTCCAGCAGCGCCTCCATCCGGATCGGCGCGATCACGGTGGTAAGCTGCGGATAGCTGATCAGCAGCCCCTCCTCCGCCAGGCGGATGAACGCTTCGCGCACTGGCGTCCGGCTGATCGAGAGCCGGTTGGCCACATCCTGCTCGGATATGGGCCGATTGGGCTTCAGCTCGAGCGAGATGATCGCCCGTCGCAAAAGTGCATAGACCTGAAGTGATGCCCGCCGTTCCCGACTGAGACTGGCGTCATCGAGAATCGCTCCGAGCGACTGGTTTGCCAATTCCATCTGCGTCCCGCCCTAATTTTTTTATTCGGCTTTTCGCGTCCCCGCCTGGCTGGATACGACGAATCTTAGAATGAAACCAAACGTTTCCGCCGTTCCTGCCGCAGAGGCATGCCGATTGTGCCCGCATATTGTCAATGTCAGTGGACTAGAATACTAGTGCCGAGACGCACAAAGAGGCAAACAGCGGCCCAATTGGCAGCCGGATCCGAGCGGTCCGGAGGTCATGGCAGAGGTCAGGCTGCGCGAAAATTCGCGGCGGCCGATCCGGTGGCTCTTCAACGCCCGCGCGCACCGGTCCCGGCCGGAGCATCCAACTCATGCCTCCGGGAGGAGGTCTTTGACCAAGGCGATGGAATGAACACCACACATCCTATGGCTCTCGCGACGGAGCGCCCGGTCCAGAACCGGGCATCGATCGGGACCCTTACGAACCCGACCATGTCGGATTGCCACAGCCAGGTGGTGTTGCGGTCGCGGCCGGAGGGGAATATGCCGCCTTCGACCGACCCGGCCGCTGCCGTGCCATGACGCGCCTCGCCATGACGCGCCACGCCGCCTCGACGATCCGCGCCCCGTAGCTGCCAGCCGCCGCTCCGCGCGATCTCGCCCTCCTACAGAGCCCACCAACAGCAGGCGACGGGATGATCTCATACTCGTTTGACTTCTCATTTCTCCTGGACACCTGGCCCGCCTTCCTGCGCGGCGCCTGGCAGACGATCCTGCTCGCGGGAGCGTCGATCGCCATCGGCTTCGTCGTCGCCCTGGTCTGCGCCATCATCCGTTCCGGCAAGAACAAGTGGGCGTCTGCGCTCGTCGGCGCCTATGTCGAGGTGATCCGCAACACGCCCCTGCTGGTCCAGATCTTCATCGTCTATTTCGGCCTGCCCAGCCTCGGGCTGCGGCTTTCGGCCGAGACCGCCGCCGTGATCGCGCTGGTGATCAACACCGGCGCCTATGGCAGCGAGATCATCCGCGCCGGCATCGAGTCGATCGCCAAGGGCCAGCTCGAGGCGGCGGAATGCCTCGGCCTCAACAAGCTGCAGGTCTACTGGCACATCATCCTGATCCCGGCCGTCGAGCGCGTCTATCCGGCGCTGTCGAGCCAGTTCGTGCTGCTGATGCTGTCCTCCTCGATCACCTCGCAGATCTCCGCGCAGGAGCTGACCGCCGAGGCGAACATGATCCAGTCGGAGACGTTCCGCTCGTTCGAGGTCTACCTGATCGTCGCGGCGGTCTATCTCGCCCTCTCCGTCCTCTTCCGCGTCGTCCTCTGGGCCATCGGCGAAGTCGCCTTCGTCCGCCGCCGCAAGCTGCGCACATGAGGTGAGGTGAAGTCATGATCACGTTCTCCACCACCCATCTCATCTACCTCATCGAGGCGGCGCGCTGGACGCTGCTGCTGTCGGTGATCGCCTTCATCGGCGGCGGCATCGTCGGCCTGGCGCTGGCGCTCGGCCGCGTCTCGCAGTTGAAGTGGCTGCGCTGGATCTCGGCCGCCTACATCCAGATCATCCAGGGCACGCCGCTGCTGGTGGTGCTGTTCCTGGCCTATTTCGGCCTGTCGATCCTCGGCCTCGACATCCCGCCGATCGTCGCCGCCGGCCTGTCGCTGACGCTCTACACCTCCGCCTTCCTCGGCGAGATCTGGCGCGGCTGCATCCTGTCGGTGCCGAAGACGCAGTGGGAAGCCTCGAACTGCATCGGCCTCAACCGCATGCAGCAGTATCGCTACGTGATCCTGCCGCAGGCCTCGCGTATCGCCATCCCGCCGACCGTCGGCTTCATGGTGCAGATCATCAAGAACACGTCGATCACCTCGATCATCGGCTTCGTCGAACTCGCGCGCGCCGGACAGATCGTCAACAACTCGACGTTCGAGCCGTTCATCACCTTCGTCTTCGTGGCGATCATCTATTTCGCCATGTGCTACCCCCTCTCCCTCGCCAGCAGACATTTCGAAAGGAAGCTCAATGTCGGTAAGTGAAGCAGCCGGCACGCGTCCCCGGAACGAAGCCGTTCCGGTCGCCGAGCCGATCATCGTCGTCGACAACGTCTCCAAGAGCTTCGGCCCGCTCCAGGTGCTGCATGGCGTCTCGCTCACCATCGAGCGCGGCACCATGGTCGCCATCGTCGGCCGCTCCGGCTCGGGCAAGAGCACGCTCCTGCGCTGCATGAACGCGCTGGAAGAGATCAATGGCGGCACCATCCAAGTATGCGGCAACCGCGTCGCCATGGAAGACCGCGCCTCGGTCAAGCGCCTGCGCTCCGAAGTCGGCATGGTGTTCCAGAGCTACAACCTGTTCCCGCACCTGACCGTGCTGCGGAACATCACGCTGGCGCTGACGGTCGTGCAGAAGAAGTCGCGCGCCGACGCCGACGCGATCGCCCACAAGGTGCTCGGCCTGGTCGGCCTCGCCGACAAGGCGGAAGCCTATCCGGAACAGCTCTCCGGCGGCCAGGCGCAGCGCGTCGCCATCGCCCGCTCGCTGGCGCTCTCGCCCAAGGTGCTGCTGTTCGACGAAGTGACCTCGGCGCTCGACCCGGAACTCACCGGCGAAGTGCTGAAGGTGATGGAGGACCTCGCCCGCGACGGCATGACCATGGTCCTCGTCACCCACGAAATGGCCTTTGCCCGCCGCGTCGCCGACATCGTCGTCTTCATGCACCAGGGCAAGGTCTGGGAGGCTGGCCCGCCCGCAGAGATTTTCGCGGATCCGAAGACACCGGAACTGCGGCAATTCCTGAGCAGCGGTCTCTGAGTTCTAACTGGAGGTAACAGAATGAAGTTCCTGACCCGCGTCGCGCTCGCCGCGACCATGGCGCTCGGCGTTGCCGGCGTCGCCAAGGCCGATCTCCTGGCCGACATCAAGGCCAAGGGCGAGATCGCCATCGCGATCGACCTCGGCGCGCCGCCATGGGGCATGACCGACGCCAACCTGAAGCCGGCAGGCGCCGACGTCGAAGTCGCGAACAAGCTGGCCGCCGACCTCGGCGTCAAGATGAAGCTCGTCGAAGTGACCGGCCCGAACCGCGTGCCGTTCCTGCTGACGAACAAGACCGACATCGTCATCTCGTCCTTCGCGATCACCCCCGAGCGCGCCAAGGTCGTCGACTTCGTCCCCTACTCGGTCAACCGCCTGATCGTGTTCGGACCGAAGGGCGTCGAGATCAAGTCGCTCGAGGACCTCTCCGGCAAGCGCGTCGGCGTCGTCCGCGGCAATTTGCAGGACACCGAGCTGACCAAGAAGGCCCCGGCCGACACCAAGCTCGTCCGCTTCGACGATGACGCGACCACCATCACCGCGCTGATGTCCGGCCAGGTCGACGCCATGTGCGCGCCCTACGGCATGTACCTGACGCTCGCCGAGCGCTACCCGGCCAAGGAGCTGGAGCCGAAGGCGGACGTCGTCCAGCAGCCGCTCGGCATCGGCCTGCGCCAGAACGAGCCGGAGCTGAAGGCCTGGCTGCAGGACTGGGTCAAGAAGGGCGCCGCCGATGGTTCGCTCTCGACCATCTTCGAGAAGTACATGGGCGCCAAGCTCGACCTGACCCCGTACCTCGCGGAAGCCAAGTAAGCGCGCCAGCGCCGCTAGGCACGAATCAAGAGGCCGCCGCGCATCCGCGTGGCGGCCTTTTTTTTTCATTTGGGACCGCCCCTGCCATCCTCGATCCGCATCATCCTGAGGCGCCGCCGCAAGGCGGCCTCGAAGGACGCAGAAAACCGGCTGCCGTCAGAGGCAAAAGCTCAGTTGACCAGGCCAGATCCCGGGCCGCAACGGCAGGCGAGGCGGACGCCGGGGCCCTCCCCCTCGGCGGGAATGAGGCGCACGCCGCCCCCCTCGAAGGCCCGCACCAGCAGGGCCTCGGTGGCGCGGTGAATCGCATGGCGATTGCACTCGAAGTCCTTGATTGTGCTGCGCGACACACCCGCGACATTCGCGAGATGCTCCTGGGTCCAGTTAAGCAGTCCCCGCGCCGCCCGACATTGCTCCGGAAGCAAATTCATCGTTTCAAAGCCTTGCCTAACCTCCCCCAAGTCAACCATAATGGGTGAGATCAGGCAATGGGGCCTGTGTAGGCGCGGGCCACGGCAGGTATGACGGACGACACATCGCTCATCTTGATGGTCGGCCTGCCATTTGCCGGAAGCTTGCTAGCGGCCCTGCTGCCCACCCATGCCCGCACCGCAGCGGCGGGACTGGCCGGGCTGGTCACGCTGATCTGCCTCGCCTCCGTGCTGATGCTCTATCCGCACGTCGCCTCGGTCAGCGCGGTCCGCAACGAGATCGAGTGGATCCCGGCGCTCGGCCTCAATTTCTCGCTCCGGATGGATGGCTTCGCCTGGATGTTCGCGCTGCTCGTCAGCGCCATCGGCCTGCTCGTGGTCATCTACGCGCGCTACTACATGTCGCCGGAAGACCCGGTGCCGCGCTTCTTCTCGTTCTTCCTTGCCTTCATGGGCTCGATGCTCGGGATCGTGCTCTCCGGCAACCTGATCCTGCTCGTCGTGTTCTGGGAACTGACGAGCATCTTCTCCTTCCTGCTGATCGGCTACTGGCACCACAATGCCGGCGCCCGTGACGGCGCGCGCATGGCGCTGACGATCACCGGCATAGGCGGCCTCGGCCTGCTCACCGGCGTGCTTCTGATCGGCCACATCGTCGGCAGCTACCAGCTCGACACGGTGCTCGCCTCCGGCGACCTGATCCGCTCGCACCCGCTCTATGTGCCGACGCTCTGCCTGATCCTGCTCGGCGCGCTGACCAAGAGCGCGCAGTTCCCGTTCCATTTCTGGCTGCCCAACGCCATGGCGGCGCCGACGCCGGTTTCGGCCTTCCTGCATTCGGCCACCATGGTGAAGGCAGGCGTCTTTCTGCTGGCGCGGTTCTGGCCCGTGCTCGCCGGAACCTATGAATGGTTCTGGATCGTCGGCTTCGCCGGCATGATGTCGTTCCTGCTCGGCTCCTATTTCGCGATCTTCCAGCAGGACATCAAAGGCCTGCTCGCCTATTCGACCATCAGCCATCTCGGCCTGATCACCCTGCTGCTGAGCCTCGGCAGCCCGCTCGGCGCCGTCGCGGCCATCTTCCACATGATGAACCACGCCACCTTCAAGGCGTCGTTGTTCATGGCCGCCGGCATCATCGACCACGAGACGGGCACGCGTGACATGCGCCGGCTGAGCGGGCTGTTCCGCTTCATGCCATTCACGGCGACGCTCGCCATGGTGGCGAGCGCGGCGATGGCGGGCGTTCCGCTCCTGAACGGCTTCATCTCGAAGGAAATGTTCTTCGCCGAGACGATCGAGACACATGCCAACTCGATCCTCGATACCGTCGCGCCCTATGCCGCCTTCGTCGGCAGCGCCTTCGCGGTCGCCTATTCGGTCCGCTTCATCCACTCGACCTTCTTCGGCCCGCCACCGACGGACCTGCCGCGCACGCCGCACGAGCCGCCATTCTGGATGCGCTTCCCGATCCTGCTGCTGGTGCTCGCCTGCCTCGTCGTCGGCGTCATTCCGGGCATCACGATCGGTCCATATCTGCACACGGCCGTCACCTCGGTGCTCGGCGCGCGCACGCCGGTATACAGCCTCGCCGTCTGGCACGGCTTCAACCTGCCGCTGATCATGAGCCTCGGCGCGCTCGCCGTCGGCCTCGTCCTGTTCGCGCTGCTGAAGAACTACCTCGCGACCTCGGAGGAAGGCCCGCCCTATTTCCGCCGCCTCAAGGGACAGCGCATCTTCGAGCGCGCCATGGTCACGGTTTCCTGGCGCTGGGCCCGCTTCCTCGAAGGCTGGCTCGGCACCCGCCGCCTGCAGCCGCAGCTTCGCTGGCTGGTGCTGGTGGCGCTGTTCGCTGCGATCTGGCCCCTCACCGTGCTCGGCTTCAACCGGGACAAGCTGACGCTCGCCGGCGCGGACCCGGCCTTTGTCGGCCTCTGGACGATCGCCATCGCCTGCGCCATCGGCGCGGCATGGCAGGCCAAGTTCCATCGCCTCGTCGCGCTGACGCTGATGGGCGGCGCCGGCCTCGTCACCTGCCTGACCTTCCTGTGGTTCTCGGCGCCCGATCTCGCGGTCACCCAATTGCTGGTCGAGGTGGTGACGACGGTGCTGATTCTGCTCGGCCTGCGCTGGCTGCCGAAGCGCTCGCAGGAGATCGTCAACGGCGACGTCACGCTCGGCGCCAAGCTCCGCCGCTATCGTGACCTCATCGTCGCCGTCGCCGCCGGCGTGGGCATGATGCTCGTCTCCTATGCGATCATGACGCGCGCCGCGCCCGACACGATCTCCGACTTCTTCCTGCAGAAGGCCTATTCGGAAGGCGGCGGCCGCAACGTCGTCAATGTCATCCTGGTCGATTTCCGCGGCTTCGACACGATGGGCGAGATGACGGTTCTCGGCGTCGTGGCGCTCACCGTCTATGCGCTGCTGCGCCGCTTCCGCCCGGCCGCCGACAGCGTCGAATCGCCGGAACAGCAACGCATCCAGAACGCCGATGACGACGCGCGGCCCGACCGCAAGCTCGGCGACACCGTCAGCGACTACCTGCTGGTGCCCGCCGTCATCATGAAGTGGCTGTTCCCGGTGATCATCGTCTTCGCCGCCTACCTGTTCATGCGCGGCCATGACCTGCCCGGCGGCGGCTTCGCGGCCGGCATCGCGATGGCGGCCGCGTTCATCCTGCAATACATGGCCGCCGGAACGGTGTGGGTCGAGGACCGGCTGCGCGTGCTGCCGGTGCGCTGGATCGCGATCGGCCTCCTCCTCGCTGCCGTCGTCGGCTGCGGGTCCTGGGTGTTCGGCTATCCGTTCCTGACCTCGCATTCGCAATATGTCGATCTGCCGCTGATCGGCGCGGTTCCGTTCGCCAGCGCCCTGTTCTTCGATCTCGGCGTGTTCTCCCTCGTTCTCGGCGCCACCACCCTCATGCTGATCGCCCTCGCCCACCAGTCGATCCGCCGCCTGCGCGCGCCGCGGACGGCCCCGGCCACCAGCGAGGAGGCCGCCTGATGGAGCTCGTTCTCGCCATCGGAATCGGGGTCCTGATCGGCTCGGGCGTATGGCTGCTGTTCCGGCCGCGCACCTACCAGCTCATCATCGGGCTGTCGCTGATCGCCTATGGCGTCAATCTCTTCATCTTCTCGATGGGCCGGCTGAAGGTCGCCGCGCCGCCCGTGCTCGCCTCGGGAGCGCCCGTGAATCCTGCCGACTATGCCGACCCCATCCCGCAGGCACTCGTGCTGACCGCCATCGTCATCGGCTTCGCCACCGCCGCGCTGTTCCTCGTCGTGCTGCTGGTTTCGCGCGGCCTGACGGGCAGCGACCATGTCGACGGCCGGGAGCCCAACTGATGACGTGGCTCGATCATCTCGTCATCGTCCCGATCCTGCTGCCGCTCTTCACCGGCGCGCTGCTGCTGATGTTCGACGAACGGCGCCACCAGGTGAAGGCGGCGATCAACATCGTCTCCACCATCTGCCTCGGGCTGGTGGCGCTGACGCTGCTCGAAATGGCCGACACACCGACCGCCACGAACCAGGCGGCCGCCAGCGTCTACCTGCTCGGCAACTGGCCGGCGCCGTTCGGCATCGTGCTGGTGCTCGACCGGCTTTCCGCGCTGATGCTGGTGCTGACCGCGCTGCTGGCGCTGCCGGCGCTGATCTATTCGCTGGCGCGCTGGCACAAGAGCGGCCCACACTTCCACACCCTGTTCCAATTGCTGCTGATGGGGCTGAACGGCGCGTTCCTGACCGGCGACCTGTTCAACCTGTTCGTCTTCTTCGAGGTACTGCTCGCCTCGTCCTATGGGTTGATGCTGCACGGCTCCGGCCAGGCGCGCGTCAAGGCGGGCCTGCACTATATCGTCATCAACCTCGCCGCCTCGTCGTTGTTCCTGATCGGCGTTGCCATGATCTACGGCGTCACCGGCACGCTCAACATGGCGGATCTGGCCCTTCGCGTCGCCGCCGTGCCGTCCTCCGACCGGATGCTGCTCGATGCCGGCGCCGGCATTCTCGGCATCGCCTTCCTGGTCAAGGCCGGCATGTGGCCGCTCGGCTTCTGGCTGCCGACCGCCTACAACGCCGCCGCAGCGCCGGTCGCCGCCATCTTCGCCATCCTCTCCAAGGTCGGCATCTATGTGCTGATGCGGCTGTCGCCACTGCTCTTCGGAGCCGGCGCCGGCGATTCGACCGGCGTCGGCGACAACTGGCTTCTCGTCGGCGGCATGGTGACCATGGCCTTCGGCATCATCGGCGTGCTGGCCTCGCAGGCGAAGGGGCGGCTCGCGGGCTATTATATCCTGGTCTCGTCCGGCACGCTGCTCGCCGCGATCGGCATGGCCAATGCGCCGACCACGGCCGGCGCGCTCTACTATCTCGTCAGCTCGACCCTCTCGGTCAGCGCCTTCTTCCTGCTGATCGAGCTGGTCGACCGCGTGCAGGATCCGGCCGCCAACGTGCTCGCCGTCACCATGGACGCCTATGGCGACGACATGGAAGAGGAAGAGGCGGAGGAGGAGATCGGCGTCGCCATTCCCGCCACGCTCGTCATCCTCGGCATCTGCTTCGCGAGCTGCGGCCTGCTGCTCGCCGGCCTGCCGCCGCTCTCCGGCTTCATCGGCAAGTTCGCCATCCTGACGGCGGTGTTCAACCCGAACGGCCTCACCCAGGGCAGCACGCTTTCGCTCGCGAGCTGGGTCTTCGCCGGCCTGCTGGTGATCTCCGGCCTCGCGGCGATGATCTCGATCACCCGCTCGGGCATCCAGACCTTCTGGGCGCCGATCGAGGGCCGCGTGCCGCGCGTGCTGCTGATGGAAATCGCGCCGGTCGCCTTCCTGCTGGCGCTCTGCGCCGGCCTCACCATCTATGGCGGCCCGGTGATGACCTACATGGAGCAGACGGCGCAGTCCCTGCATTCGCCGCAGACCTATATCGAGGGCGTGATGCGCGCGCCGCGCGTCTTGCCGCCGGCGGCGGAGGTCGCGCCATGAGAAAGGTCCTGCCCTATCCGCTGCTGACGGCGTCGCTGCTGCTGATGTGGCTGCTGCTCAACAAGTTCTCACTCGGCCACCTGCTGCTCGGCGCGGCAATCGCCTATGGCGCCTCCTGGGCAATGACGGCCCTGCAGCCCTCAAAGCCGCGCATCCGGCGCTGGGACCTGATCCCTCGCCTCTTCTTCCTGGTGCTCGGCGACATCTTCCGCTCCAATATCGCGGTTGCCACCATCATCCTCAATGGCAAGCGCCGGCCGCGCAATCCGGGCTTCCTCACCATTCCGCTGCAACTGCGCGACCCGACCGCGCTGGCGGTGCTCTCCTGCATCCTGACCGCAACGCCCGGCACCGCCTGGATCGAGTACCATGCCGACACCGGCCGACTGATGATCCATGTGCTCGACCTGGTCGACGAACAGGCCTGGGTCGACCTGATCCGCAACCGCTACGCCCGGATGCTGTCGGAGATTTTCGAATGAGCGCGACGATCCTCCTCTGGTCCGTGACGCTGTCGCAGTGGATGCTGGTGGCGGCGATGGGCTGCGCCGCATTCCGCGTCATCCGCGGCCCGCGCGCGCAGGACCGCGTGCTCGGCCTCGACGCGCTCTATGTCGCCGCCATGCTGCTGATCCTCACTCTCGGCATCCGTTCCGCCAGCACGATCTATTTCGAGGCCGCCCTGGTGATCGCGCTGCTCGCCTTCGTCTCGACGGCGGCGCTCGCCAAGTTCCTGATGCGCGGCGAGGTGATCGAATGACCGGCCTCGACGATTTCCCGCTCTGGGCGGCGATCCTCGTTTCGCTGCTGCTGCTGCTCGGGTCCGGGCTGACGCTGCTCGGCACCATCGGCCTCGTGCAGTTCAAGAGCTTCTACGAGCGCATCCACGCGCCGACGCTCGGCACCACCTGCGGCGCCGGCGGCGTGCTGATCGCCTCGATCCTGTTCTTCTCGGTGCTGCAGTCACGCCTCGCCCTGCACGAACTGCTGATCACCGTCTTCGTGACCGTGACGACGCCGGTGACGCTGATGCTGCTCGGCCGCGCCGCGATCTACCGCGACCGCATCGAGGGCAAGGCGGGCATGCCGGAATTCGACACCGGCGCGCCGCCGCCCCGCGACGAGGCGGTCGAGAAGGGCTGAGCGCGCGGCACAGCCGACACCCGGCCTGGTAGCAGGGTTCAACTCTGCGTCATCTTGACGTGCATCAATGCCGACTGACGGCGCTTGCCGTTAGCCTTGGCCCGTCCATCGGGTAGCAGGAGGTCCAGATGCCACGCATGAAAGCCGCCATCTTCGTCGAACCGGGGCGCATCGTCCTCGACGAGAAGCCCATTCCCGACGTCGGCCCGCGCGACGCGCTGATGCGCATCACCACGACGACGATCTGCGGCACCGACATCCACATCCTGAAGGGCGAATATCCCGTCGCCAAGGGCCTGACCATCGGCCACGAGCCGGTCGGCGTGATCGAGAAGCTCGGCTCCGCCGTGGAGGGCTACACCGAGGGCCAGCGCGTCATCGCCGGCGCGATCACGCCGAGCGGCCACAGCTATGCGTGCCTCTGCGGCTGCGGCTCGCAGGACGGCCCCGGCACCAAGCACGGCTTCAAGGCCACCGGCGGCTGGAAGTTCGGCAACATCATCGATGGCTGCCAGGCGGAATACGTGCTGGTTCCGGACGCCGCCGCCAATCTGAGCCCGGTCGCCGAGGGGCTTTCGGACGAAGAGATCCTGATGTGCCCCGACATCATGTCGACGGGTTTCGCCGGCGCCGAGAGCGGCGGCGTCAGGATCGGCGACACGGTCGTCGTGTTCGCGCTCGGCCCGATCGGCCTCTGCGCCGTCGCCGGCGCCAAGCTGATGGGCGCCACCACGATCATCGGCGTCGACACCGTGCCGGAGCGGCTCGCCGTCGCGAAGAAGCTCGGCGCCGACATCGTCGTCGATTTCAAGAAGGGCGACCCGGTCGAGCAGATCATGGCGCTGACCGATGGACGCGGCGTCGACGTGGCGATCGAGGCCCTCGGCACCCAGGGCACCTTCGAATCGGCGCTCCGCGTGCTGCGCCCCGGCGGCACGCTTTCCAGCCTCGGCGTCTATTCGAGCGACCTGAAGATCCCGCTCAGCGCCTTTTCGGCCGGTCTCGGCGACAACAAGATCATCACCTCGCTCTGCCCGGGCGGCAAGGAACGCATGCGCCGGCTGATGAACGTCGTCGCCTCCGGCCGCGTCGACCTGAAGTCGCTGGTCACCCACCGCTTCAAGCTCGACGACATCGAGGCGGCCTACGACCTGTTCGGCCACCAGCGCGACGGCGTGCTGAAGGTGGCGATCACGCCCTGAGCCCTGAGGCGGGCGTCCCCTCCGTCTCGGGTCGCCCGTCCCTTTTTAGCAGACCTTGACGGTGCGGATGCCGAGCAGCTGGCCGAGCTTCTCGATCCGGTCGGCGATGTGGCCGACGCCGATCGCGCAGTGATGCGCCGGGCATTCGGCGTTCCACGTCTCGACGAACTTCCGTGCGCCGATCGAGAAGCGGTAGCGGCTGTTGGTGTTGCCGATCTCGAGGATCGGGCCCGGCACCGATTCGGCTTCGGCCACCACCAGCTTCAGCCCGCCGGCGCCGTCCTCGGCGACCGAAAGCAACGTCACCGGGCCATGCTTCACCGACATCTCGACGCTGACGCCCGAGCCGACCTTGCCGTGATAGACCTTGAGCGGCCGGACCTTGGTCTTGCCCTCGGCGATCCTCGTATGGCCGGGGCCGTCATGGCCCATCAGCACGATGTCGTCGTTGAAATCGATGCCGTAGTACTCGGTGAACGAACCGCCGATGCCGAACGTATCGAGGATCTTCATCGCCTGGGCGTTCTTCACCTCATACTCGCCCGCCACCGGCACGCCCCGCGCCGTCAGGTAGGAGCAGCCGAGGATGACCGAGGAGATGACGTCCTCGTGGTCATGGCCGGGCGTCGATTCGTAGTAATAGGCGAGCGAGCCGAGCTTGTGCTTCGCCACCAGCCGATCGAGCGCGACAGACGTCCGCGCCGCGCGAAGAAGCTCGGCCGGGTCGCAATCGGGCTGGATGTCGAATTCGGCGCGGAACGCGTCGACGCGGGCGGCCGCCTCCAGCTCCGTCACCGATTTCCGCAACGCCGCCAGTTCGTCGATCTCGACGATTTCGAGATGGCCGCCGAAGGTCGCGACCTGCGCCGTCGTGTCGGAATAGATGTCGAGCATGCCGTTATAGTAGCGGCCCATCAGGCCGAGGCGGTTGTGCGACATGACATAGGCGACGCGCGCCGCCTCGATCCAGGCCTCGATCTCGCGGTCGACATGCGGGTCGCCGTCGAGCACGCCGGTCACCTGGTGGAAATCGATGCCGGCGCGGCGGAAGACGTTGGCGATCTCCGGCACCGGGCAGGCCGCGCAGAAGGCGAGCCACTCGCCGGTCATCTTGGTGCGGTCGTCGAGCGCGTTGAAGCTCGCATAGTCGATCGCCGCCTCCGGCTGCAGGTTCAGGATGACGACCGGCACCTTGGCCCGCTGTACCACGGGCAGCACGGTCGAGGAGACGGCATAGGTCGTCACATGCAGGAAGATCAGGTCGACATCGGCGGCCCGCAGCTGGTGGCCGGCATCCATCGCCTTTTCCGGATCGTCGATCAGGCCGAGATTGACGATCTCGACGCCGGGACGCGCCAGCTTTTCCGCCACCCGCTCGATATAGCCGCGCAGGCGCGGCTCAAGGCCGGCGAATTGCGGCCAGTAGGCGTTGAGGCCGATGCCGAACAGGCCGACCTTGAGCGTGTCATGCGCCATTTCTTCTTCCTCAATCCGCCAGCAGGGACTGGACGCGGCCGGCAAGCGCCTCGCCCAGGATGCGATGCGCTTCTGCATCGAGATGAATGCCGTCGACCTCGCTCGAGGTGATCACCGAGCCGGCGTCGAACAGCGGGACATCGCGGGCCGCCGCAGCGCGGGCGAACTCGCCGGCGAGCTTCCGCGACTTTTCCGTGCCGCCCTCGAACATTTCCTTGAGCCAGCCGAGTTTCGAGATCGGCGCCGGCACGACGAGCAGCACCCTGGGCGCCCTGCCCTGCGGCCCCGTCGCCGAACCGAGCACGATATCGGCGAGGCGGCCCGCGCCGTCGGCGATGTCGCCGGCCTGCATCGAAAGCCGCGTCTTCAGGTCGTTGGTGCCGAGCTTGATGATGACGAGGTCGAGCGGCATGTGCGTCTCGATCGCCACCTGCAGGAAGCGGGCGCCGTTCTTGTGGTGTCCCTCGACGGGGTCGTCGACGCAGGTGGTGCGGCCGTTCAGCCCCTCGGCGATCACCTGCACGTCCGCGCCAAGCGCCTTCTGCAGCACGCCCGGCCAGCGCACGTCTGGCGCGAAGCGGCCGCCGACGCCGCGCTCGGGCTGCGGCTCGGCGCCCCAGCTGTTGGAATCGCCATAGACGAGAACGGATTTCATGGGGGTTTCCTCGGCACCAGCCATCTCAATTCTCACCTTCAATTCTCAAGAGGGAGACTCAATAAATCTGCGAAACCGGGCCTGAATGGATGCCTCGGGCCCTGCCTCCGACCCCTCCCCACCCTCGCGTCATCCCTGCGAAAGCAGGGATCCAGACGGCCGGAAACCAGGAACCCTATCGTCGGAGGCTTCCGCTGCATGGATCCCTGCTTTCGCAGGGATGACGGAGCATTGGCGCCCCACGTTCAGTCTCTCCGGCGGTGAAGAAAGCTCAAGCAAGCCCCTCACCCCACCCTCTCCCGCCGGCGGGCGAGGGCTTTTCCGGCGGCGCGGCGGAGGCGGCGAGACCGGCTCGACCTGCCCCCTCTCCCGCTCGCGGGAGAGGGTTGGGGTGAGAGTCTTTTCACATCAGTTCGCCCGATACCGCGCCAGCACGTCGGCGCGCGGCTCGGCGCCGTGGCCGGGACGGTCCGGCGCGAAAATCAGGCCGCCTTCGTGCCAGAACGGCTCGTCGATCAGCTCGAACTGCATCGGCCCCGGCAGTGGCTTCAATTCGAACAGTTCCGCCGTCTTCGATGCGAGCGAGAGATGCAGGCTGGCGCCGGTCAGAACCGCCGTGCTCCAGGCATGGGCGTTGACCACCTTGCCGGCCGCCTCGATGACAGCGGCCGCCTTGCGGAAGCCGGTGACGCCCTCGATGCGGGCCGGATCGAGGCCGAGCACGTCCGCGGCGCCCGTGTCGAGCCAGCGCTGGTAGCCGGCGACCGTGAATTCGCGCTCGCCGACTGCGACCGGCGTCGAGATCGCCGCCTTCAGCGCGACATGATCGGCGACCCGGCTCGGCAGGAACGGCTCCTCGATCCAGGCGATGCCAGACTCTTCCATGCGCCGGACGGTGCGGATCGCGGTGTCGAGGTCCCATTTCGTGCCGTTGCCGGCATCGACCATGATGCCGGCTTCCGGCCCGATCGCCGCGCGCAGGCTTGCTACCAGCGCGACGTCGTAGTCAGGATCGCGCCCGGCCCTCGACAGGCCGCGCTTGGCAAGGCCGAGCTTGGTGGAGCGGAAGCCGCCGGCGATGTGGCCGGCGATATCGCGCACGCTTTCCTCGATCGTCGCCTGGTTGACGTGCAGGCTGGCGCAGACCGGCAGCGACTGGTGATGGCGGCCGAAGAGATCGACCAGCGGCTTGCCGGCTTCCTTGGCCTTGATGTCCCAGAGCGCCATGTCGAGCGCCGAGATTGCCATCGAGGCAATGCCGCCCTCGCCGTACCACCAGCAATGGTCCTTCATGGCCTGCCAGCAGCCCTCGACGTCGGCAAGATCGCGCTCGGCGAGCAGCGGCAGCAGCCCGTCGCGGATCACCGTCTCGGTGGCCCGCAAGGCTTCCGGCCACATGGCGATCGCCTCGCCCCAGCCGGAAATCCCGGCCGTGGTGTCGAGGCGGACCAGCAAGGTCATCCGGTCGTGATTGAAGTCGTTCGGCTCTGGCCAACGCAGCACAAAGCACTCAGCCCCGCCGAGGCGCATGCGATTTCCTCCCATGGTCGCGCTTGCCGCGCGATCGATTGCAGCAAGGCTAAATTCAAAACCGGGAGGCCGTCAATCGAATTGGTCAGGCCAATTATTGCAAAGTGACCCTTGCGTGATCCGGAATGTCGTGCCAGTTTTGCCGCCAAGAAATTGGCCTTACCAATTCAAAACGCTCTTTGAGGGAGGAGACTTTTCAATGCACGCTCGGACTCCGTTCCACGCCATGCGCCGCGTCGCCAGCTTCGCGGTCATGTCGCTTTTGCTCGGCAGCGCGGCTTATGCCGAGGATTTCCACGGCTTCGACCCGGCGAAATTCGACGGCGCCATGCTGAGCGCCGACCAGCTCAAGGCGATGGTCGCCGACGCCACCGCCGCCCATAAGCCCAACAACGGCAAGAACCTCGTCCTCGGCTTCGCCAATCTGCAGCGCGACGTGTCGTTCTGCCTGAAGGTCGAGAACGGCATGGTCGAGAACGCCAAGGCCGCCGGCGTCGACCTGCAGATCACCGACAACCGTCTCGACGGCGCCACAGCGCTCGCCAATGCGCAGAGCTTCCTGCAGCGCCAGGTCGACCACGTCACCGAATTCCAGACCGACGCCAATTTCGGCGCCACCATCATGCAGCAGATGAACGAGGCCAACACCAAGGTGGTGGCGATCGACATCCCGATGCCGGGCGCCACCTTCTTCGGCGCCAACAACCCGCGTTCGGGCTTCATGGGCGGCGCCTATCTCGGCCAGGCGGCGATCGCCAAGTTCGGCGCCGACAAGGTCAAGGAAGGCTTCTTCGTCGTCGGCGAACTGCCGCAGTCGGGCGCGATCCCGGCCATGCGCACCGGCGGCCAGGTCGCCGGCTTCAAGGCCGCCGTCGAAGGCTTCTCGGACGATCACGTCATCAAGATCGACACCAAGAACACGCTCGAAGAGAGCTTCACCCAGATGAACAACGTCATCGGGCGCATTCCCGAAGGCGCGCCGATCATGGTGACGGCGATCAACGACCAGGCAGCGACCGGTATGCTGCGCGCCGTCAAGCAGGCCGGCCGCGAGGCGGACCTGATCGTGGTCGGCATGGGCGCCGACGAAATCCAGACCATGATTGACGAACCGGCCTTCGTCTCGTCGGTAGGCTACTTCCCCGAGCGCTATGGCAACTACCTGATCCCGCTCGCGCTGATGCAGCTGGCCGGCAAGGAAGTGCCGGACACCGTCCTGGTCAACCACGTCATGGTCACCAAGGACAATGTCTGCAAGTTCTACGACAAGTTCGCCTGCGCCGATGGCAAGGACCCGATCCAGTTCACCTTCCCGCAGGAAGCCTTCGAGAAGCATCTGGCCGAGATCCGCACGCTGCCGGACCTCGCCGACTACCAGAACCTGATCCCGACCAACTGATCGGCTGGCGGGCGCCCCCGGGCGCCCGCCTTCTTCTCACCCTCTGCAGGAAGGGCCGCATGGCGACCACCGTTCCCCGCCTCGGCATGCATGGCATCGGCAAGTCCTTCGGACGCGTTCCGGTGCTGACGGATGTCGATCTGACCGTCGACCCCGGCGAAGTCGTCGCGCTGCTCGGCTCCAACGGCGCCGGTAAATCGACGCTGATGAAGATCCTGACCGGCCTCTACACTCGCGACGGCGGCTCGGTCCGCATCGATGGCAGCGAGGTCGACTTCAAGGATCCGGCCGCCGCCGTCGCCGCGGGCGTCAAGCTGCTGCCGCAGGAAATCTCCGTCATGCCGGACATGACGGTGGCCGAGAATATTTTCTTGGGCGACATGCCGCTGAAACGCCGCTTCGGCATCCTGCAGGTCGACAAGGACACGATGCGGACGCGGTCGCGCGAACTGCTCGACCAGCTCGGTTTCGCCAACATCCTGCCCGACATGCTGGTGAAACACCTTTCCGTCGCCGAGCAGCGCATCGTCGAGATCGCCCGCGCGCTCGCCGGCAAGGCCAGCATCCTCGTCATGGACGAGCCGACAGCGGCGCTGACCGAGCAGGAAGCGAAGATGATCTTCAGGATCATCCGCCGCCTGAAGGAAAACCGCGTCTCCGTCATCTACATCTCGCACTACCTGTCGGAAGTGTTCGAGATCTCCGATCGCATCGTCGTGCTGCGCGACGGCCGCAATGCCGGCACCTTCAACACCGCCGACACCAAGCGAGGCGAGGTCCTCGCCGCCATGCTCGGCAACACGGTCGACGATCTCTACGATGTCGGCGCGCCGGGCGTCGCCGGCGCCGAGATCCTCGCCGTCGAGAAGCTTACCATCCCGCGCAAGCTCGAAGACGTCGCCTTCAGCCTGCACCAGAACGAGATCCTCGGCATTTTCGGCCTGGTCGGCTCCGGCGTCGAGGTGCTCGGCCGCGCGCTCTATGGCGCGCTCGGTCCCCTCAAGACGGCCGAGGTCCGGCTGGGCGGCCAGAGCTACCGGCCGATGAGCGCCCGCGACGGCAAGCTCGCCGGCATCGGCTTCGTCGCCGCCGAGCGCAAGAAGGAAGGCATCATCGCCGACCTGACCGTGCGCGAGAACATCGCCCTCCCCTTCGAGGAGCGCTTCGAGCGTGGCCTGTTCATGTCGCAGGCCGAGGAGGCGCAGCACGCCATCCGCTGGATCGGCGAGCTCGGCATCCGCACCCGCGGCCCCGAGCAGAAGATCCGCACCCTTTCCGGCGGCAACCAGCAGAAGGTCTGCATCGCGCGCTGGCTGGTCGAGGGCGTCAAGCTGCTGATCCTCGAGGAACCCACGCGCGGCGTCGATGTCGGCGCAAGGCGCGAGATCTACGGCAAGCTGCGCGAACTCGCGAACCGCGGCTATGCCGTGCTGATCCTCTCCTCCGACGTCGAGGAAGTCGCGGGGATCAGCGACCGCTCGCTGGTGCTCGACCGCGGCCGCGTCGTCGGAACCTTCGAACGGGGCGCCAAGCCCGCCGAACTCATGGCCGCAACCGGCAACGATCCTGCCTTTTCGGCACCCTGAAGGACCCATTCCATGGCCCAATCCATCGAAACCCACTCCGCCGGCGGCGCCAGGGAACAGATGCTCTCGCTGTTCGGCAAGCCTTGGTCGGGCGTCGCCATGCTCGGGATCTTCTATCTGATCCTGATTGCGGTCTTCTCCGTCCTGTCGCCCTATTTCCTGACGCTCAGGAACATGCTGCAGATCGGCGGCAACGTCGCCTATATCGGCCTGATGGCCGCGGCCGGCACGCCGCTGATCATCGCCGGCGGACTCGACCTCTCGGTCGCGGCCATCGCCGGCCTGACCGGCGTCGTCATCTCGATGCTGCACGGCATGGGCTTCCCGATCTGGATCGGCGTGCTGCTCGCGATTGCTGTAGCTGGCGCCATCGGCGTGGTTAACGGACTGTTTACGACCCGTCTGCGCCTGAACCCGCTGATCGTGACCCTCGGCATGATGAGCATCATCTCCGGCATCGCCCTGGTGTTGACCGGCGGCCTGACCCGGCCGCTGATGGTGCCGGGCTTCAACTGGGTCGGTTCGGGCCGCGTCGCGGGCATCCCGATCCCGTTCCTGATCATGATGGTCACTTTCGTCGGCCTCTGGGTTGTCATGACGAAGATGCGCTTCGGCCGCTACATCTACGCCGCCGGCGGCAATGCCGAGGCGTCGCGCCTGATCGGCATTCCGCTCGAGAAGACCGTCATCATCCTCTACGTGATCTCGGCCGTCTCCGGCGCCGTCGCCGGCACCATCCTCGGCGCCATGCTGGGCGCGGCCGGCCCGACCGCCGCCGGTTCGCAACTCCTGACCGTCATCGCCGCCATCATCCTCGGCGGCACCAGCCTCAACGGCGGTCGCGGCAGCGTCTGGGGTACGCTGCTGGCCGTGCTGATCCTCGGCACGCTCAATAACGGCCTGACTTTGCTCAATGTTTCCAGCTTCTGGCAGGACGTGACGCGCGGCGTCGTGTTGATGCTTGCCGTCAGCCTCGACCAGATCCGAACCCGCGCGCTGGGGGAATAGGATGGCGGAAATGATCCCGGCCGACTTCGAACCGATCGAGCGCAGCTCGGTAGCCGAACAGGTTGCCAAGAAGCTGCTCGACCTGGTGCGGACGAAGAACCTTCGGCCGGGCGACCAGCTTCCGCCCGAGCGCGAGCTGGCGGCCGCCATGCAGGTGAGCCGGCCGAGTGTGCGCGAAGCCCTGCGCGGCCTGCAGATCCTTGGCGTGCTCAAGGTCCGGCAGGGCGGCGGCATCTATGTGTCGTCGCTCGAAGCCTCCGACCTGCTCGGGCCGCTGCAGCTCCTGATCACGCTCAACGAGCACAACGTCAATGCGCTCTACGAGTCGCGGAAGCTGATCGACGGCGGCATCGGGCGCATGGCGGCCGAGCGGATCACGGCGGAAGACCTGACGCGGATGAAAAACATGCTGATCGTCCAGCGCGGATTGATCAACGATCCCATCGGCTTCCGCGTCTCCGACGTCGAGTTCCACCGCGTCCTCTCCGACGCGACGGGCAACCCGTTCCTCGTGCGCGTCTCGACCTCGCTCTACGTCCTCGGCATGGAATACCGGCGGATCGCCGCCGAGACGCCGGGCGTCCTCGGCCAGTCCTTCAGGGATCACGAACTGATCGTCGCGGCGCTGGCGGCGCGCGACCCGGACGCCGCCGAGGCCGCGATGGTCCAGCACATGACCAACGTGCACCTTTCGACGGTCAACGCCATGGATATCACTCCCTGATGGAACGAAACTCATGAAGCGCGCCAGGATTGGCATCATCGGGACCGGATGGTGGGCGGTCGAGAACCACATTCCGGCGCTCAGGGACAACCCGCATTGCGAACTGGTCGCCGTCAACCGGCTCGGCAAGGCGGAGCTCGGGCAGATCCAGAGCCGCTTCGGCATCGAGCACGGCTATGAGGACTATGCCGCGATGCTGCGCGAGGTGCCGCTCGACGGCGTCATCGTCGCCTCGCCGCATGTGCTGCACCACGAACATGCGCTGGCCGCGATCAAGGCCGGCTGCCATGTCCTGGTCGAGAAGCCGCTCGCCACGACCGCGTCCGATGCGCGCGAGATCGTCGCCGCGGCGGCGGAGCACGGTCGCGAGATCGTCGTGCCCTATGGCTGGAACTTCAAGCCTTTCAGCGCGCGGGCGGCCGAGCTGATCGCCTCGGGCGCGATCGGCCGGGTCGAGCACGTCGTGCTGCAGATGGCCTCGGCGCTCGGCGACCTGATGGCCGGCGAGCCGATGAAGGAGACCGAGGGCGCGATGTTCCGCCCGCCGGCCTCGACCTGGGCGGATCCGAAGCGTGCCGGCGGCTATGGCTGGGGCCAGCTCGTCCATGCGCTCGGCCTGCTGTTCAAGATCGCCGATATCGCGCCGGAAGAGGTCTTCGCCATGGTCGGCCGCTCGCCGGCGGGCGTCGACTACTACGATGCCGCCGTCGTCCGCTTCGCCAATGGCGCCACCGGCTCGCTTTCCGGCTCGTCCACCGTGCCGAAGCATCGCGGCTTCCAGATCGACCTGCGCATCTTCGGCTCGGAAGGCATGCTGCTGCTCGACATCGAGCGCGAGCGGCTGGAAGTGAGCCGCCGCAACGGCACGGACGAGATCGTGCCGATCGCCGCCGGCGCCGGCGCCTATAGCTGCATCGAGCCGGTCACCCTGCTGGTCGATATCTGCCGCGGCCTGCATCCGCGCAACGAGTCGCCGGGCGTCGTCGGCATGCGCGCGGTCGAAGTGCTCGACGCGCTCTACCGCTCGGCCGAGAGCGGCCGCGTCGAGAAGGTCTGACGCGGATGAAGCTCTCGCTCACCACCTGGTCGCTGCGCGGCCTGACGCTGGACGAGGCGGCCGGGCTCTCGCGCGTGCTCGGAATCGGCGCGCTCGACCTCGGCTATTTCTACAAGCCCGGCCTCGACAGGGAAGCGCTGATCGCCGATCCCGACGGCATGGCCGAGCGCGTGCTGAAGCTCGGCGTCGCGCTGCCCAATCTCTACCACCTGTTCGGCGGCTCGCTGTCGGACCGGAACCTGGCCGATCCCCGCCATCGCGCGCAGAACGAGGCGGATTTCCGCCGGGTCGTCCGCTTCGCCAGGCGCGCCGGCCTCGGCAGCGTCTTCGTGCTGCCCGGCGTGGTCAATCCCGGCCAGGACCGGGCCGCGGCACTCGTGGAATCGGCGGAGAGCCTGCGCCGGCTTGTGGCGATCGCAGCGCCGGAAGGCATCCAGCTCACCATCGAGCCGCATGTCCATTCCTATCTCGAAAGCCCGACGCTGGTGCTCGACCTGCTCGATCGCGTGCCCGGGCTGAAGCTCGTGCTCGACTACGCGCATTTCGTCTGCCTCGGCTACCGGCAGGAAGAGATCGACGTGCTGGCGCCGCATGCCGCGCACGTGCATCTGCGCCAGGCACGCATGGGCGTGCTGCAATGCAAGCTGTCGCTCGGCACGCTCAATTTCCCGGCGATGCTGGGAACGCTCAGGGCGGCCGGCTATGACGGCTATCTGGCGATCGAATATGTGCATCAGGACTACATGGACGGGCTGCACGACGACGTGCTGACCGAAACCATCGACATGCGCGACTGCGTGAGGGAGTGGCTGGCGTGACGGAAAAAGGGATTGCGCTCGTGACGGGCGGCGCGGGCGGCATCGGCGCGGAGATCGTGCGCCGGCTGGCTGGGGACGGCTACCACGTCGTCGCCGCCGATCACAACGAGGCGCTGGCGGCCGAGGTCGCTAATGGCGTCGGCGGCAGCGCGGTCGGTATCGACATCACCGACGCGAACTCGGTCGACCAGGCATTCGAGACGGTCCTCGACCAGCATGGCCGCCTCGACATCCTCGTCAACGCCGCCGGCATCCACCTGCAGAAGCTGGTCGTCGACACGACGCCGGAGGAATGGGACCGGATCCAGAGCGTCAATGCGCGCGGGCCGTTCCTGACCTGCCGCGCCGCGGCGCGGGCGATGATGCGGGCCGAGCGCGGCCGCATCGTCAACATCATCACCCGGCTCAACTTCGGCAATCCCTATTCCAGCGCCTACATCTCGTCGAAGAACGCGCTCTGGGGCCTGACCCAGTGCCTCGCCGTCGAGCTCGCCTCCTACGGCATCACCGTCAACGGCGTCGCGCCCGGCCATGTCGGCCCCGGCACCGGGATGGAGAAGCAGTTCCGCGAGAAGGCGGAAAAGCTCGGCCTCAGCTGGGAGGCGTTCGAGGCGCAGGTCTTGAAGACGATCCCCGTCGGCCGCTGGTGCCGGCCGGCCGACGTCGCCGCCGCCGTCTCCTATGTCGTCTCGCCGGAAGCCTCGTTCGTCACCGGCGAACTGATCAACGTCACCGGCGGCTTCGTCGGCTACGGCATCGCACCGCCGAAGGAAGAACGCTTCGGAAGGGATGCCGGCTGATGAGCAAGGATCTGCGCAATGGCGGCCTCGACCGCCTGTCGGTCGACGACATCCTGAAGCCCGGTTTCTCGACCCCCTGGGACGCGCCGATGGTGCCGCCCTATCCGTTCACCTTCCGCAATGTCGACGTGCTGACGCTGGTCTGGCGCACGACGGAGGCGGCCGTCGCCCGGCTGCTGCCGCCGCCGCTGGAGCCGACCAGCGACATCGTCATGGCGCATATCTACAAGATGAACGACACGGAGTGGCTCGGCCCCTATGGCGAGAGCAACGTCTCGCTTGGCTGCCGCCTGCCGGGCGTCGCCGAAGGGTCCTACTCGCCCTATCTGTTCCTCTCCTCCGACGCGGGCGTCGTGCATGGCCGCGAGTTGCACGGCCAGCCGAAGAAATATGGCGAGCCGAAACTGGAGCTGCGCGGCGATCTCGTCGTCGGCACGGTGGCGCGGAACGGCATCGACGTTCTGACCGGGACGCTGCCCTACAAGCAGCGCACCGACACGCTCGCCAGCCTCAACAAGCATTTCGACTTCGCCGAGAACATCAATCTGAAGGTGATCGACCACATCGACCAGCGCCCGGCCATCCGGCAGCTGACGGCGCGGCGGCTCGCCAATGTCGTCGTGCATGAATGCTGGGGCGGTCCCTGCACCGTCGAGCTGCGGCCCAACGCGCAGGCGCCGATCCACCGCCTGCCGGTGGTCGACATGCTGGACGGGCTGCACTGGAAGGCCGATTTCACGCTGGTGCCCGGCCGCATCGTTCACGACTATCTCGCCTGAGAGGAAATCATGGGGCACTACGCCTGGGTTCTGGAAGTCCGTCCGGGATGCGAAGAGGAATACAAGAAGGCGCATGACGAGATCTGGCCGGAGATGCTGGAGACGCTGAAGGCGGCCGGCATCCGCAACTATTCGATCTTCCGGCTCGGCCTGAAGCTGATCGGCTATTTCGAGACCGATGACCTGCAGAAGACGATCGCCTATCTCAAGGATGATCCGGTCAACAAGCGCTGGGGCGAGGCGATGGCGCCGATCATGAAGCTCGAGGGCGACCCGCGCACCGGCTTTGCCTATATGCTTCCCCTGCAATGGCACATGGATTGATCGGACCCACCATGCTCGACGGAGAAATCGCCCTCGTCACCGGCGCCAAGGGCGGCATCGGGGCGGCCGCCGCCAAGGCGCTCGCCGAAGCTGGCGCCCGCGTCATCGTCACGGCGCGGCGGCTTGCCGACGCCGAGGCGGTCGCAGGGCAATGCGCAGAGGGCCGAGCGCTCGGCCTCGCCTGCGATGTGGCGGACCCGGAAGCGGTCCGCGCCGCCGTCCGCGAGGCGACCGCCCTGGTCGGCGCGCCGACCCTCCTCGTCAACAACGCCGGCACGGTGCAGCCGATCGGCCTGCTGCACGAGACCGACGCCGACGCCTGGGCCGCCAACATCAACGCGACGCTGATCGGCGCGGCGGCGATGGCGCGGGCGGTCCTGCCCGCCATGCTCGACCGGGGCGGCGGCGCCATCGTCAACCTGTCCTCCGGTGCGGCGCACCGCGCGATGGAGGGCTGGAGCGCCTATTGCGCCGCCAAGGCCGGGCTCGCCATGGTGACGAAGTCGCTGGCGCTCGAATATGGGGCACGCGGCATCCGCGCCTTCGGCTTCGCGCCGGGGATCGTCGATACCGGCATGCAGGTCGAGATCCGCGCCTCCGGCATCAATCCGGTCAGCAAGCTGCCGCGCGAGGGGCTCGCCTCGGTCGATGATCCGGCGAAGGCGATCGTCTTTCTCTGCACCTCGGCGGCGGGCGATCTCGCCGGGCTCGAGGTCGACATCCGCGAAGCCTCGTTCCGTGAACGGGCCGGGCTGCCGGCGCTGCCCGCCGCCTGATCAACTTCGCAAAACGGGTCCTTCCGGCGCACGAAGGTCTGGAACATTTCAGATTTTCGTGCGTTCCTTCTGAGAGGCGGCAGGGGGAGTGCCGCCGGTTGGGAGGGTAAGATGGAGCTTCGTCACTTCCGTCAGCAGCCCAATATAGGGCCGCGCGATACCGCCGGGCTGCCGAACCATGTCCTCGAGAAGATTGCGGCCGGCGAGCAGCCGTTGAAAGCCATTCGTGAATGGCGCTGCATCAGCCAGACCGACCTGGCCGACCGGACCGGCGTCGCCGTGACGCAAATCATGCGCTGTGAATCCGGCTGGCTGATTTCCAAGGAAGCGCTGCGCCTGTTGGCGCGTGGATTGCGCGTGCACGACGAGTTGCTCGTCGACTAGCACTGGCTGGTTCGCTGAACGCGACCGAACATCGGAGCCCTGCCCGCCCGTCGCCGCCTTGGGCGGCACGGGGAGCGTTGCCTGTCGCATAAGGAGAAAAACGATGGATCCGAAGAAGCCGATCCCCGATCCGCTGCAGCCCGACCCCTCGGACCTTCACCGGGTGCCCGATGTCGATGACCGCGCCAACCAGGCTTTTCTCGACGCGCTGATCGATACGGATGGCCGGCCGATGCGCGACGCGATCGACATGCCGGAAGACGACGAGGAAGACGAAGACGAAACCGACGAGGACGAGCCCTAGCGTCTCGGGGCCTCTCGAAGCCAGGCGACGGATGCACCGCCGCCCGGCAAGCGGCCGAATTATCCTCTTTACACCTTGCCGCCCAAGGCGCTGAATCGATCGACTGGAAGCGTGAAGGCGTAGCGATCTTGATCGCGATCATCCCTTTTCCGTCAACCCAGAGGCCTGTATTCGCGGCCCGTCGTTGTTTCACCGACGCCTTCCTCGCGGTGGCCCGGCATGATTGATCTCGTCAATGCCCCCTACGCCATTCTTCTTCTGCGGATCAGCCTCGGCATCCTTTTCATCGCACATGCCCTGCTGAAGTGGCGCGTCTATACGATCCCCGGCACGATGGCCTTCTTCCGGTCGCTCGGCCTGCCCGGCTGGTTCGCCTATGTCACGATCACGGTCGAGCTCGGCGGCGCCGCCTGCCTGATCCTCGGCATCTGGCCGCGCATCGTGGCGCTGCTTTTGATGCCGCTGATGATCGGCACCATCGTGACGGTCCACGGCAAGAAGGGCTGGCTGTTCAGCAATCCGGACGGCGGCTGGGAATATCCCGCTTTCTGGACCGCGACGCTCTTCATCCTCTTCCTGCTCGGCGATGGCGCCGCCGTCCTGCTGCACTCGCCTTCGCTCTTCGGTTCGTGATGAGCGCGGCAAGGCGACATCGCTAGAATAGCCTCGACACAAGTTCGTCTCCGCCGTCGAGCCGTCGCAGGCTGGAGTTTCGACATGGGACCACACCACATCCCGCCGACTTCCCCGCCCCTTGCGATCGATGCTCCGCCCGATCGGCTTCGGCGGGCGCTTCTGGTCGGCTTCGGAGCGACCTATGTTCTCTCGCTCCTTCCCTTTGCCCTAGCGCAGGAGGTGCCCGACGCGGCGATGGCGCCGTTCATGGCGCTTTCGGCGCTACTGGTCGGACGTACGTCGCTCGATACGGGACAGGCCAGGCGCCTGCATGACGCGCTCGCCGCCAACGATGCCGGCTTCGCGGACAGGACCCGGCAGCTGCTCCAGTTGATCGAGCAGCGCAAGATCGACCCGATGCAGTTGCAGCAAACGTTGAATGACGAGAATTCGCCGTTGAAGGACCTGCCCGGGCAGATCGTGACGGCCTGGTATCTCGGCATCGTCGGCAGCGGCGTGCGCGCGCGCTGCATCGCCTTCGAGACGGCGCTCAACGCCCAAATCGTCGCCGATGTCCTGAAGCCGCCGACCTATGCCTATGGCGGCTACGGCAGCTGGTCCCGCCATCCGGCCGAGGGTCCCGACCATGGCTGACACCCTGTCTGCGGACTATGTCGTCATCGGCTCCGGCATCATCGGCTCGCAGGTGGCGCGCAAGCTGGCGTTGGCCGGTGCCTCGGTGATCATCCTCGAGGCCGGGCCGCGGGTCACGCGCGGCGAGATCGTGGCGCGCTTTCGCAACTCGCCGCGCCGCAGCGACTGGATGTCCCCCTATCCGCCGGTCGACTGGGCGCCGCATCCCGTCTACCAGCCGACGGACAATGGCTATCTGATACAGGGTGGTCCCTATCCCTACCCTGCGGAATATATCCGCCAGGTGGGCGGAACGACCTGGCACTGGGCGGCGCAGGCGTGGCGCAACGTTCCCAACGACTTCCAGATCAAGAGCCTGTACGGCGTCGGCGTCGACTGGCCGATCCGCTACGAGGATCTCGAGCCCTTCTACCAGGAGGCCGAGGAGATCATGGGAGTCTCGGGCGCGCCGAACACCGGCTCGCCACGGCAAAAGCCCTTTCCGATGGAGCCGGTCGCCGAAGTCTACGCGATGCGCCGGCTGCGCGAGCGGCTCGCCTCCGACTTTCCGGTGGTCTCCAACACGACGGCGCGCAACAGCCGGCCCTATGACGACCGCCCGGCCTGCGTCGGTAACAACAGCTGCCAGCCGATCTGTCCGGTCGACGCGCAATATCATGGCGGCCTCGCCGCCGCCGCGGCCGAAGCGGCGGGCGTACAGCTGATCCCAAACGCCAATGTCTACAAGCTGGAGCATGACGAGCGCGGCCGGGTCGCCGCCGCGCTCTACTACGATCCGGACAAGGCCTCGCATCGCGTCACCGGCAAGACCTTCGTCGTCGCCGCCAACGGCATCGAGAGCCCGCGGCTGCTGCTGCTATCGACCAGCGACAAGTTTCCCAAGGGCCTCGCCAACGGCTTCGACATGGTCGGCCGCCATCTGATGGACCATCCGAGCACATCGCTGACCTTCGACGCGGACGAGGATGTCTGGCTCGGGCGCGGACCGCAAAGCCCGAGCTCGATCAACACGATGCGCGACGGCGCCTTCCGCAGCGAGCATGCGCCCTATCGGCTCGACTTCACCAATATCTCGCGCGTCGACGGCGCCACCACCTCGCTCATCAAGCAGGGCGTCTTTGGGCCCGAACTGGAAAAGCGCCTGCGCCACAGCGCGGCCCGCGAGATGAGCGTCAAGAACGTGCTGGAGGTGCTGCCCAACCCCGATCACCGGATCATGCTGAGTTCGGAAAAGGATGCGATGGGCATCCCCAAGCCGGAAACGCACTACTCGATCGAGGACTATACCCGTCGCGGCGCGGAGCGGTCGCAGCAGGACTTCCGCCGCATCGCCGAGCTGATGGGCGGCACCAACCTGCGCTTCAGCAAGGATGGCGACTTCGCCAACAACCAGCATATCTGCGGCACGCTGAGCATGGGCAGCGACCCCAAGGTCTCGGTCTGCGACGAGTGGGGCCGCACGCATGACCACGAGAACCTGTATCTCGCCGGAACCGGCGTCCTGCCGACCTCGGCGACCTGCAACTCGACCGAGAATGCGCTTGCCGTCGCCCTGCGCGCCGTGCCGCACATGCTGGCGCAGCAGGGGGCGGCCTCCACCCCGCCGCCGCGCGACGCCGCCGAGCGGGTGCCATCGTGAGACGGCCGCGTCGCCGCGCGGCCGCGCCTGCCTGGCTGGCGCTGGCGCTTTCGGGCCTGATCGGCGCCGCCGCTCCCGGGCCGGGCCACGCCGCCGACGCCGACACCATCGCGCGCGGCAAATATCTCGCCATCGCCTCGGACTGCACGGCCTGCCACACCCTTCCCGGCGGCAAGCCGATGGCGGGCGGCCTGCCGATCGAGACGCCGATCGGGGCGATCATCGCCACCAACATCACCCCGTCCAAGACGGCCGGCATCGGCAATTACACGCTCGACCAGTTCAGCGCCGCCCTTCGCAGGGGCGTGCGACGTGACGGCCAGCTGCTCTACCCGGCCATGCCCTACACCGCCTATGCGAAGCTCTCGGACGAGGACGTCGCCGCGCTCTACGCCTATTTCATGAACAGCGTCGAACCGGTGGACCAGAAGCCGGCCGAGACCAAGCTGCCGCTGCCGTTCAACATCCGCCTGTCGATGGCGGCGTGGAATCTCCTGTTCCTCGACGGCAAGCCGTTTTCATCGGACCCGTCGCAGAGCGCCGAATGGAATCGCGGCGCCTATCTGGTCCGCGGGCCGGCGCATTGCGGCACCTGCCATACCCCGCGCAACCTGCTGATGGCGGAGCAATCCTCGCGTGAGATGGCCGGCGGCGATGTCGGCTTCTGGCACGCTCCCAACGTGACCTCCGACGCGAACAGCGGCATCGGCGGCTGGAGCGTCGACGAACTCGTCGCCTACATGCGCGACGGTCATGCTAGCGCCAAGGCGCAGGCGGGCGGCCCGATGGCGGAAGCGGTCGAGAACAGCCTGCGCTTCCTGACCAACGCGGATCTTCGCGCCATCGCCGTCTACCTGAAATCCGTGCCGGCGATCCACGATCCCGCCGACACCAGGCCGACCTATCTCTGGGGCAACCCGACGGACGATCTCGCCAAAATCCGGGGCGTGCCCTTGCCCGGGGATCACGACCAGTGGAGCGGCGCGCAGATCTATGACGCCTATTGCGCGAGCTGCCATCAGGACAAGGGCCAGGGCAGCTTCGACGGCAGGCTGCCGTCGCTACTGCACAACACGGCTCTCGGCACGACGAACACCAACAATGTCGTGGCGGTCATCCTGCAGGGCCTCCGCCGGCAGCCGGACGTGCTGATGCCGGCCTTTGCCGATGCGCTCTCCGACCAGCAGGTGGCCACGCTCGGCGCCTACCTGATCGAGAATTTCGGCAATCCGGCCGCCAAGGTGACGGCCGATCAGGTCAAGGCCATCCGCGCCGGGGCGGCCGCCCCGAACTCAACGCTCATCCTCGGCGCGCAGATCGCGACGGTCGCCGCCCCTCTGGTCGTGATCGCCCTGCTGCTCGGCTGGATCGGCCGGCGGCGGAGCCGGGGGGAAAACGCCTCCGACATGGGATAGGCCCCGACGCCAAGGGCCGGGCGGTGCCTTTCCATCCTTCCGCTGCTACCCTGCGGACCAGCCCTCCCCGCCACGCACGAAACGCCCGCGACATGCCCTCGACGCAGCCCACATCGGTCCTTCCCATACCGCCGCCGCCGCCGCGCAGCACGCTGAGCCTCGGCATGATGTTCCGGCTGCGCGATGCCAAGCGGCGATGGCCCTTCGCGATGCGCGCCGCGCTCTGCATGGGCATACCGGTGGTGGCGGGCTGGGCTCTCGGCGACACATCGGCCGGGCTGATGGCGACGACGGGCGCCTTCACCGCCCTCTATGGCAGCGACCGGCCTTATCTCAACCGCGCTTATTATCTCGCCCTGATCGCGCTGGCATTCACGATCGCCGTCAGCCTCGGCGTCTGGGCGCAGGCGACGCCCTGGATGGTGGTGCCCGCCATCGCGCTGATGGCCATGGTCGCCACCTTCCTCTGCAACGCGCTGCGCGTATCGCCGCCCGGCGCCTACATGTTCACGCTCGCCTGCGCCGCGGGCACCGCGATCCACGCACCGCACCTAACCGTCGGCCACACCGCGCTGCTGGTCTCGGCCGGCGGCGTCGTCGCCTGGATCGCGCACATGATCGGCGCCTTCTTCTGGCCGCGCGGGCCGGAGCGAAAGGCGGTCGCCGCCTCCGCCGAGGCCGTAGCCCGGTTCATCGAAGCGATCGGAACCCCGGCTCAGGACGCGGCCCGCCACAATGCGGCGCAGTCGATGCAGGAATCCTGGACGACGCTCGTCAGCTTCCAGCCGCCGCGGCCGCGACCGGACGGCACGCTGAGCCGGTTGCGGGCGATCGGGCGCGAGCTTAACCAGCTTTTCGCCGAAGCGATGAGCGCGACCGGACCGCTGCCGGCCGCCGCCATCGACCAGGCGCGAGGTCTCGGCGCGGAGGCGCTGAGCCCTCAGCCCGGCGCCGAGCGGACGGATCCGGGCCATGTTCCGCTCGGCCATCATGGCGTCGTCGACTCGCTGCGTGAAAGCCTTGCGCCCTGGTCGCCGGCGCTGCTCGTGACCGCGCGCGTCGGCGTCGCCACCGCGGTCGCCGGAACGCTCGGCGCCATGCTCGGTCTCGAACGCGCCTATTGGTGCATCGCCGCCGCCATGCTCATCCTGCACCAGGGTCTCGACTGGGCCCGCACACTACAGCGCGGCGTCGAGCGCATGGCCGGGACCATGGTCGGCCTGCTGCTGGCCGGTTCGATCCTGGCCCTGCAGCCGGGCGGCCTCTGGCTTGCCGTGACGCTCATGTGCCTGCAGTTCGTCATCGAGATGATCGTCATCCGCAACTACGCGCTGGCGGTCGTCTTCATCACGGCGGCGGCCCTCACCATCGCCTCGGGCGGCCATCCGGTGCCCGATGTCGGCCATCTGCTCTGGGTGCGCGGCATCGATACCGTCATCGGCTGCGTCGTCGGCCTCGGCGTGTTCGCGCTCTCCAATCCGCGCGTCGCCACGGCGCGGATTTCGGCCGAACTCGCCCGCACGCTCGAAGCCGTCGCCGCAACGATCCGCCACATGGCGAAGGGCGACGTTTTGACGGCGGAAGCGCGCGAAGCGCGGCGCGACCTGCAGCATCGCGCCCTCACGCTGCTCGGAGCCTATGACCGCAGCGCCGGCTCATCGCCCCGCTACGGCGCCGAAGCAGAGCGGATGTGGCCGGCCGTGGTCACGACCCAGCGGCTTTGCTACCGTGTGCTCTCGACCTGCTGGGCGATGGAGAACAGCGACCCGGCGGCGACAGCCGAGACGACCCGCACGCTGTTCGGGCCTGGCGGGGAGCGGGCAATTCTCGCCGCGCTGGCCGATCTCGAATGGGCCGTCCTGCACGACGACAGGCCGCAGCAGACGGCGCCGCTGCCGGCCTTCGTCGCGACCGAGCTTCAGAACCTGCGGGATTCGCTGGTTCCGGAAAGCACTTGAACGGCACAGGGGGCCCGGACTGCGACAAAAGTTGCCGGCTACATTTCGTCACCTCGTTCGCGGCAAGGAGAACGGCTAGATTTTGACCACGAAGATCGAAAGCTAGGCATTGGCGACCCGGGAACTCTGCTTTCCCGCGCGCAGGCGAAGTCTTTCGGAAGGCAAGCCGTTGCCATTCCCGGCCGCCGGCCTGCTGCGAACCAGACCAGAGGATCGCCATGAGCGAAACCGAATCCAGATACCACCTCGCCTTCAAGCTCGGCGTCGCCGGCCGCTGCCCGCGCTGCCAGTCCGGTCACATCTTCAGCGGCTGGCTGAAGCTTGCGCCGCGCTGCGAGGTCTGCGGACTGGACTTCTCTTTCGCCGACCCGGCCGACGGCCCCGCCTTCTTCGCCCAGTTCGTCGGCTGTATCCCGGCCGTGATCCTGGCGCTCTGGCTGCAGGTCAAGTTCGAGGCGCCGCTCTGGGTCCACCTCTTCACGACGCTGCCCATGCTGCTGCTGCCGACGCTGCTGCTACTGAGGCCGATCAAGGGATGGCTGGTCTGCTCGCAGTACCTGCACCGGGCCGATGGCGGCGCGGAACTGACCCGGATCGACAAGTAGCGAATTCCAGACTGTATCGCAGAGATGAAAAAGGGCCGGGTCATCCACCATGACCCGGCCCTTTTTTGCATTCTGGCTCGCGAGCCCCTACAGCGTGGCAGCGACCTCGTCGACGGCCTTGACGGTGGCGGCGACGACGATATCCGCCTCCTCGCGCGTCAGGCAGAGCGGCGGTGCGAATCCGAGGATGTCACCCTGCGGCATCGCGCGACCGATCACCCCCTGCCCTAGCAGCGCGGTCGCGATGCGCGGGCCAACCTTTTCCGACGCCTCGAAGAAGGCGCGGTCGTCGCGGTCCCTGACGAATTCCACCGCCGCCAGCAGCCCCTCGCCGCGCACGTCGCCGACAATCCGATGACCGCCGACCGCCTCGGCCAGGCTGTTGCGGAAATAGGCGCCGACATCGCGCGCATTGTTGACAAGATCAAGCTCGTCGACGACTTCGAGATTGGCGACGCCGGCCGCCGTGCAGAGCGGATGGGACGAGTAGGTCCAGCCATGGCCGATCGGCCCGAACGTATCGGAGCCCTGCTCCAGGATCCGCCACAGCTTTTCCGAGACGATGACGCCGGAAAGCGGCGCATAGGCCGAGGTCAGCCCCTTGGCGATGGTGATCAGGTCCGGCTTCATGCCGTAGTGATCGGAACCGAACATCGAGCCGAGGCGACCAAACGCCGTCACGACCTCGTCGGCGATCAGGATGATGTCGTATTTGTCGAGGATCGCCTGGATCTTCGGCCAGTAGCCGGCCGGCGGCGGCACGATGCCGCCCGTGCCCAGAACCGGCTCGCCGATGAAGGCGGCGATGGTCTCGGGCCCTTCGGCCAGGATCATCTCCTCCAACTTGTCGGCGCAGAACTGCGAGAACTGCTCCTCGGTCAGGCTGCGGTCCTCGCGGCGATAGAAATACGGCGATTCCGTATGCAGCACCGGCGCGCGCGGCAGGTCGAACAGGTTGTGGAACGCAGCAAGGCCGGTCAGGCTGCCGGTCATGACGCCGGAGCCGTGATAGCCGCGCCAGCGCGAGATGATCTTCTTCTTCTCCGGACGGCCGAGCACGTTGTTGACGTACCAGACCAGCTTGATGTTGGTCTCGTTGGCGTCGGAGCCGGACAGGCCGAAGAAGACACGGCTCATATGCGCCGGCGCACGGTCGATCACCATCTTGGCGAGCCGGATCGACGGCTCCGAGGCGTGGCCGACATAGGCATGGTAATAGGGCAACTGCGATGCCTGGTGGGCGATCGCGTCGCTGATCTTGGTACGGCCGTAGCCGACATTGACGCAATAGAGACCGGCGAACGCGTCGAGGCTGCGCTTGCCGTCGACATCGGTGATGTAGACGCCCTCTCCGCCGGCGATGATGCGGTTCGGCGTCTCGCCACGGGCATGCTGGGCCATATGCGTCGAGGGATGGAAGAAGTGATCCCGGTCCCAGGCGTGGAGTTCATTGTGCGAGAGCGTCGGCTGTTCTGACATGTCGATCTTTCGAAACCTGCGGGTCGAGCCCGGCATCCAGGGTGGGGGCGAGACGAAATCGGACCGCCTCGCCCGAAACGGTTCAGGCGGCGGCGACCGCTCGGGCGGCGGCGATCTCGGCGATCACCTCGTCGGTGGTGCGGGTCCGGCAGTAATGGCCGCGCATCGACTCGATCGACGTGGCGTGGTTTTCCGGCGTGTCGGCCGCGCAGCAATCCTCGACCTGGGTGACCAGGAAGCCGCGGTCGGCGGCGTCGCGGATCGCCGATTCGACGCACTGGTCGGTGACGACGCCGTAGATCACCAGATATTCGATGCCGAGATTGCGCAGCACATATTCGATGTTGGTGCAGTTGAAGATGCCGGAGGCCGTCTTCGGGATGACGATCTCGTCACCGCGCGGGCCGACCGCCTCGATCGGCAGCGCTTCCCAGGAGCCCTTCGGCACGTTCAGGCCGGAGATCTTGTGATCCAGGCTGCGGTCGCGACCATCCTGCGTCAGGCTCTCGATGACGGTGAAGATCACCTCGATACCGGCGGCGCGGGCGGCTTCCTGCAGGCGCGCCTGGTTGGGGATCAGCGTGTCGGCGATCCGCTCGTAGAAGGCGCGCTTCTTCGATTCCGGCGTGCCGTCGACGCGGGCCAGCGCCAGCAGTTCGGCGTTGAACTCGCCGTTCTGCATGTCGACATTGAGAAGCGCCGTGCGCGCCGGCACGAAATTGCGTTCACGATAGGCGCCATGCGGGGCGTCGATTGGCGGTAGTGTGGTCATCTGGCATCTCCGGCGAAGCATCTGAATGCGCGCCGACACTGTAATGAGAATTACGGTTCTGGGAATATGCTGCCAGAATGTTATTGAAATATTCAATCTCGAAAACAGGAGAAGACATGATCGACGAGACTGAGCCGACCGAAGGAGCCGCCCCCCGCTCCGGCAAGCCGACCCTCGCCGATCGCGTCACGGCCAGCATGGCCTCGTTGAGCGAGGCCGAGCGGAGGGCAGCGCGGGCCCTGCTCGCCCGCTATCCCACCACCGGCATGGAGACTGTGGCACTCTTCGCCGAGCGCGCCAAGGTCAGCGCACCGACCATCCTGCGCTTCGTCGCCAAGCTCGGCTTCACCGGCTACGCCGATTTCCGCCGCGCGCTGCGCGAGGAGATGGAGGCGCAGGCGGAATATCCGCTGACCCGGCCGCATGCCGACGGCACCACGACCGCGGTTTCCGCCTTCACCCGCAGCCTCGTCACCACGGTCGAGAACTCGCTCGCCATGGTGAGCCAGGCGGATCTCGAGGCGCAGACCGACCTGCTGATCGACGAACGCCGGGAAATCTTCCTGCTCGGCGGCGATTTCACCGACCCGGCCGCGCGCCATCTGGAATTCCACCTGCGCAAGATGCGCAGCCGCGTCCGCCTGTTCTCGCAGGCGCTGCCGCGCCGCGCCGACGAGCTTGCCGACATCCGCAAACGCGACGTCGTCATCCTGTTCGATATCCGCCGCTACCAACTCGACACTATCCGAACCGCCGAAATCGCCAAGCAGCGCGGCGCGGTCGTCGCCCTCTTCACCGACCGCTGGATGTCGGACGTCGCGCAGGTGGCGGACATCGTCATCCGCGCCCAGGTCGACCTGCCCTCACCCTGGGATAGCCTGATCGGCCTGATCGCACTGGTCGAGACGCTGGCGCTGTCCATCGACGCCCGGCAGTGGCCGATCGCCCGCACGCGCTTCGAGGCGATCGAGACGGTCCGCGCCAAGCTGATCCCCTGACATCCGACTGCGTGCCATAAATTACAGCTTCGCTGCCTATTTGGGCGGCTTGTAAAATTTTCGTCACGCATGCTAGCGTCAAGCCCTGCCGGACGAAGGCGCGGAACGCGGGCGCCGGCACGCAGTCGTGGTACATCGGGGGAAGAATGGCGATCGAGCGTGAAACGATCGTCACAGTCTGCTGCAGCGACATTGCTGGGCAGGTTCGTGGCAAGGGCTTTCCGGCCCGCGAACTCGAAAATCGGCGCCGCTTCGGCGTCGGCTGGACGCCAACCAACATCATGATCAACTGCTTCGGTCGCATTCCGGCGACGCCGTTCGGCGCCGAAGGCGACCTGATGCTCGTGCCGAGCCCGGAGGGCGACATCACGCTCGATTATGGCGACGGCTCGCCGGTCGAGCGGATCGTGCTCGGCGACATCCTGACCATGGCCGGCGAACGCTGGGAATGCTGCCTGCGCGGCTTCCTGAAGAACGCGCTCGACCGGCTGGAGGCCGAGACCGGGCTGCGCGTGCTCGCCAGCTTCGAGCACGAATTCTGGATCGACGGCGGCGAGGAACGGCCGGGCGATTCCTACGCCGCCAGCACGCTGCGCGGCCTCGAGCCCTTCATCGGCGATTATGTCGGCGCGCTGCGCGCCAACGGCCTGCAGCCGGACACCTTCCTGCCGGAATACGGCCCGCGCCAGTACGAGATCACCGTCGACCCGGCGCTGGCGCTCCAGGCGGCGGACGAGGCAGTCAAGCTGCGCGAGATCGGCCGCTCGGTCGCGAAGAAGCACGGCTACCACCTCACCTTCTCGCCGGTGGTGACGCGCGGCATTGTCGGCAATGGCGTCCACATCCATTTCAGCCTGATCGACAAGGACGGCAATCCCGTCATGTACGATCCGGCCGGCCCAGGGAAGCTCAGCCCGGTCGGCGCATCCTTCGCCGCCGGCATCCTGAAGCATGGCCGCGCGATCTCGGCGATCGCCGCGCCGAGCGCCATCTCCTATGAGCGGCTGAAGCCGCATTCCTGGTCGGCCTATTACCTCAACCTCGCCGATCGCGACCGCGAGGCGCTGCTGCGCATCTGCCCCTACCCGGAAGTCGAGGGGGTGAATGTCGCCAAGCGCTACAACATCGAGTTCCGCGGCGCCGACGCCACGGCCAGCCCCTATCTTCAGCTCGCCATGCTGATCCACGCAGGCCTCGAAGGCATCCGCGCCAGCCTGCCGGCACCCTATCTCTCCAGCGGCGACCCCGGCACGCTGTCGCAGGCCGAGCGCGACGCGCGCGGCATTGGCGACCTGCCCCGCAGCCTGCCGGAGGCGCTTCAGGCGCTGGAGGAAGACAGCGTCGCGATGGGCTGGCTCGGCCCGGTTCTTTCCAAGGCCTACCTGATCCACAAGCGCGGCGAGATCTCGATGTCGGAAGGCATCGACATCGACGAACTCTGCCGCATCTATGCGCGAGCCTATTGAGATGAGCCAAGCCCTCGGCAAACCGAACGGACTGCTCGGCCCCGACGATCCCGAGCCGGTCGGCATCATCGACAGGGGCGATGCCTCGCCCTTCGTGCTGATCTGCGACCATGCCGGCAATGCCGTTCCGGCCGTGCTCGACGGCCTCGGCCTCGAGCCCGCCGAACTCAACCGTCACATCGGCATCGACATCGGCATCCTCGGCGTATCCGAGCGGCTGGCCGAGCAACTCGGCGCCTCGCTCGTGTTCCAGCGCTATTCGCGCCTCGTCGTCGAATGCAACCGCCGCGTCACCTCGCCGGACAGCATCGCGCTCGTCTCCGACGGCACCGTCGTGCCGGGGAATGCCGATCTTACGCCGGCTCAGCGTTCGTTGCGCCTCGACGAGATCGTCGTGCCCTATCACCGGCAGATCGAGACGATCCTCGACCGGCGCGCCGAAGCCGGCATCCCGACGATCCTCGTCTCGATGCATTCCTTCACACCGTCGCTGCGGGCAAGGCCATTCCAGCGTCCGTGGCAGATCGGCCTCTGCTACGGCGCCGACACGCGCTTCACCACGCCGGTGCTGGAGGCGCTCGACGACGAGACGGATCTCGTCGTCGGCCGCAACGAGCCCTATGGCGTCGACCTGAACAAGGACTACTCCATCCCGGTCCATGGCGAGGAACGCGGCCTTCCCTATGTCGAGTTCGAGATCCGCCAGGATCTGATCGGCGAGGCGAGCGGCCAGGCGGAATGGGCAACGCGCCTCGGCCGCGTGCTGCCCGCCGCCCATCGCCGCTTCACGGTCGCCGCATCATGACCCGGGCCGCCCCGCTCGACCGACATTCGCCCATCGACCCGTCACGGACCGCCATCCTGTTCATCGACACGCAGGACGGCATCTTCCATGCCGGCGCCGAGACAGCGCGGCCGTATTTCTTCAGGAGCGCGCGCGACGTCGCCATCCCCGGCATGGCCCGCCTGCTCGAAGCCGGCCGCAGCGCGGGGGCGGAGATCGTCTTCACCGTCATCGAGAGCCTGACGCGCGACGGCCGCGACCGCAGCCTCGACTACAAGCAGACGAACTTCCATTTCGCGCCCGGTTCGCCGGAGACACGCGTCATCGAGGCGCTGAAGCCGGGCGACGACGAGATCATCCTGCCGAAGACGTCATCGAGCCTCTTCAACTCGACGATCTTCGAATACCTATTGCGCAACATCGGCATCGACACCGTCATCGTCACGGGGTTCCTGACCGACCAGTGCGTCGACCATACCGTCCGCGACGGCGCCGACCGGGGCTTTCGCATGATCTGCCCGACCGATGCCTGCACGACGGATAGCCGCGAACGACATGACGGCGCCCTGTCCGCCTTCAAGGGTTACTGCCGGCTGACCGATTCCGATACGCTGATCGAAGAACTCAAGGCCGCGCAACGATCGAAACTTGAACAAATTTGATCGCAAACGCTTGACACTCCGACTATCAGCTCCTTGAATACGGTCGATATGCGAAATATCGATCTTAGAACGACAAGATGCGACGAAAAGTCGTCAAATAAAAACGGGAATTCCGCAGATACAACTCTACGGAAACAGAGACTACGCGAGCATCTCTTGAGGGGTCGAGTTTGGCATTGCGGGAAGGCAGATCGGACGAGCAGGTTCTGCTCAAGACAACGGGGCTGACCAAGTCGTTCCGTGGCCTCGTCGCTTTGCGCGACCAGGCCATCACGCTCCGGGCGCGGGAAATCGTGGGGGTCATTGGCCCCAACGGTTCCGGCAAGAGCACCTTCTTCAACCTGATCACCGGCTTTTCGCAGCCGAATTCCGGCCAGATCGAATTCAAGGGCCGTTCGATCGTCGGCATGCGCACGTCGCGCATCGTCGCGCTCGGCATCGCCCGAACCTTCCAGGGCTCCCGCCTGTTCGGCACGCTGACCGTGGCCGAGAACGTGCTGGCGGCGGCGCAGTTGCGCCAGCCGATCGGCCCGATCGCCTCGGTGGTGCGCGGCTCGCTCTATCAGCGCCGGGTCGCCGCCGCGCAGGAAGTGGCGACCGAACTCCTCGACCTGATGGGGCTGACCAGCCAGGCCCACCGCCTTGCCGCCGACCTGCCCTACGGCGACCAGCGCCGCCTCGAGATCGCCCGCGCGCTGGCTACCAAGCCGGAGCTGCTGCTGCTCGACGAGCCGGCGGCGGGCCTCGATTCCCACGAAACCAAAGTGCTCGCGAGCCTCATCCGCACGATCCGCGACCGATATGGCGTCGCCGTTGTCGTCGTCGAGCACGACATGGACCTGATCATGGGGCTCTGCGAACGCATCCAGGTGCTCGCCACCGGCGAGGTCATATGCGTCGGCACGCCGGAAGAAGTCCGCAATCATCCGCGCGTGCGGGAGGCGTATCTTGGCCACAGCTGATCCGCTCCTGCGCATCGACAATCTCGAAGTGAGCTTCGGCGCCGTGCGCGCGCTGAAGGGCATATCGCTCGACGTCCGCGAAGGCGAGGTGATCGCCCTGGTCGGCGCGAACGGCGCCGGCAAGAGCACGACGCTGCGCAGCATATCCGGCCTCGCCCGCGCCAAATCGGGCACGATCACCTTCGCCGGCACGGTCATCAACAAGCGGACCGCGCCGCAGATCGTCCGGCTCGGCATCGCGCATAGCCCGGAAGGAAGGCGCCTGTTCGGCGGTCTTTCGGTTGCGGAAAACCTGCGCCTCGGCGCCTGCACGCGCACGGATCCCGATGGCGTCGCGCGCGACACGGAACGGATGTTCGCGCTGTTCCCGATCCTGCGCGAGCGCTGGCGCCAGCTCGCCGGCACGCTTTCCGGCGGCGAGCAGCAACAGCTGGCGCTCGCCCGGGCGCTGATGGCGGCGCCGAAGCTGCTGCTGCTCGACGAGCCGTCGCTCGGCGTCGCTCCACTCCTGGTGCGCCACATCTTCGACGCGCTCGCCGAACTGAAACGCCAGGGCATGACCATGCTTCTGGTCGAACAGAACATTGCCTTGGCGCTGGAACTCGCCGACCGCGCCTATGTCCTGCGCACCGGCAAGGTGGCGCTTTCGGGCATCGCCTCCGAGCTTCGGAGCGATGACCGCGTGGCTCAGGCCTATCTGGGGGCGGCGGAATGAGCCAGCTTGAATACATCATCCAGCAGGTGATCAACGCCATCAGCCTGGGCAGTCTCTACGCCCTGGTGGCTGTCGGCCTCTCGATCGTCTTCGGCGTGCTGAAGCTGACCAACTTCGCCCATGGCGACGTCATGATGGTGGGCGCTTTCACCACGGTCCTGCTGATCGCCGCCGGCATGCCCTTCGTTCCGGCGATGATCTGCGGCATCGCCGCCTCGGCGATCGCCGGCTTCCTAATCGAGCGCATCGCCTACCGGCCGATCCGCAACGCTCCCGATGTAACGCGGCTGCTGACCAGCCTCGCGGTCACCTACATCCTGGAAAACCTCGGCATCCTGCTGTTCACCTCATCGCCGCGCAATTTCCCGCTGCCCGATCTCCTGAACAGTTCCTGGCAGCTCGCCGGCGGCGCCATAACCTTCACCAACATCAACGTGCTGACGGTGGCGCTCACCTTCGTGTCGCTGATCGGGCTCGGCTGGTTCATAACCCGAACCACCATCGGCCTCGGCATGCGGGCGGCGGCCGAGGACATGGCGGCGGCGCAGCTCGTCGGCCTCAACGTCAACAAGGTCATCGTCGTCGCCTTCGTGGTCGCCTCGGCCTATGCCGGCCTCGCCGGCGTGCTCTGGGCGGCGCAGGCCGGCGTCGTGCAGCCGCAGATGGGCTTCACGCCCCTGCTGAAAGCGTTCGTCGCGGCCATCATCGGTGGCTTCGGCTCGATCTCGGGGGCCCTGCTCGGCGGCTACATGCTGGGCGCGCTGGAGATCTTCATCATCGCCTTCCTGCCCGACACGGTCGTCCCGTATCGCGATGCCATCGTCTTTGCGCTCCTGATCGCCTTCCTGCTGTTCCGGCCGGGCGGTCTTCTGCAGCCGAACCGGGAGATCAAGCTGTGAAGACCGATCCGCGTATTCCGCTCGTCGTCGGCGCAGCGCTCGTACTGGCCGCCGTGGTCGCCTTCGGCGCACCGCATGTGGTCGGCGATTATTTCGTCCGCATCCTGCTCCTGATCGCGCTCAACAGCATCCTGGTGCTGTCGCTGTCGCTCTCGAACGGTTTCACCGGCGTGTTCTCGCTCGGCCATGTCGGCTTCATAGGCGCCGGCGCCTATGCCGCCGGCATCCTTTCGCTGACAGTGCAGCAGAAGAAGGCGCTACTGCCGCACCTGCCGGACCTGTTGAACTGGTTCAGCCTGCCCTTCCTCCCGGCGACACTTGCCGCCGGCCTGTTCGCGGCGATCCTCGCCGTCATCGTCGGCTATCCGCTGATGCGGCTCTCCGGCTATTTCGTCTCGGTCGCGACGATGGGCTTCCTCATCATCGTCAACGTCGTCCTGATCAACGCCTCCGACTTCACCCGCGGCGCCCGGACCTTCACCGGCGTGCCGCTGGCGACGACCCTGCCATGGGTGCTCGGCTGGCTTGCAATCACCCTGCTGGTGCTGGCACGGCTGGTCTATTCGCCCTTCGGGCGAAGAATGAAGGCGGTGCGCGACGACACCATCGCCGCCAGCGCCGTCGGCATCAGCGTGCTGCGGGCGCGCCTGCTCGCCTTCGTCATCGGCGCCTTCTTCGCCGGCGTAGGCGGCTCGCTCTACGCCCACTATCTCGGCTCCTTCTCGCCCAACACCTTCTACTTCGCGATGACGATGAACCTGATCGCCATGCTGGTCCTCGGCGGCATGGGCTCGCTTTCCGGCGCGATCATCGGCGTCATCTGCGTGTCGATCCTGTCGGAACTGCTGCGCTCGGTCGAGCGCGGCTTCACGATCGGCGACATCACCGTGCCTGCTCTCTTCGGAGCCAGCCAGATCGTGCTCGGCTTCCTGTTCATCCTGATCATGATCTTCCGGCCGAAGGGGATCATGGGAGACCGCGAGCTGACATTCGGTCTCTCCGGAAGATCGGCGACCAATAATCATAAAGAGGGAAAAGACAGATGATGAAGCTCTCACGACGGGCGGCCATCGGCCTCGGGCTTGGCGCCGCCTTTGCCTTCTCGACCTCGGCCGCCTACGCCGCCGATCCGATCAAGATCGGCTTCCCGGCCAATGTCACCGGCATCCAGGCCTCGCTCGACGGCCCGATGCTGAACGGCGCCAAGCTGGCCGTCGCCGAGATCAACGCCGCCGGCGGCGTGCTCGGCAGCCCGATCGAACTCATCACCTATGACTCGAAGAGCGACGCCACCGTCATCTCGACCGTCGCCTCGCAGCTGATCGACAGCGACAAGGTTGTCGGCATCATCGGCTTCGCCGACTCCGACAGCGTGCTGTCGATCGGTCCGCAGGTCGACAAGGCCAAGATCCCCTTCATCACGCCGGGCGCCACCTCGCCCAAGCTGCCGAGCCAGCTCGGTGATCAGGTCTTCCTCGCCGCCTTCGGCGACAACGTCCAGGCCGCCGTCGGCGCCGAATTCGCGCTGAACAAGCTCAATGCCAAGACCGGCTACCTGCTGACCGACATCGGTTCCGAATACACGACCCTTCTGGCCGACTATTTCGTCTCCGCCTACGAGCATGGTGGCGGCAAGCTGCTCGGCAAGGACACCTACAAGATCGGTGACAAGAACTTCACCGCCCAGATCGCCAAGATCAAGGCGCTGCCCGAGCAGCCCGCCTTCATCTATGCCTCGTCCAACGCCGAGGAAATCGGCCTGATCCTGAAGCAGCTGCGCCAGGCCGGCATCAATCTGCCGGTTGTCGGCGGCGACGGCTACGATACGCCGCTGCTGCTCGAAGTGGGCGGCGCCGCCGCGAACGACGCCTACTTCACCACCCACGCCTTCATGGGCGAAGGTGGCAGCCCGGCCGTCGTGGCCTTCAGCGAGGCCTACAAGAAGGCGACCGGCAACGCTCCCGAGAACTCCTTCGCGGCGCTCGGCTACGACGCCACCAAGCTGATGGCCGACGCCATCAAGCGCGCCGGCTCGCCCGATCCGGCCAAGATCCGCGACGCCCTTGCCGCGACCCAGGGTCTCGCCGGCGTCACCGGCACGATCAGCTACCGCCCGGGCGTCGCCGTTCCGGACAAGTCCGTCTCGGTCATCGGCGTCAAGGACGGCAAGCTCGTGCTCGCCGGCGAAGCCGCTCCGACCTTCGTTCCGGAGCCGTAGGAACCATGAACGGCAGCAGCAGCCTCTGGGATCTCTATCGCACCCTTGCCGATGCGACCTTCACGGACCTCACTCACGCCTTTCATCCGGGCCAGCCGCATTTCGCGTCATTCCCGGACGAGGAACGTGAACTCCTGTTCGATTTTGCCAAGGGTCATGGATTTCAAGTCCATCGCTACAGCATTCCCGGGCAGTGGGGGACCCATGTCGATCCGCCCGTCCACTTCATCGAAGGTGGAAGGACGCTCGACGAGATCCCGGTCTCGGAGATGCTGCTGCCGCTCGTCGTCCTCGACATCAGCGAACGCGTGGCGGCGGATGCCGACGCCACGCCGACGCTCGATGACGTGGCAGAATGGGAGGCGCGCAACGGCCGCATCCCCGAGAAGGCATTCGTGGCGCTCCGCACCGACTGGTACAAGCGCTGGCCGGATTCCGACCGCTTCTACAACCGCTCGACCGATGGCATCGTCCATACGCCCGGCTGGAGCCGCGAGGTTCTCGAGCATCTGTTCACCGAACGCGGAATCACCGCGGTCGGCCATGAGCAGATCGACACGGATCCCGGTCTCTCCACCTCGGCCGGCATCTACGCGCTCGAACACTACATTCTCTCGCTCGACCGCTGGCAGATCGAGCTGATGAACAATCTCGACAAGGTGCCCGAGGCCGGCGCGCTGATCCTCGCGAGCTGGCCCAAGGCCCGCGGCGGTTCCGGCTTCCCGGCCCGCGTCGTCGCCATTCATCGCTGAACCAACAAGAACAAGAGAACGGGAGAGCGGCCATGGCCGATTCACGCCTGGATATCGACGCCATACGCCATGAGTTTCCGGCGATCGCCAATCGCGGCGACGCCGCCCCCGTCTTCTTCGACAATCCGGCCGGCACCCAGGTGCCGCGCCGCGTCATCGACCGGATGATGCAGGCGCTGGTCGAGGACAACGCCAATCTCGGCGGCTATTTCGACACGTCGCAGCGCGCCATCGCGCAGGCACAAGAAGCCCACAAGGCGATGGGCGACCTCTTCAACGCCAATGACTGGCACGAGGTGATCTTCGGCCAGAACATGACCACCCTCACCTTCTCGATGTCGCGGGCCATCGGCCGCACTCTGAAGGAAGGCGACGAGATCCTGCTGACCCGCATGGATCACGACGCCAATGTCGCACCCTGGCTGATGCTGGCCGAGGACAAGGGCCTCGTCGTCCACTGGATCGACTTCGACCCCGAGGCCTTCGAATTCGACCTGACCCAACTCGACGATGTGATCACCGACAGGCTCAAGGTGGCGGCGATCGGCTATGCCTCGAACGTCACCGGCACCATCCACGACGTCAAGGCGATCACCAAGGCTGCAAAGGCCGTCGGCGCGCTCGTCTATGTCGACGCCGTGCAGTTCGCCCCGCATGGCGTCATCGACGTGCAGGATCTCGGCTGCGACATCCTCGTCTGCTCCGCCTACAAGTTCTACGGACCGCATCATGGCGTGCTCTGGGGACGGCGCGACGTGCTCGACCGGCTCGAGGCCTACAAGGTGCGCGCCTCGTCGACGATCCCGCCGGGCAAGTTCGAAACCGGCACCACCAATCGCGAGTCGCTGGCCGGCGTGCTCGGCGCGATCGAGCATTTCGAATGGATCGGCACCACTTTCGGCGGCGCCTCCAACGCTGCGACACGGCGCGAACGCTTCGTCGCCGGCATGCACGCCGTCGACGCGCATGAGCGCGTGCTGACGGCGCGCCTGATCGAAGGGCTGCAATCCTTCCCGAAGCTCAAGATCCAGGGCCTGACGGAGAAGCAGGCGCTGTCTCGCCGCGTGCCGACGGTCTCCTTCACCTATGAGGGCACCGACCCGGCCGATATCTGCATGGCGATGGCCAGGAAGAACATCTCGCTCTGGCACGGCCACAACTACGGCATCGAGCCCACGACCCGCCTGGGCCTGATGAACAAGGGCGGCGTGGTCCGCGTCGGCCTCGCCCAATACAACACGGCAGAAGAGGTCGACCGCTTCATCCGCAGCTTTGGAGAATGGACGGCGGCAGCAGGTTAGGTCTGCTGAGCCTCGTTGCCCGCCCATTGTCCCGGGACGGGCAGCGAGATTCACGCCTGGTTCGGGGCCTGCCAGACACAGGAACCGCCCACGCCTGGCCGTCATCCCTGCAAAGGCAGGGAGCCATGCATCCGCAACCCTGATTTCGCTTGGCCCCTGCCCCTTGCTTACCCCGACGGCGGCTGCATGGATCCCGGCTCGGTGGCCACGATGACGGAGGGCGGGCGGCAAAGGGCAGAGCAAGGCGCCCCTTCCCCTCAAGCGGAGAAGGGAAAAACACCCTCAAAGTTCGATCACCGCCGCCTGCTTGCCCAGCACGGCGACGGCTTGTTCGGCGACGTGAAGGTGGTGCGAGAACACGATCACCTGCGTCACCGCGCCGAGCTCGGCCAGAAGCCGGAAGCCTGCTGCCGTGCGCTTCTCATCGAAGGTGATGAAGAGGTCGTCGGCGATGAAGGGCAGCGGCGAGGCGCGGCGGGCATGCTCCTCGATCGCCGCGATGCGCAGCGCCAGGAAAAGCTGGTCGCGCGTCCCCTCGGAAAGCGTCTCCGGCGAGAAATGACCGCCGTCGCGCATGGCCGCAAGGCGCGGCGGATCCTCGTCATAGTCGATGCCAATTCCGCTCCACTGCCCGTCCGTCAGCATCTGGAAGGCGGTGGAGGCGCGTTCGACGATGGGGTTCTGGTGTTCGGCCCGGTAGCGCTCGATCGCCGCCGACAACAGGCGCGCCGCGACATGATCGCGACTGAAGCGCTCGACCGCCTCGGCGATCTCGGCCACCGCATCCTGTTCGTCCTGTGCCGCCGCAGCCGCGCCCTCGCGCCCGTCCAGCGCGGCGAGCGCCGACCGGGCCTGCGTGTCCGACTCAATCGCCGCGTCGCGGGCGATTCGCGCCTCGGCATGCGCCGCCTCGGTCTCGGCCGCCGCCATCGCCAGCCCCGCGTCGTCGCGGCCGTCGATCGCGGCGCGGATCTCGTCCTCGCTCCGCCCATCGCCGAGGCCGGCAAGCCGCTCGCGCGCCTCCGCGATGCGTCCGGCACGGATTTCCGCCTGGTCGAGCCGGTCGAGCAGCGGCGCCAGCATCGCCTCGTCGGCGCAGCCCGCGGCTGCGAGCAACTCGGCCATGGCCGCCTCGGCCGCCTCAAGCGCCTCGGCCGCGACCGCGAGGGCGCGCCGCCGGGCCTCGACCGCCTCATCTACGGCGTCGGCCCGCGAACGAAGCTGCCGCGACCTGTCGAGACGGCCGCGCAGCTGTCTGGCCGCCGCAAAGGGATCGTCCTCGGCCGCGGCGCCCAGTTCTTCCAGCAGCGCCGCGACGCGTGACGCGAACTGATCGCGGTCGCGCTCGATGCCGGCGATGCGGCGCTCGGCCATCTCAAGTTTGACATAGAGCTGCAGCGCGTCCCGCCAGAGATCGATCGCCGCGCGCGCCTCGCCGGCCGAGGCCTCGGCGCGGATCGCGAGACGCGGAAAGACCTCGTCCGCCTCGGCGACAAGTCCCGCCAGCACGGCGGCGGCAGCCTGTTCGCGTGCCGCCAGATCGACCTGCCCCTCGTCCAGCTGCCGCAGGTCACGTTCATGATCACGCGCCTTGAGGAAGCGCGCCTCGGCGACAGCGATTGCGTCGCGCAGATCCGCCATCCGCAGCGGCGCCTCGCCGAGCGCCGGCAGGTCGAGCTGGGCGCGCAAGCGGTCGGTCTCGGCCCGCTCGAAAGCGATCGAATCGCGCTGCGCCGCGGCTTGCGCCGCCTCTTGACGCAGCTGATCGCGCGCCTGGCGGATGCTCTCGACCTCGCGCAACAGCGCAAGCGCGCGGTCATCGGCCGAAAGCTGCAGCCCCGACAGCGCCCACAGCCCCGACCAGTCGCGCAAGACGGCCCCATGCTGCGCCGTCGCCTCGGCCAGGCGCTTGCGCGCCGCGTCCTGGCGCACGGCGAGATCGGCAAGGTCGCGCTCGGCCTGGGCCAGTTCGGCAAGGCGTTGCGTCTCGACCTGCCGCTCGTCGGCGAGCTGATCGGCCGCGACCAGCGCCCGGTCCAGATTGACGACGCTTTCGACATCGCCATCGCGGCGCCCCCGCTCGCCGAGCGCCAGCGGCCGGAGCGCCGACCAGGCGATATCCCGGTCGCGGCGGGCCGCCGAGATCGCCGCATCGGTCGGGGCCGGACGCCCGGACTTCAGCAGCGCCAGTCGCGCCTCGGCCTGGCCGGCCTGCTCCTCTAGCGCGGAGAGGGCCTCATGCAGCCGGCCGAGGGCATCGTCGACCAGGCGGAGATCCCGCAAGGTCGCCTCGGCGGCGCCGAGCGACGGCAGCGGCAAGGCGGCGAGCGCATCGGCGTCGGCAAGCCCATGACCAAGCCGGGCCACCCGCTCGCCGAGTTGCGCCCGCTGCGCATCGAGCCGGTGCTCCAGCTGACGAAGCGCCCGCTCACGTTCCTCGGCGCCGTCGAGCAGCGCCAGGCGCCGCTGCAGCGGCGTCGGGTCGGCGACATGGCCGAGCCCCGCCCGCGCCGTCTCGGCAAGCTGCCGGTCCGCGAGTTGCCGCGACCGTTCGCGCGAAAGTGCCTCCGTCGTCGCGGCGGCCATCCGTTTGCGGTCGGCGAGATCCTCGGCCCGTGCCAGGAGTGGCAGGTCCGGCAGCGCGGCGAGCAAGCGCGCCACGTCGGAGAGGCCGAGTGACTGGGCGATGCGTTCGAGCGCGGCACGGGCCTCGCCCGCCTCCACCCGCCGGTTGGGCAGGCTGAGCAGTTCCTTGGCGACGGCAGTGCGCTCGCCATCGACGGCCTCCACCGTCTCGGCAAAAGGCAGGATCCCGTCATCGAGACCGATGCCCGCGCGCTCCGCGTCAACACGCTCCACCTCGTCGGAGGCGAAGCGATGCCGCTCACGCGCCGAGGCGAGATGCTGCAACGCATCGCGCGCGCCGGCGACAAAACCGGCGGCGACGACCGGGAGCTCCCCCAAGGCCGCGAGCGCCAACGCCTGGCCATCAAGAAGGCGAAGCTCGCGCGCCGCCTGCACCAACGCGCGCGCCCGCGCCAGCGCCGCGTCGGCTGCCCGCTCGGCCATCTCCGTATCGCGCCGCGCTCCAGCCGCCCGCTCCGCCGCCTCGCGCAGCTTCTTCACCTCGTCGACGCGAAGTTCCTGCTCGCGGACGGCCTTCTGCGCCTGGGTCCTCTTGTCGACCGCGACGTGGAAGGTGTGGCTGGCCGTCCTGCGGGCCGGGTTGAAGATTTTTGCCGCACTCTCCTGGAAGCGGTCGCGCAACGCGGCCACCTGTCCGAGGCCTGGCGCCGCCGCCAGCAGCGTCTCGGCGAGATCGCCGCCGCCGGCGAGCAGCTTTTCGCCGCCCTCGCGCAAGCGCCGCTGGTTCAATCCGAAAATGTCGAGAAAGGCCTGTCGGTCATGCGCGCCCAAAAAGGCCGCCAGAGAGTCGTCGGCGAGCGGCGTCTCGCTCGCCGGATCGATCAATGTCGCGTTCTGCCGCTTCAGCCGGGCGAAGGAGAGCGAGCGCCCATCCGGCGCCTCGACCGTGGCGGCGAGCCGCATCGCCTTGTAGTCATGCAGGAAGTTGTAGCGCGAGCGCGTCTCGATGCCATAGAGCGCGTCGGCGACCGCCGCCAGCGCGGTCGTCTTGCCGGCCTCGTTGGCGCCGACGATCACCGTGACGCGCGCCTCGGGATCGAATTCGAGAACGCGGCCGGTGAAGCGGCCATAGCGCTCGAGGCCCAGCGAACGGAGCTTCATCGCGTCCCCTCCGTCTCGCCGCCGACCTGGCCGAGGCCGGCGAGGATCGCCTCAGCCGCCATGTCGATCGTCGCGCCGGCCAGGGCGTCGGGATCCGAGTTCTCCGCGTCGATGAGCGCCAAGGCATCGGCCGGGGTGCGGGCGCGAAGATCGCCCAGCGTCCTGGCGATCTCGGCGCGAAAGGCCGGATCGGCCGCCACCTCGGCCAGGATGGCGTCGAAGCCGAGCAGGGTCGACAGCCGGGACCCGTCGCTTTTCGCCACCGTCTTGTCGCGCACCTTCTCGATCAGGACGTCGGCGCCGGCCTCCCAGGCCAGCGCCTGCATCTCCTCGCGGACCTGCTCGGCCTGGACCGACAGATAGTCGTGCAGCGCGGTCTCGCCGACGAGCGTCAGCCGCAGCGCCAGCGGACGACCGTCGGCGCCGTCGCGCGCCGCGGCGATGACTCGGCGGGCCTCGGCCAGCAAGGCCGCCGGCTCGGTCATCCCGGAAGCATCGATCTCGACCGCCCCGAACCGCGCCGCGTCGAGCGTCAGGGGCTCCAGGCTTTCGATCCGGCCATCGGTGACGGTGACCAGCGTCGCGCCTTTCGGGCCGGTCTCGCGCGCATGCCGCCCCTGCAGATTGCCGGGGAAGACGATCGCCGGATCCTGCGAAACGACCTCGCGCTTGTGGATGTGGCCAAGCGCCCAATAGTCGTAGCCGGCGGCTTTCAGGTCCTCGACCGAACAGGGCGCATAGACGTCGTGGCCATCGTGGCCGGTCAGCGAGGTGTGCAGCACGCCGATGTTGAAATGGCCGGGCACGGCCGGCGGATAGGTGCGCGCGACGTTTTCCGGCACATGGCGGTTGGCGAAACCACGCCCGTGCAAGGCGACGTCGAGTTCTGCGATCACTTCGGTCTGCACCGCGCGGACCGAGAAGCTGAAGACGTTGGGCGGCAGCGTCAGGCTCTTGCTGATCACGGAATCGGCGTCGTGGTTGCCGCGGATCAGGAAGACGCGGATGTTCTCGCGATGGAGCCGTCCCATCTCGCGAACGAAGAACTGGCCGGTCGCATAGTCCTTCCAGTCGCCGTCATAGACGTCGCCGGCAATGACGAGAAAGGCGACCTTCGCATCGATCGCCGCCTGCACGAGGTTTTCCAGCGCGCGGCGCGAGGCCTCGCGGAAGACGCCGGCCAGTTCACCGCGCCGCGCCAGGCCGCGCAGCGGGCTGTCGAGATGGATGTCGGCGGCGTGAATGAAGCGAAACGTCATGGATCCCCGTGGCCTTGTCGCCGGCCCGGCGATCCGGTCGGGCACGAGAAGATCGGCGCGACTCAGGCGCGTTTGGCCAGCTTCCGCCGCCAGCATAGGGCCCGGACCGAGGCTTGTCGCCATCCGGCCCCGCGGCACGCTCCCGCGCCCGGTTCGAGACGCTTCGCCGTACCGGCTGCCGCCCCTTCGCGCCGCCCCCAGACCGATCGTGAAAAGACTCAGTTGACTACCATGGTAGCCTACCGTTAGATGCCACGGCTCGCGAGCAAGCGCCCGAAAGCGGCGCAACGCGACCGCCACCCCAGGGGCGCGCCAAGCGCCGGACAGACACGCAGAGACGGATGGATTCCATGGAACAGACCTGGCGCTGGTTCGGCCCCAACGATGCCGCCACGCTCGCCCATGCGCGCCAGGCAGGGGCCACCGGCATCGTCACCGCGCTGCACGACATTCCCTATGGCGAGGTCTGGCCGCTGGAGGCGATCCTCGAGCGCAAGGCGATGATCGAGGCCGACCCGTCGCTCGGCCTCACCTGGAGCGTCGTCGAGAGCGTGCCGATGCATGACGACATCAAGCTCGGCCGCGGCGATCTCGACCGGCTCTACGGGAATTTCCGCCAGACATTGCGCAATCTCGGCCAGGCCGGCGTGCGCACCGTCTGCTACAACTTCATGACCGTGCTGGACTGGACCCGCACCGATCTCGCCGTGCCGCTGCCGGGCGGTGCGCGGGCGCTGAAGTGCAACATCCACGAGGTCGCCGCCTTCGATTGCCATGTGCTGCAACGCCCCGGCGCCGAGCGCGACTATGGCCAGGACGTGCTGCAGCGGGCCAGCGAATGGATGGACACGACGCCGCCCGAGGCGAAGACGAAGCTGCTCGCCAACATCATGGCCGGCCTGCCGGGCGCCTTCAAACGCTACGGCATCGAGGAACTGCGGGACGTGCTCGCCGAGCAGGCCGAGATGAACCACCCGAAGCTGCGCGCCAACCTGGTGCGGTTCCTGGAAAACGTCCTGCCGGCGGCGGAAGAGGCCGGCGTGGTGATGTCGATCCATCCGGACGACCCGCCGCGCGACCTCATGGGCCTGTCGCGCATCGTCAAGAACGCCGACGACATCGATTTCATCCTGAACGCCGTGCCGTCGTCCTCGAACGGCCTGACGCTCTGCACCGGCTCGCTTGGCGCCAATCCGCAGAACGATGTCGCGGCGATCGCCAAGCGCTTCGCCAGCAAGATCTTCTTCGTCCACCTGCGCAACGTGACCAAATATCCGGACGGCTCGTTCATGGAGGCCGAGCATCTCGGCGGCGATGTCGACATGGTCGCCGTCTGCGACGTGCTTCTCGCTGAACAACAGCGTCGACGCGATGCCGGGCTGCCGAATTCTCTGCTACCGTTCCGGCCCGACCATGGCCACGAGCTCATCGACGATGTCACCCGTCCCACCCATCCCGGCTATCCCGTCATCGGCCGCCTGCGCGGCCTCGCCGAACTGCGCGGCGTCATGGCGGCCCTCGCCCACCAGCGCGGCTATGTCCTCTAGATGAGCCGCCCTCCCCGCATCCTCTCCGTCGGCGCGCTGACGCAGGACACGATCTACCGGCTGGACGACCTGCCGCGCGGGCCGGGCAAGTTCATTCCGATCGAAGCCGTGCAGAACGCAGCCGGCATGGCGTCGAGCGCCGCCACCGCCGCCAAGCGTCAGGGCGCCGAGGTGGCGCTCTGGGCCAGCGTCGGCGACGACATGCTGGGCCAGGAACTGATCGCCGAACTGTCGGCCGAGGGCATCGACTGCTCCGGCGTCCGCCGCGTCGCCGGCGCGCGCTCGGCGATCGCCACCATCCTGGTCGACGCCCGCGGCGAGCGGATGATCGTGCCCTTCTACGACCCACGCGCCACCACGGCGCCGGAATCGCTACCCTTCGACATCGCCGGCTTCGACGCCGTTCTGGCGGATGTCCGCTGGCCGGCCGCCGCCGCGATGGCGCTGCGGGCTGCCCGGGAGGCCGGCGTTCCCGCCATCCTCGATGCCGATGTGGCGGCAAGGCCGGTTCTGGAGAGCCTGCTGCCCTTCGCCAGCCACATCGTCGCCTCGGAACCCGCCGCCGCGATCCTCTGCGGCGACGAGATCTCCGCGCCGGAGGCGGTGCAGGCGCTGCATACCCGAACCGGCGTGTTCGTGGCCGTGACAGCCGGCGGCGACGGCACCTTCTGGCGCGATACCGAAGCCGGACGCATTCGCCATACGCCCGCGCCGAAGATCACGCCGGTCGATACGCTCGCCGCCGGCGACGTCTTCCATGGCAGCTTCGCCGTCGGCCTCGCCGAAGGCTGGGACATGGAGCGAACCATCCGCTTCGCCAGCGCCGCGGCGGCGCTCAAATGCCTGAAGTTCGGTGGCCGCCTCGGCGCCCCGAACCGGGCCGAAACGCTCGCCATGCTGGAAGGACAGGTCGCCTGATGACCCCGGATATCCTCGAACCGAAGCTGCGCCGCGCCGCGATCATGCCGATCGTGCAGCCCCGCTCGGTCGATTTCGTGCTGTCGCTGGTGGCGGAACTCGCTGCAGGCGGGGCCGAGGCGATCGAGATCGTCATGCGCAGCGAAGCGGCACTGCCGGCGATCGAAGCCTGCCGTCGCGACTTCCCGGAGCTGCTGATCGGCGCCGGCACCATCCTGACCAACGAACACTACGACGCCGCCGTCCAGGCCGGTGCGCAGTTCGGCATCAGCCCCGGCTTCCTGCCGTCCGTCTGCGCGCATGCCAGGAAGGGGCCGATCACCCTGGTCCCCGGCGTGCAGACGGCGAGCGAGGTGATGGCCGCACAGGCCGCGGGCTTCGATCTCCTGAAGTTCTACCCGTCGGAGCCGGCCGGCGGCACCGTGGTGCTGGCCGACTTCGCCAACATCTTCACCACCGCCACCTTCATGCCGAGCGGCAAGATCCAGCTTTCGCACCTCGCCGGCTACGCCAAGCTCCGCAACATCACCTCGGTCGGCGGCTCCTGGATGTATGCCGAGGGCTCGACCGAAAGCGTGCGGGACCGGATGGCGGCGTCGCTCGCCGCCATGCGCAGCGTCCGCGGCTAACACGACATCCGGCCGGCCAGCGATGGCCGGCCGCTTCCAATGCCAGAATCCGCCCATCTGACTACCATGGTAGTCGAATGAAGCGAACGAATGAGGGGAACGCCGCATGACGGCAGCACAGCAACAACGAGCCCTGGTCACGGGCGCCGCCATGGGCATCGGCCGCGCCGTCGCCGAAAGGCTGGCGCGCGACAAGGCGTCCATGGTCCTGCTCGATCTCGCCGCCGAGCCGCTGCAGGCGCTGGCTGGCGAGCTGCGCGAGCAGGGATGCGACGTGCACGCCGTCATTGGCTCCGTCGCCGACCGCGACGCCTGCGAACAGGCGGCTTCCGTCGCCAGGGAGGCATTCGGCGGGCTGGACCTGCTCTCCCACAATGCCGGCATCCAGCGCTATGGCACGGTCGAGACGACGGACGATGCGCTCTGGGACGAGGTGATGAACGTCAACCTCAAGGCGGCCTAGCTGATCTCGCGCGCCTCAATGCCGATGCTGCGCGAGAGCCATGGCGCCATCGTGCTGATGTCGTCGGCGCAGGGCCTCGCCAGCCAGGAGGGCGTGCTCGCCTACTCCGTCGCCAAGCACGGCCTGATCGGCATGACGAAATCCATGGCCGTCGACTACGCGCCGCTCGGCGTTCGGGTCAACGCCGTCGCGCCCGGCGCCGTCAACACGCCTATGCTGCGCGACGCGGTGGCGCTGAACGACGACCCGAAGGCGCTCTGGCGCGTGCTCGACGGCATGCATCCGCTCGGGCGCACGGCGCGGCCGGAAGAAATCGCCGAGGTGGTCGCCTTCCTCGGTTCGAACGCCGCCTCCTTCGTGACGGGCGAAGTCGTCCGCGTCGATGGCGGCCTGCTGTCCCGCATCGGCGGCTCCCCGCGCAAGGATTAAGCCCGTGTCCAACGTCACCCTTCGCGAACTGGTCAAGGTCTATGGCCGCCAGGTGGCCGTCAAAGGCATCGACCTCGAGATCGAGGCCGGCAGCTTCGTCGCCTTCGTCGGCCCTTCCGGCTGCGGCAAGTCGACGACGCTCCGGATGATCGCCGGACTCGAAAGCGTCTCGCATGGCGACATCGTCATCGGCGGACGACGCGTCAACGACGTGCCCTCGCGCGACCGCGGCATCGCCATGGTGTTCCAGTCCTATGCGCTCTACCCGCACATGACCGTCTACGAGAACATGGCCTTCGCCCTCAAGGTGGCGAAAGTCCCGCGGGAGGAAATCGACCGCCGCGTCCGCCACGCCGCCGACATCCTGCGCCTGACGGACTACCTCGACCGCCGCACGACGGCGCTCTCCGGCGGCCAGCGCCAGCGTGTCGCGATGGGCCGCGCCATCATCCGCGAGCCGCAGGTCTTCCTGTTCGACGAACCGCTCTCCAATCTCGACGCCCAGTTGCGCTCGGCGATGCGGGTCGAGATCAAGCGGCTGCACCAGCGCCTCGGCACGACGGCGATCTACGTGACGCATGACCAGATCGAGGCCATGACCATGGCCGACAAGATCGTCATCATGCGCGATGGACTGATCGAGCAGGCCGGCGCGCCCCTCGACGTCTTCGAGCGCCCGGCGACCCAGTTCGTCGGCCAGTTCATCGGCTCTCCCGCCATGAACATCCTCGCCGGCCGGATCGCCCGCGATGCCGACGGCAAGGTCGCCGTCGCCGTCGACAGCGGTCCGGTGATCGCGATCGACCCGGACGGCTTCGCGCCGCTCGAGCCCGGCCGCCGGGTCTCGCTGGGCATCCGCTCCGAGGACATCGTGCCGGAAGGGCACGGCATGCCGCCCGACAGGGCGCACCGCTTCGACGCGCGCGTCACGCTGACCGAGTCGCTCGGCAACGAAACCCTGATCTTCGCCGAATTCGGCGGCACGGACGTGACCAGCCGGATGCAGCGGCCGAGGCCGGTCTCCGAGGGGGAGACCCTGACCTTCCTGCTGAACACGGAACGATTGCACCTCTTCGAGGCGGATACAGGCCGCTCGTTGCGCAGATAACAGAACGAAAACGCAAACGCTCTGGAGGAGAGCCATGCAGAAGAAACTGACCAAGCTCCTGGCCGCGGCGGCCCTGGGCCTCGCCTTCACGGCGACGGCCGCTTCGGCCGATCCCGTCACGGTCTTCCACGACAAGCCGTTCTACCAGTCCGGCTGGGACAGCCTGACCGCCGCCGCCAAGAAGGACGGCATCGACCTCAACTTCAGCGCCTACGCCACCGACCAGTTCCAGGCTTATATCCAGTCGAGCCTGATGTCGGGCGAGGCGCCGCAGGCCTTCACATGGTGGAACGGCACCAAGCTGAAGGAAATCGTCGACAGCGGCCAGTTGGCGCCGCTCGACGACCTCTGGGCCAAGAAGATCGCATCCGGCGAATATGACGCCTCGAGCGCCGCGCCGTTCACCGTCGACGGCCATATCTACGGCATGCCGACCGGCCTGAACCGCTGGGTGGTGCTCTACAACAAGGCGCTGTTCGAGAAGGCCGGCATCGCCAAGCCGCCGGCGACCTGGGAGGAACTGATCGCCGCCGCCGACAAGCTGAAGGCCGCCGGCATCACGCCCTTCAACGCCACCATCCAGGACGGCTGGCGCGGCTTCGTCTGGTTCCAGGAGCTCCTGATCCGCACCAATCCGGAAGCCTATGCAGCCCTCAACCAGGGCAAGCTCAAATACACGGACGAGCCGGTCAAGAACGTCTTCAAGATCTGGACCGACTTCTACCAGAAGGGCTACTTCACCGACCCGACCAGCCAGGAGGAGCCGCTCGACTTCGCCCGCGGCAAGGCTGGCATGTACCTGTTCGGCGACTGGGTCATCGGCCTCGTCGAAAAGGGCGGCGTGAAGGCCGGCACCGATTTCGGCGCCTTCATCATGCCGAACGTCGATCCGTCGCTGCCCAACTCCGTCATCGTCGAAGGCGCGCCGATCGTCATCACCAAGGCCGGCATGGAGAACCCCGACGTCGTCAAGTTCGCCGACTGGTACATGGGCGAGAACGCCATGAACAGCTGGGCGACCGATCCCGGCCTCTACGCGGGCAACCTCAAGGCCAAGACGCCGAACCCCATCATCACCGACCTCGCCAAGATCGCGACCGACGGCAAGTACAACTCGATCACCCGCTACTGGGAGGCCTCGCCGTCCGAGATCGTCCTGCCGGCGGTCGAGGAGTTCAACCGCTTCATGACCAACCCGTCGCCGGAACAGGCGGAGAAGGCCATGGCGAACATCGAGGCGATCGCCTCGCAATACTGGGCCAGCCACCAGTAACCGACGATCCCCGGCAGGACCGCCCCGCGCGGCCCTGCCGGCACCTGCAGGGGAGACACGACGTGACGCGAGATCCAAGAGCCTTTGTCCTGCCGCCCGGCGCACCGTCGATCGACACGATGATCGCCGCCGAACGCCGCCGCGCCCGCAAGAGGCTCTGGACGGCGCTCGCCTTCATGGCGCCGGCGATCGGCTTCGTCGCGATCTTCCTGCTGCTGCCGGTCGTCTTCAATCTCTACGCGTCGCTGACGCAATGGGCGAAATTCTCCGGCCTCAACCAGTTCGCGGGGCTCGCCAACTACCAGCGCCTCGCCTCCAACCCAAAATTCTTCGACGCCACCTGGAACACGATGATCTGGGTCGCCGTGTCCTTCGTGCTGCCGGCCACCATCGGCCTGTCGCTGGCCATGCTGGTGCGCGGCGTGAAGGGCGAGGAGACGTTCAAGTCGATCTTCTTCCTGCCGCGCATGTTCTCGGCCACCGCCGTCGGCGTCGTCTGGTATTACGTCTATGCCAATGAGGGCATCATCAATTCCGGCCTGCGCGCCGTCGGCCTCGGCGGGCTCGCCAATCGCTGGCTCTACGAGAGCCACCTCGCCACCCCGGCGATGATCGTCACCCATATCTGGCAGCAGGTCGGCCTGATGATGGTGCTGCTCCTGATCGGCCTCAACGCACTGCCGAGCGAGCCAATGGAGGCGGCGAAGGTCGATGGCGCCTCGCGCGGCCAGATCTTCCGCCACATCATCCTGCCGCTGCTGATGCCGACGCTGATCATGGTCACCACCGTCTCGGTGCTCGCCGGCTTCACGTCCTTCGACCTGGTCTGGGTGATGGGCCGCGACTTCCCCAACCGCTCGACGCTGACGCTTTCCGTCAACCAGTACTGGGAATCGTTCCGCGCCGGTTACTGGGCCTATGGCTCGGCCATCGCCGTCGTCCTGGGCATCATCGCGATGAGCATTTCCTGGTCGCTCGGCGCGCTCCAGCACCGTCTCGACAAGCGCTGAGGTTTCTCCATGTCCGCAACGACCTTCGACCTCGCCAGCCTCGACTTCGACGCCATCGCCCGCCGCAGCGACCAGGCGCGCACCCAGCGCGTCGTGATGTTCGCGATCACCGCCATCCTGGCGCTCGCCTGGGTGACGCCGTTCTATTACCTCGCCATCTCGATCTTCAAATCGAACGCCGAATACGGCATGGGCAGCCCGCTCGCGCTGCCGACCTCGTTCGCGCCGGTGCTGGAGAATGTCGCCGAGGCCTGGACCAAGGCCAAGATGGGCTCGGGCATGCTGAACTCGCTGATCTACGGCGTGGTCGGCGGCGCGGCGGCGATCTTCATCGCGGCGCTCGCCTCCTACGGGCTGACCCGGATCGATTTCCGCGGCAAGGGCTTCTGGTTCATGCTGATCTTCTCGGGCACCATCTTCCCGCTGCAGATGTACCTGATCCCGCTTTTCATGGGCTACAACAAGCTCGGGCTGACCAATTCGCGCCTCGGCATGATGCTGTTCTACACCGCCGTCTGCATCCCCTTCCCCGTGCTGGTGCTCCGCAACTACATGGCCGGCCTGCCGCGCGAGATGGACGAGGCGGCGCGCATCGACGGCTGCTCGGAATTCCGCATCTTCCGCTCGATCATCCTGCCGAATTGCTGGGCGCCGATGGCGACCCTGTTCCTGATCCAGTTCACCTGGATCTGGAACGACCTGATCTTTTCCATGGTTCTCACCAACCGCGAGGATGCACGCTCGCTCATGAACGGGCTGATGGTGCTACAAGGCAGCTATGCCAACACCACGCCGAACGTCGTGATGACGGCGACCCTGCTCGCCAGCCTGCCCAGCGTCCTGCTGTTCCTGCTGCTGCGCAGACACTTCATGAATGGTCTGAAACTGCAGAGCCTGTAGGATCCCGGAAATGGCGCGAGACAGCGTGGCCCGACCCAGTTCGGTCTTCTATCCCGAGACGACGGCTGCCGGATCCGTGGCGCAACGGACCTTCGACATCCTGCTCGACGAGATCATGGCGTTCCGCCTGAAGCCGTTCGAGCTGATCTCGGAAAAAGGCCTGTCAGAGGCGCTGGGGGTCAGCCGCACGCCGGTGCGCGAGGCGCTCGCCCGGCTGGCGAGCCTCGGCCTGATCGACATCTACGCCCAGCGCGGCAGCGTCGTAGCGCCGCTGCGCCTGGCCAACCTGCGCAAGTCGCAGTTCCTGCGCGAGGCACTGGAGGTCGGCCTGATCGCCCGCGCCATCGAAAGCCCGGAGCGCGACGAACTGGTCCGCAAGCTCCGGAACGAGCTGGCGATCCAGGACACGCTGCTGCAGATATCCGACGACCAGCGCTTCTTTCGCTCCGACGAACTGTTCCACCAGCACATCGCCGCCTATGCCGGCTTCCCCGGCATCTGGGCCGATATCAGCGCCGCCAAGCTGCATATGGACCGCTTCCGCCATCTGAGCTTCCCGCGCATGGACAGCGTGGCCGAGGTCATCGAGCAGCACCGGACCATCGCCGCCGCCATCGAGCGCGGCGACCAGCAGGCCGCCGAGGCGGCGATGCGCCACCATCTGCGCCGCGTCTTCTCCGTGCTCGGCCGGGTCCAGGAACGCTACCCGGAGTATTTCTCGGCCTCGAACCAGCCCGAACCGTCGCGCATCCAGCGCTTCGAGGGCGAGATCCGGGTCGGCGAACCCGTGACGTCCTGACGTTCCTTCCGTCCCGAGGCCGCCTTGAAACGGCGCCCCGGCGCTCTCTTTAAGGAGAAGCCGGGCCACGTTCCGGCGTGCAGCAACACGTCTTCCATCGGGATGGATCATGAAAACCTACAAGGTCGGCTACTTCATCGGCAGCCTCGCCAAGGGCTCGATCAACCGCAAGCTCGCCGGCGCGCTGATCAAGCTGGCGCCGCCGAACCTGCAGTTCACCGAGATCTCGTTCAAGGACCTGCCGCTTTACAGCTATGATTACGACGCCGATTTCCCCCCGGTCGCCAAGGCGTTCAAGGCGGCGATCGCCGAGAACGACGCGCTGCTGTTCGTCACGCCGGAATACAATCGCTCGATCCCCGGCGGCCTGAAGAACGCCATCGACTGGGCAAGCCGGCCCTATGGCACCAACTCCTTCGCCCGCAAGCCCTCGGCGGTGATCGGCACCTCGCCGGGAGCCATCGGCACCGCCGTCGCGCAGCAGAGCCTGCGCAGCGTGCTCTCCTTCTGCAACGCGCCGCAGATGAACGCGCCGGAGGCCTATATCCAATTCAAGCCGGGCCTGATCGATGACCAGGGCGAGGTCACGGACGAATCGACCGAGACCTTCCTGCGCGGCTACATGGAATCCTTCCACATCTTCATCGCGCGGGTAATGCAGGTTCTGCCGCGCGACGCCTGATCGCCCCCTGCCGCACCGCGCGACCGGCCTACCCAAGCCGGACGAGGTGGCGCGGCAAATCGTTCAGGATCTCGATGCCGGTCTCCGTGACGAGGAGGCTGTCCTCGATCGTCAGCGCGCCGATGCCCTTGCCGTAGAACGGCGTCTCGAAGGCGAGCGTCATGCCGGGTTCGAGGACGACATCGCTGTCGGCGGCGAAGAACGGCCATTCCTCGGAACCGACGCTGGCGCCGATCGAATGGCCGTAATGGCCGCGCCGATAGCCAGGGTAGCCGGCGGCGCGCATGGCGCCGACCGTCGCCTCGAAGACGTCACGCATCAGCGCGCCCGGGCGGATCGCCGAAAGCCCGGCCTCGTAGGCGGTTTCCAGCGCGGCATGGACGTCGCGCGCGATCCGGTCCGGCTCGCCGTACACGAAGCTGCGCGCCGTATCCGAATTATAGCCCTCGACGATGCAGCCGACATCCGCCTTGAGGATGGCGCCGGGGACCACCGCTCCGCCGCCGCTCCATGGATCGGGGCCGACCGACATGTAGTCCCAAAGGCCGGTCAGGCCGGGCTCGCCACGCGCCAGGACGGCCGCGGCGACGCCATCGCGCCAGAGCCGGGTCATGTCCTTCGGCGTATGGCCGGCCTCGATCCCGGCGGCAAGCGCCTGGAAGCCCGCGTCCGACAACGCGCAGGCGCGGCGGACGCAATCGATCTCCCGCGCCGACTTCACCGTCAGCAACCGGCGCAGCACCTCCGAGCCATCGACCCATTCGATCTCCGGCAGCGCTTCCTTCAGAATGGCAAAATCGGCGGCCGGCATGAATTCGAGATCGACGCCGATCCGCGCCCGGTCGAGCCCGTTTTCGCGCAGCAGGTCGCCCAGAACGGCGAAGGCCCCGGAAGCGGAATAGGTGGTCGGACGCGGCGGGAAGCTCGCTTCGCCGCCATTCTCGCGGCGATAGGCTTCCGTCACCAGCGCAGCCGTATCGACGCCGGCCGGATCCAGCCCTTCGATATCCACCAGATCAATCCAGAGCGGATGGGTCCGCAGGTCTATCTCCGGCGCACGGCGCGCCAGCACGTCGGCATTGAGATCGCCGACCACGACGCCGATCCGCGCCGCCGGATCGGACGGCACCAGCGCCGTCGCACCACCGGCTCGCCGCCACATGGCGGGTACCCCGGCCGGCAAGCCGGTCGCATAGGTGAAATTCTCCGGCTGGGTCAGCACCAAGGCGTCCAGCCGGCGCTCGTTCAGGAGGCGCCGGGCGCGTTGCCGGTCAAGGTCAGCCATGATCAGCCCTCCCCCTCATAGCCATAATCGGCGCGCGCCGCCTCGGCCGAGATGAAGCCATCGCGAAGATCGTCGCGGATCTTGGCGGGATCGCGGCCGGCGGGATCGCCATGGCCGCCGCCACCCGGCATTTCCAGGATCAGCCGGCGGCCGGCCGGGATCGTCTGGTTGCCCTTCGAGCGCAGCACCGTGCCGTCGTCGAGACGGAGCAGGCCGCGCCGCCCCTCCGCGCCGCCGTCGCGGCCGCGCGGACCATAGACGGTGCGGTCATAGGCGGCGTTGATGGCGAAGGGCTTGCCCTCGCCGTTCTCGATCTCGATCACCTGGCCGAGCCCGCCGCGCTGGCGGCCGGCGCCGCCGCTGTCGACCAGATACTCCTTGCGGCGGAACACCACCGGCGTGATCGTCTCGGTGATCTCGACCGGCACGTTGCGCACGCCGCTCGGAAACGCCGTCGCCGAAAGCCCGTCGGCGCGCGGCCGCGCGCCCGTGCCGCCATTGTGGAAGCTCGCGACGATGAAGCTGGTCGCACCGCGCAGTTCCTCGGCCGTGGCGTCGACGCGGCCGGGGCCACCGCTGAGCACGATCGGCCAGAGCGGCGAGGCGCTCTCGGCCGGCACGGCGAGGCCGGGCACCTGCGCGAGGCAGCCGATGACGAGATCGGGCAAGAGCTGCCCCAGTATGTGGCGCGACACCACGGGCGCGGGGCGCTGCACGTTCAGGATACTGTCGGCCGGCGCCGTGACGCGGATGGTCGCGAGCGAGGCGGCATTGTTCGGCACGGTCGGCGCGACGATGCACTTCACGCCGAAGGAGGCATAGGCCTCGGTGTAGCAGATCGGCACGTTGACGGCGTAGGGCGATGGCCCGTCCGTGCCGGCGAAGTCGACCAGGATCGCGTCCTCGGTGACGGTCAGCGCCGCCTCCAGCCGGATCGGCCTGTCGACGCCGTCGGCGGTGAGGCTGTGCCGCCACGTTCCCTTCGGCAGCGCCGCGATCGCGGCGAGGCTCGCCTCGTGGCTGCGCGCGAAGATGAAGCCGCCGATCTCGTCGAGGTTCGCAAGGCCGTATTCCCGCATCAGGCCCAGCAATTGCCGGCCGCCGGCCTCGTTCGAGGCGATCAGCGAATAGAGGTCGCCACGCACCGCGACGGGATCGCGGACATTGACCGAGATCAGCTCGAACAGCGGCTCGACGATCGCGCCGCCGTCGACGATCCGCGAGATCGGGATGTTCAGCCCCTCCTCATAGACCTGCCGGCTCTCGATGGCCGTGTTGCGGCCGCCGATGTCGACGATGTGCACGGTCGCCGCGAAATGCGCGACCGGACGCCCGTCGAAGAACACCGGCGTCACCACCACGACGTCGTTCAGGTGTCCCGTGCCCATCCAGGGATCGTTGGTGATGAAGACGTCGCCGGGCTTCATCGTCGCGGCCGGGAAGCGCGCCAGGAAATGCGACACCGACTTCGCCATCGAATTGACGTGGCCGGGCGTGCCGGTGACGGCCTGGGCGAGCATCCGGCCCTCGACGTCGAACACGCCGGCCGAGAGGTCGCCGGCCTCGCGCGTCGCGGTGCTGAAGGCGGTGCGGATCAGCGTCTGCGCCTGCTCCTCGACGACCGAGATCAGGCGGCTCCACATCACCTGAAGCTGGATTTCGGAATGCACGGCCCGGCTCATGCTGCGGCTCCCGCTTGCTGCTTCGCCTTGAGGCGGATGTGGCCCGCGGCGTCGATCACCGCGTCGAAGCTGCGCGGCACGATCGTCGTCGTCTGCGCCTCGGTGATGACGGCCGGACCGGCGACCCGGTGGCCCGGCGCCAGCGCCGTGCGGTCATGCGCCGGCATGGCGACGCAGGCCTCGACGGCCGGGTCGAACACGTCGCGCGTGGCGGCCGGCGGCGGCGCTTCGCGCGTCGCGCCGATCGCAACCGGCGTCACCGCGCCCGGCTCGGTCGAGACGGTCACGGTCCAGGTCAGGATCTCGACGTCGAGGCCCGGAATGACCCGGCCATACAGCGCCTGGTAGTTACGCTCGAACTCGGCGCGCAGCGCCGCCGCGTCATCGGGTCCGAAATCGCGCACCGGCATGGCGACGACGACCTCGTGGCCCTGGCCGCGATAGCGCATGTCGGCGCTGCGCAGCTCGACCAGCCGCGCGTCAGGGGCGCCCTTCTGCACCTCGGCCCGCGCCCGCGCCGCCATGTCGGCGAGCGTGGCGTTGATCGGCGCGGCGTCGAAGGCGGAAAGCCGCGTGAACAGGCTCTGAACCAGTTCGAAGGCAATCGGCGCGCGCAGGAACCCGACGGCCGAGCCAACGCCGGCCGAGGCCGGGATGATGACCTCGCTGATGCCGAGCTTCTCCGCGACGCGGCCGGCATGCAGCGGCGCCGCGCCACCGAAGGCGATCATGGTGCGCGCCTCGAGGCTCTTGCCGCGCTCGACGGCGTGCACGCGGGCGGCGCTCGCCATGTTCTCCTCGACGACCTCGCTGACGCCATAGGCGGCGATTTCCGTCGAAAGCGAGAGCGGCGCGCCGACCGCGCGATCGAGCGCCGTACCGGCCAGCGCGGCGTCGAGCGTCAGCCGGCCGCCGGCGAAGCCCTTTGGCGCGATGCGACCTAGCAGCACGTCGCAATCGGTGACCGTCGGCTCCGCGCCGCCGAGGCCGTAGGAGGCCGGACCCGGCGAGGAGCCGGCGCTTTCCGGGCCCACAGTAATGCGCCGCGCCGTGTCGACCGCCGCGATCGAGCCGCCGCCGGCGCCGATCTCGACCATCTCGATCACAGGGATGCGCACCGGCAGGCCACTGCCCTTGGCGAAGCGGTAGCGCCGGTCGACCTCAAAGAACCTGGACTTCTGCGGCAGGTGATCGTCGATCAGGCAGATCTTGGCGGTGGTGCCGCCCATGTCGAAGGAGAGTATTTCGGAGAGGCCGCATTCGGCCGCGAGCTGCGCCGCGAGGATGGCGCCGCCGGCAGGGCCGGATTCGACCAGCCGGATCGGGAAACGGCCGGCCGTCTCGAAGGTGGTGAGCCCGCCGCCCGAGGTCATCAGGAATTTCGGGCAGGTCGCGCCGGCGTCGTCCAGAAGCGCCTCCAGCCGCACCAGGTAGGACGCCATCAGCGGCTGCACATAGGCGTTGGCGCTCGCGGTCGAAAAGCGCTCATATTCGCGGATCTCGGGGCAGACCTCGGCCGACAGCGTGATGCGCAGCTCCGGCAGGCTTTCGGCGAGGATCTCGGCGGCGCGGATCTCGTGCCGGGCATCGACATAGGAATGCAGGAAGCCGATGGCGACGCTCTCGATGCGCTCGGCCCGGAGCACCGGCACAAGCGCCGCGACGGCCGCCTCGTCGAGCGGCTCCAGCGTCTCGCCGCGCGCGTTGATGCGTTCCGGCACGGTGAAGCGCAGGCGGCGCGGCACCAGCGGCTGCGGCTTGTCGATGAACACGTCGTACTGGTCGAAGCGGTTCTCGTAGGCGATCTCGACGCTGTCGCGGAAGCCGCCCGTCGTGATCAGCGCGGTGCGCGCGCCCTTGCGCTCGATGATCGCGTTGGTGGCGAGCGTGGTGCCGTGCACGATCAGCGTCAGCTCGGATGCCGCGATGCCGGCCTCGCCGAGCAGGAAGGAAATGCCCTCCATCGCGCCGCGCTCGGGCGCGTCGGGCGTGGTCAGCACCTTGGTCGAGAGCGCGCCCTCCGGTCTTTCGAGGACGACATCGGTGAAGGTTCCGCCGATATCGAAGGCCAGCCGGGCAAAGCGTGTCATGGCAACCGATTCCAGCCGCGACCGCGGCGCATGATGGGAGCCCGGACGGATCCGGGAGCCATGCCCGGACCGGGGCCCGGGCATGGACGATCGATCAGGCGGCGCGCGACAGCCGTTCCGCACGGGCGGCGCGGGTCGCCGCCTCGTCGATGGCGAAGTCCTCGCCGATCACCACGCCGTAGTCCGCGAACGCGCCATCCCGCGTGACATAGCCGTCGATGACGTCCTCGCGGACCGCCTCGGGCGGGCGCTCCATGGCCTCGCCCCAGCCGCCGCCGCCGCCGCGAATGGTGCGGATGGCGCCGCCGGCCTCGAGCGGGTGCATGAAGGCGTATTCGGGGATCTCGGTCTCGACGCCGTCGGGCGTCGCCAGGTAGACGCGGTTCGAGGCGCCGTGTTCGCCGCCGACCATGCCCTTGGCCGTATGGCGCACGCCCTCCATCATCACGCTGGTCTGGTTGGGAACCAGGTGCTGCGTGATCGTCTCGAGGCCGGGCGCGCCGCGCCAACGGCCGGCGCCGGTCGCGTCGGACACATATTCGTGCTTCAGGATCCGGGTCGGGTACTGGATCTCCGTCATCTCGATCGAAGGCAGGATCACGCCCGTCATCAGCGGCGGATAGAGGCCCCAGCCGTCGGTCTCGTAGGCGGCGCCCGCACCGCCGGTGAAGCCGATGAAGTTCAGGAACACCCACATGCGCTCGTCGTCATAGCTGCCATAGGACATGGCGAGCGGCATCTTGTGCGCATTGACGCCGACGCGCTTGGGGGCGCATTGCGCCAGCGCCAGCAGCACCGCCTCGGTCACCTCGGCGCCGGCCGAGCAGGTGCAGGTGCCGACCGGAGCGGGCCGGTTCGGGTTGATCACCGTTCCCTCGGGCGCGATCACCGTCACCGGCGCCATGCAGCCCTCGTTGATCGGGATGTCCTCGTCGCAGCAGGTCGTCAGCCCGATGAAGATGAACGACATCGTGTTGGCGATCGGGCTGTTGATGAAGCCCTTCACCTGCGGATCGGTGCCGGTGAAATCGAGCGTCAGGTCCGATCCCTTGACGATCGCCTTGCAGGCGACCTTGACGTCGCGCTGGCCCTGGTAGTCGTGGTCGACGAAGGTCTCGGCGTAATATTCGCCGTCGGCCCAGCTCTCGATCTCGGCCCGCACGCGGCGCTCGGAATAATCGACATTCGACTGGATGGCGGTGCGCACGGTGTCGAGGCCGTAGCGGTCGAACAGCTCGCCGATGCGCCGGCTCGCCAGCTGGCAGGCGCCGATCATCGAATCGAGATCGCCGTTGATCCAGTGCGCGATGCGGTTGTTGGCGACGATGAGGTCGAACATGTCGGCCCGCTTCTCGCCGCGCTCGACGATCTTGACCGGCGGCATGACCAGCCCGTCCTGCCAGACGTCGCGGGCATGCGGATTATAGCCGCCCGCGACCGGCCCGCCGACATCGCCCATATGGGCGCGCACCGCCGGGAACAGGATCGGCTTGCGGTCGTGGAACACCGGCGTGACGATCACGAGATCCGGGATATGCGTGCCGCCATTGTAGGGGTCGGAGGCGAGGATGACGTCGCCCGGCTGCAGATCGTACTTGAACGCGTCGATCGCGCGGTCGACCGCCATGGCCACGGCGTAGAGATGCAGCGTGCAGCCCGGCGACTGGGCGACGAGACGGGACTTCATGTCCTTCATCTCGAAGATGGCGGTGGTGAAGTCGTGCGCCTCGTTGAACACCGGCGACCGCGCCGTACGCGTTACGGTGGCGCTCATCTCGTCGGCGATCGTGTTCAGCGAGCCGGCGACGACCTGCGACAGAACAAAGCTTCTCTTATCCATCGACGCGCTCCGCATAGGCCGGATAGACGAATTCGATCAGGCCGCCCGGCGGGATCACCACCAGCACGGCACTCTCCAGGACCCGGCGCACGCCTTCGACGACCAATGTCAGCCGGCCGCGCGGGCCGCCCTGGTCGCGCGGCACGAAGAAATTGCCCTCGAGCTCCGGCCCGTCATTGCGGATGACCGCGTGGATCAGGCCGTCATCACCGATCTCGCGGCTGACGAGGTTGAAGTGCTCGCGCGCCTCCAGCACCTCGGCCGACGGCATCTGCCGGCGACCGGCGAGCACCGGCGGTCCCCAGCCCTGGGCGGAGAGCGCGAAGCCGGGATCGAGGCTGATCGGCGGGTTGTCCTCGGCGCCGATCGGCAGGAAGGCGAGCACGGCCGGCTGCACGCCGTCGAGCCGAGCCTCGTCAGGGGCCACGCCGCCATGCAGCGCCGCGCGCACCAGCCGCACCAGATGATGCGCCGTCACCGCGTCCGAGAGCCCGGTCGCAGCCGGCATCACCGGATCGACCAGCGAACCCTTCGGAGCCGTCATGCTGACGAGCTGCAGATGGCCGTCGTTCAGCGTCGTCGTGTCGAGCGTCTCGGCGAGCGCCGCGACCAGCGCATAGCCCTTCGCCTGGCCGGGCGTCATGTTGTAGGGGCCGGAGCGGTTGGCGCCCGTCCCGGCGAAATCGAGCGCGAGCTGCCCGTCCGTCGTCCGGACATTCACGGCGAGATCGACCGCCTGGTCGGCGGAAATGGAGATCGGAGCCGTCTCGGTCCGGTCGACGGCGCCGTAGCGCTCGGTGATCTCCGCGGCGCCGAGCGCGCGGCTGTGCGTGATCGTGTAGGCGATGGCCGCCTCGGTCGCCTTGCGGCCCTTCTCGTCCATCAGCGCGACGAGCGAGGCCGAGGCGGCGCGGAGCGCCGAGACGATTGCCTCGATGTCGGCGCGGACCTGGCTCTCGGCGCGGCTGTTGCGCAGCATGAAGCGCAGCGCGTCGCGCTGCAGCAGGCCGTGTCGATAGAGCTTCAGCGGCGTGAAGCGCACCGCCTCCTGCCAGGTCTCGGACGCGAAGGGATGCAGCGATCCCGGGAACTCGCCGGCGAGATCCGCCATCTCGGCGCGGACGGCCGGGAAGAGCACCAATTCGCCCTCGTAGAACAGCGGCGCCGCGATGGTGAGCGCCTGCGGCGTCGAGCCGCCGCTATAGGGATCGCCGACAAGGACGATGTCGCCCTCGCCGAGATTGAAGGCGAAGCGGTCGAGCAGGGCCGCGACGCTGTCGCGGATCAGGAAGACGTGGCTGGCGTCGTACTGCGCCTGGGCTACGAGCTGCGGCTCGCCGGTCAGGAGGGCCGCGGCATAGCGCCGGCCCTCGGTCAGGCCCGGCGAGCGGGCGGTCCGGCCGACCGTCTCGGCCAGCTCCCGGGCGATCGCCGCGATGCGGCTGTAGATGATCTGGGAGCGGATCATCAGGCCGCGCGCTCCGTCACGGAGCGGGCCTGGCCGATCTCGATGATCACGTTGCCATAGGCGTCGATCAGGCATTCATGGCCCGGATAGACGGCGATCGTCGTGCCCCATTGCTCGATGATGGCGGGGCCCGGAATGAAGCTGCCGGCCCTGAGCTTGCCGCCGTCATAGACCGGCACGGTGGTCGGCTCGATGTCGAAATGAACCGGCCGCTCGCCCTTCTTCGCCGCCGAGGCGTCCTCGTCGCCGAACTCCTGCGGGATCATGCGCGGCCGCTCGCGCACGCCGATCAGGTCGAGGCGCAGCGTCAGGATCTCCACCGGCTGGCTCGGATCCTTGTGCGCGAACAGCCGCTCATGCAGCTCGTGGAAATCGCCGAGCGTGGCGTCGAGGTTGAGCTTGGTGATGCGGCGGGTGCGCGAGCGGATCGGCACCGTCACCTCATGCACCTCGCCGACATAGTGCATGTCGAGGCTGCGCTTGATCTCGAAATTGCCGGCGACCGCCTGGCCGGCGAGGCGGCCGCGCGCCCGCTGCTCCATCTCCTGGAACAGCGCGTTCAGCGCCTCGAAATCGAGCTCGTCGACGCGGCCGATATGGGTGCGGCTCTCGCTGATCTTCAGATCCGCGACATTGTCGCCGAGCGCGCAGAACACCGGCGCCAGGCCCGGCACGATCACCGTGCGAATGCCGAGCTCCTCGGCCTGCTTGCCGGCATGGATGCCGCCGGCGCCGCCCGCCGCGACGAGCGCGAACTGCTGCGGGTCGCGGCCGCGCTTGGTGGTCACCAGGCGGGTGGCGTTGGCCATGTTGGAATTGACCAGCTCGATGATGGCGGACGCTGCCTCGATCACCGAGAGGCCGAGCGGCTCGGCCACCTCGCGGCGCACCGCATCGACCGCCTTCGCGCGGTCGAGGACCATCTCGCCGCCGAGGAAGAAATCGGGATTGAGCAGGCCGAGCACGACATTGGCGTCGGTGACGGTCGGGCGCGTGCCACCACGGCTGTAGCAGGCCGGGCCCGGATAGGAGCCGGCGCTGGCGGGACCGACCTGCAGCGCGCCGCCGGCATCGACCCAGGCAATCGAGCCGCCGCCGGCGCCGATCGTGTGGATGTCGAGCATCGGCAGCGCGATGCGGTAGCGGCCGATCCAGCTTTCGGTGGTCACCGCCGGCTGCAGGTTCTCGATCAGCGCGATGTCGTAGCTGGTTCCGCCCATGTCGACGGTGATCAGGTTGTCATAGCCGGCCATCTCGCCGAGATAGGAGCCGGCGGTGACGCCGCCGGCCGGCCCCGACAGGAGCGTGTTGACGGCATAGCGGCCGGCCTCCTCGGCCGAGAGCACGCCGCCATTCGACTGGATGATGAAGAGCTCGCCCTTGAAGCCCTGGCTGCGCAGGCGCTCTTCCAGATGGGTCAGATAGGCGTTGACGCGCGGGCCGACGAAGGCGTTGACCGTGGTGGTCGAGACGCGCTCGAACTCGCGGATCTCCGGCAGCACGTCGCAGGAGAGCGAGATGAAGGCATCCGGCAGCATCTCGCGCACGATCTCGGCGGTGCGGCGCTCATGCGCGGGATTGACGAAGGAGAACAGGTAGCAGATCGCCACCGCATCGACGCCCTGGCGGCGGAATTCCTCGCAGGCGGCGCGCACCTCGGCCTCGTCGAGCGGCGTCAGCACATTGCCCAGATGGTCGACGCGCTCGGCAACGCCGATGCGCGAACGGCGCGGCACGATGGCGTGGGGCGGCTTCAGGCGCGGGTCGAACACGCTCTCCTTGTAGGAACGGCGGAACTCGATCTCGTCGCGAAAGCCCTTGGTGGTGATCAGCCCGACCTTGGCGCCGTTATATTCGAGCAACGAGTTGGTCGCGACCGTCGTGCCATGCACGATCAGAGGCAGGTCGCCGAGCAACTCGGTGAGCGAGCGGCCCAACTCGCCTGCAAGTCGTTCCAGCGCGTTCAGTACACCGTCAGATTGATCCGGCGTCGAAGGGGTCTTTGTCGATCGGAACTCACCATTGGGGCCGATGGCGACAAGGTCCGTAAAGGTTCCACCAACGTCAATACCGACATTCCAATTCGACATCACGACTTCCTGACCGCTTTATAGGCATCGAGTGGTTAAATAATAAGTTCGATGCATAGAAATTATCGCCGCAGCGATAGCGCGGCCGTTCTACCAGAGGCACGCTAGCAACATAAGGAATTTCGTTTCAACAAAAATTGTGATTTCGATATGAACTTCTACAATTGACGTTTGTTTTGAAACGATAGACGGTGTCAGCCGTCCTTTGTGAGCCTATTGTGCCCTAAACTCGCATATATTCGCCCCGACCAGGCTACGCACCCGGGCTGGCGACGGATGTGGCGATCGAGATCCGCAAGCCAATCGAGGATTGACTCATGTCTGGAATTTCCGCGCGCGTCCGGGCCGGTGCCCTGGCTCTCGCGCTCGCCGCGACGGCCGCCGCGCCGCTCGCCGCGAACGCCGCCGAGGGCCCGTTCGTCATCAACTACTCCCTGCCGCCGCCGACGCTCGATCCCACCATCGTCTGCGACATCGCCGATGACGGCTTCATCGCACCACTCTACACGCCGCTGCTGCGCTACGAGGCGAAGCCGGTTGCCAACGCGCCGGAAGGCGTGAAGGTCACAACCGAGGACACGACCAAGATCGTCGGCTACCTCGCCGAGAGCTACAAGGTCTCGGACGACGGCAAGGAACTCACCTTCAAGCTGCGCGACGGTCTGAAATTCCCGAGTGGCAACCCGCTCGACGCGGCCGCGGTCAAGGCATCGCTCGAATTCACACTGAAGAGCGGCACCTGCGGCACCTACTTCTTCGAGGCGGCCCAGTTCGGCAACACCGAGGCGATCGAAGCCCCGGACGCCACGACGCTGGTGATCAAGCTGAAGCGCGGCGAGCCGCTGCTGCCGCATGCACTGACCCAGCCCAATACGGGCATCATCGACATCAAGGCCGTGGAAGCGAATGGCGGCAAGGCCTGGCTCGCCGGTCATGCGGCCGGCAGCGGCCCCTACCTGCTCGCCGACTACCAGCCCGGCGTCCGCGCCGTCTTCAAGGCCAATCCGGACTTCTTCGGCGAGGCGCCGCGCGAGAAGGACGTGATCGTCAACTTCATCACCGACAACGCCACGCTGCTGCTGCAGGCCCGCAACAAGCAGGCCGACGTGACGCTCGGCCTGTCGAAGGCCTCGGTCGAGAGCCTGAAGGGCGCCGATGGCCTCAAGATCATCGAGGTCCCGACCGCGCGCTGGCAGCTGATCGGCCTGCCGAACCAGACGGCGCCGTTCGACAACGCCAAGTTCCGCGAGGCGCTCTCTTACGCCCTGCCCTATGAGGCGATCCTGAAGAACGTCGCGCATGGCTATGGCGAACTGTTCTACGGCCCGTACCCGCCGCAGTTCCCGGCCTTCAAGGCCGAGCTCGGCGCGCCGCGCGCCTATGACCTCGAAAAGGCCAAGGCGCTGCTCGCCGAATCCGGCGTGAAGACCCCGGTCAAGGCCGAGATCATCATCCGCGAAGGCCAGAACGACCAGGAGCAGATCGCCACCATCGCCCAAGGCGCGTGGTCGCAGATCGGCGTCAACCTGACGATCCGCAAGTTGCCGGCCTCCGGCTACCAGGAAGCCGTCGGCGCCAAGACCAAGACCGCGGCGATCGTCCGCTTCGACGGCCCCTCGGTCGACGATCCGGCCTGGCTGCTCGACTACGACATGCGCTGCGCGTCGCTCTACAACACGAGCAATTACTGCAGCAAGGAAGCGGAAGCCCTTCTCGACACCCGTCATGACCTGAAGACGGATGCCGAGCGGCAGGCGCTCTGGGACAAGATCGCCAAGATCTGGCTGGCCGACAGCCCGCGCATTCCGGTCTATGCCGACGTCTACACCGCCGTCGTCTCGGACGGCGTCAAGGACTGGCACTTCGCCCAGGACGGTCCGTTCGACCTGAACCTCTGGGGTCGCTAGCGTCAGCTTGCCGGCCGGGCACGCCCCGGCCGGCGTCTTCGAATACGGGCGCGCGGTCCACAGGCCGCGCGCCGTCCTTTGCATGCGGAGCACATTCTTGAAACGAGCCTGGGTTGGCACCGCGCTGCGGCGGATCGGCGACGACAAGGCGTTCGCGCTCGCCATCCTGATTGCCGCCCTCCTGGTGCTCGGCGCCCTGCTAGGCCCCTGGCTCTGGCCGCTCGGCCCGCTCGACATGGATTTCGGCGCCCCGCTCGCCGCCCCATCCCTCGCCCATCCCATGGGCACGGACAGCAATGGCCGCGACGTGCTCGCCCGTTTCCTGTCCGGCGCCCGCATCTCGCTCGCTGTCGGCGCCGTCGTGGTGTTGGCCGGCCTCATCGTCGGCGGCGCGATCGGCGTCGCGGCGGGTATCGGCGGCCGCGCCGTCGATACCGTCCTGATGCGCATCATCGACGCGCTCGCCGCCTTCCCGCCCCTGATCCTCGCCATGGCGGTGACGGTCGGCCTCGGCGTCGGCCTGGAGACGGCGGCGATCGGCATCGCACTCTCCTCCGTGCCCTTCTTCGCCCGCCTGATGCGCGGCGACATCCTGAAGATCCGCACCATGCCCTTCGTCGAGGCGAGCGTGGCCATGGGCGCGAAGCGCGGCCGCATCATCGGCCGCCACCTGCTGCCGCACACCGCGCCGACCATGCTGGTGCAATGCGCCTCGGTCTTCGGCTACGCCATCCTGACGCTGGCGGGCCTCGGCTTCATCGGCCTCGGCGCCCAGATCCCCGAGCCGGAATGGGGAGCGATGATCACCGACGGCATGCAATATGCGCTGACCGGGCAATGGTGGCTGGCGCTCTTCCCCGGCCTTGGCGTGCTGCTGGCGGTGATCGCTGCAAACCTCCTCGCCGACCGGCTCGAGGAAGCCTTGAACCCGCGCTCCGCGCGCAACCAGGTGCGCTGACATGCTGCGATTGATCTCGGGCCGCGTCGTCACCTCGCTGATCTCGCTCGTCGGCGCGTCGCTGATCGCCTTCGTGCTGCTGCGCCTGACGCCCGGCGATCCGGCGCGGCTCTTCCTCGGCCAGTTCGCCGGCGAGGAAGCGGTGCAGGCGCTGCGCGCCGAACTCGGCCTGAACGGCTCGATCCTGAGCCAGTACCTGATCTACATGCAGCGCTTCCTCATGGGCGACTGGGGCTTTTCCTATTCGACCGGCCAGTCGGTCGCCGGCCTGCTCCTCGCCCGCTTCCCGGCCACCGTCGAACTCGGCCTCTTCGCCTTCCTGTTCGCCTTCGTCGCGGCGGTCGCCTGCGCGCTCGTCGCCGTCTACCGACGCGGCCCGATATCCGACGCCGGCGCCCGGGCGGCCTCCTTCTTCGCCCAGGGCGTGCCGCCCTTCTGGTTCGGCCTGATGATGCTGTTGATCTTCTTCGAGGGCTTCGGCTGGCTGCCGGGCCCGGAGGGACGGCTCGGGCTGCGCATCATCCCGCCGCCTACCGTCACCGGGCTGCTCACGGTCGATTCGCTCCTCGCCGGCGACTGGGCCGCGTTCCGGGACGCGATCCGCCACCTGATCCTGCCGGCGATCACGCTCGGCCTGATGCCGTTCGGCTTCCTCTACCGGCTGCTCCGCGCCAATCTCGAAGGGGTGACGCGCGAGCCCTTCATCACCGTCGCGCGCGGCCGCGGGCTGACACGCTGGGCCGCCTATGTCCGCCACGCGCTGCCCAATGCCTTCCTGCCGACGCTGACCGCCGCCGGCCTGCTGTTCGGCCAATTGCTCGCCGGCAGCGTGCTGGTCGAACGGGTCTTCGTCTGGCCGGGCGCCGGCGCGCTCGTCACCGACGGCGTGCTGAAGCAGGATTTTTCCGTGGTGCAGGCCTTCATCCTGCTCTCCGCCTTCATCTATGTGATCACCAGCCTGATCGTGGACATTCTGGCGGCCATGCTCGACCCGCGCATCGCCCAGAGCCAGGGAGGCGGCCGATGAGCACACCCGCCAACGGCGCGCCACTGCTGGACGTGCGCGGCCTCACCACCGAATTCGCCACCCGCACCGGCGCGGTCGCGGCCGTCCGCGACGTCTCGCTCATGGTCCGGCGCGGCGAGAAGGTGGCGATCGTCGGCGAATCCGGCTGCGGCAAGTCCACCCTGGCGCTCTCGATCCTCGGCCTGATCGACAAGCCCGGCCGCATCGCCGCCGGCGAGATCGTGCTCGACGGCCGGAACCTCGTCGGCCTCCGCGAAAGCGCCATGAAGTCGATCCGCGGCAAGGTCGTGTCGCTGATCTTCCAGGACCCGATGGGGGCGCTCGATCCGATCCAGACGATCGGCGCGCAGATGATCGACACACTGCGCCGCCACCAGCCCGGCCTCTCCCGCAAGGCGGCGCGCGCCCGCGCGGTCGAGCTGCTGCGCGAGGTCGAGGTGCCGGCAGCCGAGCGTCGGCTAGACGACTATCCGCACCACTATTCCGGCGGCATGCGCCAGCGCGTCATGATCGCCATCGCGCTCGCCAATTCGCCCGACCTGATCATCGCCGACGAGCCGACGACGGCGCTCGACGTGACGACGCAGGCGCAGGTGCTGTCGCTGCTGGAGCGCGTCGTCGCCGACCATGGCGTGGCGGTGCTTTTGATCACCCACAATCTCGGCGTCGTCGCCGAATTCTGCGACGTGGTGCAGGTCATGTACGCCGGTCGCATCGTCGAGCGCGGCCCGACCGAGGCGATCCTCGCCAAGCCGACCCATCCCTATACGCAGGCGCTGCTCGAGAGCATTCCGGATCCGGCCCGGATCGGCACCCGGCTCCGCGCCATTCCCGGCATGCCGCCGGATCTCTCGGCCATGCCGACCGGCTGCGCCTTCGAGCCCCGCTGCTTCTTCGGTAACGGCCGCGAGATCTGCCGCAACCGCCAGCCCGCGCCGGTCGCGATCGAAACCTCGGCCGGGCCGTCGCTGGTCGAATGCCATTTCGCCGCCGAACGGGCCGCGCGTACGAACGAGGTCGTCGCATCATGACCGGACGCGACACACCCCTCCTCGTCGTCGACAGGCTGGAAAAGAGCTTCGCCGCCCGGAGCGCCAACCCGTTCAAGCCGAGCCACGAGAAACTGCGCGCCGTCGACGGCATCTCGTTTTCGGTCGGGCGTGGCGAGACCTTCGGCCTCGTCGGCGAATCCGGCTGCGGCAAGTCGACGGCGGCGCGCGCCATCCTGCGCCTCGTCGAGCCGACCGGCGGCCGCGTCACCTTCGACGGCATCGATGTCGCCGCCCTCGCGCCGGAGCCGATGCGGCAGTTGCGCCGGCGCATGCAGATGGTGTTCCAGGACAGCACCGGCACGCTCGACCCGCGCATGAGCGTGCGCGACCTCGTCGAGGAACCGCTGATCGTGCACGGCATCGGCGACGGCAAAGAACGCGGCGCCAAGGTCGACGCCATGCTGGAACTGGTCGGCATCCGGCCGGAATTCGCCGATCGCCGGCCGCATCAGTTTTCCGGCGGCCAGCGCCAGCGCATCGGCATCGCCCGCGCGCTCGTGCTGGAGCCGGAGCTGGTCGTGCTCGACGAGCCGATCTCGGCGCTCGACGTCTCGGTGCAGGCGCAGATCCTGAACCTTCTCAAGGACCTGCAGGACAAGCTCGGCCTCTCCTACGTCTTCATCGTGCACGACCTGACGATCGCCGAGTTCTTCTGCGACCACCTCGCCGTGCTCTATCTCGGCCAGGTGATGGAGAGCGGCAGCGCGAAGACGCTCTTCGCCGATCCGCAGCACCCCTATACCGTCAGCCTGCTCTCCGCCGTGCCGCGCGTCGGCGCCAAGGTGGGTAGCCGCATCGTGCTGGAGGGCGAGGTTTCGCCGCTCGGCAGCGGCGCCAGCCAGGGCTGCGTGTTTCGCGCCCGCTGCCCGGTCGGCAGGAACCGCCCGATCTGCGCCGAGGAACGGCCCGCACTCCGGCCACACGGCGCGGAGGATCACACGGTCGCCTGCCATTTCCCGGGCGAACTCAGCCTGGCCTCGGCCTGAAGGCACCAGGCCCGCCGAAGGAGCCCGCGCCGGAGCGCGGGCCCAGAAAGGTCAGGCCTTGGCGGCGTGATCGGCGAAATAGTGGATCGCCCGGTCCAGCGGCGCGATAGCCGCGGCGTCGAGCACCAGCCGTGGCCCGTCGACCGGCCGCTTCTCGCCTTTCTGCGCCGCGACCCAGCCATCGGCATCCTGCAAGGTGCTCAAGGTCGAGGATGTGCCCTTGGCGAGGTAGTGGATCGGGATGACGATCTTCGGCTTCAGCCGGTCGACGATCGCCGTCGCCTGCGCGTCGCTCAGGATGTGCTGTGAACCGTCCACCGGCAAAGTCAGCACATCGACCCGGCCCCAGCGCTGCCAGACGTCCTCCGGTGGATTGTGCCGGTTATCGCCCCAGACCAGGATCCGTACCCCGCCGGTCTCGACCAGATAGGTGACATTGTCGAGATGACCGGGATTGTTCGGCGGATAGGGGTCCTGCCCGCCCTCCTTCACCGCGTTGATCCACTTGTACCAGCCGGGCTGGTCCGTCGCGTGCTTGTCCGCGATGCCCGTGACCGTCACGTCGGCAAAGGCCCAGGTGCCGACCAGCCGATCCAGGATCGCGGTGGCGTCGAGACGGTCGAGCGCGTCATGATCGAAATGAGTATGGGTCGACAGGCCGACATCGACGGTGATGCGCGGGAATTCGCCCGGGAACCAGATGCCCCATGCGCCCGAGGGGTCGTTGCGCCACGGATCGAAGGCAAGCGTCAACCCGGACGGGCTGGTGATGCGAAACGCGCTGTGACCGAAATAGTCGAAGATCACCGGACCGGCCTTGCCGGCTGCGCTCGCGTTCTGCAGGTCGATGACGTGGTTGTTGTTGCCGGCCTGCTTCCAGGCCACGGACTGGGCCGCTGCCCCGGATGGCCGCAGCACGCCGCCAACCGCCACCGTCGCCAATGCAGCTGAAGTAATAAAGCTTCGCCGTCGCAATCCGCGCGCCGGACCCTTTTCAGTATTATTTTCCTCTTCGTCAAATTCTTCCGACATATTTGTTTTCCATGCCAATAATGTGCTTCAACGCAGACCATGATTGGCGCGGATTGGCGGAATAACTAACATCTTCGGTTTCAAATACGCGCGAATGCGTGACAAATATTTCCGCCCCGATGCCGTTTCCTGCATCGGGAAGCGATGCCGGCGGCCGCTCCGGCGTCGAGGCATTGACGCCGGACAGACGGCCTCCTATTCCACATATATGCAATAGCGCTCAGTGTAGCGAAGGATCCCGCAATGAAGTCCGGACCGCGAACGAAGGCCACCGACGCCAGTCCGGAGGAGACCAGCGCTCCGCGCCGCTCGCGCGTCAGCGGGATGGATCGCGCGCTGCAGGTCCTCGACCATCTCTACACCTCCGGCGAACCGGCCGGCAGCTACGCCATCGCCAAAGCCGTCGGCGCACCGCTCTCGACCGCCTATGTCATCATCGACGAACTGGTCGAACGCGATCTGCTGTCGCGGCGTCCGGACGGCCTCGTCTGGCTCGGGCCCCGGCTCTACCACTACGGACTGGCCTATGCGCGGACGCTCGATTTCCTCGGCGAAGCCAGCCATGTCATGCATGAACTCGGCCGCGAAATCGGCGAAACCGTGCAGATCTGCGGCCGCGACGGCGACCACATGGTGGTGCTGGCGATGGCGGACGGACCCGGCCATTTCCGCGTCATGTCGGAGGTCGGCACGCGGGTTCCCCTGAACTGGACCGCGTCGGGCCGGCTGCTGATCGGCCACCTGCCGGATGCCGAGCGGATCGCCGTCTTCAAGCGCAGCGCCAAGGCCTCCCCGACGGAGCGGGCCATGACCGACGCCGCAGCGCTCTCCGAACTTGCGGAAGAAGCGTTCAAGAAGCGCCTCTCGATCCAGATCAGCGAGACGGATTTTCTCGTCTCCTGCGTCGCGTCGCCCATCTGCGACGCGTCGGGCGCCTGCGTGGCGACGATCTCGATCGTGCTGCCGGAACACAAGGTCGTCGCCAACCCCGAGCTCTACGGCAAGGCGGTCTGCGACGCCTCCGAGGCGATCGAGCGCAAGCTGGGCTGGCGCAAGCGCTGAGGCGCCGGCCTTCAGTCGACGGCGATCACTGCCTCGATCTCGACGGTGATCCGGTTCGGCAGCGACCCCATGCCGACGGCGGAGCGGGCATGACGCCCCCTCGCCTCGCCGAACACGTCGAGGAAGAGGTCCGAGCAGCCGTTGATCACCTGCGGATGCTGGGTGAAATCCGGCACGGCGTTCACCATGCCGAGCAGCTTGACCACCCGCCGCACCCGATCGAGCGAGCCGAGCGCATCCTGCATGACCGCGAGCAGATTGATGCCGGTGATGCGGGCGTGCTGATAGGCCTGCTCGACCGTGACGTCCTCGCCGACGCGGCCATGATGCTCGAAGCCGTCTGGCTGCATCGGACCTTGCCCGGACAGGAACAGCAGATTTCCCTCGCGCACATGGGTGACGAAATTCGCGACCGGCGGCGGCGGGCTCGGCAGTTCGATGCCCAGACTGCGCAGGCGGGCAGACGCAGAGCCCTCCCCGGCAAGGAGGACGGCAGAGAGATTGTCGCTCATTCCATGACCCGTTTCCTGCCCCGCGTCGGAGCTTGACCCGCACCGCGCCACCAACACCTGACGACGCCGGAGACCGACCGCCAGCCACCCGTCCGATCGCGATGCAATTCCATAACTACGTAATTGCGCTCATTAAAGCGGAACGTTAGCATCCTCTTCGACGAGGTCAAGCCCGGCGACCGGATGCTCCGGCAACGCCGATCGCCGACCGGACGGACGGGGACGAAGAAGATGCACGAACAATCTGCGCCCGCCGGCCGCCTGGCCGGCAAGGCCGCCATCGTGACCGGCGCCGCAGGCGGCATCGGCCGCGCGACGGTGGAAGCCTTCCATCGCGAAGGCGCGATGGTCGTCGCGATGGACCTCGCCGCCCCGCTGGCCGCGGCGCGGTTCGACGCATCCGGCATCATCAAGATCGCCTGCGACCTCGCCGACCGCGACGCGATCCGCGCCGCAACCGACGAAGCGGTGGCCAAGCTCGGCGGCCTCGACATTCTCGTGGCCGGCGGCGCGCTGAAGGGCGGCACCGGCAATTTCGTCGATCTCGGCGACGCGGACTGGGATCGCTACATCGACGTCAACCTGACCGGCACTTTCCTCGCCTGCCGCGCCGCCGCGCGCGCCATGGTCGCAGGCGGCAAGGGCGGCCGGATCATAACCATCGGCTCGGTCAACTCGTTCCTGTCGGAACCGGAGGCCGCCGCCTATGTCGCCGCCAAGGGCGGCGTCGCGATGCTGACCCGCGCCATGGCGGTCGACCTCGCCAGATACGGCATCCTCGCCAACATGATCGCGCCCGGCCCCGTCGACGTGACCGGCAACAATACCGGCTACAGCGAACCGAAACTGGCGGGCGAAGTGCGCGACGAGGTGGCGCTCGGCCGCCCTGGCCTGCCGGATGAAGTCGCCACCGCCGCCGTCTTCCTGGCCGAAGGCGGATCGAGCTTCATTACCGGTTCGACCATCACCATCGACGGCGGCATGTCGGCGATGATCTTCGGCGGCATGCGGGGAAGCTGACACAACGAGCCTCGCTAAGCGGGGCATCAGATGATGGAGGGCGGGATTTGCATACGGTTCACACACTGGAGCGCGAGATCGGCATGCCGCCGCGCATCCTTCAGCGTGAAGCCGTGATGTCACGGCAGCAGCGTATCGAACTCGACCGTCGCGAGCCTGCGGACCGTCTCGCAGATCGCGCCGACGTCGCAGTCGGAGATGTCCTGGATCGCGACCTTGCCGCCATGGAACAGCGCGTCGCCCGCCACCAGCATCTTTCGGCGCGGCGTCGTGACGAGGTAGGAGACGTGGTCGCGGCTATGGCCGGGCGTCTCGATCAGCTGGACCGAAACATCGCCGAAGTGCCGCACCTCGTCCGCCTGCCAGACGCCGTCGACCGGGCATGCGCGATAGGCGTAGTCGGGCGGATAGACACCGCCACGCTTTGCCTTGCCGAGGCTGATGCCCTCTTCGTCACCCTTGGCGACCATCGCCGCCGTCGCCGCTCCCGCGTGGACCGCCAGCCCGAGCCGCTCGCGCAGCGCCGCCGCGCCGCCGGAGTGGTCGGCATGGCCATGGGTGAGGAGCAGATGCCGGATGCTGGCCGGATCGATGCCGTCACCGGCGAGGACATCGAAGACAAGATCCGGATCGCGGCCGGCGCCGGCGTCGAACATCAACCAGCCGTCCTCCGCCCCGACCAGAAACACATTGCAGTCGAAAGCGTCGGTCAGGTCGAACCCGCCGCCGCCACTCATCACCAGGTGCAGTCCCTCTTCGATGCGCACGTCCGTCTCGGCTCTCGCTCAGGGTTGAAGGAGCGATGGCAGCGGCCACCGCGGGCTTACGAATTTCTGGAAATCGCGACGGAACGGGCGCGTGCCCGCAACGTCGCCAAGGCTTGAATCACGAAGGATCTAGAGAATGCATACGGGTGCCTTTTCCGACATATCCTGGGACCAGGACGGCAAGCAGGTCGGCTTCTTCAGCTTCCCCTATTCGATCGACCGCTCGCCCTACTACCAGATCAAGATGCCGGTCTGCCGGATCCGGAACGGCGATGGGCCGAGCCTGGTGCTGATGGCGGGCAACCATGGCGACGAGTACGAAGGCGAACTGACGCTGCTGAAGGCGACGCGGCTGATCGAGGCTGCCGACATCCGCGGTTCGCTCACCATCCTCACCGCCGCGAATACGCCGGCCGTGATGGCTGCCAAGCGCTGCTCCCCCTTCGACGGCGGCAACATGAACCGCGCCTTTCCCGGCAATCCGTTCGGCGGCCCGACGCAGCGCATGGCGCATTTCATCGAGCACGAGATCTTCCCGCGCCATGACGTCGTGCTCGACCTGCATTCGGGCGGCACCAGCATGGATCACCTGATCTGCAGCCTGATCGAGCGGCTCGGCGACGGCGAGCGCTACGCGCGCGGGCTGGAGCTGATGCGGTCGATGCGACTGCCCTACGGCATGATCGCCGACAACGGCCCGGATTCGCCGACCTCGATGGCGGCGGCGCTGCGGGCCGGCTGCATCGCGCTGTCGGGCGAATTCGGCGGCGGCGCCACCGCCACCAAGGCGAGCATGGCCGTCACCCAGCGCGCCGTCGACAACCTGCTGCAGGCGCTCGGCATCACCAGCCGGCCGATCCTCTATCTCGACGACGATCGCGGTCCCGAGACCGTGGTGCTCTCGACCGGCGGACAGTCGCTGTTCGTCTATGCCGAGCGCGAAGGCTGGTTCGAGCCCGCGGTCGACATCGGCGACACGGTCGCGGCCGGCGACATCTGCGGCTGGCTGCACGACCTGGAACGGCCGCTGGAGGAGCCGCAGGTGCTGCGCTTCCAGGAAGGCGGCATCGTGCTGACCCGGCGCCTGCACACGCACAGCCAATCGGGCGACTGCCTGATGAACCTCGCCCGCTTCGAATGAGCCGCGACGGCACATGAAGGGCTGCCGGGTCGGGAGGCGCGGAAGACGGCGGGGCATCGCGGAGGCCTCTGCGGTGACAGTTCGTGCATCCCGGGCCTTGACCCGGCAGGTCACAATGGTAGGCTTCTGTTGTAATGAATTCAATTCTATAACTATAGAATAATCAATTCCACCGCCGGGCCAGAACGGCCCCACCGGCAGACCGGCTCGCAGAAGACCGGCACGCCGGATCCGGGGTCGGCACGGCGCATGCAAGTCCAGAGACCAGCAACGGGGAACGACATGTTGAGATCCAGATTCCTGACGGCCGGCGCCGCGATGCTCGCGACCGCTCTCTCCGCAACCACGGCGCTCGCCGACATCACCATCCTGGCATGGCCGGGCGAACCGGCCGAGTCCGCCTTCCGCAAGGTGCTCGACCTCTACAATTCGACCGAGGGCGCCAAGAACAATTCGAAGGCCTCGGTCATTTATTTCAGCCAGCAGGGCTTCAAGGAGAAGATGCTGGCCGACGTCGCCGCCGGCTCGAAGGAATTCGACGTCATGCTGACGGCGACCTATGACGTCGGCCTCTATGCGCCGTTCATGACGCCGATCGACGATCTCGTCACCGATGACGTCTACAAGGTCGTCTCGAAGAACTCGATCGAGACGCAGAAATATGAAGGCAAGACCTACGGCATCCCGACGGACCTGAGCCTGCATTTCCTCTATTACCGGAACGACCTGATCGACCAGCTCAACACCGATCCGGCCTGGAAGGCGAAGTATGAGGAGATCTCGGAGAAGATACTCGGCAAGAAGCTTTCGCCGAAGCCGGCTGACCAGTGGGACTGGGACGATTTCATCGCCTCGGCCCTGTTTTTCACCAAGTCGATCAATCCCGACAGCCCGACGCGCTACGGCACCGTTCTTCAGATGAAGAACCTGCTCTACAACATCATGCTGTGGCAGGGCACTGTCGCCTCGAACGGCGGCAACTGGCGCGACAAGGACGGCAACATCACAGTCGACTCGCCCGCCTACAAGCGCGGCCTCGAGATCTACAAGATCATCACCGACAACGAGGCGACGCCGGGCGACAGCTCGACCTATGAATATGGCGAGGCCAACAGCGTCTTCGGCGCCGGCCAGGTAGCCTTCATGCTGCAGTGGAATGCTGCCGTCCCGGAATTCAAGGACGCCACCAAGTATCCGGCAGTGGCCGGCAAGCTCGGCCTCAGCCACGAGCCCGCCGGTTCGGAGGGGCCCAAGACCCACTTCCACAGCCTCGGCCTCGGCATCAACAAGAACTCGGCCAAGCAGGACGAGGCCAAGGCGTTCCTTGCCTGGCTTGCGACGGCCGAGCCGATGAAGCTCTATGCCAAGGAAGGCGGCTCGCCGCCGCTCGCCGAGGGGCTGATGGCCGAGATCGCCGGCGACCGGCCGGAAATGCTGCTGATGGGCGAGCATGCGGCCAAGTACGGCTTCGTCATGGACGGCGCCACCAGCGCCAAGGCGCTGGCGATCTACACCAACATGGCCGAGAACTTCACCGGCTACTGGACCGGCGAGATCGAGCAGGACGAAGCGATCGCCAATGTCGTCGCCGACATGAAGAAGGCCTTCGCCCCGTAATTCCCGCCCGGTGAACACAGACTGTCGCGGGCGTTCCGCGACAGTCTCCGCGCCCAGGAGCCCGCATGTCCTACGCCAGTTTCGAGACCAAGGAGCAAGCCTCGGCGCGTGCCCTGCTCGTCCCCCTCTGTCTGTTTCTGGGCGCGCTGCTCGGCTTCCCGACGCTGATCAATCTCTGGTATTCGTTCAGCGACGTCTCATTCCAGAACATGCTCGGCAGCTTCGTCGGCGTGGAGAACTACGTCTCCGCCGTCACCAATCCGAAGATGTGGCAGGCGCTGCGCTTTTCGCTGCAATTCGCGGTCATCTGCACGGCGCTGGAAGTCGCCGCCGCGCTGATCCTTGTGTTCATCCTGCATCCGCTGCTGGTCAAGCGGCCCTGGATGACCGCCATCCTGATGCTTCCGATGATGGTGTCGCCGGCGCTGATGGGCGTCATGTACCGCCTGATCCTCAACGAATTCACCGGCGCCGTGCCCGTCTATCTCGAAATGATGGGCTATGCCGTGAACTTCCTCGGCCGCGGCAACATCTACAAGACCGTGATCGCCATCGAAGCGCTGCAGTGGACGCCCTTCGCCTTCCTGATCCTGCTGACGGCGCGCCAGACGGTTTCCTACGAACTGGAAGAGGCTGCCGCCGTCGACGGCGCCACGGGCTTCCGTTCGACCTTTCACATCCTGCTGCCGATGATGAAGCCGGCGCTGGTGATCGTCCTGTTCGTGCGCTTCATCGACAGCTTTCGCGTGTTCGACCACATCTACGTGCTCACGGGCGGCGGCCCCGGCAACCTCACCACCTCGATCAGCATCTACATCTACAAGCTGTTCTTCGTGCAGAACACGCTGGGCGAGGCGGTCGCCGTCTCGATCCTGCTGCTCCTGATGTCGCTGACCCTGATCGTGGTGGCGATGCGTCTCGTGGTCCGGAGGAGCTGACATGATCGTCTCGCGTCGCAGCCGGTTCGACAGTATCATCCACGCCCTGCGCTGGGTGGTGTTCGTCGCCGTCGCCTTGCTGGTCAATTTTCCGATCCTGTCGACCGTCCTGACCTCGTTCAAGACCAATGCCGACATCAACGCCTATCCGCCGAAGTGGATCTTCTCGCCGTCGCTCGAGCACTACCGGACCGTACTTGCCTCGCCGAATGTCGACTACGTCCACTACATCATGAACAGCGTCTTCATCGCGACCGTCGGCACGCTCTTCGCCATCATGCTGACGCTGCCGGCCGCCTACGCCATGGTGCGCCAGGGCGTAGGTCGCAATTGGCTGCTGCCCGTCATCACCAATCTGCGCGCGCTGCCGCTCATCATCTTCGCGATTCCGTTCTACTTCATGTACAAGCAGGCCGGCTTGCTCGACACCCGCATCGGCCTCGCGCTGATCAGCTGCATCATCAACATCCCGATCGCGCTGGTAATGTTCGTCGGCTTCGTTCAGGACGTGCCGCGCGAGCTCGATGACGCGGCCAAGATCGACGGCGCATCGATGTGGAAGACGCTCTGGCATGTCGTGCTGCCGTTGAGCCGGCCGGTCATGCTCGCCGTCTTCCTGCTCTCCTTCATCTACAGCTGGAACGAGTTCCTGTTCGGCCTGATCCTGACGACCAAGAGCGCCGTTCCCGTCACGGTGGGCGCCACCTTCTTCGTCACCTCGCGCGGCATCGAATGGGGGCCGACTGCGGCGGCCATGACCATCGGCATCTTGCCGCCGCTGATCCTCGGCCTGTTCGCCTATCCCTATATCGGCAAGTCGATGCTTGCCGGGGCGGTCAAGGGCTGACCGAGCCCTCCGCCCTTCGCACTCTGGAACGGGAATCCCATGCAACCCTCCGCCTATGCCGACGCCGCCGCCCGCATCCACGGCCATGTCCGCCGCACCCCGCTGGTGCCGGCGGCTCCGTCCCCGCGCCAGGGCGACGCGGCCGAGCTCTGGTTCAAGCCGGAATGCCTTCAGGTTTCGGGCTCGTTCAAGGCGCGCGGCGCCTTCAACGCGGTGCTTTCATTGCCGGAGGAGGTGCGGAAGCGCGGCGTCGTCACGGCGTCGGGCGGCAATTTCGGTGCGGCGATCGCCTATGCCGGACAGCAGCTCGACATTCCCGCCAGTGTCTGCGTCATGACTACCTCGACGGAGCTGGCGCGCCAGCGCATCGCCTCCTACGGCGCGGAACTGCACATCGTCGGCGCCTTCTGGGACCTCTCCTGGGAGGCGGGACGCGAGCTGGCGGAGGAACGTGGCGGCGCCCTCCTCCACCCCTTCGCCGACGAGGCGACGATCGCCGGCCAGGGCACGATCGGGCTCGAGATCCTCGAGGACATGCCGGATGTCGACACGGTGGTGATCTCCATCGGCGGCGGCGGGCTGATCGCCGGCATCGCCGAGGCGATCAAGCAGCGCAAGCCCGGCGTCCGCATCGTCGGCGTCGAGGCGGCCGGATGCCCGACGCTGTACGAATCCCGCAAGGCCGGCAAGCCGGTGATGATCGAGAACGTCGTCACCAACGTGCCGATCCTGGCGGCGCGCGCCACGGCGCCGATCAATTTCGAGATCATCGAGCGCTGCGTCGACGAACTGGTGCTGGTGCCGGAGGAGGAACCCATCCTGGCGGCGCAGTGGATGTGGAAGAATACCGGCCTCGCCGTCGAACTCGGCGCCGCGACGGCGGCCGCTGCCGTCCTCAACGGCCATGTGAAGGTCGCGCCGGGCGAGAAGACGGTCGTCGTCCTCTGCGGCAGCGGCAATGACGGGCTGGGGCTGAAGGGCTGAGCCAGCCCTCGCCTAAAACGAAAATCGACGCGCCCCGTGCCTCCGGGAGCGCGTCGATATCTGCGGCCTTCCGCCGGAATCAGCGAAGTCGTCTCCGACCTATGCCTTGGCGCGGCGCTCCAGCAGGGAGAAGAAGATGACGGTCATCGCCAGCACGATCACCAGCAGCACGAAGGCGGCGGCGGCGCCCTCATTGATCGACAGGCCCAGGAACGCCTGCCTGTAGGCGAAGAAGCTCAGCACTTCGGTCGAGGTGCCCGGGCCGCCCTTGGTCAGCACATAGGGCAGGTCGTAGGTGCGGAATTCATTGATCAGCTGGATGATCACCGTGATCGCCGCGACCGGGCGCAGCATCGGCAGGGTGATGAACCAGAACTGCTGCCAGCCGAGCGCGCCATCGACTTCGGCCGCCTCATAGGGCTCGCGCGGCAGCGATGCCAGGCCCGCCGCCAGGATCAGCACGACGAAGGACATCTGCTGCCAGATATCGATGCCGGCCATGGTCCAAAGCGCCAGATCGGGCGAGCCGAGCCAATCGAGCCGCGGCAGGCCGAGGGTTTCCATGACGTGATTGACGATGCCGAGATTGGGCTGCAGCAGCATGCGCCAGATCAGCGCGACACTGACTGGCGACATCGCCATCGGGATGGTCAGGATGGCGAAATAGATCGGCTTGGTACGGACGACGCGGTTCAGCATCAGCGCAATGCCGAGGCCGATGACGAACTCGCCGGTGACGGTGATGACCGAGTACTTCACCGTCAGCCAGGTCGCGTTCCAGAAGCGCTCGCTCGCCATCATCTTGGCGAAGTTGTCGACGCCGACGATCGGCAGGATCGCCGGCTTCAGCAGCGTATAGGACGAGACGGAGAGCACGCAGGCATAGACCAGCGGAAAGCCCATGACGACGGCAAGAAGGATCAGGCCGGGCGAGGCAAAGGCCCACCCCGTCCGCGCTTCGCGATGCGCCCAGTTCATCCAGCCTGTCATGAGGATCCGTCCGATGTTTGCCTGTCGAGCGCCGCAGCGCAGCCTACCGGTTGCCCGGGAACGGGAGCGCGCCGGACGCGCTCCCGCATTCGCATGAGGTCGCCGGACGGTTCCGGCGACCAGACCATTTGCCTGGCCCGTTACTTGGCGAGAAGCTCTTCGAGGCCCTTGGCCGCGCCCTTCAGCGCATCTTCCGTGGTCGCCTCGCCGCCGCCGGCCTGCGAGACATGCGTGCCGAGCACGTCCTCATACTGGGCGGAATAGGCGAAGATCGGGAACGACTTGCCGGTCGCGACGATCTCTTCGGCCGCCTTGTAGTAGGGATACTTCTCGAGCACCTTCGGGTCGCTGTAGACGTCGGAGCGAACCGGCGCGTGGCCCTGCAGGGCGCGGGCGACCGAGATGTCCTTGCTCTGCACCCACTGGATGAACTTCCAGGCCGCTTCCTGCTCTTCCGGGCTGACGTTCTTCGGAATGCCCCAGCCCCAGCCGCCGCTTTCGCCATGGCCGCCCGGCATGGTGGCCAGGGCAACCTTGCCGGCAACGTCCGGGCACTTCTCGGCATTGTCGATCTGCGGCAGCATCCACCAGTAGGTGACCATGCTGAACGCCTTGCCGCTGCACATCAGGCGCAGCGTATCGTCGAGATTGGCGGAGAGAGCGCCCTGCTGCGCGCCGTTCTTGATGTTGTCGACATAGAGGTCGAGCGCGACCTTGCCCTCGGGGCTGTCGAGCACGACCTTCTTGCCGTCGCCGAGATAGGCGCCGCCCGAAGCGAACAGGTAGTTGGAGAATTCCATGCTGTTCGGGTCGCCGCGCTGGCCCTGCATGGCCGCGCCCGCCACGCCGGCATTCGCCTTCATGAACTTCGAGATCTCGACATAGTCGGCGAGCGTCTTCGGCGGCGCCAGTTCCTTGCCGGTCGCCTTCTTGAAGGCTTCCTGCAGCTTCGGATCGGCGAGCAGGTCGGTGCGGTAGATCAGACCCATCGAGTAATTGTACATCGGCAGGATCTGGAGGCTGTCCTCGGTGCGGCCGAGCAGGTCGAGCGTCGAGGGGATGAACGGCTTCAGATCGTAGTTCGACTTCTCGATGAAGGGCTTCAGGTCGGCGAGCCAGCCGGCGGCCGGGAACTCGCCGGCCCAGAGGAAATCGACCTCGAGGAGGTTGTAGTAGCTCTGCGGCGAGACCAGCTGCGACACGAGCTTGTCGTGCATGTCGGGGTAGCCGATCTTCTCGAACTCGACCTTGATGCCGGTCTCCTTCTCGAAATCGGGCAGCAGCGTCTCGATGATCTGCGTCTCCGGCACATCCTCCATGAGGGCGCGCAGGACGATGTCGTCGGCGTAGGCGGGAGCCGTCGCCATCAGCGCGCCAGCACCGGCGGCCGCGAGTAGAATCCGTTTCAGCGTCATAACTATCTCCTCATTGTGCCGGTGGTGGGTGCCTTGCGGCTTATTTGACACCGCCGAACGTCAATCCCTGAATGATGAAGCGCTGGATGAAACGCGACGCGATCACGAGCGGCAGGATGGCCAGCACCACACCCGCCGAAACCTTGGCGATCTGCACGCCATTCGATGTCTGCAAGGCAGCCAGCGAAACCGGGATCGTGGCGGTCTGCGGCCCGCTCAACACGAGGGCGAACAGGAACTCGTTCCACGACAGAATGAAGCCGAGCACGCCGGCGGCGGCAAGGCCCGGCAGCGAGATCGGGATGACGATCCGCCAGAAGGCGCCCCAGGCGGTGGCGCCATCCGTCATCGCCGCCCATTCCATGTCGACCGGCACGCCCTCGAAGAAGCCCATCAGGATCCAGGTCAGGAACGGCAGGTTGAGCGCGGAATAGACGAGGATCAGGCCGGGCAGCGAATTGGTGAGGCCGGCGCCGCGCAGAAGCGCGAAGGCGGGAAGGACCAGCGCCACGGGCGGCAGCATCTGCGTCGCCAGGACGACGAAGCGGGCGAAGCGCCCGCCGGTGCGGAACCGGGCGAAGGCGTAGCCGGTGCAGGCGGCGAAGGGCAGCGCCACGATGACCGAGCCAAGCGCCACGATCAGACTGTTCACATAGAAGGTGCCAAACCGGTTCTTGGCGAAGAGGCCGGCGTAGTTGTCCAGCGTGAAGGCCGGGAGGATCTCCGTGCTGTAGGACATCGATTCCGGCACGAAGCTGGTGCGCAGCGCCCAGAGTGGCGGCAGAAGCACGACCACGCATGCCAGAATCAAACCGAAATGCAGGCCGAACTTGCGCATGGAACCCTCGCCTTAGCGACCGACCGGCAGAGGCGGCCGCGCGACCGCCTTGCCGGTTTCGGAATCGAAGAGATGCATCGGCTCGGCGTCGACATAGAGGTCGATCATCGAGTCCACCGGCGCGAACACATGCCGGCCCAGTCGCGCCTGGATTTCAATCGGCTTGTCGCGACCCAGCTGGCCGATCAGGATGTTTTCCGCCCCGAGCGCCTCGACGGCCACCACCTTGACGGTGATGCGCTGCCATTCCGGCCGCAGCTGGGCTTCGTAGATGTCCTCGGCGCGAATACCGGCCGTTATCGGGCCGCCCGCCTTCTGGACATAGGGCAGATAGTGCTTGTCGGGGACGGTGATCTTGGTCTCGGAATCGATCCGCACGACCAGCTTCTCGCCCTCGTGATCGAGCTCGGCCGGGATCAGATTCATCGGCGGCGTCGCCAGGAAGCGCGCCACGAAGGTGTCGGCCGGATTGGCGTAGACGTCGAGCGGACGGCCGGACTGGATCATCCGCCCTTCCTTCATGATGCAGATGCGGTCGCCCATCGTCATCGCCTCGACCTGATCATGCGTGACATGCACGATGGTGCGGCCGAGGCGGCGATGCAGCTTGACCAGTTCGAGCCGCATCTCGGCGCGCAGCTGCGCGTCCAGATTGGAGAGCGGCTCGTCGAGCAGGAAGGCTTCCGGTTCGCGCACGATGGCGCGGCCGAGCGCCACGCGCTGGCGCTGGCCGCCGGAAAGCGCGCCGGGCTTGCGCTGCAAGAGATGCTTGAGGCCGAGCAGTTCGGCGGCATTGGCCACCTTGCTGTCGATCTCGGCGAGGCCGACGCCGCGCATCTTCAGGCCGAAGGCCATGTTGTGCCAGACCGACATATGCGGATAGAGCGCATAGCTCTGGAACACGACGGCGACATTGCGGTCGCGCGGGGCGACGTTGTTGACGCTGCGACCGCCGATGCGGAGATCGCCCGACGATATGCTTTCAAGGCCGGCGATCATGCGGAGCGTGGTGGACTTTCCGCAACCGGACGGGCCCAGGAAAATCACGAATTCGCCGTCCTCGATCTTCAGATCAACGTCGCGCACACCGTAGGCGCCGTTGGCGTAGATCTTGGATACTTGATCGAGCTCGATGGATGCCATCTTCGTCCCTCGTAGGGTGAGAACCTCTCGGCTCCCGTTCTGCCCTCCGCAATTTGCCGGCCCATGGCCGACACCTTCCAGCGCAAGCGAGCCGATTGTATGCGCACAAATTCAAACGCCTCAAGAATGATTTTTGGGCGATCGTGTTTATTTTTTACCCGAACTAACGGAACGGCATCGCCAGCCACAATCCAACCCATTGTACAATATAAGAAAATTATGGAGCGACGGTTTGTGACAATTCTGTTCAAATTTCCGACGCCCGCCAACATCAACACGTTCGAACAAGAAAACATGAATCGTGTTTGAATTTGTTTATATACCTGCTATGCATGAAGCGACTCCACCGCGGCCTCGTCCGCCGCCGCAAGGCAGCGGAAACATGCAGGGAAGTTGAGTGACCCAGTCGCCGATCACCAGCCGGAAACCCGATCCAAGCGCCGCGGCGCGCGCCCGCATCCTGCCGGAAATGCGCCATGCCGCCATCCTCGACGCGCTCCGCTCGACCGGAGCCGTGCTGGTCGCCGATATTGCGGCGCAGCTGCAGGTCTCCGACATGACCGTGCGGCGCGACCTGGTCGAACTCGAGCGCGCCGGCCGGCTCATCCGCACCCATGGCGGCGCTGTCAGCGCCGTCGGCACCACCACCGTGTCGATGGACAGCGAGGAGCCGAGCTTCGATGCCAGGCTCCGCCGCCAGCATGAAGCCAAGGAACGCATCGCCGCCGCGGCCGCCGCCCTTTCCATGGCGCATCGTACCATCGCGCTCGATGTCGGCACCACGACCTATCTGATCGCCGACCATCTGCGCGAGCGGGCTCATGCCAAGGTCTTCACCAACAGCGTGCGCGTCGCCGCCCTGCTCGGCTCGAGCCAGGCCGAGGTCTATCTCGCCGGCGGCCGGGTCCGGCGCGACGAACTTTCCGTCGGCGGCGCCGAGGCGGTCGCCCAGTTCGAGAAGCTCTGGTTCGACATCTGCTTCATCGGCCTGTCCGGCCTGACGGAAAGCGGGCTGTTCGACTACTCGTTCGAGGATGTCGACCTGAAGCAGGTCTATCTCAACCGGTCCGGCCTGAAGGTTGCATTGTGCGACTCGTCCAAGTTCCAGCGCATGTCGCTGGTGCATGTCGCCCCGCTAACCGAGATCGATGTTCTGATCACAGACGCGCCGCCGCCCCCCGAAATCGCCGCGGCGCTCAAGGCCGCCAGGGTCGACGTCCACGTCGCCCCCTGAGGTTCACCCTTCCCCCGTTTCTCTCGCAATGGAGCAGACCATGGTTTTTGACTTTTTCGGCGACAAGAAGAAGGTCGTCATCTCGATGTCGCATATCGGCGCCCTGCCGGGTGCGCCGCTTTATGACGCCAAGGGTGGCCTGAACAAGCTCATCGACGACGCCCTCGCCGACGTGGAAAAGCTGCAGGCCGGCGGCGTCGACGCCATCATGTTCGGCAACGAGAACGACCGCCCCTATGTCTTCAAGGGCTCGCCTGAATCGATCGCCGCCATGTCGGCCATCGTCCAGGCGATCAAGCCGGAGCTGAAGGTGCCGTTCGGCGTCAACTACCTCTGGGATCCGATCGCCTCGGTCTCGATCGGCGCCGTCACCGGCGCGTCCTTCGTGCGCGAGATCTTCACGGGCGTGTTCGCCTCCGACATGGGCATCTGGGAGCCGAACTGCGCCGAGGCCTCGCGGCTGCGCCACAATCTCGGCCGCGATGACATGAAGCTGCTCTTCAACATCAACGCCGAGTTCGCCCACTCGCTCGACCAGCGCCCGATCGAGCTGCGCGCCAAGAGCGCCGTCTTCTCGTCGCTCGCCGACGCCATCCTGGTCTCCGGCCCGATCACCGGCGAGCCGGCCGACGCGTCGAACCTGCGCAAGGTCGCCGAGACGGTCAAGAACGTGCCGATCTTCGCCAATACCGGCGTTAACATCGACAACGTCACCGACATCTTCAACTTCGCCTCGGGCGTCGTCATCGGCACGCACTTCAAGGTCGACGGCTACACCTGGAACGCCGTCGACGGCGACCGCGTCAAGCGCTTCATGGACAAGGTCAACTCGCTGCGCTGATCCCTTGAATGCCCCTTCCGGCCGGACGCCTCCGGCCGGAAGGACCCTGCCCCACCCGGATGCGCCGCGCCATATGTGGGCGAATTGTCATACAATCAGACCACCGCGCAAAATTCTCGCACCTTCCCCAGCGTCGGCCATACCTTCCCTGCCAATCATCGTTTGAATGCAAAGCGGATTCGCCTTAGACGAGGGTGCGCGGTTGCGCGGGCCCGCGAAGGCATGCGCGCATCCCGAGGATTGTCATCTGGCGAACCCTGACGCCGACCCGGCGCCTACCGGTTCTGCGCTTGCTCGAGGAAGAGAAAATGGCCCTGGAAAAGATCGCGGGCGTTCGCGCCGCAGCCCGTGACGTCGAACCGTTCGTCGCTGAGCTGTTCACCGCAGCCGGCGTGAACCGCGAGAGCGCCGAAGCCTGCGCCCGCGCCGTGGTCGACGCCTCGGCCCGCGCCTACGACACGCATGGCGTCCGCCTGATCCCGTTCTACATGCAGGGCCTCGCCGGCGGCCGCATCAACAAGACGCCCTCGCTCACCGTCACCGAAAAGGCGGCTTCCGCCGTCCACGTCGACGCCGATGACGGCCTCGGCCACTATGCCAGCTACCGCGCGATCGACGAGGCAGCCAAGCTTGCCGAGAAGACCGGCGTGGCGGTCGCGACCGTCGGCCGCTCGACCCATCACGGCGCCACCGGCGTCTACACGCGCTATGCCGCGACCAAGGGCTTCGTCGCCATCGGCATGACCCATGCCGACGCGATGGTGATCCCGCATGGCGGCGCCTCGGCCTTCTTCGGCACCAACCCGCTTTCCTTCGCCGTTCCGGTCGAGGGCGAGGATCCGATGGTGCTGGACATGGCCACCAGTTCGATCCCGTTCAACCGCGTCGGCCTGCGCCGCGCCACCGGCCAGCCGCTGCCGGAAGAGGTCGCGGTCGACGACAAGGGCGAGTTCACCACCGATGCCAACGCGGCGGTCTGGGTCGCCCCGGTCGGCGGCGCCGATTACGGCTACAAGGGCTCGGGCCTCGCCGGCATGGTCGACCTGCTCTGCTCGGCCTTCACCGGCATGGGCCATGGCAAGACGATGGCCTCGTTCAACGGCCCGGACTTCTCCAAGCCGATCCAGATCGGCCATTTCTTCATCGTGCTGTCGCCGGCCGTGTTCCAGGCGCTCTCCGCCTTCGACGCGCGCATCAGCGACTTCCTCGCCGACCTCCGCGCCCAGCCGGCCAAGCCCGGCCAGAAGGTCTATGCGCCGTCCGACATCGAGAAGGGCGAAGCCAAGAAGCGCGCTGTCGAAGGCATCCCGGTCGATAACGTCACCTGGGGCGCGCTCGAGGGCTTCGCCGCCCAGTATGGCGTGAAGGTGCCGGCCGCGACCGCCGACGCCGGCTGAGCTTCCGGTTGCCTGAATTGAAGAAGGGCGGCGATCGCGCGATCGCCGCCCTTCTTTTTTGTCCTGTTCCGGCCGGACTTTGCCCTATGGAGCTTCTGGCAAGCCCACGCTCTCCGTCATCCTTGCGAAAGCAAGGATCCATGCCGCCGCGCGCACCTCCCGATGTCCCGGCTGGATGGATCCCGGATCTCCGCTCCGCTGCGTCCGGGATGACGACGGAGGCGCTCAGGAAGCCCTGCGCACCTTGGCCGGCGTCACCAGGAACTCGCGATTGACGCAGTTGGTGAGGCGACCCTCGTTCAGATAGGTGAGGATGCACTCGACCGCCTTGCGCTGCATGTCCTTCATCGCCGCCGGGCTGTAGAAGGCGGCGTGCGGAGAAAGCACCAGGCGACCCTGGATCCAGGGCTCGTTGGCGGCCCAGGCGGCGATCAGCTTCTGGCTGCGATCGGCCGGCTCCTGCGGCAGCACGTCGAGACCGGCGCCGGCGACGCGCCCGTCCTTCATCGCGTCGTAAAGCGCGTCGATGTCGACGATCGGCCCGCGCGCCGTGTTGACCAGGACAAGGCCTGGCTTGGCCGCAGCGAGAGCGTCGGCGTTGATCATGCCAGTCGTCTCGGCGCTGCGCGGCGCGTGCAGGCTGAGCACGTCGCTGATGGACATTAGCTCCTTGAGGCTGTGCACCCGCTCATAGCCGGTCGACAGTTCGACGCCGTTGGAAAGATGCGGATCGTAGAAGACGACGCGCATGTCGAAGGCGGCGGCGCGACGGGCGGCGGCAAGGCCGATCCGGCCAAGGCCGACAATGCCGAAGGTGGCGCCACGCAGGCGGCGAACCAGCGGCGCCCGCGAAAAGCTCCAGCCATTGACGGGATCGCTGTTGAGCAGACGGTCATAGGTATCGGTGCCGCGCGTCAGCGCCAGCATCAGCGCGATGGCGTGATCCGCCACCTCCGTCGTGCCGTAGTCCGGCACGTTGCAGACGGGCACGCCGCGCGCGCCCCAGCCCTCGAGGTCGAGATTGTCGTAACCGACGCCCTCGCGCACGACGATCTTCACCTTCTCGAAGTCGTCGAGATCGGCCGGCAGCAGATGGGTGGCCGAGCAGTTGATCACGGCGTCGGCAGCGGCGCTGCGCGCCCGCGCCAAGCGATAGGCCGGGTCGGCAGGAATGGGATCGATGTCGAATTCCGCCTTCGAACCGAAGAGCTCGAGAAGCTCCGGATTCTCGGGCGGATACCAATTGGCCTTCAGAATGCGCATAGTGTTTCCTGCCGTTCCTCGCCACTTTCGTGCTGGCGCTATGCAGATTGTTAACAGTAGACTGTATCGATGAGCAAGAGCCCAATGACCCCACCCCTGCAGCGCCGCGAACGGCGCGTGCTGACCGACGACGTCGCGGACGCACTCCGCGAGGCGATCCTCAGCGGTCGCTTCAAGCGCGGCGAGCGCCTGATCGAGGACGAACTGGCGGAGAGCCTGAATGTCAGCCGCGGTCCGATCCGCCAGGCAATCTTCCGCCTGCAGCAGGAAGGGCTGGTGGTGCATGAGACGCATCGCGGCGCCACCGTGGCGCAGATCTCGCTGCATGACGCCAACGAGATCTACAGCCTGCGCAAAGCGCTGGAGAAACTCGCGGTCACGGAAGCCTGCACCCATGCGACGGAAAGCGACCTCGCGCCGCTCGAAGCAATTCTTCTGTTATTTCAATCAATTCCGCGCTCTACGATGACGCGCCGCCGGGTCGCGGAGCTCGATATCGACTTTCATGACGCACTGTTCCGCGCGGCCCATCACGCCCGCCTCTATCGCGCCTGGGAGGCGCTGCGCTCGCAGATCTTCGTCTTCCTGCTGCTTCGGGACGGCCTGCCGGAAGATTATCTCACCTCGTGGTACCACGCCCATGCCGGCCTGCTTCAGGTCGTGCGCAGCCGCGACGCGGCCGCGGCTCTTGCATGCATCGAAGAGCATCTCGACGCCGCCTATGGCCGCCTGAAAGAACATCTCTTGGCGACAGAGCCGACCCCGGCCGACTGACACAGGCATGGCGCCTCGCCTTGACAGCCCGCCCCCTCATGCTATCGTCTCATTGTTAACAATTAACAATGGCGGATAAAGCCGCCTTGCAGCGTGCGCGCGTCCCGCCGCATGCCGAGGGAGGAGAACGAGCATGACGAAGCTGTACAGGCCGTCTTCCACGCTGTCGGGCATCCGCCCGACGCGACGCCAGCTGCTGGCGGGCGCGGCCGCGATGGGCGGCGCGATCGCCACCACGCCCCTCATCAGCCGGCCGGCGCGCGCGGCGGACCGCACCAAGCTCAAGCTGATGAGCTGGGAGCAGTTCCAGCCGGGCGAGAAGGACGGCTGGAACGCCGTCATCGAGAAGTTCAACCAGTCGCAGAACAAGTACCAGGTCGAATGGACCGGCTGGCCCGCCAGCCAGTATGTGTCGAACGTCGTCATCCAGGCCCAGGCCGGCGGCATCGACGCGGACATCCTGATGGCGATGCCCGACCTCTCCGCCCAGGTGATCCGCAAGTTCCAGCTCGCCGAGCCGCTCGACGACGTCGTCAAGGCGCTCGGCATCACGCCCTCCGGCGGCCACGAATTCCTGCGCAAGGACGGCAAGCTCTACGGCCTCTCGGCCATCGATGTGAACTTCGCCCTCGTCTACAACAAGGCGCTGTTCGAGAAGGCTGGCGCAAAGCCGGCAACGACGCCGGAAGAGTGGATCGAGACGACGGCCAAGCTGACCAAGCGGCCCGACCAGTTCGGCATCGCGCTCACCAACGTCATCGCCGATTCCGGCGAGTGGTGGTTCCAGCTGCAGAATTTCTGCCTGCCCTTCGACGGCAAATGGGCGGAGGGCAAGACGCCGCTCGCCAATTCGCCCGAGGTGGTCAAGGGTCTCGAGCTCTGGAAGAGCCTCTACGAGGCCGGCGTGCCGCAGGGCACGGCGCAAAGCGCAATCATGAAGCTCGCCGCCGACGGACGCGTCGCCCAGGCCTTCGGCGTCAATCCGACCGTCGTCGTGCTGCGCGCCACCAACCCGGACATCTACCCGGACCTGCTTTCGGCCGCGCCGCCCTGGGCGAGCCGCCGCTCGCTCGACCGCATCCATCCGCTGATCGCGCTCAAGGGCAAGAATTCGGAAGGCGCCAAGGAGTTCATCCAGTTCGTCATGACGCCCGACGTCATGGCCGATCTGATGATCACCAACCTCTACGTCATGCCGCCCTACGACCTCGCCGCGAAATCGGAGAAGTTCCGCGCCTTCCTCGCCGACAAGCCGTGGGTGACCGGCTTCAACGAGGCCAAGCAGGTCTCTCCGATCGACGTGATGGGCGATTTCGCCTTCGCCGACGATCAGTTCGGCCGCATCATCATGCAGAACTTCCAGAGCGCGCTGCGCCCCGGCGGTTCGGTGAAGACGGCGATGGACGGCGCCCAGCGCCAGCTCGAAGCGCTGGCGACAAGGCTTTAGCCGCCATCCGGATGAAGGCCGAGGCCTCTTCACCTCTCCCTGAGGGAGAGGTCGATGGCCGAAGACCGGCGGGTGAGGGTTCTACGGCCTCTCCGGATGGTTCCTTACCCCCTCACCCGGAGCTTCGTTCCGACCCCTCCCTAAGGGAGAGGTAAAGAACTGTTCCGCCTCCCCCGTCATCTCCGCGCAAGCGGGGATCCATGCCGTCCCTCCCGTTCCTGGCGGGATGGATCCCGGGCCCGGCCCGGGATGACGGCGAGCGGACCGCACTTCGCCCCGGTATCGGGCGCGCATCGCATACAAGGACCGCGTATCGGCAATGGCTTCGGTGCTCACCCAGACGACGGATCGCCCAAGCCGGACCAAGCCCGCGCGACGCGCCGGCGTGGTCGGCAGCCGAGCCTTCCCCTATCTCCTGATCCTGCCGATGCTGGCGCTCGAAGGGGCGCTGGTGATCTATCCGATCATCCGCGGCGCCCTGTTCAGCCTCGATACGCCGGCCGGCCTCGGGCTCGACAATTACCGCTATATGCTCGTCGATCCCGACTTCTGGCGGATGATCCAGCACACGCTGGTCTTCACCTTTTCCGTCGTCGTCATCATCCTTGCGATCGGGCTCGCCCTGTCCCTGCTGATGAACTGGAGCTTTCGCGGCCGCGGCGTGGTGCGAAGCCTCCTGACCGTGCCCTGGGCCATTCCCGAGGTGCCCGTCGCCATCACCTTCGTGCTGATGCTCGATCCGAGCTTCGGCGTGTTCAACGCCTTCCTGCGGCTCGTTCCTGGCGTCACCGAGAACCCGCAATGGCTGCTCGACCCGACGCTCGCCATGCTGGTGGTGATCGGCGCGACGGTCTGGAAGGGCTTTCCGTTCTATTCGCTGGTGCTGCTCTCGGCGCTGCAGAACGTACCGGCCGAGCTTTATGAGGCGGCGAAGATCGACCGCGCCGGCCGCTTCGCCCAGTTCCGCTACATCACCCTTCCCGGCATTCGCGGCACCGTCGCGCTGCTCGCCGTGCTCGCCTTCATCTATTCGACGCAGCAATTCACGCTGATCTGGCTGATCACCGGCGGCGGCCCGGTCGACGCCACGACGACGCTGGCGCCGGCGATCTACATGCAGGCCTTCCGCTTCTATAATTTCAGCTATGCCGGCGCGATCGCCGTCGTCGGCTTCCTGATCTCGGCAATCGCGACGACCTGCTTCGTCGTCCTGCAGCGCCGGCTGGAGGGAGACGCATGAGAGCCTCCCGCCTCCCCTCGCTCGAGGATCTGCTGCGCGGCGCTGCGATCCTTCTCGTCTCGGCGATCATCTTCTTCCCGGTCTACTGGATGATCGTCTCGTCGATCCGGCCCTCGGCGGAATCGCTCTCCTTCCCGCCGCCGCTCCTGCCCGGCAGCATCGACATCTCCTCCTACTGGCAGCTCTTCACCGACAAGCCGATCGCCCGCTGGCTGATGCTCTCGACGCTGGTCGCCTCGTTGACGGTGATCGGCACGCTGATCCTGGTGATTCCAGGCGCCTATGCGCTGTCGCGGCTCTACTGGCCGGGCCGCTCGGCCTTCGGGTTGCTGCTGCTCTTCACCCAGATGATGCCGGCGGCCGTGGTCGTCGCGCCGGTGTTGGCGCTCTACCGGAATCTCGGCTGGACCGACAATCTCTGGGCGCTCGCGCTCCTCCACACCGCCTTCGTCGTGCCGCTCTGCGCCTGGGTGCTGAAGGCGTCGTTCGACGCCGTGCCGAAGGAGATCGTCGAGGCGGCGCTGATCGATGGCTGCGACCGCTGGAAGGTGCTGTGGCTGGTGGTGCTGCCGCTGACCCGGCCCGGCCTCGTCGCCGTCAGCGTCATCGCCTTCTTCGCCAGCTGGAACGAATATCTCTTCGCCTCGACGCTGATCACCCGCAACGAGCTCTACACCGCCTCGCTCGGCCTCGCGACGCTGATGACCCAGCTCGACACGCCGCTCTTCGTGCTGATGGCGGCGGGCGTCACATTCTCTGTGCTGCCGGTGCTCTTCTACATGGCGATCCAGCGCCACCTGCTGCGCGGCCTCACCGCCGGAGCGGTCAAGGGATAACGACAACCACGGCCTTCAGGGGGCATGCGATGAAGATCACGAAGATCGAGACGGTCTGGTTCGAGGCGCTGCCGCAGGCCGAATGGGCCAAGCTTAATCCGAAGGCACGGCAGGCGCTGCCCAACAATCTCTGGGTCCGCGTTCACACCGACAAGGGCCTGATCGGCCTCGGCGAGACCTACTATCTGCCCCGCGCGGTCGCCGCGATCGTCCACGACATCTTCGCGCCGCTGCTGATCGGCCGCGACGCGCGCGACATCGAGAACCACTGGTCGAACATGGCCGCGCTGGTGAATTTCTGCGGCGCCAACGGCGCCGAGATGCGGGCGATCTCGGCCATCGACGTGGCGCTCTGGGACCTCGCCGGCCAGAACGCGGGCGAGCCGATCTACACCATGCTCGGCGGTCGCAGCCGCGACCGCATCGAGGTCTACAACACCTGCGTCGGCTACGGGAAATACGACGACCTGAACGCCTGGCTGAAGGGACGCGCCGGCGAACTGGCGCAGAGCCTCGTCGACCAGGGCATCACGGCGATGAAGATCTGGCCGTTCGACCAGTTCGGCCCCACCCTCTCCGGCCCGGTCGACACGCGGAAGCCGATGGTGATCTGGGGCGCCGAGACCGCCGCCGGCCCGCTCGGCCACAACATCTCCAACGAAGACCTCGCGGCGGGGATAAAGATCGTCGCCGACATCCGCGCCGCCGTCGGCGACAGGATGGCGATCGCGATCGAGGGCCATGCGCGCTGGGACCTCCCCGCCTCGACGAAAATCGCCCGCGCCCTAGAACCTTATGACATCCTGTGGCTGGAAGAGATCATGCCGCCCGACAATGTCGAGAGCTATGTCCGGCTGAAGCAGGCGACCACCATCCCGATCTGCCAGAGCGAGCGCGTGTTCACGCGCTTCGGCTACCGGCCCTGGATCGAGCGCGGCGCCGCCGACATCATCATGCCCGACCTCTCCTGGGGCGGCGGCCTGACAGAGGGCCGCAAGATCGCCGCCATGGCCGACACCTACATGCTGCCTGTCACCTGCCACGACACCATCGGCCCGGTGGCGCTCTGGGCGGCGACGCATCTGATGCACCACATCCCGAATGGGCTGATCATGGAGACGGTGCGCGGCTATATCGACGGCTGGTACGACGACGTCGTCACCGACCGGATCGAAGTGCGCGACGGTCATCTGCACCTGCCCGACCGGCCGGGCCTCGGCACGAAGCTGCGCGAGGATCTGTTCACCCGCCCGGGCGCGCGGATCGAGACCACCACCGAGGAAAGCCTGAAGCGATGGTAGACACCCCTCGTTTCACCATCGCCTATACGGGCGATTATCTCGGCCCGGATGGCCAGCTCGCCATCCCCGACATCGCGCTCGACCGCTATGACGGCCATCCCGCGATCACCGTCGATTTCCTGCGCGATCAGTCGCCGAGCCCGGGCGACCCGACCTATCAGGACCGGCTCTACTCGCTTGAGATCACGCCCCGGCATGTCGCCAGCGCCGACGGCATCGTCATCTTCCGGCCCTGGGTGAAGGCGTCGGCCTTTGCCGAGGGCGCCGAGCGGCTGACGGTGATCGGCCGCGCCGGCGCCGGCATCGACAAGATCGACCTCGACGCCTGCACGCAGAATGACGTCGCCGTCTACAACGCGCCGGACACGCTGACCCACGCCACCGCCTCTTCCGCCTTCCTGCTGATGCTGGCGCTGGCGAAGCGGTTGCCGGAGCAGGAGCGCATGGTCCGCGACGGACGCTGGGACCTCCAGCCCGTCACCATGGGCCTCGACCTGCCGGGCAAGGTGCTCGGCATCGTCGGCCTCGGGGCCTCGGGCCGCGAGCTCGCCCGCCTCGCCGCGCCCTGGGGCATGGAGATCCTCGCCTTTTCGCCGCACGCCTCCGAGATCGAGGCGGCGCATCTCGGCGTCACCCTCGTCGACAGCCTCGACGAACTGTTCGCAGGCGCCGATTTCGTCTCGCTGCACAACCGCCTCGACGCCCATACGCGCGGGCTGGTCACGGCGGCGCATTTCCGCCGCATGAAGCCGACCGCCTATTTCGTCAATGTCGCGCGCGGCGAGATCGTCGACCAGGCGGCGCTCGTCACGGCGCTGCGCGATGGCTGGATCGCCGGCGCGGGACTCGACGTGTTCGAGCACGAGCCGCTGCCCAAGGACGATCCGCTCACCGCGCTTCCAAACGTCATCCTGACGCCGCACTGGCTGCCTTCGACCCGCGACGCCGCCCGGCTCACCATGACGCTGATCGCCGACGGCATGATCGGCGTGGCGGAGGGGCGTGTTCCCGCGACCATCGTCAATCCCGCCGTTCTCGAGCGCCCCGGCTTCCAGGCCAAGCTCGCCCGCTTCGCTCCATCCGCAGATCCCGCAGAACCGAGACCAACATGATCCGCAAGAACCGTCTGAAGGCCAATCTGAAAGCCGGCCAAAAATCCTTCGGCATGTGGCTGCAGAGCCCCGACCCGACCTTCGCCGAGATCACGGCGCTGACCGGCTTCGACTTCTTCATCCTCGATCTCGAGCACGGCACCGGCGACGTGCTGACGGCCGTCGACGTCATGCGAGCGGCCGCCTGCACGAATTCGACCGCGATGATCCGCGTGCCGTCCTCCGATCCGATCACGCTGCGCCGCATCGCCGATGCCGGCGCCGAGGCGCTGCTGGTGCCGATGGTCGAGACGGCGGAGGAGGCGAAGCGGATCGTCGACGCCTGCCGCTTCCCGCCGCTCGGCAAGCGCGGCAACGCCTGGGACATCACCCGCGCCGCCGGCTACGGCATCGCCAAGGACTACATGGAGCGCGTGCATGACGAACTGCTCATCGTCGTGCAGATCGAGACCGAGCTGGGGGTGAAGAACGCCCGCGCCATCGCCGATGTCGACGGCGTCGACGTGGTGTTCATCGGCCCGACCGACCTCTCCGGCAGCATCGGCATGCCCGGCCAGACCGGCGCGCCGGAAGTCGAGGCGCTGATTGCCGAGTGTATCGCCGCGGTCGAGCCGACCGGCAAGCCGCTGGCCACCGTGCCGCGCCGCGGCAAGACCTGGCAGCAGGCTTTCGACGACGGCTTCCTGTTCGTCGCCGCCGGCAGCGACCTCCATTATTTCCGCGTCGCCGCCGAGGCCCAGTTCCGCGACTGGCAGGCCTACGCCGCAAAGACAAGGGTGGCGGCGGAGTAGGTTTCGCCGCCAGATCCCGCTTCGCGGGCTTGCCTCTCGATTTCCGTCTACAGAGGCCAGCCCGCGAGACCTAGCCGCCGCCGTCATCCCTGCGAAAGCAGGGATCCAGGCCGGGCCTTCAGAGATATCTGTCGTCGAAAGGAAGCTGGATCCCTGCTTTCGCAGGGATGACGCCTCAGCGTGTCAGTCGGGTCAGCGCTTGAATTGCCGTGGTCGGCAAATCATCGCCCCCGACACACGCAGACAAGCGGCCATCCGCCACTCGAAATCCCGCCCGATCCTGATTGACACTTCAAATGGTAGCGTTACCATAAATGCAAATTGGGGAGGAGATCCAATTGGCCCTTGAGGGAAAACGTGCCGCCGTCACCGGCGCCGCGGCCGGGCTCGGCCGTGAACTCGCCGTCGAACTCGCGCGCCGCGGCGTCGCCGTGGCGCTGATCGACATCGACGCCAAGGGGCTCGAACAGACGCGTGCGCTCGTCGGCGACGCGGCGGCCGCGCCGCTCGTCATCGCCGCCGACCTGACCGCGCCGGACGCGCCGGACGCGATCATCGGCCAGGTCGAGCGCGAATGGGGCGGGCTCGACATCCTGATCAACAATGCGGGCTTCGGCCGCATCGAGCCCTTCCTAGAGATGAAGGCCGCTACCTGGCAGAAGACGCTCGCCGTCAACGTCACCGCCGTGGCGATGCTGACGATCGCCGCCGGCGAGCTGATGAAACGCCAGGGCGAAGGCCGGATCGTCAACCTGACCTCGCCGGCCTCGCGCATGGCGCTGCCGAACTACGCCGCCTATGCCGCCTCGAAAGCCGGCGTCGATTCCATCACCCGCGCGGCGGCGATCGCGCTCGCGCCCTTCGGCGTGCGCGTCAACAGCGTCGCCCCCGGCATGATGGACACCGAGATGCAGCGCTCGACCGAGGCCGATCTCGCCCGCATCGAGGGCCGTCCCGACGTGCAGGCCTTTCTCGACGAGCGCACCAGGCGCGTGCCGATCGGCCGCCGCGCCGAGATCGCCGAGGTCGCCGCCGCTGTGATCTGGCTCGCCCTCGACGCCCCCTCCTACATCACCGCCGAGCGCCTCAACGCCTCCGGCGGCCTCGACAGGGACTAGCCATGGCACTCGCCAACCACCCACCCGCAACGGCCGACATCGCCGCGTTGAGAGCGCGGGCGAAATCGATGCGCCGGCATGTGCTCACCATGGCGCGCGGGCCCGGCCAGGGCTATGTCGGCCAGGGGCTCGGCATCAGCGACGTGCTCGCCGCGCTCTATTTCCACGAGATGCGCTGGGACCCGGCAGACCTCAAGGCGGCCGACCGCGACCGCTTCCTGCTCTCGACCGGACACTATTCCATCGCGCTCTGGGCGACGCTGGCCGAGGCCGGCGTCATCCCGCTCGACGAACTCGTCACCTATGGCGCCGACGACAGCCGGCTGGAGATGTCGACGCTCGACACCACGCCGGGCGTCGAGATGATCGGCGGCTCACTCGGCCATGGCCTTGGCCAGGCGATCGGCATGGCGCTGGGGCTGCGACTGGGGAAGTCGCCGGCACGGATCTTCTGCGAACTCTCCGATGGCGAGATGCAGGAAGGCTCGACCTGGGAGGCGGCGATGGCCGCCGGCCATTTCTCCCTCGACAACCTCGTCGCCCTGATCGACTGCAACGGCATCCAGGCGGACGGGCCGGTCGTGCTCGACATGGAGCCCGTCGCCGACAAGTGGCGCGCCTTCGGTTTTGCCACGCAGGAAATCGACGGCAACGACATGGCGGCGGTGGTCGCGGCGCTGGAGAAGGCGCGCGCCACCGGCGGCAAGCCGCACGCGATCGTGCTGCGCACCCGGCCGGGCCAGGGTGTGCCCACGCTTGTGGCGCGTGAAAAAGCGCATTTCGTCCGAGTCGAACCGGACGAATGGGATGCGCTGATCGATGAACTGGAACGGACGGAGGCGGATCATGGCTGAGCGCGCTTTTACGCAGGCCATGGGACGCGACGAGGCGACGGGTGGCCGCGCCACGGTCGATGCGCCCTTCGGCCATGCGCTGGTCGAAATCGCCAAGTCTCGCGACGACATCGTCGGCCTGACTGCGGATCTCGGCAAATACACCGACATCCTGCCGTTCCGCGACGCCCATCCGGACCGCTTCTTCAATGTCGGCATGGCCGAGCAGAACCTCGTCGCCATCGCGGCCGGGCTGGCGCGCACCGGCCTCGTGCCGTTCGCGACCACCTATGGCGTCTTCGCCTCGCGCCGGGCGTTCGATTTCATCGCCATCGCCTGCGCCCATTCGAACCTGCCGGTGAAGATCGTCGCCGGCCTGCCGGGGCTGACAACCGGCTATGGCGGCACGCATCAGGCGATCGAGGATACCGGGCTGATGCGGCTGATCCCCGATCTGGTCGTCATCGACCCCTGCGACGCCACCGAGATCGCCGCCGCGACCCGGGCGGCGGCCGCCCATCCCGGCCCCGTCTACATGCGGCTCTTGCGCGGCAAGGTGCCGGTCGTGTTCGAGCCGGATGGCTTCGAATTCACGATCGGCAAGGCGCGGCTGGCGCGCAACGGCACGGATGTCGGCTTCGTCGCCACCGGCTTCATGACCGAGCGGGCGCTCGACGCGGCGGCGGCGCTGGAGAGACGCGGGATTTCCGCCGGCGTGCTGCATGTGCCGACGCTGAAACCCTTCGACGCCGAGGCGGTGATCCAGTTTGCGGGAAGCGTCGAGCATCTGGTGACGGCCGAGAACCACGTCGTCCGGGGTGGCCTCGCCTCGCTGGTGGCGGAAACCCTGTTCGACGCCGGCATGACCAGGCGACTGACACGTATCGGCCTGCCCGACCGCTATATCGAATGCGGCTCCGTGCCGACGCTGCAGAAGCGCTACGGGCTGATGATCGACGATCTGGTCGCCGCAGCCGCGGGGGAGAGAGCATGAAGATCACGGAGATCGAGACCTTCGCCGTCGGCGCCGGCTGGAAGAACTGGCTGTTCGTCCGCGTCCACACCGACGCCGGCATCACCGGTCTCGGCGAAGGCACGCTGAACGGCTTCATCCGCACCACCGAGGCCGCGATCCGCGAGCTCGAGCATTTCGTCATCGGCGCGGATCCGCGCCGCGTCACGGCGCTGGCCCGCAAGATGCTCGACAGCGTCTCGCTCGATGGCGGCCACATCCACCGCACGGCGATCGCCGCGATCGAGGTCGCCTGCTGGGACATTCTGGGCAAATCGCTCGGCGTGCCGGTGCACCAGCTGCTTGGCGGGCGAGTGCGCGACAGCGTGCTCGGCTACGCCAATGGCTGGTATCGCGCCGAGCGCACGCCGGAGGCCTTCCTCGAAGCGGCAAAGGCCGTGATCGCCAAGGGCTTCAAGGCGATGAAACTCGATCCGTTCGGCACGGCGCAGGGCTTCATCTCCGAGCCGGAGCTGGATCTGGCCCATGACATTCTCGCCGCGCTGCGCGAAGGCCTACCGGCGCACACGCTGCTCCTGATCGACGTGCATGCCCGCTTCACCGAGGCCGAGGCGATCCGCGCCGCCAACCGGCTGGCGCATCTCGACCTCTATTGGTGGGAGGAGCCGACGACCCGCGACCGGCAGGAGACCGTGCATGCGGTCGGACATGCGAGCCCGATCCGCGTCGCCACCGGCGAGATGTACGACACGGTCGGCCAGTTCTTCACGCTCGCCGAAGGTGGCGGCGTCAACATCTTCCAGCCCGAGCCGATGTCGCTCGGCGGCATCGGCAATTCGATGGCCGTCGCCCATCTTGCGCAGGCACATGGCAGCTACATCGCCCCGCACCAGAGCGGTGGCCCGGTCGCCACCGCCGTCTGCCTGCAGCTTGCCGCCTGCGTCGAAAATTTCCTGATCCAGGAGCACTTCGACGCCTTCAACGAGCCTTGGACGCGCGACCTCGTCAGTTGGCACCCGACCATTGATCCTTCGAACGGCCATCTGTCGCTGCCCGACGCGCCGGGCCTCGGCATCGAGCTCAACGACGAGGTGGCGAAGGCCCATCCCTACGATCCCAAGGCGTTCCTCACCATCCACGCCGAGGGCTGGGAGAAGCGGCTCGGCCAGCGCAAGGAAACGGGCGCGTAGGCCTGATCTGCACCTTGATATGATTATAATAGTATGTTCACACTGACGGCCAAGGCGCGCGCGGTCTGATCGACCGGAAGACGGGCCATCCAGAAGCTACCGAGAGGAAATGTCGGCGCGGCGACGCGCATCCGCGGACCTCGTCCGCGCATCAGGGAGGGAATCGATGCTCAAGGCTCGCTTGAAGACGGTCATCGCCGGCTGCGCCGCGATGGTCCTGTCCACGCTGCTTCTCGCCACGGCGCCGCGCGAGGCCGCCGCCGAGACGATCGACGACATCATCTCGCGCGGCAAGGTGGTAATCGCCATCGACACGACGACGCCGCCCTATGGCATGATCGACGAGCAGTTTCAGCCGGCCGGCTTCGACATCGAATTCGCCAAGAAGATCGGCGAAGGGCTCGGCGTGCCGGTCGAGTTCGTCACCGTCACCTCGCCCGGCCGCATCCCGGCGCTCCTGACCAACCGCGCCGACATGGTGGTGTCGATCTTCTCGATCACCGCGCCGCGCGCCCTGCAGGTCGCCTTCTCGATCCCCTATGCCGGACAATCGGCGGTGGTGATCGCGCCGAAATCGACCCCGATCAAGAGCGCGGCCGACCTCGTCGGCAAGAAGGTCGGGCTGACGCGCGGCACCGGCGAGGACGGATTGCTGACCGAGGCGGCCAAGGCCAATCCCGGCATCGAGATCCTGCGCTTCGACGATTATGCCTCGCTGCTGCAGGCCATGGTCTCGGGCCAGATCGACGCCATGGGCGGCGGCGACTATGGCGACATCTACCTGAAGAAGAGCGCCAAGGGCGACGACTTCGAGATGAAGTACATCCTGAAGACGTTCTATTTCGGCGTCGGCGTCCGGCGCGACAATCCCGACCTTCTGCGCTGGCTGAACACCTTCATCTTCACGCTGAAGCAGGACGGCACGCTGGAACAGCTGTCGCAGAAGTACCGCAACACCCCGCTGCCGCCGCTGCCGGTATTCTGAGTCTCTCCCGGGCGGGACCGTTCGCGGCTCCCGTCCGGATCTCCCGGCATGCGATCGGACGGCCCTCATGCAGAGCTACGTCTTCCAGTTCGGCCCGATCCTGATCCGCTCGGAGGAGTTGATCCACGGCGCCTGGCTGACCGTCTGGTTCGCCGCGACCTCGATGGTTCTCGGCCTCGCCATCGGACTGCTCGGCGCGGTGGCGCGCAGCTTCGGGCCGCGCTGGCTCTCCGCCGTGGTCGCCGCCTATGTCGAGCTGATCCGCAACACGCCGCTGCTGATCCAGCTCTATTTCGTCTTCTTCACCCTGCCCTTCCTGGGATTGAAGCTCTCCAGCAGCCAGGCGGCCATCCTGGCGCTGTCGATCCATCTCGGCGCCTATGCGACCGAGATCCTGCGCGCCGGCATCCAGTCGATCCCGGCCGGGCAGATCGAGGCGGCGAAGTCGCTCGGCCTCAGGCCGATCCAGATCATCCGCCGCGTCGTGCTGCTGCAGGCGCTGCGCGCCGTCTATCCCGCGCTCTGCGGCCAGTTCATCCTGCAATTGCTCGGCACCAGCATCATCTCGGCAATCGCTGCCGAGGAACTGACTGCGATCGCGAACAACATGGTGATGCAGACCTTTCGCTCCTTCGAGGTCTATATCGCCGTCGCCATCATCTACTTCGTCCTGGTGCAGGCGTTCGGCCTGCTTTTCCAGGGTTTCTCGCGCATCTTCTTCCGCTGGAAGATCTAGGGAGGGCCGGGCGATGAACCTGCGCGAATTCGGCTTCGGCGAATTCAGCTTCCTGCTGTTCTCGGCCCGCTGGACCATCCTGCTGTCGCTGATCGCCTTTGCCGGCGGCGGCGCGCTCGGCCTCGTCGTCGCGGCGCTTCGCATCAGCGCGAGGCGGCCGGTGCGGATGCTGGCGGCGGGCTATATCCGCTTCTTCCAGAGCACGCCGATCCTGATCCAATTGTTCATGGCCTATTACGGCACCGCCTTCATCGGCCTCAGCCCCGATCCCTGGACGGCGGCGGCGATCACCTTCTCGCTCAACGCGGCCGCCTTTTTCGGCGATATCTTCCGCGGCTCGATCGAGGCGATCCCGCGCGGCCAGTGGGAGGCGGCGAAGGCGCTCAGCCTGCGCCATCTGGCGACCCTGCGCCTCGTCATCCTGCCGCAGGCGCTGAAGCTGATGCTGCCGCCGACGGTCGGCTTCATGGTGCAGATCGTGAAGACCACCTCGGTCGCGTCGCTGATCGGCCTGACCGAGCTCGCCCGCACGGCGACGATGATCAACACCGTCACCTTCGAGCCGATGCTGGTGTTCGGTTCGGTGGCGCTGATCTACTTTGCGCTCTGCTGGCCTATGTCGCTGATCGCGCGCCGCCTCGAACGGCGGCTCGAAGTGGAAGGACGCGGCCGCGCGGCGCTCGCCTGAGCGCTCAGGCGCTCTCGCGCTCGACGATCTCGAATTCCATCGGAACGATGCGCGGCAGCTCCGGCTCCCCCTTCAACCGGCGCAGCATCTGCTCGACGGCGCGCCGCCCCATCTGGTAGCGCGGGATCCGGAGCGTGGTGAGGCGCGGATAGAGCTCGGCCGCAAGGTCCATGTCGCCATAGCCGGCGATCGCCATCCGCCCGGGTATCTTCCAGCCGCGCCGGTGGCACTCCTGCACGGCGCCGATGGCGAGCGTGTCCGACGAACAGAACAGCACATCCAGTTCCGGATCGCGGGCCGACAAGGCGACGAGCGCCGCGGCGCCGCCCTGCGCGGTGATCGGCACCTCGATCTCCAGGCCGCCGGGATAGACATGGCCGTGATCGACCAGCGCCTGGCGATAGCCGATGCGGCGCTGCTGCAGGCGGTCATTGCCGTGCACCGGCGTCGAGGCGAAGCCGATGCGGCGATAGCCCTTGCCGATCAGATGGCGGGTCATGGCATAGGCGGTGTCGAAATTCGAGACGCCGACCGCCATGTCGATCGGCTCGTGGCCGCGAATCTCGCTGATCTCGACCACGGCCACCTCGCCGACGGCGAGCAGGTGGCGGGCGGAATCCGAGGTGACGAAGGCCTGCAGGATCAGTCCGGCCGGCTGCCAGCCGAGCAGCGCGCGGATCGCCTTCTCCTCGGCCTCGGGATCGAAGGCGCCCTGGATCAGCAAAAGCTGGTAGCCCGCCTCGTGGCAGGCGTCCGACATGCCCTGAACCTGCTCGGCGATGCCGGAATTGATCAGCGGTGGCACCATGGTGCCCAGCATGCGGCGGCGGCTCGGCGTCGACGACATGGCCGAGGCGATCTGGTTGCGGATGAAGCCCTCGCGCTCGATCACCGCCAGCACGCGGGCGCGCGTATCGGGCGACACCTTGTCGGGATCGGCCAGCGCCCGCGAAACGGTCATCGGCGCGACGCCGGCCCGGCGGGCGATTTCCTTCATGCTGATGCGCGGCTTGCTGGGATTGCGCCTGCTGGAATCCGCCATCGAAACTCGCTCCCCTCGCCGGCCGCAGACTCGGCACAAGTTTCGATCTTAAAGCGTTTTACGGCGTTTCGGAATCGGATGACTTGGCAATGGCCGCGAGGGTCGGCGAGACGGCCATCGAGAGGTGTTGCCGCCTCCCGATATCCCTGGACCGTCGATGGCGGGCCCGGCCAGGGCCGGCCCCGCCATTCGATATCAGGCGTTGGCGAAGCTCTGGCGGAACAGCAGGTTGAGCTCGGCGATCAGCGCGGCGCCGGGCTCGCCGGCCTGGAGCGCGACATTGATGCGCTTCGACGCCGCGTCCTGGAACGCCATGTAGCCATTGTGGCGCGGACGCAGCCAGGCGCCCTCCAGCGTCGGCCGGGTGTTCTCGTAGAAGCCGTGCGTCGGGGCGTTGACCTCCGGGGCCTCCCAGGCCGTGGCATGGCCGGGCTGGCCGCCATTCGACGCATAGGGACCGCGCTGCACGTCGGCGCTGGCGAGCCAGTAGGCGAGATCGATCGCGGCGTCACGGTTCTGCGAATAGGCGGAGACGGCGATGCCGGTGCCGCCGAGCGCCGAGCCGACCGGGCCGTTCGCACCCAGCACCGGCATGTCGGCGAAGGCGAGCCGATTGGGACGGAAGCCGTCGGTCGCGTAGCTGACATAGCCATAGAGCAGCGGCGCCACGGCGATTTCAGAGCCTTCCGCCGCCAGCTTCTCGAACACCTGGATCGGATCGCTGTCGAAATCGGCCATGCCGTTGGCGGCAAGGCTCTGCAACAGCTCGTAGACGCGGACGCCGGTCGCCGGGTCGATCAGGTCGCCCTCGCCGCTGACGTCGCAGGGATGGCCGAGATTGGCGGCGAGCGAATAGAAGCTCATCAGCGAGTGCGGCGCGCGGAAGGGCACCAGCACCTTGCCGGCGCCGAGCGCCAGGACCTCGTCCCAGGTCGTCGGCGGCGTGTCGATCAGGTCGGGGCGATAGGCGAGCACCGGCGTCGCGGCATCGATCGGGAAGGCCCACTGATGGCCCTGCCAGGTGTAGCTGCGATAGGACGCGCCGACGGAACCGGCGGCGAGCGCCTCGCGCTCGGCCTCGCGGCCGGCGACGTCGAGCGGCGCCAGGCAGCCTTCCTTGGTGATCTGGCCGACATGCGGATGATCGATGACGATCAGGTCATAGGCGCGCGCCAGCTCCTCGACCGGGAAGCTCTCGAAATCCTGCAGCGAGCGCTTGGCCCATTCGACCTGGACGCCCGTTTCCTTCAGATACAGCTCGGCGCAGGCGACGACCGGGTCGTAGCCGCGCGGATGGCTCCAGGTCATGCCCTTGAGCGTGATCGGCTTGGTCATATCTCTTCCCCCTCGAACCGGATCGGCGGCGTGGCGCGGGATCCCGGCTGGCATTGAAATGGCGGCCGGCGAACCGGCCCGTCTTCCTCAAATTCCTGCGACGGCCTGCGATCCCTCAGGCTCGGAAGGCCGCCAATCTCCCGTCACAGGCCGAATTCGGCCCGGATGTCCTCGGTGTGCTCGCCGATGCGCGGCGCGGCGCGCGACAGCGGCGGGCGCTTGCCGTCGACGCGGATCGGCGAGCGCGTGGTGACGACGCGGACATTGTCGGCGCGCTCGACCGTCTGCAGCATGTCGAGCGAGGTGAAGCCCTCGCTCTGCAGCAGTTCCGGCCACTCCAAGACCTTGGCGCACCAGATGTCGGCCGGCTCCAGGATCGACAGCCAATGCTCGGTCGTTTCGGTGGCGAGGCGGTTGGCGATCAGCCGCTTGATCGCATCGCGTTCCGAGAACCAGCTCTTCGGCGTGTCGCGATAGAGATCGAGTTCCGGCATCTCGAGCAGGTCGGCGAGCTTGGGGATCGGCGTCATGGCGACGGCGAGGAAGCCGTTCTGGGTCGGATAGATGCCGTAGGGCGCCGAAAGATAGGCATGGGCGCTGCGGAAGCTGGCGCGGGTCGGCTTGCGGCCGCCGTCATTCAGGTGCGTCGTCAGCACCTCGAACTGGAAGTCGACCAGCGCCTCGATCAGGCTGGTCTCGACATGCGAGCCCTGGCCGGAAATGCCGCGCCGGACCAGCGCCGCCAGGATGCCCTGGCACAGCGCGGCGCCCGCCAGCATGTCGGCGATGGCGAGACCGAACGGCACGGGCCCCTGCCCTTCGTCGCCGTTCAGCCAGGTGACGCCGGAACGCGCCTGCGCCAGCAGGTCCTGGCCGGGGCGGGTCACCCACGGACCCTCGTCGCCATAGCCGGTGATCGAGCCATAGACGACGTCGGGATTGATCTCCTTGATCGTCTCGTAGCCGAGGCCGAGGCGGTTGATCACGCCGGGGCGGAAATTCTGCATGACGACGTCGGCCTTCGCGAGCAGCTTCTTCAGGCTCTCCAGCTCGACCGGGTTCTTCATGTCGACGGCATAGCTCTCCTTGTTGCGGTTGATCGCATGGAAGAGCGTGGAGTCGCCGCCGATCTCGGTGTCGGTCAGATACAGGCGACGGCAGAGATCGCCGCCGTCCGGGCGCTCGATCTTGATGACGCGGGCGCCGAGATCGAGCAGCCGCAGCGCGCAATAGGGACCGGACAGGAACTGGCTGAGATCGACGACGAGCAGGCCGTCGAGCGGCAAATCGGACTTGGACATTCTTGGCCTATTTCTTCTCGACCTGATCGGCGAAGGCGGTTGCGTCACGGTAGCGAACGGTCTGCAGATGCTCGCAATAGAGCACCAGCTCGCCCTCGCCCTTGAACACTTCATAGGAAGCGCGGATCAGGCCCATTTCCTGGTATTTCGGGCGCTTATCCAGATTGGTGCGGATCGTGTAGATCGTGTCGCCGATGAACACCGGCTTGATGAAGCGGAGCTTGTCGTAGCCATAGGAAAAGGCGTTGACGCAGTTCGTCGCGACGAGGCCGAGGCCGGCCGAGAAGACGAAGGCGCCGGCGACCAGCCGGCGGCCGAACACGCCCTCGGTCTCGGCGAACATCTGGTCCTGGACGTAGGGATGGATGTCCGTGACCAGCGTGTTGAAGAGATGCGACTCGCCCTCGCCGATCGTGCGGCGCAGCGAGCGGATCTTCTGGCCTACCGGCCAATCCTCATAGAGCCAGTTCTCCGCATTCCAGACCGGAAGGTCGGCGTGATCCTTCGGCATGTCCTTGGGATGCGTCGAACTCACGCCGACGGTCGGCGCGAATTCCTCTGATGTCATAGTCGTCTCCGTCCCTCAGTCACTTCATATATCAATCGATCGCTCATCTGCAAATAAAGTTTCCGCCCGCAGATGGATTGATTGATTTGATCGCGCGCCGCCCTATCCGGGCTGCTGCGGCACCGGCGTTGCCGGCTCGGCAGCCGAGCGGAACGCCGCCTCGACCAGCGCCATAGTGTGCCAGGCATCCTCGACCGAGGTGACGAGGCTGTCGTCCTCGCCGGCCGAGAAGCGCTGCAGGTTCGACATCACGCCGGCGAAGGCATTCGGGAACCAGCCGCCGGCGAGCGGCACCTGCCGCCAGTCGGCGTCGGCTCCGCGCGCGGCCGTGATCCAGAGTTCGTCCGGCTCCCCCGCCGGATAGTTCAGGAGCAGGCCGAGCTTGACCGACGCCGCGCCCTGGTCGCCCTCGAAGCGGAAGGTCGCGTCCTGGAACTTCCGGCCGAAATCATGGTCGTGGTTGACCGACAGCGTGCAGCGGACATCGGGACCGAAATCGAGCATGGCCGAGGTGCGCGTCTGCGCCAGTTCGTTGCCGGGATGGCCGAGCGTGCGCGCATGGATGCCGGTCGGATTGCCGAGCATGCCGCGGATCAGGTCGAGGTAGTGGATCGAGTGCACGGCGATCTCGACGCGCGACATCCCCTTCAGGAACGGGAACAGGTGCCAGGGCGTGACGAGGTTCAGATGCATCTCGACATCGACCAGCCGGCCGAGCAGGCCGCGCTGCAGCGCGTCGCGCACCGCCAGCATCATCGGCGAGAAGCGGAGCTGGAAATTGACCGCGGCCTTGAACTGGCGCTCGCGGCAGAGATTGAGGATCGCCGTCGCCTCGTCGAGGTCGCGTCCCATCGGCTTCTGGATCAGGACCGTCGCGCCCTTGGGCAGGCGGCGCATGATCTCGAGATGCGCCGCCGGCGGCGTGGCGAGATCGAAGATCGCGTCGCGCGCCGCCACCGCCTCGTCGAGCGTGCGGAAGAACGGCACGCCCCACTGCTCGGCCAGCGCCTTGGCACGGCCGACGTCGCGATCGAAGATGCCGGCGACGGGAAAGCCCGCCAGCGCATAGGCCGGCAGATGGGCGTCATTGACGATGCCACCGGCACCGATGATCACGATGGGCCGGGGCGCCGTCGGCAGCGGCCAGGCCTGAACGAGCGATGCGGGGTCGAACGACGTCATGGATGGATCCTCGATTGGCGCGGCGGCGCGCCGTTCTGTCCCCCTCCCGCTGGCGGGAGAGGGTCGGGGTGAGGGTGTTCCTCAATCGATATGGAAGACTTCTTCCATGCCGGCCCACCACTCGCCTTCCTTGCGGGTCTCGAGCGGCTTCTGCAGCGGCATGCAGACCGACCACCATTCCTGCGTCGTCGGATCCTCGGCCATCTTGGCGCTGTCGGCGGCGAAGTCGGTGCCGTGATATTCGAAATAGGCGAAGAGCAGGTTTTCCGGCTCCTTCAGGTAGATCGAATAGTTCCTGATGTTGCAGTCGGCGATCTTGGCGAGCACGCCCGGCCAGACGGCGGCGTGCAGGCGCTTGTATTCCTCGATCGCCCCGTCCTGCAGGCCGATGACATTTCCCATGCGCTGCATGTGATCTTCTCCCCTGTCCGTTGTTTTAAGCTCGGCTGCCAAGCTTCTCCGATCGTCATCCCTGCGCAAGCGAGGATCCGTTCCAGCCCCGGCAGACGGCGGCTGCATGGATCCCGGATCTACGCTTCGCTTCGCCCGGGATGACGGCGGAGGGCTCGAAATCAATCCAGCCGATAGATCCGCTCGGCGTTGCGGTGCAGCAGGCCGGCCTTCTCGTCGTCGCTGGCGCCCTTGATGATCTCATGCGTTGCGGCGACCCAGCGGCCGAGATCGGCCGTCAGCGTGCAGACAGGCCAGTCCGAGCCCCAGACCACGCGGTTCCAGCCGAAGGCGCCGATCGTGTGCTCGACGAAGGGACGCAGGTCGTCCACGGTCCAGTTGACCGGGTCGCCATAGGCGATGACGCCGGAGATCTTGGCGGCGACGTTCGGCAGTTCCGCGATCGCCGACATGTTCGTGCGCCAGGGCTCGAACGCCTTGTCCTTGACGTTGGGGACGCCGCAATGATCGACGACGAACTGCACGTCCGGCGCCGCTTTGGCGATGGCGATCGCGATCGGGATCTGGTGCGGCAGCACACAGAAATCGAAGGTCAGCTGGTGCGCGGCGAGCCGCTTGATGTTGTCGGCGAAGATCGGGCGCTGACCCAGTTCGTCCGGCGACTGGTGCAGGATCCGGCGCAGGCCCTTGACCTTAGGGTTGGCGGCAAGGCGCTCCAGTTGGGCGGCGAACTCAGCGCTCTCTGGGCGGCAGGCGGCGATCGCGCCAATCACGCCCTGGCCGAGGCCGGTCACGAATGCAGTCTCCGGCTCGATATCCGCCTCGGCGACGTCGACCTCCATGTGGATCATGTCGGTGATGCCGGCGGCCTTCGCCTGCGGCAGGTAGTCCTCGATGGTGAAATTGCGGTTGAGCTTCGGTGCGCCGCCAAGCCAGGGGTAGGAAAACCGCTCCTGGTAGACCAGGTGCAGGTGGGTATCGATCATCCGCATGCGCATCTCCTCCGGCCGGACTTCTCGGATTCCGGTCCATTCATATGTGGGCTCATCATTCACGCCAAGCCGGCGCGTGGCAAGCTCGCCTGCCGGTCCCGCTACGGCGATCCTGCCTCGACGGCGCCGCGCCCCAGCACATGCGACAGGTCGCGGCTGGCGGCGAGCAGGATATCCATGGCCTCCTGCATGTTCGGCGCGTTCGGCCGATCGATGCGGGGCAGGAACGGACAGGTCAGCGCCGCCAGCGCGGTGTCGTTGGCGCCGAGCACGGGCACCGACAGGTTGTAGACCGACTGCGACTGGGCGCTCGGCGTCGATTCGAAGCCGCGCCGGCGGATCTGCGCCAGCCGCTCGTCGAGATTGTCCGGCCGCCCCTTGTCCTCGGCCTGCTCCTCGCGCTCGGCCTCCATCATCGTCCGCTCCTCGGGCGTCGCGAAGGCGAGCAGCACATGGCCGGAGCCGGTGTTGTAGAGACTGACCCGCGCGCCGACGCGAATCGAATAACTCCAATAGCTTGGCGCATCCATCTGGGCGACGACGACGACCCGGCCGCGGTCGTAGATGGCGAGGTGGCAGGCCTGCTCCGAATCGCGCGAGAACTGCCGCATCACCGGCAGCGCCTGGCTGACGAGCCGGCGCACGGGGGCGTGCTGATGGGCGAGCGCGAACAGCCGCAGCGTCAGTTCATAGCGGTCGCCATGCACGCGCGCGACGTAGCTGCGCCGCACGAGACGGTCGAGCATGCGGTAGATCTCGTTCGGCGAACGGTTCAACGCCTTGGCGATTTCGGCCTGCGTCATGCTCTCGTCGGTGGCCGCGAGCAGTTCAAGAATGTCGAGCCCCTTGTCGAGGGCGGGTGCGCGATATCGGTCGTTCGCGTCGTCGAGCATGGTTCGCCTCCCCATGGGCCAGCGGCCCGGCCCCGACAAGTTAGACATTGACTCGATCCAGTCAATTTCGCTTATATACGAATGCTCCATTCAGTAGTGGAGAATGCGACAGGCCTCAAACCAAAGCGGTTCGGGCGCCTTCTGGGAGGAATTCGACACATGAATTTTATGCGCGGCATCAAGGCCGCTCTTTTTTCGTGCGCGGCTCTTGGCGCGCTGACCGCAGTCGCTTCGGCTGAAGACGCTGCCAATTGGGGCTCCTTCCCCGGCTATACGCTGAAGGTGAAGCTCGTCGGCGGCACGCAGTACGAGAAGCTCTACACGCGCATTCCCGAATGGGAGAAGGCGACCGGCGCCAAGGTCGAGATCGTCTCGTCGAAGAACCATTTCGAGCTCGACCGCGAGATCAAGCAGGACATCGCTTCCGGCACGATCACCTGGTGCGTCGGCTCCAACCACACCAGCTTCGCGCCGCAGTACGGTGATCTCTACGTCGACCTGAAGACGCTGATCCCGCAGGCGACGCTGGACGAATACGTCCCCGGCACGCTGGCTGCCTCGATGGTCGACGGCCGCCTCGTGCAGCTGCCCCGCGTCACCGACGTCTCGAACCTCTACTATCAGAAAGAGCTGTACGAGAACGCCGACAACAAGGCGAAGTACAAGGAGAAGTTCGGCACCGAGCTCGCTCCGCCGAAGACCTTCGACGAGCTGAAGCAGCAGATCATCTTCTTCGCCAGCCCGCCGAACCTCTACGGCACGGCTTTCGCCGGCAAGGACGAGGGCATGACCGGCCGGTTCATGGAGATCGTGCGCGCCAATGGCGGCGACATGTTCGACGAGAACTGGAAGCCGATCTTCAACTCGCAGGCCGGCGTCGACGCCCTGCAGTGGTTCATCGACATCTACAACGCCAAGGCCGTCCCGGCCGGCACGGTGAACTATACCTGGGACGACATCGGCCAGGCCTTCGCCGCCGGCACCCTCGCCGTCGACCTCGACTGGCCCGGCTTCGCCGCCTTCTACAACGACCCGGCCAAGTCCAAGGTCGCCGGCAAGGTCGGCTTCGCCCTGTCGCCGGTCGGCACCGCCGGCAAGCGCGGCGGCTGGTCCGGCTCGCACTCCTTCTCGATCACCCAGGCCTGCGACAACAAGGAAGCCGCGGCCAGCCTGATCACCTTCCTGACCGACTACGATTCGGAAATGCTCGAAGCCCGCGCCGGCAACCTGCCGACCCGGACCAAGGCGTTCACCGACGTCGTCGAGGAGTTCAAGAAGGGCGACACGCCTTACATGGCCGAGATGTTCGCGGTCTGGGAAAAGTCCCTCGCCGAAGCCCGCACGCCGCCGCTGATCCCCCAGTGGATCGAAGTGTCGAACGTGATCTGGCCGGAACTGCAGGCCGCCATCGTCGGCCAGAAGACCGCCCAGGAGGCGCTCGATACCGCCGCCAAGAAGGCGACGCAGATCATGGAAGACGCCGGCGTCCTCCAGTAGACCCTGACTGACCCAAATGAACCTCGCCCGCTCGCGGGCGAGGTTTTGTTTCAGGGCGCGCCGTCGTGGCTGCTCCCGCCGCCCAGAACTCCCCGAGCGGAGAGCGGGCACAGAAGACCCGGACCTCGCGGTCCCGCCCGTTCAACGGCTCACGGAATCCTTCCATGCGTTTCTTCCGAAGCCGGCTCTCGCCTCCTCTCCTGCTGTTGATGCCGGCCTTCGTCATCATCGCGCTGGTGGTGGCGCTGCCGCTCCTGTTCTCGCTCTATACGAGCTTCACGGGCTACCGCCTGGTGCAGCCCGCCTCGCTCTGGCAGTGGGTCGGCTGGCGCAACTACCAGCGCCTGCTCACCGACGTCGACTTCTGGTGGGCCTTCGGCCGCACGGTGGTGTTCCTGACGGTCGCGCTCAATCTGGAACTGGTGATCGGCCTCGGCATCGCTCTCCTGATCGACAAGCTGACCGCCGGCCAGCGCATCATCCGGACCATCATGATGTTCCCGATGATGTTCTCGCCGATCCTCGTCGGCTTCCAGTTCAAGTACATCTTCAACGACAATGTCGGCCTGGTGAACAACGCCATCCAGTCGCTCGGCTGGTCGGACGTGACGATCCCGTGGCTGGTCAATCCGGTCACCGCCAACCTCGCCATCCTGATGGCCGAGGTCTGGATGTCGACGCCAATTTTCGCGATCCTGCTGCTGGCGGGCCTGATGGCCATGCCGCGCGATCCGATCGAGGCGGCCAAGGTGGACGGCTGCAATCCGTGGCAGGTCTTCCGCCACATCACGCTGCCCTACCTGATGCCCTTCGTCTACATCGCCATGGCCATCCGCTCGCTCGACGTGGCGCGCGCCTATGACATGGTCAAGATCATTACCAATGGCGGCCCGGCCGGACGCACGGAGCTGCTGTGGACGCTGATCGCCCGCACCGGCTACCAGGACGCCCGCATGGGCATGGCCAACGCCATGTCCTACGCCTCAATCCTGCTGTCGGTCTATTTCACCGTCTATTTCTTCCGCAAGCTCGCCGCCGCGCGACGCACCATGGGCGGGGTGGCTTGATATGGAACGCTCCTGGCAGCGCTGGCTGATCCGTTTCGCCGTGTTCATCGTCATGGCGATCATCTGCATCCCTGGTCTATGGATCGTGATGACGGCCTTCCGCGACAACGTCGAGGTGATGGCCCGTCCCCCGGTCTGGATCCCCGAACGCTGGACGCTCGACAATTTCCGCGCGATCCTCGGCCTGTCCGAGAACCAGCAGGGCATTCCCGTCGCCCGCTACTTCCTGAACTCGGTCATCATCTCGGTGACGAGCACCGTGCTCGCCGTGCTGATCGGCATGATGGGCGGCTACGCCTTCGCCCGCTACCGCTTCAAGGGCAAGAACGTCGCCTTCCTGTGGCTGATGCTGTCGCGCACGGTGCCGGGCATCTCGCTGTCGCTGCCGGTCTTCATGATCTGGAGCCGCGTCGGCCTGATCGACACCGATTTCGGCGTCATCCTGGTCTATCTGGCGCTCAACATCCCGTTCACGATCTGGCTGATCGACGGCTTCTTCCGGCAGATCCCGCTGTCTCTCTCGGAGGCCGCCCAGGTTGACGGCTGCACCCGCTGGCAGGCGTTCTGGAAGATCGAGTTCCCGCTCGCCAAGTCGGGCATCGCCTCGGCCGGCATCTTCGCCTTCCTCACCTCCTGGAACGAGTTCGCCCTCGCTTCCCAGCTCACCCGGACCACGGCGTCGAAGACGCTGCCGGTCGGGCTGATGGATTTCACCGCACAGTTCACGGTCGACTGGACCGGCATGTGCGCCATGGCCGTGATCATCATCGTGCCGGCGCTCCTGCTGACCTTCATCGTGCAGAAACATCTGATCGCCGGTCTCACCTTCGGCGGCGTCAAGGGATAATTTGATATGGCCGAGGTCAAGCTTCAGAAGCTCGTCAAGAAATACGGCAATGTCGGCGTCGTGCACGGCATTGACCTGACGATCGCCCACAATGAGTTCGTCGTGCTGGTCGGCCCGTCCGGCTGCGGCAAGTCGACCACGCTGCGCATGATCGCCGGCCTGGAGGACATCTCCGGCGGCACGATCTCGATCGGCGACCGCGTCGTGAACGACCTGCCGCCGCGCGCGCGCAACATCTCGATGGTGTTCCAGAACTACGCGCTCTATCCGCACATGACGGTCAAGGAGAACCTCGGGTTCTCGCTGAAGATCGCCAAGCAGGATCCGGCGACGATCGAGCAGCGCGTGGCGGAAGCCGCCGAGATCCTCGGCCTGACGCCGCTGCTGGCGCGCACGCCGGGCGAGCTCTCGGGCGGCCAGCGCCAGCGAGTCGCCATGGGCCGCGCCATCGTGCGCCACCCGGACGTCTTCCTGTTCGACGAGCCGCTTTCCAACCTCGACGCCAAGCTGCGCGGCCAGATGCGCGTCGAGATCAAGAAGCTGCACCAGAAGGTCAAGACGACCATCGTCTACGTCACGCACGACCAGGTCGAGGCGATGACGCTGGCCGACCGCATCGTCATCATGAAGGATGGCCACATCGAGCAGGTCGGCACGCCGGCCGAGGTGTTCGAGCAGCCGAAGAACACCTTCGTCGCCTCCTTCATCGGCTCGCCGCCGATGAACCTGCTCGACGCGACCACCGCGACCGAAGGCGGCCGCAAGGTGGCGAAGCTCTCCGACGGCGTGACGCTGGCCCTGCCCGCCGCCGCCGCGGCGAAGGTCACGGACGGCCAGGCGATCACCGTCGGCTTCCGCGCCGAGGCGTTCTCGCCGGTCGGCTACGGCCTTTATGGCGACAATGAAGTGGCGACGATCGAGCGCACGGTCATCCTGCCGGAGCCGCTCGGCACCGAGACCTTGCTTTACACCGAGCTCGGCGGCAAGGAAGTCCAGGGCAAGATGCTCAACCCCCGCTTCGTCAAGCCGGGCGAGCAGCTGACCTTCAATCTCGACCTCTCGCGCCTGCATGTCTTCGACAAGGCATCGGGCAAGAGCGTGCTGGTCTGAAAAGAGAGTTCAGGGGGAGACAATGGCAAAGATCGTTCGCGTCGAAGGACTGATGGTCGACCTGAAGCCGAAGGTGAAGCGGGTCGATGCGATCCAGTCCTTCGTCAGCCAGGAAACGCCGATCATCCGCATCACCGATGCCGATGGCGCGGTCGGCACCGGCTACAGCTACACGATCGGCACCGGCGGCCCGGCGATCATGTCGCTGATCGAGAAGACGCTGGCTCCTGCCCTGATCGGCCGCGAGGCCGGCATGATCGAGCAGATCTGGCGCGACCTGCTGTTCCTCACGCACGCCACCTCCGTCGGCGCCATCACCTCGCTGGCGCTCGCCGCCATCGACACGGCGCTCTGGGACCTGAAGGCGCGCAAGGCCGACCTGCCGGTGCATATCCTCGCCGGCGGCGCGCAGGAGAAGATCCGCCTCTACACCACCGAAGGCGGCTGGCTGCATCTGCCGGTCGAGTCGATCATCGAGGACACGCTGCGCGCCAAGGCGAACGGCTTCGGCGGCGCCAAGATGAAGGTCGGCCGGCCGATCCATGAGGACGTCGCCCGCTTGAACGCCGTGCGCGAGGCCGTCGGCCCCGGCTTCGAGCTCTTCACCGACGCCAACCAGGCCTTCTCGGTCGACGAGGCGATCCGCCGCGCGCGCCACTACGAGGCGGCCGACATCGGCTGGCTCGAGGAGCCGCTGACCGCCGACGACGTCGACGGCCATATCCGCCTGTCGGAATCGACCTCGATCCCGATCGCGGTCGGCGAGAGCCTCTATTCGAGCCTGCATTTCCGCGACTACCTGCAGCGCCGCGCCTGCTCGGTCGTCCAGGTCGACGTCGCCCGCATCGGCGGCATCACGCCCTGACTCAAGGTCGCGCACCTGGCGGAGACGTTCAACGTCGTCGTCTGCCCGCACTTCCTTATGGAACTGCATGTTGCGCTCTGCGCCGCCGTGCCGAATGCGCGCTGGGTCGAATACATCCCGCAATTGGACAGCCTGACGACAAAGGGCATGACGATCGCGGACGGATATGCCATTCCGAGCGCCGAGGCCGGTCTCGGCATCGCCTGGGATTTCGACGCCATCGGCCGCCAGACGGTCGAAGGATCGAATTTCCAGACCACCTGATCTGAAGACGAACCAAAGGGACGGACGACAATGGGCGGCAAGCTCGCAGGCAAGGTCGCGCTGGTCACGGCAGCGGCACAGGGTATCGGACGCGCGATCGCGGAACAGGCTGCGGCCGAAGGCGCCACCGTCTGGGCCACCGATATCAACGAGACGGCGCTGGCGGAACTGAACGGCGTCGACGGCATTACCACGCGCAAGCTGAACGTGCTGTCGAACGACGACGTCAAGGCGCTGATCGCCGAGATCGGCACCATCGACGTGCTGTTCAACTGCGCCGGCATCGTGCATGCGGGCGCGCTGGAGCAGGCGACGGAAGCCGATCTCGACTTCGCCTACGACCTCAACGTCAAGTCGATGTGGCGCACCATCTCGGCCGCCCTGCCCGGCATGCTGGCGCAGAAGGACGGCTCGATCGTCAACATCTGCTCCGTCGCCGGCTCGATCAAGGGCGTGCCGAACCGCTTCGCCTATGGCGTCACCAAGGCGGCCACCGTCGGCCTGACCAAGTCGATCGCCGCCGACTACGTCACCAAGGGCATCCGCTGCAACGGCATCTGCCCCGGCACGGTCGAGAGCCCGTCGCTGCAGCAGCGCCTGCGCGACCAGGGCGACTACGAGGCCGCCCGCGCCGCCTTCATCGCCCGCCAGCCGATCGGCCGCATCGGCCAGCCGAGCGAGATCGCCGACCTCGCCATCTACCTGGCGACGGCGACCTACACCACCGGCCAGATGCACATCATCGACGGCGGCTGGGTCAACTAAGACCCAAGTCCCTCACCCTACCCTCTCCCGCAAGCGGGAGAGGGACGCTATCGACCAGCACTGCGGTCCGTTGATACGCCGGCCGAAAAGCCCTCGCCCGCTTGCGGGAGAGGGTTGGGTGAGGGTCTTCCTCAACCCGCGATGCGCAGGATCATCATGATCGTCGAGCAGTACTTCGAAGACTACGAAATCGGCTTTACCCGCCGCACCATGGGCCGCACGATCACCGAGGCCGATATCGTCATCCACGCCGGCCAGACGGGCGATTTCTTCCCGCACCACATGGACGCGGAATGGTGCGCGACGCAGGACTTCAAGCAGCGCGTCGCCCATGGCACGCTGATCCTGTCGGTGGCGGTCGGCATGACGGCGACGACGATCAACCCGCACGCCATGTCCTATGGCTATGACAAGGTGCGGTTCGTGAAGCCCGTCTTCATCAACGACACCATCACCGTCGAGGCGAAGATCGTCGACAAGCGCGACCATCCGAAGCGCGCCAGCCACGGCATCGTCTCCGAGCTCGTCACCGTCACCAAGCAGACCGGCGAGACGGTTCTTGCCTGCGAGCACATCTATCTCGTCGCCCGCAAGACCATGACGGCCTGACACAAACCGACGATCCCTTTGGGAACCAGAGTCCGCTCACCACGTTGACCCTCCATCAATTCGAGATCATGGAGGAAAACGATGGAACATACCCACGTTAGCAGCTCGCTGATCGGCGCCGCCAAGGTTGATGGCACCGCCGTCTACAATACCGCCGGCGATCGTCTCGGCGATATTCATGACATCATGATCGACAAGCAGACCGGACGGGTCGCCTATGCGATCATGTCCTTTGGCGGGTTCCTCGGCCTGGGCGAGAAATACCATCCGCTGCCGTGGAATACGCTGAAATACGATACGCGACAGGGCGGCTATGTCGTCGGCCTGACCAAGGAACAGCTGGAGGGCGGCCCCGCCTATGACGAAGGCGACGAACCGGCCTGGGGCGACCGCGACTATGAAAAGCGGGTCCACGACTATTACGGCATCCCGCCCTACTGGATGATGTGACCGGCCTTCCTTAGCCGGAATAGGAAAGGCCCCGGATCGCTCCGGGGCCCTTTTTTTTGCCTACACCTTCGATGAGGCGCGAAGCCTCAGAGGGTGATCTGCAGCTTCACGTCGTTCGGGTTGGCCGAGGCGGCGCGCTCGAAGGCAGCGATCGACTGCTCGAAGTCATAGGTGCCAGTGATCAGCGGCACCAGGTTGACCTTGCCCGACGCGATCAGCGCCAGGGCACGGTCGAAGACATTGGCGTAGCGGAACACTGTCTCCATCTTCACTTCCTTGGCCGAGGCCGAGACGATGTCGAGCGCGATCGGCTCGACCGGCAGGCCGACGAAGACGATGGTGCCGCCGGGACGGACATAGTTGAAGATGCCGTCATAGGCGCGCGGGCTGCCCGAGGCCTCGAACACGATGTCGACGCCCCAGTTCTCCGTCTCCTCGGCGATCTTCGCCTTCAGGTCCGTCTCGCGGATGTTGACCGGGATGACGCCGTCATATTGGCCGGCGATGGCGAGCTTCTCGTTCACCAGGTCGGAGATGTAGACGCGGCTGCAGCCGCCCGCGAGGGCGGCGAGCGCTGCCATGATGCCGATCGGACCGGCGCCGATCACCAGCGCCGTGTCGCCGGGAATGATCTTGGCCTTGGTCGCCGCCTGCATGCCGATGGCGAACGGCTCGACCATGGCCCCTTCCGCAAACGAGACATTGTCCGGCAGCTTGTAGGTGAAGGCGGCGGGGAAGACGACTTCCGGCGTCAGGCAGCCATGCACCGGCGGCGTCGCCCAGAAGGTGACGCTCGGATCGACATTGTAAATGCCGAGCTTCGAGGCCTTCGACGTCAGGTCGGGAATGCCGGGCTCCATGCAGACGCGGTCGCCGACCTTAAGGTTCTTCACCTCGGAGCCGATCTCGAGAACCGTACCCGAGGCCTCGTGGCCGAGCACCATCGGCTCCTTGACGATGAACGGGCCAATCGCGCCATGGGTATAATAGTGCACGTCCGAGCCGCAGACGCCGACCGTGTGGATGGCGATGCGAACGTCGCGCGGACCGACCTCGAGCGGGAGGTCGATATCGCGGAGCGAGAGCTTCAGCTTTTCTTCAAGAACGAGGGCACGCATGGCGGCGGATCCAGATTGGCGTCGGGATTGTCGTTTTAGCCGAGGGGCGCCCCTCACGCTACGAGTCCGATGTCGCGGACATCACACTTCTTTGCAGGCCGGCCGCGCCTAGCCCTCTCCGTCCACCACCTGGAAACCGGCCCAGAACGGATCGCGGTCGTCGACGAAGATGGTGTTGTAGCCGGTGACGCGCGCCCAGCCCTCGATCGTCGGAATGATCGCCGGCTTGCCGCCGACGGTGGTCTGGCGGGCAACGCGGCCGGTGAAGGTCGACCCGATGATGCTCTCATGCACGAAGGCCTCGCCCTCCTGCAGCCGGCCGGTCGCGAAGAGTTGTGCGACCCTCGCCGACGTGCCGGTGCCGCAGGGCGAGCGGTCGATCGCCTTGTCGCCATAGAAGACGGCGTTGCGCGCCGATGAGCCCGGGTTCTTCGGCTTGCCCGTCCAGAGCACGTGCGTGAGCCTGTTCAGCGCCGGGTTTTCCGGATGCACGATCTGGTGCCGCGCATTGAATGCGGCGCGAAGCTTCGGCGACAGCCGCACGATGTCGGAGGGTTCGAGATCGGACAGGTCGGCGTAGTTCGATTGCGCCTCGACGATCGCATAGAAATTGCCGCCATAGGCGACGTCGACGGTCAACGCGCCGATGCCCTCGACATCGACCTCATAGCCGCGGCCAAGCAGGAAGGACGGAACATTGGTCAGCGTCACGCTGTCGACATAGGGACCGTTCTGGACATAACGCGCCTCGACCAGGCCGGCCGGCGTCTCGAGCCGGAGCAGGCCGGGCGTCTTCGGCGTCACGAGCCCATGCTCGATGATCGTCGTCACCGTGCCGATCGTGCCATGGCCGCACATGGGCAGGCAGCCAGAGGTCTCGATGAACAGGATCGCGACGTCGTAATCGTCGCTCGACGGCGGATAGAGGATCGAGCCCGACATCATGTCGTGGCCGCGCGGTTCGAAGCAGAGCGACTTCCGGATCCAGTCGAACTCGGCCAGGAAATGCTGGCGCTTGTCGAACATGGTGGCGCCCTTGAGCACCGGGATCGAGCCGCCGGTGACGACGCGGACGGGATTGCCGCAGGTGTGGCCGTCGATGCAGACGAAGGTATGGCGAGCCATGCTCAGAACCTCTTGGCGAAGCGCTCGGGTGAATAGGGAGTGAGGTCGATATCCGGCCGCCGATCGGCCAGGAGAGCGGCGACCAGTTCGGCCGTCGCCGCCGCCTGGGTCAGGCCATGATGGGCGTGGCCGAAGGCGTAGACGATGCGAGGATCGCGCGGCGCGCGGCCGATGACCGGCAGCGAATCCGGGGTCGACGGCCGAAACCCCATCCAGCGGGTGCCGCCGGAAAGATCCGCCTCCGGCAGGAAGCGCCGCAACCGGCCGAGAATGGCATCGACGCGCCTGAAATTGGGCGCCGCCGCGAGCCCCGCGAACTCGACGCTGCCACCGACGCGGTCGCCGGTGTCGAGCGGCGTGGTGACGAAGCCCTCGCCCTCGAACATTACAGGCCGGGTCAGGCCGAGCCGTCCCGAGGGCAGCGTGACGTTGTAGCCGCGCTCCGTGTCGAGCGGGACGCTGTCGCCGAGCGAGGCGGCCAGCGGCTTCGACCAGGCGCCGGTCGCGACGACGATGCGATCATACTCCGCCAGCGTGTCGAAAGAGGTACGGAGGGTGACTTTGTCGCCGCCGGCGCGCACATCGACGACCTCGAACCTGCGCAATTCGGCGCCGCGATCCAGCGCCGCCTGCGCCAGTGCGCGGGTGAAATCGAGCGGATCGGAGACATGGCAGCCGGTCGGATAGAGCGCTCCGGCGACGGCGCGCGGTCCGAGCGCCGGCTCCAGCCTGCGCAGGTCTGCCGCGTCGAGCGTCTCGACCGCGATGCCGAGGCCGCGCTGGCGCTCGAAGAGGGGCTGCGCCGCGCGATAGCCGCCGGCATCGGCCCAGACCGAGAGCAGCCCCCTTTCGCGCAGATGATGGCCGAGGCCGACCGCCTGCAACCGCTTCCGCCAGGCCGGCAGGGCCAGGCCGTTCAGGGTGGCGATCGCCTGGGTCGAGGCCTCGATGCGGGACGGGCGGCTCGCGCTGACGAAGCGGGCGAGCCAGGGCGTCAGCGCCGGCAGGTAGGACGGCCGGATCGCCAGCGGCCCGAGCGGGTCGAGCGCCCAGCGCGGCAAATGGCGCCAGGCCTTGGGCGAGGCGAGCGGCAGGATGTCGAGATGCGCGATCCAGCCGGCATTGCCGGCCGAGGTGCCCGCCGCGATGCCCTCGCGGTCGATCAGGTCGACGACATGGCCGTCGTCGAGCAGCGCATGGGCGGTGGCGACCCCGACGATCCCCGCCCCGACAATTCCAACCCGCATGCGCTCCCCGCCCTTTCCAGTCCGCAACGATCCTTCATGCCCCGCCGGGCAAAGCCGAGGCAAGGCCCGCGGCTCGCCCTCTCCTGCCCGCGGCAGAGGGCGGCCGACGATGTCAGCGCCCGTCGCGCAGCCAGACCAGCATCGCGCCCGGTTCGCGATTGGCCCAGGCGAAATAGGGAATGGCGGTGATGGTGCCCGCTACCGTCTCGGCCGGCCTCGGCCGGTAGAGCGTATCCTGCCAGTCGGCCGTCCGGTCGATCGTCGCGGGGACGGCCAGGGTCACCACGCCGCCGAGCTTGCCGGCGTCGAAGGCGGCCTTCGCTTCGCCGGCGGCGAGCCGCATATGCTGCGGCGGCGCGGCGTTGTCGGCCTCCTCGACGCAATAGAGCACGGGCCCGCGCTTGAGCGCGACCCGGTCGGCATCCATGCCGACATCGGGGTGGGCATGCAGCGCCTCGACCGGCATGGCGAGATGCAGGCGGATCTCGTCGCCCGCCGCCCAGTCGCGACGGATGCCGAGATAGCCCTTTCGGGTCAGGGCGGCGACATCGACCGGAACGCCGTTGACGCTTGCCGTCGCGTCGCGGCACCAGCCGGGAATGCGCAGCCAGAGCGTCGCCGGCACCGGCGCGTCGGCCTCGACCGTGATGCGGATGTCGCCGTCCCAGGGATAGGCGGTCTGCTGGATCAGCCGCAGTGCCCTCCCCGCCACCTCGAGGTCGATGGTCGAGGCGGCGTAGAGGTGGATGGCGACGTTCTCGTCGTCATGGCTCGCCACATAGCCGCCGAGCGAGGCGACGAGGCGGGCGAGATTGGTCGGGCAGCAGGGGCAATAATGCCAGCGCCAGCGGCGATGCTGGCCGTGGCTCTCCAGCGGGTTCTCGTAGAAATAGGCATCGCCCGCCAGCGACACGCCCGACAGGGCGCCGTTGTGCAGCACCAGTTCCATATGGTCGGCGAAGCGCCCGTCGAGATCGATTCCGGCCATGCGATGGCCCCAGAACACCAGCGAGACGGCGGCGCAGGTCTCGGCATAGGCCGTCTCGTTCGGCAGGTCGAACGAGCGGGTAAAACCCTCGTTCTCGACCGCCGGCCCCATGCCGCCGGTGACGTAGAGCTGGCGACTGGTCAGGTGGCGCCAGAGCTTGTCGAGGGCCGCCTTGAGGCTCGCATCATCGTCCTCGGCGGCGAGATCGGCCATGGCGCTGTAGAGATACATCGCGCGCACGGCGTGGCCGACGACCTCGTCCTGCTCGCGTACCGGCTTGTGCGACTGGCTGTATTCGTACGTGCCGAAGTTGAACGGTTTGCCGCCCGGAAACTCCTTCGCTTCCTCGTCGAAGTAGTGCGGGTTCTGCGCACCGCGCTCGTCGATGAAATAGCGGGCGAGGTCGAGGAAACGGCTCTCTCCCGTGGCGCGAAAAAGCTTCACCAGCGCCAGCTCGATCTCCTCATGCGCGTCATAGCCGCGGCGCTTGCCCGGCTCGCGGCCGAAGACGGTGGCGATGTGGTCGACGCAGCGGATCATCACGTCGAGAAAGCGGCGCTTGCCCGTCGCCTGATAGTAGGCGACGGCGCCCTCGAGGAGATGGCCCATCGAGTACATCTCGTGCCAGTCGCGCAGATTGGTCCAGCGCTTTTCGGGATCGCGGCGGATGAACCAGGTATTGAGATAGCCATCCGCCAGTTGGGCGTGGTCGAGCTTGTCGACGAGGAAATCGATCTTCGCCTCGATTTCGGGATCGGGATGGGTGGCGAGGCTGTAGCTCGCCGCCTCGATCCATTTGCCGAAATCGGAATCGAAGAACATCTGCATCGACAGGCCGTATTCGTTGATCGGCCGGACCAGCGGCTTCGGCGGCTGGTCGACGTCGAGCACCTCGATGAAGCCCTCCTCCTCCAGGCGCTGGAACTGGGTCGGGATTGTCGTCTCGCGGTTGATCCGCGTGCGCTCGGCCCAGAAGCCGTCCGTGAAGGCGACGCTCGTGTGCGGAACGGGCTTGAGGCGGCGGAAATGGGTGGTTTCGGTCGTCTGCATCGGGCGTTTCCATGCGCGCTTGGCGGGATCGATGGATCGCGTCGGCCCTTGTCGGCGAGCCGCAGCCATTTGAGAAAACCTTTGCGCAATCCTGTCGCATGCAATCTGGCCGATTTGTCGACATTCTGCACGCAGAAAATATTCGACGCGGTGCGGCGGCCCGGAAGGCGGGCCAAAAAGAAAGGCCGGCGCCCCGGAGGGCACCGGCCTTTCCAATTGAGCCGAAGGTGATCAGGCGGGGACGCCGGCCTCCAGGCGCTTGGCGATCAGGGCGCGCAGCGCGCGCAGGTCCTTGGCGAACAGGCGGATGCCTTCCGAGAGCTTCTCGGTCGCCATCTGGTCCTCGTTCATCGCCCAGCGGAAGCTCTTCTCGTCGGCGGCGACGGTGGCGATCTTCTCGCCGGTGTTGCTCGGGTCGAGCTTGCGCACCAGCGTGCCGTTGTCGGCGGCGAGCTTCTCGAGCAGAGCCGGCGCGATGGTCAGGCGGTCACAGCCGGCCAGCGCCTCGATCTCGCCGGTCGAGCGGAACGACGCGCCCATGACGACGGTCGAGATGCCGTGCTGCTTGTAGTAGCTGTAGATCTGGCGGACCGAGAGGACGCCCGGATCCTCTTCCGGCTCGAACGTCTTGCCGGAGGCCTTGACGTGCCAGTCGAGGATGCGGCCGACGAAGGGCGAGATCAGGAACACGCCGGCCTCGGCGCAGGCGACGGCCTGGGCGAGCGAGAACAGCAGCGTCAGGTTGCAGTCGATACCTTCCTTCTGGAGGATCGCGGCGGCGCGGATGCCTTCCCAGGTCGAGGCGAGCTTGACGAGGATCTTCTCGCGCGGAACGCCCATGGTATCATAGGTCGCGATGATGTCGCGGGCGCGCTTCACCGAAGCCTCGGTGTCGAAGGAAAGGTCGGCGTCGACCTCGGTCGAGATGCGGCCGGGCACCAGCTTCGACATCTCGGCGCCGAAGGCGACGGCGAGACGGTCGGCGACATGCGCGGCGACCGCGTCCTTGGTGCCGCCCTGCTTGCGGCCCCAGGAGATGGCATTCTCGATGACGTCCTGGTAGGCGGGCAGTTCGGCTGCCTTGAGGACGAGCGAGGGGTTGGTCGTGCAGTCGACCGGACGATAGGTCTTGATGGCCTCGAGATCGCCGGTGTCTGCGACGACAACGGTCATGGCTTTGAGCTGATCAAGTTTCGAGGTCATCGGACGCTCCTCCAAGGCTGGCATGCGCGCATGCGCACGTATTTGTTTGGCATATGAGCATCCCGCCGGACAAATGGAAGCTCGAAAATTTCTTCGCCACTCGAAAACAAACACGGTAACCAGTTATCCGCGGTCCGTCGCGCAATCGCCGCCGGTTGCCGGACGAGCCGCCAATGAAACAGCACCGCATTGAGGAAACGCGTTGATGTCGAAACTCTCCCTGGCCGGCCCTTGGCAGCTTTTCAACTCCGCTGGCGAAGCGCTCGGCCCCTGCCCGATCCCCGGCGACGTCCATTCGGCGCTGGTGGCGCAGGGGCGGATCCCCTCCCCCTATGTCGGCACCAACGAGGCCGCCATGCAGTGGGTCGGCGAGGCGAGCTGGGAGATCGCCCGCCAGTTCGACGTCGCCGCATCCGACCTTGCCGGAAGCTGGGCCGTGCTCGAGCTTGAGTTCGTCGACACCTTCGCCGAGGTCTTCCTGAACGACCGGCCGGTGGCGACGCTCGGCTCCAGCTTCATCCGCCACCGGATCGACGTGACCGACGCGCTCCGGCCAGGCGCCAACGCGCTTCGCGTCCGCTTCTCGCCGGCCGGCGCCGAGGCGATAGCGCGCGCGAAGAAGCAGCCCTTCCCGATTCCGTGGAGCGTCTCGAACAACCGGGTTCCCGACCTCAACATGATCCGCAAGGCGCAGTGCCATGGCGGCTGGGACTGGGGGCCCTGCCTGATGGTGACCGGCATCTACGCCGAGCCGATCCTGCATCTCTACGACACGGCGCGGATCGAGGCGGTGCAGATCCGCCAGCGCCACCACGCCGACGGCACGGTGACGGCGATCGCCGAGATCGAGCTGCTGGCGCAGGCCGACGCGACGGTTCCGCTCACCGTGGAGCTGGCCGGCAAGACGGCGCGCGCCGACGTGAAGGTCTCGGCCGAGCATGGCGGCAAGGCAAGGCTCTCGCTCGACGTCGGCAAGCCGGATCTCTGGTGGCCGGCCGGCCACGGGGCGCAGCCGCTCTATCCGGCGGTCGTCTCGATCCCCGGCGACACGGTCCGTCGCAACATCGGCTTCCGCACGCTCGAGGTCGTCACCGAGAAGGACGAGGTCGGCGCCTCGATGTTCTTCCGCGTCAACGGCATCGACATTTTCGCCAAGGGCGCCAACTGGATCCCGGCCGACTCGCTGCCTGCCGCGATCACGCCGGAGCGCATCGACGCGCTGCTCTCCGCCGCCGTCGAGGCCAACATGAACATGGTCCGGCTCTGGGGCGGCGGCTTCTACGAGTTCGACGCCTTCTACGACGCCTGCGACCGGCTCGGCCTGCTGATCTGGCAGGACATGATGTTCTCCTGCTCGCAATATCCCTCGACGCCCGAATTCCTCACCGAGGTCGACGCCGAGCTGCGCTACCAGATCAAGCGCCTGTCCAGCCGGCCGTCGATCGCGATCTGGTGCGGCGACAACGAGGTGATCGGCTCGCTCACCTGGTTCGAGATCTCGCGCAACAACCGCGACCGCTACCTGGTCAACTACGACCGGCTGAACCGGGTGATCGACAAGGCGGTGCAGGATAGCGATCCCGACCGCCGCTTCTGGCCGTCCAGCCCTTGCAACGGCGACATGGACTATGGCGACGCCTGGCACGACGACCGTTCGGGCGACCTGCATTTCTGGGACGTCTGGCACTCGAACAAGAACTTCGAGCACTACTACACCGTGCAGCCGCGCTTCTGCTCCGAGTTCGGCTTCCAGTCCTTCCCGTCGATGACCGGCATCCGCGCCTTCGCCGGCGGTCGCGAGAACTGGAACGCGACCTCGCCGGTGATGGAGTTCCACCAGCGCGACGGCGCCGGCAATTCGCGCATCATCGATACAATGGCGCGCTATTTCCGCGTGCCTTCCGGCTTCGAGAGCTTCGTCTATCTGTCGCAATTGCAGCAGGCGATGGCGATCGAGACGGCGGTGCGCTACTGGCGCAGCCTGAAGCCGCATTCGATGGGCGCGCTATACTGGCAGCTGAACGATGTCTGGCCGGCGGTGTCCTGGTCGTCGATCGACCATTCGCTGGCCTGGAAGACGCTGCACTATCACGCCAAGCGCTTCTTCGCGCCGGTGGCGCTCGCCGCCCGCATGCTCGACGGTAAGCTCGTCGTCCGCGCCATCAACGACCGGCATGCTCCGGTGGTGCTGGAGACGCGGCTGCGCAGCTTCGACCTCGAGGGAACGCTGATCGACGAGCGCCATGCCAAGGGCCATGTGCCGCCGGACCGCGCCATCGAAGTCATGGCGATCGGCGCGCCGGTGGCGCAGGACCGGTTCTACGTGATCGACGCCAAGGTCGACGGCGTCGCCTCGCCGGAACACCAGGTCGTCGTCTTCCCCGACGTGCCGAAGCGCTTCGAGCTGCCGGAGGCGACGGTCTCGGTGCGCGAGCTCGGCCCCGGTCGCTTCCAGCTATCGGCCGATGCGCCGGCCTTCCATGTCCGCGCCGAGGCGGAAGGCATCCCCGGCCATTTCGACGATGCGAGCTTCCTGCTCCTGCCCGGCGAACCGCGGATCGTGACCTTCAAGGCGGAGGCGGGCCATTCCGTCCCGACGGCCGCCGAGCTGACGGTGCATCATCTGGGCGCAACCTATCGCTGACGGCCGCCACCCGCAAAAACAGAAACGGCGCGGAAATTCCGCGCCGTTTCCAATTCAACCCGCCGAGATCAGCGGTACCAGCCGCCCGGCGCATAGACCCAGCGACCATTGCGCCAGACCCAGTCCGACCGGCGATAGCGATAGCCCGGCCGCGCCGGGATCCAGCCGCCGCTCATCCACACATAGCGACCGCGGCGCCATTCCCAGTGACCCGGACGCCAGTAATAGCCACGGCGCGGCGGCGGGACGCGTTCACGGCGCGGCGGCGGCGGCCGGCGGTCGGGGCCCGGGCCCCACTGCTGCGCCTCTGCATCGCCTGGGGCCATCGTCGCCAGAGGCGCCGCAACGGCCGCGGCCAGAAGCCCGGTCAACAGAGAACGTCGAGAAAGCATGATCTTCCATCCCATACGATAGGGGACGCGCGCACGCGTCCAAAGCCACCCGCATAGGCTTCAACGCGCGAGACCCCGCTTTCCGTTGCCTCGCCGGCGAAAAAATCAGAAGCGGTAGCCGTTATGGTCGAGAAATAGCTTCAGACGCTCGGGAAACTTCAGTGTCTTGCGGTCCTTGGCGGCGCAGGTATCGATGTCGCCGCCGGTGACGCAGGTCTCCTCGCCGGGGTCGGTGGCGAGGTTCCAGTGCTTCTGCAGCTGCTTGAAGGCCTGCTCGCCCTCGCCGGCGCGAATGCTGGCGGCGACCCACCCGGCGAGGAAGCCGGGCGACTTCCAGCGCTCGACCGGATCGGAATCGTCTTCGAGCTGCCGCAGCCAATCGCGATGCGCCTTGGCGAAACGCGGCTCCGTCGTGATGTCGACCAGCTTGCCGTCGCGCACCGACTTGATGACGAGCGGCGCCGCGCTGCAGGCATAGCAATCGAAGGTGTAGAGGAAATTGTTGTCGACCGTGACGATCTCGGCCTCGCCGTCGTCGTTCAGGTCCTGCAGGTAGTCGCCGTCGCCGTCGAAGGCGCCGACCGGGACGGCCACCCAGCCCTTGTCGGTCTCGGTCGCCACCACGACCTCGGAGCAGCAATGGGCGCCGCCGGTATAGCTGCTGAAATAGACTTCCTTGCTCTTGTTGGTCGGGTCGATATCGACGATCGAGGCGCTCATCGACGGCACGGACATTCCCGACGCGGTGCCGACATGCTCCAGCACCATCTTGCCGTTCACGATGACCTGCAGCACCGGCACGTCGTCATCCGGATCGATCTGCGGCCGACGCTCCTGGAACACCCGCGCGGTGATGCCGGAATTGGTCACGGTCGCCTCCTTGGCGCCCTCCGCGAATTCGGCGGTCGGATAGGCCGGCTTGTCCTCTTCGGCATCTTCCGCCGAGGCCGCCGGGGCCGGAAACGACGCCATCATCAGCGCCGCCATGGCCATGCCTGCCAGGCTGCTCCGCCGGAGAAATGATCCGCTACGCACTTTCGACGTCCCTCGTCTGGCCCCGTGCCGGCCAGTCTAGCGACACCGGCTTTCGCCGAACAGAAGTTGATGCCACCATCCCCTTCTAAGCGATCCCCCGGTTCGAGCCTGGGGGTCGGATAAACCCGCCTCTCGCAAGGATCTCCTTCATGCCCGACGTCATCCCCTCCCGTACCGGCGGCCGCCTCATCGTCGAGGCGCTGGAGGCCAATGGCGTCGAACGCGTCTTCTGCGTGCCCGGCGAGAGCTACCTGGCCGTGCTCGACGCGCTGCATGATTCGGCGATCCCCGTGACGGTGGCGCGGCACGAAGGCGGCGCGGCCATGATGGCCGAGGCCTGGGGCAAGCTCGCCGGCAAGCCGGGCATCTGTTTTGTCACGCGCGGACCGGGAGCGACCAACGCCGCTGCCGGCCTGCATGTGGCGATGCAGGATTCGACGCCGATGGTCCTGTTCGTCGGCCAGGTCGGCCGTTCGATGCGCGAGCGCGAGGCGTTCCAGGAGATCGACTATCGCCGCATGTTCGGCGACGTCGTCAAATGGGTGGCGGAGATCGACGAGGCGGCGCGGATCCCCGAATTCCTGTCGCGCGCCTTCCAGGTGGCGACGTCGGGCCGGCCCGGCCCCGTCGTGCTGGCGCTGCCGGAGGACATGCTGCGCGAGAAGACCGCCGTCGCCTCCGTCGGCGCCTCGGAGCCGATCGAGACCTATCCCGGCCTGACCCAGACGGCGCAATTGCAGAAGCTGCTCTGGAAGGCCGAACGGCCGCTGCTGGTGCTCGGCGGCTCGCGCTGGAGCGACGCGGCCATCGCCTCGATGCAGCGCTTCGCCGAACGCTTCGACCTGCCGGTCGGCGTCTCGCTGCGCCGCCAGGGCCTGTTCGACCACGAGCATCCGAATTTCGCCGGCGAGGTCGGCATCGCCATCAACCCGGCGCTCGCCAAAAGGGTCAGGGAGGCCGACCTGCTGATTCTGGTCGGCGGGCGGATGAGCGAGATGCCTTCCTCCGGCTATACGCTGCTCGACATCCCGCAGCCGAAGCAGACGCTGGTGCATGTGCATGGCGGCTCGGACGAGCTCGGCCGGGTCTACCGGCCGGCGCTCGCCGTCAACGCCACGCCGAACGGCTTCGCAGCCCAGCTCGAGGCGGTGCATCCGCCGGCGACCATTCCCTGGGGCGCCGAGACGCGCGCCGCCAACAAGGCCTATCGCGACTGGTCGGACCCGAAGCCGCGCAATGTCGGCGGCGTCGAGATGGGCGCGGTGATGCGGACGCTGCGCGAAAGGCTCGGCAAGGACGCCATCCTCACCAACGGCGCCGGCAACTATGCCAACTGGGTGCACCGCTATCACCGCTTCCGCGGCCCCAATACGCAGCTGGCGCCGACCTCAGGCTCGATGGGCTATGGCGTGCCGGCCGCGGTCGCCGCCAAGCTGCGCTATCCAGAGCGCACGGTGATCGCCTTTGCCGGCGACGGCTGCTTCCAGATGACGAACAACGAATTCGGCACCGCCGCGCAGGAGGGCGCCGCCATCCTCGTGATCGTCGTCGACAACAGCATGTACGGCACCATCCGCGCCCACCAGGAGCGCAGCTATCCGGACCGGATCGAGGCGACGAAGCTCGTCAATCCGGATTTCGCCGCGCTGGCCCGCGCCTATGGCGGCCATGGCGAGACGGTGGAGACGACGGAGGAATTCCTGCCGGCGTTCGAGCGCGCCGCCGCGAGCGGCAAGCCCGCCATCCTGCATGTGAAGGTCGACCCGCAGGCGATTTCGCCCTCGGCGACAATCGACGAGATCCGGGGCAAAAGCCTGAAAGGCTAGCCAGTTCCGGCGACTCAGGCGAGCGGCCTTCGCCGCTCGCGGGTGCCGGCGCGGGCCAGCAGCGCCACTGGCAGCATGCCGGCGAAGACGATGACCAGCGCCGCGATCGCGCCGTCCTCATAGGTGCCGCGCGCCGCCTCACCATAGACGTAGGTGGCGAGCGTCTCGAAATTGAACGGCCGGAGCAGCAGCGTCGCCGGCAGTTCCTTCATGCAGTCGACGAAGACGAGCAGGCCGGCGGCGGCGATCGCCGGTGACAGCAGCGGCATGTGGATGCCGCCGGAAAGCCTCGCCGTGCCGGCGCCGAGGCTGCGCGCCGCCATGTCGATCGACGGGCTGATGCGGCTGAAGCCCGATTCGATGCCGCCGATCGTGATCGCCTGGAAGCGCAGGCAATAGGCCAGCACCAGCGCCGCGCCGGAACTCATCAGGATCAGGCCCGGCGATCGGCCCCAGACACCCTTCACCGCATTGGCGATCCAGTTGTCGAGGCCGGCGATCGGCACCAGCAGGCCGACGGCGAGCACCGTGCCGGGAATGGCATAGCCGATGCCGGCGAGGCGGATCATGCCGTGCAGCGACTTCCGCCGCGACATCCGCCCCGCCGTGGCAAGGAACAGGCCGATGGCGATGGTGAGCGCCGCGGCGATGGCGGCGAAGAGGACGCTGTTGCCGGTCCAGATCCAGAGATCGGCCGGCAGGCCGCCGAGCGCGATGCGCCGCGCCGCCGAGACGACGAGATAGCTCGCCGGCACGATGAAGCCGAGCAGGATCGGCAGCGCGCAGGCGACGACGGCAAGGAGCGCCGCGCCGCCCGAGAGCGGCTGCGCCATCGGCTGGGCGTTGCCGCGCGGGGCGGAATAATTCATGCCGCGCCGGCCGAGGCGTTCGAGCAGCACGAGGGCGAAGACGATCGCCAGCATGACCAGCGCGATCTGCGCCGCGCCCTCGATCGACGAACGGGTGACCCAGGTCGTGTAGATCGCGACCGTCAGCGTGCGGACGCCGAGGAATTCCGACGCGCCGATGTCGTTCAACGCCTCCATCAGCGCCAGGCTGACGCCGACGGCGACGGCGGGACGGGCCAGCGGCAGCGCTACGGTGCGGAAGGCGCGGAAGCGCCCGGCGCCGAGCGTGCGCGAGGCTTCCAGCAGCGAGGCCGACTGCATGACGAACAGCGCCCGCACCGGCAGGTAGACATAGGGATAGAGGATCAGGCCGAGCAGCAGGATGGCGCCGCCCAGCGAGCGGATCTCGGGAAACCGCAGGCCGCGCGGATCCGCGATGCCGAAGAGATGGCGCAGCCCGGTCTGCAGCGGCCCGACCGGATGCACCACGTCGAGATAGGCGAAGGCCATGACGTAGCTTGGCACCGAGAGCGGCAGGAGCAGCGCCCATTCGAACAGGCGTCGGCCGGGAAAGCGATAGGCCGTGACCAGCCATGCCGTACCAATGCCGAGGACGGTGACCAGGATGCCCACGCCGAGGAGGAGCAGCGCCGTCGTGCGCGCCGCAACCGGCAGGACGTTGGCGATCAGGTGCGGCCAGAGCTCGCCCGAGCCGCGCGAGGCGAAGAAGGCGAGGCCGCCGATCGGCGCCAGCGCCAGCAGGACGAGGATGGCGGAGCCGATCCGCCAGGGCCGGTCCGACCGGGCCGGCGCTGGCCGCGGCGGCTGCATCGCGATGGCGGAATCGCTCATGCCCCGGGGGTTCCGGGGCATGAGGTATCGCGGCAGAGGCCGATATTTCGGCGCATGCAGGGGATCAGCCGTCGAAGCCGACCACGTCGACCAGTTCGCTCGCCTGCTTGCGGTCCTTGGCGACCGCCGTCAGCGGCAGCGGATCGACGGTCAGCGTGCCGAGCTCGGCGATGATCGGATCGGGCGCGACGCCGGCGCGAACCGGATATTCGAAATTCGCCTTGGCGTAGATCTCCTGCGCCGCCGGCGAGACGAGGTATTCCAGCAGCTTGACGGCGTTTTCCTTGTTCGGCGCGTTCTTGGCGACCGCGGCGCCGGAGACGTTCACATGCGTGCCGGCCTTGTCCTTGAAGGTCGGCAGGATGACGCGGATGGCGTTGCCCCACTCGACCTGCTCGGGGCCGCCCTTGCCGGAGCGCATCAGACCGACATAGTAGGAATTGGCCACGCCGACGTCGCAGAGATTGGCGAGGATGTCGCGGGCGACGTCGCGGTCGCCGCCGCCGGCCTTGCGGGCGAGGTTGTCCTTGACGCCGGTGAGCCATTCCTTGGCGGTATCGGCGCCGTCCTTGGCGATCACGGCGGCGATCAGCGAGGTGTTGTAGGGGTGCTGGCCCGAGCGGATGCAGACCTTGCCCTTGAAGCGCGGGTCGGCGAGATCCTCATAGGTCAGCGTCTCGTCCTGGACGCGGTCCTTCGAGGCATAAATCACGCGGGCGCGCATCGAGAGGCCGTACCACTGACCGTCGGCGTCGCGCAGATTGGCGGGGATCGCCTCCTCCAGCACGGTCGACTTGACCGGCTGCGTCAGGCCACGGTCGCTGAGCTCGATCAGGTTGCCGAAATCGACGACGGAGAGCAGGTCGGCCGGAGAGTTCTCGCCTTCGGTGGCGACGCGCTCGGCGAGGCCTTCCTTGACGAAGATCACATTCGCCTTGATGCCGGTCTCTTTGCTGAAGCTGTCCAGCAGCGGCTGGATCAGGCCCGGCTCGCGGGTGGTATAGACGTTCACTTCGCCCGCCGCATGGGCGGAAAGCGTGGTCGTCGCAAGCAGCGCGGCGGCGGCGGCGGCGGCGCCCTGGATCAGGCGGGTCAGGCTAGGCATAGTGAACTCCGTTCATTGAGGGGGCGGAACCCTGGTCGCCGTCGTTGTTCGGCGACTTCTGCCGGCTGCATCTCATCATCGCGAATAGAGGTCAACCGGCCGTATCGCTTTTGTTCTTCAGTTTAGACGAGTTCTAATATGGAATGAATCCAGACGGCGCGCGTTTCTCTTGGCGGAGCAAGACGACGCTTCGATGCACTGCTGAAAAGCATCGCGGTCACGATTTCGTGAGCTGTGTATTGCGACTTATACAGCGGGACCCGATCCGCCCTCGACCCAGTCGCCGGCGACGGCCTGGACCAGCGCCAGCGCGGCGACGGCGGCCGTGTCGGCCCTGAGGATGCGCGGCCCAAGCGGGATCGCGGTGACGAAGGGGAGCGCGTGCAGCGTCTCGCGCTCTTCCGGCGAGAATCCGCCCTCGGGACCGATCAGCACGGCGAGCGGCCCCTTTGGCAGCGCGCGCAGGATGGAGACCGGATCGGCGCCGGTCTCGTCCTCGTCGCAAAAGATGATCCGCCGCTCCGGCTCGTCCTTCGGCCAGCGCGCCAGCAAGGCGCTCAACGGCTCCGGGGCGGCGATCTCGGGGATCGACAGCACGCCGCATTGCTCCGCCGCCTCGATCGCGTTGGCGACGAGCCTGTCATCGTTCAGACGGGTCACCTGAGTGCGGCGGGTGATGACGGGGCGGATCAGTCCCGCCCCCATCTCGACCGCCTTCTGCACCATGTAGTCGAGCCGCGCCTGCTTGATCGGCGCGAAGAGGTAGTGGAGCGAAGAGGCGGGCGTCTGTTCACGCGCCTGTTCGTCCGCCCGCAGCACGGCCCCCTTGCGGCCGGCCTCGGCCAGCGTCGCGCGCCATTCGCCGTCGCGACCGTTGAAGATCAGGACCGGGTCGCCCTCGCGCATGCGGAGCACATTGACGAGATAATTGGTCTGGCCCTTGTCCAGCACGACGCGGGCGCCAGCGTCGAGCGGCGCATCGAGGAACAGGCGTTGGGTGGTGAAATCATAGCGCGACATACGCTTCGATTACGCAATGCCCCGCCGCGCCGCAAGGTGGCGCGGCTGCCGGCTTGACCGGGGCGGACGGCGGAGGCATTCAGGGCCGACAGCTACCCGCCGTCCCTGCGGGAATCATGGAAGGCCGCGACCGACTTGCCCGATCCCGTCCATAACGCCGGCGAGTATTCCGTCTCCGAAATCTCGATGGCGCTGAAGCGCACCGTCGAGGACGCCTTCGGCTTCGTGCGCGTGCGCGGCGAGATCTCGGGCTATCGCGGGCCGCACTCTTCGGGCCATGCCTATTTCGCCCTGAAGGACGACCGCGCCAAGATCGAGGCGGTGATCTGGAAGGGCAATTTCGGCAAGCTGCGCTTCCGCCCGGAAGAAGGCATGGAGGTCATCGCCACCGGCAAGCTGACCACCTTCCCCGGCTCGTCGAAATACCAGATCGTCATCGAGTCGCTGGAGCCGGCCGGCGTCGGCGCGCTGATGGCGCTGCTCGAGGAGCGCCGGCGCAAGCTCGCCGCCGAGGGCCTGTTCGATTCCGGGCGCAAGAAGCCGATCCCCTATCTGCCGCGCGTGATCGGCGTCGTGACCTCGCCGACCGGCGCGGTCATCCGCGACATCCTGCATCGCCTTGCAGACCGCTTCCCCGTCCGGGTGCTGGTCTGGCCGGTGCGGGTGCAGGGCGAGACCTCGGCGGCGGAAGTGGCAGCCGCCATCGCCGGCTTCAACGCGTTGGCGCCGGGCGGCGCGATCCCCCGGCCGGACGTGCTGATCGTCGCGCGCGGCGGCGGCAGCCTCGAGGACCTCTGGGGCTTCAACGAAGAGATCGTGGTGCGCGCGGCGGCGGCCTCGCAGATCCCGCTGATCTCCGCCGTCGGCCACGAGACCGACACGACGCTGATCGATTTCGCCTCCGACCTGCGCGCCCCGACGCCGACGGGCGCCGCCGAAATGGCCGTGCCGGTGCGTTCGGAACTGGTCGGAACGGTCGGCGATCTCGACCGCCGGCTCGATGGCGCCATGCTCCGCCTGATCGAGGGCAGAAAGCGCGAACTGCGGGCAGCGACCCGCGCCCTGCCCCGGCTCGACGACCTGCTCGCCATTCCGCGCCGCGCCTTCGACGAGCTCGCCGCCCGCATCGGCCGCGCGCTCGGCGCCAACACGCTCGCCCATCGCGGCCGGCTGGAACGCACCGCCGGGCGGCTTTCGCCCGCCTCGCTCGATCGCCTGACGATCCGCGCCCGCGACCGCCTGACGTCGCTCGGCGAGCGGCAGGGCCGCGCGCTGGAAGTCCATGCCGAGCGCAAGCGCGCCGGCTTCGCCCGCATCGCCGGACGCCTCCGCGTCGAGCCTCTATCGCAGCGCCTGGCGCGCGGCGCCGTGCAGATCGCCGAACTCGACCAGCGCGGCAATCGCGCCTTCATCCGCATCGTCGAGAAGAACCGCGACCGGCTCGACCGCGCCTGGCGACTGGCCGAGACACTCTCCTATCGCAGCGTGCTGGCGCGCGGCTTCGCGCTGGTGACCGATGCCGAGGGCAGGACGGTGCGCATGGCGTCGAAGGTCACGAGCGGCGAGGCGCTGACGATCGAGTTCCAGGACGGCAAGATCGGCGCCGTGGCCGCCGGTGGGGCCGCCGAGCCCCGTCCGAAGAAGGCCGCCAAGCCGAAGCCGCCGACGCAGGAGAGCCTGTTCTAGAAAGCAGCGCCCCCCGTCGCACTTTCAGGCTCCAGTTCTGGAAAGCGCCAAGAAAGCCCCTCACCCCCCCCTCTGCCGCGAGCGGGCGAGGGAGTCCGATCGTGCTTGTATAGCGTTCGCAATCGATGGGGATCGCCGGCCGCAAAGCCCTCGCCCGCTCGCGGGAGAGGGTGGGGTGAGGGCCTTGCTATCCTTCACCCGGTCCCTACCGCCTTCCGCCGACTCAGGCCAGTTCCGGCAGATCGCGATAGAGCGCCAGCGCCTCGGGATTGGCGAGGGCTTCCTGGTTCTTGACCGGCCGGCCATGCACGATCTCGCGCACGGCGAGCTCGACGATCTTGCCGGACTTGGTGCGGGGAATGTCGGCGACGGCGATGATCTTGGCCGGTACGTGGCGCGGCGAGGCGCCGGTGCGGATCCTGTCGCGGATCGTCCTGGCAAGCGCCTCGTCGAGCACGGCGCCGTCCCGCAGGCGCACGAACAGCACGACGCGAACGTCGTTGTCCCAATCCTGGCCGATCGCCAGCGCTTCCTGCACCTCGGGAATCTGCTCGACCTGGTTATAGATCTCTGCCGTGCCGATGCGCACGCCGCCGGGATTGAGCGTCGCGTCCGATCGGCCATGGATGATCAGCCCGCCATGCGCCGTCCATTCGGCGAAGTCGCCATGGCACCAGACATTGTCGAAGCGGTCGAAATAGGCGGCGTGATAACGGCTGCCATCGGCATCGTTCCAGAAGCCGATCGGCATGGAGGGAAACGCCTTGCGGCAGACCAGTTCGCCCTTGCCGCGCGCCAGCGGCGTACCGTCCTCGTCCCAGACGTCGACGGCGAGGCCGAGGCCCGGCCCCTGGATCTCGCCCTTCCAGACCGGCTTTTCGGGAATGCCGAGCACGAAGCAGGAAACGATGTCGGTGCCGCCCGAGATCGACGCGAGCTGGATGTCCTTCTTGATGCCCTCATAGACGAAGGAAAAGCTCTCCGGCGCCAATGGCGACCCGGTCGAGGTCATCGTCTTCAGGGTCGAGAGATCATGCGTCTCGATCGGCCGCGCGCCGGATTTGTGGACCGCATCGATGAACTTGGCCGAGGTGCCGAAGAAGGTCATCTGCTCGGCATCGACATAATCGAACAGGATCTCGGGGCCGGGATGGAACGGCGAGCCGTCATAAAGCAGCAACGTCGCGCCCGCGGCGAGGCCGGATACGAGCCAGTTCCACATCATCCAGCCGCAGGTGGTGAAATAGAACATCCGGTCGCCGTCACCGACGCCCGAATGGAGATGGATCTCCTTCAGGTGCTGCAGCAGCGTGCCGCCGGCCGAATGGACGATGCATTTCGGCACGCCGGTCGTGCCGGACGAGAACATGATGTAGAGCGGATGGGCAAAGGGCATAGCGGCGAAGGCGACCGGCGCGACCGGGAACGGCGCCAGGAAGGCGTCGAGCGAGACACCGTTCGCCAGCGTCGCGGCGGTCGCCTCCGCCGTGCCGATATAGGGAACGACGACGGTTTTTCGCACGGTCGGCAGGCTTGGCACGATCTCGGCCAGCTTCGGCGCGATGTCGATGGTCTTGCCGGCATAGTAGTAGCCGTCGCAGGCGATGAAGACGGTCGGCTCGATCTGGCCAAAGCGATCGAGCACGCCGCGCGGGCCGAAATCCGGCGAGCAGGACGACCAAACCGCGCCGATCGAGGCGGTCGCCAGCATGGCGGCGATCGTTTCCGGCATGTTCGGCATCATGGCGGCGACGCGATCGCCGACCTTGACGCCGGCGGCGACAAGCGCCTGCTGCAGCCGCGACACCAGCGCATGCAGATCGTCCCAAGATAGCCGCCGCTTCACCCGGTCCTCGCCCCAGAAGACGAGCGCGTCGTCATCGCCCGATACCCTGAGCAGGTTCTCGGCGAAGTTCAGTGTCGCATCGGGGAAGAAGCGCGCGCCGGGCATGCGGTCGCCATCGACCAACAGCCGCTCGCCCTTGTCGCCCTCGACGCCGCAGAAATCCCAGACGAGGTCCCAGAACGCCGCACGGTCGTCGATCGACCACTGGTGCAACGCGTCATGATCGGGCAGCGGCAGGCCGGTCCACTCCGCCGCTGCGGCGCGAAAATGCGTCATCGGATGGTCGGCGAGGCGCGCCGCCGATGGCACCCACAGGGGCTGTTCGGAACTGGCCGGGATATTCGCGGACGTCATGGGGAGGAATCCTATCCGGCTAGGTTGCAGTGCGGCAAAAATTCGCTGTCCTGCCATGGATATCCGCAGCCTGCCGCCAAGTCACGTCAGAAACCAAGCCGGGACAGGCGAGAAAAGCCTTGCGAAATCACGGAATTCTGCCTATCCGGGTGCCATTCGGTCGTGGCACCTACCGAAACGTTAGGGGCAATCGTCACCGGGTGACATGAAAAAAATCCTATTCGCCCTCGCAGCGATTCTGATTCTTTGCGGCGCATTCGTCCTTCTGGCGCCCAAGCTGGTCACGATCGAAGCCGTCCGTCGTTCCCTGACGCGCGAAGTCGCGGGGTGGAGCGGCCGTGCGCTCACCTATGAGGGCGCGCCGACCGTCGCCTTCAATCCCTATCCGACCGTCACCTTCGCAAAGGTGCGGATCAGCTCGGACCGCGATCCGAAGCCGCTCGTCGAGATGGATTCGCTTTCGGCCGAGTTGAGCTTCCTGCCGCTCCTGATCGGCCGCGTTCGCCCGTCCGTGCTGGAACTCGACAATCCGGTGTTCCGCTTCGGCGTCGACGACAAGGGCCTGCCGAACTGGAACCTGCCGCGGGCGCTGCGCGGTGATTCCGAGCTCGGCCGCCTCGTCATCCATGGCGGCACGCTGCACTATGTCGGCAGCGACAAGAAGGAACTGCTGCTGACCGGCGTCGACGCCCGGATCGACTGGCCAGACCCTGCCGCGACCGCAAGCCTCAAGGGCAGCGCCACCTGGAAGAACGAGGCGTTCGACTTCAACGGGTCGATCGGCACGCCGCTCGACCTCGTCAGCGGCCGCCAGACGGCGCTCCGCTTCGCCATCGCCTCAACGCCGCTGCGCGCCAATTTCACCGGCACGGTCGCCAATCTCGCCGACCCCGAGGGCGAGGGCGAACTTTCGGTCACCACGCCGTCGATCCGCCGCCTTGCGGGCATATTCAACATGCCGATGGGCGAGGGTTCGACGCTCGGCAGCGCCTCGATCGAATCCCATGCCAGCCTGGCGGCCCGCACGCTGACCTTCGCCAACGCCAAGATCAGCGTCGACGGCAATGACAGCGAGGGCGCGCTTTCGATCGACTTCGCCCGCTCCCGGCCTTCCGTGCAGGGCACGCTGGCATTCGAGAGCCTTGACCTTTCCGCCTATGCCGAGGCGCTCTCGAGCCTGGTCGCCTCGGCGCGGGCGACGCCCGACGAGCCGCTGCCGCTCGCCGCGCTCGACAGCAACGACCTCGACCTCCGGATCTCTGCGGCGCAGGTGCTGCTCGGCAGCGCCCGGCTCGGCCGCACCGCCGCCTCGGCGACGATCCGCGACGACCGGCTGAACCTCTCGATCGGCGAGGCGCTGCTCTATGGCGGCCGGCTCTCCGCCAGCCTCTCGGCCTCGCTGCAGGACCAGGCCGCCTCGGGCTCGCTGCAGGCGCGCATCGACGGCCTGCCGGTCCGCGCCGCGCTCTCCGACCTGTTCGGCATCGGCCATCTCGACGGCATCGGCTCCGGCACGCTCAGCCTGTCGGCGCACGGCACCAACTGGAACGGCCTGATGACCTCGCTCACCGGCAGCGGCAAGGCGACCGTCGCCGACGGCAGCTTCGATGGCGTGAACGTCTCGGCACTGTCGCAGCAGATCACCGCCGACGGCACGATGAGCGGCAACCTGCTCGGCGGCTCGACCAAGTTCACCGAAGCCGAGGGGACCTTCACCATCGACGCCGACCAGGTGGCGACGCCGGGGATCCAGGTGACGGGAAGCGGCTACCAGATCAACCTCACCGGCGAGGCGCCGCTGCAGGCGACCTCGCTGAGCGCCCGCGGCGACCTCACAATCCAGCGCGCCACCGGCGGCGCCGCCAGCGGCCCGGTCCGCGTTCCCTTCGTCATCGGCGGCAATTGGGGGCACCCGACGCTGGTGCCGGACTTCAGCGGCCTTTCCCGCCGCAGCGACAACGGCGCCGAGCCCCCGGTCGGACCGGTCCGCCGCTTCGCCCGCGCCCTGCTTCCGGCGATGCGCTAGGACGGACGCCGGCGCGGCGACCGAGGCGGCGACGCCGCCTCAGACCATCCTCTGGATCGACTTCCTGCGCCAGACGAACTGGTAATAGCTCGCCTGCATGGCCAGCATGGCGATATAGGCGATCGGATAAGCGGCCCAGACGCCGTTGATGCCGAAATGGCCGGACAGGCCATAGGCGACCGGCACCTCGATGGCGACAATCGCGACGATCGAGATCAGGGTCGGCACCAGCACCGTGCCGCTCGCCCGCATGACGCCGGCCAGCACGCTCGACATGCCGAAGATGATGTAGCCCCAGAGCACGATGTGCAGCAGCGTCTGGGCGAGTTCGATCACCGGCTCGGAAGTGATGAAGAATCCGATCAGGGTTCGCGAGAACAGGTAACAGAGGGTTACCAGACCGCCCGTGATGATGAGGCTCAGCAGGATGCCGGTGCGGGTGATGACGCCGAGGGCTGCGGCGCGGCCGGCGCCGATCGCCTGCGCGCCGAGGATCGACACGGTGATGGCGATCGAGATCGCCGGGAATTGCACGTAGTTGATCACCATGTTGACGGTGCCATAGGCGGCCGTCGCATCCGAGCCGAACGAATTCACCAGCGCCAGCACGGCGATTTCCGCCAGCGAGACCAGCACGAGCTGCACGCCCGAAGGAATGCCGATCCTGAGCACGGCGAGCAGCAGCTTGCCGTCGATGCGCAGGTGGCGGATCAGCACGGCATCGGGCGCGAGCGGATGCTTGCGCCGGCGCATGTGGAAGAACAGCCAGGCGAGCGCGACCAGGAACGACACGATCGACGCATAGGCGCCGCTGGCGATGCCGAACTGCGGCAGGCCAAACCAGCCGCGGATCAGCGCCGGCGTCACCAGCAGGCCAGTCACCGTCGAAACCGTCAGCGCATAGAGTGGCGTTACCGTGTCGCCGACTCCGCGCATCATCGAGGTCATCAGCAGGAAGACGAACAGCCCCGGCATCGCGATCAGCATGATACGCGCATATCGGGTGGCGTCGGGCAGGATGTCGGCCGGCGTACCGACCGCCTGCAGGATCGGACCCGTGAACGCGCCGCCGAAGATCGCCACGACCACGCCGAACAGAATCGCCACCGTCAGCGTCGTGCCGGCGACCGCCTTTACCGTCTCCAGCTTCTGCGCGCCATACGCCTGGCCGATCATCACCGAGGCGCCGGCGCCGAGGCCGATGGTGAAGGAGATGAACAGGAACAGGATCGGGAAGAAGGCGGCGACGGCGGCGAGCGCGCCGACGCCCAGCATCTGCCCGAGATAGATGTTGTTGAGCGTGCCCGACAGGGCCTGCAGGATGTTGCTCAGGATCATCGGCCCGAGGAAGACGAGAAAGGTCTTCCAGAGCGGCGGCAGCGACAGCGAAAGCCTCATTTCGGATCAGGCGTCTTCGAAGGCCGGGCCGGCCAGCTTGCCGGCATGGTCGCGGATGTCGACCGGCCAGGCGGCCGTCATCTGGCGGAAGCGCTCACGGTCGCCGGCGAACAGCGCCCGGCTCGCCTCCTCATATCCGGGCTGGTCGCCCGCCATCGCCGTCATGAAGCGCTGCGTCGCCTCCTGCGCGCGCCGAGCCCGATCGCGCCCCTCGCCGCTGCGGCGCGCCTCGTCGACCAGCTTGCGCAGCGCCACCGAGGCGCCGCCGGGCTGGCTGCCGAGCCACTCCCAATGGCGCGGCAGCAGCGTCACCTCGCGCGCGACGACGCCGAGCTTCGGACGGCCGGGACCGCGCGGCGGCGCCGTTTCCACCGGCGCCTTCGGAGCCACCGGCCGGTCATCGGTCAGCCGGGCGAGGACTTCGCCGGCCGAGCCGCGAAAATCGACCTCGATCAGCCGGCTGGTGTCATCATCGAAGAGCAGCACCGGCTCGCCGCCCTGGTCGACAGCCTCCTTGCTCTTCAGCGCCACGTCGGGCAGCAGCCCCGACGCAATGCGCCGGAGGCCCTGAAACGCCGTGCAGTAGACCTGCTGTGGAATGCTCATCATCACGCCCTTCCTGAACAGACGGCGTTTTACCCGGGCAAAATCAACACGTCAATATTACCCGGGTAATTCCTGAGCCTGTTCTCAAACGCCCTGAATCGCCAGCCGCTCCGCGCGCTGCCGCTCAACCTCGCGGCGCTTGGTCACGACCGAAGCAATGATGACGCCCGTCGCCACAATGGCGATCAGGATCGAGCAGATGGCGTTAATTTCCGGCGTCACGCCAAGGCGGACCTGGCTGTAGATCTTCATCGGCAGAGTGGTCGCGCCGGGGCCGGTCGTGAAGCTCGAAATGACGAGATCGTCGAGCGACAGGGTGAAGGCCAGCATCCAGCCAGCCACCACCGCCGGCAGGATCAGCGGCAGCGTGATGGTGAAGAAGGTGCGGAGCGGCGGGCAGCCAAGATCCAGCGCCGCCTCCTCCAGGCTGCGGTCGAAGGTGATCAGCCGCGACTGCACCACTACCGCGACGAAGCACATCGAGAAGGTGATATGGGCCAGCGTCAGGGTCCAGAAGCCGCGCGCGAAGCCGATAGCGACGAAGAGCAGCAGCATCGCGAGGCCGGTGATGACCTCGGGCATGACGAGCGGCGCGTAGACCATGCCGGAAAACAGCGTGCCACCCGGGAAGCGGCCAAAGCGCACCAGTGCGATCGCCGCCAGCGTGCCGAGAATGGTGGCGAAGGTCGCCGACAGCAGCGCGACGCGGATAGTCACCCAGGCAGCGTCGAGCAGGCCCTGATTGCTCAGGAGCGACACATACCATTTGGTCGAGAAGCCGCCCCATACCGTCACAAGCTTGGAGGCGTTGAACGAATAGACGACGAGCAGGACAATCGGCAGATAGAGGAAGGCGAAGCCGACCGTGATCGAAGTGACGTTGAACCAGGAAGCGCCGCGTCTCATCGTGCCCCTCCCCATCGGACCGCCGCGATATCGCGCGAAGAAAGCGAACCTGTCCGCATGGGCCTACTCCGACGCTTTCTTCTGGGCATTCTGGAACAGCATGATGGGAATCACCAGGATCGCCAGCAGCACGACGGCGACCGCCGACGAGACCGGCCAGTCACGGTTCGAGAAGAACTCGGCCCACAGCGTCTTGCCGATCATCAGCGTGTCGGAACCACCGAGAAGATCGGGGATCACGAACTCGCCGACCGCCGGAATGAAGACGAGGAAGCAGCCGGCGATGACGCCGGGGATCGACAGCGGGAAGGTGATCTTCCAGAACGCCTGGATCGGCGGGCAGCCGAGATCGGCGGCCGCCTCGAGCAGCGTCTCGTCGAGCTTCTCCAGCGTCGCGTAGAGCGGCAGGATCATGAAGGGCAGGTAGGAATAGACGATGCCGATATAGACGGCGAGCGTCGACGGCAGGATGTTGAGCGGCTCGCTGATCACGCCGAGGCTGAGCAGCAGCTGGTTGAGCAGCCCTTCGGGCTTCAGGATGCCGATCCAGGCGTAAACGCGGATCAGGAACGACGTCCAGAACGGCAGGATCACCAGCATCAGGAGCGTTGTCCGCCACTCCTTGCGGGAGCGCGCCATGCCATAGGCGATCGGATAGCCGATCAAAAGGATCAGGAAGGTCGAGATCACCGCGATCTTCAGGCTCGACAGGTAGGATTCCCAGTAGAGCGCGTCCTTGGTCAGGAAGACGTAGTTGTCGAAGCTGAATTCCTTGATCTGCTCCCAGAGCGCGCCGATGCCGCCGGAGACATCCAACGCCGGCGAGTAGGGCGGCATGGAGATCGCCGTCGTCGACAGCGAGATCTTCACCACGATCAGGAACGGGACCAAAAACAGCACGATCAGCCACAGATAGGGGATCGCGACGACCAGCCATCGAAGGGGCGAATGTCCGGAGGAACGATTGGCCATCGGACTACCTCGTGAGCACGACGCCGCCGTCCCGCGACCAGGTCAGCCAGACCTTGTCGTCCCAGGTGATCGGCCGCTCGACGAGACGGGTGGTGTTGGTGATGGTGGCCTTGACGGTGGCGCCAGTGGCGAGCCGCACATGGTAGATCGAGACGTCGCCGAGATAGGCGATGTCCCAGACCTCGCCGGAGACGGCATTGACGCCCGGATCCGCGGGAGGCGTCAGCGAGATCGCGACCTTTTCCGGCCGGACCGCGAACCAGGCCTTGTCACCGAGCTTGGCGCCGCCGTCCTGGCTGACCTGCACCTTCGCGCCGGTGCCGTCGCAATCGAGCGTCGCCACACCACCCTCGACGGAGGATACGTGGCCTTCGAGCAGGTTGATGTCGCCGATGAAGTCCGCGACATAGCGCGAATTCGGCTGCTCGTAGATTTCCGCCGGAGTCGCTATCTGGACGATCTTGCCCTGGTCCATCACGGCGATCCGGTCGGCGACCGTCATCGCCTCCTCCTGGTCGTGCGTGACGATGACGAAGGTCATGCCGAGCTTGACCTGCAGGTCGATCAGCTCGAACTGGGTATCCTCGCGCAGCTTCTTGTCGAGCGCACCGAGAGGTTCGTCGAGCAGCAGCACTTTCGGCTTCTTGGCGAGCGAGCGGGCCAGCGCGACGCGCTGCCGCTGGCCGCCGGAAAGCTGGTGCGGCTTGCGTTTGGAGAATTTCTCGAGCTTGACCAGCGCCAGCATCTCGTCGACGCGGGTGGCGATTTCCGGCTTCGGCATGCCGTCCTGCTTCAGGCCGAAGGCAATGTTATCCCAGACCGACATGTGCGGAAACAGCGCATAGGACTGGAACATCATGTTCGTCGGGCGCCGGTAGGGCGGCACGCCGACGAGATCCTGCCCGTCGAGCATGACATGGCCGCTGGTCGGCTCCTCGAAGCCGGCGATCATGCGCATCAGCGTGGTCTTGCCGCAGCCGGACGGACCGAGCAGGGCGAAGAACTCGCGCTCGTAGATGTTCAAAGAGAGATCGTCGACGGCGGTGAAATCGCCGAACGTCTTGGTGACGTTCTGGAACTGGATAAAGGGCTTCGCGGCCGGATCGTTCCAGGGCGCGAAGGCCCTGCGGATCGGTCCGAGCGATTTGCCCGCTGAAAGCGACTTACCTGCCATGGGGCCTCCACCCGCGTTCCATGCCCGTCGTGAAGAGGCCCGGTACTAGACCGGGCCTCTTTTGTCCATCGGATCAGGTGCCGCTCTTGATCTTCGTCCAGAGCCGCGTCACGACGCGCTGAACCTTCGGGTCGTTCGGCGTCGTCGTGTAGAGCTTCTTCATCACGTCCGCCGGCGGGTAGATCGTCGGATCGTCAAGGATCTCCTTGTTGATGAAGGCCTGCGAATCCTTGTTGCCGTTGGCGTAGGCGACGTAGTCGGTCGCCTTGGCGATCACTTCCGGCTGCTGGATGTAGTTGATGAAGGCGAGCGCTGCCTCCGGGTTCGGCGCGTCCTTCGGGATCGCCATCGAATCCATCCACAGCAACGCGCCTTCCTTCGGGATCGCGTAGCCGACTTCGACCTTGTTGTTGGCTTCCGTGGCGCGCGTGCGCGCCTGGATCACATCACCCGAATAGCCGAAGGCCAGGCAGATGTCGCCATTGGCCAGCGCCTGGATATATTCCGACGAATGGAACTTGCGGATATACGGACGGATCTTCTCGAGCAACTCGCCCGCCTTGGCGATCTCGTCCGGGTTCTTGGAATCCGGCGGCAGGCCGAGATAGTTGAGCGCGGCCGGGATCACGTCATCCGGCGAATCCAGCATGTAAACGCCGCAGTCCTTGAACTTCGACACGACTTCCGGCTTGAAGAACATGTCCATCGAGTCGACCGGCGCGTCCGGCATGGCCGCCTTGATCTTCTCGACATTGTAGCCGATGCCGGTGGTGCCCCACATGTAGTTCACGGCGATCTTGTTGCCGGGATCATAGGTGGCGAGACGGGTCGTGATCTCGTCCCACATATGGGAGAGGTTCGGGATCTTCGACTTGTCGAGGTCCTGGAACACGCCAACGTCGATCATGCGCTTCAGATTGCGGTCCGTCGGCACGACGATGTCGTAGCCCGACCCACCGGCCAGCATCTTCGTTTCCAGGATTTCCATGGAATCGTAGACGTCATAAACGACCTTGATGCCGGTCTGCTTGGTGAAGTCCTCGATGATCGAGGTATCGATGTAGTCCGACCAGTTGAAGATGTGCAGTTCCTTGTCGGCGGCGGCGGCGCCGCTGATCGAACCGACGGCCAGCATCGCGCCGAGCGCAACGCCGCTGAAGATATGCTTGATCATATAGTTCCCCTAGATACAGCCGCATCGACCCTCGCGGGCCGGCCACAATTCTGTTCCCGAATTTAGACGTTAGAAGGCTTTTTGGCCTACCTCAACCGTTTCCTGCGACCACTGGCAGGGACCCGACGCCGCATGGACAACGCATCCAAGTTGACTTCGGTCCAGCCGTGGCGACACTTCAGGACAGTCGCGTGAAAGCCGAGGGGAAATCGTGGCAAAACGGAAGAAGGGCGCCAAGGCCATCGAGGGTGATGTCCGTGGCGTCAAGTCGCTGGATGAGGCCAGGGACTGGCTGAAGGCGCGCGGCATCGAGGACATCGAATGCGTCGTGCCAGACCAGGCCGGCGTCGCCCGCGGCAAGATGATGCCGGTGCAGAAATTCCTCGCGGGACCGACCATGTCGATGCCCGGTTCGATCCTGACCCAGACCATCACGGGCGACTATCCCGACGACGATGCCCGCTTCGTCAGCGACGCCGCCGACCAGGACGTGATGTTCGAGCCCGACCTGTCGACGCTCTGCGTCGTGCCGTGGGAAGCAGACCCGACCGCGCAGGTCATCCACGACGCCTATCACCGCGACGGGCGCTCGGTGGAAACCGCGCCGCGCCAGGTGCTGCGCCGCGTCATCGAGCTCTATTCGCACCAGGGCTGGCAGCCCGTGGTGGCGCCCGAGCTCGAGTTCTACCTGGTCAAGCCGAACACCGATCCCGACTACCAGCTGGAGCCGCCCACCGGGCGCTCCGGCCGCCCGGAGGCGGCGCGCCAGTCCTATTCGATCGCGGCGATCAACGAGTTCGACGACCTGTTCGACGACATCTACGACTTTTCCGAGCAGCAGGGCCTCGAGATCGACACGCTGATCCACGAGGAAGGCGCCGCGCAGATGGAGATCAACCTGCTGCACGGCGACCCGCTGGCGCTCGCCGATCAGGTGTTCCTGTTCAAGCGCACCATCCGCGAGGCGGCGCTGCGGCACGACATGTACGCCACCTTCATGGCGAAGCCGATGTCGCGCGAGCCGGGCTCGGCCATGCACATCCACCAGTCGGTCGTCGACGTCGAGACTGGCAGGAACATCTTCTCCGACGAGGACGGCGACCCGACCTCGAAGTTCTTCGCCTTCATCGGCGGCTCGCAGAAATACCTGCCCGCCGTGCTCTGCATGCTGGCCCCCTATGTGAACTCCTATCGCCGGCTGGTGCGCTCGTCCTCGGCGCCAGTCAACACGCAGTGGGGCTACGACAACCGCACGGTCGGCCTGCGCGTACCGAACTCCAATCCGGCCGGGCGGCGGCTGGAAAACCGACTGCCCTCCTCCGACGCCAACCCCTATCTCGCCATGGCCGCGTCGCTCGCCTGCGGCTATCTTGGCCTGATGGAGGGACTGAAGGTCGGCGACCCCGTCTCCGGCTCGGCCAATTCGAACGAGATCGACCTGCCGCGCGGGCTGCTGGAAGCCGTCGCGCTGTTCGAGGAACAGGAAGAACTGGCCGAAATCTTCGGCGAGCGCTTCGTCGCCACCTATGGCGCCATCAAGCGAGCCGAATACGAGACGTTCATGCAGGTGATCAGCCCGTGGGAGCGGGAATTCCTGCTGCTGAACGTCTAGGCCGCCGGCCGACCCTATAAGGCGCATTCTCGTCGGGCCCGCGGCCCGGCGAGGATCCATGCAAGACCGCAACCGGACCTGCCCATGACGAAGCCATCCAACGTCACCGCCGACTATCGCGCCCGCGACGCGGCGCACCACATCCATGCCTTCTCCGACATGAAGAGCCTTAACGCGGAGGGCAGCCGCGTCGTCGTCCGGGCCGAGGGCTCGTGGATCTGGGATTCCGAGGGCAACCGCATCCTCGACGGCATGTCGGGCCTTTGGTGCGTCAATATCGGCCATGGCCGCAAGGAGATCGCCGAGGCCGTGCAGCGGCAGATGGCGGATCTCTCCTTCTACAACACCTTCTTCAAGTCGACCCATCCGCCGGCGATCGAACTGGCCGAGACGCTCGCGCGGCTGACGCCGCCGCAGTTCAACCGCGTCTTCTTCGCCGGCTCGGGCTCGGAGGCGAACGACACCGTCATCCGCATGGTGCGCCACTACTGGGCGAGCCTCGGCAAGCCGGAAAAGTCGGTCCTGATCGCGCGCAAGAACGCCTATCACGGCTCGACGCTTGGCGGCGGCAGCCTCGGCGGCATGACGTCGATCCACAGCCAGGGCGGCCTGCCGATCCCCGGCATCCACCACATCGCCCAGCCCTACTGGTTCGGCGAGGGCGGAGAGATGGGCCCTGACGAATTCGGCGTCTACGCCGCGCGCGAACTGGAAAAGGCGATCGACGAGATCGGCGAGGACAGGATCGCCGCCTTCGTCGCCGAGCCGATCCAGGGCGCCGGCGGCGTCATCATCCCGCCCGCCACCTACTGGCCGGAAGTAAAGCGCATCCTCGCCGAGCGCGACATCCTGCTGGTCGCCGACGAGGTCATCACCGGCTTCGGCCGCACCGGCAACTGGTTCGGTTCCGAGACCTTCGAAATCGAGCCCGACCTGATGGCCTTCGCCAAGGGCGTCTCCTCCGGCTATCTGCCGATCGGCGGCGTCATGGTTTCCGACAAGGTCGCCGACGTCCTCTACGGCGCGGGCGAATTCCATCACGGCTTCACCTATTCGGCCCATCCCGTCGCCGCCGCCGCGGCGGTCGAGAACCTGCGCATTCTCGAATCCGAAAAGCTGGTCGAGCGGGTACGCGACGATATCGGCCCCTATCTGCAGGCGCGCTGGCGCGCTCTCGCCGACCATCCGCTGGTCGGCGAGGCACGCATGACTGGCCTGATGGGCGCCATTGAACTGGTGCCGAACAAGCCGTCGCGGACGGAGAAGTTCGCCGATACCGGCAAGGTCGGCACGATCGCACGCGACATCTCGCTCCGGAACAACCTCGTCATGCGCGCCGTGCGCGACAGCCTGATCATCGCGCCGCCGCTGACGCTCAGCCATGACGAGGCCGACCAGCTGATCGCCTCCGCCCGCAAGACGCTCGACGACACCCAGGCCGAGCTGAAGCGGCTCGGCCTCCTGTGAGGCGCGCGATGAAGCCGCACGCCCCTTCCTGGTATGCCGCGACAGCAGACAAGGACCTCGCCTTCGCCCCGCTCGACGGCGATACGCGCGCCGACGTCGTCATCGTCGGCGGCGGCTACACCGGGTTGTCGGCGGCGCTGCACCTCGCCGAAGCCGGCATCGACGTGGTGCTGATCGAGGCGGAGAAGGTCGGCTGGGGCGCTTCCGGGCGCAATGGCGGCCAACTCCATACAGGCCAACGCCGCGACCAGGAATGGCTGGAAAAGCGGCTCGGCAAGCCGGCCGCCCTGGAACTGTTCCGCCTGGCCGAGGAAGCCAAGGCGCTCGTCCACCACTTGATCGACAAGCACCAGATCGACGCCGAGTGGCGACCCGGCCTGATCGAGGCCGTGCACAAGGAGCGCCTCGTCGCAGAGGAGCGCCACTATGTCGAGGTGCTGAACCGCGACTATGGCTACACACCGGCCGAATGGATCGACCGCGACCGGCTGGCGCCGATGATCGGCAGCGACAGCTATTTCGGCGGCCGGCTCGATCGCACCGCCGGCCACCTGCATCCGTTGAAATTCGCGCAGGGACTGGCGCGCGCCGCCCAGAAGGCCGGGGCGCGGATCCATGAGGGCACGGCAGCCAGGAAGCTCGTCGACGGCGAGACGCCGATGATCGAGACGCTACGTGGCCGGATCAAGGCGGATATCGTCGTGCTCGCCGGCAACGGCCTGCTCGACGGCATCGACCCAGAAACCGAAACCCGCGCCATGCCGATCAAGAACTTCATCCTGACGACGGAGCCGATCGGCGCCGGTGGTCCTGGCGGCCTGATCCCTGGCGGCGAGGCGGTCTCCGATTCGCGCTTCGTCGTCTATTACTGGCGGCCGACGCCGGACGGACGCATCCTGTTCGGCGGCGGCGAGACCTATTCGCGCAGCGACCCCGCCGACATATTCGCCTTCGTGCGGCGCCATCTCCTGAAGATCTATCCTGGGCTCGATGGCACGAGGATCGACTACGCATGGGGCGGCACGCTCGCGGTCACGGTCAACCGCCTGCCCTTCCTGCGCAAGCTTCGCAGCGGCGTCTTTGCCGCCTCCGGCTATTCCGGCCAGGGCGTGGCGCTGGCCCCCTTCGGCGGCAAGATCCTGGCCGAGGCCATCCTCGGCAATCCCGGCAAGCTCGACGCCTTTGCCGCGCTCCCCTGCCCCCGCTTCCCCGGCGGCAAGCTGCTGCGCTGGCCGGCGCTCGTCGCCGGCATGAGCTGGTACGCGCTGCGCGACCGGCTCTGATGCCATCCGGCAGAGCCGAGGCGTTGCGCCAATGACAGCGGTGTCATTTTTTTGGACAATCTGTCGCAGCGTCAGTTGACGCACGCGGCAATTGTGTCAGTCTCCCCCCGAGACCGCTGCTGCCAACGGCGTAGAGGCACCTCTCGACCGGGCAGCAAGCGCGCCGCGAAAAGCGGCGAAGCGGCAGCCATAGCCGTGGTCGCATGAACGAAACGTTCAATGGGAGGATGCCAATGTTCAAGAAGCTCGCGGTACTCTTGTCCGGCGCAATGATAGCGCTGGCAATGCCGGTCGCGGCCCAGGCCAAGACCTTCTACTGGATCTCGCACGGCACGTCGGCCGACCCGGTCTGGACCTACTTCCTTGCCGGTGCCCAGCAGTGGGCGAAGGATACCGGCAACACGGTCAACACCTCGTTCCACCAGGGCAACGTCGCCTCGCACCAGGAGGCCGTACGCGCCGCCATCGCCGCCAAGGCCGACGGCATCGTCACGACCAGCCCGGATCCCGGCAGCCTGGTCGAGGTCGCGAAGGAAGCCAACGCCGCCAAGATCCCGATCATCAACTTCAACACCCCCGACCCGAAGGCGTCGTTCAACGCCTATGTCGGCGGCAACAACGTCGTGTTCGGCCGTGGCTGGGCGCAGTATCTGGTCGACAAGGGCCTGGTGAAGAAGGGCGATTTCGTCTGGATGCCGGTCGAGATCCCGGGCGCCACCTATGGCGTGCAGGAAGAGGAAGGCATCAAGAGCGTGTTCGAGCCGCTCGGCATCACCTATGAGGTGACCGAGGCGACGCTCGACCAGGCCGAGGTCATCACCCGCATGGTCGATTACCTCACCGCCAACCGGACCAAGGTGAAAGCGATCATCGGCCTCGGCGATCTCGTCACCGGTTCGATCAAGCGCGTCTTCGACCAGGTCGGCGTCAAGCCGGGCGAAATCCCGGTCGTCGGCTGGGGCAACTCGCTCGACACCACGCAGGAAGTGCTGAACGGCTATGTCAACGCCGCGCAGTGGCAGGACCCGCAAGCGACCAGCTACGTCGCCCTGTCGCTCGCCAACATGGCGGCCAGCGGCATTCCTCCGGGCTTCAACGTAATCACCGGCGCCCTGTACGAGAAGGACACGGCGCAGCTCTACGACAACATCCTTTCGGGCAAGTAGTCCCGCAGGAGCGGGCATCCGCGACGGCGTCGCGGATGCCCCGTCGATCGACGGCCGCATGACCGCGTCCAAGCGGCGGCGACCTGCCTGCCCTCACGCCATTCGGTCTGCCCGTGGAAAACCGCTCCTTCATCCAGCGCTTCATCGCGAAGCCGGAGTTCGGCCCGCTCGTTCTGCTGATCGTGGAAATCGCGATCTTCTGGTCGATCAATCCGGACTTCCTGTCGCCGCTCAACATCTCCAACACCCTGTCCTTCACCGTCGAGCTCGGCCTGATCGCGCTGGCCATGACGCTCCTGATGACGGCCGGCGAGTTCGACCTCTCGGTCGGCTCGGTGTTCGGCTTCGCGCCGGTGCTGATGTGGACCCTCTTCAACTCCGGCATCACCTCGCTCGAGGTCGCGTTCCTGATCGCGCTCGCCGTCGCGGCTCTGATCGGGCTCGCCAACGGCCTGTTCGTGACGCGGATCAAGATCTCGTCCTTCCTGGTCACGCTCGGCATGCTGCTCGTCGTGCGCGGCGTCGCGCTGTTCATCTCCGACGGCTTCCCGCAGCGGACCTGGAGCGCGGGACAGCACTGGCTGGCGCATGTGCTGGTCGGCGATTTCTATGTCGGCCCCTTCCGCATCTACATGTCGCTGTTCTGGTTCATCGGCTTCGCGCTGCTGCTCGGCTATGTGCTGACCCAGACCAAGGCCGGCAACTGGATCCAGGCGACCGGCGGCAATCCCGGCGCGGCACGGGCGCGCGGCGTCAACGTCAACCGCACCAAGGTGCTGCTCTTCATGCTGTCGGCGACGATGGCCTCCTTCGCCGGCGTGATCAGCTCGATCCGGACCTCCGCCGCCAATCCGAACAGCGGCGCCGGCTACGAGCTCGAGGTCATCGCCATGGTGGTGATCGGCGGCACCGCGCTGATGGGCGGCCGCGGCACCATCATCGGCACCGTGCTCGGCGTGTTCATCCTGCGCGTCATGCGCAACGGCATCGTGCTGATCGGCGTGCCCGGCCTCGCCTACAACATCTTCATCGGCGCGATCATCCTCGGCATGATGACGCTGCACTCCGTCCTCGAGCGCCGGCACCAGGCGGGTACCTAACCATGACCGATTTGATCCGGATGGAGCGCGTCTCCAAGGCCTACGGCAAGGTGCAGGCGCTCAAGGACGTCGATTTCAGCGTCCGCGAAAACGAGATCGTCGGACTGCTCGGCGACAATGGCGCCGGCAAGTCGACGCTGATCAAGGTGCTCTCCGGCGCCGTGCCCTCGACCAGCGGCGACATCTATGTGCGCGGCAAGAAGGTGAGTATCCGTTCGACGACGGACGCGATCGCCAACGGCATAGAGACGATCTACCAGGACTCGGCGCTGGTCACCCAACTCTCGATCGCGCGCAACCTCTTCCTCGGTCGCGAGCCGGTGAAGGGCCCGCGCTTCATGAACCGGCTCGATCACCAGGCCATGGACGCGGTCGCCCGCGACCTGCTGAAGCGCGTCGGCATCAGCAAGAACATCCCGCCCTCGACGCCAGTCGGCGCACTTTCCGGCGGCGAGCGCCAGGCGGTCGCGATTGCCCGCGCCATGTATTTCGAGAGCGACCTGATCATCCTCGACGAGCCGACCAACAATCTCGGCGTCGCCGAGACGCAGGGCGTGCTGCGCTTCGTGCGCAATGCGCGCAAGTCCGGCCACTCCTGCATCTTCATCGCCCACAACATCCACCATGTGTTCCAGGTGGTCGACCGGATCGTGGTGATGCGCGGCGGCCGGGTTGTCGCCGACGACATCAACCCGAAGCAGTCCAGCGTCGAGGATGTCGAGCGCATCATCACCGGCATGTCGGACGAGGAACTGGAGCACGCCCTCGGCCCGAACAGCCACTGAGGGGCCAAGCGCTGAGGGGGCAAGCGCCAACGGTTCCGCGCGCCTCGCGAAATCGCCGCCCCTTCCTGCCGAGACGGCGACGCAGGGGCGGCGGATTTCATTCTCCGCGACCAGGGGGCGCTTGGCGGATGCGGATGCGGCAGCGTGCCTCCCGATAGTCCGCGCGGCAGCCGGCCGAACATGAGCGCCATGGCATCCATGGACGGGACATTTCGGCGTTCGGGTCGCCCGTTCGCCGAACGGTTTCGACGATTTTGCGTCGCCGCAACATAAAGATGCTCGCAACTGTTCCGGGGCTTGCCGGCCCTCTGGCGAAGCGCATGGCTTGCGATAACATTATCGTGATGCGGAACGGGAGGACGGCACCATGACACGTGTGATCGTGATCGGTGGGAGTGGCCATGTCGGTACCTATCTGGTGCCGAGACTGGTAGAGGCGGGCTTCGAGGTCGTCAACGTCGCGCGTGGCCAGCGCAGCGCCTACCAGCCGCATGCGGCCTGGTCGAAGGTCGAGACGGTGGTGCTCGACCGTGAGGCGGAAGACAGGGCCGGCACCTTCGGCGCCAAGATCAGCGATCTGCGGCCCGACATCGTCATCGACATGATCTGCTTCACGCTCCCGAGCGCGCAGCTCCTGGTCGATGCGCTACGCGGCCGGGTCGAGCATTTCCTTCACACCGGCACGATCTGGGTGCATGGCCCGAGCGTCGCCGTGCCGACGCCGGAAACCGTGGCGCGCCGCCCCTTCGGCGAGTACGGCACCCAGAAGGCGGCGATCGAAGCCTATCTGATGCACGAAGCGCAGCGGAACGCCTTCCCCGCGACCATCGTGCATCCCGGCCATATCGTCGGGCCCGGCTGGGCGCCACTCAATCCGGCCGGCCATTTCGATCCCTCCGTGTTCTCGACGCTGGCGCAGGGCAAGGAACTGGTGCTGCCGAATTTCGGCCTCGAGACCGTGCATCACGTCCATGCCGACGACGTCGCGCAGATGTTCATGAAGGCGATCGGCAACTGGAGCATGGCGGTCGGCGAGGCCTTCCACACCGTCTCCGCCCAGGCGGTGTCGCTGCGCGGCTATGCCGAGGCCGTGTCATCCTGGTTCGGACAGGAGGCGAAGCTCTCCTACCTGCCGTGGGAGCAGTGGAAGCAGCAGCACAGCCCCGAGATCGTCGAACAGACGCTCGACCACATCGCCCGCAGCCCGAACTGCAGCATCGACAAGGCCAGGCGACATCTCGACTACCAGCCGCGTTACTCATCGTTCGAAGCGGTGCGCGAGGCGGTCGACTGGCTCGTCGCCCAGGGGATCGTCGCAACCGGCTAAGGCATTCGCGCTCCGCTCGCCCCGGCGCCGGACGACCGGCGCGCGGGCGATCTCGGTTGCCGTTTCCCTTGGATTCCACCCAGACTCTGTCACCGCCAATGGCGCAAATCTGCCGTAACGGCATGAACCGTCATGGGAATTCGACACGCGCCTTGCAAGGGCTTCGTAGAAATTTATAGCGTCGCATAAATTCAATCATTCGATTGACCTCGTTTCGCAATTGCACAATCTTGGCGGGCGGGGCGGAGCGAATCGGAGTGACGCTGGATGAATTCGGAAGCAACCTCGGTCGGGCGGGCTGATTTCGACATGGCCTTCGAAAGGGCCGACGACGTCGAGACGGTCGAGGCGCAGGACGCGCTTCCGGCCTCTCGCCACTATCGCCGCGCCCGCCAGGATCGCGGTGCGGAAACTCGCCAGAAGCTGCTGCTCGCCGCCCTCGACGTCTTCGGGCGCTATGGCTTCGAGGGCGCGGCGACGCGCGACATCGCCAAGCGCGCCGGCGCCAATCTGGCGGCGATCGTCTACCATTTTGGCAGCAAGGACTCGCTACATCGCGCCGTCGCCGAATATGTCGTCGAGCAGATGCAGATGCGGATCGGCGACAGCATCAACGCCGCTGCCCGGGCCTTGACCGGCGATGTCGACCGGCCGACGGCCCGTCGCCTGCTGCAGAACATCATCGACGTCCATATCGATTGCATGCTCGGCGAGGCCGAGGCCGAACTCTGGGGCCGCTTCATCATGCGCGAACAGATGGAGCCCTCGTCCGCCTTCGACGTCATCTACGACTACATGATGTCCTGCCAGACCACGACGACGACGCTGGTGGCGATCCTGCTCAACCTTGATCCGCGCTCGGAAGAAGCGACGTTGCGCTCCTTCGCCATCTCCGGCCAGTTCGTCATCTTCTGCGTCGGCCGTCCGATGGTGCTGAAGAAGCTCGGCCGCGATACGCTGAGCAACAAGGACCGCGACGAGATCCGGCGCATCGTTGCCGAACAGATCGACCTGTTGGTCGGAGAGACACTGGCAGACGAGGGGTAGCATGCGGACGGGCCGTGCGCTTTCGCTGGTCCTACTGCTTCTTCTGGCGGGTTGCGGCGACAGCGCGCGCGATCCGCTCCTGCACGGCTATGTCGACGCCGACTACGTCCTGGTCGGGGCGGAAGTCACCGGCCGGCTCGCCACCCTCAATGTGAAGCGCGGCGATCCGGTCAAGGCCGGCGCCGTGCTCTTCACCCTAGACGACCGCGACGAGACGGCGGCACTCGCGCAGGCCCAGGCCCAGCTGGCGCAGGCGAAGGCCAGCCTCGCCGACCTCCTGACCGGCAAGCGGCCGGAGGAAATCCGCGTACTCGACGCCCAGCTCGCGGATGCCGAGGCGGCGCTGACGGTGGCGCAGAAGACCTATGACCGCAATCGCGACCTCTCGACCCGCGCCGTCGTCGCGGTTGCGACGCTCGACCAGTCGAAGGCGGATCTCGATTCAGCCGCGGCCCGCGTCCAGGCGGCGCGGGAGAACCGCGCCGTCGCCAACCTGCCGGCGCGACCCGACCAGATCGCGGCGGCGCAACAGCAGGTCTCCGCGCTCGCCGCCGCCGTCACCGCGGCCGAGGCGAAGCTCGCGCGGCGCACCCAAAGCGCCGTCGCCCCCGGCCGCATCGAGGAGGTGTTCTACCAGGTCGGCGAGATCGTCCCGGCAGGGCAGGCCGTCACGTCGCTGCTGCCGGAGGGGGCGCGCAAGATCCTGTTCTTCGTGCCGGAGGCGATGCGCTCCACGGTCCGGCCCGGCCAGCGCGCGTCGATCCTCTGCGATGGCTGCGCCAGCGGCCTGACGGCGACCATCGCCAGCATCGCGACCGATGCGGAATTCACGCCGCCGGTGATCTATTCGAAGGAGAGCCGCGCCAAGCTGGTGTTCCGCGTCGAGGCCAGGCCGGAAGGCGACGCCCGGAAGCTCGATCCCGGCCAGCCTGTCGACATCCGGCTCGGGACGGAGCAATAGGCATGGCGGCGGACAGGCCCGAGGAAGTCGTCATCGACATTCATGGCCTGACCAAGCGCTTCGGCGAGAAGACCGTCGTCGATCACGTCTCGCTTGATGTCCGCCGCGGCGAGATCGTCGGTTTCCTCGGCCCGAACGGCTCCGGCAAGACCACGACGATCCGCATGATCTGCGGCCTGCTGCGTCCGGACGATGGCAGCGGCACCTGCCTCGGCCTGGACATCCTTAGGGATGCCGATCGCATCAAGCGCCAGGTCGGCTACATGACGCAGCGCTTCTCCTATTACGAAGACCTGACGATCCGCGAGAACCTCGATTTCGTCGCGCGTATCTACGATCTCAAGAACCGGGCGGAGACCGTGAAGGCGACGCTGCAGCGGCTTGGCCTGTACGAGCGGCGCGACCAACTCGCCGGCTCGCTGTCCGGCGGCTGGAAGCAACGCCTGGCGCTCGCCGCCTCCGTGATGCACCAGCCGAAGCTGCTACTGCTCGACGAGCCGACCGCCGGTGTCGATCCGCAGGCGCGGCGCGAATTCTGGGACGAGATCCACGACCTCGCCAGCGACGGGCTGACCGTGCTGGTCTCGACCCACTACATGGACGAAGCCGAACGCTGCCACCGCATCATCTACATCGCCTATGGCAAGATCGTCGCCCGCGGCACGGTGGCCGAAGTGATCGAGAGCTCCGGCCTCTCGACCATCGTGGTCAGCGGCAAGGACGTCGGCGCGATCGCCAAGACCGTGCGGGAAATGCCGGGCGTCGAGCAGGCGGCGCCGTTCGGCAACGACCTGCATGTCGTCGGCCCGGACCCGGCCGCGCTGAAGCGCGCCGTCGACGCGGCCCTCGCCGAGACCGGATCCGACGCCGTCGCCGAGCCCGGCGAGACGAGCCTCGAGGACGTGTTCATTCGCCTGATGCAGCAGGCGCAGGCGCGCGACCGCTCGACGAACGGCAAGGCATCATGAGCGCCGGATTCTCGCTGTCCCGCATCCTCGCCCTGATGATGAAGGAATTCATCCAGATGCGGCGTGACCGGCTGACCTTCGCCATGATCATCGGCATCCCGATCATCCAGCTGGTCCTGTTCGGCTATGCCATCAATCTCGACCCGAAGCGCCTGCCGACGCTGATCGTCTCCGCCGATAGCGGCCCCGCCACGCGCACGATCGTCGCCGCGATGGAGGCATCGGGCTATTTCAGCGTCGCGCCCGGCCTCGCGAGCGAGGCGCAGGCGAACGAGGCACTGGTCGACGGCTCCGCCAGCTATGTCATCACCATCCCGCCCGGCTTCGAGCGCGACCTCGTGCGCGGCACCCGCCCGCAATTGCTGGTCGAGGCCGATGCCACCGATCCGGCGGCCACGTCGAACGCGCTGGGTGCCCTGCCCCAGATCCTGTCGAGCGCGCTCGCCCGCGAGTTGACCGGGCCGCTGTCGACGCAGGCGAGCCGCGCCACGGCCGTCGATCTCGTGATCCAGCGCCGCTACAATCCGGAGGGGATCACCGCCTACAACATCGTGCCCGGCCTGCTCGGCACCATCCTGACGATGACGACGATCCTGATGACCGCGCTGGCGCTGACCCGCGAGATCGAGCGCGGCACGATGGAAAACCTGATGGCGATGCCGGCGACGCCGTTCGAGATCATGATCGGCAAGATCGTGCCCTATATCGGCTTCGGGCTCGTCCAGGTGGCGGTGATCCTGGTCTGCGCGCAGATCCTGTTCCACGTGCCGATGATGGGCTCGTTCGTCGTGCTGCTCGGCGTTACCTTCCTGTTCATCGGCTGCAACGTGACGCTCGGCTACACGTTCTCGACGATCGCCCGCAACCAGATGCAGGCGATGCAGATGACCTTCTTCTGGTTCCTGCCGTCGATCCTGCTTTCGGGCTTCATGTTCCCGTTTCGCGGCATGCCGGACTGGGCGCAGGTCATCGGCAGCGCGCTGCCGATCACCCACTACATCCGCTCGGTCCGGGGCATCATGCTGAAGGGCAGCGGCCCTTCCGACCTCGTCAACGAGATCTGGCCGCTCGTCACCTTCTGGCTCGCCGTCGGCGCCCTGGCGCTGTTCCGCTATCGCCGGACGCTGGACTGACGGTCACCAGGGCCGGCGCTCAGGCCGCCAGCTCTTCGGGTTCGCTGCCCGGGGCGAGACGGACGCGCAGGCCGTCGAGCTCGTCCGACATCAGGAGCTGGCACGACAGGCGCGAGTTCGACTTGACCGCCATGGCATCGTCCAGGCGCTCTTCCTCTTCGTCCGTCATCGGGATCAGCCGGTCGACCCATTCCGGATCGACATAGACATGGCAGGTCGCGCAGGCGCAGGCTCCGCCGCACTCGGCCTTGATGCCGATGTTCCAGTCGCGGATGACTTCCATCACCCGCCAGCCCTCCAGGGCTTCCAGCTCATGCTCCTCGCCGGCGTGGTCGGTGACGAAGATCTTCATAAACCCTATCCTTACTCGACTGCCCTTGCCGTGGGCCTGCGCGCCCAGGGGCGCGTTCCGGCCGGCACCTCGCCACGATCGGCGACGGGCTGCAAATATTCGGTCACTTCGGGCCAGCGGCCCTCGCGAAGACCCTTTATCACAATCGGGTCCTCGGTCGAAAACGCATCGAAGCCGACCCGCTTCAGGAACGGGATCTGATCGAGGAAGAAGGCGCCGACGGCGCGCAACTCACCCTCGAAGCCGTCGCGATCGCGCAGCAGGCGGCCGATCGAAAAGGCGCGTCCGTCGGCAAACTTCGGCAGATCCGCCGCGACCACCGCGAGACGCGGCAGGTCCGCGACGATATCCGACCAGTCCGCGCCCGGCTCGATCACCACGCCGAGCGGTGCGGAGCGCGCCAGCAACCCATCCCGCTCGGCGCGGAACCGCGCCAGCGAGACGATCACGGCGTCCTCGGCGCCAATCGCCTCGTCATCCGCCACGCGCCGAAACGCATCGGCGACGAAGGATCCATTCTTCCAGAGGCTCATGTCAGATGCCGCTTCCGTCGTTCTCGAGACCTAGATGGATGCCGCATTCGGTCTTGTCCAGACCCCGCCAGCGGCCGGCCCGCGCGTCTTCGCCCGGCTTGACCTTCGACGTGCAGGGCTGGCAGCCGATCGAAGGATAGCCCTGCGCGACCAGCGGATGCGGCGGCAATTCATGTCGGGCGATATAGGCCTTCAGGTCCTCCGCGGACCAGCTCGCCAGCGGATTGACCTTGATGCGCGCGCCGTCCTGCTCAAAGGCCTGGATCGCCGCGCGCGTCGCCGCCTGGAACCGCTTGCGTCCGGTGAACCAGGCGTCGAAGCCTTCCATGGCGCGCGCCAGCGGCTCGGTCTTGCGAATGCGGCAGCAGGCGTCGGCATCGGTCATCCAGAGCGCCTTGTAAGGGTCGGCCTTGGCGAGCACCGCCGGCTCCGGCGTGATGGTGCGGATATCGGTCAGTCCCAGCCGCTCGACCAGCATGTCCCGGTAGGCCAGCGTCTCGGGGAAGAGGCGCAGCGTATCCATGAACACGACCGGCACGCCGCGATCGATCGAGGCGACGAGATGCAGCAGCACCGACGACTCAGCGCCGAAGCTGGAGACGAGCGCGATGCGGCCCGGGAAGATCTCCGTCAGCGCTCGCTCGATCAGCCGCTCCGCCGTCAGGCCGGAGAAGCGCGCATTGAGGATCGCGGCCTCCTGCAGGCCGGCGCTCTCATGGTCGAAGCCGGATGCGATCGGTTCAAGCCGTCCCATAGAGTGCTTCCTTGAAGGGTGCCTGGCCAAGGCGGCGATAGGCGGCAAGGAAGGTTTCGTCCGGGCTCTCGCGCCGCGCGATATAGGTATCGACCAGCGTCTCGACGGCGTCGACGATCTCTTCCGTCGAGAAGCCGCGGCCGATGATCTCGCCGATCGAGGAATTCTCGTCGCCCGAACCGCCGAGCGAGATCTGGTAGAATTCCTCGCCCTTCTTCTCGACCCCCAGGATGCCGATGTGGCCGACATGGTGATGGCCGCAGGCATTGATGCAGCCCGAGATCTTGATCTTCAGGTCGCCGATATCGCGCTGGCGCGCGGTGTCGCCGAAGCGCTGCGAGATGCGCTGGGCCACCGGAATGGAGCGGGCATTGGCGAGCGCGCAGTAATCGAGGCCGGGGCAGGCGATGATGTCGGTGACGAGGCCAGCATTCGCCGTGGCGAGACCCGAAACCAGAAGCGTGTCGTAGATCGCCTTCAGATTGACGACCTCGACATGCGGCAAGATCAGGTTCTGCTCATGGCTGACGCGGATTTCGTCAAAGGCGAGCCGCTCGGCCAGGTCGGCGACGATGTCCATCTGCTCGGCCGTCGCGTCGCCCGGCGTGCCGCCGATCGGCTTCAGCGAGATTGTCACCGAGACATGGCCGGGAACGCGGTGCGGATGGGTGTTGCGCTCGACCCAGGCGTCGAACTCCGGATCGCGTGCCCGCTCGATCGCGAGCGCCGGGCTCGGCGGCAACGCCTTCAGGCTGTCCGGCGCGGCGAAATATTCGCGGATGCGCTCGACTTCGCCCTGCGGCAGCTTGAGCGCGCCGTGGCGGATGCGCTCCCACTCCTCCTCGACCTGGCGCGAGATCTCGTCGGCACCGGTCTCGTGGACGAGGATCTTGATGCGGGCCTTGTACTTGTTGTCACGACGGCCGTTCAGATTGTAGACGCGCAGGATTGCCTCCGAATAGGAGAGCAGATCCTCCTCGGGGAGGAAATCGCGGATCTTTTTCGCCACCATCGGCGTGCGGCCCTGGCCGCCGCCGATATAGACGGCGAAGCCGAGCCGGCCGTTCTCGTCCTGCTTCAGGTGCAGGCCGATGTCGTGCACCTGGATCGCGGCGCGGTCGCGCTCGGCGCCGGTCACGGCGACCTTGAACTTGCGCGGCAAGAAGACGAATTCCGGATGCAGCGACGACCACTGCCGCAGGATCTCGGCATAGGGGCGCGGATCGGCGACCTCGTCCTCGGCGGCGCCGGCGAAATGATCGGCCGTGACATTGCGGATGCAATTGCCCGAGGTCTGGATCGCGTGCATCTCGACCGAGGCGAGATCGGCCAGCGCATCCGGGATCTCGGAAAGCTTCGGCCAGTTGAACTGGATGTTCTGCCGCGTGGTGAAGTGGCCGTAGCCGCGGTCATACTTGCGGGCGACATGCGCCAGCATCCGCATCTGGGCGCTGTTCATCGTGCCATAGGGCACGGCGACACGCAGCATGTAGGCATGCAGCTGCAGGTAGACGCCGTTCATCAGCCGGAGCGGCTTGAACTGGTCCTCGGTCAACTCGCCGGAGACGCGGCGGCCGACCTGATCGCGAAACTGCGCGACGCGGGCGGTCACGAACTCATGGTCGAACTCGTCGTAGCGATACATCACTCAACCTGCCTGATTCAGAAGGGCGGCGCGCTCGGCCAGCTCGGCTTCGCCATAGGTGACGGTCGGGCCGCCGGCGGCGCGGATCCGCTCGCGCAGGCGAACCGGCACCGGCACGCCATCCTCGACGGTCGCCTCGATTTCATAGGGATCGACGACGATCAGCGCCTCGTGCTGGGCCTTGGCATGGCGGAGCGCCGCCTCGAGCTCGGCATCGGAGATGACGCGAGCATCGGCCAGGCGGTAGGACCAGCCGCCATCGGCGGTGAGGAACACGACGAGCCCGTCGGCGAGATGATTGGCGGTGATGAGCTTGGCGGTCATGCGAGGATCCGGATTTCCAACTTCAGGCGGCCAATGCCACGAGCGGCAGCGGCGTGGCGCCGAGCGCGCTCTCGGCGACGACGCGGCCAACGATGATGACGACGGGACCGTCGAGCTCTGGCCGATCGGCGATGCCGGCCAGTTCGTCGAGCCTTCCGGCATAGGCGCGCCGCTCGGGACGCGAGGCGTTTTCGATGACGGCGACCGGCGTCGACGGCGCCAAGCCGTTCTCGATCAGCTTGCCGGCGACCTTGGTGGCGACACTGCGGCCCATATAGACGGCGACGGTCGCGCCGGAGAGCGCGAGGCCGGCCCAGTCCGGCAGCGTGTCGCCGCGCATGTCATGGCCCGTGGCGACGACGAGGCTCGACGCCACGTCGCGCAAGGTCAGCGGGATCTCGTTCTCGGCGGCGGCGGCAAAGGCCGCGGTGATGCCCGGCACGATATCGAACGGGATGCCGGCTTCGCGCAGCGCCGCCATCTCCTCGCCCGCCCGTCCGAAGATCAGCGGATCGCCCGACTTCAGCCGCACGACGCGGCGTCCATCGCGTGCCTCGCGCACGAGAATGGCGTTGATCTCGTCCTGGCTGGCGGCATGCGCGCCCTTGGCCTTGCCGACATAGATGCGCAGCGCGTCGCGCCGGCCCATGGCGACGATCGCCTCCGGCACCAGCTTGTCATAGACGATGACGTCGGCTTCCTGCAGCAGCCGCTGGGCGCGGAGCGTCAGCAGGTCCTCGGCGCCCGGACCGGCACCGACCAGGCTGACATGGCCGACGGCGGCGCCGTTCCCGGCCGCCTGCTCGATATCGGCGACGGCAGCCGTCTCGCCCGCCTCAAGCTGGCCGGCCAGCACCTTGGCTGCGGTCGGGCCGGTGAAGAAATGCGCCCAGAAACGGCGGCGGCCCTCGCCCGTTACGATCGTCTCGGCGACGCGCGCACGGAGCCGCTCGGCAAGGTCGGCGAGATCGCCGAGGCGTGGCGACAGCATCGCCTCGATGCGCGCCCGAACGTGGCGCGCCAACACCGGCGCGGCACCCTCGGTCGAGATGGCGATCGAGAGCGGCGCGCGGTTGACGAGCGCAGGGGTGAAGAAGTCGCAGAGCTCGGGACGGTCGACGACATTGACCGGCACGCCTGCCGACCTCGCGAGATCGCGCACCGCGCGATCGGCCTCGAACTCGCCGGTCGCAGCGAAGACCAAGGCGGCGTCGGCGAGATCGGCGGCCGCGAGGGCGCGGGTCTCGAGCTTGGCGCCCGCCGCCTCGAGATCGCGCCGGGCGCCCTCCTCCAACTCGGTGGCGAAGACGACCAGGCGCGCGCTCGTCTCGGCGAGCAGGCGGATCTTGGCGGCCGCCTCGTCTCCCCCGCCGACGATCACGACGCGGCGACCCTCGACCTTGTGAAAGGCGGGGAACGTGCCGAGCTGGCGCTGAACCGTGCGATGGACCGGGGCCATCCGTCTCTCCCTGAACGCCACCCGAACCGGATCGCGCGAAGTCTGGAACGATTGCAGACTTTGTAGAGAGTTGGCGCAGGGAAGACGACGACGGCCGTTCCAAACTCAGGAAGAGGCTTGGAAAAACATTCCACATCTGGCCGAAGCCACGACGAGACGCCGCGTATTTCCGGCACGCGCCCCGGAGTTGTTCTGGTTTCGCCTGAAGTCTAGCGATCGATGTCTTGACCCCGCCACACCGAGATCAAGACATCAATCCTAAATACACGACTTACTTTGTAGCCTTTAGCGAGTAAGCTATCAGAACACGCCGGCGCCCAGTTCGGCCGGCGCCGCATTGGCGCGGAACATGGCGAAGAGCTCGCGGCCGAGGCCGAATTCATTGCCGGCGAGATCGGCTTCCGCCTGCTCCCGCGCCGCGAAGGTGGCGGCGTCGACCAGCACTTCCAGCGTCCCCGTCACGGCGTCGAGGCGAACACGATCGCCGTCGCGCACCTTGCCGATGGCTCCGCCGGCGGCGGCTTCCGGCGTCACGTGGATCGCCGCCGGAACCTTGCCGGAGGCGCCGGACATGCGGCCGTCGGTGACCAGCGCCACCTTGAGGCCGCGATCCTGCAGCACCGCCAGCGTCGGCGTCAGCTTGTGCAGCTCCGGCATGCCGTTGGCGCGCGGGCCCTGGAAGCGGATGACGGCAATGAAGTCCTCGGTCAGTTCGCCCGCCTTGAAGGCGGCCAGCAGGGCGTCCTGGGTGTGGAACACGCGGGCCGGCGCCTCGATGACGTGGCGATCGGCCTTCACAGCCGAGACCTTGATGACGGAGCGGCCGAGATTGCCCTCCAGCACCTTGAGGCCGCCGGTCGCCTGGAACGGCTGCGACACCGGGGCCAGCACCTTCTCGTCGAGACTGGTCTTCGCGCCTTCCTTCCAGCGGATGGCGCCCGCTTCGTCGATCTCGGGCTCGACGGTGTAGCCGGAGAGACCGGCGCCCCAGACCGTCTTGACGTCCTCGTGCAGCAGGCCGGCCTGCAGCAGCTCGCGGATCAGGAAGCTCATGCCGCCGGCGGCATGGAAATGATTCACGTCGGCGAGGCCGTTCGGATAGACGCGCGTCAGCAGCGGCACGACGTCGGAAAGATCCGAGAAATCGTCCCAGGTCAGCTGGATGCCGGCCGCCTTGGCCATGGCGACGAGGTGCAGCGTGTGGTTGGTCGAGCCACCCGTGGCATTGAGGCCGACGACGCCGTTCACCACCGCCTTCTCGTCGATGATCTCGCCAATCGGCGTGAACTCGTTGCCGAGCGCGGTGATCGCCAGCGCCCGCTTGGCAGCGGCCTTGGTCAAGGCGTCGCGCAGCGGCGTGTTCGGATTGACGAAGGAGGCGCCGGGCAGATGCAGACCCATGATCTCCATCAGCATCTGGTTGGTATTGGCGGTGCCGTAGAAGGTGCAGGTGCCGGGGCCGTGATAGGAGGCGCTCTCAGCCTCGAGCAGGTCGGCGCGGCTCGCCTTGCCTTCGGCATAGAGCTGGCGGACGCGCGCCTTCTCGCTGTTCGGCAGGCCGGAGGTCATCGGACCGGCCGGCACGAACACCGCCGGCAGATGGCCGAAGGTCAGCGCCGCGATCAACAGGCCGGGGACGATCTTGTCGCAGATGCCGAGATAGACGGCCGCGTCATAGGTGTTGTGCGAGAGGCCGATCGCGGCGGCCATGGCGATGGCGTCGCGCGAGAACAGCGACAGCTCCATGCCGGTCTGGCCCTGGGTGACGCCGTCGCACATGGCGGGCACGCCGCCGGCGACCTGCGCCACGCCGCCCACTTCGCGCGCCGCCTGGCGGATCAGCTCGGGATAGGTCTCGTAGGGCTGATGCGCCGACAGCATGTCGTTGTAGGCGGTGATGATGCCGAGATTGGGCGCGATGTCGCCCTTCAGCACGGCCTTGTCGGCCGGCCCGCAGGCGGCGAAGCCGTGGGCCTGGTTACCGCAGGCGAGCGACGCGCGGCGCGGCCCGGCATCCTTGGCGGCCGCGAGGCGATCGAGATAGAGGCCGCGCGTCTTGGCGCTGCGGGCCCGGATCCGATCGGTCACTTCGAGGACCTTGGGGTGAATGGACATGACTGTGTCTCCTGGACGTCCGGAGCTGGGCGAGGAGCAGGGTGGCGCCTGCCCGCACAATACCCCTCACCCAGACCCCTCCGTGGGCGGGAGAGGGTATCCCGCCCGGTCGATTTTCGGCACGCGCCCCTCGCCTTCGTCGAAGGCGGGCGAGGTTGATCCTCAGGCGCCTTCTTCGTGCCAGGTGCGGCCGTCGCGCTCGATCAGGGCGATCGAGGAGGACGGCCCCCAGGTGCCGGCCGTATAGGCCTTGGGCGCCTCGCGCGAATTCGCCCAGCCCTCGAGGATCGGGTCGATCCACTTCCAGGCCGCCTCTACCTCGTCGCGACGCATGAACAGCGTGGCGTTGCCACGGATGACGTCCATGATCAGCCGCTCATAGGCTTCGGGGCTGCGGACCTTGAAGGTCTGGGCGAAGCTCATGTCGAGCGGCACGTGGCGCAGGCGCATGCCGCCCGGGCCCGGGTCCTTGATCATCAGCCAGAGCCGGACGCCCTCGTCCGGCTGCAGCCGCATGATGAGCTGGTTGGACGCGAGCTGGCCGGCTGCGCCCTCGAAGATCGAGTGCGGAACCGCCTTGAAGTTGACGACGATCTCGGAGAGGCGCGACGGCAGGCGCTTGCCGGTGCGGATGTAGAAGGGAACGCCGGCCCAGCGCCAGTTCTCGATCTCCGCCTTCACGGCGACGAAGGTCTCGGTGTTGGATTCGTCGTTGCCGAGTTCCTCGAGATAGCCCGGCACCGGACCGCCGGCCGAAGCGCCGGCCTTGTACTGGCCGCGCACGGTGACGCTGTCGACGTCGCCATCGACGATCGGCTTCAGCGCGCGCAGCACCTTGAGCTTCTCGTCACGCAGCGCATCGGCATCGAAGCGGCCGGGCGGCTCCATCGCGACGAGGCAGACGAGCTGCAGGATGTGGTTCTGCACCATGTCGCGCAGCGCGCCGGCCGTGTCGTAGTAGCCGGCGCGACCTTCGACGCCGAGGCTCTCGGCGACGGTGATCTGCACATGGTCGATGTGATTGGCGTTCCAGACCGGCTCGAACAGCGCGTTGGCGAAGCGCAGCGCCATCAGGTTCTGCACCGTTTCCTTACCGAGGTAATGGTCGATGCGGTAGATCTGGCTTTCCTTGAACACCTTGCCGATCGAATCGTTCAGCGCGTTGGCGGAGGCGAGGCTCTTGCCGATCGGCTTCTCGATGATGACGCGGGTCTTCGGCGTCACGAGATGATGCGCGCCCAGGCCCTCGCAGATGATGCCGAAGAGGTCCGGCGCAACGGCGAGATAGAAGGCGCGGATGCGATCCTTGCCGCCTTCCAGCGCCTTGGCGAGTTCGGGCCAGCCGGCCTTCTCGGCGGTCGCGTCGATGGCGACATAGGAAATGCGCTTCAGGAACGAGGCGACCTGCTCCGGCTCGCGCTCGTCGGCGGGCACGAACTTCTCCAGCGCCGCCTCTGTCAGCTTCTGGTAGGCCTCGTCGCTCATCGGGCGACGCGAGCAGCCGATGATGCGGGCAACCTCGGGGATCTGACCGTCGCGATGGCGATGATAGAGCGCCGGCAGAAGCTTGCGATAGGCGAGATCGCCGGTAGCGCCGAAGACGACGAGATCGAAGGGGTCGACGGCGATGATGCGACTGGTCATGAAATCCCTCTTTCCGGTGTCAGCCGGAGCTTCCCTGGTCCGCTGAGTGTCCTAATCAAATCCGCTTCATATGTTGAGCGAAAAAATTAGAGCACCGAAATAAAATCCTTGCGACAAGAATTGCGTGTGATGGCGGCGGCGTCACGCTATGCGATTTTGGAAGCGTGGACGATACCCGCATCCTGCGGGCAAAGGGGAAAAATCAATGGCGGATCCGGTTTGCGTTGTGCCTGCGGGCGATCGTTGCGGCGAAGGCGTGGTGTGGCACGCCGCCGAGCAGGCCGTGTACTGGACGGACATCAACCGCTTCCTCGTGCATCGATACGACCCCGCGACGAAGTCGACGCAGAACTGGCTGTTCGACGAGCCCGTCACCACCATCGGCCTGACCGACCGGCCCGGCACGCTGATTCTGGCGCTCGGCTCCAAGGTGATCCTCTGGCAACCCGGAACCGACGCGCGCACCGACTTCGCCCGTCCCGAGAAGAACACGCCCAAGGCCCGTCTGAATGACGGCCGGCCGGATCCGTTCGGCAATCTGCTCGTCGGCTCGATGTTCAACAATGTCGCTCCCGACGGCTCGGGCGTCGACATCACCGGCCCGGCTCTCGGCGGCCTCTATCGCGTGAACCAGGGCGGCGGCAGCGAGACGATCCGCTCCGAGATCGGCATTTCCAACACCATGTGCTGGGACGTCGGCCGCCGCCGCTTCTATACCGGCGACACGCTCAAGAACGAGATCTGGGCCTTCGACTATGATCCGACGACAGGCGCCGTCTCCAACCCCTCGACCTGGTTCTCGGGCTTCGAGCGCGGTTCGCCCGACGGCTCGCAGATCGACGGCGAAGGCCATGTCTGGAACTGCCGCTATCACGGCGGCTGCATCGTCCGTGTCTCGCCGGAAGGCAAGGTCTCGGGCGTTCTCGACATGCCGGTCTCGAACATCACCAACTGCACCTTCGGCGGCGCCGACCTGAAGACGCTCTACATCACCACGGCGCAGGGCGGGAACGGCCCGCTCGAGCGGCTGGCCGGCGGCCTGTTCGCCGTCGAGCTCGACGTCGCCGGCATCGCCGAGAACGTGTTCAAGTTGGGGGCCTGAAAGAGATCCGGGCTGCATGGCGCATCCCGGATGCACTCCCGGGAGCAGCGCGCCGCCAAATTGCCGTTGCGGAAGGCTCATGATAAGAAATCCCCCTTTTCGGGAGGACGTCATGAGCCGGCCAATTCTCCATTTCCTTGAGATCGCCGCTTCGGCGGCGGTCGCTGTCATACTCGTCTTCGCCATCCCGCCCGCCATGGCGCAGGCGCCGAGCAAGGCGCAGCAATCGGCCATCCGCTCCGCCTGTCCAGGCGACTACAAGACCTATTGCGCCAGCGTTCCGCCGGGCGGAATGCCGGCGCTGAATTGCCTGCAGCAGAATGCCGCCAAGCTCTCCGACGCCTGCCGCACGGCGGTTCAGGCGGTCGGTGGCAGCGCGGCGGCCACGCCGCCTGCCGCCAGCGGAAAATCAGGAGCGGCCACGACCGGTACGGGCAAGACAACAGGCGCAGCCACCACGAACAAGGCGCCGGCAGCGGCAGCGCCGCCCGCTGGCGACATGGCGCCGCGCGAGGCCGGGCTGATCCGCCAGGCCTGCCGCCGCGATTTCCGCACCCATTGCCGCGGCGTGCCGATCGGCGGCGGCAACGTCATCGCCTGCCTGCGCGAGAACGCGGCCTCGCTGTCGCCGGGCTGCAAGAGCGCCCTCGCCCCGCTTATGCAGTAAGCGGGAACCCGCGATCCCATGATTGGCAGCCAGACATCAACAGGTCGCGCGGGATGCGCGATCTGACAGGCGGCTAGCCCGGGAACATGTCGAAATAGGGCTGCGCCTCGGCGAGAACGCGGGCAAAGGACGGCCGGTCCATCAGCCGGCCGAAATAGCCGGCGAGCGCCGGATGCGTCTCACCGAAGGGCTGCACCTCATTGGCATAGAAGAGCGCCGGCGCCGCCGCACAATCGGCGAGCGTAAAGGCCTCGCCCATCGCCCAGAAGCGCGAGCCCATCTCGCTTTCCAGCATGTCATAGGATGTGCGGAGCGTCGCCCGCGCCTCCCCCACCCCATACGGGTCGCCCTGCCCTTCCGGGCGGAGCTTGTCGACGACGATCTTCTGCATCGGGACGTGCACGTAGTTGTCGTAGAAGCGGTCGGCGAGCCGGGTCTGCCACGCCAGTTCGGCATCGTCCGGAATGAAGCGCGTCGGCCCCGGATAATAGGTCGCCAGATATTCGATGATAATCGTCGACTCGGCCACCTGCTGGCCGCGCGCCTGGTCCAGCAGCAGCGGCATCTTGCCGATCGGCCAGAGCGTGTTGAACTCGGCCCGAACGGTCGGATCACCGAGGTCGAGGAAATGCGCCTTGAACGGCGTGTCGTTCTCGTAGAATGCGATCAGCGCCTTCTGGCAGAAGGACGCAAGCGGATGCGTATAGAGCGTGAGCGTCATGGCCGGCCTCGCTTTTCGACACTTCCCGGTTCGCCCAGCCCGGCGACGGCATGGCCGGACGCGCGAACAGGACGGCGGACGCAGCCTGGCGGCTGCGCCGCGGGATAGATCAGCAAAGGCCTCGCTATCCCGCAAGATCCAGCGTGACGAACCAGCGCCGTCGTGCTTCCGCGCGGCTACTCAGGTACGGCGATAGGCGACGCCCTTTTCGTCGAAGACCTGCAGGTGCTTCAACGGCGAGGTCAGCGCGATCTGCTCGCCCTTGGCGAACGGAATGTCGTTTTCGAGCTTGGCGACGATCGGTTCGTCGGTGCCAATATCGACATAGACCAGCGTCACTTCGCCGAGTTGCTCGACGATATCGATGGTGCCGCGGAAGATGGCGTCGTCGCCGGTGGTGATCTCGAGATCCTCCGGACGCACGCCGAAGGTGGCCTTGACGCCCTTGGCTCCCTCGGGAATTGCCGCCTGCACGCGGATCGCCTCGCAGCCATTCGGGCGGACGGCGGCGTTTGCGCCGCCCGATTCGATCACGCAGGGAATGGTATTCATCGACGGCGAGCCGAGGAACTTCGCCACGAAAAGATTGTCCGGATGGTGGTAGAGCTCCATCGGCGCGCCGACCTGCTCGACCCGGCCCGCGTTCAGCACGACGATGCGGTCGGCGAGCGTCATCGCCTCGACCTGGTCGTGCGTGACGTAGATCATCGTGACGCCCGACATGCGCTCATGCAGCTTGTTGATCTCGATGCGGGTCTGCACGCGCAGCGCCGCGTCGAGGTTGGAAAGCGGCTCGTCGAACAGGAACACCTTCGGATCGCGCACGATGGCGCGGCCAATGGCGACGCGCTGGCGCTGGCCGCCCGAAAGCTGCTTCGGCAGGCGGTCGAGATAGGGCGTGATCTGCAGGATATCGGCCGCCTCGCGCACGCGCCGGTCGATCTCTTCCTTGCCGCCGCCGCCGAGCTTCATGCCGAAGGCCATGTTGTCGTAGACGGTCATGTGCGGATAGAGCGCGTAGCTCTGGAACACCATGGCGATGCCGCGCTTCGAGGGCGCGAGCTGGTTCACCACCTTGCCGTCGATCTGCAGCGTGCCGGACGTGATGTCCTCCAGCCCCGCGATCAGACGCAGAAGCGTGGACTTGCCGCAGCCGGACGGCCCGACGAACACGATGAACTCGCCCGACTTGATGTCGAGATCGATGCCGTGCAGGACCTTGACGGTGCCATAGGCTTTCTTGATGTCGCGTAGCAGCAAGCCGGCCATGTCTGTTTCCTTCCCGTGCCCGTTTCTTGTTCAGGCGATCTTGCCGAAGAATGCGCCGCGGCCGCCAAGGCCGACGGTCCCGGCCGCATCGAGCGTGGCGGCGAAGCCGTGCCCTTCGAGCGGGGTCACCTTCAGGTCGGACGGCAGCTTGAAGCTGGCGCCCTTGGCCGCGAGGTTGAAGACGCAGAGGATCTTCTCGCCGCCGCCTTCGCGGACGAACGCCAGCACATCGTCCGGCGAATCGACGAAGGCGATCGAACCGTCGCGCAGCGCCGGATGGGCGTGGCGGAACGCGATCAGCTTGCGGTAATGCGCCAGCACCGACGCACGGTCGGTGGTCTCGCGATTGACCGCGCGGGCGATGTGATCGGGCGAGACCGGCAGCCACGGCTTCGCGGACGAGAAGCCGGCATTGGCGCCGTTCGATTCCCACACCATCGGCGTGCGGCAGCCGTCGCGACCCTTGTATTCCGGCCAGAAGCGGATGCCGTAGGGATCCTGCAGGTCTTCGAAGGCGATGTCGGCCTCGGTCAGGCCGAGTTCCTCGCCCTGGTACAGGCAGACCGAACCGCGCAGCGACAGCAGGATGCCGGCGGCGAGCTTGGCCACGCCGTCGAAATCGCCGTCATGGGTCCAGCGCGAGACATGGCGGACGATGTCGTGATTGGAGAAGGCCCAGCACGGCCAGCCATCGCCGACGATCGCCTCGAACGCCTTGATCCGGTTGACGAAGTGCTCCTTCGTGAAGATCGGGCTCAGGAAGTCGAAGGTGTAGCACATGTGCAGCTTGTCGCCGCCGGCGGTATAGGCCGCCATCGTCTTCAGCGACCGCGGACCATCGCCGATCTCGCCGACCGTGGTCTGGCCGGGATAGCGGTCGAGCAGCGCGCGCAGCCGCTTCAGGAACTCGAGGTTCTCCGGCTGGCTCTTGTCGTGGATATGGTCCTGCCAGTTATAGGGATTGACCGCCGGCGCCTCGGGCGAATTGCGGTCTTCCGGCTTCGAGGGCGGGTTGTTTTCGAGGCCCTGCGAGTGGACGTAGAAATTCACCGTGTCGAGGCGGAAGCCGTCGACGCCGCGCTTCAGCCAGAACTCGACGCTGTCGAGCAGCGCATCCTGCGCCGCCATGCAGTGGAAATTGATATCCGGCTGCGAGGTCAGGAAGTTGTGCAGGTAGTACTGGCAGCGGGTCGTGTCCCACTCCCACGCCGAGCCGCCGAAGATCGACAGCCAGTTGTTGGGCGGGTTGCCGTCCGGCTTGGCGTCGGCCCAGACGAACCAGTCTGCCTTCGGGTTGGTCTTCGAAGAACGGCTTTCCTTGAACCAGGCGTGCTGGTCGGAGGTGTGCGACAGCACCTGGTCGATCGTGACCTTGATGTTGCGCGCATGCGCCTCCGCGATCAGGTCATCGAAGTCCGCGAGCGTGCCGAACAGGGGATCGACAGCGCAATAGTCCGAGACGTCGTAACCGAAATCCTTCATCGGTGACTTGAAGAAGGGCGAGATCCAGATCGCATCGACGCCGAGCGAGGCGATATGGTCGAGCCGGGCGGTGATGCCTTTCAGATCGCCAACGCCGTCGCCATCCGTGTCCTGAAAAGAGCGCGGATAGATCTGGTAGAGGACCGCGCCGCGCCACCAGTCGGCATCGGCGGCGCGCGAGGCGATCACGCCACCGGAAACAACGTCATTCATCGGATCAGCCCTTTACGCCGCCGGCGGTCAGGCCGGAAATGATCTTGCGTTGGAAGATGAGCACCAGGACGATCAGCGGCACCGTGACGATCACCGACGCGGCCATGATGTTGCCCCAGGGGATCTCGTACTGGCTGCTGCCCGAGAGCAGCGCGATCGCCACCGGCACCGTGCGGGTCGCGTTCGACGAGGTGAAGGTCAGCGCGAACAGGAATTCGTTCCAGGCGGCGATGAAGGCGAGCAGGCCCGTCGTCACCAGCGCCGGCCACATCAGCGGCATGAACACCTTGGTGATGATCACCCAGGGCGAGGCGCCGTCGACGATCGCCGCTTCCTCGATCTCGATCGGCAGATCACGCATGAATGTGGTGAGCACCCAGACGGTGAACGGCAGGGTGAAGATCATGTAGGCGAAGATCAGCGCCAGCGGCGTGTTGAAGATGCCGAAGAAGCGGACGATCTCGAACAGGCCGGCGAGCACGGCGATCTGCGGGAACATCGACACCGACAGGATGGTGAAGAGCAACAGCGAGCGGCCGCGGAAACGGACGCGAGCGAGCGCGAACGATGCCGTCACAGCCAGCAACAGCGAGATCGCCACCACCACGGTCGACACCAGCAGCGAATTGCCGAGGTTGCGGACGAAGCTGCCAGTGGTCAGCACCGAGACGTAGTTGTCAAGCGCGAAGGAGGTCGGCCAGTAGTCGACCCGGAACAGGTCCGTGCCCGATTTGAACGAGGTCAGCACCGCGTAATAGAACGGGAAGACCGAAATGAAGACGATGAGGACGACCAGCGCGTAGAAGGCCGTCCGCTTGGCCAGGGTCCAGAGCATTATCGGCCTCCATCGAAGTTGACGCGTCCGACAACGATGTAGACCACCGTGATGACCGCAAGGATCAGGAACAGGAAGGTCGCGGCGGCCGAGCCATAGGCGAACTTGTCGAAATCGAACAGGTTCTCTCGGGCATAGACCGACATCGTCTTGGTCTGGGAATTGTTCGGCGTCAGCACGTAGATCAGGTCGAAGATCCTGAGCGCGTCGAGCATGCGGAAGATCACCGCGACCATCAGGGCCGGCCGGATCAGCGGCAGGGTGACCTTGAAGAAGACCTTGACCGGATGCACGCCGTCGATCTTGGCGGCCTCGTAGATGTCGCCCGGGACCATCTGCAGGCCCGCGAGGATCAAGAGCGCCATGAACGGCGTCGTCTTCCAGATGTCGACGAGCAGGACCGCGAACATCGCCGTGTCGGGATTGGCGGTCCAGGCGATCTTGCTCGAGATGATGCCGAGATGCATCAGCGCGTCGTTGATGATGCCGAACTGGTCGTTGAGCATCCAGCTCCACATCTTGGCGGAGACGACGGTGGGGATCGCCCACGGCACTAGGATGGCGGCGCGGACGATGCCACGGCCGCGGAATTCAGCGTTGAGCACGAGCGCCACGATGGTGCCGAAGATCGTCTCCAGCGTCACCGAGACGATGGTGAACTTGACCGTGTTCCAGACGGCGCGCCACCAGATCGGGTCGACGAGCAGGCCGTCATAGATCACCTTGCCGCTCTTCAGCGTGGTGGCCGAGAAATAGTTCTCGAAACCGATCCACTGCGCCGCGCTGATATTGGAAAGCGACGCATCGGTGAACGAGAAATAGATGCTTCGCACCAGCGGCCAGCCGGCGACGAGGGCCAGCACCGCGAGCATCGGGGCCAGGAATATCCAGGCCGAACGCACCCTCTGGCGCATTAGGTCGGAGCGCATGCCCGCGACGGGCGCAGCAATGGTCTCGGCTACCGCCATGTTCTCGGCTTTCGCTGTTGGGGCCGATAGCTCGGCATGAACGGAACGGCGTGGCGAACCCGAGGGTATCCGCCACGCCGATTGGGTCAACGGGCGATGCCGGCATTCGCGTGAATGCCGGCATGCAGGGGGCTGGACTACCAGCCGCCGCCCTTGAGCTTGGTCAGCTTGGCCTCGAGCTGCTCGAGGTTGTCAGCCGCCGAACCGTTGCCGCTCAGCGTGTCATGCGTGGCGGTCCAGAAGTTGGACGACACTTCGTTGTACTTGACCTTGGCCGGAGCCGACGGACGCGGCACGGCGTTCTGGAACACTTCCTTCCAGCGCGGGATGATCGACTGCTCCTTGGCGATGTCGGCATCGTCATAGAGGGCTTGGATCGTCGGCAGGTTGGAAGCCTTCAGGGCCTTCAGCTTCTGCATTTCCGGCGAGGCGATGAACTTGACCAGCTCGATCGCTTCCTTCGGGTTCTTCGTGTACTTCGAGACGGCCAGGTTCCAGCCGCCCAGCGTGGCGGCGGACTTGGCGCCCTCACCCGAGCCGGCCGGCAGCGGCACGACGTCGAACTTGTCCTTCACGGCCGAGTCGGCGCCATTGCCGAGACCGTAGGCGTAGGGCCAGTTGCGCATGAAGACGGCATTGCCGGTTTGCCAGACGCCGCGGGCTTCCTCTTCCTGGTAGGCGAGCACGCCCGGCGGGGAGATGGTGTTGACCCAGCCCTTGGCGCGGTCGATGGCAGCCGCTGCCTGCGGGTTGTTGATCGAGATCTCGCCGTCGGCCTCGATGATCTGGCCGCCGCCGTTCGACTTGACCCACTCGAGCGCGTTGCAGGTCAGGCCCTCATAGGAGTTGCCCTGCCAGACAAAGCCCCAGATGTCCTTGTTGCCGGCCTCGCGCTCCTTGTCCTGAATCTCCTTCGCGGTCGCCGCGAGCTCGTCCCAGGTCTTCGGCGGCTGCTTGCCGTACTTCTCAAGCAGGTCCTTGCGGTAATAGAGCGCCGGCGCGTCGGTGAAGATTGGCAGCGCGACGAGCTTGCCGTTCACGGTCTGCGATTCGATGATCGACGGGAAATGCGCGCCGACCACGTCCTTGGTGGCGTCGGTCAGGTCGAGCAGCTGGTCCGACAGCTGCGGCGCCCAGATGACGTCGGTCTGGTAGACGTCGATGTCCGAGTTGCCAGCCGCAAGCCACAGCTTGTACTGACCGAACTGGTCGCTCGTCGAGGACGGCATCGGCACGATCGTGACCTTGTTGCCGGTGTTCTTCTCGAAGATGTCGAGCTGCTCGCGCAGCACGGCGAGGCCGTTGCCGGTGTCACCCGACACGATCGACAGATTGGCGGCGTTGGCGACATTGCCCATGAGGACGATGCCGGCGCCGAAAGCCATAAGCGCGGAGCGCAACTTCATTTGTAAGAACCTCCCTGAGAGACATTCCGTGACAGGAGCCTCGAAGCCGTCGCGACCGCTGGTGTCCATCACCCCCGGCGCGCCACCCCTTCTCCCCCTAAGCGCCTCGGCAAAGGCCGACGACCCCGCTTTCCTCAAAGCGCTTTGAGGTCATTCAAAGCGGCAACAAACGCCCCTGTCAACCCCGCGACGGCCGCCTGCCACCGTGCGCCGCAACAGAAATCGGTTCAAAATTCATATGATAAAACATAGCACTTAGTTGATTTATTGCAGTTTTCTGGAATAGGACACCGATGGTGCATCGCAGCATCGAACACGAACGCCCTCCGCAACCCGCCAGCCCGCTTGCGCCGTGGATTGAAAGCGCTTTGAATGCCCTTCGGGGAGGATGATTTTTCTGATGAGACTTAAGGAACTGGCGCTGCATCTCGGCCTGTCGCAGACGACCGTGAGTCGCGCGCTGAACGGCTATCCCGAGGTCAACGAGGAGACGCGGCAACGCGTGCTCGACGCGGCGCGCCGCTATGACTACCGCCCCAACGCCAGCGCCCGCCGTCTCGCCACCGGCCGGGCCGGCGCCATCGGCATCGTGCTGCCGACCGACCGCAACATGCTGCTCGATCCGCACTATATCGAATTCCAGGCCGGCCTCGGCGAAAGGCTGATGAAGGACGAGATCGATATCGTGCTGTCGCCGTCCAAGGCCGGCGACGAGATGGCGACCTACCGGCGCATGGCGATCAGCTCGCGCGTCGACGCCGTCATCGTGTCCAGCCCGACCGTCGACGATCCGCGCGTCGCGCTGCTGAACGAGCTGGGCCTGCCCTTCGTCGTGCATGGCCGGACGAACAGCCCGCTCGACTATGCCTGGCTCGACATCGACAACGAAGGCGCCTTCCGGCACGCGGCCAAGCACCTGCTCGACCTCGGCCATCGCCGCATCGGCCTGATCAACGGCGAGACCCGCCACAATTTCGCGCTCGACCGCGACCGCGGCTTCCGTCGGGCGCTTGCCGCCCATGGCGTCGAGGTCGACGAGAACCTGGTGGCGGAAGGCATCATGTCGGACGAGACCGGCTACCGCATCACGGCGCGCTTCCTGGCGCAGCGGCCGCGCCCGACCGCCCTGCTCGTCTCCTCGATGATGATGTCGCTCGGCGCCCTGCGCGCCATCCGTTCGGCAGGGCTCGAGCTCGGCCGTGACATCTCGATGATCGCGCATGACGACGTGATCCCCTTCCTCAACCCGGACGCCATGGTGCCGACCATGTCGACGACACGCTCGTCGATCCGCGCCGCCGGAACGCGGGTGGCGGAACTCCTGATGGAACTCATCGTCGAAGGCCGCTCGCCTGCCAGCATCCACGAACTCTGGCCGGTCGACCTCGTCGTCCGCGCATCCACGGGACCGGCCCCGCGGGATTGACCGCGCCACCGGTTCGGGACGAAATCCGGTTGGTTGATTTGCCTGGTGGAATGGAGCGGAACGCATGCGTCCGAGTCTGGCTGGCCTGCTGCTGATGGCGGCAGGCATCCTTTCGACCCCGGCCGTGGCGCTGGAAAGCGCCGCCGACCCGATCGACGCGGCGCTTGCCTCGTGCCTCGCCACGCCGGAAGCCGGCGAAACGGTCGGCAAGGCCGCCTGCTTCACCAGCGCTCGCGGCGCCTGGGAAAAAGAAATGACGAGCGCCTATTTCGCGCTGGCGGCGACCCTCGACGCCCGCTCGCGCGGCATCCTGCGCGGCGCGCAAAAGCAGTGGGAAGCCTATGTCGCGGCCGAACGCCGCTTCCAGGCGACATCCCGGACCCGGGCGCAGGGCGCCAACCTCGCGGCGAGCCTCGCCGCGCAGGACGCCGACCTGTTCAAGGCACGCGCCCTCACCCTGCGCAGCTACCGATCGGACGGCTAGCGGCCTGCTGTCGCCTTGACACGACGCCCCGATCCGCGAACAACCGTTCCATTCTCACCCGATTTAGAACTTACGGACCGAAAGATGCCCTCCGATCGCTTTGCCGACGCCGCTCTCATCGCCGTTGACTGGGGCACGACGCGCTGCCGCGCCATGCTGCTCGATCGCGACGGCGCCCTGCTGGCCGAGGCCGACAGCGCGGACGGCATCGGCGCGCTCGGCGGCGCCGGCCACGAGGAAGCCTTCGAGACGCTCGTCGCCAGCTGGCCGAAGCTGCCGGCGATCATGGCCGGCATGGTAGGCAGCCGACAGGGCTGGCACGAGGCCGCCTATGTCGGCGTCCCCACTTCACCGGATGCGCTGGCCGAAGGACTGCTGAAGTTCGAAACGTCCGACCATCGCCCCGTGGCGATCGTGCCGGGCCTGGTGCTCCGGTCGGAAGCGCGCGATGGCGACGTCATCCGCGGCGAAGAAACCCAGCTGATCGGCCTGATGGAAGAGGAGCCCGATTTCGAGGGCATCGCCATCCTGCCCGGCACCCATTCCAAATGGGCCGCGATCTCGAACGGCGAGATCACCACCTTCCAGACCTTCCTGACCGGCGAGATGTTCGACCTGCTGGCGCGCAAGTCGTTCCTGCGCCACTCGGTGGCGGAGGATGCCGACGACATCGCCGGCTCGCCGCATTTCGCCCTCGCCGTGAAGCGCACTATCGCGGAGGGTCTGCCCTTCCTCGGCGCCATCTTCTCCGTCCGCGTCCGCCAGCTGCTGGACGGCGTTTCCGGCGACGACAACCTCGCCTATCTGTCGGGCCTGGTCATCGGCGGCGAGATCGCTGCCGCCCGCCAGATCGGCCTGCTCGACGCCTCCCGGCCGATCCGCATCATCGGCTCGCGTACGCTCGCCCGCTCCTATCACGCCGCCTTCGCGGTCGCCGGCCACCCGGCCGACACGCGCGACGGCTCCGCCCTCGTCCGCCGCGGCCTCGTCCGCCTCGCCCGCGCCAACGGCCTCCTTTGAGATTCGGATCATGACCCATCCCCTGTTCGGCTCCCATCTTCCCATCGTCGCCATCCTGCGCGGCATCACGCCCGCCGAGGCGGACGCGGCCTTCGACGCGCTGACCTCGGCCGGGATCACGCTGATCGAGGTGCCGCTCAATTCGCCCGATCCGTTCGTCTCGATCGAGAAGATGGCGAAGCGTTCGGCCGGCCTCGCCAAGGTCGGCGCCGGCACGGTGCTGACCGAAGAGCAGGTCGCGGCGGTCAAGGATGTCGGCGGCGAGATCATCGTCTCGCCCAATGCCGACGCCGCCGTGATCCGCAAGACCAAGGCGCTCCGGATGGACTCCTATCCGGGCGTCTTCACCCCGACCGAGGCCTTCGCGGCGCTTGCCGCCGGCGCCGACGCCCTGAAGTTCTTCCCGGCCGAGCTGATCGGCGCGTCCGGCATCAAGGCCATGAAGGCGGTGCTGCCCAAGCATGTGCCGGTGCTCGCAGTCGGTGGCGCCAACGAGAACAATTTCGGCGATTACCTGCAGGCCGGCTGCGCCGGCTTCGGCATCGGCTCGAACATCTACAAGCCGGGCATGACGGCGGCCGATATCGGCGAGCGCGCGAGCAAGCTGGTCGCGGCCTTCAAGGCGGCCGCAGGCATTGCGTAACGGAATGCTACTTTTACATTAGTCAAGATCGAAAACATAAATGTTTTCAATAACTTGATTCAACCCTATACCGCCCGGCAGTCATTGCCGGGCGTTTTGTTTCAAATCCCGGCGCATTCCAGAACCGGGACCTGCAACCATGCGATCCTCCGCCATCGCCGCGCTGCTCTGCGCCGCCTCGACCCTTGCCATCACGGCCTCCGCCAAGGCCGACGCGGTTGGACCGACCGTCGAAGTCACGCTGGGCGGCGGCCAGGAAAATGGCGCCATCGGCGGCTTCGACATCTTCCTGCCGTTCGGCTTCGGCGATCGCTCCATCGGCTTCGGCGACATCCGCGGCCACATGAACAACGACCAGATGGACCAGCTCTCTGCCGGCCTCGGCTGGCGGATGAAGCTGGACGGCGTCTGGACCGTCGGCGCCTATGGCTACTACGACTATCTCCGCACCGACCGGAAGAACGAGTTCCACCAGATCTCCGCCGGCGCCGAGCTGATCTCGCGCGACATGGTGTTCCGCCTGAACGGCTACCTGCCCTTCGGCGACAAGTACGGCTCGGCCGCAGACGCCAATGCCGCGCTGATCGAGGCGGGCCGGCTGGTCTTCCGCGCCGGCCAGGAACAGGCGATGCGCGGCATCGATGGCGAGGCAGGCTTCCGCCTGCCGATGTTCGACGCCAAGTCGTCGGCGCAGATGATGCTCTATGGCGGCGGCTACTGGTATGACGGTGACCGCCTCGACGATATCACCGGCGTCAGCGCGCGCGCGGAACTGTCCTTCTCCGACCTGCCCGGCTTCAACCAGGGCTCGACCTTCAGCCTGTCGGCCGGCTTCACCTATGACAACGAGGACAAAGCCGAGGGCCTGTTCCTCGCCCGCCTGCGCATCCCGCTCGGCAAGGCGGGCCCGGCGCTCGCCGACCGCGACCCGCTGATGCAGCGCGTCGAGCGCGCCAATTTCATCCGCACCGCCGTCGGCGCCACCGGCGACGCGGAAGCGGCGATCTATGCCGATACCGGCAATATCGTTGGCAATGTCCGTACCGTTTCCGCCGCCACCGGCGACGCGGCGGCGATCAATGCGGCGATCACGGCTGCGGGCGAGAACGCCCTGATCCTCGCCGACGGCGTGATCCAGCTCGACCAGACGCTGCTGCTCTCCTCCGGCCAGTTCATCGTCGGCGGCCAGGGCGGCCTGGAAATCATCGGCGCCCGCAGCGGCGGCAAGGCGACCTTCACGCGCTCCGGCGCCGAGACGAAGCTGGTCGGCACGACGACGACGGAAGATGTGCTCGCCATGGCCGACGAGAGCGGCGCGGTCGGGCTGTCGATCCGCGGCGGCCGCGACGGCATCCTCGCGGACGGCGTCGAGACCATCTTCCTGCGCAGTCTCGACATTGCCGAGACGGCGGGCAACGGCATCCTGCTGAGCGAAGTCGACGGCGCGCTGATCGAAGGCAGCAAGATCCACGACCTGACGATCTGCACCGACAATACCGAGTGCGAGTTCTCGATCTACGATCCGGAACGCAGCGTCCCCAACACGGCGATCTCGCTGTTCTCGGCCAAGGACGTCACCATCCGCGACGTCGAGATCCGGGACGTCACCTACGGCATCTTCGCCAACGCGGCCTTCGACGAGATCGACGACTGGGAGAACGACATCTACGGCCTGCGCGCGCCGAACCCGACGACCGGCCTGACGATCGAGAACGTCTCCATCACCAATACCCGCCGCGAAGCCCTGCAGCTCGTCGGTGCCTCCGACATCGCGATCCGCAACCTTTCCATCGACAATACGGCCATGGACCGGACGATGGACCTGATCGTGATCATGTCGAGCTCCGGCATCAGCATGGACGGCCTGACGCTGGCCGGCGGCGTCAACGCGCTGCAGTTCATCGGCCCGTCGTCCTTCGCGGACCCGGCCAGCGACATCACGGTGTCCAACGTCACTATCCGCGACACCAGCCGCGCCGGCATCATGATGAACATGGGGTCCTCCAACGTGGCCTTCTCGAACATCGAGATCACCAACGCCGGAACGCACGGCGTCTACCTGTACGGCCCGTCCTTCTTCGGCGGCGCCCTCAGCGATGTCAGCTTCACCAATGTGAAGGTCGTCAGCTCGACCGACGAAGCGGTTCACCTCGCCGGCGAACTCAGCAACCTGTCCGGCAGCATCGCGGTCGGCCAGGCGCCGGCGAACTGCGTGGCAGACACCGGCACGTGGACGTCGACCACGCTATCGCAGAACAATGGCGAGACCTTCTCGGTCGGCGGCACCGTCATCCTGCCGGGCACGCTGCCGGCCGGCTGCCGCTAAGCTACGGCGGCAAAACAAAAAGCTGGGTTCACGCGCTGGAGCCTCAAGCGATTGTGAACCCAGCGTGTGACATCCGTCATAAAAACCGCACATGGTTCTGGTTAGTATCCGAACACCGAAGCGAGATCAGGAGAACCGTCATGGACGTTTCCACCGCCTGCTTCCCACGGGAGGCTTCCCTCAACGAACTGCTGCACGATCCGATCATCGGGCTCGTCATGGCCAGCGACGGCGTGCGTTCAGAGGACATTCGCGCGCTCTACAACAAGCTGGAGCGCCGCAACGAGGCAAAGCGTCAGCGCGCCCGCGACCTGGGCGCCATGGAGCGTTGCTTCATACGGTAAGATGGGCGCGGACGAGTTCCGAGCCCATTTCGGATTGCGGACCCGAGACGACGATCTCCCCGCGGTCCATCACGGCAAAATCATCGGCGAGCTCATGTGCGAAGTCAAAATATTGCTCCACCAGCAGAATGGCCATCGTGCCTTGCTGGCGGAGCCATTGGATCGCGCGGCCGATATCCTTGATGATCGACGGCTGGATGCCCTCCGTCGGCTCATCGAGGACGAGCAGTCGCGGCCGCATCACCAGCGCACGCCCGATGGCGAGCTGCTGCTGCTGGCCGCCTGACAAATCGCCGCCTCGACGGCGAAGCATATCCTTCAGCACCGGAAACAGATCGAACACATAGTCGGGAATGTTGCGTTCGCGACGCGCGAGCGGCGCATAGCCCGTCTCCAGATTCTCCTTTACCGACAGGAGCGGGAAGATCTCCCGCCCCTGCGGTACATAGGCGATGCCGGCCTTGGCCCGCTCATGCGGCGCCATGCGGCCGAGCGGCTTGCCCTCCCACAGGATCTCGCCGCCGGCGATCGGCTTCTGGCCGACGATGGCGCGGAGCAGGCTCGTCTTGCCGACGCCGTTACGCCCCATCAGGCATGTCACCTTGCCGGTCTCGGCCGAGAGCGAGACATGGCGCAGCGCCTGGGCGGCGCCATAAAAGAGATCGACATTCTTCGCTTCGAGCATCGCTCAGCCCTTCCCGCCATCCGGCAGACTTGTCGCTTTCATCCCACTCGCCGAGGCGAGCTTCCACGCCGCCGAGCGGCTCAGCTTCACCGCGCGCTCGCGCTTCGGCGGCCGCTTGTCCGGCCCCGCCTTGTCGCCGTCGCCGCGCGGATCGTCAGCCATCGCCTAGCGCCCCAGATAGACCTCGATCACCTTCGGATCGGCCGAGACCGCGTCGAGCGATCCCTCGGAAAGCACCGAGCCCTCGTGCAGAACCGTCACCTTGACGCCGAGATCGCGCACGAAGGTCATGTCGTGCTCGACCACGACGACCGATTTGGTCCTGGCGATCTCCTTCAGCAGGATCGCCGTCTGCGCCGTCTCGGCATCGGTCATGCCGGCCGCCGGCTCGTCGACGAGGAGCAGCTTCGGCTCCTGCGCCAGCAGCATGCCGATCTCCAGCCACTGCTTCTGGCCGTGCGAGAGATTGGCGGCGAACCAATGGCGCTTGTCGGCAAGGCGGATGATCTCGAGGATCTCCTCCACCCGCGCGATCTCGGCCTTCGAAGTGCGGTGGAACAGGGTGGCAAAGGGCTTGCGGACACCGGCGAGCGCCAGGTCGATATTGTCCCAGACCGTGTGACTCTCGAACACCGTCGGCTTCTGAAACTTGCGACCGATGCCGAGCGAGGCGATCGACGCCTCGTCCATGCGGGTCAGGTCGGTATCGCCGGAGAAATAGACGTCGCCGGAATCCGGCCTGGTCTTGCCGGTGATGACATCCATCATCGTCGTCTTGCCGGCGCCGTTCGGGCCGATGATGGCCCGCATCTCGCCCGGCTCGATCACCAGCGACAGACCGCGCAGGGCCTTGAAGCCGTCGAAGGAGACGCTGACGCCGTCGAGATAGAGCAGCGAATCCTTGGCTTTCGCATGCGCGACGCGGGAAGGTTCGGTGGTCACGGTCATGGCTTCACTCCGCTGCCTGGCCAGCGGCGACGCCCGGCGCCACCACATCCTCGATCGGCTTTTCAACCGGCTTCTTCTTCGCGCCCATCGCCAGCAGCGAGCCGACGACGCCCCTGGGCAGGAACAGCGTGACGAGGACGAACAGGCCGCCGAGCACGAACAGCCAGTATTCGGCGAGAATGCCGGAGGTGAACCAGGTCTTGCCGAAATTGACGAGCAGCGCGCCGACGATCGGGCCGATCAGCGTGCCGCGGCCGCCGACCGCCACCCAGATCACCGCCTCGATCGAATTGGCCGGGGCGAATTCGCCGGGATTGATGATGCCGATCTGCGGCACGTAGAGCGCGCCGGCGACGCCCGCCATCATGGCCGACAGCGTCCAGACGACGAGCTTGTAGCCCTCGACCCGGTAGCCGATGAAGCGGGTGCGGCTCTCGGCGTCGCGGACGGCGACCAGCACCTTGCCGAACTTCGAGGCGATCACCGCGCGACAGATCCAGAAGCCGATGGCGAGCGCCAGCGCCGAGGCGAAGAACAGCGCGCCGCGCGTGGCGTCGGCCTGGATGTCGAAGCCCAGGATGTCCTTGAAATCCGTTAACCCGTTGTTACCCCCGAAGCCCATGTCGTTGCGGAAGAAGGCGAGCAGCAGCGCATAGGTCATCGCCTGGGTGATGATCGACAGATAGACGCCGGTGACGCGGGAGCGGAAGGCGAACCAGCCGAACACGAAGGCGAGCAGGCCGGGCACCAGCAGCACCATGATCGCGGCGACCCAGAAATGCTCGAAGCCGGTCCAGAACCAGGGCAGCTCCTTCCAGTTCAGGAACACCATGAAATCCGGCAGCACCGGATTGCCGTAGACGCCGCGGTCGCCGATCTGGCGCATCAGATACATACCCATGGCATAGCCGCCGAGGGCGAAGAAGGCGCCGTGGCCGAGCGAGAGGATGCCGCAGAAGCCCCAGACCAGATCGACCGACAGCGCCAACAGCGCATAGGTCAGGTACTTGCCGAGCAGGGTCAGGACATAGGTGGGCACATGGAACGGGCTCGACGGGTCCGTCGCGAGGTTCAGCACGGGCAGAAGGATGCCGACGCCGAGGATGACGAGCAGGACGATCGAGGTGCGGCGGTCGAGCGCGCGCAGGACGAAGGCGGTCAGCATGGGGCAAGCCCTTTCTTCGCCTCTCCCGGAGGGAGAAGCCGGCCGAGCAGGCCGGATGAGAGTTTCCGGAACCATCCGGCGAGGCTCCTGCGCCTCGCCCGCCGGCCGTTCGCCGCCGAGTTCCTCTGCGAGGCGGAGCGAAGGACTTCCGCCGTCGCCATCATCCGGGCGATCACGCTTCCACCGCCCGGCCCTTCAGCGCGAACAGGCCGCGCGGGCGCTTCTGGATGAACAGGATGATGAAGACGAGGACCAGGATCTTGCCGAGCACCGCGCCGGCATAGGGCTCGAGGAACTTGTTGGCGATGCCGAGCGTGAAGGCGCCGACCAGCGTGCCCCAGAGATTGCCGACGCCGCCGAACACCACCACCATGAACGAGTCGATGATGTAGCCCTGGCCAAGATTGGGGCTGACATTGTCGATCTGCGAGAGCGCGACGCCGGCGATGCCCGCGATACCCGAACCGAGGCCGAAGGTGAGCGCGTCGACCCAGGGCGTGCGGATGCCCATCGACGACGCCATCGGCCGGTTCTGCGTCACGGCGCGGGTCTGCAGGCCGAAGGCGGTCCGCTTCAAGACCAGCATCAGCGCCGCGAACACGACCAGCGCGAAGACAACGATCCACATGCGGTTATAGGTGATGGTGAGGTTGCCGAGCTCGAAGGCGCCCGACATCCAGGACGGATTGCCGACCTCGCGGTTGTTGGGGCCGAACCAGGTGCGCACCGCCTGCTGCAGGATCAGCGACACGCCCCAGGTGGCGAGCAACGTTTCCAGCGGCCGGCCGTAGAGATAGCGGATCACCAGGCGCTCGATCAGCACGCCGACGAGGCCCGCGACGAGGAAGGCGAGCGGCAGCGCGATTGCCAGCGACCAGTCGAACAGGAAGGGCGCATTGTTGCGGATCAGTTCCTGCACGACGAACGTGGTGTAGGCGCCGAGCATCACCATCTCGCCATGCGCCATGTTGATGACGCCCATGACGCCGAACGTGATGGCAAGGCCGATCGCGGCGAGCAGCAGCACCGAGCCGAGCGAGACGCCATAGAGGATGTTCTGCGCGCCGTCCCAGAGCGCCAGCGTGCCGCGGATCGAGGTGAGCGCACTCGTCGCCGCCGCCTTGACCGCGCCGTCCGGCGACGAAGCCTCGATCGCCGTCAATTGCGCCAGCACGTCGCGACCGCCCTTCGCCTGCAGCACGTTGATCGCGGCGATCTTGTCGGCATCGGGTTCGTCCGACTTCAGCACCGCCGCGGCGCGCGCGAGTTGCAGCGTGGTGGCGACGCGCGGGTCGCTTTCCTTTGATATCGCCTGGTCGATCAGCGGGATCTGCGCCGGGTCGGCGCTCTTGAACAGGTCGGCGGCGGAGGCCAGGCGCCGGGCCGGATCCGGGCTCATCAGCGTCAGCGAGCCGAGCGCCGCCGTCACCGCCTCGCGAACGGCGTTGTTGACCTTGATCTTCTCGACCTCGCCGGAGGATGCGGTGCCGGCGTCCGCGCCGCTCGCGGGATCGGCGAGCTTGAAGCCGCCGTCAGCCTTGCTGGCGGCGAATACGGCGCGGTCCGACTTGCGGACATAGAGGTCGCCGGCCGTGAGCGATTGCAGGACGGGCGCCACCGCCGGATCGCCCGTCGCGGCGAGCGCGCCGACGGCGTCCTTCAGGGCGGCGTAACCGGGCTTGCCGAGCCCGTCTACCAGCGGCTTCAGATCGTCGGCGCGGGCCGCCGGAATGGCGGCGAGAACGACGAGAGCCAGGATGGCGAGAAGGGCCTTGCAGTGGGAAATGATGTCGACCACGGGTCTATCCTCAGGCTCGAAGCCTCAGTTGTCTTGAAACGGTGCGTGGTGCGAGGCGCCCGCCGGGCGGGCTCCTCTTTCTCAAAGACGGAGCGTTCCGGGAGAGCCTGGCGGCCTCCGCCCCGATCGAAGACGGGAGGCGGACGCGCCGCCTCCCGCTACCGGGTCTGGGTGGGCAGAGGAGGTCAGGAACCCTTGCCGCCACACTTGCCGGTCGCGACATTGAAGTTGCCGCAGGACATCGGGGCCCGCCAATCGGAGATCAGGTCCTTCGAGTCCGGCAGGTAGTCGGACCATTCGTCGCCAACGACCAGGCCCGGGGTCTGCCACACGACGTCGATCTGGCCGTCGTCCTGGATCTCGCCGATATAGACGGGCTTGGTGATGTGGTGGTTCGGCATGATGGTGGAGAAGCCGCCGGTCAGGTTCGGCACCGAGACGCCGATCAGGGCGTCGATGACGCTATCCGGCGAGGTTGTGCCGGCCTTCTCGACCGCCTTAACCCAGGCGTTGAAGCCGATGACGGTCGCTTCCATCGGGTCGTTGGTGGTACGCTTGTCGTTCTTGATGAACGCGCGCCACTTCTTGATGAACTCCTCGTTCTCCGGCGTATCGATCGACTGGAAGTAGTTCCAGGCGGCGAGATGGCCGACGAGCGGCTTGGTGTCGATGCCAGCCAGCTCTTCTTCGCCGACCGAGAAGGCCACGACCGGGATGTCGGTCGCCTTGATGCCCTGGTTGCCGAGTTCCTTGTAGAACGGCACGTTGGCATCGCCGTTGACGGTCGAGACGACGGCGGTCTTCTTGCCGGCCGAGCCGAACTTCTTGATCGCGGCGACTTCGGTCTGCCAGTCGGAGAAGCCGAACGGCGTGTAGTTGACCAGGATGTCTTCCTCGGCGACGCCCTTCGACTTCAGGTACGCCTCGAGGATCTTGTTGGTGGTGCGCGGATAGACGTAGTCGGTGCCTTCCAGCACCCAGCGCTTCACGGCGCCGCCTTCCTCGCTCATCAGGTAGTCGACGGCCGGGATCGCCTGCTGGTTCGGCGCGGCGCCGGTGTAGAAGACGTTGCGCTCGCTCTCCTCGCCCTCGTACTGGACGGGGTAGAACAGGATCGAGTCGAGCTCCTTGAAGACCGGCAGCACCGACTTGCGGGAAACCGAGGTCCAGCAGCCGAACACGACCGAGACCTTGTCCTGGCTGATTAGCTCGCGCGCCTTCTCGGCGAAGAGCGGCCAGTTCGACGCCGGGTCGACGACGACGGCCTCGAGCTTCTTGCCGAGCACGCCGCCCTTCTTGTTCTGCTCGTCGATCAGGAAGAGGACGGTGTCCTTCAGCGTGGTCTCGGAAATCGCCATCGTGCCCGACAGCGAATGGAGGACGCCGACCTTGATCGTGTCCTCCGCGGCGATGGCGCCGACCGTTCCGGCGCCAATCATGGCTGCCGTCGCGATCGCGCCGAACATGCGGCTCATATAGCTCATCGGTCTCAATTCCCCCTGCTCTGCCCCTTCTCCGGCCAGGGCCGGAGCGGAGCGGTTGGTTTGCGACTGCGCGAGACGAAACCGGCTCCTCGGGCGCTTCCGGCTTGGGATCCGGACCGGCGACCCGGCTCGTTCGTGGGGGAACTGTCGGACAGTTGTGGCAGTGCAGCATATACGTCGATTGACGTATGTGGATCACGACTGCCGGAGCGGGACGGGAGCGGAGGCTCGAGGAAGCCCGTCGCTCTCGGGCAGGGAAGAGCCCCGTCATTCCTGCGAAAGCAGGAATCCATGTTAGCCAGCCGAAGAGCCTCAGGCTCCGGCCACGAACCACGCCGCGCCATGGATCCCGCCTCGGGGGACGGGATGACGATCGAGCCCGGGACAAGCCTGTCTCGCCCGTTCCTGCGAATGCCCGGAGCCGTCAATGCCCCTTGCGCGACCGGGCCCGATCCCGCATCATCGCTCAAATCATAGGCAGGCCCAGAAGATAAGCAGACGCGCGATGACGGGACGACAGCGGATCCTTCCCGTCCGCCGGGACTATAACCGCTGGGTCGCCAACCAGACGCTGGAAGACTATGCGCTGCGCTTCACCGCCAAGAGCGCCCGGCGCTGGACGACACCGCGCGTCGCGCAGACCGCGATCGGCGCCATCTCCTTCCTGGCGCTGGAGGCGATCGGCGGCGCCATCACCCTGTCGCACGGCACCGCCAACACCTTCGCGGCGACGCTCGTCGTCGGCCTCGTGCTGCTCCTGACCGGACTGCCGATCGCCCGCTACGCCTCGCGCTACGGCGTCGACATCGACCTGCTCACCCGCGGCGCCGGCTTCGGCTATATCGGCTCGACGGTGACGTCGCTGATCTACGCCACCTTCACCTTCATCCTGTTCGCGATCGAAGCCTCGATCATGACGACGGCGCTGGAGATCGCCTTCGGCATCCCGCCCTGGCTCGGCTACATCCTGAGCGCGGCGGCCGTAATCCCGCTGGTGACGCACGGCATCACCTGGATCAGCCGCTTCCAGATCTTCACCCAGCCGCTCTGGATCATTTTGAACATCCTGCCGGTCGGCTTCATCCTCTGGCAGGATTCGGGCTCGATCGCCGACTGGTTCGCCTTCGAGGGCCTGGCGCCGGCGCCCGGCCATCACGGCCTCGACCTCGTCTCGCTCGGCGCGGCCAGCTCGGTCATCCTCGGCCTGATGCCGCAGATCGGCGAACAGGTCGACATATTGCGCTTCCTGCCGGCTTCCGGCCTGGAGGGTAGGCGCGGCCGCATCGCGACGCTGCTCGCCGGCGCCGGCTGGATCCTCGTCGGCGCGCCGAAGCTGCTGTTCGGCTCGTTCCTCGCCGTGCTGGCGCTGCGCCACGGCGTGCCGGCCGAGCATGCGGCCGAGCCGGCGCGGATGTATGTCGTCGCCTTCGGCTACGTGCTGCCCTGGCAGGACGCGGCTTTGTTCCTCACCGCCGCCTTCGTCGTCGTCTCGCAGCTGAAGATCAACGTGATGAACGCCTATGCGGGCTCACTCGCCTGGTCGAACTTCTTCTCGCGCCTGACCCACAGCCACCCCGGCCGCGTCGTCTGGCTCGTCTTCAACGTGGCGATCGCGCTGCTCCTGATGGAGCTCGGTATCTACAAGGCGCTGGAGCAGACGCTGGGGCTGTTCTCCGTCGTCGCCGTCGCCTGGCTCGGCACCATCGTCGCCGACCTCGCCATCAACAAGCCGCTCGGCCTGTCGCCGCCCGGCATCGAGTTCAAGCGCGCCCATCTCTACGACATCAACCCGGTTGGCGTCGGCTCGATGGCGATCGCCGCCATGCTGGGACTGATCGGCGCCGTCGGCCTGTTCGGAGAGATCGCCAGGGCCTTCGCCCCCTTCATTGCGCTCGGCGTCGCGCTCGTCGCCGCTCCCGCCATCGCCTGGGCGACCGGCGGGCGATACTATCTCGCCCGCAAGCCGCGCGCCCACTGGCACCAAATGAAGGAGATCCAGTGCACGGTCTGCGAGCATTATTTCGAGCCGGAGGACAGCGCCTATTGCCCGGCCTATTCCGGCCCGATCTGTTCGCTCTGCTGCTCGCTCGACGCCCGCTGCCACGACCTCTGCAAGCCGCACGCGCGGCTGCAGGCGCAGGTGAGCGAGGCCGCCTCGACGCTGCTGCCGGCGGGGATCGCCGCGCGGATCAGCCCGCGCATCGTGCAATATGCGGGGATCCTGACCCTGTTCATGGCGGTGATCAGCCTGGTGCTGCTGCTGATCCACGTGCAGGCGACGGCCTATGGCGGGCCGCATGGCGACGTCATCCGCCAGACGCTCTGGGCGGCCTTCTTCATCCTTCTCATTGTTTCCGGCATCGCCGCCTGGTTCCTGGTGCTGGCGAATGAGAGCCGGCACGTGGCGCAGGAGGAATCGGCGCGACAGACGACGCTGCTGCTCCGCGAAATCGAGGCGCACCGGAAGACCGACGCCGAACTGCAGCGCGCCAAGGAGGCGGCCGAATCCGCCAACCAGGCCAAGAGCCGCTACCTGGTCGGCCTCAGCCATGAATTGCGCACGCCGCTCAACGCCGTATTCGGCTATGCGCAGATCCTCGAGCGCGACGATAGCATTCCCCCGGCGCGACAGAACAATATCAGCGTCATCCGCCGCAGCGCCGAGCATCTCTCCGGCCTGATCGACGGCCTGCTGGAAATCTCGCGCATCGAGACGGGCCGGCTGCGGTTGCAGCGCAACGAGATCCGGCTCGGCGATTTCCTCGACCAGGTGGTGGAGATGTTCCGTTTCCAGGCCGAGGCAAAGGGGCTGGCGTTCCGCTTCGAGCGGCCGGATAAGCTGCCCGAGATGGTGGCGACCGACGAGAAGCGACTGCGCCAGATCCTCGTCAATCTGCTCTCCAACGCCATAAAATTCACCGAGCGCGGCGGCGTGACGCTGCGCGTAGGCTATCGAAGCCAGATCGCCACGCTCTGGGTCGAGGACACCGGGCCCGGCATCGCGGCCGAGGATGTCGAGCGCATCTTCGAGCCTTTCGAGCGGGGCGCCGGGCCGCAGGTAAACGCCGTGCCGGGCACCGGCCTCGGGCTGACCATCACCAAGATGCTGGCGCAGCTGATGGGCGGCGACATCCGCCTGCGCAGCACGCCGGGCGTCGGCAGCACCTTCGAGGTGCGCGTGATGTTGGCGGCGATCGAGCGGCCGGCGCCGCCGCCGCCCGCGCGGCGCATCTTCGGCTACCAGGGAGCGCGGCGCACCATCCTCGTCGCCGACGACGACCAGGACCATCGCGAGCTGGTGCGCCAGATCCTGGAGCCGCTCGGCTTCGTCGTGCTCGCCGTGCCGGACGGCACGGCATGCCTGGCGCTGACCACCGACATCCGCCCAGACCTCTTCCTGCTCGACATCTCCATGCCCGGCATGACCGGCTTCGAACTGGCGCGGCGCCTGCGCGAAGGCGGCCATGCGGCGCCGATCGTCATGCTGTCTGCGAGCCTCGGCGAAATGCAGCCGGAGCCGGCCGAGGACGCCGCCCACGACGCGGCGCTGCCGAAGCCGTTCGACATGCGGCAGCTGCTCGACCGCATCCAGGCGCTGCTCGAGCTCGACTGGAACGACGAGCCGAACGCGCCGCCGCCGGCCGAGCCTTCCGCGCCGCTGAAGAACCCCGGCGCCGAGCATGTGCGCGAGCTTCTCGACCTCGGCCAGATCGGCTATGTCCGCGGCATCGAGGCGAAGCTCGACGAACTGGCGTCGGAAAGCGGCAACCAGCCGCTGGTCGCGGCGCTGCGGACGCATCTGCGCAATTTCGACTTCGACCTCTATCAATCGACGCTCGAGGGGGTGGGCGAGCATGACTGAGACGGCGCATGCCCGCGACATCGTCCTCGTTGTCGACGATTCGCCCGAGACGCTGAGCTTTCTCACCGAGGCGCTGGAGCGCTCCGGCGCCACGGTGCTGGTGGCGACCTCCGGCGCGCGGGCGCTGGCGCTCGTCGAGCGAATCACGCCCGACATCGTGCTGATGGACGCGGTCATGCCAGGCATGGACGGCTTCGAGGCCTGCCGAAGGCTGAAGGCGAACACGGCGCTCGCGCATGTGCCCGTCATCTTCATGACCGGCCTCTCCGAGACCGAGCACATCCTCGAGGGCCTGGAGGCCGGCGGCGTCGACTACGTCACCAAGCCGATCGTGCTCGACGTGCTGCTCGCGCGCATCCGCGTCCACCTCGCCAATGCCCGCACGGCGCAGAGCGCCCGCATGGCGCTCGATACCGCCGGGCGCTACCTGCTCGCCGCCAATCGCGACGGCGAGATCCGCTGGTGCACGCCGCAGGCGGTGAAGCTGCTGGAGGCGACGCTGCCCGGCCGCGACGGCGCCATCCACCTGCCGGAGAGCGTCAAGCTCTGGCTCCGCATCTCGGCCGGCCAGCGCGGCGGCGGCGCCTCGCCCGGCCCGATCACCGTCGAGGGCGGCCGGCAGCTGCAGCTCGCCTTCGTCGGCAAGACCGGCGAGGACGAGTTCCTGTTCCGCCTGTCGAGCGATGACGACAGCGGCCAGGAGGCGCTGCTGCGCAAGCAGTTCACCGTCACCCAGCGCGAGGCGGAAGTGCTGCTCTGGATCGCGCGCGGAAAGTCGAACCGCGACATCGCCGAGATCCTGGGCCTGTCACCGCGCACGGTGAACAAGCACCTCGAGCAGGTCTACCAGAAGCTCGGCGTCGAGAACCGCGCCTCGGCCGCGATCACCGCGCTCGCGGCGCTCGGCGAGCGCTAGCGTGACTGTGATGGCTGTCACAGAGCCAGGCCATACGACGAATTTGCATTTGTTCCAAAATACTTAGCTGCACAACCAAACGACCGCGCCAGCTTTACCTCCCGCCTCCGGCCCCGTAAAATGCGGCGCCTGACAAGACCTTGGCGGAGGGAACACATGCGCGGCATTGGCGGAATCATGGGACGCGTCACGAACGTGATCTCGGGCGTGGTCCTCGGCGCGGCGCTCCTTGCCGGCGGCATGAGCGCGCCGGTGCAGGCCGAGGATAGCGGCGCCCGCCGCGTCATCGTCAGCCGCGATGCCGACTATCCAGGCTTCGACCTGCAGACGCTGAAGGACGTCGACCAGAAGGCCTGCGCGAGCGCCTGCGTCGACGACCAGGCCTGCAAGGCCTTCACCTACAACACCAAGGCGAAGTGGTGCTTCCTGAAGAGCGATTTCGGCAGCCTCGCCGTCGCCCCGGGCGCCAATGCCGGCCGTGTCGTCGTCGCCAGGGCGATCGACAAGAGCACCCAGGAGACCCGCATCGAGGAGCTCGCCTTCCTCGGGCCCTCGCCCTTCGACGAGGCGAAGCGCCAGCTCGGATCGCTCTCGACGCTCTATCCGTCGAACGGCATCGGCCATGACACCATCCGCCAGGGCGCCGAGCGCGCGCGAGAGAGCGGCGACGCCAAGGAGCTGTCGCGCGACCTCGGCGCGATGCTGGCGATCGCGCCGGAGGATTCGTCGATCTGGCGCCAGTTCGCGCTGGCCCAGATGCAGCGCAATCCCAACGACTACAGCGAGCGCCAGGACGCGCTGACCGCCGCCTCCTCGGCCGCCCTCAACGCCTATCTGCGCGCCGACGGCGCGGCCGAGCAGGCGCTTTCCCTCGCCCTGCTCGGACAGGCGCTGGAAAAGCGCGAGATGTGGAAGGCGGCGATCAAGACCTATCGCCTCAGCCTCGAATACAAGGCGGATTCGGCCATCCGCACCGCCTATGAAAAGCTGCTCGCCGAGCGCGGCTTCCGCATCGTCTCCAACACGGTCGACGCCGATGCCGCCTCGCCGCGCATGTGCGTCGTCTTCTCCGATTCGCTGCCGGTCGCCGATGCGACGCTCTCCGACTACGTGGTCGTCGAGGGCGGCAAGGGCCTCGCCATCGAGCCGCAGGACAACCAGATCTGTATCGACGGGCTGAAGCACGGCCAGCGCTACACGCTGCGCTTCCGCGCCGGCCTGCCCTCCGCCGATGGCGAGAAGCTGGCGCAGACGGCCTCCGTCTCCAGCTATATCCGTGACCGCGCCCCCTGGGTCGGCTTCGCCGGCAACGCCTATGTGCTGCCCGCCGGCCAGGGCGCCTCGATCCCGATCGACTCGATCAACACCGACCTGATCGACGCCGAGGTCTACCGCATCGGCGACCGCTCGATCGCCATCGCCGTGCGCGACGGCAATTTCCTGCGCCAGCTCGACAGCTATTCGGCCAGCCAGATCGCCAGCCAGTCGGGCGTCTCTGTCTGGAAGGGCCAGATCGAGGTCGGCGCCAACAAGCTGAACGAGAACATCACCACCGCGATCCCGATCGGCGACGCGGTCAAGACGATCGAGCCGGGCGTCTACGTCATCACCGCCAAGGCGGCGACCAAGGGCTCCAACAACGATGGCGGCTACGATTCCTCGCTCGCCACGCAGTGGTTCATCGTCTCCGACCTCGGTCTGTCAGCGCTGTCCGGCAATGACGGCGTCCATGCCGTCATCCGCTCGCTCAACACGGCGCAGGCGCTCGCCGGCGTGAAGGTCAAGCTCGTCGCCACCAATGACGAGGTGCTGGGCGAAGCGACCACCAACGCCGACGGCTACGTCCATTTCGAGCCGGGCCTGGCGCGCGGCACGGGCGGCATGGCGCCGCAACTGCTCGTCGCCCAGACCGCAGCCGGCGATTATGCCTTTCTCGACATGAAGAAGACCGCCTTCGACCTGACCGACCGCGGCGTCGACGGACGCCCCGCCCCCGGCCCGCTCGACACTTTCTTCACCTCCGAACGCGGCATCTATCGCCCCGGCGAGACGGTGCACCTGACGGCGCTGCTGCGCGACGCGCAGGCGAAGGCCGTCAACGGCCTGCCGCTGACGCTGGTCGTCGACCGCCCGGACGGCGTCGAGTTCCTGCGCACCAAGCTGACCGAAGAGGGCCAGGGCGGCTACAGCCATGACGTGGCGATCCCGGACGGCGCCCAGCGCGGCGCCTGGCGCTTCCAGCTCTATGCCGATCCCGACGGCGCGGCGCTGACGGAGATCTCGGCGCTGATCGACGATTTCGAGCCGGAGCGGATCGCCTTCGAGCTCAAGACCTCGGCCGAGCGGCTCACCTCGGGCGGCACCTTCCCGATCGAGCTCACCGCAAAGTATCTCTATGGCGCCAAGGCGATCGGCCTCGGCGTCGATGGCGACATCATCGCCACGCCGACCAGCACCAGCCCCGATTATCCCGGCTTCTCCTTCGGCCTCGCCGACGACCCGGTCGAAAGCGTCAGGGATTCCCTCGGCGCCAGCGCCATCACCGATGACGAAGGCCAGGCCAATTTCGACGCCACGGTGCCGACGCTGCCGGACACGACCCGGCTCTTCAACGCCGAGATCGTCGTGCGCGTCACCGACACCAATGGCCGCGCCGTCGAGCGCCGGATGTCGCTGCCGGCGGACGGCAGCAAGCCGCATATCGGCATCAAGCCGAACTTCGAGGGCAGCGTCTCGGAAGGCGCGACGGCCGGCTTCGAGCTGATCGCCATCGGCCCGGACGGCAAGCGCATCGACGCCAAGGGCGCGACCTGGCAGATCGAGAAGCTCGACACGAACTACCAGTGGTATCGCCGCGACGGCGCCTGGAAATACGAGGCGATCACCACGGCGACACGCGTCGCCAACGGCACGGTCGACCTCGACGCCGTCAAGCCCGCCAGCATCGAAGGCAAGGTCGACTGGGGCCGGTTCCGCCTGACGGTGGCGCTCGCCGGCGACGCGCCGACCTCGGCCAGCACCAATTTCGACGCCGGCTGGTATGTCGACGCCAGCGTCGCCTCCGAGACGCCGGACATGCTGACCGTCTCGCTCGACCAGAAGAACTACAAGCCTGGCGACACCGCCAAGCTCAGGCTCGACCCGCGCTTCCCCGGCATCGCCCAGATCATGGTGATCGACGACCGCGTCATCGACATGAAGACGGTGGAAGTGCCGGAAGGCGGCACCACGGTCGACCTGCCGGTGACGGCGAACTGGGGTCCCGGCGCCTATGTGACGGCCACCCTGTTCCGGCCGATGGACGTCGAGGCCAAGCGGATGCCGACGCGCGCGCTCGGCCTCGCCTGGGTGCCGGTAGACCCGGCCGACCGGCGGATCGACGTCCAGCTCGATACCGAGGACCAGATCCGTCCGCGCGGGGCCCTCACCATCCCGGTCACGCTCGCCAATTTGAAGAAGGGCGAGGAAGCCTATGTCACGGTCGCGGCCGTCGATATCGGCATCCTCAACCTGACCCAGTTCAAGACGCCGGACCCGGACGGCTGGTATTTCAGCCAGCGCCGGCTCGGCATGGAGATCCGCGACCTCTACGGCCTGCTGATCGACCGCATGCAGGGCGTTCCCGGCCGTCTCCGCTCCGGCGGCGACGGCGGCGCGCCCGGCCTGAAGTCGGTGCCGCCGACCGAGAAGCTGATCGCCTTCTATTCCGGCGTGGTGAAGGTCGACGAGAACGGCAAGGCGACGATCACCTTCGACGTGCCCGACTTCAACGGCTCGGTCCGCGTCATGGCGATGGCCTGGTCGAAGGAAGGCATCGGCCATGCCGAGAAGGAAGTCATCATCCGCGATCCCGTCGTGGTGATGGGCAGCCTGCCGCGCTTCATGACCCCGGACGACCAGAGCCGCATCCTCGTCGAGATCAACAATGTCGAGGGCCCTGCCGGCGACTACCAGCTGACCGTCGACGCCCCCGGCGTGGCGATGGATCCCAGCGACGCCGACAAGCAGATCCGCCTGGAAAAGGCCGGCCGCACCACGATCGCGCTGCCGATCAAGGCGGTCGACATCGGCGACCACCAGATCACCGTCAGCCTGGCGAGCCCGGAGAACGGCCAGACATTCGACCGGACCTACATGCTGGGCATCCGCCCGGCAGGCCAGCCGGTCTCGCGCCGCTCGCTGATCTCGCTGGCTCCCGGCAACAAGCTGACCGTCGACGAATATGCCTTCGCGGAGTTCGTGCCGGGCACGACCAGCGCGACGCTCGCCATCGGCGGCTCGGCCAAGCTCGACGTGGCGGCGATCCTCGCCTCGCTCGACCGCTACCCCTATGGCTGCACCGAGCAGATCACCTCCAAGGCGATGCCGCTGCTCTACCTGAACCAGGTGGCGGCGACGATCGGCATCGCGCAGGACAGCGAGCTGCGCAAGCGGATCCAGGATGCGATCGGCAAGGTGCTCGACAACCAGTCTTCGGCCGGCTCGTTCGGCCTCTGGGGGCCGGGCTATGAGGATCTCTGGCTCGATGCCTATGTCACCGACTTCCTGACCCGCGCCAAGGCGGCCGGCTATCTGGTGCCGGAGGTGGCGTTCAACAACGCGCTCGACAACCTCTCCAACAAGGTCGGCTACGCCTCCGACTTCGACAGGGGTGGCGAGGCGATCGCCTATTCGCTCTACGTGCTCGCGCGCAACGGCAAGGCGGCGATCGGCGACCTGCGCTACTACGCGGAATCGAAGCTGAACAACTTCGCAACCCCGCTGGCGCAGGCGCAGATCGGCGCGGCGCTCGCGCTATATGGCGACAAGGCCCGTTCCGGCTCGGTGCTCAAGGTGGCGATCGACAATCTCCGCAGCGCGGTAGCCCCGCAACTGGCCGGCCGCGAGGACTATGGCTCGGCCCTGCGCGACCAGGCGGCGGTGCTAACCCTCGTCGCTGAGAGCGGCGACAGGGACGCCAACATCAAGAAGCTGGTCGACGACGTCGTCACGACGCGCGAGACCCGCCGCACTCTCTCCACCCAGGAGCAGGGCTGGATGCTGATGGCGGCCGCCGCGATGATGTCGGACCTGAAGCAGGCCGCGATCGACGTCGACGGCAACAAGGCCGAGGTGCCGCTCTACCGCAAGCTGCTCGGCTCCGACGTGTCGCCGCGGCCGCTGGTGGTCGAAAACACCAGCAAAATTCCGCTCGACGCGGCGCTGACGCTGACCGGCATCCCCGCCTCGCCGGAACCGGCCGGCGGCGAAGGCTTCACCATCACGCGCAGCTACTTCAACACCGACGGCAGCGAGGCGGACCCGACGACGGTCGGCCAGAACGACCGCCTGGTGGTGGTGCTGACGGTGACGGCGGACCAGGCCCGCTTCGGCCGCCTGATGGTGGTCGACCCGCTGCCGGCAGGCTTCGAGATCGAGAACCCCAACATCTCGCGCTCCGGCGACACCGCCTCGTATGACTGGCTGAAGGTCGAGACCAATGTCGCCCATACCGAGGCCCGCACCGACCGCTTCGTCGCGGCGGTGACCCGCTCGGCCGGTGATCCGGTCGAGTTCTCGGTCGCCTATGGCGTGCGCGCCGTGTCGCCGGGCCAGTTCGTGCATCCGGCCGCGACGGTGGAAGACATGTACGACCCCGACCGCCAGGCCCACACCGACACCGGCTCGGTCGAGATCGTCGGCCCGACGACGACGAAGTGAGCGGGCGATGCGCATGACCAAGCTCGCCGTCATCCCGGGCGAAGACCCGGGATCCATGCAGCCGAAACCTCAGGCTGAATGGATCCCTGCTTCCGCAGGGATGACGGAGAGGGTGGGAGTCGCGCGGAGCCACGAGAGGCGGCTGCGATGAACGGCAAGCCGGATGCGGACTCGAATGGAAGCCCTCGCCCGCTTGCGGGCGAGGGAGACGACGCGCCGCGGCCGCCCTCGAGATGGCGGCGACGGGGGACCATTGCCGGCCTCTCGCTCGGCCTTGCCGCCTTCTTCGCCTATGCCTGGCTCGGCGGCGTGCTGGCCGAGATCGACAGGACCCTGCCGCCGGTGCCCGATCCCGCCCAGGTGCCGACCTCGCAGATCGTCGTCGACCGCAGCGACACGCTGCTGCGCCCCTACACCATCGCCGAGGGCCGCTGGCGCCTGCCGGTGACGCTGGCCGATGTCGACCCGATGTTCCTCACCATGCTCAAGGGCTATGAGGATCGGCGTTTCGACGAGCATCACGGCGTCGACTGGCGCGCGCTCGGCCGCGCCGCCGGGCAGATCCTGCGCAACGGCCATGTCGTTTCCGGCGGCTCGACGCTGACCATGCAGGTTGCGCGCCTCGTCCAGGGCGGCTCGACCCGGCAGGCCGAAAGCAAGCTGAAGCAGATCGTCCACGCGCGGGCGCTGGAGCAGAAGCTCGACAAGAACCAGATCCTGTCTCTCTACCTGGCCTTGGCACCCTATGGCGGCAATCTCGAAGGCATCCGCGCCGCGACGCTCGCCTATTTCGGCAAGGAGCCGCGCCGGCTGACCATTGCCGAGGCCGCCCTGCTCGTCGCGCTGCCGCAATCGCCCGAGGCGCGGCGGCCCGACCGCGACCCGAAGGCGGCGAAGGCTGCGCGCGACCGCGTGCTCGACCGGCTGGTGACGGCCGGCGTGCTCGACGAGGAGACCGCCGCCTCGGCCAAGACCGAGCGCATTCCGGAAGCCAGGAAGCCGTTCCCGATGCTCGCCGCCCATCTCGGCGACCAGGCGCGCAAGCGGCATCCGACCGATCCCGTCATCCGCCTCACCGTCGACGGCCGCCTGCAGGCGAAGCTGGAAGCCTTGGCCGGCACTCGCGCGGCAAAAGTCGGGGCGAAGGCGTCGGTCGCCATCCTCGTCGCCGACCAGGTCACCGGCGACATCCTCGCCTCGGTCGGTTCGGCCGGATTCATGGATGACGGCCGCAACGGCTATGTCGACATGACCGAGGCGGTGCGCTCGCCCGGCTCGACGCTGAAGCCGCTGATCTACGGCCTCGCCTTCGAGCAGGGCCTCGCCCATCCGCAGAGCCTGATCGAGGACAAGCCCTCGGCCTTCGCCGGCTATGCGCCGGTCAATTTCGACGGTTTCTATCGCGGCACGGTGACCATCCACGACGCGCTGACGCAATCGCTCAACGTACCGGCGGTGCAGGTGCTGGACGCGGTTGGGCCGGCGCGGCTGATCGCGCGGCTGAAGCGCGCCGCCGCCAGCCCGCGCCTGCCGGACATGTCGGCGGCCGGCCTCGCGGTCGGGCTCGGCGGCGTCGGCATCTCGCTCAAGGACCTCGTCTCGGTCTATGCCGCGATCGCGCGCGGCGGCCGGCCGGTGGCGCTGCATCCGGAGCCCCTGCCGGTCGTCGCCTCGGCCGATACCGCGCCCGTGCTCGAGCCGCTCGCCGCCTGGTATGTCTCAGACATCCTCGCCGACGTGCCGCCGCCGACCATCGGCGCGCGCGGCCGCATCGCCTACAAGACCGGCACCTCCTACGGCTATCGCGACGCCTGGTCGATCGGCTTCGACGGCCGCACGGTGATCGGCGTCTGGGCGGGACGGGCCGATGGCGCACCGGTCTCCGGCCTTTCCGGCATCGGCACGGCGGCGCCGGTGCTGTTCGAGGCCTTCGACAAGCTCGGCGGCGACCGCGCGCCGCTGCCGCCCGCCCCGCGCGGCGCCCTGATCGCCTCGAACGGCGACCTGCCGGCGCCGCTGAAGCGTTTTCGCGGCAGCGACATCCTCGCCAACAAGGCGCCCGACACGCCGGAGATCGCCTTCCCGCCGGATGGCGTCCAGGTCGATCTCGGCATCCGCGCCGGCGATCCGATGCCGCTGATGATCAAGATCCGCAACGGCCAGCCGCCCTTCACCTGGTTCGCCAACGGCGTGCCAATCGCGCAGACGCCGTTCGCGCGCGCTGAAAGCTGGGCGCCGGACGGACCAGGGTTTGTTACTCTATCGGTCGTCGATTCGGCCGGGCGGTCAGACCGGGTCACGGTATTCGTGGAATAGCCCGCAAGGCGGAGCAAGGCGATTTCTCTCATCGGGCGCCACTGGAACCAGCACCGGCACTTCTACGAGTCCATCCTCCTCGCGGTCGTCGCCTATTTCCTCATCCGGCTGGTCTTCGCCGAATTCGCGCTGATCGCGGCCGGCGACATCTTCTTCGTCGTCTACCTCTTCTTCCTGTTCCGGCTGGCGGCAAAGGCCAATCTCGACACGCTGCGCCGGCGCGCACGCAGCGCGGATGAGGGCATTGTCCTCATCATGTGCCTGACGGTCGGCGCCATCGCCTTCTCGTTCTATTCGATCTTCTCGATCCTGAACGGCGCCAACACCACGGCCACCCACCTCGCCACCGCCATCATCAGCATTCCGCTCGGCTGGATCGTCTTCAACACCCTGTTCGCGTTCCACTATGCCCGGCTCTACTACGCGCCGGCCGGGACCGACAGCAATGCCGACGGCAAGGAAGACGACAAGGGCGGGCTGATCTTCCCGGACACGCCGCAGCCGGTGATCTGGGACTTCTTCTATTTCTCGTTCTGCCTCGGCGCGACCTTCCAGACCTCCGACGTGAACGTCCGCACGACGGATTTCCGGATGGTGATGATGTTCCACTCGATCGCGTCGTTCGTGTTCAACACGACGCTGCTGGCGCTCGCGATCAATCTCGGCGCCAGCGTGCTGACCTAGACTAGGTCACAGACTCATTAAGACGCATCCAGATGCGGAGCACGCTGGAACTGTCGATCATCAGGATACCGCCACCGTGGGCCTTCGAGACCGCCGTCAGAAGCCGATCCCATAAGCCGGCCTTTCGCCGCCGGTTGAAGCGGTTCACACAGGTCGTGCGCGGCCCATAACGTTCCCAAAGCAGCTAGAGGCCGACCGCTGGAACGGACCAATGAGACCTCAGCCAATAAGCCGGGCGCCCACCGAATGGCAGAGCGCCCGGCCAATCTTACTTCTGGAGTTCCACGACCACTTTCTCAAGCTCGCCCTGAAAGTCGAACGGCGCCTTGTAGTCGCTGGTTACCGCCGTGCCGGTATCCGTCCCGACGTCCTGGTTCTCGGAGAGCGAATATTTGAACGGAGTGGTCTTCGCGATAGTGCCCGAACCGACCGCCTTGCCGTCGATGGACAGAGTTATGGACCCGCTTTTTCCCATTTCCTTGCCGCCCTCATAGGCGAACTCCATTTTCAGTTCATGCTCACCCGCAGGGACGGCGCTGTCGCTTTCGACGGAATAAACCGCGACGTCGATATAATTATGGACGGCCTTTAACTGGCCATCCTTAAGATAGAAGGCCCAGCCGCCGGTATTGCCACCTTGCGTGAAGATCATGCCATTGGCATTTTCCTTGATCTTGACTTTGGCGGTGACGCTGAAGGATTTGTTCTTCAGGTCGGGGGCGGAGGATTCCGGCAGGCCCGCTAGCACGCCCTCATAGGTGAAGCTATCACGCCCGGCTGCAAGGTTCGGCTTTCCGGTGCCTTCGGCGCTGAAGCGTTCGGCACCGCGCCAGTCAAGCGGCAACGCCTTGTTCTTCGATGCCTCTGCCCACCAGAGCGCCTTCAGTTCCTCCAGCTTGTCGGGATTCTTGGCCGCAAGATCCTTGGCCTGGCTGAAATCCTCATCAAGGTTGTAGAGCTCCCATTTCGCCTTCATCGGATCGAACTCGCCGCGAACCGGGTCCCAGGGCTCGAAGGCCAGCGACGCCGCCCACCAGCCTTTGTCATACATACCGCGGTTCACGAACATCTCGAAATACTGGCTGGTGCGGACCTCTTCGGCCTTGGCATCGTCCAGCACGCTCAGGAAGCTTTTGCCCTGGATCGGGGTCTGAGCCGTCCCATTGACGCTGCGCGGCTCGGGGATATGGGCCGCGTCAAGAATGGTCGGCGCAATATCGATGACATGCAGGAACTGGGTCCGCATCTCCCCGCCCTTCCGGAAGCGGGCCGGCCATTTGACGATCATCGGGTTGCGCACGCCGCCCAGGTGGCTCGCGACCTGCTTGGTCCATTGAAACGGGGTATCGACAGCCCAGGCCCAGCCGGCAGGGAAGTGGTTGAAATGCAGCTCGGTCCCGATCTCATCGATCCGGTCGATCATGTCCTCGGTCTTCATCAGATATTGATTGAAGAAGGCATTCTCGTTCAGCGTGCCGTCGAAGCCGCCCTCGGCGGAGGCACCGTTGTCGCCAACGATATAGATGATCATCGTATTGTCGGCATCGGGCAAGGTCTTGACATAGTCAAGCACGCGCCCGACCTCGTGGTCTACCTGCTCGCCATAGGCCGCGAAGACCTCCATCATGCGCGAGTACAGCCTCTTCTGGTCGGCGTTCAGGCTGTCCCAGGCCGGCAGGCTGGCGGGGCGCGGAGTCAACTCGGTATCGGCAGGAATGATCCCGCGCTCCTTCTGGCGCTTGAAGGTCTGCTCGCGATAGGCATCCCAGCCCATATCGAACTTGCCCTTGAACTTGGCGATCAACTCCTTCGGGGCCTGATGCGGGGCATGGGTCGCGGCGGGCGCGAGATAGGCGAACCAGGGCTTCTCGGGCTGGATCGCCTCGAGCCTCTTCAGCCAGTCGATCGTATGGTCGGCCAGATCGGTGCTGAGGTAATAGCCCTCCTTATCGGGAGTCCCAATAGGGGTCTGATTCTCAAAGAGATATGGACGGATCTGGTTTGTGTCGCCTGCCATGAAGCCGTAGAAATAATCGAAGCCCAGCCCGTTCGGCCAATGGTCGAAGGGCCCGGCGGCGCTGGTCTCGTAGATCGGAGTGTTGTGGTTCTTGCCGATCCAAGCCGTGACATAGCCGTTCTGGCGCAGGATCTCGGCGAACGAGGCGGTGTCCTTGGGAATGACTCCGGTATAGCCGTCATAGCCGGTGGCAAGTTCGGTGATGACACCGGTCCCGGCCACATTGTGGTTGCGCCCCGTCAGCAGAGCGGCGCGCGTCGGCGAGCAGAGCGCGGTGGTGTGGAAGCGCGTGAAGGTCAGACCCTCTTTGGCCAGTTCGTCTAGCGCGGGCGAGGGAACGCCGCCGCCGGTAACGTCGAACTGCCCGAAACCCACATCGTCGAGCAGCACCAGCAGGACGTTCGGTGCGCCTTCGGGGGCCTTGATTGGGGCGGGAAACTCTGCCGGGTCGGCATTCAGATAGGTGGTGCCCACATTGCCGCGGAACTTCTGCTCCGCATAAGGCAGCGTGACCTGTCCATCTCGTGCAGCGAGCGGCACATCGGCGGTTTGAGCATGGGCAGAAGCTCCACAGCTTGCGGCCAGAAAAGGCAACACCAGCAGGCTCCGAAATAGTTTGGACGACTTCATCAGAACGCTCCTTGATCTCACAGCAGTGGATAAAGAATCTTGATCAAGTTCCTCCGAACTCTACTTGGCCTCCTTAAGTCCGCAGGCCGGCCCGGATCGGATGAAGGTGAAACGTAGGGCGGATCGCTCCGGCACCGTTCGACTTAAATCGTTTACCGACATGCATCGGGCCGCCAGCATGAGAAGACCGGAGATTGCCCGAACTGTCAATCTGGGCAGGACCGACCAAGCCTCTTGCGGATCAGCTGGCTCTTTCAAGGCTTCCGAATGAAGAGGCGCTGACAAGTGAGCTGTTTCATCTGAGTAAGGCTCCGATGATGCGGATGGCGCCGCGTTTTCCGTTGGCTCACAGGTGCCGCGTATTGACGACCGACGCTCCCGATATCAAAGCCTAGCTTTGCCTGCGGCCCGAGCCATCGAACGTCACTCGGCTGTCGCGCAAGGTGCTGATCGCCTGCAGCGGCGTCAGCGCCGTCGCCGTCCTCGGCGCGCTCGTCTGGGCGCTCGATTCCAACCGTCGTGGCAACCAGTCCTAGACCGGCTTCGAGCGAGCCGCCGGTTCGGCGCCTTCCGCCGAGGCGGCAGCCGCGGCGGCCTCCTGCGCCTCTTCGCGAGCGCGCAGATAGTCCAGCCAGCGCCGCTCGATCGGCTTGGCGACGACAAGGACCAGGAAGACCAGCACCAGCGAGATGAGGACGACCGGCCAGTCGCCGAGACCGCAGGCGATGCCGAGCGCCGCCGAAACCCAGACGGTCGAGGCCGTCGTGACGCCATGCACGATCTCGCCGCGCTTGGACGGACGCAGAATGGCGCCGGCGCCGATGAAGCCGATGCCGGCGAGAACGCCCTGGATGACGCCCTGCAGCACCCGGCTCTGCGCGTCGGGATGGCCGGCGAAGGTGGCGATGTTGCCGACGCTGACCGCGACCAGCGCCGCGCCGAGCGAGACCATGGCCAGCGTGCGCATGCCGGCCGGCTTTTCCTTGGCGTCGCGGTTGATGCCGATCAACAGGCCGCAAAGCACGGCCATACCGAGACGCATGGCAACGTCGAGATAGTACTCCGTCGGCACGGGGCGGCCTCCTCCGGTCGGAACGTCGAGCGAGCGGGCATAGTCGCATATCTTCGACGGCGTACCAGCCGGGCGCCCAGCCGGACGCTGCCTTCTTCCACCAAAAGCTGTGCGACTGCGCGGACCTCAGGGCCTGCCGGCGATGACGCCGAGCGAGGCTAGAAGCTCGATCATGCCTCGGGCGCCATAGGGCTTGCTCAGGATGGCGATGCGCGCATTGCCGGCCAGCGCCGGATCGAGCTCGGAGGGATCGCCGCCGCTGGCGATGATGACCGGGATTTCGGCGAGATCGGACAGGATGTCCCTGGCGAGTTCGTCGCCGGGCCGGTCCGGCAGGCCGACATCGATGATGACCGCGTCATAGGGATGATCCGGCACGGCCAGAAGGGCCGAGGCTGCGCCAGCGGAAGCGGCCTGCTCGACGGAAAATCCGAGATCCTCCAGCATTTCAGCGACAGCGGCCCGCACCAGCGGTTCGTCCTCGACCAGCAGGATCACGGGCCAGCTGTCAGCCACCGGCATCCCCTTGCGTCGGAGCCCGTTCCGGGAGGCATGCGAAACGCTGAGAAACGCCGGATCCATTCCGCCAGCTTCGCGCGTCGCATGAGCCATGGCACTGCGCGGTACAAGACATCACGACGCGGCCCTCGCCCCGGGCGGAACGGTCCGTTCGCTTCAAGCCTGGGGAAAGTTAACGCTACCACCGTCGCCCGTCGCCTCCTAGACAACGGAAAAATGTTTGCGCGCAGATGGTTAATGTCCAAACATGCAAGACCTCCAAGAAGCGTTTGCAGGAATCGATGCCCCAGTTCGGCGGCGTCCTGCCGGCACGCCGCAATCGCGTCCGGCGCCGGTGCGAAAGAGAGGCGGAAAGCGCGAGATCTGTTGCCCGCCGCCTTATTTGAGTCGAAGTGCTGGATCTTTCTCCGCGCACGCCGCGTCCCGGAGTTCCGCATGTCCTGCAGTCGCCCCCTCCTCGCCACGATCCTCGCGCTTGGCGCCAGCCTCGTCGCCGCCCTGCCGGCGACGGCGAAGTCGCATGACATCGAACTGAAGCTGCGCATCGCCGCGCCGCCGCCGGGACCCCGAGTCGTGGCGCTGACCTTCGACGCGTGTTCCGGCGCCATCGACCAGCGCATCCTGAACCTGCTGGTCGAGAACCGGATTCCGGCGACCCTGTTCGTCACCCATCGCTGGATGAAGCGGAACGCCGCCACCATGTCCACCCTGATGGCGCACCCCGAATTGTTCCAGATCGAGAACCACGGCGACCAGCATGTGCCGGCGATCACCGACATTCCAAGCCTCTATGGCGTGAAGACGGCCGGCTCGCTGGAAGCGGTGCAGAAGGAGGTCGATGGCGGCGCCTCGGCCATCCAGCAGGCGACCGGCAAGCCGCCGCGCTGGTTCCGCGGCGCGACGGCCGTCTACAGCCGCGACGCGCTCGACCAGATCCGCGCCGACGGCTACGAGGTCGCCGGCTTCTCGCTGAACGCCGACATGGGCGCGTCGCTGCCGGCCGCCACGGTCGCCAGGCGTATCGCCGCGGCGAAATCCGGCGACGTTATCATCGCCCATATCAACCAGCCGGGACATCCGGCCGGCCTCGGCGTCGTCGAGGGCATCAAGCGGCTCGCCGCCTCGGGCGCGGTGTTCGTCAAGCTCGACGACGTGCAGACCCAGGCGAGCAACTGAGGCTAATCTAGGGGGCCCTCACCCCTACCCTCTCCCGCAGGCAGGAGAGGAAGCGCGCCGTCCAATCCCCGCGATCGATATGACGCCCCGCTATCGGCATGACGCCGGCCCGAAGCCCTCGCCCGCTTGCGGGAGAGGGTTGGGTGAGGGTCTTGCTTTCAGCTGAAGGCGGTATGGCTAAGCCATCCTGTACCAGCGCCGGGCTGTCCCGGCGAAGAGCGCTGCCTGTTCGTCGGCCGAGAAACCGCGCGTCGCGTCCTTGAAGACGTCGATCCATTCGGCGAAGCCGATATGCAGGCCCGCCACCGGGTAGTCAGTGGCGAACATCGCCCGCTCCGGCCCGAAGGCATCGATGCAGGCATGAATCACTTCGGTCAGGCTCTCGCGGCTCCATTGCGGATCATAGGCGACGGGATCGGAGATCTTGATCGCGACGTTCGGCGCCTCGGCCAGTTGAACGAGCCCTTCGCGCCAGCGCCGCATGCCTTCGGCATCGCGGTCGATCGGGCTGGCACAGTGGTTCAAGATGAAGGCGATGTCGGGAAAATCCGCCACCAGTCGCATCGTGCTCTCGAACTGATGCGGCGTGATCAACAGGTCGAAGCTGAAGCCGAGATCGCGGAAGCGGGCGAGACTGGCGCGCCAGCGCGGATCGTCCATGCGGTCATTGTCGGGCATCCGGCGCTTGGCCGGGTCGGGGTGCCAGCTCAGGATCTCGCGGATGCCGACGACGCGCGCGCTTTCCGCATGCTGCTCCAGCACGGCGGCTGCGCCGGGATCGAGCAGCGCCGCATGGGCGACATAGCGCGACGCGATGCCGGGCGATCGCTCCAGCGTGTCGAGCCAGCGGTTTTCGCCGGCCGGGTCGGCCGGATCCCAGTTGGCCTCGACATGCACGCTGGCGACGATGCCTTCCGGCAATGCCAGTGCCTCGTAGTCCCTGGCGAGATGGTTGCGGCGGAGCGGCGCCAGTTCGTCGTCGGGCTGGCCGCCCTCCAGCCAGCCATGCTTGCCGAGGCTCAAATCCCAGAAATGATGATGGGCGTCGATGATCGCCCCGCTGTAGCGCTGCCCCGTCATGTTCCTGTTCCCACGGGAAATGACTCGCGGCGCGACGTCAATTTCCACATATGATAATTGTTTTTGAAATAGGATAGCGCTCGGCAGATGCTGTCAAGGGCGCGATGATGTATCGGTGAGGAAACAAGCAGGCACGCACGGGGCTCGGAAATGGCGAAGAAGGCAGTGGCGGTGGACGTCGAACAGCAGGCCACGGCGGCGGTCGCCTACAAGGCCCCGGCGCTGGAAAAGGGGCTCGACATCCTCGAGCTGCTGGCCGGCCAGTCGGGCGGGCTGATCCTGTCGCAGATCGCCCATTCGCTCGGCCGGTCCGTGCAGGAAGTCTACCGCGTCGTCGTCTCGCTCGAGCGGCGCGGCTATGTCGAGCGCAAGCCGCCCGGCGAGGCGTTCCAGATTTCGATGAAGCTGTTCGATCTCGCCTGCGGTCACCCGCCGATCCGGCGGCTGCGCGAGGCGGCGCAGCCGATCCTGCAGAGCCTGGCGGCCGAGGTCGAGGAGGCGATCATCCTGTCGATCATCGACGGGCTCTCGGTCCGAGTCATCGCCGTTGCCGACAATCCCGCCCCGGTCGGTTTTCGCGTGCGTCTCGGCACCCAGACCAGGATGCTGTCGACGGCGTCCGGGCGCACGCTGATCGCCTTCCAGAACGAGCCGACCCGCGCCATGCTGATCGAGCGCGCCTCCGAGGAGCTGCTGTCGCGTGAGAAGGATCCGGAGCCGCTGATCCGCCGTGTCGAACAGATCCAGAAGCGCGGCTACGAGATGGTCGCGGACGAGACGCTGCGCGGCATCACCGACGTATCCTTCCCGATCTTCGACGCCAGCGGCATCGCCCAGGCGGCGATCACCATGCCGTTCCTGCTCTGGGTCACCAACCAGGTGCAGCTGGCGGACGCGTCGAAGCATCTCTACGAGGCTGCGGCCGAACTCTGCCGCCAGATCGGCGGCCACCTGCCGGAGCCGAAATTCCCGATCAAGGGCTGAACCGCCTCAGATCGTCGTCCGCACATGGGCGTCGCGGCCATAGAACGACACCAGCACGACGATGACGACGCCGAGGACCGCCTGCACCAGCGACGGCTGCAGGCCGATGCCGATCAAGAGCGTGTTGATCTCGGTCAGCACCAGCGCGCCGGCGACCGTGCCGAGATAGGAGCCGCGCCCGCCGACCAGCGCCGTGCCGCCGATGACGACGGCGGCGATGGTCTGGAACAGATAGGGCTGGCCGACCTCGCCATAGGCCGAGCCGGTGAAACCGAGCAGCAGGATGCCGGTGACGGCGGCGAAGGCGGCCGAGAGCGCGAACGTCGCCGTCCACATCGCCACCGGATTGATGAGCGCGAGCGGCGCGGCGCGCGGATTGCTGCCGAGGGCGAACAGGCGGCGACCATAGGCGGTGCGGGCGAGCGCCACGGTGACGATGGCCGCGAGCGCGACGAAGCACGGCACCAGCCAGGGTACGGGCAGGAAGCCGACCGAGCCGCCGATCGAGACGAATTCGGTGATCGATTCTGGCGCCGAGCCGGACGGAAAGCCGCCAGTCCAGAGCAGCACCGAGCCCTGCACGATCGTGCCGATGCCGAGCGTGACGATGAGGGGATGCAGCTTGAGGCTCGACGAGATCAGGCCGTTCAGCGCGCCGATCGCGCAGGCGAGGCCGACGACGATCGCGCACACCAGCGCGAAGTTCATGCCGCCGCCATAGAGCTGCGCCGTGACGACATTGGCGAAGCCGATGACGAAGGGAATCGAGAGGTCGATGCCGCCGATGATCACCACCAGCGTCTGGCCGATCGAGGCGATGGCGAGCAGCGAGCCGAGCACCAGCATCGCCCGCATGGAGAATTCGCTGCTGTAGCCCTCGATCAGCGCCGTGCCGGTCAGATGCAGGGCGACGGCGACGATGAGCGCGCCGAGGACGCGAGCCTGGTCACTGGTCAACCGCGCCATCTAGCTCACTCCCCGCATGCGTCCGAGCCAGCGGTCCTGCAAGGCCGTCAGCACGATGGCGATGACAAGGATCGCGCCATAGGCGATCTGCAGAACGAAGGTCGAGAAGTTGAAATAGGTCAGCGCGCTCTGCAGCAGGAAAATGTCGATCGCGCCGATGGCGGCGCCGAGCAGGCCGCCTCGCCCGCCGGCAAGGCTGACGCCACCAAGCGCCACGGCCGAGATGGCGATCAGCGTGTAGGTCGGGCCGATCGACGGGTCGGCCGAGCCGATCAGCGCCGTCATCATCAGCCCCGCGACGCCGGCGAAGACGCCGGTGATGACATAGGAGAGGAAGCGCACCAGCGTCACCGGGATGCCGGCCGTATAGGCGGCGCGGTCGTCGCTGCCGACCGCCATCAGGTGGTCGTAGTAAGGCAGGCGGCGGATGCCGATCCAGATCAGGAAGACGGCGCCGAGCGGCAGGATCGACAGCGGCCCGCCGAGCGATTTCAGCCAGGCCGGAACCGTGCCGGTCGGCGCCGGCAGGATGGTGAGCGTCGTGCCGACCAGCAGCAGATAGGTGCCGAGCGTCGCGACGATCGGCTGGATGCGCAGGATCGTCGCCAGGAAGCCGTTCAGCGCGCCAATGGCGGCGCCGATCAGGACGGCCGCCCCGACGACGATGAGGGGCGAGGTCAAGCCCAGCTTCTGCGCCAGCACCAGCACGACGATGGCGTTGACGAAGCCCATGATCGGGCCGACCGAGATGTCGATGCCGCCGCGGCCGCCGAGGATCGCCGGCGCCGAGGCGATCGCCGCGCCGACCAGCGGCGCCGCGAGGCCGATCAGCGTGCCCCAGGCGCCCGGCGCGAAGCGGGCCGGATTGATTACGATGTTGATCGCGAGCAGGATGACGAACAGGATCGGCGCGAAGCCGGTCTGCCGCCAGATCGCCTTCAGGGCCGAGGCCCGGCGGGTGGGTTGCGAGGTTGCGATCGCCGTCATGCTGCGCGCCCGAACATGGTGGAAATGATCCGCTCGGACGAGCGCCCTGCCCCTTCCAGCGAGGCGGCGAGCTCCTGCTCGCGGAAGACGAGGATGCGGTCGCAGAGCACCAGCGCCTCCTCGATCTCGGTCGAGAGGATCACCAGCGCCATGCCCTCCGCCGCCAGTTCGCGGAAGACGGCGTAGAGCACGCGCCGGGTGGCGATGTCGACGCCGCGCGTCGGGTCGTTCAGGAGCAGCACGTCCGGCTTGTGCGCCAGGGCGCGGGCGAGCAGCACTTTCTGCTGGTTACCGCCGGAAAGCGTGGTGATCAGGTGGCCGGGCTCGGGCGCGACGATCGACAGCCGGTCGCGATAATAGTCGTAGCGCTTGCGCCGCTCGACCGCGCTGATCAGGCCGAGCCGGCGATCGCGGCCGACAGTCGCGATGGCGAAATTGTCGAGGATCGACATCGACGGGAAAATGCCGGTGGCGCGACGGTCGCGCGGCAGATAGGCGATGCCGCTTCGAACCGCTTGGCGGAAGCTCCGTATCTCGCGCCCGCCGGCCAGGACCTCGCCGGCGGGCGGGCGCAGGCCGGCCAGCGTCTCGATGAAGGCATCCTGGCCATGGCCGTCGAGGCCGGCAAGGCCGACGATCTCGCCGCGCCGGATCGTCTGCTCGAACAGAACCGCGCCCGGCTTCAGCGACAGGCCGCGTACGGAAAGCGCGACGGCGGCGTCAGCCATGGTGCAACTCCCGCGCGGTATCCGGCGCCATCAGCGCGAGCAGCTCATCCGGCACGAGTTCGCCCTTCTCCAGAGTCTTCACCACCTGACCGCTGCGCAAGACCGTGACGCGGTCGGAAAGGCCGGTGACCTCGTCCATCCGGTGGGTGATGAACAGGATCAGGCAGCCATCCGCCGCCAGCCGCCGCATCAGCGCGAACACCGCCTCGCGATCAGCGAAATCGAGCGCGGCGGTGACCTCGTCGAGGATCAGCACGCGGGGTTTGCGAGTCAGCGCCCGGGCGAGCACGATCAGCTGTTGCGCCGCCAGCGGCACCTCGCCGGCCGGCTCGTCGAGCGGCACCCGGGTCACCGCGAATTCGGACAGGACGCTGCCGGCGAAGGCGCGACGCTCGCCGCGCGGCACGCGGCGGCGAAGAAGGCCGTCATAGCCGAGCAATATGTTGTCGGCGACGCTGCGGTCCGGCGCGATCAGCACTTCCTGGAAGACGGTAGCGAAGCCGGCGGCGCGGAAATCGGCGGGATCGCGACCGGCGATCCTGCGGCCCTCGAAGGTGATGCTGCCGCGATCCGGCGTGACGATGCCGGAGAGCAGCTTGACCAGCGTGCTCTTGCCCGAGCCGTTCTCGCCGAGAATGGTGTGAATGGTGCCGGGCGCAAAATCGATGGTGGCGCCGTCCAGCGCCACCGTCTCGCCATAGCGCTTGGAGAGATCGCGGATCTCCAGCATAGACCGTCATTCCCCCGATGCGCATTCAGGCGGGCGCCGGCCGTGGCCGCCCGCTCGTCAGAGAACCACGCCGATAGCCGGGTTTGAAGCGGCCACCGGCGTGTGTCGCCTGTCCGTGATCCTACTTGGAGCAGGGATCCGGCGTCTGGGCGTAATCGAACAGCTGCGTATGCGCCGGCTTGGCGAAATAGGCGTCCATCAGCTCTTCCGGCATCGGGTCCTGAGGCGCGACGGGGAAGATCGAGACGGCGTCCTTGGTCATGCACTCGCGATGCCATTTGCCGAGCTCGTCCGGCTTCACGGCCGGCACCGGGATCATCAGGATGTTCAGCTTCGGCTGCTGGCCTTCGAGCACGCGGACGCCGACGCGGAACAGGGTCTGCGCCGTCCAGGACGGCATCAGCGCGCCGCCGGTGAAGCGGAACGTGTCCTGGTTATCCTTCCAGAAGCCGAGCGCGTCGCCCGAGATCGAGCCGGAGACGACCGGGATCGGCCGGCCAGCCTGCTTGAACGCCTCGGCGACGATGCGCGACTCCGAACCCGAGGTCCAGACGCCCGCGATCGGCTGCGGCGTGGTGGCGAGCACCTGCAGCGTCACCGTCTTGGTGACGTTGGGCGACCAGTTACCGTTGACGTCGCGGATCACCTTGACGTCGGGCGCCTCGGCAAAGGCCTTGTCGGCGCCGGCGCGCTGCTGGGCGACCAGCGGGCTGCCGGCGATGCCCTCGATGCGCAGTACGTTGCCCTTGCCGCCAATGCCCTCGACGACGCCCTTGGCGACGTCATAGCCGAACTTCACATAGTTGGAATCGACGTTGATGGCATAGGGGCTGGTGACGGCGCCCGCGCCGGTGACGAAGGGAATGCCGGCCTTGAAGGCGGCCTCGATCACTTCGTTCAGCGCCGTCGAAGAGCCGGCGAAGGAGGTGATGATGCTGCACTTCTTGTCGATGAAGGCGCGGATCTGGGCGATCTGCTGGCCGGTGTCGCCGTTCGAATCCGACATCTCGAAATCGGAGACCCAGCCCTTCGCCTTGTAGAGATCGACCAGGCGCTCGAGCTCCTTGGTGACGGAGACCCGCCAGGGATTGCCCTGGTAGGATTCCGAGTGGCACCACTTCCACGGCTGCTTGACCGGGCCGAAATTGTCATAGGCCGACGGCTGGATCGTCTCCTCGACGCCGACATAGAGCGCCTGGATATCCGGCGGCAGCGTCGCGAAGGCCGGCGGCAGTTCGGCGGCCTTCGCCACGCCGGCCACGCTCATCAAGGCAGCGGCGCAGACCGCCACGCCGAGTTTCGTCCTAGCCCGTGTCATGATCCTGTCTCCCTCCCTCTTGGCCGGGGCGGATATCCGCTCACCGCGCCCTGTTCAGGCCCCGCCGCGCGGCGCGCGACGTCCCTCTGGCCCAAGCTTTCTCGTCGCACGTTCCGCACGCGAACTCTTATTCTCAAGAACACCCGGCTGGCGGCTCCCACGCCAACCTCCGCCCTCCAGCTTATTTTTCGCAGGTGAGAGCTTTCGTTCATATCAGATAGCAAGCCGCATTCCTGTCAACTGGTATTTGACCACGAATAACAGGTGAGCGCCTGGGACCGGACGAAGGTCTGGGAAAAGCCTGCTCCTCCAAAGCTCGACACCCGCCGGCGGGATCCACGCGAGCGGGCGTCGAGCCCAACTGGGCATTGAAGCCGGCCACGCGAAAGCGCGGCCGGCAGGAGACGCTACCAGCGGACCTGGAAGCCGGCATTGCCGCCATAGGTCTGGACGTTGTCGGCGAACTTGCCGTCAAAAGTGGCGAAGAACGAGGTGTCCGGGCCCCAGTTCATCCTGAAGCCGGCATTGACCGCCAGCGCATCCTCGGCCGCGGCCGCGCCCTGCACGACGAAGGGATAGCCCGGCGCCGCGAGGAAGCTCGGATTGACCGAGCGATCCGGATTGAACTCGTGCTGCCAGGCCGCCCGCGCCCAGGGCTGGATGGTCGTGTTCTCGCCGAGCCCCATCGTCGTGTCGAACTGCAGGCCGAGCATGGAAGGAAGCGACGTGATGGTGCGGCGGTCATAGTCGAGGCCGAGGACGTCGCCGTTCGGGGAGGTCTCCTGGAAGCCCTGCATGGTCAGCGAGGCAAACTGCAGGCCGGCGAAGCCGGTGACCGCGCCGAGGCCGGCGACGGGCTGGCGCCATCCGGTTTCGGCGCGGGCGCTGAAGCCGCCGCTCAGGAAATCGCCCTCCCAGCGTTCCGAGAAGCCAGGCACGGGATTGAGCGGTGCGTCGGAGCCAGGCACGGTCGCCTGGCGGCGGGTGCTGTTGTCGTAGATGTCCAACGCGAGCGCGCCATTGGCATAGAACTGGCCCCACTTCTTGGCGCCATAGGCGCCGAGATGGCCGCCGACCATGTTGCCGCTGGTCTCGCGATCCGGCACCGAGAACGAGCCGGCGGCGCCGCCGACGGCAAGACCCATCAGCGTGTCGGGATCGACCTGGTAATCGACGCCGGCCGCCAGGCTGCCGGCCTTGTAGGTCAGGTCGGCGCTGCCGACGATGGTCGGGTCGCCATTGACGTTGCCGGAATTGCCACCGACCGTCGCCCAGATCTTCCAGCGACGCTCCTCGGCCTGGTCGAGCGCGGCGAAGGCCGGGCTCTTTTCGGGCTCGTCCGCGTAGCCGAGCGCCTTCGGCGTATAGCTCTGGCTCGAGGGATCGAGGCCCATGCCGATGCGCCAGCTGTCCGCCTGGCCGGTCATCGCCGCCAGGAAAGTGCTGTTCATGTCGAACTCGGGCTGCTGGAAGCCGCTGACGCCCTCGCCCGAGATCGAATCGTAGATCGCGCCGAGGGCATCGATCGTCGGCACGTAGAACAGCGCCGCCGCGATCGGAGCGAAATCCGGCGAGGCAAGGTCCGTCTGGATCGCGTTGATCGCCGAACCGACCGCCGTCTGGTTCTCCGTCATGCCCCCACGGGCATAGTTGATATCGACATTGAGGACGACATCCTGGGGATCGACCGGATAGAGCAGTTTGTACTGCGCCACCGCGCTCTGCGCGGCGTCGAGCTCCAGGCCCTCGTCGGTGACGCCCTCTTCGGTGTGGATGATGACGTAGTCCGTGCTGCCGGTGCGCGCCGACGCGGGGTGCATGACGTTGATGGCGACGATGCCGTCCACCACCGCCGTGCCGCTGACATCGATGCGGTCGGTCGTGCCGGCGAGATCGAGGTCGAGCAGATAGGCGCCTTCCTCGGTCTGCTCGAGATTGCCGGTCAACGTCGTCCGCATCACCCGGTCCCAGTCGCCGGGCGACATGTACCCTTCGTTCAGATACTTGCCCGTCGCGCCGAGATCGACGGTGTCGCCAATGTAGTGGATGGCGTCGAAGCGGTTGTTGAAGGCGTTCTGTCCTTCGCCGAGCGCGACCGAGCCGATGGTCACATATTCGTTCTCGAAGGTGTCGTCGCCGCCGGTGGCGCGCATGGCGTAGCCGTCGATCAGGTCGACCGAGGTGACGATGCCCTTGTTGGTGAGCTTGTTGGTCTTGCCGTCCTTGAAGCCGACGCCGGCGCCCATTTCGGAACCGCCGATCACCTTCACCTTGTCCTCGATGGTGACGTCGATGTCGCCATTGCCGTCGCCGCCGACGCTCTGCGCCAGGATGGCGAAGGAGTTCTTGCCGGTGACCGCGACATCGACCTTCTGCGTCAGGCTGACCACGTCGCCATAGCCGTCGCCGCCGACAGAGCCCATGAAGCCGGCCGGCGTCGGTTCCGAGAACAGGCTGAAGGTCTGGGCGCTGGCGCCGGAGAAGCCGTCCAGGCCGAGATAGTTCCCGTCGAAGCCGCCGACGCCGCCGCCGCCACCCACCGACTGGGCGAAGACGCCGACCGAATTGTCGCCGGTGATGAGGATCCTGGTGTTGCCGGTGATCTTGACGATGCCGCCATTGCCGGTGCCGCCATTTGCGGTGGCCTCGACGATGCCATCGGTTCCCGCGGTGACGACACCGCCGCCGCCGCCGACCGACTGCGCGAAGATGCCGACGGAGCCGTTGCCCTTCAGCTCGATGACGCCGGTGCTGTCGACGATGACGTCGCCCCCCTTGCCGGTGACGCCGGCGCCGCCGATCACTGCCGTACCGCCGAGCGCCACAGCGGTCGCCGCGCCGCCGGCGCCGCCACCGCCGCCCACCGATTGGGCGAAGATCGCGACGGAGTTGTCGCCCTCGATCAGCATGTTGCCGTCATTGATGACCTTGACGATGCCGCCATCACCGCCGGCGCCGCCCGAGCCGCCGATCGCCAGCGCAATCGACGGCGTGTCGCCGGGACTGGTCACATAGGTGATGCCGCCCGTGCCGCCACCGCCGCCGACCGACTGCGCCAGGATACCGGTCGAGCCATATCCGGTCGTGTGGATCAGGCCGGTCACCTCATTGGTGACGGTGACGTCGCCGCCCTTGCCGCTTGCGCCGCCAGCGCCGCCGATGACGAAGTCGAAGGTAGAGCCGTCGGCCAGCGCCGTGCCGCCGGTCATGGCGCCATTGCCGCCACCGCCGCCGATCGACTGCGCGAAGATCGCGACCGCCGCGTCGCCCGTCGTGGTGATGGTGCCTTCATTGGTGACCTTGACGACGCCGCCGCCCCCGCCTCCGGCGCCGCCGACGCCGAGCGAGCCCGAGGTCAGGCTGGCCGCGAAGCCGCCACCGGCATTGCCGCCGCCACCGCCGACCGACTGCGCGAAGATGCCATGCGAGCCATAGCCTTCGACCAGGATGTTGCCCTGGCGCAGCAGCGTCCCACTCTCGTCCCCGGACAGGATTCGCTGGTTCTCGACCGTGACGTCGCCGCCATTGCCGGTCGAAGCGACATCGCCGCCGACCATGAGCAGGCCATAGGTCCTGCCGCCCGAGCCGCCGCCGCCGCCGATCGACTGCGCATTGATGCCGTCGGCGCCGTCGCCCAGCGTGTGCAGGCTGTTGGAGTTGGTGACCGTGACCGCGCCGCCATTGCCGGAGGAACCGCCGGCGCCGCCGATCAGCACCAGCGCCGGAACGCTGTCGGTGAACTTGCCGGAATTCTTGCCGCCACCGGAGCCGCCGCCGCCGCCGACCGACTGGGCGAAGATGGCATGCGAATCGAGACCATGGGTCTCGATCATCGCCGCGTTGGTGACGCCGACCGCTCCGCCGACGCCGGCGGAGCCGCCGGAACCGCCGACGCCGAGGATCGCCAAGCCGATCGAACCGCCGGCACCGCCGCCGCCACCGATCGACTGGGCGAAGATGCCCGCGGAATCATCAGCATGGGTGAGGATGCCGCCATAATTGTCGACGGTGACCGTGCCGCCATAGCCCGCCGCCTCGCCGGTGCCGCCAATGGCCAGCAGAGCGCCGGCGCCGCCGCCGGAACCGCCGCCGCCGCCGACCGACTGCGCGAAGATGCCGTTGGAGCGGCCGGTATCCGCATCCGGATTCGTTCGCTCGCCGTCCTCGTCGAGGACGATGCCGCCGAAGGTCTCGATCAGGGCGACATTCGCCTGCGAGAAGTCGTCCTTGCCATTGGTGACGGTGACCGCGCCGCCATTGCCGCTTGCGCCGCCGCTGCCGCCGAGGGCGATGGTGCCCAGCATGCCGGCATTGCCATCACCGCCATCGCCGCCGCCGCCGCCGACCGACTGCGCATGAATGCCGTCCGAGGTCTGGCCTTCGGTGGTGATGTGGCCGGTATTGGTGACAGTGACCGTGCCGCCATTGCCGCCGGTGCCGCCCGTGCCGCCGATGCCGACCGCCGCCGAGCGCTTGAAGCTGCCTGTGCTGACCGGCTTCAGGAAGGTGAGCGGATCGACCGGCACGCCCGGGATCGACACCAGGCCGCCGAGACCGACATAGGCGTCGCCGCCCGTACCGCCGCCGCCGCCGATCGACTGCGCCAGGATGCCGGCCGACTTGTCGCCATGGGTGGTTATGAAATCGAGATTGGTGACCTCGACGAGGCCGCCGATATTGCCGACGCCGCCCTCTCCGCCGACCGTCGCCTGCAGGTTCCAGTTCGGCGACTTCTTGACCTCGTCGCAATCCGCAGGCGGCTTGCAGGAGGGACCAAGCTGCAGCGAGATCGAGTTCGACCGCCCGCCGGTGCCGCCACCGCCGCCGATCGACTGGGCGAAAATGCCGGTCGCGCCGACGCCCGATGTCTCGATGCCGCCATCCTGGGTGACATGGACGTCGCCGCCGGTATTGCCGTCGCCACCGAGGCCACCGACGGCGACGCTGATATTGACCTGCGTGCCCTCGGTGTTGCCGCCGAGGCCGAGCACGCCGGTGACGGCGTTGCCGCCGGAACCGCCGCCACCACCGATCGACTGCGCGAAGATGCCATAGGCGCCGTCACCGGTCGTCGTCAGCAGGCCATCATTGTCGACCTTGACCAGGCCGCCAAGGCCGCCATCGCCACCGAAGCCGCCGACCGCGACACTGGCATTGACGTTGGTGCCCTCGTCGCCGAGCACGCCGATCGTGCCCGCGATCGCCATGCCGCCATTGCCGCCGCCGCCGCCGATCGACTGCGCCTGGATGGCGTGCGCCTCGACACCTCCGGTGGTGATCGAACCGGTATTGTCGACCGTGACCGTACCGCCATAGCTGCCTTCACCGCCGAAGCCGCCGAGCGAGGCCGACAGGCTCTTGGCGTTCTTGCCGGAGATCACGCCGGCGACAGACAGGCCGCCATTGCCGCCGCCGCCGCCGACCGACTGCGCGAAGATGCCGACCGACTGGTCCTTCTCGGTGATGATCGAGCCGTTGCGGGTCACGGTGACGGTGCCGCCATAGCCGCCATCCGCGCCGAAGCCGCCGACCGAGGCGCTGACCTGACGACCTTCCTCACCACCCGAGAGGCTCGCCGAAACGCTGAGGCCGCCATTGCCGCCGCCGCCGCCGATCGACTGCGCCAGCACGCCATAGGCCTTCTTGCCCTTGGTCTGGATGAGGCCGGTCGAATCCACCGTCACCGCGTCACCATTGCCGCCTGCCGCGCCAAAGCCGCCGAGCGAGGCGGAGATGGCCGTCTTGGTGCCGTCCTCGGCCTTGCCAAGCGAGCCCTGGATCGCCGCGACGAAGGAGAAGCCGCCATTGCCGCCGCCGCCACCGACCGATTGCGCGAAGATGCCGTTCGAGCCGTTGCCCTCTGTCAGGATGTTGTCGACCGAGTTGACGTTGACGGTCGAGCCGTTGCCGCCGCCGTCGCCGAAACCACCGATCGAGACGGCGACCGCCGTCTTGGCATTCTCGCCCGTGACCGAGATCGCGCCGGAGAAGCCGCCATTGCCGCCACCGCCGCCGACCGACTGCGCGAAGATGCCGTTGGAATCGCCGCCCTCGGTGTGGATCGTTGCCGCATTGCCGGAGAGTGTCGCACCGACATTGCTGTTGACGATGACCGCACCCGCGTTCTGTCCCTCGCCACCGCCACCACCAATGCTGACGCTGGCGCCGCCCATGCCGTCGACGGTCAGATTGCCCGCGACCGAGAAGCCGCCATTGCCGCCGCCGCCGGCAACCGATTGCGCCAGGATGCCGTTGGAGATGTCGCCCTTGGTCCAGATCGTGCCGGTATTGTTGACGGTGACGAGCTTCGAGATGCCGCCATCGCCGCCGCCACCGCCAAGCGAAACCGAGACGCTGCCCTTCTTGCCGGAGCCGCTCGCCGCGATGCTGGCGCCGCCATTGCCGCCGCCGCCGCCCACCGATTGCGCCAGGATGCCATCCGAGCCGTTGCCGAGCGTCCGGATGTTGCCGTTGCTGGTGACCGTGACGGCCTCGCCGATGCCGCCCGTGCCACCCGAGCCGCCGAGGCTGACGCCCGCCGCCCCGCCATCGGTCGAAATGGCGAGCACGCCAGAGAAGCCGCCATTGCCGCCGCCACCGCCAACCGACTGGGCCAGGATGCCGGCCGAATTGTCATAGCCAGTGGTGATGTTGCCTTCGCTGGAGACGGTGACGATATCGGCCTGGCCGCCGCCCTTGCCGCTGCCGCCGAGCGAGACGCTGACGCCGAGCGTCTTGCCGCCGCTGACCGCAGCCGAGAAGCCGCCATTGCCGCCGCCGCCGCCGACCGACTGCGCCAGAATGCCGGCAGCCCCCGAGCCTCCACCCTGGAACATTACGCCATGCTCGAAATCATAGCCGGTGGTGATGTTGCCCGTGGAGGTGACGGTCACGACGCCGCCGGCGCCGCCGATATCGCCATCGCCGCCGAGGCCGACCGCGATGCCGGCGTCCTGGCCGAGCGCCAGCGTGACGTTGGAGCCGCCATTGCCGCCGCCACCGCCGACGGACTGCGCGAGGATGCCGATCGACTGGTCGCCGCCCGTCGTCACGTTACCCGTCGAGGTAACCGCGACCTTGACGCCGGCGCCGCCGCCTTCGCCCGAGCCGCCGAGACCGACGCCGACGCTGCCGCCCTGCAGTGCAATGGAGCCTGCACCCGCGAAACCGCCATTGCCGCCACCGCCGCCGACCGACTGCGCGAAGATGCCGATCGACTGGTCGCCGCGGGTTTCGATGTTGCCGGTCGATCCGACCGTGACTTCGCCACCATTCTGGCCCGCGCCGCCACTGCCGCCGATGGCGACCGAGGCAGCGAGCGCGCCGGAGGTGAAGGTGCCGGCGATCGAGAAGCCGCCATTGCCGCCGCCGCCACCGATCGACTGCGCCAGGATGCCGTGCGCCTGCTGCCCGCCGGTGGCGATGTTGCCATAATTGGTGACGAAGACTTCCTTGCCGACGCCGCCGGTGGCGCCGCTGCCGCCGAGCGACACCGCCGCCGCACCGCCCGCGCCGCCATAGGAGCCGGATGCGCTCAGCGTCACGGCGAAGCCGCCATTGCCGCCACCGCCGCCGATCGACTGCGCCACGATGCCGGAGGAACCGTCGCCCATCGTCAGGATGTTGTTCTGGGTAACGACCGAGCCGACCTTCTTGCCGTTGTTGACGGTGACCTTGGCGGCGTCGCCGCCACCGCCGCCGGAGCCGCCCAGGCTGACGCCGATGCCGACCACGCCACCCGCCGCCAGGCTGCCGGCAAAGCCGCCATTGCCGCCGCCGCCGCCGACCGACTGGGCGAGGATGCCGACGGCATTGTCACCCTCGGTGACCATGTTCCAGGTGCGCCCATCCGTCGTGCTGATGGTGTGGCCGGCGCCATCGGCGTTGACGGTGACCTCGCCGGCCGAGCTGCCGGAACCGCCTTCGCCGCCAAGACCGACGCTGACCGCGCCACCGCCGATGGCGCCGGCGACCACGAAGCCGCCATTGCCGCCACCGCCGCCGACCGACTGGGCCAGAATACCGGTCGAATTGTTGCCCTTGGTCCAGATCGAGCCGGAACTGTCGACGTCGACATCCAGGCCGGCGCCGCCGCTGCTGCCGGCGCCACCAATGCCAACCGCTACGCCGAGACCGCCGATCGCGCCGCTGATCGCATAACCACCATTGCCGCCGCCGCCACCGACCGACTGCGCGACGATGCCCTGGGCGTTATCGCTCTTTGTCTTGATATCGCTCCAGCTCGAGACGTTGACCGCCTTGGCGTCACCGCCCTCGCCGCCGGTGCCGCCGATGCTGACGCCGGCTGCCACCGTTCCGCCGACCGCTACCGCAATCGCGCCGCCACCATTGCCGCCGCCGCCGCCGATCGACTGCGCGAAGATACCACGCGATCCCGCCCCCTCGGTCGTAATGGTGCCGGCCGTCTCGACGGTCACCTCGCCGCCATCGCCGCCCTTGCCGCCGTCGCCGCCAAAGGCAAGCGCCAGGTCGCCGACCGCGGCCGACACGGCAAAGCCGCCATTGCCGCCGCCGCCACCGATCGACTGAGCAAAGACGCCGTCCGACTGGTCGCCATGAGTGATGATCGAATAACGCGCATTGTCCTCGTCGCGCAGGACCTCGACCGTCTTGCCCTCGCCTCCGTCGCCGCCGGTGCCGCCGAGCGCGACGCTGACGCCGGCGCTGCCGGAGAAGGCGCCGCCGCCATTGCCGCCGCCGCCGCCGACCGACTGCGCGAAGATGCCGGCCGAATTGATGGAATCGGCGCCATAGATGCCGGTTTCGATATCGCCAGCATTGATGACGGTGACGCGGGAGCCATCGCCGCCCTTGCCGCCCGTTCCGCCTGCCGTGAACAGGCCGGCGCTGACGCCGCCATTACCGCCGCCGCCGCCGATCGACTGCGCCAGGATGCCGGCCGAATAGGCGTCATGCGTCTTGATCGAGCCGGCGCTGGTATTGGTGACCTCGACGATGCCGCCATCGCTGGTCGCACTGCCGTTGCCGCCCAGCGCGACGAGGCCGCCGGCCCGGCCGCCATTGCCGCCGCCGCCGCCGATCGACTGCGCCAGGATGCCGTTGGAGGAGACGCCATAGGTCTCGATCGCGCCGGAATTGGTGACGCCGACCGTCACCACATCGGCCGGTCCGCCATTGCCGCCCGGCGCGCCGGAACCGCTGCCGGCGAACAGGCCGAAATTCGAGCCGCCGTCGCCACCGCCACCACCGATGGTCTGGGCCAGGATACCCTGCGAGTAATCACCGGTGGTGGTGATCGAGCCGCCGTTCACGACGTGGACGATGCCGCCATTGCCGCCATTGCCGCCGCTGCCGCCCGAGGCCGAGAACAGGCCGAAGCCGCCGGCGCTGCCGCCACCCCCGCCGCCGATCGACTGCGCCACGATGCCGTGAGAATAGATTCCGGACGTGCTGATCGACGTGCCGGCGCTGGTCGTGACATTGGCGTTGCCGCCGCTGCCGGCCGCATTGCCGCCGCCCGGGTTGAAGACAAGGCCACCGCCGCCGCCGCCATTGCCGCCGCCGCCGCCCTGGCTGACAGCGGCGATACCGACCGAGTAGTCCCCCGTCGTGATGACGTGACCGCCGGTGAAATTGACGGTTGCCGTTCCGCCGCTGCCGCCGAGGCCACCATCGCCGGCGCTGCCGGAAATGCCATAGGCGCCACCACCATTGCCGCCATTGCCGGCCATGCTTGTCGCGACGATGCCGGCGGCGTGATCCGCGCTGGTCGTGACGTTGCCGTTCGCGTTCACCGTGGCGTTGCCGCCATCCGCGCCGTTGCCGCCATCGCCGCCATTCGAGAAGACGTAGCCATTGCTGCCATTGCCGCCACGGCTGCCATTCGACTGGGCGATGACGCCCGGCACGCCATCCGTATTGCCACCGACGACGCCGTTAGCGGCATTGGCGCCCGGCGTGTAGTTCACGATGAGGGTCGGGCCGGCATTTCCGGTCGGGCCGCTGGCCGCCTTCGCGGGCGGCGCGATGCAGTTGGCGCCGGCGCAGGTTTCGGGCTTGGCCGGCTCGTCGTCGGTGGCCGGCACGGCTGGCGTGATGGTGCAGTTGGCGGGCTGTCCCTGCGCCGGGGGCGCGCAGGTGTAATGCTCGACGGCCGCCGGATCGATCGGCGACGAACCCGTGCCGGTCAGCGACACCTGCGACAGGTCCGAGGTCAGCGAATTCACGTTGAGCGTCGTGACGCTGGGCGCCGTGTAGACGGCCGAGCCACCATTGGCGTCGCCCGTGCAGTTCATCACATTGCCGGTCGGGCCGACGCAGGCAGCCGCGGCCGGATCGCTGGCACCCAGGAGCGCCAACAGACCGAGAAATCCAGAGAGGAGCGCCGCCGCGGCAGCCCCGCGAAGCGTCGAGACGCCTATCGGGCGATAGCGCCCGAGCGCCCGCAGCGCCGCAACCCGCGTCCAGATCCCCGCCATGTCCCGCCCCCCGCCCCTTCGCGCCGAAGGGCACGAGTTCGCGTAGCTGCAACCTATATGGTTTACCACCGCGTAATGTGACCCAAGGTCAGCGGGGGCGCGATTCTCCGGACCTGTGGCGAAAGGGCTGCAAATCCGCAATCCAAAATATATCTATGGTTGCACAGATATGGCCGACCTATCTATTGCGAGTGGCGCACCTCCCGTTCAACGGCTAACCGGATGCCTTGGGGCTGCGCGAGGACGCACCGCCCGCACGTTACGAAGGAGCGATTTCGTGGAGATTTCGAGACTGGAGCCGGCGGCGCGCTGGTGCGAGACCGCTACCCATGACGGCGTCGTGCATGTCGCCGGCCAGGTCGGGCAGCCGGGCGCCGACATCATCACCCAGACGCGCGGCGCGCTGGCCGAGATGGACCGCGTGCTCGCGCTCTCCGGCACCGACAAATCGCGCCTGCTCTCGGTCACGATCTGGCTGGCCGACATCGCCGATTTTGCCGCCATGAACAGCGTCTGGGACGCCTGGATCGACCCGGCCAACCCGCCGGCCCGCGCCACCGGCGGCATTCCGCTCGCCGATCCCGACTACAAGATCGAGATCACGGCGGTCGCCGCCCTGCCCTGAGGCTGGACGCGGGCGCCGGCGGCCGAGGCAGCCGGCGCTATCCCTTCAGGACGGCGCTGCGGAAGCGGGCGAGCGACACGAAGAAATAGGCGCCGCCAAAGGCCAGGAATATCAACAGGTACTGCCAGACGAGAGGGAAACCGCCGCCCCGGAACAGCACCGCCTGGGTGAACGACACGAAATGCGGCGTCGTCGTCAGCGCCTGCATCGTGTAGCGCAGCCATACCGGCATGCTCTCCAGCGGCGTCGCGCTGCCGGACAGCAGGTTCAGCACGATCAGGACGGGGATCGCCAGCAGGCCGAACTGCGCCATCGAGGTCGAGAAGGTAGCGACCAGGATTCCCATCGAGGCGATCGAGAGCGTGTAGATCGTCGTCCCGAGCAGGAACAGGCCGATCGAGCCCTGGATCGGCACGCCGAGCAGCATCTGCACGACGAAGATCAGCGACAGGGTCGCCGCGGCGACGATGATCAGGCCATTCGCCAGGATCTTGGCGAGCACGATCTGGCCGGCCCCGACCGGCATGACGAGCAGATGCTCGACCGTGCCGCGCTCGCGCTCACGGATCAGCGCCGCGCCGGACAGGATCAGCGTCAGCATCGTGACATTGTTCATCACCTGCATCAGCGCGCCGAACCAGACCGAGTTCAGGTTCGGATTGAAGGCATTGCGCATCACCAGCCTGACCGGCGCCGTCGCCTCGATGCCGCCGCCATAGCGGAATTCCGAGATCTCGTTGGCGATGACGTTCTGCAACGCCACCACGCCATTGCCGGCAAAGGCCATGGCGGTGGCGTCGATCTCGACCTGGAGCTCGGCGGCGCGGTTCGACCGCACGTCGCGCTCGAAATTCGGCGGGATGTCGAGCACGAAGACGAAGCGGCCCTCGTTCAGGGCCGTATCGACGTCACGCGGCGAAATCTTCACCGCCTCCTGGAAGATCGGCGGCTGCAGCGCCCCCAGGATCCGGCGCGACAACTGCGAATCATCCTCGTCGACGACGGCCACGGCGAGGTTCTTCAACTCGGTCGAGGCGCTGCTCGAAACCGAATAGACGGCCAGCGTGAAGGTGTAGAGCACCAGAACCAGCATGATCGGATCCGCCTTGATGCTGCGGAGTTCCTTGATGAAGAGCTGGAAGAGGCCGGAACACCAGCGGAAGAACTTCTTCATCATCAGGTGTCCTGTTTGCGCAGCAGGAGCAGGGAAGCAACGAAGAACAGGACGCCGAAACCGGCGAGGACCAGCACGTTGAGCCAGAGATCGGCCCAGCCGAGCCCCTTGGTGAAGGTGCCGACGCTGATCGGCTGATACCAGGCCGGGGGGAAGGAAAGGCCGAAGGCGCGGCCGCCGCCCGTCAACGACGAGACCGGGATGATCAGGCCCGAGAAATTGACCGCCGGGATGATCGAGATGATCGCGGTCGCCACCACCGCCGCCACCTGCGAACGGGTGAAGGTGGAGACGAGCTGGCCGAAGCCCGTCGTCGCCGTGACATAGAGCAGCGTCGCTACCGCGAACAGGCTGAGCGAGCCCTTCAACGGCAGCTGGAACAGGAACAGCGTCAGCAGGAAGAGCACCACCGCGCTCACCAGCGCGACGCCGATATAGGGCAATTGCTTGCCGAGCAGAAATTCGGCCTTGCTGATCGGCGTCGAGTAGAAGTTGGCGATCGAGCCGGTCTCCTTCTCGCGCACGATGCCGATCGCCGACATGATCGCCGGGATCAGCACCAGCATCAGCATGATCACGCTCGGCACCATGGCGTTGACGCTCTTGAAGGCCTGATTGTAGCGGAACCGCGTCTCGACCGAGACGTCCGGCACCGACTGGCCCGTCTGCGCGGCGACCTCGGCGGCATATTCGGCGGCGAGGCCGGTGACGTAGCCGCGCGCGGTCTCGGCGCGGAAGGGCATGCTGCCATCGACCGTCACCGCCACCTCGGGCTGGCGGCTGCCCCGGAGGTCGCGCCCGAAGCCGGATGGAATCTCGATCGCGATATTGACCTCGCCACTCTTCAGCCGGTCCTGCAGGTCGCTCTCGGAGGTGATTTCCGGCTGTTCGCTGAAATAGCGCGATGCGGAGAAGTTCTCCATCAACTGACGGCTCTCCGGGGTCCTGTCCTGATCGTAGACGGCGAAGCTCAGATTCTCGACGTCGAAGGAGATGCCATAGCCGAAGGTGATCATCAGCAGGACAGGGCCCAACAGCGCGAAGCCGAGACGGATCTTGTCGCGCAGCAGTTCCATCGTCTCGCGGCGCGCATAGGCCCAGAGGCGGCCGGGATCGAAGCGACGCGGCCGGGTCGCGGCGGCGTGCGGGGAAGTCGTCGCCGCCTCGAGCGCGGCGGTCTCCGCCTCGGTCGCGACCGGCGCCTCCTCGGGAATGCCGGACGCCTCCTTCAGATAGGAGACGAATGCCTCCTCCAGCGTCGCCTTGCCGCGCTGCTCGGCGAGTTCCTGCGGCGCGCCGACGGCGAACACCTTGCCGGCATGCATGAGCGAGATGCGATCGCAGCGCGCCGCCTCGTTCATGAAATGGGTGGAGATGAAGATCGTGACGCCATGCTCGCGCGCGAGCGTCACCAGCGTGCGCCAGAAGGAATCGCGCGCCACCGGATCGACGCCGGAGGTCGGCTCGTCGAGGATCAGGATCGACGGCCGATGGATGACCGCGACGGCAAGCTGCAGGCGCTGCCGCATGCCGAGCGGCAGATTGTCGGGCAGCTGATCGGCGACATCGCGAAGATCATAGGTGTCGAGCATCTCGCCGATGCGCGGCCCGATCTCGGCGGCCGGGATATGGAACAGATTCGCGTGCAGCTCGAGGTTCTGCCGCACCGTCAGCTCGGTATAGAGCGAGAAGGACTGCGACATGTAGCCGACATGCTGCTTGATCTCCATGTCGTTGCCAGCGAGCGACTGGCCGAACAGCTTGGTCCAGCCCTCGGTCGGGGTGATCAGGCCGGTCAGCATCTTCATCGTCGTCGACTTGCCGCAGCCATTCGAGCCGAGGAAGCCGAAGATCTCGCCCTTGGAGATGCGGAAGGAGACATTGTCGACAGCCGTGAAATCGCCGAAGCGGCAGGTCAGGCCCTCCGCCTCGATCGCCGGGACCTCGTCGGGCTCCATCACGCGCGGCGGCACGACCACGCTCTGGTAGCCGAGGCGCTTCTCTTCCGGCAGCAGCGCGATGAAGGCCTCCTCCAGCGTGTCCTTGCCGGCCTTCGCCCGGACCTCGTCCGGCGTCCCCTCGGCGATGACCTTGCCGTCGTCCATCGCCGCCAGCCAGTCGAAGCGCTCGGCCTCCTCCATATAGGCGGTGGCGACGATGACGCTCATCTGCGGCCGGCGGGCACGGATCGAGTCGATCAGGTCCCAGAACTGCTGGCGAGACAGTGGGTCGACGCCGGTGGTCGGCTCGTCGAGGATGAGGAAATCGGGATCGTGGATCAGCGCGCAGCAGAGGCTCAGCTTCTGCTTCATGCCGCCAGAGAGCTTGCCGGCCGGACGATCCGGGAACGGGTCGAGCCCGGTGGCGGTCAGGAGATCGTGGATGCGCTCCTGCCGCTCGGCAGCGCCCTGGCCGAACAGCCGGGCGAAGAAGTCTAGATTCTCGAAGACGGTGAGCGTCGGGTAGAGATTCCGCCCGAGCCCCTGCGGCATGTAGGCGATGCGCGGCGAGGCGACGTCGCGCACGCGCTTTTCCGCCATGTCACCGCCGAGCGTCTCGACACGGCCGGCCTGCAGCTTGCGCACGCCGGCGAGCAGGCCGAGCACGGTCGACTTGCCGACACCGTCGGGGCCGATCAGCCCGGCCATGCAGCCGGCGGGAATGGCGAGCGTCAGATCATCGACGGCCAGCCGCTTGCCATAGCGATGGCTGACGCCCTCGAGACGCGCGACGGGTTCCGTCATTGCGGGACATTGACCTTGAGACTATCCGGCCAGTCGGCATCCACCGAGGTGCGCACGAAGCCGACGCCACGCACGCCAACCTTGACCTGGCTCTCATATTTCTGGACCAGGGCGCGCGGGATCTGCAGCTTGACGCGGAACATCAGCTTCTCGCGCTCGTCCTTGGTCTCGACCGTCTTCGGCGTGAACTGCGCCTCGCCGGAGACGAAGGTGACGGTGGCGGGAATGACGTAGTCCGGGATCGGATCGAGAATGATGCGCGCCTCGTCGCCGATGGCGATGCCGGCGACGTCCTTGGCCGGCAGGTAGATCGACATCGAGATGTCGGAGAGATCGAGCAGCGTCAGCACGCGCGTGCCGGCGCCCACCACCTCGCCGGCGCGGGCGAGTTCGTACTGCACGCGGCCGCGCCGCGGCGCCACCAGCACCATGTCCTCGATAATGGCGTTGAGGCGCGAAACATCCGCCTCGGCCGCCTTGATCGAGCTTTCGGCCTGGGCGCGCGCGGCCACCATCGCCTGGTAGGCGGCATTGGCGACGTTCAGCTTGTTCTGCGCCTCGTCGCGCATCTGCGCCGTCGCGTGGCCCTTCTTGAACAGCGCATCGATGCGGTCGAAGCTCGCCTGCGCAAGCTGGCGATCGCTGTCGCGCTGCGCGATCTGGGCGTCCGCCTCGCTCAGCGCGCTCTCGGCCCGCAGCACCTGCGCCTGGGCGCCGAGCAGCTGGGCTCGGTATTCGCGGTCATCGACGCGGGCGAGAACCTGGCCCGCCTCGACGGTGTCCCCCTCCTTCACGTCGACCGAGGCGAGACGGCCCGGATACTTGCTGGAGACGTCGATCTCCTGGCCCTCGATGCGGCCGTTCGACTGGGCGATGCCCTTCGGCAGCGTGTTGCCGCGCAACCGCTCGATCAGGCTCTGCAGCTTGCTCTGCGCCTCGGCCTGCGGGATCAGCCAGCCCCCCGTCCCTGCCGTCCCCGCCAGGGTGCCGGCGGCCAGAATTGCCGCCAGGGCGACGAGCCCCGTTCTCGGCCAGGAGTGACGCATCGAAGGTACCTCGCATTCCGCACAACGCTTCGTTGCACAGTATCGGGCACGCGGCGAATTTGGGGAAGCCTCGATCGGTACGCCCGGACAAGACGCCTCATCTCCCGACGGAAGCCCCAGAAAGCGGAAGCCCGGGAAAACGGAAGCGCCGACAAGAAGCTGCGCCTTGTCGATCACCTTTACGTTACGGAAACGATACTCGACTCGCGCGCAAAGCTGCGAGATGCTGCGCAAAACGGGAGGCGATCGAAATGCGCATGGCAATTCTGGCGTTGCTCGGTTTTGTCGCGGGTTGCAGCACAACCCATACCGCGACCGGCCCCGCAACCGGGCCGAGCTCGGGACTGCAGCAGGCCTACCAGGCCTGCCAGACCAGCTATGACAACCACACCCTCAAGACACGAGCCGAGCGGGCGCGCTGCATCAACGCCGCGGAAAACCAGTTCGCGTCCGAGTTCCCCGACCGGGAGCTGCTGCGGCGACAGCAGGGCCTGCGGCTGTCGCTGGCGATGCAGGTTGACCAGGGCAAGATCAGCCAGGCGACCGCGGACGCCGCCTACAAGCGCGAGTTGACCCGGCTTCAGGCGGCTTCGGCGGCGCATGGCTGAGAGGCCGCGCGTAGCATCGGGGTCGCTCCGGGACCTGGCCGGCGCAGCCCCAGTCGCTTTGACAAGGCGCGCCGCCCGGCCCGCGTGAAACGACACCGCCCCCGCGCCGGCGGGCGGCGGCCTCGACTTGCCTGTCGCGACGCCTCCGCTACGGCGCGCCGCCCAGCGCCGCCAGACGCTGCTTGACCCAATCGGGCGCGCCGGGATTGGCCAGCGCGAGCTTGTAGTAGCGCGCGGCCTCTTTCTTGTTCCAGCGCTTCAAGCCCTTGCCGGTCTCCAGGGCCAGGCCATAGCTCGCCTGCGCCAGATGGTTCCCCTGCTCGGCCGAAAGCTTGTAGTATTTCGCAGCCGTCGCATCGCTCTGCACGACGCCGACACCCTTCGCATAGTATTCGCCGAGCTTGAACTGGCTCCAGGCATTGCCCTGGTCCGCCGATTTCTTGTACCAGCCGATCGCCATCGGATAGCTGGGCGCCACGCCAGCGCCGGTCGCGTATTTCTCGGCCAGCGCATACTGCGCCCAGGAATTGCCGAGCTCGGCCGCCTTGCGATAATTCTTCAGCGAATCCGAGGCATTGGCCGCCATGCCGATACCCTCGGCCTGGCAGCGCGCCAGATTGTATAGCGCCCAGTTATTACCCTTCGCGGCCGACTTCCTGTAGAGCGCCACCGCCTTTGCGACGTCCTTCGGCACGCCGGTCCCGTTCTCGTAGAGCGAGCCGAGGCTGTTCTGCGCCCAGTCATTGCCGCGATCGGCCGCTTTGGCGTACCAACTCGCCGCCAGTTTCTGGTTCTGCGGAACGCCGGAGCCGTTCTCGTACATCTTGCCGAGATTGACCTGGCCCCACACGTCACCCTTGTCGGCCGCCTGCCGATAGAGCGCCATGGCACGTTCATAATTCTGCGCCGCCAGCGCCTTGTCGCCTTCCTCGATGAGGCCGGCCCTGGCACCGACGATCGAGGCCGCGATGACCAGACCGCCGGCGAAAGCGCGCAGCGCCGCGCGATATCCGAGCTTGTTGAAACGCATTCCGTGAACCGAGCCCCCTGGTATCGATCCGCCGCGCCGGAGCCTGCCTTGGCCGGAACGAGATCGTTTCTTTCAACCGCGATGGCGCGAATTCATCCTGCCCCCTGCGGATCGCGACATTGGTAGCCTCCGTTCCGTCATGCTGACAAGCGCTCGTCGCTGGGGAAAATCAACCAAATTTCGTGGCAATTTCATCACAGCCGCCTGCAACCGCAGGGAGGTCCGTTGCGTAATGTGGAACGGGCGTGTACGCAGTCTTCGGTCAGTAGATTCTTATTAAGTTATTGAACCATCTAAGCCATCGTACTGTTTTGCTATGGCTAATTAAGAGTCTGAAATATTGGCACGCCGGGGGGCGCCAAGTTGCAGGACGGGTGTAGCGAAATAGCCGCGCGCAAAGCGGCGGACTTGCTGGCGGAGTCATTGTCTGGCCGCCTTAGCATCACCGATTACCTCACCTCGCCCGAATTCGACTATTCCGCATTACCGAACAGCAAGGACATGCGACGGAGGATCGCCGCCGCATCGCGGCCGCGCCCGCCCGACACCGCGCGCGTGCTGCGCGGGCACCCGCCTTCGGGGTCCAGCCCGTATCGACCCGCCTCGACCGCCTGAGCTGCTCCGCGCCTCGGTGCGTCGTCGCCAGCCCGACACCCTGCTTCTCGAGACTTGCCGAAACCGCCGCAATGCCGATGCCGCGCCTGCCCGCTTCCTGGTCGACGACCGCAGCCCGTGCCGGGGCGCTCGAGCCGTTCTTCGTGCTCGTCGTCATGGCATGCTCGCTCGGCGCCGTCGGCGGGCTGACGATTTTTCTGTACGTCATCGACGACATGCACTGGGTCGACCGGACGCTCTATTGCGGCCTGCTGCTCGGACTCTTCTATTGCAGCCTGTCCTACCAGCTGAGCCGGTATGGTGCGGCCAGGCGAGCGCAGCGCCACCGCGCCTTCGCCGAGAGCGAGGTCGCCTATCTACTCCGGCCCGACGCACCGAGCGTCGCCGTGCTGATCCCGAGCTATCGCGAGGAACGGCGCGTCATCATCATGACGATGCTGTCGGCGGCGCTGGCGCGCTATTCGAACCGCAGGCTCGTCCTGCTCGTCGACGATCCGCCGGGCGACGACGCCTCGGTGGAGGCGACGCTGTCGGCGGTCGACGAGGTGCATGCCCTGCTCGACGCACCGATGGGCGCGCTGCGCAACGAGGCGAAGGCCTGGCATCGACGCCAGGCCGCTGGCGGCGTCAATCTCGCGACCGAAACCTGGCGGCTGAAGCGCAGCTATGACTATGTCGCGGGATGGCTGGAGCGGCTTGCGCGCTCGTTCGAGGCCGAGATCAGCCCCGCCTTCCGGCATGTCGACCGCTTCTTTATCGACCGCATCGTTCTGGATCTCGCCCGCCACTACCGGGCGCGGGCCGCCGAACTGTCGGACGCGCTGCTGCCGGTCGAGATGATCGACCGCGAATACGATATCCTCGCCGACCTGTTCTGCACCGACATCAGCAGCTTCCAGCGCAAGACCTTCGCCAATCTCTCGCACGCGCCGAACAAGGCGATGAACCTCAACGCCTATATCGGCATGATGGGCGGACGCTATGCGATGCGCCGCGCCGGCGGCGGCGTGGCGCTGGAGCCGGCAGCGGCCGGCTCGCGCGATCCGATCGAGATCCCGGGCGCCGACTTCGTGCTGACGCTCGACGCCGACAGCGTCATCCTCGGCGACTACATGCTGCAGCTCGTCCACCTTCTGAACCAGAATCAGAAGGCCGGCGTCGCGCAGACCCCCTACCTGACCTTCCCGAAGGGCCTGACGCCGGTCGAGCGCATCGCCGGCGCCACCACCGACATCCAGTACCTCATCCACCAGGGCGCGACCTTCTTCAACGCGTCCTACTGGGTCGGCGCCAATGCGCTAATCCGCACCACGGCGCTGCAGCAGATCGCCCGCGAGCAGCAGGAGGCCGGCAAGACCTGCAAGGTCTTCATCCAGGACGAGACGGTGATCGAGGACACCGGCTCGACCATCGACCTGCTCGAGGCAGGCTGGACGGTGCACAACTACTTCGCCCCGCTCGCCTACAGCGCCACCCCGGCCGATTTCGGCGCCCTCGCGATCCAGCGCAAGCGCTGGAGCAATGGCGGACTGATCATCTTCCCGATGCTGCTGCGGCAATATCTCGGCAATCGCGGCCGGATGCGCCGAATTCCCGAGCTGGTGCTGCGCACCAACTACCTGCTGTCGCCGCTGATCGGCAATGCAGCGGTGTTCGCGCTGATGATCTGGGCCAGCGCGGACGGACGGGCGCTGGTCTGGACGCCGCTGGTGATGCTGCCCTATTTCCTGCTCTACGGCAGCGACCTGCGCCGGCTCGGCTATCGCTTCCGGGACCTGTTCGCCGTCTGCGCGCTCAATCTGATGCTGCTGCCGGTCACCTTCGCCGGCATCCTCGCCTCGATCCGCCAGATGATCACCGGGCGGAAGGGCAGCTTCTCGCGCACGCCAAAGGTCGCCGACCGCACCTTCATCCCGCCCTACTGCTTCCTGTTCAACAGCTTCATGCTGGCGCTGATGCTGCGCTACGTCGCCGATGGCCTGATCGCCGGAGACTATCTCGGCGCCATCGTGCCGGCCGTCAACGTCACGCTCTATGGCTACGGCCTGCATCGCCTGATCGGCTTCCGCAACGGCCTCGCAGACCTGGCGCTGGCGATCAGGACGCGCCTTGCGGCCGCATCGAACGCGGCTGCCGGCAGCATGGCGCGCGCGGTGCACGGCCTCGGCTGGCTTGGCCTGCGCCCGGCGCGCATCTTCGCGGCGCCCGCCCTGTTCGCGCTGATCATGCTGGCGCCGATGAACGTGGCGCCGAAGCTGTCGCAGGACGATTTCATCGGCGGCGCCATCGCCAGCCAGAGCAACAGCACGGCGACGGCCGAGACGCGCCCGCGCGCGATCGCCCAACCCCGCACGGCGCGCGCGACCGCCGCCGAAAGGGACGCGGCGCTGGGCCTGCTCGTCGAGCAATTGCGGGGAGCGCGCCCATGACCGCGATCCCGCAGGGCAGGATTTCGAGACGGACTGGAGGCGGAAGCCTCGCCGCTTCGCGCGGCACGACTGAGCCGGAGGGGCGCGGCGCGCCCTACGCCGGTGCCATCCAATTTCCAGAGATTATGAAAAGCCGGGGGACGACGTGTCAGATTTTGCAGAAGTAGGAGGAAGCGGCCGATTGGCAGCTCCGTTCCGTTCGACGGGACCGGGCTTGCCGCAACGCGCCGCCACGCAACGCTCGACGGCGGCATGGCGCCGGGCGCTGCTCGGCGGTTCGGCCGCGGGTGCGATCCTTCTCGCCATGGGCGCGCCGGCCTTCGCCGCATGCACGACCGACGACGGGACGATGACCTGCAGCGGCGCCCTGCCGGACCCGATCAGCATCGACGAGACGAGCGAAGTCCACACGCTCAACCTGACGGAACCCGACGCCGACATCACCTGGGACGACGGCAATTCGGGCATCCGCTTCATCTCGAACGGCGCGGTGACGATCAACAGCAACACCGGGACGCACGAGATCGTCGTCAGCGGCGAAGGCGCGGACGGCATCAAGGCGCAGAGCTACGAAGACGTGGACGTCGGCGCGATCGCGATCGACCACTCCGGCAATGTCAGCTCGACCGACGGCTTCGGCGTCTGGGCCGAGACGGACGGCGCCATCACGCTGACGGCGCATGGCAACATTTCGGGCGGCCTCGACGCCGTCAAGCTGCACAGCACGACGGACGGCGCGATCTCGATCGACGTCACCGGCGACGTCACCTCCACCGGCGGCGACGGCATCACCGCCTCGACCAATGGCGGGATCACGTCGATCACGAATGGCGACATCCTGGCGGCCGGCGGCGGCATCGTCCTGCAGAGCTATGAGAGCGGCGACGTCGAGCTCACCCATACCGGCGACGTCGAGGGCGACGGCCAGCACGGCATCTACGCAACGGCCAATGGCGAGGTCACCGCGACCGTCACCGGCGACGTGCGCGGCAAGGTCGACGCCATCCATCTCGAGGGCCATGCCTCCGGTTACGGGCTTACGCTCGACCAGACCGGCAGCGTGACCGCGGACGAGGGCTATGGCGTCTATGCCGACGCGCTCGGCACGGTCGACGTCTCGGTGAACGGCGCCGTCGATGCCGGCGGCACCGGCATCTACGCCAACAGCAGCGAATCCAACGTCATCGTCGAGCACTTCGGCGGCACGCTCACCGCCCGCGACGGCGACGGCATCGTCGCCAAGGCGCCGAACAGCACGGTCTCGGTCACCAACACCGGCACGCTGGAAGCGCAGGGCTTCGGCATCTATGCCGAAAGCGGCAGCGCATCCGTCACCGTCAGCCAGACGGGCGCGCTGACGTCCTATGAAGGCAAGGGCATCTACGCCGCCTCCGGCAATGGCAGCGTCCAGATCACCAAGACCGGCACGGTCACGGCCGAGCTGGATGCCGTCACCGCCAAGTCGGGCGGCAGCTCCGTCAGTATCACGCAGACGGGCGACGTGACCGCCTATAACGGCAAGGGCATCCTCGCCACGTCGGGCGCCAGCACGGCAACCCTGACCGGCGCCGGCAGCATCACGTCGAAGGGCGACGCGATCTCGATGACGGCCAGCGGCGGCGTCACCATCGACCGCACGTCGGGCGCGATCGAATCGTGGAGCGGCTCGGGCATCGTGGTCGACGCCACGGGCAGCAGCGCCTCGATCACCAATTCCGGCACGATCACCGCCTACCAGGACGGCATCAAGTCGACCTCGAGCTATGGCAACACGATCGACCAGACCGGGGCGATCACCGCCTCCAATGGCGCCGGCATCTGGGCGAGCTCCGGCTCCGGCAACGTCTCGATCACCTCGTCCGGCGCGATCGAAAGCAAGACCACCGGCATCCATGCCAAGACCGGCTCGGGCGACGTCACCGTCGACCAGACCGGCACCGTCCTCTCCAACGCCGGCAAGGGCATCGACGCCTACACGCCTACCGGCGCCGTCACGGTTTCGACGGGAGCCGTCACCGCCAAGCTCGACGGCATCACCGCCACGAACCTGAGCGGCCAGAAGGTCGAGATCACCAGCGCCGGCGTCACCTCCTATGACGGCGCCGGCATCCTGGCCTCGTCGGCGACCGGCATCGTCAAGGTGACCAACAACGGCGCCGTGACCAGCCAGCTGGAAGGCATCAAGGCCAGCAGCCTCGGCAACAGCGCGGTTTCGGTCGAGCAGAACGGCGCCCTGACCTCCTATTCGAAGTCGGGCATCAGCGCCTGGTCCGCCACCGGCGCGGTGAACGTCACCGGCGAAGGCGACATCACCGCCGAGCTGAACGGCATCGTCACGGGCAATGAGGGCTACGGCAAGATCACCATCGAGCGCAGCGGCAACATCACCGCCTACAAGGGCACGGGCATCATCGCCTCGTCGACCGACGGCGAGATCGCCGTGACGAGCGAGGGCGTTCTCACTGCCGATGTCGACGGCATCGTCGCGACCAACGAGGGCAACGCCAAGATCTCGGTCACGCAGGTCGGCAACCTCACGGCCTACAAGGGTACCGGCATCGTCGTGAGCTCCGCAAATGGCGAGCTGTCGGTGTCGAACACGGGAACCCTGACCGCCGAACTCGACGGCATCGACGCCACCAATATCGGCTCGGGCAAGGTCACGGTCTACCAGGACGGCAGCCTCACCTCCAACACGGGCACCGGCATCGTCGCCTCCTCCTCCACGGGCGAGGTGAAGGTGACCACGATCGGTTCGCTGATCGCCGAACTCGACGGCATCGTCGCGACCAACGAAGGCGACGCCTCGGTGAGCGTGACCGCCGGCGCCATCACCTCCAACACGGGCACCGGCATCGTCGCCTCGTCGACGACCGGCGCCGTGACGGTCATCGGCAATGGCGCGATCCTCGCCGATCTGGACGGCATCGTCGCCAAGAACGAGGGCCTCACCGCGGTCCAGGTCACCCAGACGGGCAATGTCACCGCCAACAAGGGCAGCGGCATCATCGCCACCTCGGCCCTCGGCGCCATCACCATCACCAGCACCGGCGACATCCTCGCCGACGGGTATGGCATCAACGCCGTCAACAGCAGCGATGACGGCGCGATCACGATCGAGCATACCGGCGATATCACGGCGGCCAACTATGACGGCATTTACGCGGAAACCGCCAATGCCGACATCGATGTCACCGTCGACGGCGACATCTCCGCCCACCAGGACGCCATCCACCTCGTCAGCTATGGCGACCAGTCGGTGACGGTCGACGGCGGCCGGGTGACCGGCGGCGCCGGCTTCGCGGCCGTGCATTTCGACGGCGGCTACGAAAACAGCCTCGTCAACGCCGGCACGATCGACAGCGCCGACGGCATCAACGGCCTCGCCATCCTAGCGAACGACAACAATACGTCGATCGTCAACAATGGCACGATCACCGGCAATGTCGTGCTCAGCGACTGGTCGAACAGCTTCCTCAACGGCGAGGACGGCGTCTTCAACATGGGCGATACCGTCCATCTTGGCGCCGGCAACACGCTGACGAACGATGGCAGCGTCTCGGTCGGCCAAGTGGGCCAGGTCGCAACGACCGCGCTCACCGGCTCATTCGTCAACGGCTCCACCGGCACGCTGCTGCTCGACATCGACCTCGCCGGCTCGACGGCCGACCGGCTGGACGTCTCGGGCACCGCGAGCCTTTCAGGCACGCTCGGCCTGCACTTCACCTCGCTCGGCCAGTTCGACCAGACCTTCACGGTGCTGACGGCCGACACGGTGACCACCAGCGCGCTGCTGGTCTCCAACCCGCTGGTCCAGTACGCCATCGACAACGTCAATGAAGACCACCTCGACCTGACGGTTGCGGGCTACGAGTATCTCGTCGACGGACTGAACGAGAACGGGCGCGCCTTCGGCAGCTACCTGAACCAGGTGATCGGCAATGTCGGCGCGCTCGATCCGATCGCGTTGTCGCTGCTGAACCTCACCTCGATCGAGGCGGTCAACGAAGCCTACAACCAGCTGACGCCGGCCGATCATCTGAACGAACAGCTGATGGCCACCTACAACTCGCTCGGCTTCGCCAACAGCCTGATGAGCTGTAAGGTCCGGGACGGCGCCTATGTGTTCAATGCCGAAGGCGAATGCGCCTGGGGCCGCATCGGCTACCGCACCTTCGACCGCGACAGCACCTTCGACACGTCCGGCTTCACCCGCGACACCTGGGAACTCGCCGGCGGCGCGCAATATGCCGTCAAGGACAACTACCGCCTGGGCTTCGCCTTCGCGGCCAGCACGTCCAAGTCCAACGGTGCCGACGGCTCGACCAGCGACGGCAAGCAGGTCGAAGGCGGCGTGGTGCTGAAGTACGTGCCGGGTCCGCTGACGCTCGCCGCCTCGGCGTCCGGCAGCTATGGCTGGTACGATTCCGAGCGCTTCGTCGCCTTCGGCGACTTCTACAACGACCTGACCAGCAAGCCGGAAGCCGGCTCGCTGAACGGCCGCCTGCGCGCCGCCTACGACTTCGGCAACGACAAGGTCTATGTCCGTCCGCAGATCGAAGGCAACGCCACCTATCTCTACCAGTCGGCGTTCACCGAGACGGGCGGCGTCGCGGCTATGTCGGTCGACAGCGTCTCGCGCACCGTCTTCAGCGCGGCGCCGTCCATCGAGGTCGGCGGGCAGGTGGTGACGACCGGCGGCACGATGATCCGCCCCTATGTCCGGGGTGGCGTCACCGTGTTCTCCAACGACAGCTACGACCTGACGGCACGTTTCGCGACCGTCACGCCCGATGCCGGCGACTTCACGATCACCAGCAGCAGCGACCGGCTGCTGTGGAACACCTCGGCCGGCGTCGACGTCCTGTTCGAGAACGGCAACACCGTCCGCGCCTTCTACGACGGCAATTTCGGTCAGACCTCGACCGAGAACGCCTTCGGCCTGAAGGCCAGCCATAACTTCTAGGGCGCTCGCCGCCTCTGAAACCTGGATGTGAAACGCCCCGGAGCCGCAAGCTCCGGGGCGTTTTCCTTGGAGCCGCCTTGCGTGACCTGCCCGAGTGGAAACCCCGACATCGCAAACATTGCCGTTTCAAGAAATATTGATCGGCGCAACCCTGCCTGCGAATACGACAGACCGGAAAGCCGATATTCCGGTAGCCCAAGCAATCCATCCCGGCAAACAATCCGCTCACGACAGGACTGCCGATCAATTCAGACGGTTACGAAACGGAATTGACTCGAAAGCAGTAAGCGGACAGATTTGCCTCCGGACTGACCTAGCGTCCACTCCAGAATTCTACCTCTCCCCGACCTTCGGCCGGGGCCTTGCTTTTCGTTGCCGCAGATCACACCCGCTCCGCCATCCGCCGGAGAATTCGTGATGACGAAGCAGCCTGCATCGTACTCTTCCCCGGCCGCCGCCCCTCGCGGCCGGCATGCGTTACGCCCTGGCGCGCCCTGCGACAGCCTCATCCCATCCCGAACGCCCCCGCCCGATTCCTGACCGAGCGATATCCTTCGAAGGACCCGCCAAGCGGCCCGCGAGGAGACCCGCACAGGGAGATGTCCTCTTTCCTCAGCCACACCGGGAGAATGACATGACCGATCGACCGATTGCCCCCGACCAGACCGACCACGGCGTCAGCAGGCGGTCGCTATTGACCGGAACGACGGCGCTGATCGCAACCTCGGCGCTCGCCGCCGGCGCCGCGGCGACCGCCATGCCGGCCGCGGCGCGCGCGCAGGACGCGCCGGCCCCGTCCGGCAAGATGCCGAACATCCTCGTCATCTTTGGCGATGACATCGGCATTCCGCAAATCAGCGCCTACACGATGGGCCTGATGGGCTACCGCACGCCGAACATCGACCGGATCGCCAGCGAAGGCGCGATCTTCACCGATTCCTACGGCCAGCAGAGCTGCACCGCCGGCCGCGCCTCCTTCATCCTCGGCCAGGAGCCGTTCCGCACCGGCCTGCTCACCATCGGCATGCCGGGCGATCCGCACGGCATCCAGGACTGGATGCCGACGATCGCCGACGTGCTGAAGACCAAGGGCTATGCCACCGGCCAGTTTGGCAAGAACCATCTCGGCGACCAGGACCAGCACCTGCCGACCAATCACGGCTTCGACGAGTTCTTCGGCAACCTCTACCACCTCAACGCCGAGGAGGAGCCGGAGGGCTACTTCTACCCGAAGGATCCGGAATTCCGGAAGAAGTTCGGTCCGCGCGGCGTCATCCATTCCTTCGCCGATGGCAAGATCGAGGACACGGGCCCGCTCAACACCAAGCGCATGGAGACCGTCGACGAGGAGTTCCTGACCGCTGCGAAGGACTTCATCGACCGCCAGCACAAGGCCGACAAGCCGTTCTTCGTCTGGTTCAACGCCACCCGCATGCACGTCTTCACGCATCTGAAGAAGGAATCGCTCGGCAAGACCGGCAAGGGCATCCATGCCGACGGCATGGTCGAGCATGACGGCATGGTCGGCGAACTGCTGAAGCAGCTCGACGATCTCGGCATCACCGAGGACACCATCGTCGTCTACACGACCGACAACGGCGCCGAGATCGCGCTGTGGCCCGATGGCGCCATGACGATGTTCCACGGCGAGAAGGGCACGACATGGGAAGGCGGTTTCCGCATCCCGATGATGGTGCGCTGGCCGGGCGTCGTGAAGCCCGGCACGCAGATCAACGACCCCGTGGCGCTGATCGACTGGATGCCGACGTTTGCTGCCGCCGCCGGCATTCCCGACATCAAGGAGCAGATGAAGAAGGGCTTCCAGGCCGGTTCGAAGACGTTCAAGGTCCATCTCGACGGCTACGACCTGACCGAACTGCTGAAGGGCGAAGCGAAGGAGCCGCCGCGCGATACGATGTTCTACTTCGACCAGGGTGGCAATCTGAACGCGCTGCGCTGGAACGACTGGAAGCTCTCCTTCGCGGTCTCGAGCGAAGGCAACATCGCCACCGCGACGCGCGAGGTCCCGGCCTGGGCAAATATCGCCAATCTCCGCATGGATCCCTATGAACGGGGCATGAAGGAAGGCGGCGGCGCCACCGAATTCCTGGCGCGCAACATGTGGCTGCTGGTGCCGGTGCAGGGGAAGATCAAGGAGTTCTTCGCCGACTTCACGGAGTTCCCCTACCAGGAAGGCAGCTCGCTGAACGCGAGCGGCATCAATTACGGGCTGTTGCGGCAGGAAGCGGCGCTCAATCGCCTGAAACAGCTGGAATCACTGGCGCCGCAGTAGGGCGCGGCGGGAGCCGGCGGTATCCGAAAAGATCCATGGCGCCGCGCTGCGCCGCCATGGACGCCCACCGGCGGCAATACCATGCCTGCCTTCTTCCAAGCCTGCCCGGCTAACGCGGGACCGCCGTGCTGGCCCCACGCAGCCCTGTCGCGTCATCCCCTTCCCGGGTGGCTACATGCTCAGCCGGGCGGGTCATCATCACAAGCACGTCCCTCACGGTTCGCGCTCACCCTTCTCGACGGTGATGAACGAGCGATTGGCATCGAGATGCGGTGAGGCGGCGCCCGCCGCATCGTGGGGAAGGATGATCATCGGACGCTGCCCCTGAGTTCAAAATTGCAATCCAGCCTTGCTCAGGGACGTCAAGAAACGATTGCGATCCACTTCCGGAACGTTGCGCAGCCCCACCCAGGTCCGGACATTCGTTACGAACTCTGGCGCATGGGCCATCAGCCATTTCCGTTCGGCTTCGGCATCGACCGGATAGGCGGCCTCGGCAAAGACCGCCGCTGCGATGAGATGATAGGCAGGATTGTCCACGACGGCCGCCCGCCGGATCCACATCGTCGCGGCGGCGTAGTCCCGCTCGATGTAGGAGCAGATGGACAGGATCACTTCATAATAGCCAAGCGGCCCTGGATTGCGCTCGCGTGCCTGCGCCACGAGGGCGCAGCCACGCGACCACTGGCCGGAATCCGCCACCCGAAGTCCGTATTCCCCCATTAGTTCGGTGTCGTTCGGGTTGGTGGCCATCGCCTGTTCGCCAATGGCCAGCGCCGATTCTACCTGCCCGTCGAAATAAAGAGCCAGCATCTTGGCTTGCAGGGCGCGGACGTTTCGAGGGTCAAGCTCGACGGCGCGCTTGGCGGCGGCGGTAGCCTTTTCGAGAGAAGCTGGTGCCGTCGCGGCCTCGACCGGAAACCGAAAACGGAGCTCATCGAGATAGGTCTGGGCGAGAAGAGCCCAGGCGGTGGCATAGTCCGGGAAGCGTGCCACCGTCTTCTCCAGACACTGGCGGACGCGCGGGTGGGAGCGAGCGTCGAGATTGGCACGGTAGATAAAGTAGGAAAGCGTGCAGGAATAGGATTCCCAGTCCCCGCTCGTGTCCGACCCGCTGCGTCCCGCATCGGCCTTGTATATCACCCCGTAGGGCTGGCCGAGTTCGGTGGCAATTTCCCGTGCCAACTGCTCTTCGAGTGCAATCCGCTGCCTAGGGTCGTAGTTCACATCGTAGGTGTGTGCCCAGAGGACGCTGGCATCTTCTGCATCGAGCAGCCGGGCCTGGAGACGTAGTCTGCTTCCTGCCAGACTGACGCCGCCCAGCAGGACATAGCGCGCGCCGTGCGCATTGGGATTGTCGCGCTCGCCTTCCACGGTAACGATGTCGCGGAATTTCGCCATCTGGCCGAGGATTTCCGGGGTCAGTCCGTTGGCAAGGGCGGACGCGGCCGGCGAGGAGGACACGTCGTCGATCGGTCGAACCAGCAGGCGCGGCACGGCTGGCGTCGAGATCGCCCTTGGCCATGGCGACCAGCCAGCGGCCTCGAGCAGGAGCGCCAGCGACACAGTCAGCCCTACGCAGACCACAGCTACCAGGCCAGCAATCCATCGCGGCCGCCGGTCGGTCTCAAGAGCTTCGACCGGAGGGACGAGCACTTGCCAGGCAAACGCAGGAACATACCCGCCCTTGGGGATCGAGATCACGACCGGGTCGTTGGTCCCGGCCCTCTCGTAATACTGCTCCATCGCGCGACGCAGGCGGACGGCCTCCAGCCGCACGATCGGATCGGCGTGCGAGTCGAAATCCGCGCCCCGGCCGAACACGTCCGTAGCGATGGAGAAGGCCTTGATCCGGTCGGCCCGCCCGGCCAGCGTCTCTTCGACGACATAGCTGAGAAAGCGACGGGACCGGGAGGGCGCGTCGAATGTCTCGCCTTTGAGAATTCGGGCAAGCGCATCCCGAATTGCCTCCGGTGGTATCTCGACATCGGTCGGAGCGTGGGGCCCGAGATCAGCTGATGCGTCAGCCAGCCCTTTGTCCGACGAAGCAAACCAACTCCGCATCGCGATCGCTGTTCTCCAGGCGGTGCAGCACGCAACCCATAGTTACATCATCGCGGGCCGAGCGGGAATGAAGCGGCCCCGCCAAATCTACAATTTGGCGGGTTTAAATTGCGCCGGCCGGGAAGGCGCCAAAAAGAGAGCAGTCTGTAGGTGCGCCAAGCGTGCTGCTATATTGCATTGGGAAACGTGGCCATTGTCTCACCGCTCTGGATGCGGGTGCATTCACGCTATTGCGCGGCGGCAAGGGCCGAGGGGTGAGGTGCTCCGTCCCAATCGCAGCTGCGTTCGCGCCCTCGCCGCAGCCGAAATGCACGCTGATCAAGCCGGATCCCGAAGTCGCATGCCAGGCAAGTGGCCTGCGCGATGTCGAGCTACCCGGCCCCTTGCTCAGTCGATGCAGACCACGACATGGCGCCCCTGATAGGGCTGGTGGCAGACGCCGCCGCGGCTCCAGATCACGGTGCCGTTGACGCTCGTCTTGGCACACCCGGCTGATTGCGACGGCAAGGCGCCGATCACGGCAGGTGGTCGATGTCGTTCAGGCCGATCGAGATTTCACGGGCGAGGAAGAGCAAGGCGCCAACGAACAGGGCCATGGCAACGATGAAGAACAGGGCCGCGCCGACCTGGTGATCCTGGTCGAGAAACGCGGCCGCGAAGCTCCAGACGATCAGCAGCGTGGTGCAGAGCGAACTGGCGATCGCCAGCGAGATCGCCCGATGCAGCAGCCGGACGCGAGACCGTAACCTCGGAATGTCCGATTTGAGCACCTTGCGAAGCTCGTCGTCGTCGGAAATGCCGTGGATCGACCGGCTGCGGTCGATGAGAACGTTGAACCGTCCGACCAGCAGGCCCACGAACGACGCCGTCGCGCCGAGCAGGAAGGCGGGCGCCGTGGCGTGCAGCATGACCTGCGACAGATGGGACAGAGTGGGGGAGTCCATGGCTTTTCCAGCAGAAGGAGGGTCGGCGGGCGCCCGCGACATTTCGGGGGCGCCCGCCGGTAGAGTCAGTTCATGTCGATGCCGAGCTTGGCGCGCTCATCCTTGAAGACGACGGCGATCGCGTCGATGATCTTCTTGTCGAGATGCGCCTTGCAGTAGACGATGACCTCATGCTCGGCCTCCTTGCTCTTCTTGACATCGTAGAAGTGCTTCTTGGCGAGGCCGTTGTACCAGCCGCTATACCAGGCGGTCAGCGCATCGGCGTCCTGCTGGTAGGTCCCGGCAAGCTGGGCACAGGTCAGCGCCTGCACATCCAGAAAGCCGTTCTCGTCGGCATAGGCGAGCAACGGCGTCGCCGTCTGGGCCATGGCCGCTGGAGCGCCGAGCGCCAGCATGACACCGGCCATGAGAAGGGATCGGATCATTTCCTGCTCTCCGATGGTTTGCCGACGTCAGCTCTTCACGACCGGCGGAATGATCCAGCTGCCGTTCAGGATCGACGGATCGTTCTCGTCCGGCCAGTAGAGGCGCATCATCAGGTAGAACTTGTCCTTAGGGGCCGGCAGCCAGTTGGCCTCCTTGTCCTTGCCCGGCGACTTGTGCTGGATAAGGATATCGACGGAGCCATCGGCATTGGCCTTGAGATCCTGTCGCGCGCTGATCGAATAGCGGTTGATCGGATTTTCGACGAAGAAGTACTTCTCATTGTACATCGTAATGGACCAGAAGCCCTTCACGGGCGGCAGCTGGCCCTTCTTGAACTTCACGACATAGTCCTCGCTGCCATTGTAGCTGCGCGAGATCATGCCGCCGCCGCCCTTGAGCGAGGTCGGATAGACCGCGTCCTGCGGGCGGTTGGCGCCGAGGCCGATCGCCGTGACCAGGGCACGCTGGATGTAGTTGGTGCCGTAGAGCCCGGTCTTGGTGGTGAAGCCCCAGCCATTGACGCTCTGCACGTCGCCGTCGCTGAACTTGAAGTGCAGCATCACCCGGTCAAAAGCGAGATCCGGCAGCCGCTTCTCGAAGAGCGGGTCGAACTTCGACTTGTCGAAATCCTGCCCCGGCACGATGCCGATGGAGGCGAACTTCTCGACTGCGGGCGCATCGGCGGCAGAAGGCGGGTTGGTCTTCATGAGCTCGCACAGGAGCGTGAAATACTCCGTGGCGGACATGCTGTTGACCTGCTCGCGCACCGCCGTCTTCATGTCGATCGACGGATCCACCTTTCCGGCCGGCGGCGTGTACGGCTTGCCCCAGGTCGAAAGCGGCTGCAGCTTGCAGGCGTCCTGGATCTTGTGGACGGCGGCATAGTCCTCCGGCGTCCCCTCGCAATAGATGCGGCCGAGCAGCCAGACGATGTTGGTCGGTGACTTGTACTCGACCACGCCGTCCGGCAGCGTGCCGGACCAGCCGGGGCCGGTGATGGCGAAGGTCAGCCCCTTCTCGCCGGTCGTGCGCGAGCCCGGTACCTGGAAGACGTTGGTCCAGCCGTCGAGCATCGGAAACAGGAAGTACCGATCGCCCATATCCGGGAATTCGAACACCCAGGGCTCCGCGCCGACGTCGACGAACGCCGTCGTGTAGAGCGTGTCCGCATTTGGCGCCGTCACGTCGGTGAACGAGGCATCCGGATATTGCCGGAGCTTGATGAGATGGCCCATCGGGGCGCGCGTACCCTTGGCCTCCACCACGTTCGTGACGACGCGACGCGTCATCTCCATCGTCACCAGCGGATAACCATAGATGTAGGCGTCGACGCCCGTCCAGAAGTCCTCACGGCCGGCGATGACGTCGGAGAGCGGGCCGTCCAGTGCGAAGGCGGGCGAGATCGCCGCGGATCCGAGCAGACCGGCGCCCAGCAGGGTCGCGGTGCGGCGTGTGATATCCATGATCGTGGCTCCTTCAATCAGTAGGGACGATAGGGCGGGTAATAGGGATAGGGCGGATAGACTGGGTACGGCGCGTATGCCGGCGGATAGCGGTAGGCGGCGCCTGCCGCGGCGCCGGCGTAGAACGCGCCGCGATAGGCCGTCCGCCGCGCTACGCCAGCAAAGGACAGCGGCGTCAGCGGCATACCGATGATGTCGATGAACACCGAGGCCGGACCGGCCGCGTTGCCGAGGTCCCCTTCCAGCACGGCAACGTCGAAGACGATGTTGGCGCCATCGGCCTTCGGGGAGAGGAGCGTCACCACGGCGTCCTTGACCTTGGAGCCGTCCTCGTCGAATACCGAGACGGTGGCGTTCGGCGGATCCTTGGCGAAGCTGTCCGATCCGGTGGCCCATTCCTCGAGCAGGTGGGCGGTCAGCGCATGGCCGGCGGCGCGCACCGGGCGGTCGGCGAAGATGATCGCGTTGGGCGCTGCGCCGATCAAGGTCAGCTTGCTGCCCTCCAGCTTGGCTCCGGCGGCGTTCATGACGATCAGCGACGGCTCGATCTGCGTCTTGGCGCTGCCGCCGATCGGCTTCTGCGCCGGCGCCTGGATCGCGTCCTGCGCCAGAGCCTCCGGTGCGGCTGCCAGTGCGCAAAGCAGCGCCGCAACCGATAGTAGGTCTCGCTTCATGCTCGTTCTCCTTGCTTGCCGTTGGTGCGGCGCAGCCGCTTCAGCAGTCGGACCGGTTGGTCCGACTGAAAGACGCGATCCGCGCGTGGCGCAGTTCGCTATCGATCTCTTTCAAGGCCCAGCGAACAAAGCCAAGCCACTCGAGCCGGCGTTCGGCGCGCAGCGCGACATCGAGGCGATCCACTGTCCATAGCGCGACCTCGGCTTCGGCCAGTTCGTCACAAATGTCCCTGAAGAGCTCGCTTTCGCGCGCCAGCGCCTTGATGTCGTCTGCCTGCGTCGGGAAGTGGCGGATGGCGGCCTCTATGCCGTCCGGCCCCGCGCCTGCCTCCTCCTCGGTTGCCATGTTGAACTCCAGCTCACCTGTCGTTCACCTCGGGATCGCAGCGCATTTGCGGCTTCGTCGGCCTCCTGCGGGTGGCGCCCCTCCCATGCTGCCACCGGAAACAGGCCGAAGCAGGCGTCAGGGACAGATCACGTCCGTTGTGCCGCCAGCACCGGTCGAGACGCACTTCGAGAGTCCGCCACCGCCGGAGGAGGATTGGTTGCTCTGGCAGGCCGCAAGCGCCAGCGTGCAGAGTACGAGAACCAATGCAGTCTTCATGTAGATCTCCTTGCCGGAAGATAAACCCAGGCGGTCGCGGCTCCCCAACCCCGCTCCGCCCCTATTCCAGCGACCCGGAGCGGTCGTCGGGAGGTTTCAAGCGTCCGGGCGTCATGGAGATGCTCGCCACCTGAGGCAGATATAGAGCGAAACCCAGCGCTCGATGCGTAAGCTTACGCAGTGTTCGTGGTAACAAACGCAATAGTGCGGTGGTTTGCGCCCTCCGGGTGCAGCGCAGCAGAACTGCCGCCAGCCTTGCCGAGCCGCCGCCAAGGGCAGCGGGTGTGGGACCTGGACAGAACCGGCGCCAGTCGTCCAGCACGGATGGAGCCGCTACCGAACTGGCTAAAGCGCCTGCGCGATGTGGGCTGCCAGCTTGTCCATGCCACTCCCACATTGGCGAGGAAGCGGTGCGACGAGGCCGGGCTTGAGGATTGCCGTGCCCATGGACTTCGAAAGGCGGCCACCGCGCGTCTTGCAGAAATCGACTGCCCCGATGCCGACATCATGTCGATCGCCGGCCAAACCACATACAAGGAGATCGACCGCTACACGAAGGGCGTGCGCCAGCGCCGCCTCGCCGAAAACGCCGTGGTGGGGATGAACAAGACGTCGGAATAGCTGGAAATTCCAGCTCGGGAAATTCCGATCCAACCCATCGATTTCAAAGGGAAATGGTGCCCGGAGGCGGATTCGAACCACCGACACGCGGATTTTCAATCCGCTGCTCTACCAACTGAGCTATCCGGGCGCCGGCGACCGGCGCCGCAAGGGCGTCTCAATCGCGAAGACAGGTGCCTTATAGGCGACGGCCCCTAGCCTGTCCAGAGGCCGACGCAGGAAGAATGCAGCCTGTGAACAACCCGCATTGCGGATCGAAAACCGGGCTGACGCGGGCCGCCGGAAGCATGGCGCCGGCTTACTCGTCCTCGTCGTCGCCGGCATCGCGCTCGACCACCGGAATCGCGTAGGCGCCAGACAGCCAGCGATGCAGGTCGATGTCCTTGCAGCGTTTCGAGCAGAAGGGATAGAAGGCGCGCACCGTCTCCTTGCCGCAATTGGCGCAGCGCCGCGGCGCGCGCAACGGCAGGATCTCCGCGCTCTGCGGCGCGGCCGGCGTCCCGGTTGCCGGCTTCTTGGACTCAGTCATCGGTCTGTCCTTCCTCAGGCTGGCCCGAGCCAACCCTTGCGGACGGGAAAGCCTTCCCCGTCGAGCATCGCGATCGTCTCGTAGAGCGGCAAGCCGACCACGGAGGAATAGGAGCCGACCAGCTTGACGACGAAGGTTCCGGCAAGGCCCTGGATCGCGTAGCCGCCCGCCTTGTCGCGCCATTCTCCGGATCCGAGATAGGTGTCGATCTCCTGCCGGCCAAGACGCTTGAAGCGTACCTTGCTCTCGACCAGGCGCTGGCGGACGGAGCCCTTTGGCGTCAGCAAGCAGACCGCCGTGTAGACGCGGTGGGAGCGGCCGGAGAGCAGACGGATGCATTCGGCTGCCTGGTCGTGGAACTCGGCCTTCGGCAGGATGCGGCGGCCGACCGCCACCACCGTATCGGCGGCGAGAATGTAGCTGTCGGCGAACTCCGGCGTGCGCACCGCCATGGCGCGCGCCGCGTCGGCCTTGCTGCGGGCGAGCCGCTTGGCAAGGCTGCGCGGCAGCTCGTTCTTCAGCGGGCTCTCATCGACGGAAGTGGGCAGAAGGCTGTCCGGCTCCAATCCTGCCTGGGCGAGGAGTTGCAGCCGTCGCGGGCTGCCCGATGCAAGCAGGAGTTTGGCGGTGCCTGTCATTCTTCCGTCCGGTCGATGTTGCTGATGGCGCCGCGCGAGGGCGCGGCTTTCGGCAGAGCGGCGGGACCCTAGCCGAATTGCCGGGGCAAGGAAACAGATCGCCGGAACCCGGCCCTACCCGCTCGGCAGCGGCGCCCAGCCGAAGCGATCCTTGATGCGCCGGCGCAACTGGTCGCGCACGTCACGATAGGCGTCGAGCCGCTGCTCGCGGGTACCGTCGACCAGCGTCGGATCCGGCATCGGCCAGTACTCCACCGTCACCGCCATGGTGCGCGTCAGCTCCAGCGCGCGGTGGTGCGCCTGCGGCGATAGCGTCACGACGAGATCGAAATTGGTGTCCTCGAGCTCCTCGATGGTATGCGGCCGGTGCCTTGTGAGGTCGAGGCCGCTCTCCTCCATCACCACGGCGACGAACGGATCCACCTCGCCCTTGCGGACGCCGGCGGAGGCGACATAGAGGCGCGGAAAGAGCTGGGCGGCGATCGCCGCCGCCATCGGCGAGCGGATCGCGTTCATGCCGCACATGAAAAGAACCGAGGTCGGGGGCCGCGCATCGCGGGGCTCGAACACACCCGGAGCGTCGGCGGCGGCCAAGCTCAGCCTTTCCAGTGCAGGGCGCAGACCAGCGTGAACAGCCGCCGCGCCGTCTCGAAATCGACCAGGATCTTGCCAGCGAGCCGCTGCATCAGCAGGCGCGAGCCGTCGTCGTGCACGCCGCGCCGGCCCATGTCGATCGTCTCGATCTGGCTCGGCGTCGCCGTGCGGATGGCAGCGTAATAGCTGTCGCAGATCAGGAAATAGTCGCGGACGATCTTGCGGAGCGGCGTCAGCGACAGGGCATGCAGGATCAGTGGCGCGTCGTTCTCGTCGCGAACGTCGAAGACGAGCCGGTTCTCGCGAATGGCGAGATGGAGCCGATAGCCGCCGGCCGGGTAGTCCGGCAGGGTGAAGCGATTATCTTCGACCAGATCATAGATGGCGATCTTACGCTCATGGTCGACATCGGCCGAGACGCGCCCGAGCGTCGCGCCGTCGAGATCGACGGCAACCAGCTTGCCAGCGATCTCGGGCTCGGAGGCATTGGCCATGTCGGGTTCCGCGTTCATCGATCGGCGATCGATCCTGCTACAGATTGAGCCGGATCGCCACCGAGCGCGCATGCGCGCCGAGGCCTTCGGCTTCGGCGAGCGCGATCGCCGCCGGGCCGAGGACGCGAAGCTGCTCGGCGCCGGTGCGCAGGATCGAGGTGCGCTTCATGAAATCGAGCACGGAAAGCCCGGAAGAGAAGCGCGCCGAGCGCGCCGTCGGCAGGACGTGGTTGGAACCGCCGACATAATCGCCGATCACTTCCGGCGTGGTGCGGCCGACGAAGATGGCGCCGGCATTGCGCACCTTCCGTACCAGCGGCTCGGGATCGGCGACGGCGATCTCCAAATGCTCGGGCGCCATGCGATCGGAAAGCGGCACGGCGTCGTCGAGCGAGGCGACGACGATGACGGCGCCGAAATCGCGCCAGCTCGCCGATGCGGTCTCGCCGCGCGGCAGCGTCTTCAGCTGACGCTCGACGGCGGCCTCGACCGCATCGGCGAGCTTCGGATCGTCGGTCATCAGGATCGACTGCGCCGCCGTGTCGTGCTCGGCCTGGGCGAGCAGGTCGGCGGCGATCCAGTCCGGATCATTGTCGCCATCGGCAATGACCAGCACCTCCGACGGGCCGGCGATCATGTCGATGCCGACGGTGCCGAACACCTGGCGCTTCGCCGCCGCGACATAGGCATTGCCGGGGCCAACGATCTTGTAGACGGGCTTGATAGTGTCCGTGCCAAAGGCCAGCGCCGCCACCGCCTGCGCGCCGCCGATGCGATAGAGCTCGTCGACGCCGGCAAGGCGCGCCGCCACCAGAACCAGCGGATTGATGACGCCATCCGGGGTCGGCACCACCATGACGAGGCGATCGACGCCCGCGACCTTGGCCGGCACCGCGTTCATCAGCACCGAGCTCGGGTAAGAGGCAGTACCGCCCGGGACATAGAGCCCGACCGCCTCGATCGCCGTCCAGCGCGAGCCGAGCTCGACGCCGAGCGCATCGGTATAGCGGTCGTCGACCGGCTTCTGGCGGGCATGGTGCGACTGGATGCGGTCGCGCGCCAGCACGAGGGCGGCGCGGGTCTTCTCGTCGACGAGCTTCTCGGCCGCCTCGAACTCGGCCTCCGAGACGCGCAGCGCGCCGGCCGCCAGCTGCAGCCGGTCGAAGCGCGCCGTGTAGTCGAGCACGGCGGCGTCGCCGCGCGCCCGCACGTCGGCGAGGATGCCGCGCACCGTGGCGTCGACGTCTTCCGACACTTCGCGCTTGGCGGCGAGTAGCGCGCGGAAGCGCGTTTCGAAATCGGGATCGGTGTGGGACAGGCGAATGGCCAAGACGTCGGCTCCTCAGATCAGAGCGACGTCTCTAGCGCGGTTCGGGCGGAGGGGAAAGGCCGCAGGCGCGTTCCGGCGCATCGGGGCGAACCGGGACGCGCGATCCGCTCAGGCGGACTGTTCGTCGAGGCTGTGCTCGGGGCAGCACTGGGTCGACCAGGCCGGACCGAGATCGCGCACCGCCGCCTCGATGCATTCAACATCGAGCGCGATGGCGCCGCCGCCAGCGAAGATGAGCGTGATGGTGCCGGCCGGTTCTTCGCGCGGCTCGAAAGCGATGGCGAGAAGATCGAGAACCGCGTCGGGGCGGCTGCGGTCTATGCCGACAGAGCGGACCGCAAGGACACGGTCAAAATGGAAGCCGGAACGACGACGCTCCCAGCTCTTCTTGTGCGCACCGGCTTCGGGCTGCTTTTCCCAGACGAAGCGGTTGATGACGCCGGCAAAACGCTTCTCCTTCGGAATGAAGGCGATGTCGCCAACCTTCAGCACCGCGTCCTGTACATGCGCGGATACGACGGCGAGGTCTTCAGCGTCGAACGCGGCGAGTTTAAGCTGATCCATGAGGACACCTGTCGGCCTGTTTACTTAAAACGACAGGTAGGAACTGTGTGGCGCGATCGCAACAGGTGAATCGCGCCACGACGCTCCCGAACGTCATTTCGCGCCGGATATCAGCCGGAAATCCGCTCGATCGTCGCGCCGCAGCGCGACAGCTTGTCCTCGAGGCGCTCGAAACCGCGGTCGAGATGATAGACGCGGTTGACGATCGTCTCGCCTTCCGCGGCAAGTCCGGCGATGACGAGCGACACCGAGGCGCGCAGATCCGTCGCCATCACCGGCGCGCCCTTCAGGCGCGGCACGCCGACGACGGTCGCCTTCTGGCCGTCGAGATGGATCTCGGCGCCGAAGCGGGCGAGCTCCTGCACATGCATGAAGCGATTCTCGAAGATCGTCTCGCGGATCACCGAGGTGCCGTCCGCCCGCGTCACCAGCGCCATCAGCTGTGCCTGCAGGTCGGTCGGAAAGCCCGGGAACGGCTCGGTCGAGATGTTGACCGGACGCAGGTCGGCGCCGTTGCGGTAGACGCGCAGGCCTTCATTGGTCTCGGTGATCTCGGCGCCGACCTCGCGCAGGATCTCGATCGGCCGCGTCAGCGTGTCGGCGCGCGCGCCTTCGAGCAGCACGTCGCCGCCGGTCATCGTTACAGCCATGGCGTAGGTGCCCGCCTCGATGCGGTCCGGCATGACCGAATGGCGGGCGCCGTTCAGACGGCTGACGCCCTCGACGCGGATCGTCGACGTGCCGGCGCCCGTAATCCTGGCGCCCATCTTGATCAGGCACTCCACGAGATCGACGACTTCCGGCTCGCGCGCGGCGTTCTCGATGATCGTCTCGCCCTTGGCGAGCGTCGCCGCCATCAGCGTGACATGGGTCGCGCCGACCGTCACCTTCGGGAAGACGATGCGGGCGCCCTGCAGGCCGTTCGGAGCGCGGGCGATGACATAGCCGCCCTCGATGTCGATCTCGGCGCCCATGGCCTGCAGCGCCTCGAGAAAGAGGTCGACGGGGCGCGTGCCAATGGCGCAGCCGCCGGGCAGCGAGACCTTGGCGAAACCTTCGCGCGCCAGGAGCGGGCCGATGACCCAGAAGCTCGCGCGCATGGCCGAGACCAACTCATAGGGCGCCGTGGTGTCGACGATGGTGCGGGCGGTCAGGTGCACGGTCTCGCCGGAAAGCTCGGCCTCGCCGAGTTGCTTGCCGGCGACCGTCATGTCGACGCCGTGATTGCCGAGGATGCGCTTCAGCTGCGCGACGTCGGCGAGACGCGGCAGATTGGCGAGCGTCAGCGTCTCGTCGGTCAGGAGGCTCGCGATCATCAGCGGCAGCGCGGCGTTCTTGGCGCCGGAGATCGGGATCGAACCGTTCAGACGCGCGCCACCGACAATGCGGATTCTGTCCATGACCTGCCAAGCCTTTCCGAAACGATGGAACGAGCGGTGGCGCCCCGTGAAGTGCCCCCGAATGAATGGACTGTCGCTCTAATCCAGGAATGAGGCCGATACAAGGAAAAGCCGGCGTCGCAACCCCTTCATTCCGATGGATCGTCCCCGTCGCCCGCCATGGCGGCGCGCGCCGCGGCCTTGCGGCGGGCGAGATTGGTTCGCAGCGCCGCCGCCAGGCGATCCTCACGCTCCCTGGCGGCGCGGGCGGCCGGGCTCGGCCGCCCGGAGGCGGGCGCGGCGGCATCAGCCGGATCGGCGGAAGGAATCTTCGCGGAAGCGGTCGGTTCGGTGTCGGGCTTGCGTGTCATGGCCGTTTCGGATCATCAGCAGGAAAGAGGGAATCATATACGGCGCAAGAGCGTCGCGGTCCAAGGCCGACGGACCGCATCGCCGAAACCCCGCCCCGGCATCGGAAGCGGACCTGTCGGCGGCAGCCGGGCCACCGTTCCCGCAGCACGACCCTGCCCGGCCAACCCCGCGCCGAAGCTCTGACGGATGCCAATCTGCGGCAACGCTCGAACAGAGGAGCGCCCCCGGGAATGCTGACCCGCCATCCACAGATGCAGGCCCGATCCCGGCGCTTTGCCACCTCTATCCACATTTCCACCGCGAAAGGCTGGAGAGTTGTCGACAGGCGCTTGATCCCGCCGCCCCGCTGTGGCAATAGACCGCCGTCCGGGCGACACGCCCGCCGGCGCTGCAGTAGCTCAGTGGTAGAGCACACCATTGGTAATGGTGAGGTCGAGAGTTCAATCCTCTCTTGCAGCACCACTCATCCACCTGAAATCAAACGTCGTTCCGTAAGATCTGCAGTCAGCGGACGGGTTTTGGCTCGTCATTCTGCAGGTGATTGGCCGCGAAGGATGACCGCGCCGAGGTCGACGTTGCGCAACTCCGGTTGATCATGACCCATCGTTGCATCCAGCATGAATGCTCCCGCGACGAGGTGTCGATGGCCGCCTCCAATGTCGACATGGACAAGGTCCCGACCTTCGCCGATTCGCGAGGGTTCCATAATTCGTTGCGCCAGAACCATGCTTCCGAGACGGAGGTGTGAATCAAGCTGCACAAGAAGGCCTTCGATGCTCGAGCGCGGCGAAACCATCCATCCGCAGAAGAAATAGGCGGACGGCCGGGTGAAGCCTGGTGCGATATTTGGGCTTGACCTTCCCATCATGGGAACCCGCAGGCTCCCGACCTGCAATTGCGGGAGACCGACATGACTGTCACGACCACGACCGCGCCTGACAAGATCTCGACTGCCGAGACGGGGCCTGCGAACACCGGACCTGCCGGGGCCGATGCCGAAACGCGCGCGCATGGCGGCGCGGGTCCTTCCGGGCACTCGCACCCTTCCACGCCCGGACATCCGCATGGCCACGGCAGCGCGGAGGCGACAGGCGGCGAGGCGAAACGCGTGAAGGATCCCGTCTGCGGCATGGACGTCGATCCGGAGGCGACGGCGTTTCGCGCCCGCTTCGAAGGCGCCGACTATTTCTTCTGCTCGAGCGGCTGCCGGTCGAAATTCATGGCGGAGCCGGGCCGCTATGCCCTCGGCGGCCATCACAGTGGTCACAACCACGATCACGATCACGGCCACATGCTGGCCAGTGCAGCGGCCCAGCCGGCCGGAGAAGCGGCCGAAGGCGCAATCTACACCTGCCCGATGCACCCCGAAATCCGACAGATCGGCCCGGGGAACTGCCCGATTTGCGGCATGGCGCTGGAGCCGGTTCTCGTCACGGCCGACGAGGGACCGAGCGAGGAACTGCGCGACATGACGCGGCGGTTCTGGGTCGGCCTCACGCTGGCGCTGCCGGTATTCCTGCTCGAGATGGGCGGTCATATCTTCAACATCGGCCATCTGATCGGCGGCACGGCGTCGAACTGGATCCAGCTGCTCCTCGCCACGCCGGTGGTGCTCTGGGCCGGATGGCCGTTTTTCGTGCGTGGCTGGCACTCGCTCGTCAACCGCTCGCTGAACATGTTCACGCTGATCGCGATGGGGACCGGCATCGCCTGGGTCTACAGCATCGTCGCGACGCTGGCGCCCGGCCTGTTCCCGCCCGCCTTCCAGGGCCATGACGGCTCCGTCGCCGTCTATTTCGAGGCGGCCGCCGTCATCACCGTGCTGGTGCTGCTCGGCCAGGTGCTGGAACTGCGCGCCCGCGAGCAGACCTCCGGCGCGATCAAGGCGCTGCTCGACCTCGCCCCGGCGACGGCGCGACGGATCGGCGCCGACGGCAACGAGGAAGAGATCGAGCTCGGCCATGTCGAGGTCGGCGACCAGCTGCGCGTGCGCCCCGGCGACAAGGTGCCGCTCGATGGCGAGGTGCTGGAGGGACGCTCCAATGTCGATGAATCGATGGTGACGGGCGAGCCGCTCGCGGTCGCCAAGTCGACCGGCGCCAAGGTCATCGGCGGCACGCTGAACGGCCAGGGCTCGTTCATCATGCGGGCCGAGAAGGTCGGCGCCGATACCATGCTGGCGCAGATCGTCCAGATGGTGGCGAAGGCGCAGCGCTCGCGCGCGCCGATCCAGCGGCTGGCCGACACGGTGTCGTCCTGGTTCGTGCCGATCGTCGTGCTGGTGGCGCTCGCCGCCTTCGCCGCCTGGGCGATCTGGGGACCCTCTCCCGCCATGGCCTATGGCCTGATCGCGGCGGTCAGCGTGCTCATTATCGCCTGCCCCTGCGCGCTCGGCCTCGCCACGCCGATGTCGATCATGGTCGGCGTCGGACGCGGCGCCCAGGCCGGCGTGCTGATCAAGAACGCCGAGGCGCTGGAGCGGATGGAGAAGGTCGATGTTCTCGTCGTCGACAAGACCGGCACGCTGACCGAAGGCCGGCCACGCGTTGTGGCGATCCGGCCGGCGGCGAGCCTTTCGGAAGCAGAACTGCTGCGGCTCGCGGCCAGCGTCGAACAGGCGAGCGAACATCCGCTGGCGGCCGCGATCGTCGCCGCCGCGAAAGAGCGGGGGCAGCCGCTCGATCCGGTCGAGGACTTCGATTCGCCGACCGGCAAGGGCGTCGTCGGCAAGGTCGGCGGCCGTACCGTCGCGCTCGGCAATGCGGCCTATCTCGCCGAACTCGGCGTCGACGTCGCGGCGATCGAGGCCGAGGCGGACCGGCTGCGCGGCGACGGCGCCACGGCCCTTCTCGCCGCCGTCGACGGCCAACCGGCCGGCGTGCTCGCCATCGCCGATCCCGTCAAGGAAACGACGCCGGCAGCGATCCGCGCGCTGCACGAGGCAGGCATCCGCATCGTCATGCTGACCGGCGACAACCGCACCACGGCCGAAGCGGTGGCGCGACGGCTGGGCATAGACGAGGTGAAGGCGGAAGTGCTGCCGGAGGACAAGGGCAACATCGTCGCCGCCTTCCGGGCCGAGGGCAAGGTCGTGGCGATGGCGGGCGACGGCGTCAACGACGCGCCGGCGCTGGCAGCGGCCGATGTCGGCATCGCCATGGGCACGGGAACGGACGTGGCAATGGAGAGCGCCGGGGTGACGCTCCTGCGCGGCGACCTGATGGGCATCGTGCAGGCCCGAAAGCTCAGCCAGGCGACGATGGGCAACATCCGCCAGAACCTGTTCTTCGCCTTTATCTACAACGCCGCCGGCATACCGGTGGCGGCCGGCCTGCTCTATCCGATCCTGGGGGTGCTTCTGTCGCCGGTGATCGCGGCGGTGGCGATGGCGCTGTCGTCCTTCAGCGTCATCGTCAACGCGCTGCGACTGCGTGTGACAAAGATCTGAGGCCCGATGACAGGACATCCCGGGCGAGGCCCGGGATGTCCATTTCGGCCGGAGCGCGCGCAGCCGGTCGATGGGGTTCGTCCGACCGGCCAGGCAGCGTCTCAGAGGCCGCCCCGTGCGGTTTCGGGACCGATGCGCGTCTTCACCTCGGTCACCTTGTCGGCGGGAAAGCCGCCTTCGCGGGCGTGGCGATGGATGACGTCGGCGCTCTCCGCCTCGTGGACGCAATAGATGGTGTCGCCGGCGACATAGCTGGTCACCCAGTTATAGGGTTCGCCCAGCGCCGCCACCGTGGCGTTCGACTTGCAGGCGATCGCGCGAAGCTCGGCTTCGGAAAGCTGGCTCGCGCCGGGAACATTCCGCTCGATAATGAACTGCTTCATTCTTTCTCCTCTCCGGATCACTGGAAACCGGCGGGGCGGCGCCGGCCGACTATGCGGGCCGGCGGCGGCCGGTCAGTTCGCCATCTCGTGCGCATGCTCGCAGGAGACGTTGGGATTCATGTCGGCGAAGGCGCCCTTCGGGTTCGGCTTCCAGGCCCAGACGTGCAGCTCGTAGAAGGCGGGAAGGCCGTAGCGATTGGGCGAATTGGTGAAGCTGAACAGCTGGCCGCCAAGATTGGCGGGGCCCTTGGTGGTGATGTATTCGACCGCGACCAGCCTCATCTTGCCGTCGGCGCCGGGCTCGTACATGACGGCCTCGGGCTTGGCGATGTCGATCGTCTCGTCGCCGATCAGCGTCGGGTTGACGTAGTGCACGCCCATCGCGCCGCCCTCGATCCCCGAAGTGCAGGGGATCGGCGAATAGCCTTCCTTGATGGCTGTCTCGACATTCCGGAAGCGGTCATTGGCCGCCCGCACCTTGTCAGGCAGGGACGCGTTCGCGGACGCTGCCCAGGCCGGCAGCGCCGATGTCAGACTTGCGGCCAGCGCCGCCAGAACAACGATGTGTTTCAATCTCGTCTCCACGATCAGGCGCCGGTTGCCCCTCGGAGCGAGCCTTGGTGATCGTTCCGTGCAGCCGGCGGCTGGCTTTATCCGGGGGACCGAGGGGTGGCGTCATCGCCCGTGCGGGGGATGGAACTGGCGCCGATCGGCCGGATAGTGTCGGCATTCCCCGGATGTCGCGGTTGTGAGATAAGCGTGCGAGGGCCCGTCGGCAGGACGGACCCAGCAAGCCCTGCCGGCATGTCTGCGATGTCGAGGGGGCGGCCGTCGCGGATCCCGGTCTCGGGACGCGAGCGCCGAGTGCAGTTTCTTCTGGAAGGCTAAACCGCGCCTCGACGTCTGGTGACGCCGGCCGCAGCACCCACGGCAGAGGCATGGATCCAACTTTTTCCGAAGTGATCGGCGCAATCTATGACTGCGTGGCGGAGGAGAACCTCTGGCCCATCGCGCTCCGCCTCATCGGCGCGCAGGTCAACGGCTTCCTGACGACGATCGCCGTCTTCGACACGACCACGAACACCGCCCGCCTCGCCCAGCTTGCCTGCGACGACGAGGACGCGATCGCGGCCCTGCTCAGGCATGCGCGCGACGTCCCGTTCTATCATCTGCTGCACAGGATGGAGATCGACGAGCCCGGAACGCTGGAGCGGATGTTCGCGCTCTATGGCCCGGACGGCGAGGACGTCTGGCGCAACGGCGCGCTCTACCAGAACTTCCATCGGAAGTTCGGCGTCGCCAACTCGATCGACATGGCGATCCTGAAGCGTCCGACCCGCATCGGCACCATCAACATATCCGTGCAGTATCCGGAGATCGGCAAGGCGCAGTTCGATCTGGTCGGCCAGCTCGGCCCGCACATCCGCCGCGCCGTGACCATTCACGACATGCTGCAGATGGAACGGGGCCAGGCGGCCATCTTCCGGGAAGTGATCGACCGGATCGAGCACGGCGTGGTGATCGTGGCGGACACGATGGAGATCCTCTACGCCAATCCGGCGGGGGAGCTCTTCCTGCGCGAGGAAGCGCTGCTGGCGAGCCAGGGCGGCCGGCTCACCATCCGCTTTCCGCTCGCCGACGCCGCCGTGGCGCGGGCGGTGACGCTGGGCGTCCGCGACGAGGTCGAGCTCGCGGGCGTCGGCATCGACGTGCCGCTCGGGGCGACGAGCCGGCCGGCGGTGGCGCACGTGCTGCCGCTGACGCGCCGTTCGCTCGGGCAGCCCATCGAAACGCGCGCCGCCGCCGCCATCTTCATCGCCGCGGCCGGCACGGTGATCCAGACCGCCATCGAGGCGGTCGCCGCCCTGTTCGGCCTGACGCCCGCCGAAAAGCGCGTCGCCGGCTATGTCGCCGGTGGCATGACGCGGCAGGACATCGCCACGGCCCAGGGCGTCACCCAGGACACGGTCAAGTCGCAGCTCTCGGCGATCTATGACAAGACCGGCACGGGCGACCAGCGCAGCCTGCAGAGCCTGATGCGCGAGCTGTCGCCGCCGGTGCGCCGAGGCTGACGCAAAGGGGCTGCATCCGCCGGTTTGCGATAGGCATGGACCCATGGCCCGTCAGCCCCTACATTGCGTGCATCGGACGCTCCGTCCAACCCTTGAGAGATCGCGCCAACCCATGTCCCGCTTGCCGGATTCCGTCAGCTGATGCCATCCGACGACCCTGATAGTACCACCGCCCCCTCCCCGCTCCGGGCCAGGGGGCCCGCCCGATCCAAGCCAAGCCTCTTCCGGTGCCGCCTGCGCGGCAGAGACCGATTCAGCCGGTTCCACCGCGCCGGAGCGTCCCTGCCTGCCTCGGACCGGCCCGGCAGGCGCATCGGCGCCGCGCTGAAGCTCGCACGCCCATCTTCGCCTCGCAGGGCCGGCGCTGTCGCACCGACGTCGTGGCCGCGCGCCAGACTGATCCGCGCCGCCGCTTCGCCTTCTCAACAGGATGACCGGTCCAGCCGGCCGGTCACGGGAACCCCTCAATGATTTTCGAATGGATGGCCGACCCGGCCGCCTGGGCCGGACTCGCGACCCTGATCGTGCTCGAGATCGTGCTCGGCATCGACAATCTCGTCTTCATCGCGATCCTCGCCGACAAGCTGCCACCCAGCCAGCGCAACCGCGCCCGCATCATCGGCCTGTCTCTCGCTTTGGTGATGCGGCTTGCGCTGCTCGCCTCGATCTCCTGGATCGTCAAGCTCACCTATCCGCTCTTCACGGTGCTGGGTTCCGAAATCTCCTGGCGCGACGTGATCCTGATCGTCGGCGGCCTGTTCCTGCTGTTCAAGGGCACGATGGAACTGCACGAGCGACTCGAGGGCGACCACGGCGCCAAGTCGAGCAACGGCGCGCATGCCGTGTTCTGGCATGTGATCGTGCAGATCGTCGTGCTCGACGCGGTGTTCTCGCTCGACAGCGTGATCACGGCCGTCGGCATGGCCTCGCATTTGTCGGTCATGATGATCGCCGTCATCGTCGCGATCGGCGTCATGATGCTGGCGAGCCGGCCGCTGATGGCCTTCGTCTCGCGCCATCCGACCGTAGTCATCCTCTGCCTCGGCTTCCTGCTGATGATCGGCTTCAGCCTGATCGTCGAGGGCCTCGGCTTCCACATTCCGAAGGGCTATCTCTACGCCGCGATCGGCTTCTCGATCCTGATCGAGGCGGCGAACCAGGTCGGCCGCCGCAACGTCGTCAAGCGCGTCACCACGGCGGACCTGCGCGACCGCACCTCGATGGCCGTGCTGCGCATCCTGCGCGGCGGCCAGTCGGCGCCACAGGCATCGGAGGAGGTCGCGGCGATCGTCTCGACCGGCGGCGGCCAGAGCGCGTTCACCGCCGAGGAAAGCCTGATGATCGAGCAGGTGCTGTCGCTGGCCGGCCGGCCGGTGCGCTCGATCATGGTGCCGCGCGTCGACGCCATCTGGCTCGATGTCGAGGACGATCCGAGGACAATCCTGGCCGAAATCCGCGAGAGCGGCCGCTCGCGCTTCCCGGTCTGTCGCGGCGATGTAGACCAGATCCTCGGCATCGTCCACGCCAAGGACCTGGTCGGGCGCGACGAGGAGGACCTGGCGATCGAGACCGCCATCCGCGAGCCGCTCTACGTCACCGAGACGATGCCCGTCCTGACGCTGCTCGAGCGCTTCAAGGCCTCGACGGTGCACATGGCAATCGTGGTCGACGAGCACGGCACCTTCGAGGGCATCGTAACGCTGACCGACATCCTGGTCGCGATCGCCGGCGACATGCCGGAACTCGCCGGCGAGGAAGAGCCCTACGCCACCCGACGCGAGGATGGCGGCTGGCTGCTCGACGGGCGGATGCCGATCGACGACGCGGAACGGACGCTGCAGACCGGCGACATGCAGGGTGACGGCGACCACACGACGCTGGCGGGCTTCGCGCTCGAGCATCTCGGCCACCTGCCGGAAGTCGGCGAGAGCTTCACCTGGGAAGGGTGGCGCTTCGAGGTGGCGGTGCTGGAAGGCCGCCGCATCCACCGGCTGCTGGCGACGCCGGCCTGAGCCAGGCGCTGGCCTACGAAAAAGGCCGGCCGGCGGATGCTCCGCCGGCCGGCCCGATCGGGCTTCGCCGTTTCGCTGGAACGACGATCAGTCGCGCAGCAGGCTGTAGAGCAGCTCGAAGAAGCGGTCGGAATCCACTTCCTTGCAGACCTCGGCGTTCGGCGGCAGGCCACGCTCGTTCCAGTAGTCCGCCACCGTCGCACCGAAGGTGTAGGTGCCGGTCAGGTCGACGCCGATATGGGCCGGACGGGTCTTGACCAGCGTCGGATCGATGATCAGCGCCAGCGCCAGCGGGTCGTGCAGCGCGCCGCCGACGCCCATCGAGTTGCGATGCAGCTTCTCGTAGAACTTCAGCCAGTCGAGCACGACGCGGCCGAGCTCGGTGTCGATCTTCTCGAACTCGCGGTACTGCGGTTCCTCGACCAGCACCTGCATGGTGACGTCGAGGCCGACCATGGTGATCGGCACGCCGCTGTCGAGCACGATCTTCAGCGCTTCCGGATCGCAGAAGGCGTTGAACTCTGTCGGCGTGATGTACTCGCTCTTGCGCCAGAAGACGCCACCCATCCAGGTGATGTCCTTGATCTTCGAAAGAAGCTCCGGGTACTTCAGCACGAACAGGCCGATATTGCAGAGCGGGCCGGTCGCGACGATGCGGAGCGGCTCATCCTGTTCGCGCAGCGTCTTGGCGATGAAGTCGACCGCGTGCATCGGCTCGACCTTCTTGGTCGCCTGCGGCAGGTAGGGCGAGCCCTCCAGGCCGCTCGGGCCGTCGGCGGTGCCGAGCACCAGCGGGCGGGCGAGCGGACGCACGCAGCCGGCGGCGACCGGCACGTCATGCGCGCCGATGAACTCCAGGATGCGCAGCGTGTTCGAGACGGTCTTCTCCGGCTCGGCATTGCCGCAGGTGACGGTGACGCCGAGCAGGTCGATCGCCTTGGAGCGATGCGCCATCACCAGCGCGATGGCGTCGTCATGGCCGGGATCGCAATCGAGCAGGATCGGCGTCGGGCGGGTGGTGTTCAATTCGGTCGTGGTCATTCTGGTGCCCTCACGCCGCTTCCGTCTGGTAGCGGACGATCGTTTCCTTGAAGAGCTTCATGAAGCGGCGGCCGTCGATGTCGGTGCAGATCCGCGTCGTCTTCGGACCGCCGCCGGGCAGCAGCTGGCGGCCGCGATAGGCGACGGTCTGGCCGCGCGCCAGACGCCCGTCCAGCACGATGTCGCAGAAGAGCGGCTCGGTCATGGTGCAGAGCGTCGGATCGAAGGCGAGCGCGACGGTGATGATGTCATCCATCGGGAAGCCGACGAGATCGAAGAACTCGCGCCAGATGTCGATGTAGATCGGGAACGAGTCCTGCAGCATCTGCAGCACCGGATGATCGCCGGCGTCCTTGAGGTCGGCCAGGTCGTCGCGGGTCAGCATCGAGGCGGCGGCGCGGTTGTCCTCGCAGACGTCGAGCGGCACCAGGATCGTGTCGACGCCCTGGTTGAGCACGACGCGCGCGGCTTCCGGGTCGGCCCAGATGTTGTATTCCGACAGCGGCGTGATGTTGCCGGGCGTGACGAAATTGCCGCCGAGCAGGACCATGCGCTTCAGCGCCTTGGCGAGCGCCGGCTCCTGCAGGAAGGCCATGGCGGCGTTGGTCATCGGGCCGGTGACGACGAGCGTGATCTCGCCCGGGTTGGCGAGCGCGGTGTCGATGATGAAGTCGACGGCGTGCTTGTCGATCACCTTCAGCGTCGGCGTCGGCGCCGGCGGATTGAACTTCTTCAGCCGGTCGCCGAAGCGCGCGACGAGGCGCTTCTCGAAATGCACCGGCGCCTGCATGTCTTCCTTGGAATTGCCGACGATCGGGCGCCAGGCGCCCTTGGCGACCGGCACGTCGCCCTTGCCGGCCAGCGCCAGCGTGTTCAGGACGACATTGGTGACCTGCTCGATCGGCCCGGCCGCACCGGTGCAGGTGGTGACGCCTTCGAGCTTGATCGACGGCGAGATCGCCGCGAAGAGCACCGCAAGAATGTCGTCGCCCGCGGAGTCGACGTCGAGAATGATGCGTTCCATTTTATCCCCTGTCACGGCTTGGAAGCGTCCGTGGCGGCAGTTGGTTGGATGGTGTTGGACTTGACGGAAAGCGCGCGTCCCATGCTGGCGAGCGTCTCCTGGATCACGCGGGGGCGCGACCGGTAGGAGAGCGCGAAGAGCGCGATGAGCGCGACCAGATAGGGCACGGCGAGCACGAGATAGGATGAGATGCCGAGCGTCTGCAGGCGCAGCGACAGCGCGTCGGAGAAGCCGAACAGCAGGCAGCCGAACAGGATCTTCAGCGGATCGCCGTTCGAGAAGATCAGGATCGCCACCGCCATGAAGCCGCGGCCGGACGACATGTTCTCGGTGAACATGGTCGTGTAGCCGAGCGACAGATGCGCACCGGCGAGACCCGCCAGCAGGCCGCAGAGCAGCGACGACACATAGCGGATGCGGACGATCGAGATGCCGAGGGCCTCGGCCGCTTCCGGCTTCTCGCCGACGACGCGGATATAGAGGCCGAGCCGCGAGCGGTTGTAGAACAGGATCAGCACCGGCACGAGAATGAAGGCGAGATAGACCAGCGGCGTGTAGCCGGAGATCATCTGGCCGAACCAGCCGAGATCCTTGACATTGGGCAGCTTCAGCGCCGGCAGACCGACAAGGCCATGGCCGAAGATCGAGCCGCGCGTGCCGAAGATCGCCTTCATCAGAGAGATGGTCAGTCCGCCGGCCAGGATGTTGAGCGCCAGGCCGACGACGACCTCGTTCGCCTTGAAGGTCACCACCATCAGGGCGAAGATCAGCGCCAGCGTCAGCGCCGCGAGGATGCCGCAGAGCACGCCGATCCAGGGCGAGCCCGAGGCGATCGTGCCGATCACGGCGAAGAAGGCGCCGACCAGCATCTGGCCTTCGAGACCGATGTTGAAGATGCCGGCCTTGGTGGTGAAGGAGCCGCCCAGCGCGACGAGCAGGATCGGCGCGGTCGTGCGCAGCGTCGCGACGACCAGCGTGACGTTGAGGAGACGCTCTAGAACTTCCATCGACGCTCTCCCGCGGTCGAATCCGATGCCTTGCGGCGGATGGTGATCTGGGCCGAGACGGCGAGGATGATCAGCGCCTGGATGACGGTGATGATTTCGCGCGATGCGGTGGTGTCGACTTCCAGCAGCAGCGAGCCGCTGCGGAGCGCGCCGAAGAACAGCGCCGTGAAAATGGTGCCGATCGGGTTGCCGTTGGCGAGCAGCGCCGCGATGACGCCGTCGAAGCCGAAGCCGGGCGCGAAGCCCTCCATGAAGCGGTGGTGCACGCCGAGCGCCTCAACGCCGCCCGCGAGGCCGCCGACCGCGCCGGAGGCGATCAGCACCAGGAAGGTCTGCTTCTTGATGTCGATGCCGCCATATTCGGCGAATTTCGGGTTGGCGCCCATCTCGCTGACGGCATAGCCGCGCGCGGTCCGGTTGAAGAACAGATAGACGCCGACCGCGAGCACCAGGCCGATGATCAGGCCCCAGTTCAGCCGCGAGAACGAGAACAGTTCGGGCAGATAGGCGCTTTCGAGGATCGGCGGCGTCTCGGACTGGCCGCCAGGGCGCTTGAACCAGTTGATGGTCAGGTAGGATGTGAACAGGATCGCCACATAGTTGGCGAGGATGGTCGAGACCACCTCGTTGGTCTTGTAGCGCGCCCGGAAGAAGGCGGGGATGGCGATCCAGGCCATGCCGGCGATCACCGCCACCGCCATGGCGAGCAGCAGATGCAGCGCCGGCGGCAGGTTGAACGAGAAGCCGACCCAGGTGGCCCAGAAGCCGCCCATGAAAAGCTGGCCCTCGATGCCGATGTTGAACAGGCCGCCGCGGAACGAGATGCAGGCGGCGATGCCGCAGATCAGGATCGGCGTCGTCTGCAGCAGCGTGCCGGCGATGCGCTCGGGGCTGCCGAAGGCGCCGTTCAGCAGGGTGACGAAGACGCGGGCCGGGCTCTCGTCGACGGTCAAGATGACGAGGGCGCCGAGGCCGAGCGCGAACAGGATGGCCAGCCCCTGGCCGAAGAGACTATCGAAGCGGTCCGACATCAAGCGGCCCCCACGGTGTTGGAATGCGGCTCGGGGACGACGCCGGCCATCAGCATGCCGATCTCTTCCTCGTCGACACGGTCGCCGGAGATCTCGCCCATGATCGTGCCGCCGAACATCACCAGGATGCGGTCGGCGAGCCGGATCAGTTCATCGAGCTGCACAGAAATCAGCAGGATCGCCTTGCCGGCTTCGCGCTGGCGCATGATCTCGCCATGGATCGATTCCTGCGCGCCGATGTCGACGCCGCGGGTCGGCTGGTCGATCAGCAGGCAATCGGCACTGCCGGTGAACTCGCGCGCCAGCACGATCTTCTGGATGTTGCCGCCCGACAGGCTCTTGGCCGGCGATTCCGGCCCCCGCGTGCGGATGTCGAAGCGCTGGATCAGCGCCTTGGTCTGCTCGAGCAGGTAGGAGCGGTTGATGATGCCATGCGTCGACCAGGGGCTCTGGTCCTGGCGCCCCATCAGCAGGTTCATCGAGATAGAGGCGTTGCGGTCGACGCCGCGCACCAGGCGGTCGCCCGGCACATGGCCGACGCCGGCGGCGCGGATCTCGCGCGCCGAGGCTCCGGTGATGGTGCGGCCGTTGAGCTTGATCGAGCCATGGCTGGAGGGCCGCAGGCCCGCAAGCACCTCGGCGAGCTCGGTCTGGCCGTTGCCGGCGACGCCGGCGATGCCGACGATTTCGCCGGCGCGGACGCCGAAGGAGACGCCGCGCAGCGCCGGCAGGCGGCGATCGTCACGCGCCCAGAGATCCTCGACCTCGAGCACGGTCTTGCCGGCGCTGGCGACGCGCGGCAGGCGGTCGAACGAAACCAGGCGGCCGACCATCAGCTGGACGAGATCGGACTTGGTCAGTTCCGCCGTCGGGCGCGAGGCGACGTTCTTGCCGAGACGCAGCACCGAGACATTTTCGGAAACCTCCATCACCTCTTCCAGGTGATGCGAGATGAAGATGACGGTCATGCCCTGGGCGACGAAGCCGCGCAGCGTCTGGAACAGCTCGCGGCTTTCCTGCGGCGTCAGCACGGCGGTGGGCTCGTCAAGGATGATGATGCGCGCGCCGCGCGCCAGCACCTTCAGGATCTCGATGCGCTGCTCGATGCCGACCGACAGCAGGCCGACGCGCTCGGTCGGATCCACCTGCAGGCCGAACTGCTTCGAGAGCTCGGCGGTGCGCTTGATCTGGGCGGCGTGGTCGATCAGGCCGCCCTTGCGGATCTCCATGCCGAGGAAGACGTTCTCGGCCACCGTCAGCGACGGCACCAGCTTGAAGTGCTGATGCACCATGCCGATGCCGGCGGCGATCGCCGCGGCCGGATTGGGCAGTACCTTCTTCTCGCCGTCGATCCAGATCTCGCCCTCGTCCGGCTGCAGCAGCCCGAACAGGACGTTCATCAGCGTGGTCTTGCCGGCCCCGTTCTCGCCGATGATGGCGTGGATCTTGCCGCGCTCGACGGAGAGATTCACGTCCTCGTTCGCGACGAAGGAGCCGAACCGTTTGGTGATCGATTTCAGCTCGATGGCTAATGACATGAGAATATGTCCCTGGTGCCCGTGCGCGCCGCCTCCGGCCCGGGGCCCGACGGATCAGCACGTCGCAGCCAGCACTGGATGCGCCGGCAGCACAAGGGGGCAGCCCGTCACGACGCGCCGCCACCCACTCGATGAGGCTTGGAAGAACCGGGCGGCCGGCCCATCCCGCCCGGGGAGAGCGGGCGGGCGGGACCGGCGACAGCCCGGACCTTGTTACTGCGTGGTGGTCGCGACGGTGATCTTGCCCGAGGCGATGTCGGCGCGCAGCGCTTCCAGCTTTTCCTTGACGTCGGCCGGGATCTTGTCGGCGACGCCCGGGCAGAGCAGCAGCTCGACGCCGCCCGACTTGACGTCGGCGGTGTGGACGCTGCCCGGCTCGATCGTCTTGCCGTCGACCACGTCCTTGACGAGGTCGTAGACGGCGACGTTGGCGTTCTTCAACATCGAGGCCATGACATGGCCCGGCGCGACGTCGCACTGGTTGACGTCGACGCCGATCGAGTACTTGCCGGCAGCGGCGCTGGCCTGCAGCACGCCCTCGCCGGTCGGACCGGCGACGTTGTAGACGATGTCCGAACCCTGGCCGTAGAGCGCCATGGTCAGCTCGCTGCCCTTGGCCGGATCGTCGAACGTGCCGGCGAAGACGGCGTCGAGGCGGACGTCGGGAGCGGCGGTCTTGGCGCCCTGCTCGTAGCCGGCGAGGAAGTCACGGATGACCGGGATGTCGCGGCCGCCGACGAAGCCGACGGCCTTGCCGTCGCCGAGACCCTCGATCTCGCTGCCCTTCTCGGCCATCAGCGCGGCGAGCGCGCCGGCCAGGAACGAGCCCTGGTTCTGGGCGAAATTGGCATAAATGATCTTCTTGGAATCGAGCACGCCGTCGATGAACACGAACTTGGTGTTCGGATAGGCCTCGGCCGCCTTCTGCAGCGCGTCGACCAGCTCCCAGCCCATGACGAAGACGAGGTCGTACTCGCCGCCCTTGGCCAGGTTGTTGAACTGCTCTTCATAGTCGAGGGCGCGGTTGCCGGTATCGACCAGCTTGACCTTCACGCCGAGATCCTTCTCGGCCTTCTTCAGGCCCTCGACGATGGCGACGCCAAAGCCCTGCGAGAAGTAGCCGGAGATCGCCGCGACGGAGACGTCCTTGGCGAGCGCAGCCTGGCTGGCGAGCGCGATGACGGAGGCGCCGCACAGCGCGACGAGACGACGAGACCAACTGGACATGATGAAACCGACCCTCTGGAGTGAAACAGGCGTTCGTTGTCGATGCCCATCCTCGACTCGACGCACCCGACAGTTTCCCCTGCACCGGTCACTCGAATATCGTTGATGGCCGTATGAGATTGCGGTGAACGCATCGCGCTGTCAATGCGGAAACGTTTGCGCGAATACGCCCGGTACGGCTGGACTGAAAGATGATGGTGGCAACCCACAAGAATCGAACCGCCGCGATCCAGTTTGGATGATCACCAACGATTTTTTCGGATGACGACGGCAAAGAAGGCGGCAGCCGCGCGGCACCGAAACCCGGCGAGCCACCCTGTCACGGCCAGGACTGCAGCCCGGCGCGAGCCAAGCATGCCTCGTGCCAAAGCCAGCCGAGGCCGCCCATGCGATGGGCAGGTCCCCCAGAGCCTATGGAACAGGCAACGACACGCCTTGGCGAGTCATTCCGTCATCCGGGCATGAGAATTGCGCGCGCCGCCCCGTCCGGGCGGGTCGAATGGATATGCGTTCAGCCGTCTTCAGGCGCGGGCGATCCTGCGCGCGGCCTTGCGCCCCATGCGCTCAGCAAGTTCACGCTCGACTTCCGCTGCACCGAGCGACAGCAATTCGGCGCGATGCTCGATGAGGATCTTCTGGACCAGGGGATTGGCGAAATAGAGCTCCACCGGCTGCCCGTCCGCGGCGGCGGGCGCGTCCATCAGCTTCCAGAACCGCCCGGGCGCCAGTTGCTGGAAGGCGCGCGCCCGGGAAGCCAGCGCCAGGGTGATGTCGCGCCGGCGCACCGCCGATCGATTGACGCCGGAACGAGTTCCGATCGTCAAGCCGGCGACCGACGGCATGGCGCCATACCGGTTGCGGCCGTGATGCCGGTAGGCCGACAGCGGCGTCAGGATCTGAGCAGAGCCCGCGATGGCGTGGTTCAGCCACATGAAATAATTGTCGGTGGCGCCAACATAGGCCTCGGCATGGCCGATCGGCCTCGTCGCGCGGACCAGCGACAGGTCGTGCATATTGGCGGTGCCCGGCGACCATCTCCACTTGGGGTCGTCGCGATCGACCAACCGGATGGCCTCGAGGAGCAGCGCCCGGTCGGTCGCGCCGACGCCCTCGACGGCGTTCGCCTCCCCATCCGCCAGGCGGGCCTGGACGACATTCGAGAGAAACGGGTCATAGCCGGCCGTCAAAACACAGCCGGCGCCATCGACCTCGACGACGCAGGACGAGGTGAACGCCAGCCCGCGCGGCGCCATCTCGTGCGCCAGCACATGCTGGGAGGCGTAGTTCGGAAAAATGAAGTCATCGGCGTCGACGATCGTCAGATACCTGCCCCGGAGATCGTCGAGGATCCTCAGCAGGGCCCCCATCTGATTGAGGTTCCTGTCGAAGCGGCGGATGCTCAGCCGGGCGTCCACGCCCTCGTAGCGAGCCAGCACCTCGCGGCTTCCGTCCGTCGATGCGTTGTCTATGACCACGCATTCGATGTTAGGGTAGTCCTGGGCAAGGACGCTGTCGATGGCCTCGGCCAGATAGTCCTCGTAGTTGTAGTTTATGACCACGAAGCTGACGAGCGGAGCCGCCATCAATGCAGCAGCGCCTTCATGCGCTTCCTGTTTCTGCAGAGACGGAAAATCTTGAGCTGAAGCCGGGCCGGCGCGCGACCGCCAAACCCTTTCGCGATGATCCTTCGCGCATCACGGAAGCCGAACCGGGCGCAGATGTTCTGGATGAAGGCCCTGTCACCCACCGCTTCGCGCAGCGTCGCCGCGTGGCGCTCGAAGATCTCCACGCCCGACGGCGCGCCGTAATAGGCCTTCAGATCGTCCGAATGTACCCGCGTCGAAATATCGACCACGCGCCAGAACGACTCCCTCAGGAGCCAGGCATTCTGCCTGGCGTTCTCAAGGATCGACGCGACCGATTCATAGGATTCGCGACGGCTCTTCGCCGCATACTCGGGCGTTCCGTTGGGAATGCCCAGAAGCGACTCCCGATTGACGAAATAGTTCTCGCCGTGGATGCGGTAGGCCGAGAGCGGAACGTCGATCAGCGCCGTGCCAGCGAAGGCATGGCACAAGGGCAGGAAATGCCCGTCCGCCGAGCGCATGTAGGTGGCGTTCCGATCGTTGAACGCAACCATCTCCAGAACCGAGCGCCGGATCATGTTGCCGGTCCCCGGAGCCCACAGCCAGCCCTTGGTCCAGCGAGGGACGACGGCCGTCAGCGCATGCAACGTCCTGAACTGCTCGTCCGAGATGGTCGACAGCCGGATCACCGTCGACGCGTCGCGAAGGCCTTTCGCCACGCCGTGCCGATCGAGCTGAATCGTGGCGTATTGCGACGTCAGCACGACGCCGGCTCCATCGACCTCCGCCACCCCGCTCGTCGTGACCGCGACGCTGCGCGGCGCGGAGAGATGAACCTGGAGATGCGTCGATGCGAAATCGGGAAAGAGCAGATCGTCGGAATCGACGAAGGTGACGAAGCCGCCCTTCACCTCGCCAAGCGCGACCAGCGTGGCGCCGAGTTGGCCCAGGTTTTCCGGCAGGTGGATGACGCGGAAACGACGGTCGCCGCGCACATGGCGGTCGATGACGACCCGGCTGTCATCGGTCGATCCATTATCGAGAATGACGCATTCGAAATGCGGGTAGTCCTGGGCGAGGATGGAATCGATGGTCGCGCCGATATATCGACCATAGTTCCAGTTGACGAGGACGAAGCTGACGATGGGCGGCCGAAGCTGGGCGGCGGACCGCCCGGCCAGGCTGAGCCCGACCTGGGCCGTCGCGGCGACCTCCGGGATGCGTATCTCCTGATCGGCCCGGCCGTGAAGAACCCGCCCCCATTCGGGCTGGTGGGACGATATCCCGCCTCGCGCACGTTCACTGTCAGAAGATCGATCCATATCCAGTTGCCGTTTACCCCGCCCCTGCGAAAAGGTTTAGAGACTTAGCAATCCAAGCTCAACTGGATCGACGCCACGCATCGGAGAATGTTCTGGCGCCCGCGTTGCGGAGGCTGGAGCTCGACCGGATTTTGCTAACACTTCAATGCTTGTTGCTTCGGGCATGCACCGCCCCGTCCGGGGCGGCGGAATGGATGTACGTTCTGCCACCATCGCCGGTGGCCGAACGCTTCTAGTGGCCGCCGAGTTGGTCGATCGCGGCGCGGATTGATTCGAGCGAGGGGCGGATCACCCCTTCGGTCGGGGCGGCCAGTTCCAGGATCATGAAGATGCCGCCGGCAACCGCGAGCGAGCACAGCAGGAGCGCGGCGAGCGCGGTGGCATTGCGCGGCGCGAACAGGCCGAAGCTCGCGAACAGGATCGACAGCCAGAAGATCAGAAGCACCAGGAACGGCCCCGGCACGGCGCTCTTGTCGTTCTCGATCAGCAGCCAGCGGGCGGTGGCGATGTTGTTCAGGAACTCCAGCGACTGCTCCTGGATGTGGCGCATGCGATCATCGGCGGGACGCAGGTCGAGGATCTGGTCGCTGATCGTCTCGAGCATGGCGAGCGTCCGCATGCCCATTTCATCGCCGCCGACCCCGGCCGCCAGTTCGTCCACCTTGGCCTTCGCATAGGCGTGCAGCGCGTGGCGGATGCCGTCGGCGTCGGGGCCGTAGCGGGCAAGCGAACGATCGAGCCGGACGATGTCCACGGCAAGGTTGCTGATCGCGTTGGTGCGGGCGGAAAACGACGTGCTCGCGGTCGAGATCAGGAGGCCGATCACCAGCGCCGACAACGTGCCGACGACCGCCATGGATATGGTCACGGCATTGCGGGTCTCCGTGTTCAGATGCGGCTCGGGAAGCAGGCGGGCAGCCGCAATGCCGAAGAGCACGCCGCCGAAGATGGCGACGAAGGCGGCGATGCCGACCGTGATCGAAGTCATTCCCACTCCCCTCGGTACCCCCGGAATGCGCCGGGCCGGTTCATCGCGGCGCCTCGGCCAGGCGCCAGGCCGAGGGCGCCAGCCCCGACCAGCGCTTGAAGGCGCGAGTGAAGGCGGCGCTGTCGCCATAATCGAGCGCCGAGGCGATCTCGCCGGCCGTCAACGACGTGACGGACAGCAATTGGCGGGCGATCTCGAAACGCACCTCGTCGACCAGCGCGCTATAGGTCGTGTTCTCTTCCTGCAGCCGCCGGCGCAGCGTCCTCGGATGCAGGTCGACATGGTGCGAAATATCCTCGATCGAGCATTTCTCGCGCAACAAGGTCCCGCGCAGGCGCGCCCGCAGCCGGTCGCTCAGGCTTTGCGGCGCCTCCGTCTCCAGTTCAGCCACCCGGCGTTCGAGAATTCGCCGCAGAACGAGATCGGCGCCGGCAATCGGCCTCGACAGCCAGTGGGCGGGAAAGACGATCGCCGCGCTCTCCTGGTTGAAACGGACGCCGGCGCCGAAGAACTGGCGAAACGGTGTCGGATCGGCAGGAACCCGCCGTTCCAACAGGACCTCGCCGGGTTGCCAGCCGGGGCCGCAGATCGCCCGCAGCAGATTGCACGCGGCCGCGATGACGCTGTCGGCCAACTGGTCGACCGCCTCGACCTCCGGCACGAAGACGGCATAGCCGAGCATCGCCACGTCACCCCGGAAGCGCAGGCTCGGCGCGGCGCCGCGATCGTGATGATGGAAGTGGCGCACGAGCGTGTCGAGCGCATCGCCGACGGTCGGCGAATGCTGGGCGAGGCAGCCGATCGCGCCCAGCGCCGACGGACCCGCGCCGCGCCCGACCAGCAACCCGAAATGCTCGCAGCGCGTCGCCTGCTGGCAGAGACCGAAAAGACGGCCGAGCCGGCCGATCGCCACCCTGTTGTCGGGATCCTCTATCTCGACGCGATCGAGGCCGGCCGCGGCAAGGAGAGGGTCTGGGTCTATGCCGCGCCCCCGCACCAGACCGGGAATCGCGGTCGCCATGCCGACCCGGATCCAGCCGCGCGGAAACAATTCCGCCGGCAAGCGATCGCGGCGATCGGATCGCGCCCGCGGCGCGTCCTCGACCTCCCGGCCTGCCCGTGCAGACAGTTCCCCCCTGGCCCCGACGTCCGCCATAGACCCCCGCCACCCTGGCTTCCCTGCAACGCTAGCATGAAATCCGGCCGCGTCCCGCCGCAGTTTACGCTAGGGCAGAGTGCTTGTCCCGCGAAGACAAACGGCTGTCCTCCAAAAACAAGCAGCCACCCTCGAATTCGGGGATGATTCCGGGCGGATCGCGCTCCGGGGCGCGGCAAGGAGCGTGCGCGGCGTGCCGGATCGGGCGTCGCTGCGGCCGGAGCGAAGTCCGCGGCAACGAAGGAGGGGAAATTGCGATCAAGCTGCCTTTACGTCCCGCTTTTGCTGGTAGCGACCGCCGGGGCGGCCCTCGCCGCGGATCTCGAACCGACGCCGGTCGAGCCTATCGCTCCCAAGCAAGACTGGCGCTTCCAGGCCACCTTCTATGGCTGGGCCTCCGGTGTCTCCGGCGACGTCGGCGTGCGGGGACTTCAGCCGCAGCACATCGACGTGACGCCCTGGGACGCGCTCCAGCATCTCAAGGGCGCATTGATGGCGTCGTTCGGCGCGGAGTACGGCGACTGGCTGTTCCTGACCGACGTGATGTGGGTCAAGATTGGCGACGATGAACAGGTCGGCCGAAACGGCGCCGCGCTCGACTTCGTCCAGAAGCAGCTGACCGCCTCCGCTCTCGTCGGATATCGCCTACCGATCAATGTTCCCAATCTCAGCCTGAGCGCGACGGCGGGCTTCCGCTATCAGCGCCTGACCGCCGAACTCGATCTCGACGCGGCAGACCCGGCATTCTCCTTCGACGAGGAAGGAACCAAGCACTGGATCGATCCGACCATCGGCCTCGCCCTGCACTATGACATCAACGACCGCTGGTTCATCAACGCGATCGGCGATGTCGGCGGCTTCGACGTCGGCTCGAAATTCACATCCCAGGGCTTTGCAACCCTCGGCTACAACTGGACCAAGACGATCTCGACCGCCATCGGTTATCGTGTCATCTATACGGACTATGAAAAGGACGGATTCGTCTTCGATACAACCCAACAAGGTATTTTCACCAGCCTCGGCGTACATTTCTAGAGGGCGTCGGGGCACGAACTCAGGGCTATTGAGCATGGTATTCTCTGCTTTCTCGCGGACCGCGATCGGCGCGGGCATCGGCGTCGCCGCATCATTGTTGCTGTCCTCGGGCGCCATGGCGCAATCCGCGACCAAGATCGGGACGCTTACCTGCGACGTCTCTGGCGGCGTCGGTCTTGTCGTCGTGGAGAAGCAGACGATGACCTGCCAGTTCAAGCCGGAACAGGGCGACGGAACCAACGGTTATACCGGCAAGATCGAGACCTTCGGCCTTGCGCTGGGTGGCCTGGAGAAGAGCCACCTGATCTGGGGCGTGATCGCGCAGACCAACAATGCGCCCGCCATCGGCGCGCTCGCCGGCAAATATGTCGGCGCCAGCGCCGACGCCGCCTTCGGCCCCGGCCTCGGCGCGAACGTGCTGGTCGGCGGCTCGGACAACGCCTTCGCTTTGCAGCCGATCTCGGTCGAGGGCGAAATCGGCATCAACATCGCGGCCGGCGTCACCCAGCTCACGCTGGCGTCCAGCCCCTGACGGGACCCGGGCGAGCGGAAGCGCTCGCCCGCACCATGGCTGCGTGGCGCAGGCAGGACCACGCCCCCGGCTTGCGGGTCGCGCCAGCCTGCGCCCGCTCCGCCGCATGGCAGAACGGCCACGGATGGCGAGGAAAGCGAAGCGAACGCCAGGGCTTCCCATGTCCGGCGCCATCACCGGTCGCTCGACCCTTCATTCTGCCCGAGGAGCCGTGTAACAGTTCCGTCAGAACGCTGGGTTAGGGTGCTGGCGGGTCGGTGTTGCTTGCGGGGGCCGCGTGTCGTCTGTTGCCTGTTTCCTGTCCAGGGCCCTGCTGATCCTCGGACTAGCCCTCGGACTGAGCGCCTGCGCGTCTCGGCCGCAGGGTGTGCTTGCCCCGGTCCAAGCAGATCCCGCCGCCGCCAGCAAGGTCGATCTCCTCGTTGCCACCACCCGCGCCCCCGATCCGGCGCCCGGCGTCTACTTCAACGGTGAACGAGGCCCGAACCTCTCGCTCGACAACATCGTCGTCTCGGTTCCGAACCAGCGCGAGGTCGGCAGCATCCAGTGGCCCAACCGGGTGCCGGGCGACCCGGCGCGCGACTTCGTCACCACCAAGGTGTCGTCGATGCAGCCAAGCGAAGCCAAGGCGTGGTTCAAACGCACGGCCGGCAAGCCGCGGCGCGTGCTGATCTTCGTGCACGGCTTCAACACGCAGTTCGCCGACAGCGTCTTCCGCTTCGCCCAGATCGTGCATGACACCGACGCCAATGTCGCGCCGATCCTGTTCTCGTGGCCATCGCGCGGCAACATCTTCGACTACAACTACGACCGCGAGAGCGCCAACTATTCGCGCAGCGAGCTAGCCACGGTGATCCGCGCCGCCGCCTCCAGCCCGGCCGTCTCCGACGTCACCATCATGGCCCATTCGATGGGCGGCTGGCTGGCGGTCGAAGCAGTCCGGCAGATCGCTTTGCAGGACGGCCGCGTCCCGGCCAAGGTGTCGAACCTGATCCTCGCCTCGCCGGATCTCGATATCGACGTGTTCCGCAAGCAGGTGCTGGAGATGGGCCCGCAGCGGCCGCACATCACGCTGTTCGTGTCGCAGAACGATCGCGCGCTGCGGCTGTCGCGGCTGCTGTCCGGCCGGATGACGCGGCTCGGCGCCGTCGACATCACCAAGGAACCCTATCTGTCGCAGATGGAATCGGCGACCGGCATCACCGTGCTCGACCTGACGGCGCTGCAGAACGGCGACCGCCTGAACCACAGCAAGTTCGCCACAAGCCCCGAAGTGGTGCAACTGATGGGCGACCGGCTGATCAAGGGCCAGCGCGTGACGGATTCGAGCCTCAGCGGCAGCAATTCGCTGGGGGCTACGACACTCGGCGCCGGCCAGGTGCTGGGTTCGGCCGCCGGCGCTGTGCTCACCGCGCCGATCCTCATCTTCGAACGCAACTAGGCCGCTCTTCGGCCTCCAGAGACGCCGGCCCGAGCCGCGCCGACAGCCGCCCGGTCGATCCCGTCGGCCCGTCCGGGCGGCGCCGCGTCACCGCCTGCCCGCTTCGCACCGGGTCTGGATCGGACAAGGCATCGGATCGATCCCGCCTCCCCAAGCGGGGGCTCCAGCGCCTTCGCCAGCCACGCCTTCGGCGGGCCAAGAGCCTGCGCCGCGCTGGTCCGCGTACCTCGCTCGAGCAGCCACAGCGCAAAAAAGAAGGCCGCGGAGTTCCGCGGCCCTTGTTCTTCAAGCAAGAGGTCCGACCCACGCCCGAGGCGCAGGTCGGAGGCTCGATTCAGGCCTTTGCAGCCGGCAGCGGCGCGGCCGGGGACGCGTCAACGGCCGCCGGCGCCGGCTCGCCCTCCTTGCCACGGTAGAACGTGACATAGAGGGTTGGCAGGAACACTAGCGTCAGCAGGGTTGCGACGAGCAGGCCGCCCATGATGGCGAATGCCATCGGACCCCAGAAAATCGTCGCCGCGATCGGGATCATGCCGAGAACGGTCGAGATCGCCGTCAGCATGATCGGCCGGAAGCGCGACACCGTCGCCTCGAGCACCGCATCCCAGATCGACAGGCCGCGGCGCCTTTCCGCCTCGATCTGCTCGATCAGGATGACCGCGTTCTTGGCGATCAGTCCGAGCAGCGACAGGATGCCGAGGATGGCGACGAAGCCGAGCGGCCTGTTGAACAGGAACAGCGACCCGACGACGCCGATCAACCCCATCGGCACGACGCAGAGCACCAGGAACAGCCTGCCGAAGCTCTGCAACTGCGCCATCAGGAACGACACCATCAGGAACAGCATGATCGGTACGACCGCCATTACCGAGGCGAGCGACTGGGCGCTCTCCTCGACGACGCCGCCGACGACGATGTCGTAGCCGAGCGGCAGGGTGCCGCGCAGCGCTTCGACCGGCTTCTCCAGCGCCTCGACGACCGCCTCCGGCGAGCCGCCGGGGACGACGTCGGCCTGCACCGTCAGCGTCGGCACGCGGTCGCGACGCCAGATCACGGGATATTCCTGGCCATACTCGAAGGTCGCGAACTGGCGCAGCGGCACGGTGCGGCCATTCGGCAGCGGCACCTGCAGGGTCTGCAGGTTGGCCAGCGAGATGCGCTGCTCGTTGGTGGCGCGGGCCACGACATCGACGAGGTAGATGTCGTCGCGGACCTGCGTGACCGTCGTTCCCGTCACGACAGAGTTCAGCGCGGCGGAAAGCGCCTGCGAGCTCAAGCCGAGCAGGCGGGCCTGGTCCTGGTCGATCTTGACGCGCACCATGCGCGCCGGCTCCATCCAGTCGAAATTGACCCGGCGCGTATCGGGATTGCCCGAAACGATCTGGGCCAGGCTCATCGAGATGTCGCGGACTTTGTCTACATCCGGACCGCTGACGCGATACTGCACCGGCCAGCCAACCGGCGGGCCGAGTTCAAGCGGCGCAACGCGCGAGACCGAATCCGGGAACTGTTCCGCCAGCTTCTTTTCGAGACGCTCCTCGAGCCGCAGCCGGGCATCGACGTCCTTGGCGATCACGACGGCCTGCGCGAAGAACTCGTTCGGCAGCTCGACATTGAGCGGCAGGTAGAAGCGGATGGCGCCGCGGCCGATATAGGTGCTCCAGCGGGCGACGTCCGGGTCGTCCTTCATGATGGCGTCGAAGCGCGCCGACACATCGCCGCTCTCGTAGATCGAGGCATTCTGCCGAAGGCGGAGATCGACCATCAGCTCGGTACGGTCCGAAGCCGGGAAGAACTGGCGCGGCACGTGAGGCGCAAGCAGGATCGCGCCGACGAAGCAGGCGAGGGTCAGGCCGATGGTGACCCAGCGCATCCGCATCGCCGTCAAAAGGATCGCGCGGAACACACGTACGATCACGTTGACCTTGTTCGGATCCGCCTTCTCCTTCGGCGCCTTCAGCAGCACGGCGCCGATTAGCGGCGAGAAGATCACCGCGCCGAGCCAAGACACCACCAACGCGATACCGACGACGGCGAAGATCGAGAAGGTGTACTCGCCGGCCGAACTGCGCGCGAAGCCGATCGGCACGAAGCCGGCGGCGGTGACGAGCGTTCCTGTCAGCATGGCGAGCGCCAGCGTCTGGAACGTGTTCGCCGCAGCGGCTTCCTTTGTCTCGCCGGCCGCCAGCCTCGATGTCATCGAGTCGACCGTCGTCATCGCGTCATCGACCAGCAGGCTGAGCGCGATGATCAGCGCGCCGAGCGATATTCGCTGCAGGTCGATGCCGACGATGCTCATCACCACGAACACCATGGCGAGCGAGATCGGGATGGCCAGCGCCACCACCGTGCCGGCACGGATGCCGAGGCTGACGAAGCTCACCACCGCGATGATGGCGATCGCCTGCCAGAGCGAGGTGGTGAAATCGCCGATCGCCTCGTCGACGACGACGGCCTGGTCGGCGACCAGCGTCGGCTGGATGCCGAGCGGCAGGTCGGCCGTGATCTCGGACATGGCGGCGCGGATATTCTTGCCGAGCGCGAGGATGTCGCCACCGTCGCGCATGGCGATCCCGAGGCCGATCGCCGGCTGGCCGTTCACGCGGAACTGCGGCTGCGGCGGGCTGGCGTAGCCACGGCGGACTTGGGCAATGTCGCGCAACCGGACGAGCCGGCCATTGGCGACGAAGTTGATGTCGAGAAGGTCCTGCTCGTTCTCGAAGGCGCCGGAAACGCGCAGCGAGATGCGCTCCTCGCCGGTCTCGAGCACGCCGGCCGGGCTGACGACGTTCTGCGCGCGCAGCGCATTCAGGAGCGCCGAGCGATCAATGCCCATCCCCGCGAGTTGCTCGGTCGAGAACTCGACATAGATCTTCTCGTCCTGCGCGCCGATGATCTCGATCTGCGAGACGTCGGGGACGTGCAGCAGGCGAGAGCGCGCGGCCTCGACGTAGTCGCGCAGTTCGCGATGCGTGAAGCCGTCGGCGGTGAAGCCGTAGATGATGCCGAAGGTGTCGCCGAAGCTGTCGTTGAAGAAGGGTCCGAGGACGCCGGCAGGCAGCGTCTGGCGGATGTCGCCGATGCCCTTGCGCACCTCGTACCATACTTCGGGAACCTCGGCCGAGGTCACTTCCTGGCGCAGGTTGACGAAAAGCGTCGTGCTGCCGGCGCTGGTCGAGGAACGGACGTCGTCAACCTCGGGGATTTCCTGGATCTTGCGCTCGAGCCGCTCGGTGACCTGGTTGAGCGTGTCCTCGATGGTCGCGCCCGGCCAGACGGCGTGCACGATCATTGTCTTGATGGTGATCGGCGGATCTTCGTTGCGGCCGAGATTGATGAAGGAGGCGATGCCCGCCACCATCACCGCGATCATCCAGTAGACGACGAAGGAGCGATGGTTGAGCGACCAGGCAGAGAGGTTGAGGCCACTCATTGCGCGGTCGCCCCAAGCAGACGGACCTTCTGGCCCGGATGAAGCGCCTGCACGCCGGCGGTGACGACGATCTCGCCCGTATCGAGGCCCTGCGAGACGACGACTGTAGCCGGATCATGCCGGACGATATCGACATTGCGCAGCGAGACGGTCGAGGTGGCGGGATCGACGATCCAGACCGCCGGATTCTGCTCCGAGGTGGTCAGTGCCGTCGCCGGGATCGCGATCACGGGCGAGGAATCCATCACCATCGTGCCGGTAACGGTCGAGCCGAGCAGCAGGGCCGCCGGCGGATTGTCGAGGCCGACGCGGACGGGGAAGTTGCGCGTCTGGGCATTGGCCTGCGGCGCGACCTCGCGAACGCGGCCAACGGCGGAGACCGAGGGATCGTCGGTCAGGCGGACGCTGATGATCGGATCGGCCGGGGCGGCGCGCAGCACCTGCGCCGGCACGTCGAAGACAGCGTCACGGCCATCGCGCCGCGCCAGCTGCACGATCATCTGTCCGGCCTGCACCACTTCGCCCGGCTCAGCGCCGCGCGCGGTGATCGTGCCGGAAACGTCGGCCTTGAGCTCGGTGAAGGCGACGCGGTCATGCGCGATCTCCAGCTGCGCCTCGGCGTCGTCGACCTGGGCCTGCGCGGTCTGCTGCGCCTGCGCGGCCTGGTCGTAATTGGCGCGCGTGGTGAAGCCGTTGCGCAGCAGGTGCTCCTGCCGGCCATAAGCGTTGCGGGCCTGGGTGAGCTGGCCCTGCGCCGCGGCGAGCGCCGCCTGAGCCGAGCGAAGCGCATTCAGCTCGTTGACGGGATCGAGTCGGGCCAGCAGCTGGCCGGCCTCGACATGATCGCCAACATTGACGGGACGCTCGATCATGCGGCCGCCGATGCGGAACGCCATGCTCGCCTCGTTCTGGGCCTGAACCTGGCCGGTCAGGACCACGGTCTCGCCGACCTTCTCTCGCGCTGCGACGACGGTCCGCACGGGACGCACTTCGGGAGCCTCGGCCTCGCTCTCGCGCTGGCATGCCGCCAGGATCGGCGCGGCCACGAAAAGGACCGCGGCGATGCCGATCACGCCACGCCCACTCGTCCGACGATCAGTCCTGTTCGTCACGAAACATCCCCCGAACCAGAATGTCCGGAGGACGATGGCTCGGGCGGGATCGCACCTCGAAGCCACGCGTCACCCGGAACTCGCGCGCCCTTGCGCGCACCATGGACTCTTCTCTGAAGCCAGACCCAAGGGCAGTCAAGTGAGGAACACTCGCCGCCATCGCGCCTCTCCGGGCCGAATGAGCCGCCCCGAAAAACTCCAGATTCTCGCGGCGGAAGCTATCCGCTCGACATGTCAAAGTGATGAGCGCTGTGTCTCGTCACTATGCATTGCATCCCAATCGGCGGACAATTTTGGTGCGTTGCAATATCAGCACGCCGGGCCCGCCTTCCCGGCCCGGTCTCAAGCGCAGAGCCGCCGAAGCATTTCGCCGAAATCGGCGCCCGCGTCGCCGCCCGCGCGCCGCATGGCGGAGGGTAGCGGCGCACCAACGACAGCGGCGAGGCGCGCTTCGCTCGGGCTGTGGCCGAATTCCTGCTTGAAGGCGCGGCTGAAGCCGGAGGCGTCGCTGAAGCCGAGCGCCTCGGCGATCTGGATGATCGGCGTCTTGTTGGCGACATCGGAGAGGGCGGAATGCGCCGCCACCAGCCGCTGGCGATGCACATAGCGGGCAACGCCTCCGAAAGGCTCGAACATCCGGTAGAGCTTCGAGCGCGACACGCCGAGCGCCTGGGCGAGCCGGTCCGGCCCGAAGGTGACGGAGCCGAGATTCTGACGGATGACGACGCGGGCACGCTCCATGAGCGTCGCGACGATCGCATCATGAGCGACCTCCACGCGCTCCATCGACGGGCGGACGCAGGCGGCTATCATCGCCCGCGTCGCCTCGACGACCTGCGGCAGATCCGCCACGCCGACACCCGGCAGGCGCTTTTCGAGATTGAGGAAATAATCGCCGAGCAGCGCGCCTAGGCCGACATCGGCGATCACGCCCGAGCCGCGGCCGATGCCCATCAGCCCCTCGCCAAACAGTTCGCGCGGCGCATAGAGCGTCAGCACGCTGGTGTCCCTGGCTGCCCCGTCGAACGGCTCGGCCAGGGAGCGGAAGAAGATCTGGCGCGGCTCCGGACGGCTCGACGGCACCGCCGGGCCCGTACCGTCATTCACCAGCACGAAGCACCAGTGATCGAGCGGATTCTTGCGGATGTGCTGCCAGACGCGCAACTGGCCGTCGGCCGGCATGCGGGCCCGCGTCAGGGCGAAACCACCGACGTCCCACACCCTCTGCTCGGCCGGGAACCCGCCCTCGCGTCCGTCGGGAACATCGAAGTCGATCACCGGCGACATTAGGTTGCGCCAGGCTTCGAACTGGCTGCGAGCCGGCAATGCGGCGGTGCTGAATACGATCGGCTGGATCAAAGGGGACGGCGCCGACACGGGCTCCACAACATCGGTCATGCGCACTCCTCGTCACCCGATCCGGCGCCAGCGGCGGCACGGGAACTCATCTCTTCTTACTAATGCAGGTTGCACGTGACAAATGATCTGGATCAATATCGCAGTGCAGCAATACCGTTAGGTCACAGTGTGCGGCCGCGCGTTGCGATTCGCACACACCCTGCCCCCTTCGTCGTGAGCCCAGAGATGCCCTCTACCGCGCCGACCCGTGCCAAGCCCGCCGCCTCCCGCATCACCCCCGTTCCGATCGACCTCGCGCTCCAGGGCGGCGGATCGCACGGCGCGTTCACCTGGGGCGTGCTGGAACGCCTGCTGGAAGAACCCTCCCTGACGATCGAGGCGATCTCCGGCACTTCGGCCGGCGCCATGAACGCCGCAGTGCTGGCGGACGGCTATGCCGCCGGCGGCGCCGAGGGCGCGCGCGCGGCACTCGAATCCTTCTGGCGCGCCGTCGCCGACTCGGCGCGCTTCAGCCCGTTCCAGCGCAGCCCTCTCGACATTCTGCTCGGCCGCTGGACCCTCGACCATTCGCCCGCCTATGTCGCCGTCGACCTGATGTCGCGCGTTTTCTCGCCCTATGACCTCAATCCGACCGGCAAGAACCCGCTGCAGGACCTGCTGCTCGAACGGATCGACTTCGAACGGCTGGCGAAGTCGCCGGTGAAGCTGTTCATCACGGCGACCAACGTCCATACCGGCCGCGGCCGCATCTTCCGCAATGCCGAAATCACCGCCGACGTGCTGCTCGCCTCGGCCTGCCTGCCGACCATGTTCCAGGCGGTCGAGATCGACGGCGTGCCCTACTGGGACGGCGGCTTCGCCGGGAATCCGACCATCACGCCGCTGGTGCGCGAGAGCGACGCCTGCGACACGATCCTGGTGCAGATCAATCCGCGCGAACGGCCCGCAACGCCCAGGACGGCGTCGGAAATCATGAACCGCCTCAACGAGATATCCTTCAACGCGCCGCTGATGAAGGAGCTTCGGATGATCGCGCTGCTGCGCCAGGTCGCCGACCCCGGCAGCGGCGAAGGCGCACGCTGGGCGGGAATGCGGACGCACCGGATCATGACCGACATGATGGTGGATCTCAGCGCCTCGTCGAAGCTGAACGCCGAATGGGCGTTCCTGTCGATGCTGCGCGAGGAAGGGAACCGCGCCGCGAGCGCGTTCCTCGACGAACATGGTGGAGACATCGGCCAACGCTCCTCGGCCGATATCGACGTCCTGCTGGCGGAGTGCTGAAAGATGGGCTTGCTCGGCATCCTTCTCGGCCTCGGCCTGCTGATCTGGCTGGCCTTTCGCGGCTGGAGCATCCTGCTGCTGGCGCCAATCGCGGCGCTGATCGCCGCGCTCTTCTCCGGCGAGCCGCTGCTCGCCCACTGGACGCAGACCTTCATGGCGAGCGCGTCGCAGTTCGTGATGCAGTTCTTCCCGATCTTCCTGCTCGGCGCGCTGTTCGGCAAGCTGATGGAGGATAGCGGCTCGGTCACGTCCATCGCCAATGCCATGGTGGCGAAACTGGGCGAACGGCGGGCGATCCTCGCCGTCGTGCTCGCCGGCGCGCTTGTCACCTATGGCGGCGTCAGCCTGTTCGTCGCCTTCTTCGTGCTGGCGCCGATGGCGATCGCCCTCTTTCGCGCCGCCGCCATCCCGCGCCGGCTGATGCCGGCGGCGATCGCGCTCGGCACCTCGACCTTCACCATGTCGGCGCTTCCCGGCACGCCGGCGATCCAGAACGCCATCCCGATGCCGTTCTTCGGCACGACCCCGTTCGCCGCGCCCGGCCTCGGCATCATCGCCTCCGCGATCATGCTCGCTTTCGGCCTCTGGTGGCTCGGGCGGGCAGAGGCCAAGGCGCGCCACGCCGGAGAGGGCTTCGGCGACGAGGACGCAAACCCGATCACGGTCGACGACGGCCTGATCCGCGAACGGGCGACAACGGCGCGCGAATTCGACCCGGCCGAAATCAGCAAGGGCAAGCCGAGCCCGAAAAGCCCGGCCGTCTGGGCAGCCGCCCTCCCCCTCGTGGTGGTGATCCTCGTCAACCTGCTGATGAGCTTCGTCGTGCTGCCGCGCCTCGACACGGCCTATCTGGCCGAGCCTGTCTGGGGCTCGACCTCGATCGCCGCCGTCGGCGGCGTCTGGTCGGTGATCGTGGCGCTCTCGGCTGCGATCCTGACCCTGCTCGCGGTCAGCGGGCATCGCCTGCCAACGCTGCGCGCCACCATCGATGCCGGCGCCAATGCCTCGGTGCTGCCCGCCTTCAGCGTCGCCAGCCTGGTCGGCTTCGGCGCCGTGGTCGCGGCGGTGCCGGCCTTCGCCCTGGTGCGCGACTGGGTTCTGTCGATCGATGGCGGTCCGTTGGTGTCGCTCGCCTTCGCCACCAACATCCTTTCCGCGCTGACCGGCTCTGCCTCGGGCGGCCTGACGATCGCGCTCGACGCGCTCGGCGAAACCTACATGAAGCTCGCCGCCGAGCAGGGCATCGACCCCGCCCTGCTCCACCGCGTCGCCGTCATCGGCGCCGGCACGCTCGACAGTCTTCCCCACAACGGCGCCGTCGTGACCCTGCTCGCCGTCTGCGGCTCGACGCATGGCAAGAGCTACTTCGATATCGTCATGGTTGGTATTGTCGGTGCATTAATCGCCCTGGCGGCAGTGATTCTGCTCGGCTCCGCTTTCGGATCGTTCTGAATACCGCCAAAGATCGACCGAGCGCTCAGAGGGCTCGAGCAGAACAGGTGTTTGCCTAAGTGACGACCGTTACCGTTCCCGGATTCCTGAGCCTGACAATCGCCATCGTCGTCTTCTTCGTCGGCACCGGTCTCAATCGCTGGATCTCGCCGCTGCGGCGCTGGAACATCCCGGAGGCGGTGACTGGCGGCATGCTGGCGGCGCTCGCCACGCTGATCGCCTACACGGTGTTCGACACGTCGATCACCTTCGAACTCGCCGCGCGCGACATGCTGCTGCTCTATTTCTTCACCGGCATCGGCCTGAATGCCCGGCTCGACGATCTGCTCGCCGGCGGCAAGCCGCTGGTAATCCTGCTGGTGCTGACGATGGTCTTCCTCGTCATCCAGAACCTGATCGCGGCCGGCAGCGTCGCCCTGCTCGGCCTGCCGGACGGGATCACCGTGCTGCTCGGCTCCGCCTCGCTGATCGGCGGCCATGGCACGACCATCGCCTGGGCGCCGATGATCGCCAAGCAGTTCGGCCTGCAGAACGCGCTCGAGGTCGGCATCGCCGCGGCGACGCTCGGCCTCGTTGTCGCCAGCCTCGTCGGCGGCCCTGTGGCGAAGCTGCTGATCGCCCGCTACAATCTGAGCGGCCCTAGCGGCAGCAAGCCGATGGTCGGCCTGCCGAAGACCACGGAGCCGGCCGTCACCGACGACATCAGCCATATCAGCCTGCTGCGCACCATCCTCGTGCTCAACGTGGCGGTGCTGATCGGCTTCACCGTCGACGAGATCTTCACCGAACTCGGCATCAAGCTGCCGCTTTTCGTAGCCTGTCTGCTGGTGGCGATCGTACTGACCAATACCGTCCCGCGCATCCTGCCGCTGAAGGTCTGGCCGACGCGGACGCGCTCGCTGGCGCTGATCTCCGACCTGTCGCTGAACATCTTTCTCGCCATGTCGCTGATGAGCATGCAGCTCTGGACGCTGGAGGATCTCGGCCCGTCGCTGGTGCTGGTGCTCGGCGTCCAGACCATCGCCGCCGTGCTCTACATGCTCTTCGTCGTGTTCCCGGCCATGGGACGCAATTACGAAGCCGCGGTGATTTCGGCCGGCTTCAGCGGCATCAGCCTCGGCGCGACGCCGACGGCGATCGCCAACATGACGGCCGTCACCAAGGTGCATGGCGCGGCGCCGATGGCCTTCATCATCCTGCCGTTGGTCTCGGCTTTCTTCATCGACATCGCCAACGCCTTCGTCATCGGCTTCTTCCTGCGCTGAACCGAAGTTCGGGACGTGATGCATCGGTCCGGGACGGAGAGCCGGTCCCCTCTCAGACCCGCCATGCTAGGCTGGCGCGTCGACGCGGCGGATTGCGCCCGTCGCGCGCATGCGTGGCCGGTCCTGTCCCGCGGAATGCCGGCATGAAGACAGGAAGCCGCCCCTCCAGGAGGAAGACCTTGAAATGCTGACCCGACGCTCCCTTCTAGGCGGCCTGCTGGCCGCCGGCGTCCTCGCCCCGCTCGCCGCCGTCGTCGCCCCGGCCGACGCCGAGGCACAGGGCCGCCCGAACAACAACAGCCGGCCTCCCAACAACCATGGCCGGCCGAACCGGCCGCCGCCGCGCGCCCGCCAGGAGCGCCGGCCGCCGCCGCGCCGCGGCTATATCTGGGTCCCGGGCTACTGGACCTGGAGCCATCGCCACCGGAACTATGTCTGGGTCCCCGGCCGCTGGGAGCGCAACCGTCCCGGCTGGCACTTCCGCCAGCCGACCTGGGTGCTGCGCGGCAATGGCTGGGAATTCCGCGCCGGCGGCTGGTATCGCTGACCGCATGAAAGGCCGGGCAGTCCGCGCCTGAGCGGATTGGCCCGATCACGCCACTGCGCCGCCACCTTCGGCGGCGCAGACGCCTTTCTGCAGCTTGGTTCTTGCGCCTCGCGAGACTGGGCTCCGGAGCCGCGGGCCCCGGGTCCGACGCCGCTAGGGCGATGGCGCCTGGGCCGTCGGCGCAGAGGGAAGCAGGCTTTCGATCCGCTCTCCCACGTAAGGGAAGAAGGGGTTCGACGACATCCGCATCAGCGTGTCGAGCCCGACGATCAGCGTGCCACGCTCGCCGCGCGAGGCGATGTCGCCGAGATGAATACCAAAGTCGTCGGCGGGATCGGGATGGGTGCCGTAGAGACCGTCGTTGACGGGGAACGGCAGCGCCACATGCGACAGCGAATAGATGTCGGGCGGATAAACGAGGCCGATCGGTTCCGCCTTTGGCTGCGTCTGGCCCGCCTCCACGATGCGCGCCTCGACCGCGTCGCTGCCCGGTGCTTGGTTCGTGATCACGGTCGTCCGATAGCGCCGCGGCCCGGGCGGCAGGATGCGCTCGACCGCCGTTTCGGCGGCGCTGCTCAAGAGCGGCCCGAGATCGGCGTTGCGGTTGATGTCGAACAGCACCAGCTCGCTGCCGTTGTCGGGCAGGTTTCCGTAGAGCGCCGAAACGATGGCGGGGGCGCTGACGGTGAAATCGACGATCGACTGGAAGGTCAGCACCGGCGCCAGCGTACCGAGCCTGCCATCGCGGGCGAGCCGGGTGATCCGGTCCTGCAGGGCGGCGGTCAGCTCGTAGGACTGGCGGGCGGCGTTGACCGGAAACGAGTTGTACTTGAACGGATTGAATTCCGGCACGATGCCGAGCCAGGCCGTCTTGGCGAAGGCCGGGAAGATCGCCGGCAGACCGGCGAGGCCGGCGAAGCGGGCAAAACGCGTCACGCCGACCATCGGCGAGAACAGCACCAGCCGGTCCGGGCGGGCCAGCGTGCTGTCCTCGACCGCGTCGAGCGCATACATCAGCGCCAGCGCGCCGCCATTCGAATAGCCGACGACATGCAGCGGCGCCGTGCCGCCCGCCAGTCGCCGCGCCTCGCGCACCGCCAGCCTCGTCGCCGCCAGCCATTGCTCCCAATGGACGTTGGTCAGCCCGGCCGGAATCGTGCCGTGGCCCGGCACGCGCAGGCCGACCGCGACGAAGCCGTGATCCCGGTAGAGTTTCGCGATGTGGCGAAGGCTGTAGGGGGAATCGGTCAAGCCGTGCAGCAGCACCACCGCGCCGACCGGCGGACCATCCGGCATCAGGACGAAGGAGCGGTTCCAGTCGGTCTGGAAATTCGGCGTGTAGAGCGGGCTGCCGGCGAAATAGCGATTGGAGGGCTGCTGCTGCGCCGGCTTCAGCTTGTCGGTCACATTGACGCGAACGTCGTCGAAAACAACCGTCTCCGCCTTGAGATAATCCTCCCAGCTGGCGCTATCGAGCTGCTTGACCGACGGCTCGTGCGTGGCGTGCTTGTGCCAGAGCTGCAGCGGCGGGCCGCGCAGCACGTCGACCACCCGGGCGGTGAGCAGCGTCAGCGCGATCACGGCGACGATGATCGTGGCGCGCTTCAGGTAGCGCAGGAGCCGGCGGGTCATGAAGCGGGATGTCTCCGAGGAAGGCAGCCATCAGATCCCGCCCCCCATGGCGGCGCGGCCATGGGGACGGTTTCCCCTTCAATGGGCGACAATCGAGGCGGACGCAACCACGGATCACAGCGCCAGTGAGACCGCAGCGCGACGTCAGTAGTCGACCGCGTCGCGGATATAGAGCGCCACCAGCGCCAGGAACATCAGGGCCGGGTCGCTCGCGAAGATCTGCATGTCCTGCCCCTCGCGCCGGACGAATCGGCGCTACCTGCCCAACATCGCATCAACTATTCCGCTGCAATGCCCGACATGCAGCGTCACGCCGAGGCAGCGCTCCGCCACGATCGGCGAACCGCAGGCGGCGGGCGCCATGGCGCGAGACTTGCTTGCTGGATGGCAGGCTGCGTCGTGAAATCCGTCATGTCCGGCTGCCCACCTCCAAGCCGGAAGCGTCCTGTGTTCGACCTCGTCCTCCGCGATGCCACCCTCCCCGATCGAGGCTCCGGCCCGCTCGATATCGGCGTGATCGACGGCCTGATTGCCGCGATCGGACGGGATCTCGGCTCCGCCCGACTGGACGAGACGGCAGGCGGCCGGCTGGTGCTGCCCGGTTTCGTCGACAGCCATTTGCATCTCGACAAGTCCTGCATCCTCGACCGCTGCACCGCCGAGGGAGCGCTTGCCGACGCCATCGCCGAGGTGGCGCGGCTGAAGCGCGACTTCAGCGAGGAGGACGTCTATGCCCGGGCCGAGGCGACGCTGGTGAAGGCGATCCTGCAGGGCACGATGCGCATCCGCAGCCATGTCGAGATCGATCCCCGCATCGGGCTGCGCTCCTTCGCGGCGCTGAAGCGCCTGCAGCGCGACTTTGCCTGGGCGGTCGATCTGGAGCTCTGCGTCTTCCCGCAGGAAGGCCTGCTGAACGACCCCGGCACGGAGGAACTGCTGGTCGAAGCCTGCGAGATGGGCGCCGACCTGATCGGCGGCTGCCCCTATACCGACAGCGACCCGCAGGCCCATGTCGACCGCATCTTCGCCATCGCCCGGCGCTTCGATCTCGATATCGACTTCCACCTCGATTTCGACCTCGATCCGAGCTGGATGCATCTCGACGCGGTGATTGCCGCGACCGAAAGGAACGGCTGGGCCGGCCGCGTCGCCGTCGGCCATGTCACCAAGCTCTCCGCCATTCCGCCCGAGGCGCTGACGACGATCGGCAACCGGCTGGCGGCGGCCGGCATTGCGGTCACCGTGCTGCCGGCGACCGACCTGTTCCTGATGGGGCGCAGGCACGATCACAACGTCCCGCGCGGCGTCGCGCCGGCGCACCGGCTTGCAGAACTCGGCGTTACCTGCTCGCTCGCCACCAACAATGTGCTGAACCCGTTCACGCCGTTCGGGGACGGATCGCTGAACCGCATCGCCAATCTCTATGCGAATGTCGCGCAGCTGGGCCGCAAGGCCGAGATGATCTGCTGTCTCGACATGGTGACGGCCGGCGCGGCACGGCTGATGCGCTGCGCCGACTATGGCATCGACATCGGCAAGGCGGCCGATCTGGTGGTCATGGACGCGACCGATCCGGCGCTTTCGGTCGCCGAGATCGCGCAGCCGCTGATGGGCTTCAAGCGCGGCATCAAGACATTCGAGCGCGCCGCGCCCCGCCTGCTCCGGCCCTGACGGACGGAGGCCGCGGCCGCCCGCGAGGGCCGGCCGCGCATTGACAAGCAGGCCGGGCTCCTGTCCGATCCGCCGACGGACAGGACGGAGTGGCTCGCGTGGCCGGAGAAATACGCCTCGGAACGATGGCGACGATCGCGATGCTGGTCGTGCTGGCGAGCCTCGGGCTGGTCGATGCGCTCGACCGGTTCGGCGCCTGGCCGGTGCTGCCCGCACTGTTCCCCATCGTGCCGCTGGCGATCGCCGCCGTGGTGGCCGTCCTCATGCGCTCGCTCGATTTCGACGACATTCTCCGCGGCGGCAACATCCAGTCTTCAGGCGTCGGCTGGGCGCTGGGCGGGACCGCTTTGTCGACCGTGGTGCTGGTCGCGAGCCCGGTCGGCACGGCACTCGGCGGCGGACGCGGCATCCTGCTGATCGCCGCCTTCGTGGTCGGCCTGGCGCTTGCGAGCCTGCTGGTCGCGCCGGCGCTGCGCAGCACGCGCGCCACGACGCTGGCCGAGGCCTGCGGCGCGCGGTTCGGCGCGACGACGCGGGCGCTCGCCGCTTTCGCCGTCATGCTGACGCTGCTGCCGCTGCTTGCCGCCGAGACGACGCTGGTAGGCACCATCGCGTCGCGCATGCTGGGACTGTCGCCCCGGCTGGCCGAAGACGTCATCCTCGCTCTGGTGGCGCTTGGCTGCATCGCCGGCGGGCTGCGCGCGGCGATCGCGCTCGCCGCCGTGCTCGGCCCGATCGTGGCGCTTTCCTACCTCGTTCCCGTCGCCGCCGTCTCGCTGGGCGAAACCTGGCTGCCCATGCCGTGGATCGGCCTGGTCGAGCCCGGGACGCTGACGGCGGCGTCGCGCATCCCGAACTTCGTCATCGTCGCCTTCGCGATCTCGCTGGCGGTCGGCGTCGCGGTGATGCCGTCGCTGCTGTTTCCCGCCTGGACCGCGGCAAAGGGGCTGCCGACGCGGCGGCACCTGCTGCTCGGCGTCGGCTTCGCGGCGGCCATCCTGCTCGCCGCGCCGAGCTACGCGGTCTATGGCCGGCTCGCCGGCATCGATGCCGCCGGCGATCCGCTGGGGCTCGTCGTCAATTTCCCGAACCGGGTCGGCCTTTCCGCCATGCCGGCCGTGCTGCTGATCGGCGGTCTGCTCTCGGCCGCGCTGATCACCATCGCCATGGCGCTGGCGACGACGGCGACGACGATCGGGCAGGATCTCTATGGCGGCCTCCTCGAAAGGCGGGCGCCGGCAGGGCGCCGCATCTTCATCACCCGCCTCGGCATGATCCTGGTCATCGGCGCGATCCTCGGCATCAATCGCCTGTCGCTCGGCAGCGTCGCCATGCTGGCCGGCGTGTCGCTGTCGATCGCCGCCGCCAGCCTCGGCCCCCTCCTGCTGGTGGGCTGGCGCCTCGCCGCGACGACGCGGACCGCCGCGGTCGCGGCCATCGCGGTCGGCCTGTGGCTGACCGTCGCCGACGTGCTGCTCGCCCGTTTCGCGCCGGCGTTTTCGAGCGCCTATCTCGGCATGGGCACGGTGACGCCGACCGTGCTCGGGCCGACGGGGTGGTTCGGCCTGCCGGTCGGGCTTTCCGGCCTGATCGGGCTCGTCTGCGGGCTGGCGACGCTCCTCGCCGTGTCGCTGCTGCCGGGCATCCACTGGCCGCTGGTGTGGCTGCGGCTGCGCTATCTGGCGCGCCGGCTGAAGCGGAAATTCGCGGACTGGCGGCAGCGCATCGCGACCCCACCGCCCGTCGCGACGGCCGAAGCCGCCGCCGAGCCGGTGATAGCCGAGGCCGAAAGCGCGCCGGAAGCGCCACCGCCGGCCGCCGACATTCCGATGTTCGGGCCGTTCCCGGAGCTGGAGAACCCGGCGCCGGGCGACACCCGAACGATCCGCCACCTCCCCGGAGTTTGACATGCCGCCCGATTCCTCCGCCCAGGTGCGCCTGCAGCTCTTTCCGCCCGTCGAGCCCTATGCCGTCTATCGGCTCAAGGTTTCGGAGCTGCACGAGATCCATGTCGAGGAATGCGGCAATCCGAACGGCAAGCCGGTGCTGATGGTGCATGGCGGCCCCGGCGCGGGCTGCGGCCCCAACATGCGCCGCTACCACGATCCCGCCGCCTACCGGATCATCCTGTTCGACCAGCGCGGCTGCGGTCGCTCGACGCCGCATGCCGAGTTGCGCGAGAACACGACCTGGGACCTGGTCGCCGACATGGAGCGTATCCGCACCCATCTCGGCATCGAGAAATGGCAGCTGCTTGGCGGCTCCTGGGGCTCCTGCCTCGCCCTCGCCTATGCCGAGACACATCCCGAGCGCGTCAGCGAACTGGTGCTGCGCGGCATCTTCACGCTGCGCCAACGCGAACTCGCCTGGTTCTATCAGGAAGGCGCTTCCTGGCTGCTGCCGGAGGCTTTCGAGACCTACCAGGCGCCGATCCCCGAGGACGAGCGCCACGACATGATCGCGGCCTATCATCGCCGCCTGACCACCGGCGACGAGGCCTCGCAGACCCGCTTCGCGCGGACCTGGGCGATGTGGGAGGGGAATGCGCTGTCGCTGCTGCCGGACCCGCTGCGCGTCTCTGCCTTCGGCTCGCCCTACTACGCGCTCGCCTTCGCCCGGATCGAGGCCCATTATTTCGTCAACAAGGGCTTCTTCGACCGCGACGACCAGCTTCTCGCCGACGCCCATCGCATCGCCGACATTCCCGGCGTCATCGTGCATGGCCGCTACGACCTCTGCACGCCGGCGGCCATCGCGTGGGACCTGTCGAAGGCGTGGCCGGGCGCCGACCTGCACATCGTGCCGGATGCCGGCCACGCCATGTCGGAGCCGGGCAACGTCCACGAACTGATCGCGGCGACGGAACGCTTCAAGTCCCGCTAGCGCCACGGCCATGCGTGGATGGCGGCGTCAGGTCCTGTCGCCGTCCGTCTCGCGCTTCATCTCGCGCACCATGCCGAAGAAGCGGCTCATCAGCTCCTCGCTGAAATTCAGCGCGCGGTCGAGCTCCGGGTCGCCGGAGGACTGCGCGGTTCCCTTCGCCTTCAGCCCGCCCTCGACCGCATCGAGGCGACCGCGCAACGTCGCCACCTCTCGCTCGAGCGCATCGACCTTGCCGGCCAGCGCCACGGCCGGATCGGGCGTGGAAAGCACGTTTTCGGGAATTGCGGCACAGGTCCAGACCGAGCCGGCGGCCGCGTCGCCGCGCCGGCAATGCGAAACAGTCCCGGTCTGCGTATCGAGCCGGACGAAACCGCCCTCGGCCGGCACCATGGTGTAGCGTCCGACGCCGGCTTCATCGGCGGCGGACGAAGCGGCCGGTGTCTGCGCGTTGGGAGCGGCCTCGGCTGTCTGCGCCGAGGCGGAGGCAGCCGACATCGACGCCAGCAAGCCCAGGATCAGGGCGACACACCAGACCGGGCGCGGGCCTTCGCCGGCGCGCCCCGGGGTAGAGATGATCCGCATCGGCTTCCTCCCTAGTTTTGTCCCGTGAGCCCCAAGAGGCAAGCATAGCACGGGAGGAAGGGGGCGCGAACCCGGAGGGTCGTCCGACCAGCGGCGCCGCGCCGCCCGCCTTCCAGAAAACAAGGCCGGCGCCCGCGGGGGAGGAGATTTCCGGGCACCGACCTCGATGGCGCGCCGCCGGAGCGGCGCAGCCAGCCAACCTCGTTCGGCGCCTCAGGCGGCGCCGGCTTCCTTCTGGCGGAGCAGGCCGGCGACGACGTCGACCGTGCGGCGCAGCTCGTCGAGCGCCTGCTCGATATCGACCTTCTGGCGTTCCAGCACGTCGATCTGCTCGTTGAACTTGCGGAGCGCCAGCCGCATCTGCAGCACCTGGCCGTCCTTCAGATCGTAGAGATCGAGCATCTCCTTGATCTCGGTCAGCGAGAAGCCGACCTTCTTGCCCATCAGGACCAGCTTGAGACGCGAACGGTCGCGGCGCGAATAGATGCGGTTGAGGCCTTCCCGGCGGGGGTTCAGAAGGGCCTTGTCCTCGTAGAAGCGCAACGTGCGCAGCGTGACGTCGAATTCACGCGACAGATCGCCAATGGTGAAAGTGGTCTGCTTGTTGCCATCAGAGGCGCCGGCACCATCGATATCGTCGCGGGAAATCCCCGCCAGTTGGGCCATGCTCATCTTGTCATCCTTGTTCTTGTTCGGCGCGAAAGCGGCGGACCGGCGTCGGCCCGCCGAAATGCGTTCCTCAGTCATGATGGTGTCGCTGCGTCAGGTAAAGCGCTTTATCGTCACCTAACGGAAATCTCTTTCCTCATAACTGTTAAGTGGGGCTTCAAAAATCGGATTCCAAGCGGCGAAACCGCGCAATCCGGAGGGGATTGGTTAAGTCTCGTTACCGAAGCGTTGCGGATTGTCCTGCGGGTTAACCCGTTGTTTACCATGATGCATCGAAGCTCTAGGAACACGCCGGAGTGGAATCACGCGGCGCGGCAGCCGGTTTGCAACGGCGCCGCGACGCGGCTGGAACGGGGACGATGCCGATGGTCGGGGCATCCAGGGGTCGGAAGTCATGAAGACGGGCAGCAGCAGGTCGGGCTATGGGGCGAGCCGGCCGGGCGCCGACGCACCGTCGCGTCCCGCGGTCGAATTTCCGCGCCGCGCCGAGCCGGATGGCGCCGAACGCCTCGCCGCGCTTTCGGCCCTGGTCGACAGCCTCTCGCAGCAGATCGAAGTGATGGAAGGCGCCGCGATCCGCGCGCCGGTCCGGCGCGAGCCGCCGCAGCCCGCGTCGCCCGCCCCGGCGTCCGCTCCAGCCGCGACCCATGGCGATCCGGATCCGCGCCACTCGCTCGAAGGCCGCTTCGACGCGCTCGGCCGCCAACTGGACGACCGCCAGTCCGAGCGCTTGAGCGGTATCGAGACGCGGCTCGCCGCCATCGCCTCGCAGCTCGCCGCGGTCAAGGCGGCCCCCGCCGCCGCGCAGCCAGCGCCCGCCGTCGAGCCGCCGCAGGCCGTCCGCGCCCCGGCGGAAGAGCCCGCCCGCCCGCAGCAGAAGCTCACCAGCCTGCAGGCCGCGATCGCCGAGATTTCCAGCCGGCAGAAGGCGATCGACCATGAGGCGAGCGCCCCGGCCAATCATTTCGACGCCATCGCGATCGAGGACGCCATCGCAGCGCTTCGCGACGACATCGCCCTGCTCGGCCGGCGCGTCAGCGCCGAGGCTCGCCGCAACGACGAGGCAAGCCAGACGCTGAAGACCGAACTGGCCGCGCGCATGGAAGCGCTGACGAGCCGCAAGGCCGCCGACCCGGCCCCCGCGCCCGACGCGATCGCCCTTTTGCGCCAGGACCTGGCCGAGATCCGCCAGTCGCTCGACCTGGCTGCCCGCGAGACGACGCTCGCCAGCATCGAATCCGGCTATGGCCACATCATCGAGCGGCTGGACGACATCGTCCGCCGCGAGCCGGAAACCGACCGCTTCGAGCGCCTGGCGCACGAGATCGCCCAGCTCGCTGCGTCGATCGAGACCAGCGCGCCGTCGCGCGAGGTCGAAACCGAACTGGAAGACATCCGCAACGCCGTCGCCTCGCTGTCGATCTCCCGCTCCGACGCGGTCAGCGCCGCCGTCGAGCGGCAGATCTCCAGCCTGCACGCCGCGATCGACACGCTGGCCGCCCGACCGGCGCCGCCGGTCGACCTTTCCGGCATCGAACGCGAGATCGACTCGCTCCGCCGCGACCTCGACGGCCTGTCGCGCGGCGCCGACCCGCTGGCGCTGATCCGGCTGGAAAAGCAGATCGCCGGCATCCGCTCGACCATCGACGAGATCGACCCGCGCCCGGCCGGCCTCGACCCCACCGCCCTGTCGCGGCTGGAAGACCGCATTGATGCTCTCGCCGGCCGTTTCGACGCCCTGGCCGAGCTGCCGACCCTGCGGGCGCCCGACGCGCTGGACGGGCTGCGCACCGAGATCACCCAGCTTCGCGAGGACTTTGCCCGGCCGAGCCGGCTCGACGCCATCGAGGAGCAGATGCAGGCCCTCGTCCGTCGGCTCGACGCGAGCGCCCGCCGCGACGATCATCAGGCGCTGGCGCAGCTCGAGGCCCAGGTCGGTGCGCTCGCCGAACAGTTCTCCGCCCTGCCCGGCATCGATGCGATCGGCCGCGTCGAGGACAATCTCGACCGGCTGCAGGACCTGATCGGCCACGGCCGCCAGGACACGATCGAGGCGGCGCGCGACGCCGCCCGCTCTGTCGTCCACGAGCTGGCCAACAGCCTGCCCGCCCGCAACGACGAGGCGCTGATCCGTGGCCTGCGCGAGGACATGCGCCAGCTGCAGGAGGCGGCGGCCCGCTCCGACCGGCAGACGCACGAAACGCTGGAAGCAGTCCACAACACGCTCGCCAAGGTCGTGAACCGCATCGCGCAGCTCGAGTTCGGCGACGCCGCCGAGGCTCCGTCCGTTTCCCGGCGCGAGCTTCACGAGACCGTCTCGTCGCTGCCCTTCGGCCTGCCCGAGGCGGACCGCCCGCTGGCGCCCGGTTCCGGCCAGCCGGTACTGCCGCCCTTCGTCGAGCCAGACGCCGGCCTCGCCCGCACCCAGGCGACGACGGCGCCGCAGCAAGGCCGGCCCGGCGACCGCAAGGCCGATTTCATCGCCGCCGCCCGCCGCGCCGCCCAGGCCGCGCAGACGGAATCGGCCGAGGCCGTCGCCGAAGGAGGCGATGCCCGGCCGAGCACGCTCTCCCGTATCGGCGACGCCCTGCGCTCGCGCCGCCGGCCGATCGTGCTGGCGATCGCAGCCATCGTGCTGGCGATCGGCGCCATGCAGCTGTCGCCCCTGCCTTCGCGCCAGGCCCGGGAGAACGCGGCGCCAACTGATCCGGTCGCGACCGGCTCCGTCCCGGCCAAGCCGGCGCGTGACGTAACCCCGTCGAGCCCGGCGCCCGCCGCCCCGTCGGCGCCCGCCCCGCATGCCATGATCGCCCCGTCCGCCGATGGCGCCGGCGCGCTCGCCTTTACCCCGCCCGACGCAGCCGATGGCCAGATCGCGGCGCTGGCCAGCGATCCGCCGCCGGCATCGGGCTTCACCAGCTCGATTCCGGACGGCGCGATGGCAGGTTCGGCGCTCGAGACCGCCGCCGCCAAGGGCGATGCGGTCGCCGCCTTCGAGGTCGCCCGTCGCCTCGCCGATGGCAGCAACGGCCAGCCGCGCGACGCGCGCCTCGCGGCCGAATGGTACGAGCGCTCGGCCAAGGCCGGCTTCGCGCTGGCGCAATACCGGATCGGCAGCCTCTACGAGCGCGGCGAAGGCGTCCCGCGCGACCTTTCCGCCGCCCAGGCCTGGTATGCCAAGGCCAGCGAGCAGGGCAATGCCCGCGCCGCCCACAACCTCGCCGTCCTGCTAAGCGAGGGCGCCACGGCCGAGCCGGACTATGTCCGCGCCGTGCAGTATTTCACCCAGGCCGCCAACTGGAACGTAGCCGACAGCCAGTACAATCTCGGCGTGCTCTATGCCCGCGGCCTCGGCGTCGGCGTCGATCTCGTGCAGTCCTACAAGTGGTTCGCGCTCGCTGCCCAGCAAGGCGATCGCGACGCCGGCAAGCGCCGCGACGAGGTCGCCAAGGCGATGACGGCCGACGCACTCGCCGCCGCCCGCGCCGCCGTGCAGACCTTCAAGCCGAAGCCGCTCGACACCACCGCCAATTCCGAACCGGCGATCAAGCCGGAATGGAAGCCGGCGAGCCCGCAGACGACGATGCGCGACACCAAGGCGGGCAGCGCGACGCGCGGCTGACGGATGCCCGGACGGCGGCGACAGCCGCAGCCGTCCGCGCGACACCCAGCCGCTGCTGTTCCCTGGCCCCGCGCCCTGGACCGTCCATGGCCGATCTGTCGTTGACAGAGCGGGTGCAAGCGGCTTTATCGGCCGGGTCGGCGGCGCTGAGGATTGGATCGGCGTGGCCGCGCGCGGTCCTGCCGGGGGATTTTCCGGCAAGGCCATCGGTCCGCCTCGGCCTCCGCCTCCACCCTTCGCCAATGGTTCTGTCGTCGTGCAGATCTATCTCCCCATAGCCGAACTGCCGGTGAACATGTTCATCATCTTCGGCATGGGCGGCGCCGTCGGTTTCCTGTCGGGGCTGTTCGGGGTGGGCGGCGGCTTCCTTCTGACACCGTTGCTGATCTTTTCGGGTATTTCGCCGGCCGTCGCCGTCGCCAGCACCACGGCGCAGGTGGTCGCCTCGTCCTCCTCCGCCGCGATCACCTATTATCGCCGCCGGATGATCGACATGAAGCTCGCCGGCGTGCTGGTTGCCTCGGGCGTGCTCGGCTCTACCATCGGCGTCGGAATCTTCAGCCTGCTGCGCCGCTGGGGCCAGCTCGATTTCGTCATCGCGGTCTGCTACGTGACCTTCCTCGGCCTGGTCGGCGGACTGATGCTGACGGAATCGATCCGCGCCATCATCAACGCCCGCCTCGGCCGTCCGGCGCCGCTGCGCCGCCCCGGCCAGCACAACTGGGCGCATGGCCTGCCGTTCAAGATGCGCTTCAAGCGCTCCAAGCTCTATGTCAGCGTCATCCCGGTGATCGCCATCGGCGTCGGCATCGGCATCCTCGGCTCGCTGCTCGGCATCGGTGGCGGCTTCATCCTGGTCCCGGCGCTGATCTACCTTCTGCGCGTGCCGACCAACATCGTCATCGGCACCTCGCTGATCCAGATGACCGGCACCATGGCGGTGGCGACCGTGCTGCAATCGACCACCAACCACACGGTCGATGGCGTGCTGGCGCTGATCCTGATGGTCGGTGGCGTCATCGGCGCGCAATTCGGCGCCCGCGTCGGCGCGCATGTGCGCGGCGACCAGCTACGCGCCATGCTGGCGCTGCTGGTGCTCGGCGTCGGCATCCGCTTCTTCGTCGACCTCGTGCACGCGCCGGCGGACCTGTTCTCGCTGGCGACACTGGCGGGCGACACGCGGTGACACGGCTCGCCGCCCTGCTGACCCTCTGGGCGATCGCGCTGGCGGCGGCGCCGGCCCGCGCCGAACAGCTGATCGTCGCGCTTTCGGCCGAGGAGGTGCGGATCACCTCCAACTTCACCGGCACCAGCATCACCGTCTTCGGCGCCATCGAGCGCGACGCCGCCACCGTGTCGCGCGCCGAGTTCTACGACGTCGTCGTCACGGTCAAGGGGCCGTCGGAGACCGTCGTCACAAGGCGCAAGGCGCGCTATGTCGGGCTCTGGCTGAACAGCGCCTCGCGCACCTTCGTCAACATCCCGTCCTTCTACGCGGTCAATTCATCCCGCCCGCTCTCCGAGGTGACGACGCCGCAGATCCAGAAGCGCTTCCAGATCGGCGCCGAGGCCCTCGTCTTTCCTGTGTCCGCCGATGACGACGCCGAGACCGCCGGGCCGGACGACGAATTCCGCCAGGCCTTCATCCGGCTGAAGCAGCAGGACGGTCTCTATCGCAGCGAAGCCTATGGCGTGAAATTCCCGGGCACGGAGATCTTCCAGACGGCGGTGCAGATTCCGGCCAACGTTCCCGTCGGCCGCTATCTGGTGACGGTCTACCTGTTCCGCGACGGCGCCATGCTCGCCTCCGACCAGTCGGAGATCCGCATTTCGAAGATGGGCTTCGAGCAGTTCACCTTCGACCTCGCGCACAACCAGGGCCTGATCTACGGCCTGATCTGCGTCATCCTCGCCGTCTTCACCGGCTGGCTCGCCGGCGTCATCTTCCGCAAGGACTGAGCCGCCTCACAGGCTTTCGAGGAAGGCGACGAGCGCTTCCCGTTCGGCCGGCGAAAGGCCGAGCGGCTTCAGGATCGGCGATGTGCGGCCCGCGAACGGCATCAACGGGTTCCTGGCCTCGGCCGCGTTGCGCGGCAGAGTGTGTCCGCCTCCGGTCTGGTAGAGCATGATGACATGCCGAAGCGTCGGCACGATGCCATTGTGCATGTAGGGCCGCGTCTCGCCGACATGGCGGAGGCTCGGCGTGCGGAAGCGGCCGACATCGTCGAGCACGCCGGTCACGCCATAGCGGCCGACATCCTCCTTGGGACGCCCGAGCAGCGACAGGCCGAGATTGTGGAACTTCTCGTCCGTCATCAGCGGCCCGTTGTGGCAATTCATGCAGCCGGCCTTGGTGCGGAACAGATGCAGGCCGTAGACCTGCTGATCCGTCAGCGCCCGCTTGTCGCCCTGCACGAAGCGGTCGAACCGGGTCCGCTCCTCGAGCGTCGCCTCGAAGGCCGCGATTGCTTCGAGCACCTGTTCCGGCTCGATCCGATCGGTTCCGAACACGGCGGCGAAGCGGGCCGGATAGGCGGGGCTGGCCGCGAGCCGGCCGACCACGCCGGTCAGGTCGTGGTTGGCCATCTCGACCGGATTGACCAGCGGCTCGGCCGCCTGCGCCTCCAGATCCGGCGACCGGCCGTCCCAGAACAGGCTCCGCCGCAGCGAGGCGTTGAACAGCGGCATGGCGTTTCGCCGGCCCTGCGCGCGATCATGACCGAACGAGGTCTTGAGGCCGTCGCCCCAGCCGAGCTCGCGATTGTGGCAGCTCTGGCAGGCGATCTGGCCCGAGGCCGACAGGACCGGATCCTCGAACAGCGCCTTGCCGAGCGCGACCTTGGCCGGCGACGGATTCTGCTTCGGAAGCTCCAGCGCGGCCAGTTCGCGGAACTCGACGCTCGGGTCGAGCGTCGGCTGCGGCCAGGCCGCCGGGATGACCTCGTAGTAGCGCCGGAGCGCCGCAAGGGCCTCGCCGTCGGGCTCGCCCGGCAGATCCGAAAGCACCATGCCGCGCTTCTCCAAAGCGCGCGGCACGGCGGCGCTGACGAGCGCCATGCCGCCGCCGGCGACGAGGCATCCCGCCAGAACCACCCAGAAGGGACGCCATGCCGTCGCCATGCTCAGAACGTCGCCGCCGCGCCGAGCCAGACGCTGCGCCCGCGCAGCCACGGCGTTTCATCGGACGCGACCGCATTGGTGGTGTCGTCAAAGACGTTCTGCACCGACAGGTTGACGTCATAGGCACCGAACTTCGTTTCGGCCAGGCGATAGCTCGCGGTCATGTCCAGGGTCAGGCGCGGCTTGAAATCATAGTCCTCGAATATGTAGTGGGTCTTGCCGACGCCATCGCCGGATGAAAGCGGACATTTGGTCGAGGTCGCCGAAGCCGTGCAGGTGCTGTCCGTGTCGCGGACGCCCTCGAACCCGAGATTGAGGTTCACCGTCGCCCCCAGCTTCAGACGCTTCTCGAACCAGGCCGTGCCGACATCCATCGCCAGGCGGACGGGAATGTCCATGTTGCCCGTGACGAGCCCGAACTCGGACAGGGAATAGGACTGTCCATTGTACCAGATGCGATTGTCCCACTCGTCGTCGACATAGCCTTGCGAGGTCGTCTTCTGCTCCGACCACACGGCCGAGGCCACCAGCGAGAGGCTGTCGAGATTGCGCACGGGCAGCTTGTCCCACGACTTTCCATATTCCAGCGTCGCCGAGCGATAGGCGTTCGTGCCGCCATTGGTGAGGCCCAGATTGGTCGAGGTGCTGTCCTCCGCGACCAGGTACTGATCATGGCCCCGACGATCGATGTACCGGAAGCGGAACTCGCCGTCGAAAACAGGTTCCTTCCAGCGGACCGCGCCGGTGAACTCGTCCTTGTAGGGCGTGGTGAGGTCGGAGCCGGAGAAATTATAATAGCGCTTGGTGGTCGGGGTACTCCAGGTATCCGAGACATTTCCCTCGGAATCATGCGTCCGCGTCACGGTGTAGCCGAGCGGCTGGCCGTCGCGAACGGCGTAATAGACCGCATCGGCGTTGTAGTAGCGGTTGGCGCCCGCGACGAAAGACAGTCCCTCGAACGGGGTGTAGGTTGCCGCCAGGCGCGGCGCGATGTTCAGATTGCCGAAGAAGTCCTCATAGTCGGCGCGCAGGCCGGCGCGAACGTCGAACCAGCGCCACTTCTGGTCGAGTTCGGCATAGGCGCTGAGCGAATTCAGCGAAACATCGTTCCGGTAGGCCTCCAGAACGCTCTTCGAGTAGTTGTACTGCTCGCTCGTGCAGGCGGTATCCCCGGCCGGGCAGGTCCAGCCCGAGACGCCGGTCGGCAGGTTGAGCGTCGTGCGGTTCAGCGAGCGCAGGATGTATTCCTCACGCCCACGGAATGCGTCGATGTGCTGATATTCAGCGCCGGTGCTGAACTTGCCCCAGCCGATGTCGCCTTCGAGCGATCCGATCAAACCCGTCTCGGTCTGGCCCTGCTCCTTGTTGCCATATCCGCCTTCCCGGCAGGTGGCGGCGGTTCCGCTGAACGTCACCGGTTCGCGGCACCAGGCGAGCAGTTCCGGATCGGTCGAATGGAACCAGAGGTCCGGGTTCGTCACGCTTGTCGAGGTGCGGGCCAGGATGGTTCGGTAGATGGTCTCGTTTCCACCGCCGTCATTGACCGTCTTGGAGTCGTTGTAGTAGCCGCGGGCCGTCATCTTGACGTTGCCGAGTCCGATTGCCGGAACGACCAGCGCCCCAAGTTCGCGCTCCCACTTCAGTTGAGAAGTCAGGCCCTTCGTTTGGGCGTCGATCTGCGTGTCGCGATAATAGATGCCGTCCCAGACCTTGCTGAAGTCGGTATAGGCACCCTCCAGCGTGAAAACGCCGAAGTCCGTGTCGAGCCGGCTCGACAGGCGGTAGAAGTCATTCGAAGATTCGTCGGATGCCGCCTCGTTATAGAGGACATAGGTCTTCTGCTTGTCCGACGAGCCTGCGCTCCGGCTGTATTGCGCCAGGATCGACCAGTCGCTGGTGAGAGGAATACCCACCGAGGCGGCAAACTGATATTTCTTGAAGTCCGGCTTGGCCTTGTCTTCCGGATTCTCCCCGTCCTCTGTGCCGAGCTTGTAGTGGACGAAGTCGTTGGTCTGGCCGCCGAAGCTGACCGAGCCGCGGATGCGGTCCTTCGGCGCCTCGGCCAGCTTGTAGTCGACGACGCCGCCCTGGAAATCGCCATAGCGCGCCGAAGCGTTGCTGTCGATCACGGTCGCCTGCTCGACGAACTCGGACGGCACGAAGATCGTCTGGGGGTGCAGGCCGAAAATCGCGTTGATGTTGGGCGTCTGCTCATCCGCCGAGAGATCGGACGCGAAAGACTCCTGACTGCCCGTGACGTTATTGATGCCGATGCCGTTCAGGCGGAAATTGTTCTCATAGACAAGGCCTCCGGAAATCGACACCAGCAGAGGCTGCGAACCGATCTCGTCGAACCCGTCCACGCCGGCATCGGTGCTCGCATAGTCCTGATACTGGACGTTCGGCAGATTGCGCAGGAAGCTGTTCGCGTCCTCGCTTCCGCCCGTCATGATCTGGAACGCTTCGCGCGAGACGACCGTCGTACCCGAATTCGTCGACGATCCGTCGCCGAGGCCGACGAAGAAGCGATTGGCGTAGACGACAATCGCCTCGAGCATGGTCGGCTGGGTTGTCGCGGCGGCCTCCTCGGCGACCGCGGGGGCCAGGCCGACTGCCATAAGGGCGGCGCCGACCAGGGCGCACGTTGCTAACTTCGGAATCCAGACACGGATCTCCGAACCGAATCCAACCACTCGCATGTTCAATCCCGCTCAGAATGGACGGATCGCCGGGTCGCGGTCCGCTGGGCAAGCGCGTGGTGTACGTATGTCCGATGGGCGCGTTGGTAATATAACCTGAATATTTGTGTCAACATATAGTCGACAGGATTTACGCCGCCTCGTCAGGGCTTTCACGCGCGAGGCGGTCACGCAACAACACGCGCCAGCGTCCCGCTACGCGCAGGATGCCAAGCCGCAAAGGCCGATGGACCGAAAAGCGCGGCGGCTCAGCCGCCCTTGCCCATGTTGAGCAGGCGGATGACGATCCAGACCGGGATGACGATGACGGCGCCGAGCAGGAAATACTTCCAGATCCACTCGATCGCGCCGAAACCCATGTTCCAGATGCGCCAGACCAGTTGCTGCGCCTTCTCGACGATGTCGTAGGGCGACAGACCAAGCGCCGAAAGCACGATGCCGACGATCAGCGAGATGACGACCAGCCGGAGCAGGACCTGGGCGGGCGAGCCGCCCATGAAGCGTTGAAGACCGTTCATCGTCATCTCCTGTGACGCCGCGCCCGACACGGGCCCGACGCTCGATTCGGTCGGATGATAGCGGAACAGTGCGGCCGGAAAACGGGCTAATTCTTTTGCCGTGCGTCATCCACCTATGGCTCGAGCAGCGCCTCCAGCGTCTCGATCCGGTCGGCCTCGCGCGGCGGTTTGTCCCAGCGCAGCCGGCTGACGCGCGGAAAGCGCATGGCGACGCCGGATTTGTGCCGGGCCGAGCGGTTCAGGCCCTCGAACGCCACCTCCAGCACCAGCCCGACCTCGGCATTGTGGGTCACCTCGCGCACCGGCCCGAAGCGGTTCAGCGTGTTGCGGCGGACGAAGCGGTCGATCTCGACCAGTTCGTCGTCGGTGAAGCCGAAATAGGCTTTTCCCACCGGCACGAGTTCATCGCCGCCCTCGCCCGCTTTCCAGACGCCGAACGTGTAGTCGGAATAGAAGGACGAGCGCTTGCCATGGCCGCGCTGCGCATACATCAGCACGGCATCGACGGTGTAGGGATCGCGCTTCCACTTGAACCACGGTCCCTTCGGCCGGCCCGGCTCATAGACCGAATCCCAGCGCTTCAGCATCAGCCCCTCGATGATGGGCACCGGCGGCAGGCTGCGCTTTTCCATCAGATCGTCGGTCGTGTCGTAGGCAACCAGGGGCGACAGGTCGATGCGCCCGGCGAGCGAGCCGGCGACCAGCCTCTCCAGCCGCGCCCGCCGCTCGCGAAACGGCAGGCTGCGGACATCCTCGCTGCCGTCGACCAGGCAGTCATAGGCGCGGATGAAGGCGGGGTGGCTGGCGATCAGCTTGCCGGAGACGGTTTTGCGGTTGAGGCGCTGCTGCAGCTCCGAGAACGAACCCGGCTCGATCGCCTCGCCCGCGCGCCTTCCAACCAGCAGTTCGCCGTCGATCGCGCCGTCGAAATCGAGCGCATCGAGCATGTCCGGGAAGGTGTCGCCGATATCCTCGCCGGTGCGGGTGTAGAGCCGGCGCACGCCATGGTCCGACACCCCCTGGACGCGGATGCCGTCCCATTTCCATTCCGCCGCATAGACGTCCGGCGTGATGCGCGACAGGTCGCCCTCCTCCAGCGGCTGCGCCAGCATCACCGGCCGGAACGGCGCGCGCGCCGAGGAGACCGGCTTTTCCGCCCGTCCTTCCAGCCAGGCGAACAGCGGCAGGTAGGGCGGCTTCACGCCGTGCCAGAGTTCCTCGATCTCGTTGACCTGCAGCCCATCGACCTTTTCCGCCCCGAAATCGGCCAGCGCCTGCTTGGCGAGCCGGGCCGAGACGCCGATGCGCAAGCCGCCGGTGACGAGCTTCAAGAGCGCCCAGCGCCCGTCGGAATCGAGCGCGTCGAGAAAGGCCGCCACCCGCCTCGGCCCGTCGGCGCGCGACGAGGCGAGCAGCGTTTCGACGATCGCCGAGAGGGAGGGAATGTTGCTGCCATTGGTGGCTGCCGGGGCGGCGCGCATGGTCGGGCCGCCGCCCTCGTCCCAGACCAGAGCGATCGTCTCGGCGAGGTCGCCGACATAGTCATAGGAATAGGCGAACAGCACCTCGTCGATGCGCTCGGCGACCAGCGCCCGCAGCATGGCGGGCTTCACCGATGGCACGTCGAGCCCGCCGGTCAGCGCCGCCAGCGCCCAGCCGCGATCGGGATCCGGGGTAACACGAAAATATTCCGCCATCAGGCGCAGCTTGGCGTTGCGCGACGGCGTCAGGATCAGGCGGTCGAGGAGAGCGGCGAAATCCTGCATGGCGCCAATCTAGGTTTTGCAATCGCCGGCGAAAAGCCCCGGCAGCGTAGCGGGTTGCGCCAGGCGGCCGGAAGTCCTAACTGTGGCTCGCTCGGCCTTGCGGCCGGGACTCGTTCTCAGGGCGGGGTGCAACTCCCCACCGGCGGTAAGAAGGTTTTCCTTCAAGCCCGCGAGCGCCTTTCCGTTCCGACGGAAAGGGTCAGCAGATTCGGTTAAATTCCGAAGCCGACGGTTATAGTCCGGATGGAAGAGAACGGCGAAGACGATGCGAACCGGCCCCCTGCGGCCGGTGCGTGCGTATTTGCTATGCCCTGATTTCGTGTTGTCGAACCCGATGGGAACCAACATGAGTCAGTCTACCCTCACCAAACCCTCCGCTCTCGGAGCGCCCGTCGCGGGCGCCTTCTGGATGATCCTCGCCGGCGTCGCGTTTGCCGGCGTCAACACGCTCGAACAGATCGCCACCGTCAACCTGCACCTGCCGGCGCCGACAGCGGCCTTCCTGCAATATGCCATAGCGCTGATCGTGATCCTGCCCTGGGCGGCACGGCGCGGCCTGCCCTCGCTGAAATCGCGCCGACCCGGTCTGCAGGCGCTGCGCGTGCTGTTCGCCGCCGTCGGCGTGCAGTTCTGGGTGCTCGGCCTCTCGCATGCCGTGCCGATCGGCCAGGCCATCGCGCTGGTCATGACATCGCCCTTCATCGTCACGCTCGGCGCCGGATTGTTCCTCGGCGAAAAGGTATCGCTAGAACGCTGGCTCGCCGTCATCGTCGGCTTTGCCGGCGGGCTGATCATCCTCGATCCGTTTTCCGCAAGCTTCACCACCGCAAGCCTCTATCCGCTGGTGGCGTCGGTTCTCTGGGCCGGCGTGTCGCTGATCCAGAAGAAGCTGCTCGCCGAGGACAGCCCCGAGACCGTGACGGCCTGGCTTCTGTTGTTGCTGGCGCCGGTCAATCTGGTGCTGGCACTTCCGACCGGCATCGCCATTCCCTCGGGCGATGCCTGGCTGGCGATCGTCGCGGTCGGCGTGCTCACCGCCGCGGCGCAGGGGTTTCTCGCGCTCGCCTATGCCAGGGCGGACGCCGCCTATGTCCAGCCTTTCGACCATGTGAAGCTGCCGCTGAACGTGCTCGCCGGCTGGCTGGTGTTCGGCTGGGTACCTTCCAGCCAGCTCTGGCTCGGCGCGGCGCTGATCGTCGGCGCGTCGATGTTCCTGCTCTGGCGCGAGACCCGGCAGCAGGGCGACTACTCGGCCTCGTCCTCGTAGCCGACCATGTGCAGGGGGCGGGCGCGGATGCCGGCCAGTTCGCACCAGCGCACCAGCGCTTCCTCGCGGCCATGCGTGACCCAGACCTCGGCGGGAGAAATCTCGGCGATGGTCTCGGTCAGTTCCGCCCAGTCGCAGTGATCGGAAATGATCAGCGGCAGTTCCACGCCGCGCTGCTTGGCGCGCTGGCGGATCGACATCCAGCCGGAGGCGAAGCAGGAGACAGGATCCGGGAAGCGCCGCGCCCAGCGATCGGCGAAGGCGGATGGCGGCCCGACCACGACGGCGCCGGCGAAATCGACGCCGCTGCCCGACTTGCGTCCTGCCTCGACGGTCGCCTGCTCCAGCGGGCCGAGATCGATGCCTTCCTCCGCATAGAGGCGGCAGAGCCGCTCCAGCGCGCCGTGGATGTAGATCGTCCGGTCATAACCCTCCTCGCGCAGCCGCTTGATCACCCGCTGCGCCTTGCCGAGCGCATAGGCGCCGACCAGATGCGCCCGTTCGGGAAAGGCGGCGAGCGAGGCGAGCAGCTTGTGGATCTCGTTGGTGTCATCGGGATGGCGGAAAACCGGCAGGCCGAAGGTCGCCTCGGTGATGAAGACGTCGCATTGGACCGGCTCGAACGGCGCGCAGGTCGGATCGCGCCGGCGCTTGTAGTCGCCCGAGGCAACGATGCGCATGCCCTTCGCCTCGACGGCGATCTGCGCCGAGCCCAGCACATGGCCGGCCGCATGAAAGCTGACCGTGACGTCACCGATCCGCATCGCCTCGCCGAGCGGCGCCACGGCCTCGCTGCCGGCGAAACCGGCGCCATAGCGCTCGGCCATGATCCGCAAGGTCTCGCGCGTCGCCATCACCGCCTGATGGCCGGGCCGCGCGTGATCGGCATGGCCATGGGTGATCAGCGCGCGCGCCACCGGCCGCACGGGATCGATGTGGAAGCCGCCGAGCGGGCACCAGAGGCCGTCCGGCGTCGGGCAGAGCAGTTCTTCAGGGCGGATCATCTCCCTAGGATAGGGATGGATGCTCGCAATGAAAGCCCCTCACCCGCCCCCTCCCTTGCAGGCCAGTCTCCGTCATTCCTGCGAAAGCAGGAATCCATGCGGCTTGAGGGGCCAGGACGATGGCGCCTCCACCTCCCAATACGGCGGCTGAATGGATCCCGGATCCAGTCCGGCATGACGGCGGAGGGTGTATCGAACGTCGCGCGCAGCCTGCTCGGCAAGCCCCCTCTACCGCGCGCGGGAGAGGGCTGGGGTTAGGGTTTTGCTGCATCACGCCCCCAACATGCCCCTCGACTTCCACATCGGGCGCTCCTACCTCTATGCCGTGACCGAGAGCCTCGACGCCGGAATCTCCCACGATCTTCTGCCCGCCCCCTTCCGCGACTGGTTCGCCCGTCGCGGCTGGTCGCCGCGGCCGCATCAGCTCGCCCTGCTGGAGAAGGCGCGCGAAGGGAAATCCGCCCTGCTGATCGCGCCGACCGGCGCCGGCAAGACGCTCGCCGGCTTCCTGCCGAGCCTCGTCGACCTCGCGACCCGGCCGCCGGCCGGAAAGGGCGGGCGCGGGCCGCACACGCTCTACATCTCGCCCCTGAAGGCGCTCGCCGTCGACATCGCCCGCAATCTCGAGGCGCCGGCGGTGGAGATCGGCCTCAACATCGCCATCGAGACCCGCACCGGCGATACGCCGGCGCACAAGCGCCAGCGCCAGAAGCTGAAACCGCCCGAAATCCTGCTGACGACGCCGGAGCAGCTGGCGCTGCTCCTCTCCAACCCGGACGCCGGCCGCTTCTTCGGCGACCTCAAGACCGTCATCTTCGACGAACTGCACGCGCTGGTGACGGCGAAGCGCGGTGAATTGCTGTCGCTCGGCCTCGCCCGGCTGCGCCGCCTCGCGCCGGAGCTCCGCGCGGTCGGCCTGTCTGCGACGGTGTCGGAGCCCGACGACCTGCGCGCCTGGCTGATGCCGCAACGGGCCGATGCGCCGCCGCAGCTCGCCGATCTGGTCACCGTCGCCGGCGGCGCCAAGCCGGAGATCACCATCCTCGACACCGAGGAACGGCTGCCCTGGGCCGGCCATTCCGCCGTGCACGCGATCGGCGAGATCTACGCGGCGATCCAGGCCAACGGCATGGTGCTCGTCTTCGTCAACACGCGCAGCCAGGCCGAACGCGTCTTCCAGGAACTCTGGCGGGTGAACGAGGACGTGCTGCCGATCGCGCTGCATCACGGCTCGCTCGACGTCGGCCAGCGCCGTCGGGTCGAGCAGGCCATGGCGGCCGGCAGTCTCCGCTGCGTCGTCTGCACCTCGACGCTCGATCTCGGCATCGACTGGGGCGATGTCGATCTCGTCGTCAATGTCGGCGCGCCGAAGGGCGCCAGCCGGCTGGCGCAGCGCATCGGCCGCGCCAACCACCGCATGGACGAGCCGTCGCGCGCCCTGCTGGTGCCGGCGAACCGCTTCGAGGTGATGGAATGCACGGTGGCGCTGGAAGCGAGCACGAGCGGCGCTCAGGATACGCCGCGGCCGATCGGCGGCGCGCTCGACGTGCTGGCCCAGCACGTGCTCGGCATGGCCTGCGCCGCGCCGTTCTCGGCCGACGACCTGCATGAGGAGATCGTTTCGGCCGCGCCCTATGCGACGCTGCCCCGCGAGACCTTCGACCGGGTCGTCGATTTCGTCGCCACCGGCGGCTACGCGCTCAGGAGCTATGAGCGCTTTGCCAAGATCCGCAAGGTTGCCGACGGCACCTGGCGCATCACCCATCCCTCCGTCGCGCAGCAATACCGGCTGAATGTCGGCACCATCGTCGCCGACCCGATGCTGAAGGTGCGGCTCGCCTCGCGAAAGCGCGGCGGACCGATCGGCATGGGCGGGCGAGTGCTCGGCGAGGTGGAAGAGTATTTCCTCGAGACGCTGGTGCCCGGCGACACCTTCCTGTTTTCCGGCCTCGTGCTGCGGCTCGAAGGCATCCGCGACAACGAGGCGATCGTCAGCCGCGCCATCAACGAGGCGCCCAAGGTTCCATCCTATCAGGGCGGCAAGTTCCCGCTCTCGACCTATCTCGCCGAGGGCGTGCGCGGCCTGCTCGCCGACGAGGACGCCTGGGGCCGGCTGCCGCACCAGGTCGCCGATTGGCTCGAGCTGCAGAAATGGGCGTCGGTGCTGCCGAAGCGCGACGAACTGCTGGTCGAGACGTTTCCGCGCGGCGACCGCTTCTACATGGTCGCCTATCCGTTCGAGGGCAGGCTGGCGCACCAGACGCTCGGCATGCTGCTGACGCGGCGGCTGGAGCGGGCGAAGCTGAAGCCGATGGGATTCGTCGCCTCCGACTATGCGCTCGCCGTCTGGGGCCTCGGCGACATGGGGGCAGCGTTCGCGAAGAGGAAACCGGCGATCGGCGACCTGTTCGACCAGGACATGCTGGGCGACGATCTCGACGCGTGGCTCGCCGAAAGCCATCTGCTGAAGCGGACCTTTCGCGGCTGCGCGCTGATCTCCGGCCTGATCGAGCGCCGCCATCCCGGCAAGGAGAAGACCGGCCGGCAGGTGACGATCTCGACCGACCTGATCTACGACGTGCTGCGCTCGCATGAGCCCGACCACATCCTGCTGCAGGCGACCTGGGCGGATGCCGCCACCGGCCTGCTCGACGTGCGTCGCCTCTCCGACATGCTGGCGCGCGTGAAGAACCACATCCTGCACAAGCCGCTCGACCGCATCTCTCCGCTCGCCGTGCCGGTGATGCTCGACATCGGCAAGGAGCCGGTCGCCGGCGAGGCGCAGGAGGAGATTCTGCGCGAGAACGCCGACGACCTGGTGCGCGAGGCGATGGGCGAGGTGATGAAGGTGGAGTGAATTCCGTGTGGCGGAGGGATCTGGCGCGACCGGCCCAATCTCGGCCGCCTCCGCGGTTCGGCGAAAGTGCCTCGCCCTGCCCCACCCTCGCCGTCATCCCTGACTTGATCCGGGATCCATCCAGCTACACCGCCGGGAGTTGCACGCGTCAGGCCTCGGCGGCATGGATCCTCGCCTTCGCGAGGATGACGGCGGGGGTGGGAGCGATACCGCGACAGCTTTCGCCAAGATCAGAGCCATCCTGCGGCGATCGGAATCACGACTTCGGGGTGTCCCGGGCGGCTTCGGGTGCTAGAGTCGCGCCTGAATCGGATGCTTCGGGCGGAATCGCCCCGAGACGAAGGCTGGAATGCAAAGCGCGGCGACGACAGGAAGCGGAACGGAGACGGCGCGGGCCGGGCTTTCGGTCGCCTCGGTTCCGCTGGTGCCGCTCGTCGAGGGCGCGCTCTGGTGGCCGGACGAAAGCACGCTCATCGTCGCCGACCTGCATTTCGAAAAGGGCTCCTCCTTTGCCAGGCGCGGCCAGATGCTGCCGCCTTACGACACGATGGCGACGCTGAAGCGGCTCGCCGCCGTGATCGCCCGCATGACGCCCGCTCGCGTGATCGCGCTCGGCGACAGCTTTCACGATCGCCGGGGCGGCGACCGGCTGAACGAGGCCGACCGCGCCTCGCTCTGCGCGATGACAGCTTCGGCAGAATGGATCTGGATCGCCGGCAACCACGACCCGGAGCCGCCGCGCGATCTTGGCGGCCGGGCGTTCGGCGAACTCACGATCGGGCCGCTCACCTTCCGGCACGAGCCGCGCCCCGGCGAGAACACAGGCGAGATCGCCGGCCACCTGCATCCCGCCGCCCGCGTCGCCGGCCGTGGCCGCTCGATCCGGCGGCGCTGCTTCGCGGCGGACGGAAGGCGGCTGGTGCTGCCCGCCTTCGGCACGCTCGCCGGCGGCCTCAATGTTCTCGACGACGCCTTCCGCCCTCTCTTCGACGGCCGCGCCTTCCATGCCTGGGTGCTGGGCGACGCCGTCCACGCCATCGCCGGCCGCCGCCTCGTCGACGGCTAGCGCCCATCCTCCCAATTCAGAAGGACAGAGCCCCTCCCCATTCGTTTGACCGCGCTCGTCCGAGCGCGGGGCGCCCGCCCTCGCAGCCGCGTTTCCCTACCGGACACGCGCCGGCGCCGCCAACAAGATGCCATGAAAGGAATGCCGCCATGCGCCTGGCCCCGTGCCTGTTCGCCCTGATCGCCGCCGCCCTCTCCGGTCCCGCCTTCGCCGCCGATGCCAGGCTCGAGGAAAGCCTCAGGGAGCTCGACGACACGACGCGCCTGATCCAGGTCTGCGATCTCGCCGTGATGGACAAGACCTCGAGCCGCAAGGAGGGCGTCACCGACCGCGCCTTCATCGACATGCTGCATCGGCCGGAAATCCATGGCGACATCGCGATCGGCGATGGCGGCGCCTTCCGCCGCAAGGGCGAATGGTACGAATTCTCCTATCGCTGCGCCGTCACGCCGGACCATATGCGGACGACGAAACTGAGCGTGAACGGCATCCGCCATGTGCCGCATTCCGAATGGGCGGCGAAGAACTTCTATCCCTGAGCGGCCGGCCCTGCCCGAAACGCGACGACGCATGTATGGTGCCGGCGATTTTCATGAAATGACGGAAGCGCGCGCTTGATACCCTGGGTCCGGCTCGACACGGCAACCATTCCCGATGGCGGCGGCGAATTGCGGCTGATGCAGCGCGGCGCCGAATTCTCCATCATGATCGGCTCCAACGAGCTGATGAACAGCCGCCTGAGCGGCTCGGAGGAGGCGCTCGCCTCCCTGTCCGCCGCGAAGATCGCCGGTCGGCCGAAGGCAAACGTGCTGATCGGCGGCCTCGGCATGGGCTTTACGCTGCGCGCCGCGCTCGCTGAATTCGCTGACGACGCGACGATCACCGTGGCGGAGCTGGTGCCGGCGGTGGTCGCCTGGGCGCGCGGCCCGATGCAGCCGGTCTTCGGCACCTGCCTCGACGATCCGCGCGTGAAAATACATGAGGGCGATGTTGGCCAGCCGATCCGCGCCGGCCGCGGCCAGTTCGACGCCATCCTGCTCGACGTCGACAACGGCCCGGAAGGGCTGACGCGCGAATCGAATGACGGTCTCTACACGATGCAGGGCCTCGGCGCCGCCTTCGCGGCGCTGCGCCCCGGCGGCGTCCTCGCCGTCTGGTCCTCGGGGCCGAACGCCGCCTTCACGCAGCGCCTGCGCAAGGCGGGCTTCGCGGCCGAGGAAGTCGGCGTGCGCGCCCATCGTGGCAAGCGCGGCGCCAAGCACGTCATCTGGATCGCCGTCCGCCCCGGCGGCTGACCACGCTCCAGCCTGGCCGCGCGCTCACGGCGCCGGGTTCGGCTGCATCGGCAGGGATCGCCGGCCGCGCGCCTCACCGGAGTCCACGCTCCGCCGGCGCGGCTCCTGGCCGTGGTGCTGCGTCTTTTCCCAGCGATGCGGCGCGACGAGAAGCTGGAAGAAGGCGCGGTAGCAGGCGAGCGACAGCAGCAGCCAGTAGCCCGGCAGGAATGGCAGCACGCCCGGCTGCCGTTTCTTGCGCCGGAGCCTCAGCGTCGCCCGCGACAGCAGGGCGAAGACGACATAACCGGCGACGAAGTTGAACACGTTCAGGAAGATCACCGCCGCCGCGAGCGGACTCCCGGCGCGCCAGATGACGGTCGGATCGATCGCCAGCGCCACCGCCGAGGCGATGTAGACCGGGTGGATCGCCGCCGCGACGATGGTGCCGAAGCCAGTCAGCAGGAAGCCCAGCATCCGCCGCGAGCCGATCGAGCGCCAGAGCCGCACCGGGTGGCGCATATGCACCAGGAAGGTCTGCATCCAGCCCTTGAGCCAGCGCGTGCGCTGCTTGAGCCAGAGCCGCATAGTGCGCGGCGCTTCCTCGTAGGTGGGACGGGTGATGGTGCCGGAGCGATAGCCGTGTAGCGCGCAAAAACACATGGCATTCCGCGCAAGAACAGATGGCACCACTTTTCGCAGCTAGCCATCCGGGCCTCGAATGATCAGTTCAGCCGCCTTGGTGGCACCGCCGGCCGACACCGAGTAGGTCGTCTCCACCGCCTCGATCGAGAAGCCTTCGAAGGCCGTTCGAACTGTCGGCGTATCGTTGATCGACAGAATGAACCGCCCGGCGATAGAGCCCAGTTGGTCGGCCAGGCGCTCGAAGTCAGTCGGGCTGAAAACGCCCTTGCCGTAGTCGTCCTCTGAACCAGCATAGGGCGGATCCAAGTAGAATAGCGTCCCCGGCCGATCGTAGCGCCTGATGAACTCCGCATAGGGCAGGCACTCGATGACGACGCCGGCCAAGCGCTCGTGGACCGCCTCCAGCAGCGGCACAAGCTTCGTGACATCGAAGGCGCCCGGTCGAGTGACGGACACGCCGAAATTCCGCCCGCTCACCTTTCCGCCAAAGGCGGTCCGCTGCAGGAATAGGAAGCGGGCCGCGCGTTCCAAATCTGTCAACGTTGCAGGGTCGGTTTTGGCCAGCCGCTCGAACTCCCTGCGCCTCGTGATCTGGTAGCGAAGCATGTCCAGAAAAGCGACGTAGTGGCGTTGCAGTACGCGGAAGAACCCGGCGACGTCGCCGCTGATGTCGTTGATGACCTCGGCTTTCGGAGCCCGGCCGCGCCGGAGAAAGACACCCCCCATGCCCACGAACGGCTCGGCATAGGTCACATGCGGCGTGGCATCGATGAGGGTGATCAGCCTTGCCGCGAGATTGCGTTTGCCGCCGATATAGCCGGCGACTGGTTTGACCGGGTCGACCAGTCGGAAACCTTCTTCCATATTCGTTTACTCGAATCGGCCACGTTGCCCTGGCTGTGCACAGCAGCGGCGGGCGTGGCGTTGAGCTGATTGACGTCATGCGGGTTCATGGTTGGTGCCTGTCCCGCAGTTCGGAGTGTTCGCGCACTCCGGGCCGCCCGCTCCTTACAGATACTCCTCGCCTGTGAAGCCGTCGGCGAAGCCGCCGCCGTCCGATCCGCCTCCGCCTGTGTCATTATCGGAATCGCTATCACTGGGTTTCGGCCGACCGTCCTCGGCCGCCTCGAAATCGACGGTCGTCTGGTAGCCGTCACCGGCGAAGACATGTTCAAGCGAGGAGGCGCGCCATTTGCCGTTTGCCCCGTCGCCGAAGCCAATCAGTTTGACATCGGCTTCCGCCCGCGCACTGGGCCGGCCGATGGCCAAGGTCAGGCTGCCAGAACCGGTCGCCCGGTTGAGTGCCGTCAGCTTCGATTGAGCGGCCGCCTGGGCCTCTTCCTTGGTCGCGAACAGGGGACGCAGCATGCTGAAGGGACCATCGCCGCCTTCAGTGCGCTCCTCCATGCGAATGCCTTTCTCTCGATCGAGCCAACCGGCACGCACACCACCGAACTGCGGGCGCGGCTTGGCTTCGATCCGCCATTCCGAGCAGTCCGTTTCCCGCACGACGATGGCCGGCAGGGATTGGCCGGATGCCGTGGTACCGCCGCGCTTCACGAACACCAGGCGCCCGCCAGCAGGCTTTGCGGTGGCGCCGTATCTATCGGCCAGACGGGTCACCAGATCGATTGCCGATTGCTCCACGCGGGCCAGATAAGGGATCTCGACCGACGCCAGCGCCTGGTCGATTGCAAGGGTCAGGCCGTGGCGCTCGGCCAACTCGCCCAACACGCCACCAAGGGTCTGGTCGTCCCAGTGCTCGGAAAGGGGTTCCTTTAGGTCCTCGCGCAGGTCGGCCGGCCGGGCGGTCATACGAAGGTAGCGGCCATCCGACGGCGAACGGCCAATCTCGTAGCCGGCAACCTTGAAGTCGCCGAAGCTCGTGTATGCCTGGCCGAGAAATCCGCCGGACGGCGAGAGGATCGTGCCCTCGCGAGGCAGGGCGATCGTCGCAGCCGCGTTGTCGAACTCGACCTCGAAGCTGTCCGATTCCTGCCCCGCCTCATCCCGAATGGTTGCTTTTTTCAGGGCGGAGTAGAACAGCCCGTTAACCGGGCGGCCGTCGGCCAAGACCTGGAGATATGGCTTCATCTAGGCTCAATCCCACAGGCTTCGCGTCGTCTTGGTCGGCGTGCTGGTGATCTCCGGCAGCCAAATATGTGTTCCCAGTGGGATGAACGGCCCCAGGGCCGCAAGGCCGGGGTTTTCGTTCAGGACGCGCTCCGTCGTGCCGCGCGTTCGGCCATAGTGGCGATGGCAGACCAGATCGACGGTCATCCCTTGGCTGCGAATTTCGATGAGCGGCATTGATCCTCCTCAGAAGAGCCCGAACAGGCCGGCGCCCGGACCGTCCCCATAAGGCGCAACCTCAATCTCGTAGCTGAGAACTTCGCCGGCGCCATTGCGAGCGATCGATTCCTGCCGATCGTGAACCGATAGAATGATGACCCGCCCCCATACGCGGCCGACCGACTCCGTGCCGAAGCCAACCAGCATCACCGGCTCTGCCGCAGCTTGGGTCGCTCGGATGGCCTCGAAGGCGCCCCGGCCACCGAGCGCCTCCGGGAAGAGAACGCCCGAGATCACGAGGACATCGTCGCCATAGCCAACGAACTGGCGAGCCGGGCGTGTGCCGAGGCGCGGGATGCTGGCCCACACCGCCTCGGTGGTGCGCTCCAGCTCTTGGTAATTGAGAGGTAGAACCTCGAACACATGAGGTCCCAACGCCATGAGGGCGTTCATGGTGTCACCCCGTCGTGCAGGGCGCCATCGAGCGAGCGGTCAACGGCTCGAGCCGTGGCGCGCGCCGCGCCGACGACCGGCGCCGGGATGTAGGGGGCAGCAATGCTGAGCGCAGCCTGGACCTTTTGGGCGAGCTGGCTAGCGGCAGCGACAGCCACCGGCGTCGCCTTGATGATGCCTTGGGCCAGATCATTGGCGAGCTTTTCGCCGGCCGGCCCTGCCGCAGCACCGTCGACCGCACCACTCAGATCTGGACCGGGGACGGTCAAGCCCGCTGTCGCGCGCTGCTGCTCCCAGGCGCGCTGGGCGCTCTGCCTGCGATCCAGCATTTCAGGCGTCAGCTCAGTTGTCGTCAGATTGGGAGAGGATGCCTTGCCGCCTTCTCCACCTGCCCCCCACCCCCAACCATCGGCGCTGTAGAGCCATCTCGGGATAATGCCCTCCAGCGTCTCATTCCAGCGCTTGCTTCGCTCGGCACCGGCGCGAAATGTCTCGATCAGATCCTGCTTGTTCTTCGGTAGGTTATTGAGGGCGTCGACCGCAATGATGCCCGTCAGGGTCGCGCCACCGACATTCCGCACACGCGGCCGCGGCGACTTACCGCCTCCGTTTTCGCTCGATTTCGACGGACCCGCATCACCCACGGCGTCCGCGAGTGATCCCGCGACAGACTCGGCTTTCGCTGCCGCGAACGCGGCGGCGACGGCCTTTCCAAGCCCGAAGAGGGCTCCCGCGAGAGCGATCGCCCCGCCGGCGACAGATAGCAGCCAAGGGGCGAGCGCCAGCCCCACGATGTATTTGACTAGGTTGCCCCAGCCTCCGGCTAGCTCCTTCAGGCTCGTCAAACCGTCGGCGATCCCCTGAATCGAGGCACGAACATCCTCCCATGGCACAGCCTTGATCGCCGCGATGATGCCGTCGACCAGGGAAGTGACGGCGGCGGTGATCTCAGGCCGGCGTTGCACAAGGATCGTGCGTAGATGCTCGATGAGCCCCGTCAACGACGGGATGACGGATTGGCCGATCTCGTCACGAACGCCGACCAAGGCCGCTTTCATCCGGTCGATCTCGTCGTTGAAGGCAGCTGCCGCCTGGGCGGCTTCGCCAGTCACGTTGCCCATCAGCTCGCGCCCTTCGGCGCGACGCTGCTTGGTTGCTTCTGGACCATCCTGCGACATCAGAAGCATGTCATCGGCCTGTCCCCCGAACATGGCCTTTGCAGCCGCCTTGCGCTTGGCGATGTTCTTCTCGGACGCGAGCGCCGCGAGTACCATTTCCAGAGCCTTGGCGCTGCCGTCCTCTTGGGTCAGGTCGACCTTTTTCAGGGTCTTCAGCAGCTTCGGGTTGTTCTTGCCGAGATAGTTCTGGATAGGCCCGCCGGGCTTGCGGCTTTTGGCCTTGCCCAGGTTCTCCAGCAACGTCTTGGTTGCCTCGTCCATCGCATCCGGCGAGGCACCCCCGAGCTGAGCGGCGTAACCAAGCTCTCGATAGGTCTGCAGCTTCATCCTGAGGCCGGCAGCGCGTTCCTGCTGGCCGTCGATGTCGTTGGCGTAGCTCCGAGCGATCGCTACGGCGCCGCCGAGTGTAGCGGCACCGGTAAGGCCTGCCCCCACAGCGGCCTTCCGCCCGATCCGGACAGCGCCCATGCCTGCGCGAGCGTAGAGGCGTCCGAGACCGAGCATGATGTCGTACTGGCCACGAAGGACCCGGCCGACCCGACCGGCCGCCTGTTCGACCTTCACAAGCGATCGAGCGAAATCTTGCGATCCGCGCGCCGCCTTCTGGATGTCGCGCGCCATTCCGCCGCCGGCTGCGCGACCGGCGTCCTTTGCGGCTTTGGCCGCATCTTTGAGATTGTCCGTGAGGTCTTTGGCGCCCTTGGCGGCCTTCTCCAGACCCTCGCCGAGCTTGCCGTCCTCGACGCCCTTGCCGACGCCCTTGAGGGCGTCGGCAGCTTCTTTCGCGGGTTTGGTCAGCTTATCGACGAGGGAGAGAATGACCTGAACATCGAATGCGGCCATGTCCTATCTCCGTTTCGCCGCCAGGTCGGCCCACCACTTCAAGTCGACGACGTCGAGCCCGTCGATCTCCGACGGCTGGAAGCGCCAGCACTGCGCCATGGCCTCGACCATCAGATCGAGGTCACGGCACGTCACAAAGGGAGGAAGTCGACCTCGTTCAAAAGCTCGATCAGCTTGTTGGTATCGGCCGTTTCGAGCGCATCGATCACGGCTTCATCAACGCGACCAAGCACCGCCAGGACCGGCACGATGTCGTCGTAGATGGAAAGGAAGTCGAGGTCGGCCTCCTCGCTCTCCGCCGCGCCCGCTTCTGCCTTCTCGGCCTTTTCGCCCAGCGCGATCAGCTTGGCGAAGGCTCCTGTCCGATGCAGCTTGCGGATCTCGCCAGTGCGGGGCCGCGCCAGGGTGATGGCCGCGTAGAACTTTCCGCCGACTTCGACGGGTTCCGCCAGGGTGTGGGTCACAGACGTGAGCTTGGTCATGTCAGATGCCCAGATTGCCGTTGCGCGTGGCCGTCACGTCGACACCGTTGATGATCCGGCGGTTGGTGCGGAAGTAGAAGCCATTGATCAGGCGCCCGTCGAACACGTCGGTATAGGTGTGGATCGAGCGGACCCGATACTGGTAGCCGACGAGGTCGGGGCTCTTGTGCTCCTGGCTCTCGACCGAGCTGAGTCGGCCGATTGCCGTGACGACCCGGCGTGTCGTGTCGCCGGTGAACTCGTCGACCAGGTTCTCGTACAGGGTGTAGGTGCGATACTGGCCGGCGTTGAGCCCGAAGAGCGACAGAAGCTGTGGCGATCTGTTGACCAGGTTGAACCCGATCTCGACGGCGTTGATGGCCGAGAGCGGAACAGCGAACCCCATATGGCCACCGCCTGGCGTGAAGTCGCGCGTGCTCTCTTCGAGACTGGGAAGCTGGGCGGTCTCGGCGACGAGCGACTGGGGCACGCCATCCGCGAACAGGTTCCAGCCGTGCAGGATCGAATTCATTTCCATGATGGGCCTCACACGACCTGCTGCTGAAGAGCATTGAGGATGTCCTCGGAGAGGACGTCGAAATAGGCGACGTTTCGCCGGGAGCCGAACTGCAGATCCTGCAGCGGCGGGGCTTCCTCCATATCGAATTCGACGCGGAGGATGCCGTTGCGCAGATCGGTGTTGTTGTTCATTTCCCGCAGCCAGTAGGCGCGGCCACCGAGCACGGCGCCCACGGCCACCAGGCCGTCGATGAACTCGTCGAGCGACTGGATGATCGCGACCGGCAAGTGCTTGCCGAGGTTTCGGTCCAGCGCCCAGCGGAAGGCGCGGACGATGCTCCGCTCGGCGGCATCACGGGTGCGTCGCACGTTGACGAAGCGCCAGAGCGGATCCGCCGAAAGCGTCTCGTTGCCCCACAGGATCCGGTTGTCGATCACGGTAGCGAGCTTTCGCTCATTCAGCCAGTTCGCGTCGTGGTCGGTGTCGCCATCGTAGTAGGAGACCGGCAAAGCGGTGCCGGCGATGCCGCCGACGGCTTGGTTGGAGGGCGACCAGTACGGGCCACCCTTTTCCTTGTCGCGCTTCACGAACAGACCAGCCGCGCGAGCTGCCAGCGGCCTGGAAACGACGCCACTCGTAACGGTGTCCCAGACGTTTACCTGCGGCCAGGTCGCATAGATGCGCTGGCCGTCTGTGAAGTCTTCGGCCCAGGCGAAGGCCCCAGCCTTATCCGTGCCGCCAGCGTCGGCGACGACGATGGATTTAAGCCGCTTCGCAATCCCTTCGAACTCGGACACGACGGGGTTGGCGGCGTTGGAGATCCGCTGCGTCGTGTAGCCAGGCGCGATCAGAAGGCCGGGATCTTCGCCGAACTTCTGCCGGCACAGCTTGAAGGCGTGGACGCCCGAGAAATTTGCGCCACTGCCGACGAAATTGGAGATGGTCTGTTCGAGCTTGGTCGCCGGCGTCTCGGAGACGCCCTCGGCGACCCGCACGCCATAGACCCGCGCGACGATGCCCTGATCGTCCAACGCGTCGAAGATGTCGCCGCCGGTGCCGCCGGTGCCCAGCGCAGTGCGCTTGGCAGCGTCGTTCGAGAAAAGGTCGATGGGCTCGTTCAGCGGCCAGACGTCGTCGTCGGCCGCCGGGGCCGTAAAGACCGCTGCGATCGAGGTGGTATTGTCGAGATCGACGCCGCGTGGTGTTTCGCCAGCGTCGAAGATCCGGGTGCCGTGATTGTAAGACGCCGTCGCCATGGCTTGACCTCCGATAGAGTGGAGATCAGGCTAGGTTTCGCGCGATGCCCGAGCATTGCGGACGCATGTCCGCAGGAAAAGCAAAATGCCCCGGAAGAGCTTCCGGGGCATCGGTTCAAAGGGGCTTCGACGCGCTGATGAAACCTGTTCGAGGGGCTTTTGTCGAGCCCCTTGATACACTCGTC